>NZ_JANAVE010000005.1:0-298476 GCF_024213315.1 Paenibacillus sp. A3M_27_13
GAACACGACCGTTAAGCCCTCCAGCGCCGATGGTACTTGGACCGCAGGGTCCTGGGAGAGTAGGACGTCGCCAAGCAAGATAAAAGAGCACAGCCTTAACGGGCTGTGCTCTTTTTCCTATAACCGATTCATTTATCATTCACATGAAAGACCATTATCGTGGATTCGGTCAAAAGTTTTATGGTATTCTGGTTGTCCTTTGTATAGTGGTGCCTAGTCAGCTTTTTTAACTGAGGACAGTATTAACTGGGGAAGTTAATCTATTTTAACCTGTTCTGTCTGAAGGACACTCAAGGTTTGAAGTTTACGGGTAATTTCTTTTTGCCACTTTGTATCTCCGACTTGTACGGCAAGATTGAGAAGATCCAAATAATCATCAATATGCAGGGAGGTTTTATTAAAAATTTCTTTCACTGCGGTCCTGCCTCCTTTAAAGTCTATGTGTATTTATCATTTAATAATGATAATCATTATCAAACTATGATCTTATTCATATTATGCCTGTGTTCTAGATAAATTGCAAGTTATGATATGAATGAATTTTGAAGCACGCAAATGAGGGCTTGAAAAAACAAACCCTTCTCCTTAAGTTCACGCATTGTTCACGTCTTTTCTATGGAACATAATGAAAAGAACAAGCGGGCATTGAGTGTCCACCAATAAGGAGGGCAAATTGCGCAATGCTTCAACAAGAGGAGGAAAAAGACCATGAGCAGAACAAAAATGAAAGCGTTTGCCATTGTGATGGCGAGCGCCTTGGCATTGACGCTGGCAGCTTGTAATAACGGACAAAGCGCAAGTCCGGGAAATTCAGGAGAACCGAGCAGAGGCACCGCAACGAAAGATGTTACGATTACCTTTCAGAACATTAATCCTGATCCGAGCACCCCTTCGTACAAAATGATTAAGCAAATTGTAGGTCAATACGAGCAGGATCATCCTCATGTCAAAATTGAATTGGATTCGCTAAATACAGATCAACAAAAGCTTAAGCTGAAAACACAGGCAGCGGCGAAGGAAGTACCTGATATCACGATTGTAAACCCGGCTGCACAGATGAAGCCATTCGTAGATGCTGGGCTGCTGGCTCCATTAAATGATGTGGCTGATAAAGAGGGGTTAAAAGATACGTTTCAGAATGGACTTCTTAATTACTATAGTTTCGACGATAAGCTCTATGCTTTTCCGGACGGTAACAATATAGAAGTGGTGTTTTACAATAAAGAACTGTTCAAGCAGGCGGGAATCCAGAAGTTGCCGACCACCTTTGACGAGCTGATTACGACGGTCAAGACGTTGAAGGCGAAGGGAATTACTCCGATTGCCATTGGGGAAAAGGATTCATGGACGGGTTCCCTCCTTTTTATGAATATTTTGTTGCGTACAAATGAAGGGCCAAATTTTCTCAATGATGTACTGGACGGTAAAAAGACGTTTAACGACCCGGCTTTTGTGGAAGCGGTGGATGCATTTCAGGAATTGGTGCAGGCAGGGGCTTTCCCGGATGGAGCTACATCTATTGACTACAATGCAGGTGGTAATATTTTTAAAACAGGAAAAGCCGCGATGTATATCATGGGTACATGGGAAACGGGGTCTATTGATGCTTCTTCGGTAGCGGGTAAGGTAGGAGCGTTTCAATTCCCTACGGTGAATGGCAAGGGTGATGTGAATGAGTATGTAATTGCGCCGGGCAGCGCATTTGCGGTATCTGCGAACAGTGAACATTTACAGGAGACGAAGGATTTTCTGCACTATTTTATTACGGAGATGCCCAAAATTCAGTTTGATCTGAAAAATGCGATTGGCAGTGGTCAGAAAATGAAAGGTGATCTGAAGGAAGCGGGCTACTCCGAGTTAGCGATTAGTCTTAATGAGCTGTTCAAGAATGTAAAAGGGGGCGATCTCGCTTTTGATAATACGATGAATCCGGCTATTGCGCAGGCGCATCTGAGTAGCATTCAAAACCTGTTTGTGCAAAAAGAGGACTCTGCACAAGTTGCCAAGGAACATCAGAACACTTTTGAAGCGAATAAATAAGTGAGGATTTTGCAAAAATCCAATAAGCGACTCCCAATGAACAATATATAGATCGAAATGGCCTAGTTCGTCTAGATATTGCACTTTGGAGCGACTGGAATCGAATTTTGCAAAATCCTGAAGTAGCTGACACTAGGGAGGGGGCAGAGTGCTCCTTCCCTGATTGGAAATCATGTAGGTTGTGCATCCTCAGAAGATGTTCAGAATCAACACAAAGGAGATTAGAGCATGAATGTACTGAAGGTGCCAGCACGTACCATTGCCGTTTTCGTGCTACCCTGCCTGTTGTTGTATACCTGTATGGTATTTGTTCCGATTCTGGTGTCGGTGTATTGCGGATTGCTGGATTGGAACGGAATCGCCGAGGCAAAGTTCGTGGGGCTGGCTAATTTTGAACGGATTTTTACAGCAGATTCAGTGTTCTGGCCGTCCGTGAAACGGACTATGATGTTCGCTGTGTTTTCCATGCTGGAAATTCCGTTCTGTCTGTTGCTGGCGATCTTGCTTAATCGTTATGTGCGTAAGGCCAATACGCTGGTTACGATGTATTTTCTGCCGGTTATTCTATCGGTGGTCATTATCGGGCAGCTGTGGAAGACGATCTATAATCCAGCTTCGATGGGTGGAATGCTGAACGGTATTTTGCTGGCGATTGGGCTGGAAAGCTGGACGCGCTCATGGCTGACGGAACCGCAGATAGCGATGTACGCCCTCTATTTTGTATCGTTGTGGCAGTATTTTGGCTATCATTTACTTATCCAGTTTACCGGTGTACAAAATATACCGAATGAGCTGTACGAAGCAGCCAAAATTGATGGAGCTGAAGGATTCAAAGCAGACCGCTATATTACGCTGCCGCTCATTGTACCTATTTTCAAGATATCAATTGTATTAGCATTTATCGGCTCCCTGCAATCGTTTGATTTGATCTGGGTGATGACGGGTGGAGGACCAGCTCATGCAACGGATACAGTATCTACGTATATGTACAATATGTCCTTTTTATCGATGAAATACGGATATGGCAGCGCATTAGCTTCAATTCTCGTAGTGATTTGCTTGTCATTTACAATTGTGATAAATTTTGTTTTCAAACGAATCGAAAATAAGGTAAGCTAAAGGAGATGGAACTGTTGAATGCCTTAAAAAAAACGGGAGTCTTTTCCTTATTGGCAATCTTAATTGTCACGCAGCTGTATCCACTCTTTTGGCTGCTGACCTATTCGTTGAAGACGAATGAAGAGATATTGAGCTCAAGCTTCTTTGCACTCCCTAAAGTGCCCCAGTGGCACAACTATCAGGAAGCCTATGAATCAGGGAGCTACTTGCGTTATTTAGGAAACAGTGTACTGGTGACTGGGGTTACGATGATTTTCGTCATTTTGTTAAGCTCAATGGCTGCTTATGCGATTACACGTTTTCGTTGGCGCTTCGGGGCTGTTGTGCTGACTTTGTTTCTGATCGGGATGATGATCCCGATGCAAGCTACGCTGCTGCCGCTGATGGTGATGTTTAAAAACGTCCATATTCTGAATACGTATTTCTCACTGATTTTACCCTACATTGCTTTTCAGACACCGATTGCGGTCTTCATCCTATCCGGCTTTATGCGGTCCATTCCCCACGAAATTGAAGAATCCGCTTACATTGACGGAGCAAGCATTTATCGTATTTTCCGCAGTGTAATCTTACCCATCTCGATTCCGCCTATCATGACGGTATGTATTTTAACTTTCATTAACATCTGGAATGAATACATTATGGCTGCCACCTTTATCTCGTCCGAGAAGCTCAAAACTCTCCCTTTCGGCGTATATACGTTCGTCAGCCAGTATTCTGTGAACTACGGTAATATTGGTGCTTTTCTAGTCATGGGTGCCTTACCGGTCATTATTATTTATTTTGTTCTGTCCGAAAATATCACCAAGGGCATGGTTGCGGGAGCGGTTAAAGGATAGGCGGCCGATGCGAAAGGAGCGCACGGAGGTATGCTGCGCCGTTTTCAATCCATTCAATACCGCTTGTTTGTTCTGTTCCTGTTGAGCATGTCCGGCATTGTGCTGGCGGTCAGTCTATTATTTTACAACCGTACTACGGTGCAGTTCCATGATAAGGTCAGCGAGCTGGCGCGTAAAAATGTATCCCAGACGGCAGGCCTGTTCGAATTGCTACTCGGCAGCTATAACAGTCTCTCCAAATCGATCAGCAACAATATGGATTTGGTTCGTCTGTTGACGACGGATAGTAGTGATTTACCTGCTGTCAATTACATCAACGAACGTACGATTACGAATATTCTGGGCGCTATCTATTATTCGCGTGAGGATCTGATTGGCATCCATGTCATCACAGACACAGGCAAGGTATATAACTATGGCAATTATATGAATGTCATTGATACTCATTACGAACATACGGAATGGTATAAGGAAATTCGAAAGTCGGCGGGCAAAATTGCATGGCTGGGCGTGTATCCTCACTCTGTCATTGATCAGGTGGAAACCAGACCCGTGTTTGCGTTTGGACGGCAGCTCTATGATCTGGATGAACACAAGCCGATTGGTATTGTCCTGTTTGAGGCTGAGCCGCGTTCTGTTTTGTCCGCTCTCCACAATTTGCGGTTAGGCACCAATAGTCAGGTATATTTGTTGGGTCATGAAAATCGAATTGTGTCGGCCACTTCCTCTGATCCGCCACCGGATTTGCAAAATCTAGAGCAGCAGGTACCGGAGGAGGATGTTATTGTAAATCGAAGTAATAAAAGAGTTGTAATCGCTTCCAAGTTGCCGTTTGCCGACTGGTCTGTGATTAGTGTGACACCTAGTGAGGATCTGAACGTGGAGTTGGTGCAAAATCAAAGGTACTTATTTATCGTGGCACCTATACTTATTATTGTGTCAGCGTTAATTGCATCTATCGTCTCCAGAGGCATTTCCCTTCCACTCAAGCGAGTCATTCGGGAAATGAAGCGGGTAGAGACAGGAAATTTCCGTCATACGGTAAACACCAAATCCTATGAAGAAATCAACCAACTAGCTACCTCTTTTAACCATATGGTAAGACGGATTGCAGAGCTAATCGAGCTGGTGCGTATATCATCGGTCAGTGAAAAAAATGCGGAGCTGCACGCGCTACAGACGCAGGTCAATCCACATTTTCTGTATAATACGCTGGATATGATCTATTGGATGCTGGATGAAAAGGGACAAGATCAGCTCGGAGAGGTGGTTCTCTCCTTATCCCATATGTTCCGTTACAGCAGCCATTGGGAAGAGGGGGCCGATGTAAGCCTTCGTGAAGAAGTGGAGCAGGTTGGCCACTATCTTACCATTATCCAAGCCCGGCTGGAGGGCAGGGTATCCGTAGACATCAATATTGAAGAACGATGGATGGATATCCGCTTGCCGAAAATGACCTTACAGCCATTGATTGAAAATGCGGTGAAGCACGGACTGGAGCCTCTTCATGCGGATACAGGTGGCAAGCTGCTCGTCAGAGCGGAGGAATATGGCGGTGTATTGAGCCTGCACATCATCGACAACGGTGCAGGGATGGAGTACGAACGATGGGAGGTGGTCCAGGTCGCTTTGGCAGAACCCGGCAAACAGGCGGGCAGCGGGCAGGCGGGAGGCATCGGCCTGCAAAACCTAAATTTACGGCTACGGCACATGTTCGGAGAAGAGTACGGCCTACGGATCTCTAGCGTACCTGGGGCCGGAACAACAGCCACTGTAAGTGTGCCTCTGCCACAGAAGGAGGAGAAACATGAATATTCTGATAGCTGACGATGAAAATATGATTCGGCAGGGGATTCGGCGTACCATTGGCCAAGCTCTACCAACCTGCGGCATTCATCTCGCTGCTTCCACCGAGGAGGCAGCAGGCATTCTGGCGGAGCATCCTGTAGATATTGTATTAACTGATATCCTGATGCCCGGTATGGATGGTCTGGAATTCATGCGTATTTCTAAGCGAAAGCATCCTCATCTGCAGTGGGTTGTCATTTCGGCCCATTCCGACTTCCATTATGCACAAAGAGCAGTAAAGCTGGGTGCCAAAGACTACCTGTTAAAGCCGATTGGTAAAAAAAAGCTGCTGGAGTGCATTGAAATACTGGCAGCCGAAGCGCTTGTGGCCTCGCAGCAGGCGAACGAGGGTAGGCTTCTCAAATCCAATATGGTTTATTTGCGTGAAGCCGTTTTCCAACGCTATGCCCTTGGACTGGATACGGGCAAGCTGGATATACAGCCTTTTGTCGAAAATTATCCGGAATTCCATCTCTTCATGGTTCGTATGGAACCTGATCACAAGCAGACACATCTGGAGCATTTTATGATTGAAAATGTACTGTCCGAGCTCATTGAGGCAGGAGGCAGCGGCTTTGTCGTCAGTCTAGACCGCCATAGTCTGCTGGGCATTGCAAGGGTAAGAGATGAGGCAGAGGCCGCACGGCTAGAGACGTTGCTCGAATCCCATTTGAAGCGTTATGTGAAGGTGCCCCTACAAATTACACGTTCGGGTGTTCATCACAATTTTGCCTCCATACCTGAAGAGGTGGCGCGACTAAGACGTACGCCAGAGGAGATTGCAGCCGCAGCAGCGGATACAGGAGAATGTCTCCGCAAAGGAATGCATACGGTAGATGTGGCATTGCAATACATTCGGGCTCACTTTACAGAGGAGCTGTCGCTGGAGAAGGTGGCTTCAATCGTATTTTTGAATCCGGTGTATTTCAGCCAGTTATTCAAGCAAAAGACGGGACAAGGCTACAAGGATTACGTCATTTGCTTGCGTATGGAGGAGGCGAAGCGGCTGCTCAGTGATCCTCATCTGCGGCTGGCTGATATTTCAGAGCGGATCGGTTATCAGGATATGAGGCATTTTACACAGGTATTCCGGCGCAAATGTGGAATGACTCCAACCGAGTATCGACATCAGGGAGTCAAATAAGGCGGTATCAACGACCGAATGAAGGAAGTTCTTCAAGCATCAGACTGTTTCAGGAGTAGAGCGGTAGAGCATCTACTCGGGAGCAGTCTTTTTCGTGTCTCCAGCTTGTAGCAGTTCAACAAATTTGCGAGCTGCATTGGATAAATAACGATCCTTGCGCCATACGACGGCAGGCCGTGTGAAGGGGAATGGCTCCTTAATGGAGAGTGTGCGAAATCTGTCCCCGTATTCTTGTCCCAAGCCAGCGTCTGGAATGATAGTAATTCCCATGCCTGTGGAAACGAGTGAGAGAATGGTCGATATTTCAGGACAGTCCAGTACGACGCGCGGAATAAGATGGTGTTCCTGAAATTTGCGGATGACGGTTTCGTATAGTCCGTGTCCTTCTGTTCGGCGTCCCAACAAGAGGTCATAGCTGGCAGCTTCCTGTAATGTAATTTCCCCACTGGGATGGCGATCTGCCCATTCACACGGAAGAACCGCAACAAAAGAAACGCCCTCCAGTTCAATCGTATGGTACGATTTGTCATCTACCGGAAGCAGCAGCAGGGCCAGATCCACTTTATTTTGGTGCAGCAGTTCTTCCAGATGATGTGTGTCTCCGTGTCCTATTTTAACGTATACCTCTGGAAAATCCTGATGAAAGCGGCTGAGTTGTTCAGTAATCAGAGACATACAGGCGGATGACGTGCCTATAGCAAGTGTGCCGGTTACTTTGTTTTCAAACTCCCCAATTTCTCTACAGGTGTCCTCCATTTCAGCCAATAATCGCTTGGCGCGTGTATACAGTGTATATCCGGCCTCGGTTACCTCCCACTTCTTTCCTTCACGGTAAATCAGCTTTACGCCAAGCTCGTCCTCCATATTTTTGAGTTGTTGACTCAGCGGAGGCTGGGCCATGTTGAGCGTTTTGGCGGCCTTGGTGATTTGCCCTTCCTCCACGATGACGCAAAAGTAATGCAGATGCTTCATGTCCATTGGGATTCCTCCTTATTTCTAAACAACGCTTCAATTTGAATACTTGTAAAGTATGTATTCCATATATTATATATATTTTTCGTGTGCAAGGAACGGGCGTATAATTTTTGACAGTAATGCATGGGTGAACATAAAACGATGGGATGGAAGGAGGGGACATATGAAGAAAATCATTGTAGGAATATCGGGAGCGACAGGATCGATCTTCGGTATCCGTATATTGCAACAATTACGAGAGGCTGGAGTCCAAAGCCATCTGGTGCTATCCCCGTGGGCTATTGCGAACATTCCCTATGAGACAGGCTACACGGTGAAGGAAGTGGAGGCAATGGCGGATGCAGTCTACTCGTATAAGGATCAGGCTGCGCGTATTTCCAGCGGCTCCTTTCGAGTAGACGGCATGGTCGTCGCTCCTTGCAGCATGAAGACCCTTGCCTCTATTCGTATAGGTATGGCGGACAACCTGCTTACCCGATCAGCGGATGTGATGCTGAAGGAGCGAAAGAAGCTGCTGCTCATGACCAGGGAAACACCATTAAGCAGTATCCATCTGGAAAATATGCTGGAGCTGTCACGTATGGGCGTGATGATCCTGCCGCCGATGCCTGCCTTTTATAATCATCCTGCAAGTATCGAGGAATTAGTGGATCATATTGTTTTTCGTGCATTGGATCAGTTCGGTATTGTCACAACCGCAGCCAAACGCTGGGATGGAATGAAGCAGAATGACTCCAGGCTGCACCAGAATTGAGAAATCGAAAGACGAAGGAGAATGAACAATGGCTTATAAAGACTTTCGCGATTTTCTACACACCTTGGAAAAGGAGGGACAATTACTCACGATCAGCGATGAGGTAAAGCCGGAGCCGGACCTCGCAGCAGCTAACAGAGCATTAAACAATCTTGGAGATAAGACGCCTGCTCTCTTTTTCAACAACATCTATGGATATATGGATGCTCGTATTGCAATGAATGTGATGGGCTCCTGGCCCAATCATGCCCTCATGATGGGAATGCCAAAAAACACGCCGCTCAAGGAGCAGTTTTTTGAATTTGCCAGACGCTATGAACAATTTCCGGTGCCCGTGAAGCGGGAAGAAACCGCTCCTTTTCATGAAGTCGAGATTACAGAGGATATTAATTTGTTTGATATTTTGCCGTTGTTTCGTTTGAATCAGGGGGACGGAGGGTTTTATCTGGATAAAGCAATTCTAGTTTCACGCGATCTGGATGACCCGGACACCTACGGTAAGCAAAATGTCGGTTTGTACCGGATGCAGGTAAAAGGCAAGAACCGTTTGGGCATCCAGCCTGTACCACAGCATGATATTGCGATCCATATCCGTCAGGCTGAGGAGCGCGGCGAAAATCTGAAGGTCGCTATTGCCCTCGGATGTGAGCCTGTGATTACAACGGCTGCTTCTACGCCGCTGCTGTACGATCAATCCGAATATGAGATGGCGGGCGCCATTCAGGGTGAGCCTTACCGTGTGGTCAAAGCGAAGGATGCAGATTTGGATCTGCCTTGGGGAGCTGAGGTCATTTTGGAAGGCGAAGTGTTAGCAGGTGAACGTGAGTATGAAGGTCCATTCGGTGAATTCACAGGTCACTATTCCGGCGGTCGCGCGATGCCAGTCATTCAGATTAATCGTGTATATCACCGCAAACAGCCTATCTTTGAGCATCTGTACATCGGGATGCCTTGGACCGAAACGGATTATATGATCGGTGTGAATACAAGTGTACCGTTGTTTCAGCAGCTTAAGGATGCTTTTCCTAATGAAACCGTAGCCGTTAATGCCATGTATACGCATGGGCTGGTCGCTATTATTTCCACGAAAACCCGGTATGGCGGCTTTGCAAAGGCTGTGGGAATGCGTGCGTTAACGACTCCGCATGGATTAGGGTATTGCAAGCTGGTCATTGTGGTGGATGAGGATGTCGATCCGTTCAATCTGCCGCAGGTCATGTGGGCTTTATCCACCAAGCTTCATCCAAAGCATGATGCTGTCATTGTTCCTGGCTTGTCTATTTTACCGCTTGACCCCGGCTCTGATCCGGCAGGTATGACGCACAAAATGATATTGGATGCGACGACACCTGTAGCACCGGATATTAGAGGACATTACTCGCAGTCGCTCGATTCCCCGTTGGGTGTAGCAGAATGGGAGAAAAAGTTGAGCCAAATGCTTCGTTGAATATTTTTAAAAACAAAAAAAGATTAAAGGAGTGCTGACAGATGCATATTTGTCCCCGTTGTGAATCTAATCGTTCGGAGGTTGTTACCCGCTCGCCAGTTAAAGGCGCCTGGGAGGTTTTGTTGTGCCCTGTATGCCTGTTCACATGGCGGACCTCAGAACCGGATAGCATTACTGATCCAGCAAAGTATAAATCGGCGTTCAAGGTAAACCCCAAAGATATTCCGAATGCTGCTCATGTTCCTCCTATTCCAGAGCGGATATAGGGTCGTTCGTAAGTAGCCGTAAATTATGGTACTTTGAAGTTATAGGCCAAATGTAAAGGGGATTATACTTCATGCAGACACCAAGGATCGGTAAGGAACTGTTCACGCTACTGGACGGTAAGGTATTGGAGGACAAGCAGCATGAAGCAATGATGCTGCTGACGGTCACGGAAGATCAGTGGCCGCACATAGCGATGATTAGTGTGGGCGAAGTTGTAGCGCTGGACGAGGGGAATTTGCGTCTGGCACTATGGCCAGGCACGACCACGACGGGCAACATGATTCGTACCGGGAAGGCGACGCTTGCGGTGTTTACCGGGGGGAAGGCGCATTATGTGCGGTTGTCGCTGGAACATCTGCCTGCTTTGCCCGAAGCCAAGCATGTACGTGAGCGATTTGCGGCTCATGTTTTTGCAGCCAGAGAAGATTCGGCCCAATATGCGGATATCTTGACAGGTGTCACGGTCCGTCTCAAGGAACCGGAATCGGTGATCCATCGCTGGAAGGAAACGGTGGCCGAGCTGTTAATGTAAAGCCATCTGATTATGACAAATAATCTATGTATTTACCAAGTTTACCGTTAAAATAAATGCGGGGAATAAGCGCTTACAAGGGATCGCGCTGAGCTTGTTGGAACAGGAAATTAGAGCGCGAGGGGAAGCCTGTTTCTTTTGAAGGAAAAATAGGAGGGATGAATATGTCTCGTTTTGACAAAGTAGATCAGCTATTGAAACATTTCGTAGCAAATGGGCCAGCAGGTTGCGGTTGTGCCATTGCCCAGAATGGTCAAGTGTTGTATGAAGGGTATCATGGATATGCTGATCTGGAAGCCCGAAAACCAATCACTGAGGATACAGTGTATCGCTTATTTTCCATGACAAAGGTTGTTGTCTGTGCGGCTGCACTTATGCTGTACGAACGCGGGCAATTTTTGTTGAATGAGCCTTTGTATGAATATTTTCCCGAATATCGTAATGCGCATGTATTCAAAACCGCTCCTAACGGATACACCTATGTGGATAAGGCGGAGAAACCCATTTTAATTAAGCATATATTCAATATGAGTGTGGGTCTTCCCTATGCTTCCGAGTCTTCAGAGACAGGACGGGCCATGCAAAAGGTCCTTAGAACGTTAAAGGAAAAGCAGGGGAAATATGATCTGCGCACAGAAATTAAAGCGCTTTCTGAGATTCCACTTTCATTTGAGCCGGGAACACGCTGGTTATACGGATATGGACATGACCTGGTTGCAGGTCTTATTGAAGTGATTTCAGGTAAATCATTAGGGCAATTCCTAAAGGATGAAATATTTGACCCGCTTGGAATGAACAATACAGGTTACCGATATCGTGGAGATATTGAATCGCGAATGGCCTCCTTTTACCAACGGACAGACGCCGGAGAGCTAGAGAAAATAGAGGGTTTCTTGGATGAATATCATCAGCCCGATGCTCTATATGAAAGTGGGGGCGCAGGTCTGTATTCGACAGTTAAGGAGTACCTTACATTTTCACAAATGCTGTCGAATGGAGGTATGGTAGATGGTGTGAGGCTATTAGGGAGAAAAACTATTGATTTAATGCGCACCAATCATCTGAATACAGATCAATTATTGGATTTTACTAATTCTTATCATACAGGTTATGGTTACGGACTGGGCGTGCGCACGTTAATTGATAAAGCGGCTGGGCATGCAAATAGTTCTATTGGAGAATTTGGCTGGACGGGAGTAGCAGGCACTTGGGTTTCTATAGATCCAAGCGAACAATTCTCCGTCGTTTATATGCACCAACTGGCTCCTAATATGGAAGAATACCATCATTTGAGAGTTCGCGCAGCAGCTTATAGCTGTTTGTAAATGCGAGGTTGTGGGTCTGTTGGGTAAACTCTTCACTATGGCTCTGAAGCTACACAAATTGTAATGTCTAATCTTTATCAGAAATGATCTAGTTAATAAGGACCAAATTTCCTTCGAAGCCTAAACTATTCTTTTCCATATGACGACATAAAACGTAGGTGTAAGGATTTTGCGAAATCCTTAATTTAAGTTTTGGAATGGGAGGGAATTAGATTTTGAAGAATAGATGGTCCGGTTTTCTGGCGTTGGTCATCCTGATTTCAAGTTTTACATCATATGCAGGGTTTGCATCTGCTGCGGATGCGGTGCTTTCCAAGATTGTCCTTTCCTCTAACGAGGTAACTTTGCAGCAGGGAGATACGGCTGCGTTGACGGCTACTGCTGTTTTTAGCGATGGGACAACCTCGAATGTAACCGTAAGCACGGATTGGAAAAGTGATAATACAACTATTGCTACCGTGTATAACGGTACAGTTTCGGCCAAGGCTGAAGGGGAAGCCACCGTGGTTGCGACCTATAAAGAGAAGGTGCAATCGGTTCAGGTACATGTAACGAAAAAGGTTAAGGCGCTGACATCCAGTGTACAAAGCCTGAACTTGCGTTCAAGCGGTACAGGACAGGTTGATTTGACAGCGACATACAGTGATAATACAACAGCTCAGGTTTCGGGTGATGCTACTTGGACCTCCGATAATCAAAAGGTAGCCACAGTAGTTAACGGATTGGTTACCGCTCAGGGAGCAGGTACAGCCAATATTAAGGCCGTATATGGTCAACAGACCGTAACCATTGCTGTGCAGGTGGAGCAGGTTAAACGTCTCGATGTCAGTTCATCAGAGGTTTCTCTTTTGCTGAAGGATACTGAGAAGGTTAAACTTACGGCGACGTTCCCGGATGGATCGGTACAGGACGTAACAGAGTCCGCTGAATGGAGCTCCAGCAATGCAGCTGTGGCGGATGTACTGAAAGGCACCATTACCGGCTACAGCGCGGGAAAGGCGACAATTACAGGTAAATATGGCACGATGTCCGCTACGATTTCGGTAGATGTCGATCAAACGAATAAGCTGAAAGCCAGCGAATCCAATATTTTTCTCCGTCTGGATGAATCTAAAAAAATACAAGTTTCTGCCGTTTATCCGGATGGGACGGTAACGGATATCACAGATAAAGCTACTTGGACATCAAGCGATGAAAAAATTGCGACTGTGAATAAGGGAACGATTATGGCCATTGGAGCGGGTTCGGCTACGGTGACCGCTAAGTATGGAGATAAGACTGTTTCGATCAAGACAGATGTCGAAACCTCCAGATATTTGGATTTGAGTGAGGACAAGCTGAGCCTGAATGCCAAGGAATCCAAAAAGCTCAAGCTGACCGCAACGTATGTAACAGGTACGGAAGAAGATATCACAAGTAAGGCAGAGTGGAAGTCCAGCAATGAAGATATCGCTTTTGTCAGTGCGGGAGAAGTCACGGGTTATAAAACAGGTGAGGCTACGATCACCGCTTCTTATGGTGGCAAAACAGTTACAGCTACGGTATCCGTAAATGTACCCGGTGATCTGTCTCTGTCCTCCAAAACGGCAACGATTGATATTGATGAGAACTATACTGCAACTTTGACGGCTACTTATGCGGATGGGCGTAAGGAAGATGTAACACAGGATGCAGAATGGGCTTCAAGCGCGGAAGATATTGCTTCTGTGTCCAAAGGAACGATTACGGGTAAATCCGCTGGTAAAGCGGTTATTACAGCGACCTATAATGGCAAAAAACTGACGATTAACGTACAAGTAGGCCTTGTAGATCGTCTGGAAACAGACTCGCGTGTAATTGCGCTTGGTGCTCAGGAAACGAAGCAGCTAAAAGTAACAGGAGTTAAGAGTGGCGGTACAAAAACAGATGTAACCAAGGACGCCACCTGGACAACTAGCAATGTAAAAGTGGTTGAAGTTAGCGAAGGTTTGATCAAAGCGAATGGTAGCGGTAAGGCAACGGTGACTGCTTCATATGGCAAGCAAAACATTACGTTTACGGTAGAAGTGGACGTAGCGCAAAAGATTGAAGCGGATGCAATCGCGCTATCGCTCAAATCTGGAGATCAAAAAACCATCGCGATTGTGGTTAAATCGAGTGATGGTAAAGAAAAGGACGTTACGACCCAAGCTGAATGGAAAACGTCTAATTATAAGGTAGCCACTGTTAAAAAGGGTCAGGTTACCGCGGTCAGCTACGGTAAAGCTAACATTCAGGCGAAGTTTGGCGGGAAGATAATCAGTGTACCCGTGGATGTTGATACGCTTAAATATCTGCAAACAGACGAAGTTGCTTTGAATTTGAAGGCAGGACAGCTGGCTAAGGTTACGGCTACAGCCACGTATAAGGATGAGTCGGAGAAGGATGTTTCCAAACCGGCTGTCTGGTCCTCGTCCAGAATTGTTGTTGCGACCGTCAAAGACGGTAACATTAAGGCACAGGGCAAGGGCAAAGCAGTAATTACTGTGAAATATGCAGGTAAAATGACGAAGATACAGGTAACCGTTCAGTAAAAAAGAGAGCAAGCATACGTCCAAGGACGACATGCTTGCTCTTTTTTTTAAGGAGGCTACCGCTTATAAATTATGACTTATCCTTCTTGGTCGGTGTGTTGCGTGTAAGTGATTCGGTCAAACGCTTGCCAGTCGGCGTCTGGGCCAAGCCGCCTTTGGCGGTCTCGCGGTGCTTCGACGGCATCGCACTGCCGACTTCAAGCATCACGTCAATGACTTCGTCAGACGGAATAGCGCTGCGCACACCCGCCAGAGCCATATCCGCTGCGGCAAGCGCAGTCACGGCTCCCAGCCCGTTGCGCACGATGCACGGAATCTCCACGAGTCCGGCGACGGGATCGCAAATCAGACCGAGCGTGTTCTTAAGAGCGAGACCTACGGCGTGAACAGCCTGTTCAGGCGTACCACCGCGCAGCTCGACCATAGCGCCAGCGGCCATCCCGATAGCTGAGCCAATCTCAGCCTGACAGCCTCCTTCCGCGCCAGAAATGAATGAGTTGTTGGCGATCACGTAGCCAATGGCTCCAGCGGCGAACAGGCCGTTCACCATATGCTCATCATCCCAGCCGAACCGCTCCTGCGCACTGATGAACACACCAGGGATAACCCCACATGAGCCTGCGGTAGGCGTGGCCACAATGCGACCCATGGATGCATTAACCTCCGACACGGAGAGGGCATAAGCCATGGCAAGCGCGGAGGCATCACCGGAGCAGGTTTCCCCTGACCGCAGATACTCGGCTAGGCGCTTGCCGTCACCGCCCGTCAATCCACTGCGGGATACGGTGTCTTGTGTCTGACCGCGATGAACGGCTTCCTTCATGACTTCATAATAATCAGACATTTGGCGAAAGATTTCTTCCTCCGTTGTATTCGTCTCTTGTACCTGCTCTTGAATCATCAAACGGCCAATTGTGGTGGATTCTTCAGCGCATAAAGCGCTGATTTCATGCAGATGGCTAAACCGCATCGGATTCAGCTCCTTTTTTCAAATTAATCATCTTAATTTCATACATATGAGGTAAAGAACGCAGTTCCGCAATCAGTTCAGCTGGAGCAGAACTGTCCGTTTCAATGGCGGTGAGTGCTTCACCATCCCGGCCTTTGCGATCTACGTGCATATAGGCAATGTTAATGTGGGCCGCGCCCAGCGCTGAAGTTATCGCGCCCAATGTACCAGGCTTATCCGAGTGGAGAAGCACCAGCGTAGGCAGCTCCCCGGTCAGATTGACCCGGAATTCGTTAAGCTGCTGGACATGGATGCTGCCGCCGCCGATGGAGGAGCCCAACAGTGTGCGCTGATCCTCGCCCTTCCACAGCTCGAAACGGACAGTGTTCGGATGAGGCGCGGGGAGTCCGCTGACGGCGAATTCCACGGCCATCCCGGCTTGCTCTGCCCATTGCTCGGCATCCGGAATCCGGTGATCGTCCGTATCGTAATTAAGCAGCCCTGCGATGAGCGCCAGGTCTGTACCGTGTCCTTTATACGTGTCGGCAAAGGAGCCGTATAGCGTCATGCGGGCACGGTCAGGCTGCGTCCCGAGCCAGTGCCGGGCAACGCGTGCGAGCCGCACCGCGCCTGCGGTGTGTGAACTGGAAGGTCCGGTCATGGCCGGACCGATAATAGAAAATACATCTTTG
The DNA here is from genome assembly GCF_024213315.1 of Paenibacillus sp. A3M_27_13. NCBI lineage: Bacteria > Bacillati > Bacillota > Bacilli > Caryophanales > Paenibacillaceae > Paenibacillus > Paenibacillus sp. A3M_27_13. Next base: position 16,484 of record NZ_JANAVE010000005.1, read on the forward strand.
AAACGCATGGTGTGGCCCCCTGTATGTTCTAATACCATACTATATGGTATTTCCGCGTCTTTGCGCGGTTATGACGGTTCCTAATGCTGACGCACAATGTGAGCACAAAAAAGGACAGGATAAGGAAGTTTCCCTTATCTCTGTCCTCGTTACCTGAGAGTTTCGTGCGGTGTTCTTACCGCCTTACCCCTTGGGTGGCTTGCGCTCTCTCCAGAGTTGCGTCAGATGACGATACATGGACCTGAGAGATTATCCGCCAGCCGGGTGCTGGCGTCTTGCTCCTTCGGTGCCGCCAGAGCGTAGGCTCCCTGGACAGACTCTCCCGTCATCTTCATTCGCGTATACCGTTCTACATGTCTTTCTTAGCGTAATGTATGCCGTGCTCGGTGTCAATCACAGGTTTAATTTTTACATAAACAGGTGCGTTCCCAATAAAAAAGATTAAAATTTACATAATTATGGATGAAATCAGGAAGGAATTAGAAGATTGGCGGCTAATCTGATAAAGGACAAGTATATTTATGGAAATCATAGGAGGGATATTGACGTATGGTAAAAGGCTTGCGATTCACAGGTTCACGCTTAAAAGGGATGTTGCATCTAGCAGCGATCGTATCACTGCTGATTGGGATCTTCGTTCCATTCGGTCAGGTCAAGGCGGAGGGAGCATTGACAGTAGCCGAAGCACTTCAGCGCCAAAGCAGTGGAGGTACGGTGACGGTGGAAGGTTACATCGTCGGACATGCTACCGGATCGAAAACGGCTAACTTTTCTTCCCCGTTCGCGAATGATTTTAACGTACTGATTGCTGACCAGGCTAATGAACGTAATACGTCTAATCTGTTGGATGTACAGCTGACTTCAGCGTACAGAGGGCAATATGGGCTATCAGGCCATCCTGAGCTGATCGGCAGCAAAATTCGTGTGACGGGTACACTCGGCGCCTACAATAATTTTGGTGGAGTGAAAAGCCCAAGCGCTGTTGAACTGGTGAGCGGAAGCGAGCCGGGGGAACCAGGCGAACCTGGCAACCCGGGTCAACCCGGTACTACACTGCCGGATGGAAAAGGCAAAAAGGTGCTGTTCGATAATACGCACGCACAGACCGCTGGTGCAGCAGATTGGGTCATTGAAGGCGCCTTCTCCGACTTTGCCAATGGACTGCGTAATGTAGGCTTTACGGTAGACCAATTGAATCGTCCCATTCCTTTTACTTATGGAGAGCAGGCCATAACATATGACAAGCTGCGCCAATATGATGTGTTCATTATTGGTGAAGCGAATGTTGCCTTTAAGGCATCCGAGCAGGCTGCCCTGCTGCAATACGTGAATAGCGGGGGGAGCGTCTTCTTCATCTCCGATCATTATAATGCGGACCGTAACAAAAACCGTTGGGATTCCTCCGAGGTTATGAATGGTTACCGTCGTGGAGCCTATACTAATCCGGCCAAGGGCATGACTGCAGAAGAAGCTGCATCACCGGCGATGCAAGGATTAACAAGCTCCGATTGGCTGGCGGCCAACTTTGGCGTTCGTTTCCGTTACAATGCGCTGGGTGATGTGAATGCTACCGAAATTGTAGCCGCAGATCAATCTTTCGGCATTACCAAGGGTGTGCGCTCGATTGCAATGCATGCAGGATCTACGCTGGCTATTATTGATCCTACCAAGGCTAAAGGCATTGCTTATATCCCTTCAGGCACGAAAAAATGGGGTAATGCGGTAGACCAGGGAGTTTATAACGGCGGGGGCCGTGCGGAAGGACCTTATGCCGCTATCTCCAAGGTAGGTCAAGGCAAGGCAGCGTTCATCGGTGATTCTTCCCCTGTAGAAGATGCTACACCGAAATATGTGCGTGAGGAAAACGGACAGTCGAAGAAGACATATGATGGTTTTAAAGAAGTGGATGATTCCACCTTCCTGGTGCAGACGGTTCAATGGCTTGCATGGAAGCAGGACTACACGAAATTGTCTGATGTGGCAGGTTTGACTCTGGATCAGCCAACGAAGCTTCTGCCATTTGAGGAGCCTGCGGCTTCCACAGAACCGCAGCCTGAGCCTTGGTCTGCTCCAGCAGCAGGCTACAAATGGTACGATCCTAGAACGTTCAAGTCTGGCTCCTATGGAGCGGCTTCGTAATTATCGCCAGAAGCTCAATGTGAGCTGGTATTAGTTAGTCGTTTGATCCCTGCAGAGGGATCAGGCGACTTTTTTTGTGATGAAAATTAACCTGTGGTTGGTTATTTCATTACATTTTGTGCCAGAAAGACCGCGCTACTGCTGGATCATTGATTTTTTAAATGATGTTGATAGCATAATCTTAATTGATATATCCATATACTGGTGATAGGATGTATTCAAATTATTCCGACAAAAACGGTATGTAATGTTCATGAGAGGTTTTAAACATCAAACATGGTGAGAATAAGCGGGACAAGACCATGGAGAATGGAGGAAGCGCGCATTGAATACCGGACCCGTGTTGGAAATTAAAGGATTATCCGTATCTTTTCGCATCAATGATCAATATCACCCCGCAGTCGACCATCTGGATCTGACGGTCAACCCCAATGAAGTGCTGGCTGTAGTCGGAGAATCCGGCTGTGGCAAAAGCGCGCTGGCGCTTTCGATCGCACAACTGCATGACATGGAACGCACGCGTGTAGAGGGAGAGGTCCTTTTTAAAGGCACGGACCTGAACCGTCTTTCTTCAGGGCAAATGAATAAAATCCGCGGAGCGGGCATTGGCATGATCTTTCAGGACCCGCTGACAGCACTCAACCCGTTAATGAGCATTGGTAAGCAGATTGAGGAAAATCTTGATTATCATACGTCACTATCTACGAAGCAAAAAAGGGAACGTGTGCTGGAGCTGCTGGAAAGCGTAGATATACCGAATCCTGTGCGTGTGTATGAGCAGTATCCGCATGAACTGTCAGGAGGGATGCGTCAGCGTGTGATGATCGCGATTGCCATAGCTTGCCGACCTTCTCTTATTATCGCAGATGAACCAACTACTGCGCTCGATGTAACGATCCAATCGCAAATTCTCGACTTGCTCAAACAGCTTCAACAGGAGAGTGGGAGCGGAATTATCTTGATTACGCATGATCTTGGTGTTGTGGCAGAAGTAGCCGACCGTGTGGTGGTCATGTATGCCGGAGAAATCGTGGAGAGCGCTGATGTTTTTGAATTATTCAGGCATCCACAGCATCCGTACACGCGTTCTTTGCTTGCTTCCATGCCGGGATCGCATACCAAGGGGGAATCACTGCATGTCATCGGCGGCATTGTTCCCTCATTACAAGATATCCCCCGCAATAGCTGTCGCTTTGCCCCGCGTATTCCCTGGATTCAGCAGGGAGTGCATGAAGACCATCCCCAACTAAATGAAATTTCCCCTGGACATTGGGTCCGTTGTACATGTTACCAGCATTTTCATTTTGAAGACGAGGCAAAGGGGGAAGCTGCTCATGGCACTACTGGAGTTAAATGATTTGAGGGTCCACTATCCGGTGCGCGGTGGTTTCTTCCAGCGTGTTATCGATCAGGTGAAAGCAGTGGATGGCGTGTCGATCAGCATTGAGGCAGGCCAGACATACGGGCTGGTGGGAGAATCCGGCTGTGGAAAAACGACGACAGGCAGGACGATCATCGGTCTAAATAAGCTGACGAGCGGACGGATTCTTTTTAAGGGAAAGGACCTTGCGGCTCTGAGCCGTAACAACCGTCATCCGCTGCGTAGAGACATTCAGATGATTTTTCAGGACCCCTACTCTTCGCTCAACCCGCGCAAGCGCGTATTGGATGTCATTGCTGAACCGCTGCGAAATTTTGAAAGGCTGAGCAGTGAGGAGGAACGGAGGAAAGTACAGACGTTGCTGGAAAAGGTCGGCTTGAACGCCGATGCAGCCTACAAATATCCGCATGAATTTTCCGGGGGGCAACGGCAACGGATCGGGATCGCGCGTGCGCTGACATTAAACCCCAAGCTGATCATTGCTGATGAGCCGGTGTCGGCGTTGGACGTTTCCGTGCAGGCACAGGTGCTTAATTTTATGAAGGATGTGCAACGGGAATTTAATTTGACGTATTTGTTCATCAGTCATGACTTGGGTATTATCCGCCATATGTGCGACCAAATCGGCATTATGTACCGGGGCCGTCTAGTGGAGCAGGGGAGCGAGCAAGACATTTATGAGCGTCCACAGCATCTGTATACCCAGCGCCTCATTGCAACCATTCCCAATATTGATCCTACAAAACGGCTGGAAAATGCCCAAAAAAGGCGAATGCTTTTATCCTCCTACAAAACAGAGCTGCCCAAACATCTAGACGTGAGTGGAAAGCCGTTTGCACTAAAATCAGTAAGTCCATCTCATCAAGTCGCGCTACCATAAGGGGGGTACAGAAATGTGGAAATTTACACTGCGTCGGCTGCTGGTTATGATCCCTCAACTTTTTGCACTGAGCGTGCTTATATTTTTCCTGGCTAAGGCTATGCCGGGGGATGCACTGACAGGACTTATTACTTCGACACCCAATCTGAATCCGGCCGCACTGGAAGAACAGCGACAAAGACTGGGACTGAATGATCCGGTGTGGGTGCAGTATGGGAACTGGCTCGTCCAGCTTGCTCACGGGGATCTGGGCAAATCTTATGTACATAAAATTAGCGTTACCGATCTGATTGGCAGCCGTCTGGGGAACACGTTCTTTCTGGGCGTAGTAATTCTGGTTCTGACGTATCTGATCGCCATTCCGCTCGGCGTACTCAGCGGTCGTTATCAGCATAGTCTGCTGGACAAAACCGTAGTGGGCTATACCTATCTCAGCTTTGCGACACCTCTATTTATACTCGCGTTGTTGCTGCTGTACGTATTCGGATTCAGGCTCGGCTGGTTTCCAACCAGCGGCAGTGTGGATGTAGGCGTGGAGCCGGGGACATGGTCATATTACGTGAACAAGTCGTATCATCTCATTTTACCGGCGGTTACAGGCGCATTGCTCAGTACAACGGCTACGATTCAGTATTTGCGCAATGAGGTCATTGACACACGACTGAAGGATTTTGTGAAAACAGCGCGTTCCAAAGGGGTGCCCGAAGGTAAAATTTATTCCCGCCATATTTTCAAAAACTCTCTATTGCCGATTGCTGCCTTTTTGGGCTATGACCTGACGGGAGTAATTGCAGGTAACATTTTCCTTGAATCTATTTTTGGATACCCGGGGTTGGGCCAACTATTTCTCCAGTCCATCACTCAACGGGATTTTTCAGTCGTGAACGCACTGGTCATGGTCTCCGGCTTCTTGGCGCTATTAGGAACCCTTTTATCTGATGTCATCCTGAGCAAAGTCGATCCCCGCATTCGAATTGAATAGCGAACAAGTCTAGAGAAAGGGAGGGATTATGGTGTCTATACAGGTGGAGGAGGTCTTCACGCCGGAAATCATTCGTAAATCACCATCCAGTTGGTCTGTACTGCGTCGTGAGCTGGTGCGTGACAAAATGGCCTTGGTTTCCATTGGCTTTGTAATTCTGTTTTTGATCTTTATATATGCCTCTGTCCTGTTTGTAAATCAGGATGTAGTCACGACGGTGGATTTGGGCGCAATCCGTGAAGCTCCCGGCTCAGTGCATTGGCTGGGCACAGATCGAGCGGGCAGGGATATTTTTGGCCAGCTGGTCATTGGAGCCCGCAATTCCTTCACCATCGGCTTTACGATTACATTGTTATCTGCCGCTATTGGCTTAACGTTAGGTTTGCTGGCTGGTTTTTATGGGGGGCTGGTCGATAACATCATCATGCGGATCATTGATTTTATTCTGGTACTTCCATTTCTGATGTTGGTCATCGTATTTGTCAGCATTGTACCCAAAAGCGGCATAGGGTCCTTTATTTTCATTATGACTGCCTTTTTATGGATTGGAAAAGCACGTCTGATCCGGGCCAAGGTGTTGTCGGAGCGCGAACTGGATTATGTGCAGGCTTCCAAAACCCTTGGCACACCCAATTGGAAAATCATCTGGTTTGGCGTGCTGCCTAATCTTAGCTCGGTCGTGATCGTCAATCTGACCCTCAGCCTCGCGGGAAATATCGGGATTGAGACCGGGCTTTCTTATCTCGGTTTTGGCTTACCGGAATCTACTCCAAGCTTGGGTACACTGGTGAGTTATGCGAATGACCCGGATGTTTTGCAGAATAGCTGGTGGATGTGGTTGCCTGCCTCACTGCTTATTTTGGTGCTAATGCTGGCGATTAACTTTATTGGCCAGGCGCTCAAACGCGCCACGGATGCCAGACAACGATTGGGTTAACCGAAGTTCAAGGATAAGGACAATGACAAGGAGGGATTTACAATGGTTAAACACTGGAAAAAAGGAATTCTGCCTGTTCTATCTGCAATTTTGGTGCTTTCTCTGGCCGCATGCAGCGGTTCGCCTTCCGCTTCGAATGGAGGGAAATCGTCTGACGGTACAGGCGGCACAGGGTCCGACAGCAAGCAGGTGAATGCCACAGCGCTGGAGAAGGCGATCAAGAACGATAAGGCCCCGATTAAGGGTGGCATCATCAATTATGCACTCGTGTCTGATACCCCTTTTGAAGGTATTCTGAATCCTGTATTTTATGAAGGCAATCCTGATTTTGAAGTCTTCCAGTTTTTCTACCCTTCTATGTTTTCGATTGACTCCAATCTAAATATTGACAATAAAGGAGCGGCGACGATTTCCTTTTCCCCAGACAATAAGGCGGTGACTGTAAAAATTGATCCCAAACTGAACTGGACGGATGGTAATCCCGTAACGGCAGAGGATTATGCTTTTTCCTATGAAGTGATCGGTCATAAAGACTACGAAGGTCCGCGTTATGATAGCTTTATGACCAACATTGTGGGCATGGAGGATTATCACGCGGGTAAGGCCAAAACCATTTCTGGCATCAAGGTGCTGAATGAGAAAGAGGTTACCATTCACTTCAAGGAACCTAATCCTTCGGTGAAATCGGGACTTTGGTCTACACCACTGGAGAAAAAGGTATTTCAGAATATCCCCGTGAAAGATATGGCCGGATCTGATCCTGTCCGTAAAAATCCGATTGGCTATGGACCGTTCAAAATTAAATCAATGGTCACAGGTGAATCTGTGGAATTCGTCAAAAATGAAGATTATTTCCACGGTGAGCCCAAGTTGGATGGTCTTCATCTGAAGGTGGTGAACCCGAATGTCATTACCGAGGCGCTGAAAAGTGGAGAAGTCGATTGGGCCAGCTATCCAACCACCCGTTACAATGAGGCCAGCAATCCGAAAAATGTACAGTTTCTCGGTCAGGAGGAATTATCTTATAGCTATGTGGGCTTTAAGATGGGCAAATTCGATCAGGCCAAGAATCTAAATATCATGGACCCGAACGCCAAGCTGGCGAACAAGTCATTGCGTCAGGCCCTCGGCTATGCGCTGAATAATGAGCAGGTCGGCAAGCAGCTCTATCATGGACTTCGGATTCCAGCAACATCCCTGATTCCGCCTGCCTTTAAGGGATATCATGATATAAATGCAAAGGGCATCGCGTATGACCCGGACAAGGCGAAAAAGCTGCTGGACGAGGCAGGCTATGTGGACACCAATGGAGATGGATACCGTGAGGACCCTAAGGGCAAGGAACTGGTTCTCCATTATGCGGCAATGAGCGGAGATGCGACAGCTGAATCGCTGGCAAAGTTTTATTTGCAAAACTGGAAGGATGTCGGACTTCATGTCGAGCTGGTGGACGGTCGTCTGCTTGAGTTCAATTCTTTCTATGATCGTGTGCAGAAGGATGACCCCGGCATTGATATTTTTGGCGGCGCATGGAGTACAGGTACAGATGTAAACCCTAGTGGGCTGTATGGACGCGGAGCCAGCTTTAACTACTCGCGCTTTACCAGTGAAGAGAATGATAAGCTGTTGCAGGAAGGGGTGTCTGTGAAAGCCTTTGACGACAATTATCGTAAAGATATATACAATCAGTGGCAGGCGTATATGAGCGAGGAGGCGCCAATCGTGCCGACGTTATTCCGTTACTCGTTGGAGGCAGTGAATAATCGGGTAGCCAATTACGATATTACCCGTGGCAAGGAGTATGATGCAGACACGTTTGCGAATATTACGTTGACTGCGGAAAAAGCCGAAGTAGCCCAATAATCTAAAAAAGCGCAACAACCTGAAGAAGAAGCGCGAACCGGATGGATCCGATTTTGCGCTTCTTTTGACCTTTTAATGCAATCATTCTGGGGATTCTCGAAGGGAGAGAAGGAAGACGGAAATACGTCAGCTTCAATACTTCATTGCCGTATGCGAGGAACTGCATTTTACGAAAGCTTCGGAAAAGATCGGAATCTCCCAACCCACGCTTAGCTTGCAAATTAAGGCGTTGGAAGAGGAATTGGGCATGACGCTTTTTGACCGTGCATGCAAGAAAATAAAAATGACAGATGCCGGGAAATTGTTGCTGCAACATAGTGCACATGCGCTCAAGGATTTACAGCAAGCGAAGGCTTCCATTGAGGAGTTGCGCACCGAGCAACGCGGGAGTTTGCGGATTGGTATCGCATTACCGGAGCTGGAGGAACCATTGCAAGAAATGCTTATCCATTTTCATCAGTCATTTCCTAAAGTCAGCCTGCACATCCATCCATCATTTGATGTAACAGAACAGCTGCTGGATAACCGAGTGGATGTTGGCATTACGCTGCATTCGGGTACGGATGAAAGGCTTGTCCAGCTTCCTCTTCGTACGGAGAAATACTGTCTTGTTGTTCCGGTAGAGCATGTGTTTTCCAACCGTACTTCCATTACGCTGGACGAATTGAGGCATGTACCCTGGGCGATGCAGCCAGAGTGTCATCCCGGCAGGAAACTGATTGAGAAGTGCTTCCGTGATCGCGGGTATCCCTTTGCAACCGTCTTGGAGACAAATTCCATACCTTCAATCCTGCGCTGGGTACAGGAGGGACTTGCCGTAACCCTACAGACGGAGTCCCTTGCGGCAGAATTGGATCGCTCACAATTTTGCACTGTACCTATTTTGTGCGGCGTGCTCCAGGGTCAGCTAGAGTTGATTTATCAGTCTGGCCGTTATCAGGGAGAAGCGTTGAAGCGATTGATTGAAAAGATACAAGCTGTACTAACAGTGCGTTCCAACTAGTGGCAACCCTGATGAGTATCAGGAGCTTTAATGTGTACGAACTTCCAGCCTGCGTGCAATCAGTGACATACTGTAATTGACAGCAAAGTACAGGAAAGCTGCGAACAGCAGGGCTGGAATGACAAAAGATTGATTTTGCCCACCGACAATCTGAATGTTATGCGTCAGCTCCGGCAAACTGATAATGACAGCCAGTGAGGTATCCTTGAATAGGGAAATGAACTGGCTGACAATCGGGGGCACCATGCGACGAAGCGCTTGGGGCAGAATGATATGCCATAAGGTTTGAGAATAGCTTAAACCGGAGGAACGTGCGGCTTCCACCTGTCCTTTATGGACCGAATTCAGACCGCTGCGCACAATCTCGGCGATCATGGCTCCCTCGAAGATCGACAGGCCTGTAATGGCTGCCCACTTGAGGGAAATCGAAATTCCGATGGATGGTAAAACCATGCCGATGAAGAAAATAATGAGCAATAATGGAAGATTGCGAATGAGATCAATGATAAAGGCTGCAACCTGTGAAATAACAGGTAAGCGGGTATAGCGCAGAATGCCGAATAAGATACCAAGAACGAAGCTGAACACGATAGAGTAAATAGCAACCTCCAGTGTGAGCAGGAAGCCCTCCAGTATAAAACGCACATTAGGCCACACAAACAATCCACCGAAATCCATACGGGCTTCCCTCCTTAGGATGTTTTGGACAGACGCCGTTCCATATAAAGTACAAGAAAGCTAAGCGGAACCGTCAAGATAAGATACAACAGCGCCGTGATGGCGTAGACTGTGATGGGCAGGAAGGTATCCGAGTTAATGAGGTCCGAGTAATACATTAGGTCCAGTCCGGCCACAATAGCCAGCACGGAAGAGTTTTTGACCAGATTAATGAATTGGTTGCCGATCGCAGGCAGTACAATTTTGATGGCTTGCGGTAAAATAATGCTGATCATCGTCTGGTTGTAACTCAACCCGGAGGACCTTGCCGCTTCAAATTGCCCCTTGGGCACAGATTGAATGCCGGCACGTATGGCTTCAGCAATAAAGGAGGCTGTGTATACAGTCAATCCGAGCGTTCCAGATACGAATCCGTCCAAAGGGATGCCCAAAGTAGGAAGCCCGAGATAAAAAAACAGTACGACGATCAGCAATGGGATATTGCGGATGACCTCTACATAGACGGTACCAATCCAGTTCAGCCATTTAAAAGGCGCAATTCGGAGGATGGCAATAATAGCCCCCAGAATAAAGCTTCCGATCAAGGCAATGACACTAGCTTGAACGGTATGAAGCAAGCCTTCTCTGAAACGGTCGCTATGATCGAAAAGTACGTTGATATCAAAAGTAAGCATCTGCGAATTTACCTCCTTATCCAGACTTAAGAAAGGAAGGAGCTCGCAATCGCGGCTCCTTCACAAGAATATTATTCGGGTTTAACCCCAAGCCATTGCTCGTGGAGCTTATCGTATTCACCGTTGCTTTTCAGTTCCTTGAGCGTATCATTAATAGCTTGTAGCAGTTCGGTTTGCCCCTTCTTCACTGCGATGCCGTAAGGTTCCTCTGTGAAGTTCCCGCCTACAAGAGTATAATTCGGGTCTTGCTGCTGCATGCCGAGCAGAATAGAGTTATCAGTAGTCAAGGCTTCTCCTTTACCTGCTTTGAGGGCGTTGAAAGCATCCTGATAGTTTTCGAATTCCAATATCGTTGCTTCAGGTGCTTTTTCACGGATATTTTTGGCGGAGGTAGAGCCTTTCACGGCGAGCACCTTGGTATTCGAGGTCAGAGACTCCAGCCCGGTGATGGGGCTCCCTTTTTTCACAAGCAGAGATTGCCCGGCGTTAAAATAGACGTCGCTGAAATCAACCTGCTTTTTACGTTCGTCCGAAATGGTCATCGTCGCGATAATGGCGTCGATGTCCCCATTTTGCAATAAGGTAATTCGTGTTTTGGACGTGACTTCTTTTAGTTCAAGTTTGGTTTCATCGCCAAAAATATGTTTGGCTACAGCCTTAGCGATGTCGATATCAAAGCCCTCTACTTTTCCGCTAGCCGGGTCTTTCAGTCCGAACAGCTTGGTATCGTATTTCACACCAACGACCAGTTTGCCACGCTGTTTGATCGCTTCCAGCCCGTTGGCTGCTGCCGGCTGATTCCCCGACGTTGCCGCTCCTTCTTTGCCTCCACAGCCTGCCAAGACGAGCAGACAAGATAAAGCTACCAGCACCAAAGTACTCCATTGAAATCTTTTTCTCATCAGAACATTCCCCTTTCGATTTACGCTACATTGGTAGTCTATTAATGATGAATCAGACGGCTCAGGAACAGGCGAGCCCGTTCTTCACCCGGATTCTGAAAAAATTCGACAGGTTGGCTGTCTTCCAAAATTTGTCCTTTGTCCATAAAAATCACGCGGTCCGCCACTTCACGTGCAAAGCCCATTTCATGAGTGACAATGACCATTGTGATGCCCTGATGGGCGAGCGAGCGCATAACATCCAGTACCTCTCCGATCGTTTCGGGATCAAGTGCTGAAGTAGGCTCGTCAAACAACATAATTTTTGGATTCATCGCGAGCCCGCGGGCGATCGCGACCCGCTGCTGCTGTCCACCGGACAATTGAGCGGGGTAGCTCTGTGCCTTTTCTTCGATTCCGACGCGCTTTAGATAGGTGATGGCTGTTTGAGTAGCTTCTTCTTTCGAGATGCCCAGTACCTTCATAGGTGCCAGTACAATGTTTTCAATCACCTTTTTGTGGGGATACAGATTGAAATGTTGGAACACCATCCCGATATTGCGGCGGAAGGCATTGATATCAATCTTTTTGTCATGTACAGGGATCTCGTTAACGATCAGCTCCCCATCCGATATCGTTTCCAGACGATTGATGCAGCGAAGCAGGGTGCTTTTACCCGAGCCGGAGGGACCGATGATTACGACGACCTCGCCCTCCTTAATCTGAAGATTAATGTCTTTGAGTACATGGAAGTGACCGTAATGCTTGTTGACGTTGCGAAACTGGATCAGAGAGCTCACCCCTTTTTAGGCTTGGATACATAGCTTAGTAGACGGATTGACATGATCAAGCTCTATTAGAATTTAAAAATTTCTCTCATGATACTATAAGCTTACAATAAAAAACAAGATTTTATGTCACTAAACTTTACGTGTAATGTATTTTGGTGTGTTTTTTGCTAGTAAACTGTTATTTATATGTTGAAAACGAATAAATATCCGTAATTTTATGTTATTAAATTTGACATAAACTATTGATCCTCGACATGCCAAGGGAGAAACGTGACAAAAGCAACGCTATGTTTTACAGTAGGGAAGAAGGAATTTAGGGTAAAGGAAGGTTAGACAATGACGAAAGCTATTTCACCGCTAGTAACGGCATTGGGCATGGAGCCCCATCCAGAAGGCGGCTGGTACAAAGAGATGTGGAAGGCCCATTTCCAAATTCCGAAGCCTGTACTGCCGGATGTGTATTCCGGTCCGCGCTTTGCAGCTTCGTCTACGTATTTCTTGCTGCATCCGGGTGAGTTCTCCGAGTGGCATGTGGTCCATTCTGATGAGCTGTGGTTATATCATAGCGGAAGCCCTGTAGAGTTGAAATTGGGTGGAAGTGGAGAAGAGCCTGGTGAAGAAACTGTGATTATCGTCGGTGCGGATGTGGAGGCAGGACAGCATCCACAAGCACTCGTTCCAGGAGCAGTATGGCAAACGGCACGTCCGCTTGGGGATGAGCCCGTGCTGGTAACCTGTGTGGTTGCACCAGGATTCCACTTTGATGATTTCAAGCTGATTGCCAAGAATCCAACTGAATCATGATGTGAGCATTGGCGGGTGTATTTCTGTAATGAACAGGAATGGCCCGCCTGATTTATGTTTACTCATAGAAATAGGGCTTTAAAATAGCTTTAGGTGCTTAGTTTCGCCTGAACAATGAGACGATGGGTGGGGTTTACGAGAGGGTCACATGTAATCAGTGTAAGCAGCTTTTGTTTTTTGAAGCTTTTCAGAACAGACACGTCCGTAGGATCGACCACCTTCAGGCTATAAACGCTATATACATATTGGTTACCCCGAGCGTTAACAACAATCTTATCCCCGATCTTCAATTCATTTAGACGATTAAATAAACGTCCAGAGGTACGGGCTCGATGAGCAGCAATGGCGGCATTCCCCGCTTGTCCCAGCGTCCCCGTTTCCGGCATATGTACAGCCGCGTGTCTCATATTTATCCTCGTTGCGCCTTCCAATACAGGGAGCTTTAAAGCAATACGACTTATACTAATAGTGGCTATGGGAGTTTGTTCATTAGCGCTTACCATGGGAGCAGGGGATGGGGAAGTATTTTGTCGTGCTTCACTAACCGGAACTTCTGTAAGACGAGTGGACAAGCGAGCATAGCTGTCCGTAAGACTGGGGGGCCATAGCGCGTCGTTTTTTCCAGATGGTAGCTCTGCTGCTTTTAATAGCTTGCTTTGTTCCTGATCCTCATTCCATTCTGTCGCTTTAGGAAACAAAATAAAAAGTAAGCCTAACACAATAAATACGTAGGAAAGTTTACGCAGACTCAGCAATCTCGCCTCCCCTAAGCAATATACGGATTATACATATTTTTTGAAAAATGCCCCATTCCCAACTCATTCCAATCGGGAATGGAATGAGTCGGGAGATCAGGGCAGGTGATCGGTTTTATTTTTTGTTTATTCGTGTGAATTTCAAAAATACGCCCCATATAACCATCGCTATGCCTGTCAAATAGAACGGAACGGGGCTGCTTTCACCTGTTTGGGGCAATTGGTGTACCGCAGGTGTATCCTCCGGATCTTCAGGTTCTTTTCCCGGAACCTTGAGACGGATCTTAGGTTCGGGATCGTCTTTCGAATCCACCGGAGGAGGAGGATCTTGATGAGGCATGACGGCTGGCGGCTCCGGCTCCGGCGGTATAGGCGCAGGTTCCTCCTGTGGAGGGACTATGTCCTCCGGAGACTTTGGCAATGACGGAGGAACGGTTATAGACGGAGTATCGGGTATTTCCGGATCTTTGTCATGTTTTTTACCTGAGCCTCCGGACGGGGGTGAAGGGTCTGGATGAGTAGGCGTTCCTGGTTCGTTTTTCTTTTCTTTACGATTGGTGATCACAACCCTCTTTACACCAGAGCTTTGTCGCAGTGTTGCGTCTATTTTGATCTCGAGCTTGCCCTCGGTGACTTTATAGCCCTCCGGTGCTGCCAATTCTTCCAAGATATAATCGTCATGAAGCAAGGAGGAAAAGATGATTTTGCCTTCCGCATTGGTGGTCTGAATGAGCGGGGCTCTTTTTTGACCTTTATCATAGAGCGCAAACTGTGCGCCAGGCAGTACCTTGTCAGGCATATCCTGATCTACCTTGGTCAGCTCAAGACTTTCGGTCACACCCCCGCCAGAACCGGAGCCGGAAGACGTTCGTACGATGATTTCCTGGCTGGTTTCCCGCATCTCTGTCGTCAAGCGATCCCCCTCAAAGGCAACCTTATTACTCACCTTGGCTTTGTCTTCAGCATGAATGAACGATTGGTATTCAAGTATAAAAGCAGTGGAAATATCCTTGGCAAAAGTAACTTCAAAAGTTTGCTGGCCTTGAGCGTCTGTCTTGATATACAGCTTGTAATCTTGGTTTCTAATCAACTCGGTGCTTTTGGTGGTATTTCCGTTGGCAGCGATTATTGTAGAGTACAAATGAAAGGAATCCTCAATTAGGATTTGATTGTTGCTAGGCTGATCTATAATTTTAGCGTTGGATACATGGGACTGTCCTTCATTGATGCGGATGCTCCAATCGATCTTATTTCCATTTTGTGTACCGACTTTAGATACATATTCTCCGCCATGAGGTACCGCGACTTGCGCTGCCCATTCAGAGACTGTTTTTTGTCCATCCAGTAGAAGGGCTTGATTGTGGATTTCTTTTTCAATCAGTTCTCCTTCCAATGAAGTTTGAAAGGTAATCCAGTAGGGAGTCTGTATTTGCTCCTTGAACTGGATACGCAATTCATTACCATTTTGCTCGGAGGGAGGAATAATGGTGTATTGATCTGCTGGGATTTCAGCCCCTTTTTGTACGCCATCCCACCATCCCAGCAAGGTCATATCGTATACTTTTACGGAGGCGGGCAGTAACTTCTGACCTTGCAACAAGGGGTCTCTCACTTCCGCGTGATTCAGAATCTTGCGATTGTAGTTAGCTTTAATGTCCCAGGTAATGAGCTTGGAGGTTGCATTATAGCTTCCTTGCTTGGCACCGTTTCGTTGTGTCATAAAGTCCGGCCAGATCGGGCACTCCACTCCTTGCGATGATCTTTCTCCGTCTTCAAACTGGTATTCTATATGGGATTTATTACGAAACTCGGGCTTCGTCGTATCCGTTTTCCAGTCATTATTATAGGTGGTTGAATACTTGATTGTATAAGCCTTCTGAATGGCTTTATGAAAAATGAGCGTAAATCCTTGTTTATAGTCCTGTGATAGCGGAACCAGCTCATAATCCGTGGGCGCACGTAGCTCCGTTGTTCCGTCAACACTTTGAATTTTCAGGGTGTCCGGTAACAAAGCCAAGCCCCCGTTTGGAAACACATCCTGAATGACAATATTTTTCATGATGTACAAGTCTGTATTGATGGTAATCACCCAAGGTATGATTTTGGTGTTGTAATTGGGTGTGTCATACATTTTAGTCATAACTCCGCTTATGATTTCCGTCGATACAATCTTCTGCGTTCCATCCGAGGTTATGATGTTTATAACTTTTCCATTATCATAGACACGGCCTCTGGCTTGAGTCTGGTATCGGATGGTATAGGCTGAATCTACGTCGAAGTTGAATTGAAGTTTGAAGCCGTTGCGGTCCGGATAATCAACTGGGATGACAGTATACGCCCACGATGGGAGCTCCTCCAGTGTGTTTCCCTTAAATACTTTCAAAGAACCGGGCAGCAATTCTTGAGTTTTATTGAAATGATCAATTAAAAGAGCTTTGGCTTCGGGGATTTTTGTCTCGCTAAAGTTATATCTTATGGCCCACGAGAGTGTTTGTGTGGCATGATCATATTTTTCAACCTTTTTGGACAAAAATTCACCACGTTCCACCTGAACAGTAGCGGTAGCAACAACGTTCTCTATCGCATCTCCTGAAAGCGTTGCTGTGTTGGAGAAACGAGTTTTATCGCCAATAATACGCGTGGAATATTGAATCTGATAGGCCGTGTTAATGCTATCGTCTTGAAAACGAATCACAAACCCTGTCCCGGCTTGATCTGCTTCAATGGCATATTCACTTGCATTCACTAGGTCTCGAACAACGGTCGAGCCGTCGATATTGACTTGTAGATGATAGAGCCGGATAGAGTCTCTTCTGAGTTCCAGCCCTGAAGGAATTGGATCGGTGATGAGGGCATGCTTTACGGTGTTTAGTTGTTTGTTCACATCAATGGTCCAGTCGATCTGATTGGTGCCCTCTATTTTCCCTTGTTTGCTTAGGGTTGGCCCTGACTGGGGTTTTACATTCACGATGACCGTTTGTACCCCGCCTTTGATCGGAATCGCAATGATGATCTCTGTACTGCCTTTCACCGTTTCTTTCGTAAACTCGGTTTTAACTTGTAGTTTGCCGCTGACATTGGAGTGATTCTCTACATATTGGTTAAAGGTCATGATAACCTTGCCCTGACGATCTACTGTGAAGTATCCCACGGTTCCATCGGTAGTGACTAACGGAGATGAGATATCAGTGTAGATGACAAACTGTTCTGGTAAATGAAAGGTGAAGGTGTCCCCTGACTTATAGGTATTGTCAGGAAGCTCCCATTCATAGCCTAGTTGGATGGCTGATCCGATGTCGAATTGGCTGTCTGGACTATATACCGCATCAATGACACGCCCTGCTTCGTCGGTCAGGCTCAACTTCGTTAATATGCTCTGCGGAGCTGCATCATGTTGAGACTTTGAACTGACTGCTCCTTGAACGAAGGGGACCGTGTTTGAAGGAATCTCCCCAGGAGGTTCAAGGTTTGGGACAACGTATACAGCATCTGTAACGGTAGGTGTAGGATCAGATACAGCACTCTGCGGCAGTTCTGGGGCTGGAGCATCTGCGTAAGCCAGCGTTGCGCTGAAAAAGCTTTGGACAATGAGCAATAAGGCAATGATCATTACATTTATTTTTGTTCTCATGCTCCAAGTGATTCTCCTATTCATCGTAATATGGTAATGCTTCGTTCGAAATTAGTATATTCAGCATGCTAGGCTGACATGACTATCCCAATAGAAAAAAAGCCCTGATCATAGCGATCAGGGCTTTCTTCGAGAGAGGCATAGCAATTTGTGATGGATCTATGTAAAAAAGACATAATAAAAAGCTCGTTCATCTGGTAGCTGGCTGCCATCCGGATAGGAAGGCCCTATAGTTTTGCGTCACTGCCTTTCGACAGTTTTGCCATTAACTTGAATAGCTTGTGCGTCTATCATCTATCAAACTGATTTCATGTAACCTCTCATTTACAACTTGGAACGGTTCCCCCATTTTTTGCGGAAGGAATGAGGTGTTTCTCCTACATGCTCCTTGAATAGGTTAATAAAATGGCTCGTATTGGGAATCCCTACGTACCTTGCGATATCCACAATGGACATGTCACTGGTTTTAAGCCAGCTTTGAGCGGCTGTGATACGGACATTAATGAGATAATCAATCGGAGAGAAACCGATCTGCTTTTTGAAATTTTTAGCCAGATTAAACTTGTTTAATTCAAACATGTCTGCCAGCGAGTCCAGTGTTATTCGCTCACAGTAGGACTGATCCAAATATTGTTGTACCCGGCGTACTTCGCTGAGGGTTTCAGCATTCACATGCGGATGATCATAGGGATGTTGCAAAATGCACATTAGTATTTCACCAATGAGCCTGGACGTTAGCAGCTCAGCGGAAAGACTTCTGTCAGACTGCCCGCAAATCAGAGCATGGAGCTTATCCAATATAATATGCGGATTATGCATGGAAATGACCGGTTTATTATGCTTGGCAAATTGTTCGTAAAAATTTTCGATCAGGTTGCCATACAGGTACAGGCTGATATACTCCCAGGATTCATGACCGGAGGTGCTGTATTGAACATATTCCTCGCAATTAATAAAGAACAAATCTTGAGGTTTTATGATATATTTCTTGCCCCGGTACAGTAATTCTCCCTTACCAGACAACGTAAAGACAAGCAAAAAAGAGGCAAGTTCTTTCCTTTCCATCGTAAAAGCAGAAGTTTTTTGGAAGTAGCCTAATTCCTGGATATATAAAAGGGATTGCTTGGCAAAAGCGGAGGGAGTGCGTACAATTACGACCGGATCGCCATTCCAGAGGCCCACGTTGTTTTTTTGGTCTGTTGTCATATTCAATTCCTTTACAAAAAAGCAATTTTATCTAGCATATCTTGGTTTGATTTACCAATATATAATGGCTGATTAAACATGATTTCCTATTTATAAAAGTTTATTTTATCACAACAAATATGTCTATATATCAAATTATGTGTGTGAGCTTTATGGGAGTCTCGCTTTTTATGGATATTTAATCTGATAATCCATATGAAAAAGTCGAATGCTGTTGAAAGAATCTGGGGTTATCATGGATTCAAATCCTTTCTGAGGTCAAATACCAAAATGGTACTGAAAAAAGGTATCTTATGCCCATTCAACTTTCTTGTTCACTTCTCCTTTCGGTTTAAAAAAATTGGGACTTGGTTTTGTTAAAATGGTTCGTAAGGCTTATTATTGAAAATAAGAGTTTGGGCCCAGTACTGTGATTTTGTTCACAAACATGAATGTAAAAAAGAGAGATATATGCATAAAAAATTACGCAAAAAGTGCCCTTGCGCGTTTCATCAAAAGTGCTTTCAACTTTGGAAATGACACGGGCAATGATATGATGGGTAATACAGGTATAGTGCTTTACTTACTCGACAGTCAGTTTGGAGGATTACAGGATGGGAAAACCAAAAAGTACGAAAACCGCAGCGGCTTGGTCGCTCGTTATTCTAGGGGCAGGCTTTGCAGCCACATTGCCCTTCCAGCAATATGGCTGGGCTCGTTTATTAGCCGGAGCTTTTGAGGCAGGACTTGTAGGGGGACTGGCAGACTGGTTCGCTGTCACTGCTTTGTTCCGTCATCCGCTAGGCATTCCGATACCACATACGGCGCTACTTCCTAAAAATAGGGACAAGCTCACGAATGCATTGGTGAGTACCGTGGAAAATAACCTGCTAAACAAAGACAGCATTGCGTCTAAAATTGCAGATATTCGTTTGGCCGATTTGGTACTGGGCGGTGTGGAAAAAGGAATGCGCACGCCGGAGGCGGCGGCATCCATAGATGTTCTTGCCAAGCGTCTCGTCCAGTCGCTCCCGCTCGCGGAATTGGCTCCGGTCATCGTGGCAGAGCTCAAGCGGCAGGTGACTGACTTTGACACCGGACCGCTGCTAGAGGCGCTTGCTCGTCAGACCAGCGAGAAGGGCTATGATCGCCGCGCACTGGATTACACGCTGGAGCAAGCAGAGTCCTGGCTTTTGCGACCCGAAACGGGTTATACGCTGGGCACCTTAGGGATGCAGGCTGTTAGTGGTTTGCAGGTGAGCGGGCTGATGCAGTTTGCCTTGAACGCATTCCTAGGCTATCTGAACGAAGAGCGTATGGGTGAAATGATTCGTCATTTCCTGCTGGATCAGGTAGCAGAACTGCAAAGGGAAGAGCACCCACGCCGCCAGGCCGTGCTGGATGGTCTGAGAACACAGGTGACCCGATTGGCGACGAAAGATACGGTTCAGGAAGGGTTGAACGGCTGGAAGGATAGCCTTGTTGAAGCCTGGGAAGGCGATGCGTCAGTGCTGGGCAAAATGGAAGAACTGCGTATACGCTTATTGGACTACATGGAAGACGGAAGCTATGTGCAGACCTATATTTTACCGCTATTGGATCGGATGCTGACTGATTTAAGAGGGAATACCGAGCTGCTGGACAAGATCAATGTGCGAATTGTGGAAGGTATTACTGGACTGGTGGAAGCCAACCATAGTCGAATTGGTAACTTGGTACGCGAAAATGTAGACAAAATGGATAACAAATCCCTGATTGCACTGATGGAGGACAAACTGGGACAGGATTTGCAGTGGATACGTATTAACGGCGCAGTTACAGGCTTCCTGATCGGCATTGTGCTGACAGGTATCCGTATGCTAATCCAATAGACCAGAAAAAGCTACAGATAGGGTTGTGGAAGCATGAGGCTTTGGCATGAACATTTAATCGACAGGTTACCCCGTCCGCAACTGTTGGGGCAACATCGTGAGTGCTGTGCCCTGCGCGGGAATGGGTGGGGCAAGCCACACGCCACCGTGAATTATGTGTTCGATTATCACCCCATGCTGCTGGTGCGCTATCATAGGCTCATTATGGACGAAATGAAAAGCAGAGGGTACAATGTTGATCCACTATGGGAACAGCCGTTGTATCGCGGTAAGCAGTGTGAGCCTTGGGAGGCGGAGCTGGGTGAGGAACTGGCAGGCGCGGGTGCATATGTGGAGCATGACGATGAGTATATGAAGGAGTGCCTGGATAACCTGGCATCCAAGGGTATTTTAATAGAGATTGAAGTGACCTAAAAAAGACGGGCTGCGGTATGTTCATCATTCAGATGAAGTGCCGCAAGCCCGCTTTTTTGATGCTTCAGTGTTCAGTGCTTGGGGGAGAGACTCGGGATATTAGATTACAGAATCCAGCGGGTGACCTTTTCCAGCGGTTGTCTGGATTTTTCCCGCTTGGGTTCATGAGCGCGATAACCGAAGGCAGCAATGACTGAAATATCGAGCAGCCCGTTTTCTAGCAGTCCTTCTTCCTCCAAAATGGCATGCACCTGATCGTAGTTAAAGCCCTCAATTGGACAGGAATCAATACCGATCTGAGCCGCCGCTGTCATCATATTGCCTAAGGCAATGTAGGTTTGCTTGGAAGCCCAGTCAAATAACGTACGTTCGTTTTCCAGTAAGCGTTGATTTTCACCCTGGAAAATCTTATAGCGGCCTGGCAGTGAGGCAAAGTCCTCCTCAGACATACCTTTAACTTCTTTATACATATACTCCACGTAAGGAGAATCATAACGAACATCCTTGCGCGCCAAAATCAGGACGACGTGGCTAGCCGCAGGAATCTGCTTTTGACCGCCGCTGGAAACTGCAGCCAGCTTTTCTCTCAATGCCTGATTTTGTACAACTACAAACTGCCATGGTTCAAAACCAACGGAGCTTGGAGAAAGTCGCCCGGTTTCGAGAATGAACTGAAAATCCTCTTCTGGTATGATGCGATTGGGATCGAATTCTTTCGTGGCGTGCCTGAACAGAAAGGCGTCCAGAATTTCCTGTTTTTTAGCTGATGTATTAGACATAAAATGTACTCCTTTTGATATGGGTTTAGTTGGTACTCTATGGGTTTTCTGCTACTATAATGAGAGCTGATATCGAATATATAGTTATCATATAGAAAGCTTTTGCAGGGAACAAGTACGCACATATTTGTTCCTTGTCATACGTCTGGGGCTATTGGTTTACACATTCTACAGAAAGAAGGGGTATACATGGCACAGGAGATGGAACATGCAGTTAGCGTTAATTTTGGATGTCCGGTAGCGAAAACCGTCGGGGTTATAGGCGGCAAGTGGAAGGGAGTCATCTTGTATCATTTGACGACAGGACCGCGGCGCTATAACGAAATTCGACGGACCTTGCCTAATATTACACAGCGGATGCTAACCTTGCAGTTGCGTGAACTGGAGAGAGATGGCATTGTGCACCGTGAAATTTATAATGAGAACCCACCGCGTGTGGAATACTCGCTTACCCCGTTGGGAGATACGTTAAGGCCGTTGCTGGATTTTATGAGAGACTGGGGGATCTTCTATGGAGAACAGGGTTGCGAGCCTGTGACGACAACTTCCAAATCAGGCAAGCACTTTTGTTAAAGGGCATGAAGAAAGCCCGCCAAATGATTTCATAGAAGACGCATAAGAAATCATTAGCGGGCGGAATAAGGTCTGGGTTATTTAGATAAAATGTACACTTATTTAAACTCGATGGCTTCGTTCATCTGCGCCCAGGCCGTTTCTCCAATGATGCCCAAGCGCCAGATAGCGATTCCTTTGAGGTCATAACGTTTGGCTAAACCGATCTTGGCGTTAACGGTGCTATCTTTTTCACTACCCATCGAAATCCCCAAAATGAGCTTGTCCCGCGAGGTTTCCTTCAAGGCCAGTTGTATGGCTTCGTCCACTTTATCCAAAGGCTCAGGCGTAGCCTTTTGTCCGTAATCATAGGCCATGATGATCAGATCGTCCGCCAGATTGCCCAGCGTTTTGTAGTCATAGCCAGAGTAAGAGCTGTTCAGCGGATGTAGAACGACGGTGAGCTTGAGTCCAGCCTGATGCGCTTTGGCCGATAACTTTTGAATAAAGGCGTTGTAGTCTGAACGCGCTTTGGCTTTATCGCCGCTCCAGCCCAATCCTTCCAGATCTAGCGTAATGCCTTTAAATTGTTTGTCGGTGGCGGTACTGACGATTTGGGAAATGGTTTGTTCTTGAAGCTGCGCATTTTCCAAAACCTTGGTCAGTTCGTGATTGCCATCTCCGGAATAGACCATCAGGTAAGGGGAAGTCCCCTGGCTGTCTGCCTCCTGCACAATGGACTCCGGCGTTACGGTTCCAGCGGCTTGAGGCCATTTGTATTCTTTGCCGTTTGTCGTAAATTGTCCGTTCGTATCAATTCGACTCCAGCCGAAGGCAACTGCGTTAAAATCCGGTATTTTGGACTTTTGGTCAAAGGAAGACAGCGCATAGAAGCCTACTGTATACATAGCTTCACGTGGCGATGTAATGGAGACCGTCCGTGTTCCCTGGTTCCAGTTCACCGTGGCTCCAAACTGCTGCCCGAAAAAGCCCAGCGGAATCATGGTGCTGCCGTGCACGGTTTGCGGAGCGGCTGTTAGTTGAACCGTTTGTCCGTCCACTGTGGCATTGCGGCTACCCATCTTTAGAACCACCTGTTTGGTAGCAGAGCCTTGCGCTTTGGTAGCAGTGATGCTTTGGCTGGCTTGATCCCATTTCACTGTAATGCCGAGAGCCTCAGAAATAGCGCGAAAGGGAACCATGGTCGTGCCGTTCATCATGGCAGGTTGTACGGGGAACGGTAATGGATATCCGTCCAGCATAATGCTGATCTTGCCGGTCTCGGCTTGTGCCAAGGGGCTATAGATGCCCGCTGCGGTACTCAGGAAAATAGCGCTAGATAACAGAGCCTTATTTACGATTTTCATCCTATGATCTCCTATGCTCAATAGATTGCAATGCTATCATGTTAGAATCGTGAGGTATCTACCATTTTACCAAAAAAATGATAGAAAGGTGAATGTGAAATAATAGGATGAGATGAATCTGAATATGTATTAAAGCTGAATATTAATCGTGTTCTTTCATACAAAAAAGCTGACCCCTTTAACTAGGTGTCAGCTTTTTCTTTTTAAAACGATCTTAACTTTATACGTAACCCAGATTACTTGCGGCGCTTGAGTGCAATGCCGACAGCTGCGGCACCAAGAACGACTGCAATGATCGAGAGGACGAGTGCTGTCGTTTGTGCAGTAGAGCTGGCAGGAGCAGAAGCAGCAGGGGCAGCTTCTACAGCATTGTTCGAAGCAGGTGCGGGACTGCTGCTATCTTTAGTCGTATCTGTGCTCGCGTGGCCTGCTGCCGTACCCGCTGAATCGTGTCCGCTGTCTGCGGCAGGGGTTGCGGACGTGGCTTCCGCCGTGATTTCGGTAATGGAATGAGGGTTGTTACTTCCTTCGTCGCCTGTCCATTCCACAATACTTCCGTCACTATAATATTGGAAGGCGTCCCAGGCTGCTGCGGTATTCTGGTCTGCATTTTGCGCTACAAAGCTGAAACGTTGATACTGACCCGCTTGAATGCCGTCTTTTTCAGTCGTCCAGGTCACAGTGGTTACTTTGCCAGAGCTGTCTTTTTCGGTGGCTACCTTCCAGTCCGGTACAGGCTCGTATTGTTTGAAAACGACCTCTTTCGGAATTTTCAAGGCGACTTTGGTGGTTGGAATGTTTTTTTCCACGGGTACTTTCAATGTGTACGTTTCCCATGCATTAGGTTGTGAAATAGAAGGCTTAACTGTCACATGTGCACTGGCCATGCCTGCAAAAAGTAAGGCACCCGCCGCAATTAGACCCACAGAGGTTGCAAACCTGGAAAATCTGGATTTTGCTGTTTGAATCGTTGTATTCATATTCATTTCGCTCCTTTTAAGTATAAAATAATTATTTTTTACCGCCTACATGCAGGGTAAATTCAGCATCAACCGCATCGAGTGATGCCGTCAGAGCATGTACTTTTACCGCCCATGTTCCTTCGGAGGTCATCAATTCCTGACTGCGGAATGGTTGTTGTTGCTTTACGGGCAGAACAAATTCCTGTTGATCTTGGTCAGGGTCTGCTGGAGTGAGCGTTAACGTGACCTGCTGGATTCCCGAAACGGCAGCACCCTTGCTATCCTGAACGGATACCTTAAATTCATTGCTGCCCACAGCATTGGGGCTGACTGCCAGTGTAACGTTATATTCGCCCGTAGTGCGAGTCTCCTCAAACGGTACAGCAGGTGCCTGGCCGGGTGACAGGTGAGTGAGCACCGCGGTCAACAGCATCACGAGCAGGCCGACGGACAACTCGGCACGCAATCCCCCAGCGGCTCGCTTACTCGCCGCCGCTTGCCGTGCGCTGCGGAACTGGCTGGCCGCGAAGACCAGCATGACTAGCAGCAGCGCTGCTTTGCCGAGCAGAACGAGTCCATAGGACGTGTTCAGCAGCATGGAGGGAGCCGGAATGTACAGCACGGCTCCATATATACCGGTGGCGAGTAACGCTGCCACCATCGCAATGCCCCAGCCGGCGAAGCGGCGCAAGGCGGCTTGTCGCAGAGTTGCCCGTTCGGATACGGGCAACTCTGCTCCGGCAACCGGCAGGCACACGACCATGACGGCAAGTGAGCCGATCCAAAAGGCTGCTGCCGCGAGATGGACGAAGTCCGCCGCAATGGCTGGAGCTGGATGCGTAGCCGCTGCCGGATGGCCGACAAAGGCCTTGGACAGCATGAGGCATAGCGTTAGGAGAGCCGAGCTGTATCCCCAAAGACGGCGCTGGCGATTCGAAATGCTGTGATCCAGCGCGTAAATCAGCGTTACGCTTAGGAGTAGCACGAGAATCATCTGGATAAACCAAATTTGTCCGGCTCCAGTAAACTGGAGAGCTTCTCCCAGAATCGGGAATGAGAAGCCCTCCCTGATGGAAACTCCGGCATCCCATGAAGCCTGAAGTGGCAGGCTGATCAGAATGGCGGCAGACGTTATGCCGTAGCCGCTCCATAGCAGCTTAGTCCAGCGGGGCAATGTTTCAAAGGGCCGCTGATTTTGCTTATGCTGTTCACTTCGATTCTTGTCTTGGCTTATGCTCGGTAAGATGAACAGCCGGAAACAAATCGCTCCAAAAAGCAGCGATAGTCCTATGTAAAGAAACCAACGGACAGCGATTAAGTCGATTCGTGATGTCCCTGAGCCTTCAGGTGCGGTAGCTTGATGGGTAGGCGCATTGGAACCACTGCCCACTTGGAATGGAATAACTCCATTAACCGGATGTCCGTCTGCGGATAAAGCTCTCCAATTGACGGAGTAAATTCCATTTTTCATCCCTTGAATCAATTGAATTTCCATGGTGGCTTTGTGATTCGGGTCAAGCTGTGCTTTTCCTGTGTCGACCCGCTTGCCTGTTTCGTCGGTCACTTTGATCGACATGAAGGCAGATTGCAAATCTTCATTGAAGGTGATGGTCACCTGAGAAGGCGACTTGTCCAAAACCTGATTTTCGGTCGGACTGGATTCAATGACAAATGCATGAGCCCACGAAGAGTGAGGAAACAGGATCAGAAGGGGGAGACACAGCAATAAAAGACAAGCCACACGGGCTGGTCTGGACAGGTACAACATGCCTGTGAAGTCACCTTCTCTCGATTACTTGAAGCGAGGATATCCCCATTTGTAACATTTTATACGGACAAACCCCTTCCTATCTTAATCATAGTGCATATAGCGTGAATAGATGGAGCGAATTATGACATTTATATGAAATTTGAAATAATAAGCATTATACAAAATGCCAATCATATGAAAACCCCTAGCGTGGTTGAATTCAGGACGATTTCAACCATGCTAGGGGCAAAGAGGAAGAGCCTATGAAGGAATTAGAGCCCTGTTTCCATGAGATCCGTGAAAGCAGGTTGCTTATGTTGAATATAATGGATAAAAATAGCCGTTAGTTTGGGATCGAATTGGCTACCCGAGCAGGCACGTAGTTCTTCAATGGCCTCCTCGAACGTTTTGGTGGGTTGATAGGGGCGCTCGGTTGTCATCGCGTCAAAAGAGTCGATGATCGTCAGCATCCGACATAAACGTGGAATTTGCTCGCCCTTAAAGCCAAACGGATAGCCTCCTCCGTCATAACGTTCATGATGCAGCTCCACAAAAGGAACCAAATCTATGAATCGTTCGTTGGCTTCGACAATACGTTTGCCCCACATGACATGCGCTTGCACCATCTGCCATTCCTCACCGGACAGCTTCTCTTTTTTATTGAGGATATTCCAGGGAATCTCCAGTTTACCAATGTCATGAATGAGGGCACCTAGTATGAAACGCCGCTTATCCTCCGGTCCGAGCTGAAGCACATCGCTCATGTCTGCTGCATATCTGAATACCCGCTTGGAATGCTTGAAAGTGTTAATATCCTTGTACAAGAACAAATTAAGCTGCTGTTCAAGATCGCGAATATCCTGCCCCAGATCGACCTCGCGCTCCACTTCATTTAAACTTCCGTGCGTATGAACGATGTTTTTGCCCTGTTTCTTGGCGTAGTACAGGGCTTTATCCGCCAGATCGACCAGCTGTGACTTGTCGTAGATGTCAATGCGACTTTGTGCAATACCTGCGGAGAAGGACAGACAGCCATGCGGAAAAATTTCAACACCCTCATAACGAGAATCATTTAATCTTTTTCGAATAGCATTGACTGTTTCATATGCTTGTTCAGCGGTATGCTCGGGCATAAGCAGAGTAAATTCTTCTCCACCATACCGGGATACGGTGATGTGGGTGCCGGAGGTTTCCTTCTTAAGAAACTCACCGAGAAATCCCAGTAGCTGATCGCCCTTAAGATGACCGAAATGATCATTGTATTTTTTGAAATCATCAATATCAATCAGCGCCAGACTGAGAGGAGTATTCTCGGATCGGGATATATTCAATTCAGCTTCAAGTGTATTTTCAAAGTAGCTGTGATTGTATAGCCCTGTTCTGCGATCCATGTTCGCTTTTTCTTCGATTTCCCGATACAGCGTGAACATTTGCTTGAATGCGTGAGACAGGAGCATGCTTAGCCCAAGGAACAGCAAAAGTCCTAAAATGCCGTTGTTATAAATCAGTGTAGTCAATACCAAAGACAGAATGAGTGTACATAAGTATACGAGCAGGGATTCAGCCAAAAAAGCCTGTTTAAGCTCATTGAAGGACCCTTTGTATGCGATATAAAAGTAGATGCCCAGTGTGATGGTGTTCACCGCAAAGTAGCAAATCAACGCCAGCAGGTAGGAAGCGAAATGATCTTGGTTTAAAGCTCCCTGCGTTCCGCCGCTTAGTTCAAATACTGTTGAAGACAGGAAAATGGAAAGGGCGTAAATGGAAAAATTGACGGTATGCTTCCACCAGGACAGCTCTGTGTGCCGGAACATGGCAATGATTACATTTAACAACAAAATCAGAATAGCAATTTCGGTGCCATGCACAAAAATACAAGCCAGATACACGGAGGAATCCATGGACTGCTTGTTACTGGCCGGTGGTAGCTGGAATGTAAAATGCTCCAGAATCAGAACTGCTCCCAATAGGGAATAGATCGTGACCCACTCTGTTGTCGTATAGTGCAAAAAGGACCATTGGTTCGTATACAGGAGGACGATCACGCCTGCCAAACATATGAAAAACACATATATTCCCGTCGCGGTAACCCGTTCTTGCAGCTTTTTTATTATACTCATCATTTCTTCTCCTGCCTTGTCGTATCTTGATGTCAAAGCTACCAGGGGTGAATGGGATAATTTACAATTTTGTAATCGAAAATTTCACATGAAAAAACAGGCCGGAATCCAGCCTGTTTTGTTGAGCCTGTGCTTCCTTTTTTTCTTATCGGTGACTAGCCCCCGATTTTGTAACCGGAAGTCAAAGCAATTATGACAGAAGCTACGATAATAGCATTGATAATCACACGGGAGTATTTCAAGTTTTTCATAGGGTTCCCTCCCTTCCTTGGAATAAGGTGTGCACTAGGCGTGGCGGGGATTGGTTTCTTGCTGCTTATCCTTAGTTCTCTTCACGACCATAATGCTTTGGATAAACAGGAACATCCCGAAATTCATGACAACATCTCCAATACTAATTACCTGCGTGCGGGGATAGGGCTTGGAGAGAGGAATAATGTCACCAAGCAATGATAGACGCGTGCTCGCATCCATCATGTAATGTTTCGAGATGACACTTCCGGATTTAAGCATATCTGTATAATAGGGACCCAGCACCTCCGAAGCGCTCAATGAGACCGGCATCCTGCCGCCATTCACCGCCATAACGATAAAATTCATCAATACGCCGATTATAATAAGCTTGAATCCCTTATGATGTCTGTTCAACCAGAGAAATATCAATCCAACCACGTAGACTCCCATAAATAGATACCCGTTAATGGCTGCCAGCCAAGCCCACTTTTCCTGGAAATAAAAAATAA
Organism: Paenibacillus sp. A3M_27_13; assembly: GCF_024213315.1. NCBI lineage: Bacteria > Bacillati > Bacillota > Bacilli > Caryophanales > Paenibacillaceae > Paenibacillus > Paenibacillus sp. A3M_27_13. Next base: position 45,626 of record NZ_JANAVE010000005.1, read on the forward strand.
TGAATTGTACCAGCAGCAGCACGGGGAACATCCAGCCGGCTATAAGGCGAATTTGACTGAAACGGATCAGACCTTGCCGCCAGCCTCCTCTGAACAGACCTACAATGAGACCTAGTAGCACTCCATCATAGACCATTATCATTCTCCAGATTCCACAAATTTTTTGTTTTGGTTACCGTATAATTCGACCTGAAATTGGTAAATTCCTGCCTGATATATAGCAGTTTTGAAAAAAAATTGCGGATTAGCGTGTAATTATTCGAAGCCAGACGAAATGAGTGATATCATGATACATTGAAGTAATTATTTATATTTTTTTGAAAAGGATGATTATTATTATGAACCGGTTATCCAATACTGTTATGGTTGCCGCAGATATGACCAAATCGCGAATATTATGGATCGCCTTTGTCCTGGGTGCATTGAGTGCTTTCGGGCCGTTGTCCATAGATATGTATTTGCCGTCGCTGCCTACATTAGCGAACAATTTGCATACGACCACTTCGCTGGCGCAGCTTAGTTTAACCGCCTGTCTGTTGGGACTGGCCGTTGGCCAGATCGTTGCTGGTCCGCTTAGCGACGTAAGGGGTCGCAGAGGACCGCTGGTGATCTCGCTCATTCTGTACGCTGCTGCTTCGCTGTTATGTGTGTTTGCGCCGAATATCGGTATGCTCATTGTGCTTCGCTTTATTCAAGGGCTTACGGGGTCGGCGGGGATCGTGATTTCCAGAGCTGTAGCCCGTGATCTATACTCGGGCAAAGAGTTGACACGTTTTTTCTCACTACTTATGCTGGTGAACGGCGTGGCCCCCATCGCTGCACCAGTACTGGGCGGTGTCATTTTGAACTTTGTTTCCTGGCGTGGTGTATTCATGGTGCTTTGTGTAGTCGGCGTGGCTATGCTGATTGCCGTCGTATTGGGTTTGCCAGAAACGTTGCCAACTAACCGCCGCTCATCCGGTGGCTTGAAGCAGACGCTAGGAACACTCGGTCACTTGTTTGCCGATCGACGCTTTATGGGCTATGCCTTCTCACAGGCGCTGATTACAGGAGCGATGTTCGCGTATATCGCTGGCTCACCATTCGTGCTTCAGGATATTTTCGGGGTTTCTCCTCAGACGTATAGCATCATTTTTGCAGTGAATGGTTTGGGGATTGTACTGTTTTCGCAGTTGACGGGTAGACTCGTGGGTCGCTTCAGCGAACGACAGTTACTCTTGTCGGGTCTGGTAATTGCGGCTGTAGCCGGAATTAGCTTGCTTACTGTAGCCTTTACCGGAGGCCAATTGTTTGCTGTTTTAGTTCCTCTGTTTTTTGTCGTTTCCTGCGTAGGGATTGTGAGTACAACGACGACTTCATTGGCAATGCAGAGTCAGCAGCGCTCCGCAGGCAGTGCGTCCGCCATGCTTGGTTTGTTGCCTCTATTACTTGGCTCCATCGCTTCACCGCTAGTAGGCTTGGGGAGTGGAACAACCCCCGTACCGATGGCGGTCGTTATAGCTATAGCCGAGATTGGCGCGCTATTAAGCTTTGTCGTACTTGCTAAGGAAACACGCTCAAAAGTATAAAATAGGGCGAAAAAGTGACATTTTTCTAGAATGTTGACATACCCCATGGGGGTATATTATGATAAGGATATAACAAATGCATAAATGCATGTATACACCACACAGGAGGCTGATGTATGGCTGAGGAGCAACCTGTTTCCCACACTGAAGTCCATGAGAATCACTGTGGAACAGATGGGGAAAAGACAGTTAGAAAAAGTCATCATTCGGCAGAGTTCAAGAACAGCCTCGTATCCCGGTTGAACCGTATTGAAGGTCAGGTTCGCGGAATTAAGGGCTTGATTGAGAAGGATACCTACTGTGACGATGTACTGAACCAGATTGCGGCTGTCCAGTCCGCGCTGAATGGTGTTGGTAAGCTGCTGCTGGAAGGGCATATGAAAAGCTGTGTCATTGAGCGCATGCAGGCAGGAGAGCAGGAAGTGATTGACGAGCTGCTGGTTACGGTCAAGAAGCTAATCCGTTAAGAGTACTATTCATACACATTATGGGTACGGAAGTACCCCTGAGGAGGAAAAGAAAATGGCACAAGTTACATTGAACGTAGAAGGCATGAGCTGCAATCATTGCGTGAAAGCAGTAGAAGGGGCTTTGGAGAAAGTTGGCGCTACCGGCAAGGTCAGCCTCGAAACGAAGCAAGTGAATGTAGAATATGACGAGTCCAAGCTGAACGTTGAGGCTCTGAAAACAGCCATTGAAGACCAGGGCTATGATGTTGTTTAAGCTGAAGATGCTTTATGTGTGAACAGACTTGTTTCGAAGGAGAAGCTTCCATATTAGAAGCTTTTTCTTTTTGGATATGATATACCCCACTGGGGTATAGGAGGAGGATTACCATGGAAAACCGTGCGACCGACGGTGACAAGCAGACAACGCTTCATATTACGGGGATGTCTTGTGCCGCTTGCGCAAGCCGTATTGAGAAAGGTTTAAATCGAATAGACGGTGTGGCACAGGCTAATGTGAATTTGGCTTTGGAGCAGGCGTCGATATCCTATGATCCCAAGCAGGTGGAGATCCCTGAGTTTCGCGATAAAATTGCTTCTCTTGGGTTTGGAACTGTAAGTGAAGAAGCCAATCTGAATGTGACGGGCATGACTTGCGCGGCCTGTGCAACCCGGATTGAAAAGGGATTGAATCGGATGCCTGGTGTAACAGGTGCCACGGTAAATTTGGCGATGGAAACAGCTCATGTGGAATATGCAGCTGGGAGTATTGCGGTTGGTGATCTGGTGAGCAAGATTGAACAGCTAGGCTACGGAGCGATTCCGCAGAGCGCTGAGGACAATATTGCGGATGTGCGCAGTAAGGATATCCATCGTAAAAAATGGAAGTGGATTGTGTCTGCAGTGCTGTCATTTCCGTTGTTGTGGGCAATGGTGGCTCATTTTTCCTTTACATCATGGATTTATGTGCCAGAACTGTTCTTGAATCCATGGTTCCAACTAGTGCTGACAACGCCGATTCAGTTCGTCATTGGTTGGCAGTTTTATGTGGGCGCGTACAAAGCGCTTCGTAACGGCAGTTCGAATATGGATGTGTTAGTTGCACTGGGTACATCTGCGGCTTATTTTTACAGCTTGTACCTTACTCTGCGTCCGTCTGATGTCATGGAGGGAATGGCGGGAATGCCTGTCATGACCATGCCAGAGCTGTATTACGAGACAAGCGCGGTGCTAATTACGCTTATTTTGGTTGGTAAATGGTTCGAAGCGGTAGCCAAAGGGCGTTCGTCCGAGGCGATCAAGAGCCTGATGAGTCTACAGGCAACGACGGCACGTGTAGTACGTGATGAACAAGAGCTTGATATACCAATCGAACAGGTACGTGTGAAGGATATCTTTATTGTACGACCCGGCGAGAAAATTCCTGTCGATGGTGTGGTCGTGGACGGACGTTCGGCAGTGGACGAATCTATGTTAAGTGGTGAGAGTCTTCCGGTTGAAAAAGAAGCAGGTTCCGCAGTTACAGGGGCGACGCTCAATAAAAACGGGGTACTACGTATCCAGGCTGAGCGTGTGGGTGGTGATACGGCGTTGGCCCGTATTATTAAGGTCGTGGAAGATGCGCAAAACTCCAAGGCTCCGATTCAGCGGATTGCGGATCAGATTTCCGGTATTTTTGTCCCCATTGTTGTTGTTATCGCTGTGTTGGCCTTTATCGTCTGGTTTTTCCTTGTGACGCCGACTGATTTTGCAGGCTCACTGGAGAAAATGATTGCAGTTCTCGTCATTGCTTGCCCTTGTGCGCTCGGATTGGCAACCCCAACGTCTATTATGGCAGGATCGGGACGTGCCGCTGAATACGGTATTCTGTTCAAGGGCGGCGAGCATTTGGAGATGACCCGTTCAGTCAACGCAGTGGTATTGGATAAGACAGGTACAGTTACGAATGGCAAGCCAGAGCTGACGGATGTTATGGTTGGAGCAAGCGGCTTGGCTGAAAAGGATTTGCTGCGTTTGCTCGGTGCGGCAGAAAAAAGCTCGGAGCATCCGCTGGCGGAAGCCATTGTAAAGGGGATTGCAGATCGAGGCATTGAGCTAGTAGGACCGACAGATTTTGAAAATATTCCGGGTTATGGTGTGAAGGCGCATGTGGAAGGTAAGCAGGTATTGGCGGGTACACGCCGATTGATGAGCAGGGAAGGCATCGCGATAGATGACTCAGCTGAGCAGCATATGAATGAGCTGGAAAGCGCAGGGAAAACCGCGATGCTTGTTGCTGTGGATGGTTCCTATGCTGGACTGGTGGCCGTGGCGGATACGATTAAAGAAACGTCACGGGAGGCAGTTACCCGTCTGCGCGCGATGAACATTGAAGTGATCATGATTACGGGTGACAATGAACGGACTGCGCGGGCTGTTGCCGCCGAGGCTGGAATTGAACGAGTGCTGGCGGAGGTGCTGCCTGAAGGAAAGGCTGAAGAAGTGAAACGGCTTCAGGAGCAGGGCATGATCGTAGCTATGGTTGGGGATGGTATTAACGATGCGCCTGCGCTGGCTACTGCTAATATTGGGATGGCGATGGGCACGGGAACGGATGTGGCCATGGAGGCGGCGGATATTACCCTCATGCGTGGCAACCTGAACAGCATTCCTGATGCGATCGAAATGAGCCGCCGGACCATGACAAACATACGGCAAAATCTGTTTTGGGCGCTCGGTTATAACGTGATCGGTATTCCGATTGCCGCTTTGGGCTTCCTTGCCCCATGGTTGGCGGGAGCAGCCATGGCATTTAGCTCTGTTTCGGTTGTGCTGAATGCACTGCGTCTCCAACGGGTGAAGCTGTAAATGTATGGATGTATTAGCAGGATAGCGTACTGTCGGACATCTGTTGCGAGATAAAGTTATTATCAGAGTATAGAGCAAGTACGCACAATTGTTGCGTACTTGCTTTTTGTTGCGTTTGTTTTTTAAAACCATTCAACTTTTATCACGTCAGGTTGCTTATCATTAGCGAAAGTTCCATAATATTTGTAGGAGTGCCAAGCAAGCATGCAAGAACTTCTTCGTATACTCACAGCTTGAAGTAGATAAAGAGCTTATATTATGGATTAGGAGTGAAGCAGTCATGAATGATACGATTTCCTTGTTGATGAACCACCGGTCTGTACGAAAATTCAAGTCAGACCCCATTACCGACGAGCAGCTCGCAGCTATTGTGGCAGCTGGCCAAATGGCTTCCTCGTCCAGTAATGTGCAGGCATATACCGTTATTGCCGTTACCGAGCCTTCTTTAAAAACAAAACTGGCCGAGTTGGCAGGAGGACAGGCTTACGTTGAGCAATGCCCCGCGTTTCTGGTATGGTGCGCAGATCTGTACCGTCTGAAGCAGGTCACACTACACCATCAGCCAGGTCAGCCTTCCTATGAAGGTTCCGTTGAAAATTATACGGTTGCGACCATTGATGCCGCGTTAGCCGCACAAAATGCAGCGGTAGCCGCTGAATCACTGGGCCTGGGCATCGTCTACATCGGCGGCATTCGTACTAAAATAGCAGAGGTATCTGAGTTGTTAGGGTTGCCAGAGCTGGTGTATCCAGTGTTCGGTATGTGTATTGGTGTACCGGATCAGGAAACGGGCTTGCGTCCACGTCTTCCACTGTCCGGTGTTTTGCATATGAACGGTTACGACAAAAATCAGACGATGAAAGCTGTAGAGGTATACGATCACACATCAGCGGAATATTTGAAGGAACGTACAGGCGGTCAACGCTCTACGCCATGGTCTGAGCAAATGGCTGCGAGACTGACCGAGCCAGCGCGCTTGCAGTTGAAGCCATTTTTGGAACAGAAGGGTTTCTTGAAGCAATAAAAGCTGAGTGGCGACAAAAAACTCTGCAAAATACAAGTAGTATTTGAGCTATATACGTTTGAAAATACAAGAACCTCCTTATTTACGTATGATGAAGTCCCGCGTAAATAAGGAGGTTCTTTGCTTTGGTTGCATGTTGTGGTTGTAAACCTTCCAGTCAGTAAATAGCTGGTATGCCTTTATCAATCAGATAGTGAGTAAAAGCGTCTCGTATTTTCATAAAATAATTGACGGACGGCAGATTCATCTTGATGGGTCAGTTTGCTGTACGCATGAATGACGTCGGCAGTCATCCGGGGATGTGTCTCTTGTCCAGTAAAAGGTCCCTCGAACGGCCAAGGACCATCTGTCTCTGCCATGATCTGATCAGACGGATACTGTCTTGCCAAACTGCGGATCTCTTCTTCGTACAAGAGATCCGGTGTGAAGGAGACATAATAGCCGTTCCGGGCCATACGTTCGATCGTGGCGGTAGAGCCCTTGAACCAGTGAAAATGCGCCTGTGTGATGCCATGACGTTCCAAAAGGTCACAGGCGATGTCTGCGTCCTCATAAACGGCGTGCAGGACAATGGGCTTGTTATGCTTGCTTGCAAACTGGATAAAGCGCTCTAGTAGCACTATGTAGGGAGCGAGGTCAAAAGGTGAACCGCTCTGTGAGGCTTCCAGCCGATTGTAATAGGGCAAGCCGACTTCACCCACGGCGACCATCTGCTGTACATGTTCGTCCATCCAGTTGAACAAGAGTTCAAGCTCAGCTTGCGGTGGAAGAGCCTGTTCGGGATGAAAGCCAAAGGCTGGTCGTACCAGCCCGGGGTAACGCTTGGCTAACTGCAGATTGGCTCGGCTGGAGCCCAGATGCATCGACACGGCTATCACGGCTTGGACGCTGCTATTGGCAAGTGAAGCGAGCAATAATTCCTGTTGTTCAGGCGGGTAGCTGTCTACATGAATATGCGCGTCGATCAATGGAGCGGGTCCAATTGCGGTCAAATCCAAGCCTGGCTTTGTTTGGCTGTTCCATTTCAATGCACATCGAACTTTTACGTCACTCATGTCGATTCAATCCATCTTCCGGGATATTCTTGTGGACGCTCTGAGCATTGTCCATGTCGCCGTCCAGTTTATGTTTTTCCTCGCGCATCCAGCTGGTCATGGTCCGCTTCCATTCAATAAAGAGCGGATCGAGGGTGATTTCTTCCCTACGCGGGCGGGGAAAAGGGACATCTACGACATGCACCACTGAAGCAGGTCGCGCCGACAGCACATAGATGCGGTCGGAGAGCAGCAACGCTTCTTCAATGCTGTGGGTAATAAACAGCACAGAACGACGGTTCTTTTCCCACATCCGTAATAACCATTGCTGCATGTCTGCACGTGTCAGCGCATCGAGTGCGCTGAACGGCTCATCCAGCAGCATTAATTCCTGTGGGCTGAGCAGTGCGCGAAGAAAGGCTGCGCGCTGTTGCATTCCACCAGACAGCGTATGTGGATACGCCTTGGCGAATTTACCAAGTCCAACCTGTTCGAGCCATTGCAAGGCTTCTTTGCGACGCTCGCGTTCACTGGCGTACTGAGGGGGTACTGCTGTATTTTTACGTGGAGCATTTTCCTGCCCAAGCAGTACGTTGTCCAGCGTGGTACGCCACGGGAAAAGGGCGGGCTGCTGCGGCATATAGCTGATATGCCCACGTTCACCAGTCATGTCCCGTCCGTGCATACGGATACGTCCCTGCTGTGGTTTGAGTAGCCCGCCGATGATGTGAAACAGCGTGCTTTTGCCGCTGCCTGACGGACCGATGAGGGAAACGAATTCTCCTGGCTTGACTGTGAGGGATACATCCTGCAGTACGGGCAGTAGGCTTCGCTTTTCGCGGAAGGCGAGGCTGATCCCGTCCAATTCCAAAGCAGGAGGAGCGGTTGAAGGACTCTGCTGTTCCCCGGTTCGTTGTTCATTAGCCACGTTGTATGATGATAAGTCAGTCGGATGCAGACTCATACGCGCCACGTCCTTTCTTTGCTGTATGTAATTCAAGGAGGAAGCTACTCTCGATCGGGTTTCCAGCGAACCAGCCATTTCTCCAGTAGTAAAATAACCACAAACATGAGTAAGCTGAGTGCAACAATAATGCCGATGGCGGCAAAAATGAGGTCCGTGCGATAGGCCGATTTTTGCAGCAGCATATAATATCCAATTCCTTCACTAGCTCCGATCCATTCCGCAATGATCGCACCCATCACACTATAGGTAGCAGCAATTTTAACGCCAGAAAAGACTTGCGGCAGGGAATGTGGCAGCTCCAGCTTCATAAAAATAGCCATGCGGCTTGCACCCGACATCCGCATATAGTTCATCATCGTACGGTCTGTTCGAGTCAGCCCGTCCATGGCCGCTACAGCCACGGGGAAAAAGCATACTAGGGTAATGACCATCAGCTTGGGCAGCACGCCAAAACCAAACCACACCATGAGCAGCGGTCCCAGGGCGATGATTGGAATGTTTTGGCTCAGAATAAGCAGCGGATACAGGGCGGATTTGAGAAAAGGGATTGTATGAAGAACGATGGCGATCAACAGTCCCGTTGCTGTCCCTATCGCGAATCCCGCAAGTGTCAGACGAATCGTAGCCCATGTATGGGCACCAAGCAGCGCCGTCTGGGCCATGCCCTCTTGTACGATGAGGGATGGAGCAGGCAGCAGCCAGGATTCAACATGCAAATAGGAAACCGCCCCCTGCCAGGCCGCTAAAAAGAAGAGGACCGCCACAAAGGGCGGCCATACGCTTTTCCACCAGGATGCGTTCTTGCCTTTCGGATTCATGGGCGATATTTCTCGGTCAGCTTGTTCATGCTGATGCCTTGTAGGTTATGTGCGATTTTGATCTGTGAAATGACGCTGGGACTGCCCGCTTCCGTCAAAGCCTCGTGCATTTCTTTAACCACTTTCAGCAACTCGTCGAGCTCGCCCTCCATGGTCGTATCCAATGGATTCACCTGATGTTTGACACCGGAGCGCTGAATGACCTCGATCGCCTTATCTACATACGTGTAAGAGTCCTCGTTATTAGGAGTTTTAGGGATTACTTGAATACTGAGCAGTGTGTTAGCCATGCAAATTCACCTGTCCTTTATTGTTTAAGTTATAGGAAAATAAATTGGTTTAAGGCGGGGAGACCGCTTCGCGTTTCATTTGATCTTACGATCGCTTCGCTTCTCCAGATTCAAATGAACCACTACGCTGCCAACCGCCTTAAAAGCACCCTATTTTTAAAGCTGGTTTGTGTGGCATTTTTAACACACAAGCGCACCTACTTAGCGCTTAGATAATATGAAAAACTAAAGAATAAACCAAGTAGAACGAGAACGAAGTGGGCGAAATGGTGCTGTACAAGCGTTAGCGTTCGCCTTTGTACCCAGATTTCAACCTCTGGATATTCATAAAAGAAATCTGGGTACAGCAGCGATGGGAAGCACCATCCGACTGCGTAGTGGCGCCTCGTTCACTTCTCTAGTTCAGTCTTATTTAGCGTTTTAACAAATGATCAACGCTTGGGCAGGAAACCGTTTGTGAAGGCTTTATCGACTTCCAAAGGCTTGCTGAGCAGCTTGCGTTCGTACATCCAGTCCGAATAGTTTTGCCATACCTCCGCTTTTTGCACACCCCATTGCGCTGCATCGTCCTGATAACGCGGGCTTAGCCATTTTTGGCTGGCAAGCACCAGTTTTTTATCCAGCTCCGGTACAGCTTTGCTTAAGATGTCTGCGGCTTCTTCCGGATGAGCGATAGTGTATTCATAGCCTTGTGCGGTAGCGTCCATGAACGCTTTGACCAGCTCGGGATCATTTTTTATTGTCTGTTCGTTGCTCACAATTACAGGTGTATAGTAATCGAGGCTTTTGGAATAATCTTTTACATACAGCATATCCAATGGCTCACCTCGAAGCTGGGCCTCGATTCCGGTCCATGCGTAGAAAATCCAGGCAAAGTCGATATCCCGCTTCACGGCTGTAAAATAGTCTGCATTGCCCATGTTGATGATCTTCACTTTGCTCACATCGCCTTTGTCTGAATCCATGATGGATTTCATGACCGCTTCTTCTACGGGAGAGCCCCAACCGCCGTATTTTTTACCTTCAAAATCTTTCGGGCTCTTAATTCCACGATCTACCGGGGCTGCGAAGCCTGAGGTATTATGCTGAATCACCGCAGCGATGGATACAAGCGGCACGCCTTGCGTACGAGCCTGTGTGACGCCTTCTTGGTAGCTGATACCAAAAGGTGCAGCATTAGAAGCAACCATTTGATCAGCTCCGCCTGAACCAGGTTGAACAATTTGGACATTCAAACCCGCTTTTTCGTAAAATCCTTTGTCCTTAGCGACATAGAGTCCCGTATGATTCGTATTGGGTGTCCAGTCGAGCACGACTTTAACATCTTTGAGCCCCTTTGCCGGAGTAGACGTTTGAGTGTCGGTAGCGGGAGCCGCTTCTTGGGATGTGGGGGGACTTCCACCGCAAGCGGTCAGGGTCAGGGCCATGAGCCACAGACTGATCAGTCCCAGGCTTAATATTTTCATGCGCTTCATCGTTGTGTTCTCTCCTTTAATTACCCGTTATCCGTCCAATCAGACAGCTTAAGTTCCCCATTTTCTAAAAATAACATCTGCCGGATGCGATCTTTCCAACAACTTAATCTTCAACAAAAAAAGCGCCCCGAGTTTCCGGGACGCTTGCGCTTGTATATACCAAAGTAAGGGATGGTCCTATGTAAAAAAGGCACATCTTGCTTAAGCATTCCTACGCTGGCATTACCCAGATCAGGTTGTAAGGGTCAGTGTCTTGGGACACACTCTCAGCCGGCCGATTCCAGCACCCCTGGCATTGTATGGTTTAATGGGTTCATTTATTCGGGTTTACTACGACGATTATATGCCTTGAATGCGGGTCTGTCCAGCATGAAGGGAGAGATGACGGTTCATTTGCCGAACCACAGGGTACACTTTTACTGTGAGCTTTGATCTGAAAATGAGCATGAATCAATTCGATTCGATCCGGTCATGTTATTTTCAGAACAGCTACGCAAGTAGGTTCAGATGGGCTGGTGCCCAATGGCGTGGCCGTAGAGAATTCTAATTCGTGAAAAGGAGTTGTTGTACTGTGGGTAAAACGGAAACATTGGATCGCAACCAACTGGAACAAGCCATTGTGAAGGCTTTGGATAACAACAAATTTTGCTCGTTAGGTACGGTAGAGGGTGGCAAACCGAAAGTACGCTATATGGCCCTTTTTAACGATGGAATGAACATTCATCTGGCGACAGATCGCAAAACGCATAAAGTAGAGGAGCTAAAGGACAATCCGAATGCTTATCTGCTGCTGGGTTATGAAGTTGGCGGTACGAAGGAAGTCGTAGAAGTGGAGGCTACCGTCCAGATCACAGCTGATGAGGGGCTGCGCAAACAAGTGTGGAACGATTCCTTGAAGGAATGGTTTTCCGGACCGGATGATCCCGATTATGTCATTCTGGACGTGAATCCGACACGCATTGAGTATGTGGGTCAGCAATCTGAGCGCCAGGTTTGGAAGAAGTAATACGAATATAAATGGATAAGCCGGTGAATCTCCGAGTTTTTTAGGAGGTTTGCTGGCTTTTTATTTTTTTGAGAAAATTAATTATTTTTTCATAAATAATTTAAGTAAATGACTACTCTTTTATCTGGCGTTGGATTAAAATAGAAATGGTGGGTTCAAGGCTTACATATATGTGCAAAAGTATGTATATGAGGCATACACCTTAATGAGGAGGGGTATATTTTGTTATTTCGTAAAAATTGGTTTAAAGGGTTTACAGCAGCAGTTGTGGCTTGTAGCATGCTGGTGTTTTCGGCCGCTCCATCCTGGGCAGCTAGCGATTCTCGCGATAGCGCTACGGTGAATTTGCGGATCATGGAAACAACGGATATTCATGCGTCGCTGATGAACTATGATTACTATTCAGACAAAGAAACCAACGAATATGGCTTGATTAGCACAGCTGGTTTGATCCAACAGGCGCGTAGTGAAACAAGAAACAGCATGCTGTTCGATAACGGTGATTTGTTACAGGGCAATCCATTAGGCGATTATATGGCCAGAAACAAAACCTATGAAAAAGAAGGCGGTGTCCATCCAGTCTACAAGATGATGAACTTGATGGGCTATGATGCGGCGACAGTGGGTAACCACGAATTCAACTACGGTCTCGATTTTCTGGAGAAATCGCTCAAGGGAGCCGATTTTCCTTACGTAAATGCGAATGTTTATGTTGACAAGGGGGGGCAAGCTACTAAAAATTATTTTACCCCTTATCGAATTCTTGATAAAACGGTAACGGACGAGAAGGGCCAAGAGCACATCCTTAGAGTGGGCGTCATCGGTTTGGTCACACCACAAATTATGCAGTGGGATGAAGCCAATTTGAAGGATAAAGTCGTTACGAAGGATATTGTGGAAACGGCGAAAAAGTTTATTCCTCAAATGAAGACGGAAGGTGCTGACATTATTGTCGTGCTTGCGCACACAGGTTATGAGGATGTGCCGCAAACGCCAATGATGGAGAATGCCGTTAAATATTTAAGCCAGGTGGACGGAATTAACGCTATTTTGTTTGGGCATGCTCATAAATCTTTCCCCGGCCCTGATTTTAAAGAAATGAAGGGTGTAGATCTAGATAAAGGAACCATTAACGGCGTACCGGCTGTGGAAGCTTCCTCATGGGGCAAGGATCTGGGTATTATTGACCTGAGCCTGGAAAAGAGAAACCGCGAGTGGAACGTAACTAACTCTCAGTCTGAAGTACGTCCGGTTGTGAGTACCACTAACCAGGCTGTGCAGTTTACTCCTGACTACAAACTGACAGATTCGATCAAGGAAGAGCATCAAGGAACGCTGGATTATGTTCGCCAACCTGTTGGAACAACGACTGCACCGATTAACAGTTATTTTGCATTAGTGCAGGATGACCCTTCCATTCAAATTGTGACGAATGCACAGAAATGGTATGTTCAAAACCATCTTAAAGGGACCGAATACGAAAATCTTCCCGTATTGTCGGCAGGCGCTCCATTCAAGGCCGGTGGTCGAAACGGAGCCGAGTATTACACCAACATTCCTGAAGGTACGATAGCGATTAAAAACGTGTCCGACCTGTATGTGTATCCGAACACGGTTCATGCTGTAGAAGTGACCGGTGCTGAAATTCAGGAATGGCTGGAGTGGTCTGCAGGTCAGTTCAACCGCATTGATCCAAAGCAAACTGAGGAGCAATCGCTGATCAACAAAGATTTCCCAACCTACAATTTTGATGTCATTGACGGTGTGAATTACCAGATTGATGTAACTCAGCCTGCACGATATGATGCCAAGGGAACGATTATTGATTCTTCAGCTCATCGTATCAAGGATCTGCAATACAATGGGAAGGCTATTGATCCTGCGCAGAAATTTATCGTAGCTACCAATAACTATCGTGCTTCCTCATCCAAACTGGCTAACCCAGATGGCAAACGAATTGTGATGGCAGCACCGGATGAAAGTCGCCAGGTCATTATTGACTATATCCGTACGAACGGAACGATTAATCCATCGGCGGACGGCAATTGGTCTATTGCTCCTTTTGGTCAGGCAAAGGTTACTTTCGAGTCCTCTCCTGATGCCAAAGACGTGCTGGCAGGAAATCAACAAATTTCATACTTGAGCAGCGCGGCAGACGGCTTTGCCAAATACAGCTTAAAAGCTGGCGCTAAGCCTAGTGCAGCAACCACTCCTGTAAAGGAAGCTGTGGCTCCCGCGAAAGCAACAGCAAAACCAGCTGTTAAAACGACCAAACCTGCAGCTGTTAAACCAGCTAAAACAACGAAGCCGAAGGCGTCCAAATAACTTCGGATTTTAGTTTCCACTCAATATCAGAATGAAGCAGCAAGTCTCTTTAACCAAGAGATTTGCTGCTTTTTTTGATGCCAAAAACAACAGCCCCGAATTTATCATGATTGCAAAAAGTTTTCTGATTTTTGTCGAATATGTACTTAAGTCCTAAGTTGTCGTTAAGAATAAGCTACTTTTTTGTAAAAACACGTAATTATATAGTGCTTTTGTTCTAGTTATTTGTGATATAATGGTGAAAAAACCGGAAAATTGTTCCGAGGAGGACCATTATGACATGCAGCAATTGCAGCATCATATTACCTATTAAGGATCAAGGATTGCTCAGAATTAGGCATTCCAGGGTGTCGCTTACTCCAGCATTAGATGGTTTGGGTATGCTATCGGAACAACTGAAGCAGGAACATGGGCGTGAGGGCAGCATAGAGTTTCGCTTTGACAGCCGTTCAGAGCTGGAACAGCTGGTTAACGGACTGGCTCGTCTGCCGCAGGAATACCTGAACCATATGCAAGTTGTGGTAACGGGCTTGCATTATATCGAAGGATATGAGGACTGGCTTCTATTTAGTCAATTGCAAGCCAGACTGCAACATCCAGATATCGTGAGTATTATTAAGGATCAAAGTTTTTCCAGCCATATGCAGCCTATTGTTGATCACAAGCTGGATATTATCGGGTTTGAGTTTTTGCTGCGTCCGTCACATGCAGAGAGACCTTTTCAGCCTTTCCGGCTGTTTGAAATCGCCCGTGAAGCTGGCTTGCATGCTCATCTGGATCGCTCGGCTCGTATTTCCGCTATTGAAAAAAGTGCAACATGCCTTCCGGCGGGAATTAAACGTTTTATTAACTTTCTCCCTTCCACCATTTATAATCCGGCTTATTGCTTGAATCACACCTTTGAGACGATTGATCGGTTATCCATGAGTACGAAGGATTTTGTATTTGAGGTCGTAGAAACGGAAGAGATAGACGACCTTAATTTTTTACATCATATCTTTGATCAATATCGCAATCGAGGAGTTTCGGTAGCCCTGGACGATGTGGGGGCAGGTTATTCTACGACAGAGCTTATGAATTGCCTTCAGCCGGATTATGTTAAAATTGACCGCAGTATAATTGACGGCTGTCATAGTAACAGTGATCAGAAGCGGCAAATTACAGGGATTGTAGAATCGGCTTTTCGTTTTGGAGGCCAAGTGTTGGCTGAAGGCGTAGAGCAGATGGAGGATTTTGAATTTTGTCGTGAAGCAGGTGTGTCACTGGCTCAGGGTTATTTGTTTGGCAAGCCGGAGCCTGGTCCGCCCTCCAATTTTATGCTTAGTAGCGTAATATAGTCAGGAACAAATTTAAGTAGACGTAGTTTATAAAAATGGAGCTTAAATAAGGCTGTGGCATAAGCAAATTCCAATTCTATTGGACAGCGCTTTATCACCATTAATGTAAAAAACGCGAGTTGCAGAGGTTATTTCACCCCTGCAACTCGCGTTTTTTGGTATGCTTGCCCACCTGAGTAAGTTCTGGACAAGCGAAGCCACCCAGTCTCCAATTTTACTTGGTAAGGAACGTTAAAAGCCCGGAGGCAGTTTACGACCGTTTTTATTTTTAAAGTAAAGATTGACGTCTTGAAGACAATTGGATACAGTGTATTGTATAAGAAACGGTGTTTCTTTCGCAATACACTGTATCCATACTAGGTAAAAAGTTTAACATTACAGGGAGGACAACCAAAATGAAAGCAGTGCAACTGAAAGACGGTTTTGGCTTTGAAGAGTTAACCTTGACGGAACTTGACATACCGGTGCCGGGACGGCTGGAAGTTCTGATCCGCATAAGGGCAGCGTCCCTGAATTACCGTGATTTGGTGATTATCAACGGGCTAATGCCGATCGGCATTCAATTTCCCTTTATTCCGTTATCTGATGGAGCGGGTGAAATTGTAGCTGTGGGCGAAGGGGTGACAAAATTTCAGATTGGACAAAGGGTAGCGGCAAATTTACAACAGAAATTCATTGGCGGGAGCACGAGAGCGGAGGTCTTAAAGGACAGTCTGGGAGGCCCGCTCAGTGGAGTGGCGTCTGAATATATCGTTCTGCATGAAGAAGGGGTCGTCGCCATTCCGGATCACCTTTCTTGGGAGGAGGCTTCCACCTTGCCGATTGCAGCATTAACCGCATGGAGCATGCTGATGGAATCCGGTGGGCTGCGAGCGGGGGATACGGTACTCTTGCAAGGAACAGGCGGTGTTTCCATCTTTGGGCTTCAATTTTCTCTGATGGCGGGAGCAAGGGTAATTATCACATCGAGCAGCAATGACAAGCTGGAACGGGCAAAGGATCTCGGCGCATGGCAGACAATCAACTATTCGGAAGTTCCCGAGTGGGATAAGGTGGTTCTGGAGCTGACAGACGGCGGAGTCGACCATGTCCTGGATGTAGGGGGAGCGGCAACAATGGCGCAATCCATCAATGCACTTCGCACCGGAGGGACTGTGAACATGGTCGGCTTCTTATCGGGCTTGACTATTCCTGAGTTTGATGTCACCAGCATTTTGCAGAAGGCTGCGACGATTCGCGGCAGCCAAGTCGGTAACCGGGAACATTTCGAAAACATGAATCGTGCCATTTCCCGCCATCGTTTACATCCTGTCATTGACCGGGTATTCCCGCTCAGCCGAATCGGCGAAGCCTTCGCACTTTTGGCTGAAGGAAAACAGTATTTCGGTAAAATCGTCGTTCAAATATAAATGAGCATTTTGCATAAATCCCAAGAGCGATTTCAAATCAGCAATATATAGATCGAAACGGTTTAGTTCGTCTATATAGTGTACTTTCGAGCGTTGGGAATCGAATTATGCAAAATGCTGAAATATTATTCACATCACATAGGAGGCACTCTAATGCCCAGTAAACCCGATTTATCTGTCAAAGATTCTCAAGGAAGAAAGACTAAGAAACCGCGTAAATGGGTACGCAGAACCGGATTATCGCTGTTGGCGGTAATCCTTCTGGGAGTGGTTATTTTTATGCTCATCCCTTCCCCTGTCCAGCCTGCAAAATGGCTTGCACCTTCGGCCCCCTCTTTTGAACAAGCGGGTCCATGGCAACAAAACAACAAACTCAGCTCCGCAGAGCTTGTTACAATTGCTCCTAAGTTTCCGGAATTTATCACCTTTGACAAGGAAGGAAATTTATATACGGGAGACTCCGACGGGAAAATTTATAAGGTTGCCTTTGATACAAAGGGCAATCCGCAAAAGGCCCAGCTATATGCAGATACCAAAGGAACGCCCAATGGACTTATGTTTGACGCAAGTGGAAATTTGATCGTTACGGATGTTAAGAAGGGGCTGCTGTCGGTAGATCCTTCCGGAAACGTGACGGTGTTGGCCAATCAAGTCGACGGCACACCGATCTATTTGGCCAACGAGCTGGATATTGCCAAAGATGGTACCATTTATTTTTCTGACACCTCCAATTATGGCAGTGTAGTCTTCAAAGAAATCGCCGAGAACAAGCCACATGGACGTTTGCTGAAATATGATCCGGCGACCAAGCAGACGACAGTTCTGTTGGAAGGCCTTTATTTTGCGAACGGGGTTGCCTTGTCTGCGGACGAAGATTTTGTGCTTGTGGCAGAGTCGTATCACTACCAATTGACCCGATATTGGCTCAAAGGGCCGAAGAAGGGAACTTCGGATATTTTTGCGGATAATCTCGCCGGTTTTCCGGATAACATTACGCGTGATGATCAAGGCCATTTCTGGGTCGGTCTCTTCACAACACGTATTCCCTTTGTAGATCAGATGCATGGAAGCCCGTGGCTAGCTGGAATGATGGCCAAATTGCCTCAATCGCTGCTCAGCGGTGCAAGCGCACCTGTGAAGCATGGGCTTGCTATAGAGCTTAATCCGCAGGGTAAACTTATCGGAAGCTGGCATGATCCTGAAGGCTCGCTTTATGGGGTAACCACGGCTGTAAACCATGACGGATATTTATATATAGGTACAGCTCCTGGAGGCAGCCAGGGTGTTCATCGTGTGCTTTTAACCAAATAAGCTTGGGGAGGGTATAATATGATATTGGATGAATTGAGATTATCCTGGAAAGCGAAGGAAAGCCTGGCCGGGAAAGTAGCTTTGGTAACAGGCGCAAGCAGCGGCATTGGGGCATCAATTGCAAAAAAACTGGCAAAGCGAGGCGCGTATGTAGCTGTATTGGCACGCCGTCAGGAGCGATTGGATGAATTGGTTCGCGACTTGAACCAAGAGGAGTTGTACGAGGTCATGGCAATACCTGCCGATATCCAAAAAGCTGAAGACGTACAGCAGGCGGTCCACGCCATTCTTGAACGCTGGGGGCGGCTTGACATTATCGTTGCCAATGCCGGCTTCGGGTATCGAAGCCCGCTGGCAGAAGTGGAACTGGAAAGATGGGAGGAGCTTTACAAGACGAATGTGCACGGTCTTGTCCTGACACTGAAGTACGGACTTCAGCCAATGAGGGAACAGGCCAAGGGGGATGTTGTCATTATCTCCTCTATTGCAGCGAAGGAAGTGGTTGCCGGAGGAGGACTATACAGCGCTACCAAGTACGGCGTTAGTGCCATAGCCTCTGCATTGCGTTTGGAGACCAGTACGCAAGGAATTCGTGTAACTGCGATTCACCCCGGGGCGGTGGCGACGGAATTTTCGCAGGTGGCCGGATATCCCGAGCAGGAAATTCGGGCGTTTGCTTCGAGCGTTTTGCCGCTGCATCCCGATGATGTTGCAGAAGCTGCCCTTTATGCACTAGAGCAACCGGAGCATGTCAATATTCCAGAGTTGACCATTATGCCTTCGAGGCAGGTCCAGCGGTTCAAATAGAGCGATATTTATTCTGACACAAACCGGGTAACCGGGTATGGTCATCGCCGATGCCGGGTATGGCGGCGAAGAGGACTACGTGCCTTCGCTTGACCATAACCTGCTCAAATGGGTGAGCATGAACCAAAAAGCGCGAGCTACAGGGGGGAATAACCCTTGCACTCGCGCTTTTTTATACTAATGACGAAGCGTGACTGTCCAATAAAGTTTAAAACCAGCTTTGGGACAGCTCCATTTACTATAGAGCAGACCATATTCTGTGAAAATTTTGGCTCCACGTTCGCTCATTCAGTCATCGTGAGCACAGCTATAGTGTAATGACGTATAGCCCCAAGGGTGTGGTTGCGCTCCCTGCAACCATGAAGCTGAGATCATAGCTAGATCTGCCGGGAGGGACGCTGATATCAGCCAATCGGCATACCTTGGTATTATCTCGTAGCAGAGGGATACCATATACACGATCATCCACACGCACAGACCCGGCGAACGCGCCCCCACGTGGATTGGCATAGATTCGTACGATACGTACCTCGTCACTGTCATTAACGATGGGAATCGTCGCGTTGTATATGGTTCCGAATTGTCCGCGATTATCTAGCGCAGGCCCCAGCTCGCTGCGTGCCCCGGTAAACAGCAGATCGGCAGGAGTCTCGCCGTTCAGCTTTTTGGTGGCACACGCCCGGTAGTTGGCGCTTTGCCCGACCACGTACTCTGGCATCCGCGCATTCGTTTCGGAAAAGGACCACACCCCTCGTGGATGCGCCTGTGGTGGAGGTACGGGAGGAAGCGCATCCATATGAATCTGGCGCAGATCCGTCTGCGTATCCTTGCTGATCACGGTGCGAATCACATAATCCAGCGTACCGTGGCCTTCAGCAAATTCTACTGTGAGGTCATAGATGAATCCGGCCAGTGATCCTTCGGGCAGCTCAAATTCCTCCAGCAGGGCGGTGCCTTTGCCGAATTTATGACGGTCTGCTGGCTTCAGACGTTCCATCGTACCCGCCAAACAGCTTTTGGCAATAGACTGCCCGACATCTATAATCCAGTTGCCATCCTCAGGCACAATCTTAAGGGCACGTTCAATATGACGTACTTCTAGTTTAGCAGCGCTTCTGTTCTCTACGGTGATGCCCAGTTTAACAGCGCTGCCGATTTTGTTATAATGCCAGCCGAAAATGCGATGTTTGACTGTTCGGGTTGTCGTGCGAACCACGTCATGCCACAGGGTGGCTTGCTCGGTAGGTACCGTCACGTGGGTAAGCGTCTCCGGGTTATCGCTAAGCATCAGGCGGCGAGTTCCCCCCTCAGTGGCTGACTCCACATCCACATGGATGTTGGGCGGGATCACAGTAGTTTCCACAATCAGATCCTTTGGCTCCTTGGGTCGATGGTTCATGTAAGTTCCTCCTTTTATTCAAAAGTGGCACCGCTTTGAGTACATGTATATGGGCAGCTCATAAATATAGGTAACGCCAGGTCCACTTTTACAACCTGTTTTGCAAAATATTTTTTTAAAATAAATCTCCGTAGGTTATAGCGGCTCTGCTAATGCGTCGAAGCAAGCTTACAAGACTCTTGTTCCCCTACACCAACGATTCGCAGACAGGTATTGCGTGTATGTTAAGAGCATAAGCTATTGGATGTACAGAGAAGCTACAGGAGGGAAACATGCCTAGAAAAATATGGTGGAAGGAAGCCGTTGTATATCAGATTTACCCGATCAGTTTTCAGGATTCTGACGGAGACGGTAAAGGAGACTTGCGAGGCATTTTGTCCAGGCTGGATTATTTGTGTGAGCTGGGTATTGATGTAATCTGGATTTGTCCGGTATATAAATCGCCTAATCACGATAACGGATATGATATTAGCGATTATTATGCCATTATGGATGAGTTTGGAACGATGGAGGATTTTGACGAACTGCTTCACCAGGCGCATGAACGAGGCATCAAAATCATGATGGATTTGGTATTAAACCATACATCGGATGAGCATCCGTGGTTTACGGAGTCACGCTCGTCCAAGGATAATCCGAAGCGGGACTACTACATATGGCGAACAGGCAAAAATGGCGGATATCCGAACAACTGGGAATCGTATTTTTCCGGTTCAGTGTGGAAATATGACAAGCTTACAGACGAATATTACATGCATCTATATTCCGAGCATCAGCCAGATCTGAACTGGGAAAATGAAGAGATGGTGAGCGAGCTCTACCGCATGGTGGAATGGTGGCTGAAAAAGGGAGTCGATGGCTTCCGTTTTGACGCCATTGCCCATATTGTCAAAGCGGAGGGGCTGCCGGATGCCGATAATCCTGACAAACGAACCTTGGTACGTGCCTATCAGCTCTTTTCCAATCTGGAACAGGTACATGTGCTTCTACGGATGCTGAATGAAAAATTACTGGAGCGTTATCCCTTAATGACAGTTGGCGAAACGTCTGGTTTAGGACCGGAACAGGCGCTTGATTATGTGGGGGACCAGCGGCATGAGCTGAATATGGTTTTCCAGTTTGAACACATGTTTATTGATGCACAAGGGCTAGGGACGGAAAAATGGAAACCCAAGCCGTGGACACTGGTGGAGCTGAAAAAAATAATGAGCAGCTGGCAGACAGTGCTTCATGAGGAAGGATGGAATGCCAATTATCTGAACAATCATGATCAGCCGCGGGCCCTCTCGCGATTTGCTAATGATGGACAATATCGCGTAGAGTCAGCCAAAATGCTGGCAACCTTCACACATATGTTAGAGGGTACGCCTTATATTTATCAAGGTGAGGAAATTGGCATGACGAATATCGCATTCCCGTCAATTGATGATTATCGGGATGTGGAAACGTTGAATTATTATGAGCAGCAACGGAAGATCGGTGAGTCTGAGGAACAGATTATGGCAGAGATCTGGCGGAAAAGTCGGGATAATGCGCGTACTCCCATGCAATGGAATGCTGGACCTTCAGCCGGATTTACCGATGGAGAGCCGTGGATGAAGATTAATGATAACTACACACACATTAATGCAGAGGCAGAAAGAAATAATCCGGACTCGATTTTCCACTATTATCGCAAGTTGATTGCTCTGCGCAAACAACATGAGGTCATAGTCTATGGCGAATACAAGCTGCTGTTGCCGCTAGATACGGAGCTGTATGTATTCACTCGTTTGCTGGGAGAAGAGCGTTTGCTGGTCATATTGAATTTCTTTGATCGTGATCCGGTGTACCACTGGCCCGAGGAGGACTTTCCTGTCGCTAAGGCGGAGTTGCTGTTGTCCAACTACGAGCCGATACAAGGGGAACAACTGCACGCCTTGAAGCTGCGCCCCTATGAAGCCCGAGTGTATATGCTAAGCGTGCAATAGGCGTTGCTATCTGTAGAATGGTAAAAGGAAGGGAAGGTTCATAGAGAGACCTTCCCTTTCTTGGCGTTTGGCTAAATGGTAACTGTTTCAGCCAACTCACGTATTTTGGCGATAATCAGGTCTTCTTGATTTTCCCCCTCATTAGGGATCGATTCAGTCGCGAAGGCAGCCAGTTCAGCATGTTGATGAATCATGACAGCATGGTGTGCCTCCCTGAACATCGGTATATCATTCGCATCATTGCCGAAGGCGATAAATTGACGGGGCTGCACACCAAGCTTCTGAAGTGCGTTCCATTTATGGATATTTTGCGGGCTGATGTCCAGCACTTGTTCATTACGGTGTTGATGGATGACCACGCCGAGCGGCGAAAGCTTGGCGGCCAGCTCATCCATATCGTCAGCAGTTAAAATGAGCATTTTTACGATGGATTTCAGGGAAGCCAAAGGCAGCTTTTGCGCCAACTTGCTGATATCCACATTGTTGAGTATAGGATGATCAGCTGCACCCGTATATGCATAATCCCACTCGCTGTCAATCAGGTAGGTGGTTTGGTGTTCCTCCAGTAGTGCGAGCAAGGCATTCTTCACATCTGGTAAAAAGGATTCCACGTGAGTTATACTGCCTTGTTGGGAGATCATAGAGCCGTTGCCACCAATCAGAGCATAGGTGTGAAAGCGTTTAGGAAGTACGGGTAACATGTCGCGAATCGGCCGTGCCGAGGCAAAAATGACTTCATGTCCCGATCGGGGCAATTGTTCCAGACAGCTTGCGATCTTATCCGACACACACTGACCCTTAAAGCAAATCGTTCCATCCAGATCAAATACAAAATGCATGATATACCTCCAAAAAATAGTGCTTTCCAATTCATTTCTTACAGTCATTATATCCATTACCTTCCTTGGTCGTAAACTAAAAAGCCCGATTCACACTGGCTACCATGGGCAGGTGTGGATCGGGCTCATTATGATATCGACTCATTAAATTCAATTACTATTTAGTGATAATGTTTCACCTTAAGGTCGTCTAGACTTTTAAACTCATACCCTTGCTTGCGAGCCTCGTCGATGATAGAAGCAAGCGCCTCGGCATTGTCCTTGGATACGGAATGGAGCAGAATAACCGCACCAGGATGGAGCTGACGCATGACTTGACGATAGGCATAGTCCGTTCCTTGCTGTATATTTGTGTCCCAGTCCTTGTAAGCTACAGACCAGAATACGCTCGTATATCCGGCTTCTCGACAGGAAGCCAATGCTTTTTCACTAAAAATGCCGCGAGGCGGTCGGACATATTTCATTTCTTTTTGCCCGGTTAGCTCTGCCGATGCATTTCGTACCCGATCCAGCTCAGACCGGATCTCTGCCGAAGAAATGGTGCTCATATCAGGATGGCTCCATGAATGGTTTCCGATAATATGACCCTCACTTGCCATGCGTCGCATCAAAGCAGGCTGGTCTTTTACAAAATGCCCTGTCACAAAGAAGGCGGCTGGGACCTTTTTGGCCTTCAATACATCCAGCACTTTCGGAGTATACCCATTCTCATAGCCGTTGTCGAAAGTGAGAAATAATTCTTTTTTAGTCGTATCCCCCAGAAAGATGCCACCTTGTCTTTTGATCAGGTGCATAAAGCCTTCTTGTGCGATAGAAGGTAGCTCCCCTCCCTTACTTTTTTTAAATCCAAAATGATAAGGCTGTCCGTCAACAGTCTGAGTGGCCCATGCGGGTTCCGCCGTAACTGCCAACATCCCCATAACTGCAACGCATAGCCACAAGGTAAATATTCGCTTCATCTATGTTCCTCCGCTTCCGTCCCGTTCGGGTAAGGTGTGTATGCTTCGGCATATTTCATACCATCTGCAATATCATGCTGATTTATGCAAGGACATGGACTAACCAGACTCAAAACACATATTGACATGAATATTAAATCGAAGTAGTATACTTTATAAAACTTACTAGAATACTCGGATTTAATTCGATCGTTCATGCCAAAGAAAAGCAATCAGCTCAGAGACATCTTACATACTTGTGAGAACGGAAGGAGTTAGGACTCATGATTGAACTTAGGAATGTATCCAAAACCTATGTGAGAAAAGGTCTAAGTATTGAAGCGTTAAAAAATATAAATATCAAAGTGGATAAAGGAGATATTTTCGGATTTATCGGATTCAGTGGTGCAGGGAAAAGTACGCTGATCCGTTTGGTCAATCGTCTGGAGAAGGTAACCAGCGGAGAGGTTCTTGTTGAGGGGGAGCAGTTAAATACCTACTCGACCTCTGGGCTTCGGAAGGTAAGGAAGAAGATCGGAATGATTTTTCAGCATTTTAATCTGCTGGAATCGAAAACAGTGTTCGACAACATTGCAATTCCGTTGGTGCTACTTAAGCGCAACAAACGGGAAATAGATGGGCGTGTAAAAGAGCTCTTGGCGTTCATAGGATTGTCCGACAAGGCGAATAGCTATCCCAACGAGCTTTCCGGCGGACAAAAGCAGCGTGTAGGGATTGCACGGGCGCTTGCGAGCAACCCGTCCATTTTGCTCTGTGATGAGGCAACCTCGGCACTTGATCCGCAGACCACACAGTCAATTCTCGACTTGCTTCGCAAAATCAATAAGGAATACAAGATCACCATTTTGATCATCACCCATGAGATGTCGGTGATTCAGCGAATTTGCAATAAGGTAGCCGTAATGGAAAAGGGGGAAATCATCGAGCAGGGCAATGTCCTGGAGGTATTCGGGCAGCCGCAGCACCCAACGACACAGAGCTTTGTACGCACGGTCATTCACGATACGGTACCCGAGAGTGTGCTGCAAACGTTCGAACAGCAAGAATCACAGCGAATTTACAAGCTGGAGTTTATAGGGCAGGTTGCTTCTGATCCGGTGGTTCATGAATTGATTCGGCAGCATGATATCCACGTGAACATTTTGTTTGCCAACATGACGGAGATTCAAGAAACGACAATTGGCTATATGACGATCCAACTGCGCGGTGGACAGCATGCCGTTCAGCAGGCTGTTGATTTTCTCAAGAGCAAAGGAGTCCATATTCAGGAGGTAGAGAGTCTATGATGATTACAGGAACTACGATCACCTGGGATCAACTGTGGGAAGCTTTGTATGAATCCGTGCTTATGGTCAGCATATCATTATTCATTGGTGCCCTGATCGGTATCCCTATCGGTATTTTACTCGTCATCACTCGTCCGGGTGGAATTCTGGAGAACAAATGGCTGCACAATATTTTGAATCCGATCATTAACATTGTTCGTTCCTTACCGTTTATTATCTTGCTGATTGCGATCATTCCGTTAACCCGTCTGATTGTGAATACATCCATTGGGACCAGTGCGGCAATTGTCCCCTTGATTGTATATATTGCGCCATATATCGGCAGGCTGGTCGAAAACTCGCTGTTGGAGGTAAATCCGGGGATACTGGAGGCAGCAGATGCGATGGGGGCGACTCCATTCCAGGTCATTCGATATTTTTTGCTTCCTGAGGCATTCAGTTCTCTGATTTTGTCGTTAACGACAGCATCCATTGGTCTGATTGGTGCTACTGCTATGGCTGGTGCGGTCGGCGGAGGCGGAATTGGTGATCTGGCGATCGCATATGGCTATCAACGTTTTGATACGCTGGTTATGCTGATTACCGTCATCATTCTAGTCTTGTTTGTTCAAGGTGTTCAGTCCTTGGGGAACCTGCTCTCCCGCAAAGCACGTAGGGGTTAAATTAGATGTTTTTCTTTTTTACCTATTGTCTGTTCATAGCTTGTAATTTTATAATCCATGCGTTCCAATACGTTGTTCATATCTGCCATTTTTGCAATGAGCTGCTTACGCTGCTCCATTAGGAGTTCTTTTCTAGCATTTATCGTTTCATCACCCTGCTGGAACAACCTAACGTACTCAATCAAAATTTCAATGGGAAGCCCTACGCCTCGCATGCATTTGATATATTCAACCCATCTGCAGTCTTCTTCCGTGTAATCCCTGATTCCACTTTTATTACGGTTCACACGCGGAATAAGTCCGATGCGTTCATAATAGCGGAGTGTATCCTGAGATAGTTCGAATTTTTTGCTTACTTCTGCGATCAACATGCAGACTTCACCTCCTGATTTCTGATCAAGAAACGCCCTATGTAAATGGATAGGGCGTTCTTGTTGTTTCTTATTTCGAAACTTTCATTTCATCCATATTTACTGAGCGCCAACTACCGGATGAGGAACATATGGCTCTTCCAGCAATGCAATTTCTTCAGGTGTTAACGTAATCGAAAGAGCAGCTACTGCATCTTCGAGATGAGACGTTTTCGTAGCACCGATAATGGGAGCTGTTACCGGTTCTTTCTGTAGCAACCAGGCAAGTGCGATTTGAACGCGAGGAACTCCACGTTTTTCTGCGATGGCCGCAACCTGCTCCACGATCAATCGATCGGTATCGGCAGTCGCATCGTATTTAGATTTCGCAACCTGATCGGTTTCGGAACGATGTGTTGTTTCCTGCACATCACGCGTCAATCTTCCACCTGCAAGCGGGCTGTATGGAATCACACCGATTTTTTCTTCTTTACAAAGCGGCAGCATCTCTCTTTCCTCTTCACGATATAAGAGATTTAAATGATTCTGCATTGATACAAATTGGGTCCATCCATTCTTTTCAGCAACATGTAACGCCTTCAGAAACTGCCATGCGTACATGGCAGAAGCACCAATATATCTTGCCTTCCCGGCCTTCACAACATCATGTAAAGCTTCCATCGTCTCTTCAATAGGGGTATTGTAATCCCAGCGATGGATTTGGTACAGATCCACATAATCTGTCCCCAGTCGCTTAAGGCTCTTATCTATTTCACTCATGATAGCCTTTCGGGAAAGTCCCGCACCATTCGGGCCTTGATGCATACGGAAATGAACCTTTGTCGCGAGGACAATTTCATCTCGATTCGCATAATCCTTTAAAGCCCGTCCAACAATTTCTTCGCTAGTTCCATCTGAATATACATTCGCGGTATCAAAAAAATTAATACCTAGCTCCAGGGCATTTTTTATAATTGGACGACTGCGCTCTTCATCTAGTATCCATGGGTGAATCCACCGTTCTGCAACCCCAAAGCCCATACACCCAAGACAAAGCCGGGATACATCCAAACCGGTATTTCCAAGTTTCACATAGTCCATTTAATTATACCTCGCTTTCCTAGATATTGTTTTCTTCAAATGTAGTCTACTCCAGCTACTTACACCGGATATTATTACATTTGGAGTTCACTCCAAGTCAAGCGATTTTGTAGCGTGATGCCATCATATAGGTCTTATTGTTCAGAATCGGTTCAGTGGGGTTTCGTATAATTTTCTTAGCATAGTTCCTTGGTTGCATAAATCGTAGAACTAAACATGACTAAAGCCTTTGGAAAAACAGGATATATGCCAATAAATAGTGTCTAGGAGTGGAAATGTTGAAACTTGTAAATCGAAATAAATGGATTGCATCTGCGATGGTATTGGGTATTGCTTCAGGTTCAATCGTATCTCTGCCTTGGGTGGGCGGCGTCCAGACTGCTTATGCAGCGACAGCAGATTCGCAAAGCGAAACTGGATTTGTAGCACAAGCTCGCACCTTGGGTTTGATGACAGGCGGTAAGCAGGGCGATTTTATGGCGCAAAAGAATTTGACCCGCGCAGAGGCGGCTAAAATTTTGTGCAGTCTGTTCCAGTTGGAAGTTAACAATCAGCCGCAGACTTCTTTTATGGATGTGTCATCCGATGCATGGGGTGCTCCCTATATTGAGGCTGTACGTGCAGCCGGGTATATGACAGGTAACGGGGAACTGTTCCGTCCGGGGGATGCCATTACCAAGGAAGAACTGATCGTATCGCTAGTACGTGCAATGGACTTACAGGATGCCAGCACAGCGAATGCACAGCAAAATGCAGTTCAGGTTGCCCGCTCTTACGGTCTTTTATCAGAGGATGCTTCTGCAACGGATTTGAAAAATCCATTGAACCGGGAGAGTGGTGCGGAAGTATTCGTCAGCCTGCTGGATCATCCGGTAGGAGAAGTGAAATCAGAGGGCAATACCGTTCGCATCGGAAATATCCCTTACCAGTTGGAAGGGTCTTTGCAAGGTTTGTTCGGTGAAAATAACAAAGCTGTATTAAAAGGGGCGAAATTCAACCTTAACCGTAACTTGCGTACACTGACAGGTGTGAATAAGCTGGAAATTAACGCAGACGGTGGCGTTTTTGACGGCAAGGGTGTGTCTTTTGAGGGGCGCCTGATCGTTAATGGCTCGGTAACCTTGAAGAACATGTCCTCCACAGGGGTATTGGAAATCAAAGGTACAGGGAATCAGCCTGTATCGGCCATTTTAGAAAATACGGCATGGTCCGGTGTGGAGCTGGGCTCTAAGGATGCCAAGCTGACAGCAACCGGGACAACGAAGATTGACAACCTGACGCTGAAAGATGATGCATCGATCGTGACCGAAGGAAATGCCGCGATTAGCCGCGTTTCTTTGCAACAGGGACTGGGCAAGCTGTTGGTTAGCGGTAGTATTGGTTTGCTGGATGCATCACAATATGTGGGCGTTCCTTTTATTACGCTGGCTAAGGGAGCTGCAATCAACCAGCTTAACCTGCCGGAACAAAAACAGCCGCAGGATGTTATCATTAACTATGATGCGATGAAAGAAGCTGTTAGTCTCGTAAATGGTACGAAGAACTCATCCTCTGCTGGATCGGTTGTCACGGACACAGATAGCAAAGATAAGAAAAAACACGATAGTGACATTATCAGCGTAGACCGCAGTCAGCTGGAGACAGAAGTCCATGCAGCCAAAGAACTACTGGAGCGTGCAGGTGAGGGTGGAACAGATCAGGCGCTTTACACGGCCGCAGCGAAGGAAAGCCTGTCCATAGCAATCAATCAAGCTATGCTGGTACTGAACAATACAGCAGCTACACAGGCAGAGGTAGATCAAGCGCTCAGCACATTGAAGCACGATGTTTCTGTGTACACAGCCTCAGCCACAGAACCAGTGATTGGGACACAGGAATTAACTAGACTGATTCAGGTAGCTTCGACTACCCTTGAACAAAACCGAATGATTGGCGACGAATTCCCGCCTCTTTGGGATGAATCACTAAGTCAAGCTATTCAATTTGGCAACAATGTGCTGGAAGGGAATGCTCCTCAAAATATTGTGGATCGGGAAGTAGTAAGCTTGCGTCGAGTAATTGAAGTCTACAATGCATCAGTAAAACTCAGAGATACCTATCTGCATTTTCTCGATGTAACGGATCGTGTGGAGAATATGAAAACTGACAAAGCGCGTTACAAGTCCTTAGTGAGGGAAGGATTAAGTGTATATGTGAACCCATTAGCTACAACTGAGCAGTTGGACGAATGGACACGAAAAATAAAAGATACGACAGAAGCATTTCTGGCATTGCAAGCAGCAGACTTTTCAGTGCTAAAAAATACTTTACAAGAAGCGCAGGTTATCTACGATCAGAGTGGCTCTCAAAATGTTGAACTGGGCAACCTCATTCAGGAATATACAGAGAAGATGCACACCGCTATGACGCAGCAGGACGTATTGACCTTGAACATGGAGCTGAGTCAAAGACTTGCGGAATTCACTGCTCCAGTGCCTGCTACAATTCGGGAAAAACTGCAGCAGCTGGTTCAAGACATTCATCTAAAACTGCTGTCTAACCCTGTAGCTCGTAATTACTTGAATACGGAAATGCTGTCTTTAGAGCAACAAACAGCACAAGCCAACTTTGCACTCATTATGCCGTTTACTCCTGAGGAGCAATTGGTGATCTCTTATAATCAATTAAGTCAGGCTAAAGGGACCTATATTGAAAAATATAACGAGAAAAGACTACAATTGAGAGCGGAAATCATTGAAATGCAGGCATCGATCAATGGAATTTTGGTGCAAAATTCAGGCGCATTAAGCGCTGAAGCCCAGCAAGCCTTGTCTTCTGCATCAGAGCATGCCTCCATTTTCTTAGGTCTGCCTAGATTTGAATTGCAAGACGTGGTTCCTGTATACGAGGAGTTGCAACAGGTACAGAGCCAGTATGCCGTACCAATAGCGGTGGATACCACGTTGTTGAATTACAACATAAATTTAGCTAATAATGAAGTTCAGACGTTCGGCCGTCATTATACCGAACAAGATAGCGAAGAACTTCAAGGGCAAATTAATCAGGCAAGCCTTGTGCTTAATACTCCGGATAGCACCCAGCTGCAGGTAGACCAGGCTAACACGGATTTGATTACAGCGTTTTCGAACTACCAGTCCAAATGGATAGTAACTGGTCAGGATATCAATGAGCTCAAGACCATTGCGAACAATCTGCTCACAGCAAATGGTACAGATCCTACGACGGTCTACTTTCACAGAGTAGTGGATGCATTCAATCGTCTGGACCAGTATTATCCTATGCCGGAAATTAAGAAAAATTATATGAATCTGGAAGATGCGATTCAGGAGTATAAAGATTTTGTAGCCAGCCAGCAACAAAACAGCGGAACAGGAAGCAGCGACAGCAGTGGTGGAGCGACGCCGCCAAGCGATAGCAGCGGAACAGGAAGCAGTGACAGCAGTGGTGGAGCAACGCCGCCAAGCGATAGCAGCGGAACAGGAAGCGGCGACAGCAACGGTGGAGCAACGCCACCAAGCGACAACAGCGGAACAGGAAGCAGTGACAGTAGTGGTGGAGCAACACCGCCAAGCGACAGCAGCGGAACAGGAAGTGGCGACAGCAGTGGTGGAGCAACGCCACCAAGCGATAGCAGCGGAGACGATTCAGGCTCGATTCCTGGCGGTGGTAATGATGAAGGCATGATTCCTTAATAAGGGAAATACAGGAAGTACAAGGATGTATAGAAGGGGACGATTCCGCACAGATTTTTGTCTGCGGCGGGCGTCCCTTTTTGCATGGGCAGGGCTTCTAATACAGCTGGTTAGAATAACAGATACTAAAAGATAGACGATATTGAAAAGAGCGGGGGATTTATGAAAAAACAGGGTGTTTTATTTTTTATTATACTTCTGCTTGCGGTTGCGTTGCCGGTGTATCCGTTAGTGTCGGGGGTTTTATCCGGGAACAGTCATTGGAAAGCTCACAACGGTGTTATTGATTTGCGTAATTGGCACCCCGAAAAGGAAGGCCCTGTACAGCTGGGAGGGGAGTGGGAATTTTACCCCAATCAGCTTGTGCAACCTTCAGCCTTTCATGAATTACAAGATAAGGATTGGGTAAATCATCAGAGTTCTTCAGAGTTGGGGATGGAAACGGGATATTCTACCAAAATTGTGGATGTGCCTGGTAGATGGAATCAGTGGATGCCTGAGGGACAGGCGACCGGATATGGAACCTATCATATTCGTATCCTGTTGCCTGAAAAAGCGGAAAATCTGTACGGCATCTATATGCAAAACATTCGGAGTTCCAGCCGAGTATGGATTGACGGAGCAGAGGTAGGAGCGAGTGGTATTCCCTCTGTTTCTGCCGACAAAGGCAAGCAGGGCAATGCTCCTTATGTTGGATTTGCAGCGGTAGATGGACAATCGGTAGATATTACCGTGCATGTGGCTAATTATAGTTATTCCTCCGGTGGGATCATTTACCCATTGTTATTTGGGGATTACGAGAGTATTACGCATAGCCGGGAAGTTGCAATGGCAGAGGACACCGTACTGATAGCGGGTTTTTTTATGCCTACCGTATTTTTTATCATGCTGTATCTTTTACGTAAAAAGGAGAAGGCATTGCTTTACTTAGGATGCTTTTGCATCGCGGCTTTATTTTACATTCTGACACATGGAGAAAAGCTGCTGGTCTGGGGAATACCGGACTTACCTTATGAATGGATACTGAAAATACAGTCGTTCTCTTCAACGCTGTTCTACTATTTTTTGATCCGGTATGTTCATCTTTCGACGCAGATTGTTATGAATCGGATCGTGCTGCGCCTCTATAATATTACAACCGCACTGATGCTAGGTATGGGGCTAATGTTGCCTACACTGATACTCTCATCCTTTGAAGCGTTTATTCTTCTTTTTGGCGTAGTTAGTGTGGGATATGTATTACTGATCTTGATTCGTGGACTTCTTCAACGGACGGATGACGCTGCACTGCTAGTCATTAGTATTATGAGCATACTTATGATTGTAGTGACTAGTTTTGTGTATATTTTGGGCTGGGGAGATGTGCGCGGGGTGACAGCCTATGAAATGCTCATATTCGTATTGGCTCAAACGCTTCTGCTGGCCAAACGTTTTGTACATTCGTTTATGGAGGTTGAGAACCTGTCACGACGGTTGCTAACACTGGATGGGTTAAAGGACGAATTCTTGGCGAACACGTCACATGAGTTGCGCACTCCTCTACATGGAATTATTAATATCGCTCAATCCATGCTAGACCGTTACGGGGCACAATTCAATGAGCCGCAAAAGCACAACTTGTCCTTGATTGCGAATGTAGGACGCAGACTTTCTTATTTAATTAACGATATTCTGGATTTTTCTAATTTGAAAAATGGAAGATTAGCCTTAAATCGCCGGCCTGTTAATGTACAGGCAGCTGTAAATTCCGTGCTGGAGGTATTGGGTCATACGGTGGGTAAGAAAAAGCTGCAATTCGTCAAAGAATGGCCCAATTCGTTACCCAAGGTGGATGCGGATGAGGATCGGCTGATTCAGATTTTGTACAATTTGTTGGGTAATGCGGTGAAATTTACGGAGGAAGGCGAAATCGTAATCTCTGCCAAAGCGGGGAACCGCGAAATGGAAATCAGTGTGAAGGATACCGGGTCCGGTATTGCCCAGGAGCATCTTTCGCATATATTTGAACCTTTTAACCGAGGGGCGAATGCTGAGGATGAAGGATACAGTGGGACAGGGCTTGGATTAGGAATAGTCCGTCGCCTGGTGGAGTTGCATGGTGGTCATATCCGGGTAGAATCTAGATTGGGCAAGGGTTCGACCTTTTATTTTACACTACCCTTGGCGCAGACCGGAACGTTGGCACATGAAGCTCAAAAAGATGTTTCGTCTGCGGTTATATTGCAGCCTGGCGTGACGTCGGGTCAGAATGTGATTCCGCATGAAGAGGATGCACTGGAGCAAGTTCAGACTGTTCCCTACAAAGTGCTGGCTGTAGATGATGATGAGGTTAATCTTCGGGTGCTGGAGGAGCTATTATATACCACAGGTTGTAGCGTGGTGGCAGTGGATCATGCCGAGGAGGCACTTCACATGCTGAATGGCCGTACCCGATTTGACCTAGTCATTACGGATTGGATGATGCCGGAAATGTCCGGTATTGAGCTGTGCCGACGGATACGGGAACGGTATTCCCTGTCCGAGCTACCAGTGTTGCTGCTGACGGCACGCGACCTGCCCGGCGATATCCGCGCGGGTTTTATGGCGGGAGCTAATGATTTTCTACGTAAGCCTGTTGATGCTGAGGAATTAAAGGCGCGTGTGCGCACGCTGTTGAACATGCGTCATTCGGCAGAGGAAGCGGTGCGTTCGGAAATGGCCTTTTTACAGGCACAAATTAAGCCGCATTTTCTGTACAATGCATTGAATGTTATTGTATCGACCGTAGCCGTAGACCCGGATAAAGCAGCGGAGCTGCTCATGGAGCTGAGTCAGTATTTGCGGGGCAGTTTTGATTTTCAGAACAGGGAGAATACGGTACCGTTATCCAAGGAGCTGGAATTGGTAGAATCGTATGTGGCACTGGAAAAAGCACGATTTGAAGAACGTTTGCAGGTGACCGTAGAGGTAGGAAGGAACATCCGGTCGCTTATCCCGCCATTAAGCATTCAGCCTATCGTGGAAAATGCGATACGACATGGTGTGATGCAACGGGCAACAGGTGGAACCGTGCGAGTGGTTGTGCAGGAGGATGGAACCGATTTTGTAGTCAGCGTGACCGATGACGGCGTAGGGATTCCGTCCGAGCGACTGGAACAGCTGTTGTCGGAGGATCATGTATCTTCCAGCGTGGGACTGCGGAATATCCATCGCCGTCTTATCCATATGTATGGAGAAGGATTGCGGATTGAAAGTAATTCAATGCAAGGGACGACGGTAAGCTTCCGTGTGCCGGAAACGATCTCGCCCCGGAATACCGATGAATAAAAAAAGTACAGTACATTTGTCGGAAAAGCTAATGTCGCGTCCGCGATGATACGATATATAAAATATAAGGAATTAAAAATCGTAAGGATAAAGCAGATAGCATGTAAATAGAGCATCATGATGGATGGTTGCAGCAGGAAGGGAGTACAGACACAAATGAAGGCGATTTTGATTGATGATGAGCGGTCGGCATTAACCTACTTGGAACGGTTGCTGGAGGCGGACGGACGGTTAACGGTAATGGGCAAATATACGTCTGCACAAGCGGGGCTGGATCATCTGGCGGCAGAACGTGCGGATATTGTTTTTATAGATATCGGAATGCCAGAGATGAACGGTCTGGAGGCCGCCGAGTGGATTCAACAGCTGGATTCCCATATTCATATCGTCTTTGTGACCGCGTACTCGGAATATGCTATTGAAGCGTTCGAGCTGCAAGCACTGGATTACTTGTTAAAGCCCGTTCATGCCCGGCGGCTATCCAAAACGTTAGATCGGATTGCAGCCACGCTGGCTGATCCCCGTTCTTCCAGCTTGGGAGTTACAGCAGAGCAATCCCCCAAGGTACGTTGTTTTCAAAAGCTTGAAATTTTGGAGGATGGACAGGAAGCCGTAGGAGCGAAACCCTTCAAATGGCGCACATTAAAGTCACAGGAGCTATTTTCCTTTTTACTACACCATGAAGGGGAATGGGTGAGCAAAGAACAATTGCTGGATGCGCTATGGCCTGAATATCATTTGGACAAGGCTGTTGTTCACCTGCACACGTCCATTTACCAAATCCGCAAGGCATTGAAAGAACGGATGCAAGATACGAAGCTGGAATACAATCTGGATCGCTACCGCTTGAACCGCAATGGCTGGATTACAGATGTGGAGCTATTCGAGCGGGGAATATCCGAATGGGCTGCATCCGGTAGCGGCGGTACGCCGCGTATTGAGAGCCTGTTGGCTCTATACCGTGGCAACTATCTGGAGGAGTACGATTACCCGTGGGCGTATGCAAAAAGGGAGAAGCTGCGCAGTATGTATCTGGCATGTGCTTCTGAGCTGGCGAGAGACGAGCTTCGCTCAGGTCGTACCCGGCAGTCTGTTCAGCGCTTACTCAGCCTCCAGCAACGGGAGCCGTACTCAGACGATATCTGCGGTCTGCTGCTGACCGCCTATGCCCAACTGGGCGATTATACCGCTGCTCAAAAGCATTATGAAAGCTTCGTCAGAATACTGGAAGATGAGTTGGGTATTGAGCCGCAGCAGGTGACGCACCAGTTGTACGTGCAATTGAAAACACAGACGCTACCTGCGTAAACTGCTCTACTGGCTCAGGTAGCGCTAAAAAACCGCTTCAAGGTATCTCCTTGGAGCGGTTTTTTGCATGGATGGAAATTTCGTTTTTTTGTGTGAATCACCGAGCCTCTTTTCTCTATGATCCGCTATTCGCCGCTACCTGTTTTCTACAGTGGCATATTCATATAGCATATCTCTTCACGGTTGAGTCGTAATTGAGAGGTTTAAGGAACTCACGTATATATTTAAGGAGGTATTGCATTGGGAAGAACGAGACGAACTGGATTTAAGAATAAAAGAATTTCGGTGAACGTCAGACAATCTTCTTCAGCTCAGACAGGACAAGGCGGTAACCCCATTTCGATCAATGCTTCGGATGTTGGGGTAGTAAGAACAGATGTTAAAAATAAATAAATGGCTTGGATAAAAGTTCTTATTCGACGTAAAGAGACCATCAGGAACAAGTAAACATCTTGTTCCCGGTGGTTTCGCTTTTTTTGCCGTATTCGGCAGGTACCTTCATCAGCATCCGCCTATATAGGCGGATGCCTTGCTTCCCGCCTTGACATCGTCCTCTTAAGCAGGTTTTACTGACCGAGCAGGTGCTGCCTTCAGTACAGCGTATCCGTAGGGTGGAAGCTTGGCGTGCAACCCCTTCGCTCCTTTGGACAACTGGCTTTCGCCAAAAGCTAATTGCCATTCCTGCTCAGGAATGTCCAGTTCAAAAACGTGATCCTCATCGGAACGATTGAGCAGCACGAGCATTACTTCTTCCTCGCTGCGGCGCTCGTAGGCAAGTGAGGTACCCTCTGGCTGTGCCTCCAAAAAGGTGATGCTTCCCTGATCACGGAGGACAGGGTGCCCCTTACGAAGCGCAATCAACTCGCGGTAAAAGTCGAACAGCTCGCGGTCCTGCTTGTCGGTGTCCCACTCCATACACTTGCGGCAGCCTGGATCGGCATCTCCATCCAGGCCGATCTCATCGCCGTAATAGATGCAGGGTGCGCCCATGTACGTGAACTGGAACAGGGCGGCCAGTCGCATCAGCCGCTTGTCATCCCCGCACAGTGTCAGCAGGCGCGGTGTGTCGTGGCTATCCAGCAGATTGAAGGCAACCTCGGATGCTTGCTGCGGATAGCGGGCCAGCTGTCGTCCGATGGCGAAGGCAAAGCTTTGGGCATCGGTCACTTTCTTGACGAAAAAATCATTCACCGCGTAGGTGAACGGATAATTCATCGTTGCATCGAATTGGTCCCCCTGAAGCCATTCAGACGATTCATTCCACATTTCACCCAAAATGTACGCATCCGGATTGGCCTGCTTGACCGTAGTGCGGAATTCCCGCCAAAAGGCGTGATCCACCTCGTCTGCCACATCCAACCGCCAACCATCGATGCCGATTTCTTCGATCCAATGCTTTGCCACATCCAGCAGGTACTTTTTCACCTCAGGATGTTCGGTGTTCAGCTTGGGCATCATTGGTTCCAGCCCGAATGTATCGTACGTCGGTGTGCCATCCACCACTTCCAAGGGAAAGCTATGTACATGGAACCAGTCCTTGTAAGGCGAGGCTTCGCCTTTTTCCTGCACGTCAACGAACGGTTTAAACGTACGCCCTGAATGGTTGAATACCGCATCAAGCAGCACACGAATTCCTCGTTCGTGGCAGGCATCGACCAGTTTTTTTAATGTCTTTTTGTCCCCGAAATGCGGGTCCACCTCCATATAATCCTCTGTATCATATTTATGATTGGTCGTTGCCTTGAAGACAGGGGTCATATATATGGCGTTAATCCCTAGCTCGTTCAAGTGATCCAGGTGATCCAGAATCCCCTGTAGATCGCCACCGAAAAAATTGTCTCTTTGTGGCGTTCCGCCCCATGTCTCTGCACCTTCTGGGCTGATGGAGGGGTCACCGTTCGCAAAACGTTCCGGGAAAATCTGATAAAATACAGCATCCTTCACCCATGCAGGTGGCTTCAGAATATCAATCGGATTCAAAAACGGATATTGGAACAGTTTATCTGCATTTTGGGGTTCCTGGGTAGTAAAGTCGTCCTCGTTCATCCAAATACGTTCCTCACCGTCTTCTAGCAAAAATCCATATTTCAGCCGACGGTGAGTAGGTTTTACGCTGCATTCATAGTAATCAAACCTGCCATCGGTAGCGAATTTGGACATCGGAACAAGCTGTCGGGTGCGGTCCCAATCGTATTTATCTCCGGTGAGAGCATGAACGGTATTCAGGTCATTTTTCTTCGCACGTAGCCGTAGAAATATCGTTTCATCATTATAACCAAAAGCCCAATTGCGTTTCGGGTGATGGTATATCGCTTCCAGCAGCATCGGGTAGGCCTCCTTTTTTCACGAGCATTCAAATTTGAAAATGTGAAGCGTATGTCGTATAAGGTAGTTATTAACCTTTTTAAGTGGGTCATGTACCATAAATGCTATAATGCCCATTACATAAAAGAAAAACGATAAGTAGGTGCCCATGATGAAAACAAATGTGTTATACATCGAAGATGACCAGGATATTGGTGCTTGGACGCATCAGTATTTGGAAGAGCGGAATTACGCTGTAGTATGGCTTCGCAGCGGGGAGGGGGCTGTGGAAGCAGCCCGTACGTGCCAACTCGTGATTTTGGATGTGATGTTACCCGGTCTGGATGGATTCACCATGGGGAAGCGGCTCAAAAAAGAGTACCCGGAGCTTCCCATTCTCATGTTGTCTGCCCGTACATCCATTGACGATAAGCTGCAAGGACTGGATTTCGCCGACGATTATGTAACCAAGCCCTTTCACCCGGACGAGCTCATAGCACGTATGGAGATTTTGCTGCGCCGATCGGGAACCGTGCCGGAAGAATCCTTACAACTGGGGCATCTCTCTGTCTTCTCTCCTGATAACCGTATTGTGAACCGTGATACCGGGGAGGAAATTACTCTGACAGGTAAGCAATATCACATTTTTGCTTATTTGCTGCGGCATTTGGGCCAGATTATGACGAAAGAGCAAATGTATGAAGCAGTGTGGGGGGACCCATATATTGACGGAGACAAAACTTTAATGGTCCACATCCGACACCTTCGCGAAAAGCTGGAGATCGATCCCGCGACACCCCGCATCATTGAGACGATCCGTGGTGTAGGATATCGGGTGAAAGCATAATGAGCAGGACGCGCAAGGATTGGAGGAGGCTACACCCCAGCTCTAGGCCGGGTCAGGGAGGTCGGTTTCGCAGTTCACTGTTGTTCCGTTATCTGGTCATTATTGTGGTTGCTATGATGCTGTTGCCCATTGTGTTGCCTGCTACAGCCTTGATATATAGCGTGTTTTTGAATTGGGGGGCGGATATCAAGCCTAAAAATGCTTACTATCCCTCTGCTACCCATACCGAAAATAGCTGGCATCGCGAAGCTGTAGCCTTGAAGGGAGCCACACCAGAGAAAATTTCAGCCCATCTGCGCAAAATACAACAAGATATGTTCCCTAAATCACAAATATTTTGGGTGGATACCGCAGGTAGAACAAGGTTGGAGTTACCGACACAACCTAACATGCCAAAACAATGGAACGCTGCGCAGGCTATAGCTTTTATGAAGCAAGCAAGCTATGAGGGGCCGTTTACGGTAGTAGCCTTTATTGGCGGGGGCAAGAATGATGTGAATCAGGGCTATATGGTGTTAAAAGTGCCTCGTTCGTTCTTTGAACAGCCACCTACAGATAGTAGCATGTTGATGTACTATCTCTTTTTTATCGTATTGATTCTGGGCACTTTTATATTCGTATCTCTTCTGTTTTTTGGAGGCATTCGGCGAAGACTGTTGCAGCTTCAGGCCGCCATGTCGCAGCGAGGAGAGGATGGCTTGCCTATTCTTGTTACCACTGGACGCCCGGATGAAATCGGCAAGCTGGAGGAAGCATTTAATCAGATGGTCGAGCAGTTGGCCGAGAGTCGGGGACGTGAGCGTCAGGAGGAAGAGCTGCGGAAGAGACTGGTCGCGGATCTGTCACACGATATTCGAACGCCGCTTACGGTCGTGCGTAGCCATCTGTATACACTAGATGGTGAAAATCTGAGCAGCAGAGGGAAACAGTCGATTACACTGATGGAAAACAAGCTAAAAGACCTTGGGAGTCTGATCGACAATCTGCTCACCTATAATCTGCTAGCTAGTGGAAAATACACTATGAATAACACACCACGTGATATCCTGCGGCTAGTGCGGGAGTGTGTAGCCAGCTGGTATCCGGTGTGGGAAAAGGAGGGCTTTGAAGTGGATATCGACCTGCCCGAACATAGCATGGTGTGGAATGTCGATGAGCAAGGCTTCCGTCGTCTGCTGGACAATCTCTTTCAAAATGTAGTTCGCCATGCTGCCTCAGGCCGATATATC
Organism: Paenibacillus sp. A3M_27_13; assembly: GCF_024213315.1. NCBI lineage: Bacteria > Bacillati > Bacillota > Bacilli > Caryophanales > Paenibacillaceae > Paenibacillus > Paenibacillus sp. A3M_27_13. The sequence goes on from NZ_JANAVE010000005.1 coordinate 85,542, forward strand.
GGTGTTCAAGTACAGAAAGATAATGGGACAGAGGCATTGGTTATCACAGATAAAGGGCCCGGTATGGAGCAACAGTCCAGTGAAAAAGGGGCAGGGATTGGTTTGGCGATTACAGAACTGCTGGCTCGCGAAATGAATTTGGAGAGGGAGATTTTCAGTTCATCAGCCGGGACAAGAATTCGTTTTTTAAACAAAACTTAAACTCAGAGTTCCCTTGGCTTTAAACTTGGCACGTTACGATAGGTGTCGAGGTGAGGAACTTGAACGAATACATTATTGAAACGAACAGTCTCAGCAAAATATACAAAGGCCGCGCGGCGGTTAATCAGCTGGACCTGAAAATAGCTCGAGGAGATATTTACGGATTTCTGGGTCCCAATGGAGCGGGGAAAACGACAACGATCCGCATGCTGCTTGGACTTATTCGCCCAACTCGAGGAACGATCCGTATATTCGGCAAAGATATTCGCAGACATAAGCTCGATATCTTGCGTAAAGTCGGCTCGTTGGTGGAGTATCCTTCGTATTATGGTCATTTGAACGCAATTGAAAATCTGGAGGCCATTCGCCGTATTTTGAATGTACCCAAGCAAAACATTGCCGAAGTGTTGGAGGTCGTCCGACTGACCAAGCATGCCAAACGTCCAGTCAAAGGCTACTCCCTGGGTATGAAGCAGAGACTTGGCATTGCAGCAGCCCTGCTTGGGAATCCCGAAGTGCTCATTTTGGATGAGCCTACGAATGGTTTGGACCCGGAGGGTATTCAGGAAATGCGCACATTGATTCAGGCGATGCCCAAGCAACGGGGGATCACCGTGCTGGTATCCAGCCATCTGTTGAGCGAGGTAGAGCATATGGCGAATACTGTGGGTATTATCCGTGAAGGAGAGTTGGTCTTTCAAAATACGATTCATAATCTCCGTCAGGAATCTGCGGGAGGAATTCGGATCGTAGTGTCGGAACCGGAAGCAGCCCAGTTGATTGCGCGTGAGCAGGGCTACCATTCAGTGAAGGACGGATCGGCGCTGGATTTCGAGAACATGAATGATGCGGCTGTTGCGCTGCTGGTCAGAAGATTGGTCGAAAATACGCATGCCGTATACCGTGTGGAGGAACGCCGCAAATCGCTGGAGGATATGTTCATGCAAGTGGTGGGCAAAGGAGGAACTTCCTTATGATGCTGCGGGCGCTCACGGCGGATCTGCTCAAAGCACGCAGAAAGGGAATCTGGTTCCTGGTGTTTCTCGGTCCCCTTGGGCTGGTGGCGATGCAGGCGCTGAACTTTGGACTCCGCTATGACTATCTGATTCCGCGATACAAGGGCCATTTGTGGGAATCCTTGATGGATAACATCGCTATGTTTGTCCCCCTTGCGCTGGTGTTAGGAGCCACCATGGTCGCTTCCATGTTGGCGAATGTGGAGCATATGTCTAATTCCTGGAAGCAGCTACTGGCCTTGCCTATATCCAAATTCAGCGTCTATATGGCCAAGCTGACGCTGGCGATCGGGATGCTGTGTGTGTCCTGTGTACTCCTGACGGTAGGGACGTGGGTGTTGGGCATGCTACTCGGCTTCGGGGGAGAGCCGGCGCCGATTGGAGAATTACTGCGGCTTGGATTTTGGCCTTTAGGCGGTACGCTGCCTATGCTCGTATTATTGTTGTGGTTAACGGTCACGTTCCATAACCAAGCGCTGCCTGTAACACTGGGGATTACGTTAGGTATCGGCAGCCTGTTTGCTTCACAGCTGTCCGAATGGTTTCCGTTGGCCTGGCCGCAATTCGCATGGGTTGCACCTCAAGCGTGGATGTTTGCGTCCGTCGGGTGCGGAACGGGTGTGCTTCTCAGCCTGCTGACAGCGGCCCATTTTAGCCGAAAGGATGTGGCGTAATGTTCGGAGGATATGTACGGCTGCTTTCTGTTGAACGTATGAAAATGGCGAAATCGCCCGTCTGGCTCCTTGCGCTCGTCAGCCCGGCGATTGCCGTCCTGATTGGTTTGCTGGCAAACCCGGGAGGGAATTGGCAGGTGTTGTTGTCTGCCATGCTTACAGTTCATGCGCTGCTGTTCATGCCGATGCTGACCGCCGTATTTGCATCTCTGGTCTGCCGATTCGAGCATGGGGGCGGCGGTTGGAAGCAGCTGATGTCATTGCCATTGTCCCGCACGAGTCTGTATGCGGCCAAGCTGACCATCATTATGGCCTTGGTCGGATTGACCCAGCTACTGTTCGGAGGAGCGTTGCTGGGTGTTGGAGTTGTGCAGGACATGAACGGACCGATTCCATGGGCCGTGATCGCTCAAAGTTTGCTCGCCGGCTGGGTAGCCTGCCTGCCGCTGGCTGCGTTGCAGTTGATGGTGTCCTTCCTGTGGTCCAGCTTTGCCGCACCGCTTGCGTTGAATTTCGTCTTCACCGTGCCGAATATTCTGGTCGCCAATTCTCAAACCTACGGTCCGTACTATCCATGGACACAGCCTTTATTGGCGATGATGCCGAGTGGAAGAGACAACTTCGGGGCGTTCATGGTGCCAACGGATACACTGTTGACGGTTATAATAGGTAGCTTTGTCGTATTTACGTTGGCGGGACTGACAGTATTTCGTTATAAAGAGATATAGGGCGAAATACGGGGATTGCAAAAACTCCTTATCCTCAATGAGGGTAAGGAGTTTTTTTACTGTGCTATTGGTTTACACTAGGCCTGAAATGGCACGAATATTATTGCTGATAAGGTGGCAAGAGGCGTCGAACTTCGCTTGTTCCTCCGGACTTAGCTCCAGCTCGATGACCTCTTGAATTCCTCTGCTGCCGATAATTGCCGGAACGCCCGTGCAGACATCGGTGTGCCCGTACTCGCCGTCCAATACAGCAGAGACCGCTATAATTTTACCATCATCATTTAAAATGGAACGTGTAATGTATGCCAGCGCATTGGCAATACCAAAATAAGTGGCGCCTTTGCGGGTGAAGATCTCCCAGCCTGCATCCCGAGTTTTACGGGCAATGTCGTCCAGATCGACGTGGCTGAATCGTTCTTTATGCTGACGCAAAATGTGCAAGAGTGGCTTACCACCAATCGTGACGTGTGACCAGGCAACGAATTGGGATTCGCCATGCTCGCCAAGCGCATATCCTTGTACGCTGCGCGGATCTATGGAAAACACCTCAGAAAGCAACGTCTTGAGTCGCGATGAGTCAATGGAGGTGCCCGTGCCGATCACCTTGTTGCGTGGCAGACCGGATATACTTTGTACCATATACGTTACAATGTCGACAGGATTAGCGGCAATGACGAATATACCGTCGAAGCCACCCTCCATAATCGCTGTTACAATCTCTCTGGTAATAAGCACTGCGTCATCCAGCACAGATAGGCGGTCTTGACCCGGTTTAGGGTTGGCTCCAGCCGTTATAATCACAACGTCCATATCCGTGCAGTCTGCATACGTGCCTGCACGTACCTTGGTACGTGTGGACGTAAAATCCATACAATGGGACAGATCCAGTGCATGGGCCAAAGCCCGATCATACGTGCGGTCAATCATCATGATCTCATCACAAATGGACTGATTAACCATTGAGTAGGCACAGCTCGAACCGACCATTCCCGCGCCGACAATAGCTACTTTCCTTGCCTTCCCCTTCATCTATGTTGCCTCCTCGTTCCAGCGAACGTTAATATGCTACAAATTATGCCTGAAATCCATTTTACGTTACATAACATAACATATTGCTGATCTTTTGAAAATATCCATTTTTTTGTCTCCATTCTGGAAAATTAAAAATGAACTGTAAATAGAGGTGTCTTTCTAGGATTAATTGTAGAATGAACGTAAATTATCAATACTTTTACTGGAAGGTAGGAGAGGACGTTTCAATTTATATTTAAGGTGACCGCTGTATAAATTATAACATGGACCATGTTGATGGAAGGAATGGTGCCATAGAAATCATGAAAGTGTGACATTTATGTGACGCTCTTTAAAGAGTCTGAAGGGTACATAAAACGAAAGTATTCTCTTACAATGTCGTTTCTTGTATTTCTACAAATATTCCGTTATGACAAAGGTTCTTAGCAGTCTGCAATATTAGAACATTTTTGCCAAAGGGTTTCCAATGGATTTCGCGAATTCTACATATACAAGCTAATTTCTTTCCATACCATCCGGGGAGGTAATGATTAAATGGAAGAAAGCAAATCGACGACGGAAGCAGCAAAGCAGTTGGGAATCGGGGCGAGTACCCTTCGTAAATATGCAGCGGCGCTGGAGGAGCAAGGGTATGTGTTTCAGCGTTCCGCGAATCAATCGAGAATGTTCAGTGCTGAGGATGTTGAGTGCTTGAAGGTGATGCGGTGGGCATTGCGTGAACAGCATATGACGATGGAGCAGGCGGTTCAGGTGGTGCTTGAGAGAGTGACCGCTCCCTTTCAAATGGAGGATGAGGAATTCCGCTTGCCCCCCATCTCGGATGCTGAGTCACTGACCGCAACCTGGGAAGAAATAATGGCGGCGGCTGAGGGCAGGGAAGAGACGGTCATGCAGGCGCAAGCTGCTGCTACGGTTGAACTGACAGAGTTACAGGATGAAATGAATGCTCAGGAACTGTCAGAGGAACCCATGATGCAGCTACAGTCGCAGGAGGAGTTCCAGACTTTGGCATCTACCATTGAGTATAGATTGGAGCAAGCACCTGTATCCGTACAAACGCAGGAGTCCGTAGAGCCGCAAGAACTGGCGCAGATGCAGGACATGGTGCAAAACGCTTTGTTGGAAATGCGGAGCCGTTTGGAGGAGCTGGAAGCAGAGCACAGCCGTTTGGTGGAAAAGAATATCAGCCTGTCTAACCAACTGGAGGATCAAAAACGCTGGATGAAAGAAAAGGTTGACGAGGAACGAGACCGGCAGTTAATTACGAATTTGCGTACCTACCAGGGCAGGCAACGCAAATCGCGCGGTTCGTTGTTGTCCTGGCTTGGTCTGACACCGCGCAGACGCAGAGAGGCATAACCAGCATCTTTTTTGATAAAGACCATCAGACCTTCCCGGTTCTGATGGTCTTTTATCGTGGATGGTATAATAACGGAATACAAGAATACGAACAAGCCGCATAAGAAACGTTGCTGCGGCATGTAGAGGAAAGGATATAAGTATGTTTGCTTGGTTGCGGAACGCATATGAATCATGGATGGATTATCCGAAACAGCCTGGCGATTTACTGAGCGGACGTTATGATGTTCGTTCGCTTTTAGGCATGGGGAGCTATGGTCTAACCTACCTCTGTCTGGATCGGCACAGCGGACAAGAGGTGGCAGTGAAAATGCCCAGACCGAGCAAACGGGCGAAGGCAGTTCAGCTATTGCAGCGCGAGGCTCATATTATGCGGCAGATGGAACACCCCTATATTCCGAAGCTGCTCGAAATTGTCGAGCATTCGAACGGAATAGTTGTGGTCATGGAATACATCTCTGGCATGACGCTGGAGGAGCTTATATTTGAACAGGAGCGTTCCTTTACAGAACAGGAATGCGTTGTCTACATTTTGGAGTTAATGGAGCGAGTTCTGCATGTGCATGAACGGGGCTATATCCATCGGGATATCCGCATTCCCAATGTGATTCACCGCGAGGGGAAGCCTTACCTGATCGACTTTGGTCTTGCTCTGGCGATGGGAGAGCGACAGGAGGATGTATTTACCGAATCCATGCTGGAAAAGCGCGCACCTGAGCGACAAGATGTCGCCGTCTACAGCGATTTGTACGATGTCGGACATTTAATGCTTTTTATGCTGTATAGCAGTTACGAGCCTCAGCCAGATCAACCGCCAGCAAGCTGGCAGGAAGAATTGAAACTGAGTTCACCTGTGCGTCAAATGCTGGAGCGTCTTTTTCAGATTCGGCCACGTTATGAGAATAGCCGACAGTTTATGCAAGAGCTGGAAGAAGCATTGTTGCTGCTTGAGATTAACCCATAGATAGTCCCTAAAAATAAACAGGCATTCGCCGCAAAAATGGGGGAATGCCCCCCTTACGCATTTGACCAGGTCTACATACAATGATTCTGTAAATGAGCGAAGGGAGTGTTGTAAATGAGTCATATGTGTGGAGTAGGCGGTATGGGTTGCGGCGTAGGAGCATGGACCTCTGTAGGAGCGATTCTTGTTCTGTTTATTTTGCTGGTGATCATCTCTAAAACCCTGTTTCTGTAATTTCGGTCATAACCGATTTCCTGTAAAATGCACAGATGTTGCCCTGCATAACGAAGGGCGCACAACAATAAAGCGAAGGCCCTTGAGATGAGAAGGGTCTTCGCTTTATAGGGTTTGAAGGAGCCTGTGGCATGCTTCTTGTGGTACGCTCTATTCCGTCGCTACTTCTTGTTGTTTGGCTAAGAACTGGAGTAATGACGGCGTTTATCTTTGTAATATCGGTGCCCATTGTGGCTATTCTTGTAACCGTCTGAAGAAGAATGGTGTTTACGTTCACGTTCGTAATAACGGTCTGAGCTGCTGTATCGCCGCTTATGAGAATGAGAGGTGGAATGTAGCAGGCGGTGCAGTAATTGTTTAAGCATCGTCTAATCCTCCTTCTTACCCTGCCCAACTGACATAGACAGGTTTTTATAAAAAGGTAATACGCAGCAGCGTTAGAACAGGTTCCACTAATTTAAGATTGTAGGGACTTGGCCTGAAATTCCGCAATATCCTTGAACTCTTCTTCGAATTTACGTGAAATGCGGATATAAATCGGTAGTAAATCGCGATAAATATCCACGTGTTCTGCTACAGGTTTGTGCTGGTGAGTGGTACCGATCATACCGGACACAGCATCCAGCGAATCAATCCGTCCCAGCGCGTACAAGCCCAGAATAGCTGCGCCCAGACATGAGCTTTCCAGACTTTCGGGGATAATGACTTCCTGATCGAAAATATCCGCCATGAGCTGTCTCCATAGCTCCGAGCGTGCAAATCCACCAGTGGCGTGAATGACTGACGGTCTGTCGATGACTTCTTCCATGGCGAGCATGACGGTATACAAATTGAACAGCACCCCCTCCAGAGCGGCGCGAATCATATGCTCTTTTTTGTGACGCAGGGACAGACCGAAGAAGGAGCCGCGAGCATTTGGGTCCCACAGGGGCGCACGTTCACCGGATAAGTACGGAAGAAAGAGCAGACCGTCGGAGCCAGGACGTACCTGTTCCGCAATTTGGGTCAGCACATGATATGGATCAAGTCCCAGTCGTTTGGCCGTTTCCACCTCGGAGGCTGCAAATTCATCCCGGATCCAGCGGAAGACTATACCTCCATTGTTCACCGGGCCGCCGATGACCCACAGCTTTTCGGTTAAGGCGTAACAGAAAAAGCGCCCTTTGGCATCCGTGAGCGGCTTATCAACTACGGTACGGATGGCTCCGCTGGTGCCGATGGTAACCGCGACAACTCCAGGTTTGATCGCATTCACACCGAGGTTGGACAAGACACCATCGCTGGCCCCGATTACAAAAGGAGTCGTCTTCAGTAGACCCATGTCATGCGCATAGGTCTCATCCAGCCCTTTGAGCACATGAGTTGTCGGCACCAGCTCGGATAGCTGCTCCTTCGTCACACCTGCAATGTGCAGTGCTTCCTCATCCCAGTCCAGCTGCTGCAAATTCATAAGTCCGGTTGCAGAGGCAATCGAGTGGTCCACGACATATTGGTGGAATAACCGGGCAAAAACGTACTCCTTAATGGAAATGAATTTATACGTCTGGGCCGCAATATCCGGTAAATCCCGTGTAATCCACATCAGTTTCGTTAGCGGTGACATGGGATGAATGGGCGTTCCGGTACGTAAGTAAATGTCGTGTCCGTTGTATTCATGTTTGAGCGCTTCGGCCCATTTGGCGCTACGGTTATCTGCCCAAGTGATGGAGGCGGTCAGCGGTTTGCCGTTCTTATCCACCGCCAGTACACTGTGCATGGCCGAACTAAAGGAGACGAACAGCACATGCTCGGCTGACACTCCGCTTTGTTTCATGATCTCTTGCACCGTCGTTACGACAGCTTTGAAAATATCTTCCGGGTCCTGTTCTGCCGCATCCGGCTCAGGTGTATGGAGCGGATAGCCCACATGGTGCTGGGCGGCAATATTGCCGTTTTCTTCGAAAAGCACCGCTTTGGTACTGGTTGTGCCGATATCGACGCCGATCATATATCGGGTGTCTGTCATATTCAATCTCCCCTTCACTTACCGTTATTAGCTCATTATCGTTAAATTAACACACTCAGCAGCATAATCAAACCGAAAGCAACCAGGGAGAGGATGGTTTCCATAACGGTCCATGATTTTAGAGTCTGCGGAACCGTCATATTGAAAAACTCTTTAATCATCCAAAAACCGGCGTCATTCACATGAGACAAGATCAGCGACCCGGCTCCTGTAGCAAGGACGACCAGTTCGACATTCGCGCCGGGAGTAAGTGCCAGCACAGGTGCGACAATACCGGAGCCTGTCGTCATCGCGACTGTCGCTGATCCAGTGGCTACACGAATGAGCGCAGCGACCAGAAAAGCAAATACAATCACATTCATATGGGCTCCTGTAGCGACCGCTGCAATGGCCTGACCTACACCGCTGTCGATCAATACCGTTTTAAATGCACCGCCGCTCCCGATAATTAAGATAATAGAGGCTGTTGGTGCCAGACATTCACTGGTAAAACGGGACAAGTCCTCTTTCTTTAGACCACGTGCATAGCCTAGCGAGAAAAAAGAGAACACAGCCGCAATCAGCAATGCCATAACCTCATCACCAATGAATTTGAAAAATACAGTGAGCGGATGTGTATTGGCCGGGTCTACGATTTCTGCGACTGATCCGCTAAGCATTAGAATAACAGGCAACAAAATGGTGAACAGAGTAATCCAAAAAGGAGGCAACGACCGTCCCGTCGTATTTCTGAACTGCTCGTCCAGCCTCTCGGAAGGTCTGACCATGATTCTTTTGCCAATCCAAGCGCCGAAGACCGGGCCTGCAATAATGGCGGATGGAATGCCCACGATGAGTGCATATCCTATCGTGCGTCCAATATTGGCGTTAAAGGCTTCAATCGCGATCATCGGAGCCGGGTGGGGCGGTAAAAGGCCGTGTACCGTCGATAGTCCTGCCAGCATTGGAATACCGATTTTCAGCAGAGACATATTCATTTTACGGGCAACCGTGAACAGGATGGGAATTAATAAAATAATACCAACCTCAAAAAATACTGGAATACCCACGATAAAGCCTACGATCATCATCGCCCAATGAACGCGTTTTTCACCAAAACGATCCATCAGTGTGGTCGCGATGCGTTCGGCACCCCCGGATTCTGCCATCATTTTACCGAGCATGGTGCCTAAACCGATCACGATGGCGATGGAGCCTAGCGTACTGCCGAGCCCCTTGGTAATGGAGGCAGTAACTTCATGTCCCGGCATCCCGTTAACCAGTCCGAGAAATACCGACGAAAGCAGCAGTGAAACGAAGGGATTCCATTTGAATTTGGCAATCAGCAAAATCAAAAGAATGACGGTAACTAGCGCCCATATGAGCAGGGACGCGTTATGGCTTAAGCCGAATAATGTGTTCATGAAGGTATGCCTCCTTATTCTTATATGTGTAGTTAAATGTATACTTGTCGACAACTTTAATGTAAAAGAGAACCGCGCCAGCAAGAAACGCATGAAGCGCGGTACATCGGCTCTTTGTCACGCATGTTGCGGCTAGGACGATGTCTTTCTGTAGGGAGACAGGACGCTGTCGTTAACCGCGTTGCGGGTATCACGGTAATGATCCTCAATAAATCCCGACAACTCCTGAGCATTCCCTTGATTTAAAGCGTTTGCAAAGGTTCGATGTTTGTGAATCGTGACTTGTGATTCTTCGATGTTGGACGCAAATCGTTGTTCTGTCGCAGCTAACATGACCGTCAGGATTAACTGTCTCATACCGTTCCAGGTATGAAGAATACGGGTATGGCCTGCTTCCAGAACCAGAGCCTCATGAAAATTAAAATCCTGAAGAGAAAATTCAACAACATCTCTGTACTTGAGAGCGACTTCCATTTTGTCAATCATCTGATTCAGAACAGTCACCAATGTGGCATTATCACTATGTACATACCTTTGTACAACAAAATGCTCAATCAGCATTCGCACATCGAATAGCTCCTCCATATCACCGGGTGTCATGCCGACGACAACCGCCCCCATGCGCTCCAAACGGATCAGTCCTTCGCCCGAGAGTGCCTTCAAGGCTTCACGCACCGGAGAACGACTGGTACCAAAATCGGCAGCAATCTGATTCTCAGATAGCACAGTACCTGGCGTCTGAATGCCCCGTATAATCTGAAGCCGGAGTTCACAAGCAATCCTTTCCCCAAGCGATGCGCCCTGTAACCAGGTTGTTGGATATTTCATAGGATACTCCTATCTTGGAAATAATTTTGCATACTGGTATACAAGTTATGGAGTATTATATACCCCGTTTAAGATCCTTGTAAACGGTGTCAGTTGACATCGGTTCCATTTCGCTGCTTTTAGCGTTACAATAGAAGCAGAAAAAAGAAGCAGTGAAAAGTGGAACGAACACGGAAAAGAAGGAGACCGTTTAATGATTATCATTAAAACCAAAGAACAAATTGAAAATATGAAAAAAGCTGGAGACATTTTGGCTGCTTGCCACCGGGAAATTGCCAAAATGATCAAGCCAGGCATTACGACACTGGAAATCGACGCTTTCGCAGAATCCTTTATGAAGAAACATGGCGCAACACCGGAGCAAAAGGGCTATAACGGCTACCAGTTTGCAACATGTGGCTCACCTAACGATGTGATTTGCCACGGCTTTCCGAATAAGACACCGTTGAAGGACGGGGACATCGTGACGATCGACATGGTTGTGAATCTGAATGGCTGGCTGGCAGATTCCGCTTGGTCGTATGCGGTAGGTAATGTGTCTGAGCAGGCGCAAAAGCTGCTGGATGTTACCAAGGAATCACTGTATAAAGGGATTGAGCAAGCTGTTATCGGTAACCGGATCGGAGATATTTCCCATGCGATACAAACCTACGCGGAAGCGGAAGGCTTCTCGGTCGTACGCGAATTTATTGGGCACGGCATCGGGGAAGAGATGCATGAGCAACCGCAGGTTCCACATTACGGACCGCCGCACCGTGGACCACGCTTAAAAGAGGGCATGGTCATTACAATTGAGCCGATGCTCAACACAGGCACATACCGCAGTAAAATTGATGCCGACGGCTGGACCGCACGCACGTTGGACGGCGGCTTGTCTGCGCAATACGAGCATACGCTGGCCATTACAGCAGATGGTCCGATTATTTTGACCCAGCAATAAAGCAGGCATCCATCGGTAGCATACAGACTAACGGGTTGAATGAGCTAGACATGTTACAGAAAAAGGGGCTGTCCAGAGGACGGTCTCTTTTTCTATAAGCATCCGCTGCATGTCCGTTCCAGTCCCAGGCATGTTCAGGCAGATCGGATGCTGTACACTGCGAAGACAGAGGGACGCAATCGAGTAGCTCCTTTTTCCCGGAATGCATAATGTAGACCTGATAGACTAAAAGACCAAAAAGACCAAAAAGACACGGCTCCTTTTAGGAGAACGTGTCTTTTTGGTCTATACAGCAACATGCGAGCATGCATGTTAAAAACCTGTTTGTCAGATGCGAACTTCCGCCTCGTTCGGAACGAACTGACGATATTGGAAATACATACGAAGCCGCCAGTGTAACAAGGTCCCGAAGGCTAGGATGAAAAATAGCCCTGCTGTCTGCGGAATGGTAATGTAATGCTGAATAAATTCATGCAACAGCAATCGGATGATCAGCAGGCTGATCAGGATAAAAAAGAAGGTACGTGAGCGTTGCACGAAAACCAGCCCTTCTTGCAATTCAAATTTGGTGCTGCGGATCAACGGGTAAGAAAAAATAAACCAGCCGACCAGAAAAGCGCCTAGCGCCCAAAGCCAGGGAACCCGTACTTCCGGCACCACAAACATCATAAAACCGGTGCTCATGCCGAGCGGTGGGATGATGATTTTTTTGGCATTAATCGGGCGATGACCTGTCTTCATACGGATGAAAATAGCCGATATAGCGATTAAGATCATACCGAAGGTTGCGCCATATTGCAGCAATGGGGTGCTAATATGAAACATGGACTGGCCCCCTCTATAAGGAATATAAGCGTTATTGGACAGACTGCAAACCTTTTACATTATAGCACACATGCAATGGATATATTTAGTTACAGTCTTTCCTTGGGCAAGCGGATTATACGCCTCTTGGTGGTAACGGGTCCTATAATTAGGTCTCTTTCATACTTATGCGAGTTCCTTTGCTTGTACCTCTCCTTGAGCTGATTTTTTCTCCTGACGCATGATATAACCCATGGCTGCAATAATAAGGATAAAGGCGATCAGTGCGAGAAAAGGAATGGTGATAAAATCGAACCAGTTCAGGTAATCCTGTTCACAGGATACTCTGCCGCAGGAAGTTGAAGTTTGCGCAGCTGCTTTGGCAGCTGCATGGATGCGCTGAATGATAAAATGATAGGCCGAAATCGCGCCTCCAATGATAGCCAACGGCATGACGTAACGACGTATCCCCGAATCTCCTCGAAAATATGCAATTCCGAGCAGAAGGGTCAGGGGATACATCAGAATGCGCTGAAACCAGCACAGCTTACAAGGCTCATACCCCAAAATCTCGCTGAGATACAGACTGCCCAATGTGGCCACACAAGCTACAACCCAGGCGGCAAACAAAGCAATATCCGTTTTTTTAAACGATCCAATCATAGTAACGCTCCTTTTTTAATTCAAATGAGAACAAAATGAACTCACCCGTGTCTTGTCCCATCGGCAGGCATATGCCGATATGCATGTCTTTATCCGTATTGTACTGTATTTTGAGTGCAGGGTCATACTTAAACATATTGACATCATTCACTATCATTTTTATAATTGCAGTAGTTTGGGAAGTTAATGAGGATTCAAGTTAGATATATATTAAGAAATTAGGAGAGTGCCTAGAATGTCGAGCAGTCCAAAAAATGAAACCCTATCTACTATTAGTGAAAGACACGCGGTAAAGAGCTATGTTAAGGATTTTAAATTGCCAGAGGAAGATTTGGAGGCTATTTTGACTGCCGCGATAGAAGCTCCTTCCGCTTGGAACCTTCAACATTGGAAATTCCTTGTCATCGAAAGCGAAGCGGACAAGCAAAAATTGCTACCTATCGCCTACAATCAGGGTCAAGTAGTGGAAAGTTCCGTTACGATTGCTGTATTGGGTGATTTGGAAGCAAACCGTAACACCGTCATTTATGATCAAGCGGTAGAAGCAGGCGCACTGCCAGCGGAAATCCGTGACGCATTGGTAGGTCAAATCAACGGCGCGTACCAAAACCCGCAAGTAGCTCGCGATGCCGCCATCCTGAACTCTGCTTTTGCAGCACAAAACATTATGCTGGCTGCTAAATCTCTGGGCTACGACACTTGCGCAATGGGCGGTTTCATTCCAGCACAATTGATCGAGCAATTCAATATTCCGGCACGTTACCTGCCAACCCTGCTTATTAGCGTAGGTAAGGCACAAGTACCAGCACGTCCATCAGGACGTTTCCCACTGTCTGAAGTTGTTGTAAAAGGTAGCTTCTAAGAAGATTTGTGAATGTAAAAGGGTGTTCCTGCAACCGTTCGTGGTTGGGGAACACCCTTTTTTACGTCGTGTTAGGCTGTCAAAAGCCTTTTGGTTAGCCCTTTGTTTAGTCCGAGCGTTTGGACACGAGATATACCAGCTCCAGCGTCAGGATCGGTAGAAAGACAGAAGCCGGATAGGCCAGATAACGCGGCTCCCATTGCGGCTTGAACTTATCCTTAAAGCGCCGAAGCCCCTGAAAGCCGTAAAAATGTCCCCCGTATTGAAAAACAAGTCGAGCCAGCTTTTCCTCGCGCAATGCCTTTTCGCTTTGCCCTACCTGGGACAGCGGTGCCATTCCCAGATTAAATGTCGTATATCCACTCTCCTTGGCCCACTCAATGACCCGTGTGAATAAATAATCCATCGTGCCATTTGGCGTGTCAGGCAAGTGGCGCATCAGGTCAATGGAGACCGTCCGTCCATGATCATAGGCAGGGGCCATCGTAGCGAAAGCGATAACTTTTCCTTCAGAGTCCTTTAGCAATGCAATCGGCGCCAACTGAAGATAGGGCTCTTTGAACCAACCGAGTGAATATCCCTTCTCCTTGCGCCCGTCCAGCCAAATATTCGAAACATGTCGCATCTCCTCAATCAGTGACGCCTCTAGAGGCGGTTGGATGATTTCGAATGAGTAGCCATCGCGGTCAAAGCGGTTTTTGGCGCTGCGTAGCGCTTGATTGCTTTTGCCCGTCAGTGTAAAGGATTCCAGCGGCACCAGTGCTTCCTCGCCCAGTTTGAAAAAGCGATAGCCGTTCTCGTGATAGATGGACAAATACTCCGGTGATGCCTGATAAAATACAGCCGTTAACGCATACCGATCTGCGAACCGCTGAAATTCCTGAATCGCTTCACTCACGCGTTCTTTTGGACCGAGTGGGTCACCTAATACAATCAGTTTGTCCCGACTGCGAGCATAGGGAATGACGACCTGTTCATTTTTGGTCCAATACAGATATTTATCGCCCAGAAAAAGCATGTGGGAAACGAGATTACCACCCTGTCGTTCCAAAAATTCTTTTAGCTTATCGAGCTCCTGTGCGTCGGGTAGATTGCTGATACCACGCTGAGGTCGAAGAAAGAAATACACCGTCAGGAAAACCCATGCCAAAATCAGACTAAACACGGCAGTAACTCCGTAATCGCTGCGGTTCATAAAAAAGTCCAGATGGACCTTGGCGTGCAAATGGCGCATAAACGGAGTATTGGAGCCTGCCCCAATGATAAAATAAGCCCCGGTTACGAGTAGAGATAATCCGCCCCATATTAAAATATTGTGCCGATTCAGTGGTGCACTGACCCGATAAAACCGCGAGCGCGAGATCCATAGCATTAACGCCACGAATAGTAGGAATAAGGCTTCTTCAAAATCCAGACCTTTAATGAAGGTGAAAATGGCGCCGGCCAGCAGCAATATCAATGTCAGTCGTAATGCTCTGCGAATACGCAAAGAGATTCCGTGGGACAGGACGACAAGCATAATCCCGATGATGACTGAGATTTCATGCGACAAGCGCATGACGGGCAGGCTGAGCAAATGCTCAGCAAAACGGAGCCGATATAACAGACCTGGCGTAGCTGCCGACAAAAGAAGCACCACGCCGGAGATGAGTACCAGCTTACCAAGCGCCCATACTCCTAGATCTGCCAAAAACCGGAATTGACCAGGCCAGCCCCATACCTTCTGCCACGCATTAAGGGAGTAGTCCCAGCCCGTCTCAGCTAGCTGATTCAGGCGCTCGTTACGCGGAATCATTTCCAGCGCGGCTAATACCAAGCCGATGAGCCACGGGATGATGTAATAAAAAACGCGAAAGACCAGCAGCACAGCCAGTGCCCGATCTGAGTTGGCTCCCGCCATTTGCAGCCCGAGCAGGGCAATGATGTCGAATGCCCCGACCCCTCCGGGTGCAAGACTGATCAACCCGGCAATCGCGGCTATTACATAAATACCGAACACAGCATGCATCGGCAGTTCATGGAGCAAGTGCGAGCCGATCCATGCAAAGGTAAGGCCAGCCAGCAGCCATTCCAGCAGGGAAGCACTGATGGAAGCGGAGATGGTGGACCAGGAAAGCTGTCCTTCTCCCTTGTTGAACCATGTGGAGTACCGTTTGGAGCGCTGCATGATCAGAAATAGCGGCAGGTACAATGCCATTCCCCACAGCGCCCAATGAAGCCACGGATGAGCATCCAGTACAGGCTGTACCGGATACAGATGGACAATGGCTCCCCAAGCCAGCAAAGATAGTCCGGTAATGACGACTGGCGAAAGAAATACGACCGCAGAGGTGATGACACCCAACGGCACCCCGCTTTTTTTATACAGCACTGTGCGAAGTCCCGCTCCTGTAAAGCCTGCAAACCCAAAGACATTATTGAAGGTATTGGAGATCCAGGCATAGCGAAATGTCGTTCCAGGCTTGACCTGAAGCTTGAAATGATGCCTGATTACGTAATCGTATGCGCTCATAGCCGCCACGGCAGCTAGTGAGAACAAGCCAATCTCGATCAGAAAGGTGGCATCCATTCGCCGCAGCTCATGAAGCATACGCGCCAGATTAAAGTCTTTTAGTTCTCGTCCGGCCTCCCATATAATAAAAGCCAGTACAGCCAGTGGTAGCAGAATACGTGTCAATCGTTGCCTGTAGACGGTCATCACGAACTGTACGATTTTAAAGGATTGAATCGGTTTGTGATTAGATTTCATAGATTCACCTGCTTGGAAAAGAATGAGATGTACACGGAATGAAGTGCTTAGATTTCATGCCCGATGAACATTACTATATATTATACCTGTAATAATCGTTTGAATAACAACAGAAGGGTTACGAAATGGGGTTTCAGTTTGATTGCTGTAAATAATTCCAATATAATGATGAAAAACCTAGCGAATTGCTTGGCAATGGAGCTGAACTGGACATGAGTATATGGGATCGTAATCTTTTTATACGTCGCCTGGAGCTGATATGGCCTCCAGATGCTGACAAGAGCCAATATCCGTTTAACTTAAAAGCCTTACACCAGTGGAATGAACTTAAATTCCATCCTTCCGTTACCTATATTATTGGAGAAAACGGTGTAGGTAAATCGACGCTTATGGAGGCAATCGCGGTCGCGTGGGGATTTAATCCAGAGGGCGGTACTAAAAATTTTAATTTTTCTACACAAGCCACGCATTCCTCACTGCATGAGCATATCCGGCTGGTGAGAGGGATAGAAAAGCCGAGGGATGGCTTCTTTTTCCGGGCGGAAAGCTACTATAATGTGGCGACTCATATCGACGAGCTGGATCGCGAAGGTGGAGGCCCACCTATTCGAAACTCCTACGGAGGCAAATCGCTGCATGAGCAGTCGCATGGCGAGTCTTTTTTTGCTGCCTTTGTGCATCGGTTTGGAGGACAAGGATTGTATATTTTGGATGAACCGGAGGCTGCGTTATCGCCTTTGCGCCAGATGGCCATGCTTGCACGGATTCACGAGCTGGTGCAGCAGGGCTCACAGTTTATCATTTCTACTCATTCCCCCATTTTGATGGCTTATCCAGATTCGATCTTGTATCATCTGACACATGAAGGGATCGAAACCCGGACGCTGGAGGAAACCGACCATTTTATCATTACGAAACAATTTCTGAATAACAAGGAAAAGATGATACAGGAGCTATTCGAAGATCCACAATAGGGATCGTAGGAACCGCCAGACCGTTCCAGAAATTCACCTTGGTCGTTCGTATGAGAGGGACAACATCGCCATTTCAGGTTGTTCCTTTTTGTTGTCCTGTCAAAGGAAAGATTCAGGGTTATCGGAAGTATTTTATGATTGTTATTTGTCTCTCGCTCTATTAATATAATGAAGAGTTTTGCTGAAATGGTTGCAAAATAAGATTTTCGTATACGAAATAAAGAACCTGAGGAGGACAAAACGCAACATGTCAGATTCACAACAGTTGAAAATGGGACCGCTGGTCATTTTGATGATTAATATGTTTATTGCCATGCTGGGAATTGGCCTCATTATTCCGATCCTCCCTAAGTTTATGAGCTCCTTGGGAGGCAGTGGTGAAACGGGTGGTTATTTGGTTGCCGTGTTTGGCTTAACCCAATTCCTGTTTTCGCCGCTAGCGGGGGAATGGTCCGATAAATACGGACGTAAAAAAATGATTATTATCGGTTTGGTAATCATGACGGCTTCTTCTGTATTGTTTGCGATTGGGGAATCGTTGACCACATTGTATATCTCCCGTTTACTGGGTGGTGCAGGGGCAGCCTTTATGATTCCTCCGATGATGGCCTATATTGCTGACATTACAACGGTCCACAATCGCGGTAGAGGAATGGGGCTGTTGGGTGCCGCCATGTCTCTTGGCTTTGTGATCGGTCCTGGTGTGGGCGGTTTGCTGGCAGATATTTCGATTCGTACGCCCTTATATGTTTCGGCGGCTGTATCGGGTGTAGCTGCACTGATTTCCTTGATTATGCTACCCGAAACCTTATCGCTGGAAAAACAGTTGAAGTTTCGGAATGTCAAGGCCAAACGGGACAATGTGATTAAACAGTTTGCCCTTTCTTTCCGCAAGCCTTACTTTATGCTGCTGATTATGATATTCACGTTAACCTTTGGACTGACACATTTTGAAACGATGTTTCCTTTCTTTGTGACGGGGAAGTTTCATTATAATGAGCGTGATATTGCTATCATTATTACCGTAGGTGCACTGGTCGGAACCGTGATTCAAGCTGTGGTAATCAGTCCGATGTTAAACCGTTTTGGCGAAAAAGGTGTCATCATCGGTTCCTTTCTGTTTTCGGCGATTTCCCTTGTGCTTATGCTGCTCTCTGGCAACTTTTATTATGTACTCGGGGTATCGCTCATCTTCTTTACCGCTACGTCGTTGCTTCGGCCAGCCATTAATACTGCTTTATCCAAAATGGCGGGGGATGAGCAGGGAGTTGCAGCTGGCATGAACAATGCTTATATGAGTATTGGTAATATTCTAGGACCTGCGCTTGCGGGTACATTGTTCGAGGTGCATATCAATTTGCCATACATTTTTGGGGCAGCCATTCTCATTTTTAGTTTGGGTCTGGCTGTAAAATGGAAAAGCAGAGATACGCAAACCACAGCGGTTTAATGTTGTTCTTTTCGTGAAATTAGTCTCTTTTGGTGTGAACTGTGACGTTCTTGTGAACCGCAGATGGCGCCGAAGGAGGCTATTTTTTTTGCATACATCGCGAAACGTTAATGAAACGACAGAATCTTGGGTAATAATGCATGATGAGTTTACAACAAGACAAATAGTAGAGCTAAAAGCCAGATAATATGTAAAAAAACAGCTAGAAGGAGATGAGAGCCGATGGAAGAGCGGAATGAGCAGTTATTTTATACAGGAACTTATGCGTCTCGTCAGGAAAGAGGAATATATGTATGTGCTTTGTGTGTGACCAATGGTGATCTGCGCATTGTTGGAGGTGTGGAAGGAATGGAGAGGCCTTCTTTTCTCGCTCTACACCCGGATGGGACGAAGCTGTATGCTACCAGTGAAACAGAAGGAGGCGAGCTGTATGCGTATCAGGTGAATGCCCAGACGGGGGAATTACATCCTTTGGATCGAAAAGGGACGGAGGGAGCGCATACTTGCTATGTTTCCGTAACAACCGATGGACGATATGTGCTGGCTTCTAACTATTCAGGCGGCAATGCCGTTGTGTTCCCTGCGACGGAAGCAGGAGGATTAGGAGACATGTCGGGGCAAGTTCAGCATACCGGCTCAGGTATTCGCCAGGACCGCCAGGATGCGGCACATCCGCATTCGATTATTCCAGATCCTTCAGGACAGTATGCCATGGTATGTGATCTGGGACTGGACCAGATTGTGGTATACCGTTTGACAGAGGATGGAAAACTGGTGACCCATCGTGAGACAGATTTGCCACCCGGTTCTGGACCGCGTCATCTGGTTTTTCATCCTTCGCGTCCATATGCTTTTGTCGCCAATGAGTTGAACAATACAGTCGCTGTGTTTAGTTATAACGAACGTAATGGTGAGCTTACATTGCTGCAAAGCCTGTCCACACTGCCAGAAGGCATTATAGATGTAGAAAATACAGCAGCCGATATTCGGATTACGCCCTGTGGACGCTTTTTGTATGTGTCAAACCGCGGCCATGATAGCATCGTGCTATACCATGTCGATCTGGACAGCGGCAAGCTGAAGGTGGTTGAATGGGTGGAAACCTTCGGCAGCACACCCCGTAACTTCAACATCTTGTCCGGTTATCTGGTAGTAGCGAATCAGGATGGAAACAACATCGTATCCTTTGCCATCCATAGTGAGGATGGACGGCTGACCCGAACGGGATATGTGCTGGAGGTTCCTTCACCTGTATGTATTGAACCTGTTCGCTAATCGGATAGCATGTGGCAAAAGAGTACGATATAAGTGGATGAAAAATAAAACACGGCGCTTTGTTTCCCATGAAAGGCATGGGCCAAACGCCGTGTTCAGGTCTTGAAGTGGTCTAAAAGCTATTTGCTGCTATCGCCAGCTTCTACCGCTACTGTTTTGGCATGATTTTCTGTATGTTTGTAGTACAAACGGAACAGGATATCCTGATTGTAGTTACCGAATCCGGTACCGAACAGGGTAACCCCTCCAACATGCTGGGCATCATCCAATATGGCAATGCGGAATTTCCATTGCTTCTGATCAATTAGCACTTGGCTTAAAGTCACGTCGGATATCTGCTTGCCATCCATAAAGGTACCTTCGGAGGTAACGCGAAGTCTTTTAAGGAGACCATATTGATTGATAAAATCAGGCCACCATGCAGGTGTGTATTTACCACGGTTATCCCCGAAATCCCCTGGACTGGTCCATGTACCCAAATTCACATCATTTAGGAAAAAAGTGATATCTGAAGGCCAATTATCATTGGTAAAAGGGGCCTCGGATGATAGTTCCATCGAAATTTCCAGTTCCTCAGCTTTTTGGCTGGACAGTAGGAAATTCGGCACCTTATAATCCATATATCCCTGGCTAAACCACAGAATTTTGGAATTGAAGCGCTCAGGGTCCAAGAATGAACGAGGCTCATCGAATTCACCAATGATCTTTTCGACGGTAGCCAGTCCGCAGGTCGCCTGTATTTCAAAATCTGTAAAGTGTCCGACAGAAATTTCCGTCTGATGGAATTGTCGTACATCCTGCTGGTAGCGTGGCATGGCGATTTCAATTTTGTCTGTAGCCAGTGAGCACACTTTCTGTACCCCGCCTCGTCCAGGCAGCATTTTGGTCGAAATAATGGACGCTCTCTCCAGTTTCTTGACATGCATCGTCATAATCGCACTGCTGAGCCCCAACGCTTCCGCCAGCTCACGTATATTCATAGGCTTCTCCGCAAGCAGAACAATCATGTTTAGCCGAACCTCACTGGCCAGCGCTTCATAAACGGGAAGTGATTTTTCAGAAATGTCCAGTTGCATAGTTCCTCCAATTCTAACGCACATCATAAATTGATGGTAGTTTAACATATATGGATTTTTTTCAATAATCATACATAAAAAACGATATGATTTACATTTATATAAACAATATACCCTTTCCTTGATCACTGGCACAAGCCTAACCCCTCAAAAAGCCGGAAATTGTTCAAAAAACAGGACACCCCATGAACTCTTTCTTTGTTGTTGGGATGTCCTGTGATGGTATGTGATTTGCAGGGTGGATACGGGATATAGTCATGTGCCATTGGTGTTAGGACCGGATATGTTCTTCTGCCAAAGAAGAGTCAGCCGTTTTATCTTTATCTGCTGTGTGTAAATCCTGATGCTGAGAAGCATCTGCCTTGATCAAGCCGGGGTGACCAACATAAGGACGATCACTGCGCGAGCGGCCTCGGGTAAGTCGGAAGCCAATCAAGAACAGCACAAGCTGCACAGCCAGTATGTAGGGAGACGCTTCCGGTCCGATCCATTGAAACAGAGCGACAGCGGCGATCACCATGCACAACAGGCTTGTTGGAAAATGGGATGCCGTCACGTCCAGATCATTTTGCCTGCGCAGGGTCATCAGCCGGTATACATACAGTAGGGCGATCAAGCCGGAAACGAACCTCATCCATGCACACCCTATGAGCCATGAGGCAGATTGTACAGTGTCGGGCAGACTAACATCGACATGGCTGGAGGCTATCAGTTCCACAACCAGCCTTGAGACCAACCAGACGATTCCTGCCAGCGCCAACGGACCAGCTGCTGGACGTAATAGCTTCCACAATGCTGTTCCCCAGCCTGGAGCATGAGATTCCAGCAGAACCAGACGCCGTTCCTCGATGAGTTTGTTCATTTCACGCTCCAGTGATTTGAGAAGCAATTCTCTGCGGAACGTATCACATTCCCGAAGGGATGCTTGAACCTGCTCTTGAAGGTGAGGGGTCAAATAGGGAGCAGCTTTGGCTTCCTGAAGAGCGTGGATGAGTCCGTTCTGGTACTGCTTTTCGCTGTTATTGAACCCATTCTGGGTAGCGGTTTGGAGACAACCAGCTAATCGTCCATAGATACGCAGCGATTCCTGTAATTCTTCCAGCCGCTGCTGACGCGAATTTCGAAGCTGGGCTGCACTGTGAACATACAGCCATACCAGCAAAGATAACGCCAGCAGGAAGGCAATCAGACCGGGTGAGATATATGCGGCTAACGCCGCGAAGTCCGTCGGGGACACCCGCAATCCCTCCTTCCATTGTTCTTTCTACACTATTGCACAGACTACACAGGCATTTCAAGGGCTTGTATACCTTTGACCAGGATATATGAAGTATTTTTTGGTAAAATAGACAAGATACAAGCAGGAGGGTAGATTCGGTATGGATAAAAATATAAAAATTGCAACAGAAGATCATGAGACATCGAATCGATATCTTGCACGGGTTTAAGCTGGAGATAAAACGGATAAATAACAGTAAGTAAATTATAGACAGGAAGAAGGCAAATTTATATGAAAGTTATTATTTTTGGAGCAACTGGAACCATTGGTCAAGCGTTAGTAAAGGAAGCAATCAAGCGCAAGTATGAAGTGACAGCAGCGGTCCGCGACCCCCAACGTGTGACGGAGCGAAGTGAATACTTGACGGTGGTTCAAGCAGATATTCTAAATCCGAATTCCGTTACGGAAGTGGCCAAAGGGCACGATGCTATCATTAGCGCGTACGGTCCCAAGTTTGGAGAAGAGGAAGAACTGCTCGAAGCGACTCGTTCTTTGCTGGAAGGAACCCGGCGTTCCGGCGCGGAGCGCATACTTGTCGTTGGCGGAGCGGGAAGTCTGAAAACAGAAAACGGTGAACGCCTCATGGATACCGCCGAGTTTCCGGAGGAAGTGAAGCCGCTGGCGGCTGCCCATGCAGATGCACTGGAGCTGTACCGCGCTGCGGATGTAGACTGGACCTATTGTAGTCCTGCCGGAATGATTGAATCGGGAAAACGTACAGGACAGTTCCGTATTGGCTTGGATCATTTGGTGGTTGACGAATTAGGCCATAGCCGTATCTCGGTCGAAGATTATGCGGTAGCCCTGATTGATGAATTAGTAGAAGGGGAATTTGTCAATTCCCGTTTTACAGTCGGATATTAATAAGCAGGGATAGCCATACGGGAGGCGAAAAGCATGTATATGGTGACCGCCGAAGAAATGCGAGAATTGGATCGGTACACAATTGACAGGCTGGGTATCCCAGCCCTTACGTTGATGGAAAATGCCGGGCGCGCGGTAGCTGAGGAGGTATTGAAGCTATGTGCCGAGAGAAGTGGGAAGAGCAATGGCGGCTTCTCAGTAGGCACTTCTGATCTAGCACGTGGGATTGAGCGTGCTGAAGTGTTAGGGTCGCAGTGGACAGAAGAGGTTACACACACAGGGCCGGGGGATATACCGGGACATGACGGTGTTATACGGACAGAGTCGTGGAGTCAAGGACGACATGACTTACGGGAACGAGAACACTGGTATATCCTCGTAGGTAAAGGCAACAACGGTGGTGACGGACTGGTAGCGGCCCGCCATCTAACGGATGCAGGGCTGCGTGTCACCGTTGTGTACGTCGAGCCGCCAGACACGCTGCGCGGTGAAGCGGCTGCGCAGCGCGATATCATCGCGGCTCTGGGTATCCCGGTGATCCTCTATGGCCGGGATACCCTCGACCTGCGCGGCGCCTCCGGCATCGTCGATGCCCTGCTGGGCACGGGCACGCAAGGCCCGCCGCGCGAACCCTACGCCTCGCTGATCCGCGAGGCCAATGCCAGCGGCGTGCCGCTCGTGTCGGTAGACGTGCCTAGCGGCCTCGACGCCGACACAGGTGCGCTGCACGAGCCGTGCATTCGTGCGCGCGTCACCGTATGCCTCGCCTACTTGAAGCGTGGGCTCGTCCAATATCCGGGCGCCGGGACTGCAGGCGATGTGGTGGTACGCTACATCGGTATTCCACCCGGCCTTGCCCGTGAGTGTGGCGTGCAGCTGCGGCTCTTGAACCGTGACACGCTGCGCGCTGCACTGGATGTGGATGTAAGCCGCAGCCGCGTGCCGGACGGGCACAAGGGCACCTACGGCCATGTTCTCGTCGCGGCCGGAAGCCTGCGCATGAGCGGCGCGGGCTTGCTGGCCGCACGTGCCGCTCTGCGCATCGGCAGCGGCCTTGTCACGTGGGCGGTGCCCGAGGCGTTGTTGCCGCGCGTCATTGGCGCCGCGCCGGAACTGATGCTCGCTGCCGCAGCAGCAGGCGGAGACGGCGAATGGAATGCCGACTCCGCAGACGAGCTGCTACAGCTCGCGCAGGCACGTGATGTGCTGGCCGTCGGCCCCGGCCTCGGCCGCTTTGCAGGGGACACCGGCTGGCTGCGCCGCCTGTGGGAAGAATACGGCGGTCCGCTCGTGCTTGATGCGGACGCCTTGAACATCCTCGCCTCGGCGGGGCCTGAGCTGGAGGCTTGGAAGCCGAGAAGTGCGGCGGTCGTACTAACGCCGCACCCCGGTGAAATGGCTCGTCTGCTGGGCATACCGACAGCAGAGGTGCAGCGTGACCGCATCACCCATGCCCGGGAGTACGCCCGAACACGTGGGGTCACGCTGGTGCTCAAAGGAGCGCGCACTGTCATCGCTTGTCCCGACGGAACAGCCTACGTCAATACCACAGGCCATGCTGGGATGGCGACAGGCGGTGCGGGCGATGTGCTGACAGGCATCATCGCAGGTTTGCTGGCCCAGGGTCTGAATGCTGCGCAGGCAGCAGCCTTTGGCGTGTATCTGCATGGTGCGGCTGGAGAAACAGCCGCACGTCATCGCCAGCATCCTGCCTCTGTGATAGCTGGCGACATTATTGAAGCCCTATAGGCCATAGCAGCAGTGGCAGGAGGAAGGCCAGCATGATCTGTAATCCATATTCACGGTTCAGCCAGTACCTTCCTCCATAATACAGGAGTGTAATCCCTGCACCTGCTATGCCGTTGCTCCATGAAATGCCCGTTCCGGCAGGCGACATCAAAGAACCTAGCAGGAGAAAGACACTGAATCCTGCAGCGAGGTATAGGGTGAGCTGCTCGGGCTTACGAAGCCAGGGTAAAAGATCGCGTAGCGCATCAGCGGCAAGAGCGGCAGGAAGGGCAAAACCATAGGCCCACAGCTGCGCGGTCAGTTCACCACTATTGCCTGCTATAGTCAGAGGAATTCCTGTTATTTCCTCTGTCAGATAGCAGTAGACCCATAAGAGACCAAAAACCAATCCTCCACAGGCCAGTTTATTCAGCGCATAACAACCAAGCTCCATCCGCCAAGGCATTTTGGAATTAAATTCATTCCAAGGCTGTCTCATGTTGCGACTCCTCCTCTTATCACACTCGGTATTCATAACCAATCAAGGAATTTATTTTCAATTACAATCCGCTTACCGTTTACGACACTTCAGTTTACGTTAGCTGTGTATCATGTTCCTAAGCAAAATAAAGATTGCGGATAGCCGCGGTACGGAAAGGCGGGGATTGCATGATACAGGCGGTTATTTTTAATCTCGAAAGTACATTGTTAGACCCCGGAGGACGAGGCTTAACCCAGGGAATGCGTGACATTTTCAGATGGAAAGGTATACAGGTAACTGAAGAACAGGTGTCTCATGGGCGAGGAATGCCGATCCGGGATCATATTGCGAATGTGCTGGGACTTTCAGAGGTTCGGAAAAAATGGCTGGAGTGCTTTGGTGCGCATCCTGGCAGAGCGGATATTGAGCATATTTATCTTGAGCTTGTCCCTGTTCTCCGCTCCTTGATCCAAGGGGCTGAGCCTGCTATCGGTATAGACAGGGCGCTGCAGGAGTTGCAGGATCGTCGCATTCAGTCAGGCGCCACTGCATCCTGTCCGATGGAAATGCTCAGTCACAAGTTTACGCCTGCACAGTCACCCTATACGTTGGATTGTATGGTAGCCCCTTGTGAAGTTTCGCAGGGGAGGCCTTATCCGTGGATGATCTATGAAATTGCACATCGCTTGCAGGTATTCCCACTTAGCGATATTGTGAAAGTAGGAGATACAGTAGCCGATATGCAAGAGGGACGGAACGCCGGTGTATGGACGATTGGTGTGTTGAACCATAACGAAAGCGTGACGACCGCAGCTCAAACGACCAGCCATGAAGCGGATGACAGAGTGGCTGAGGAACGGCGCAGACAGAGTGTATATGGTTTGAAAAGGGCAGGAGCCCACATCGTGATGAACTCGGTCGCTGACTTGCCGCGTATTTTGCGTGAAATCGAAATGCTCCAGCATACGGGAGGCTATCCTTCTTATACGAAACAGGTGAAAACAGCCGCGCTACCTCCATCATAAGAACAGGTATGAGTCTGGAGTGCTTGAATACACACTTCTAGGTTATATGTATGCACCTACTCGGATAAAGGTGAACTCTGCTTGGCTTTCAAAACATAAAAATGGAGCACTCGCTACGTTTGCGAATGCTCCATTTTAGTTTACTCCTTTTTGTCTGTTGAACTGAAGAATTTATGCGATCTGAATAACTTGAACACCCCAGGCTAATCCTGCGCCGAAGCCAGCCAGGACGACAATATCACCAGCTTGAATTCGCTGCTGTTCCATAGCTTCCGCGAGCGCAATGGGAATAGAAGCAGCTGACGTATTTCCGTATTTTTCGATATTTATAAAGAACTTATCCAGTGGAATTTTCAACTTAACTGCCGCATGTTCAATGATTCGGATATTGGCCTGATGCGGAATGATCAAAGCAATATCATCTATGCTTAATCTTAATTCCTCCATAACTTTAGTCAGCATAGATTCCAGAATGCGCACCCCAAACTTGAAAACCTCTCGTCCATGCATTGTAATAGGCCCTGTGACGGGGGAGATCAGCATGTCTGCTCCACGTTCTTCCGAGCCAAGCAAGGAAAAAGACGAGAAAGCACCGGGATGAGATTGAAGGACAACAGCACCTGCTCCATCTCCAAATAAAACGGCGGTATTACGGTCCTGCCAATCTACGATTTTGGAGAACTTGTCTGCTCCAATCACCAGGACGTTGTGGTATGCACCCGCCTTCATCATGTCACTGCTGATCGAGAGGGCATATACAAAACCGGAGCAGGCTGCCGATAAGTCGAATGCAGGTGCGCGGCTTCCTAGCTTTTGCTTGACCAACATGGCCGTGGAAGGGAAAGCATAGTCAGGGGTGGACGTTGCCACTACAATAAGATCCACATCTTCCGATGATAATTGAGCACGGTGTAAAGCATGAGTTGCAGCCAGGACGGCAAGATCAGAGGTTTCTGCGGATGCTTCTGCGATATATCGCTGACGGATACCTGTTCGCTGAGTGATCCATTCATCGGATGTATCCAGAGATGCGGCTAATTCCAAATTGGTGAATAGTGATGCCGGTACATAGAATCCTGCACCCGTAATAGTAATGCCGTTGGGCTTGAGAGCTGATTGCATGAACGTTTCCCTCCAATAAAATAATCACACAAAAGACCGTAAAGACCAAAAAAACCAAAAAACGATATGGATAAAAATATAACACAAGCCAATTAAAAAGGAAATATGTAAAAGAGCAGCCCGCTGTGTGAGAATCAATAATCATTATGAGGCTTGCTTATATGGGTATTCAGTGCTAATATTTAGACACAAAAAACCCAAAAACGAATTCATAGAGAATTACACAGGGAGGTTACAACGCTATCGTGTCACTTACTAAACGCCGACTGCAATTTTTGCATACATTAGTGGAACTGTACCAAAAAACAAAACTACCTATTCATTATGAGGCCTTGGCTAAATCATTAGGGGTTAGTAAGTGGACGGCCTATGACATGCTGAAAGAAATTGAAAAGCTCGGGTTTATTACGCGCAGCTATGAGGTGAATACCAAGGTAACCGGACGTTCACAGGTTGTATTTGTACCTACAGATAAAGCTTCGGATTTGTTCAACCAGTCCCGGAATGAATTAGTGGATCTGGTGGATTGGAAAAAAACCGTCGAGAATATCTCGGGACTGCTCAAGGATTTGAACAATACAGGTCCCAATGAGGCGGTCCGAAAAATTTGGGCTGAAATTCCTGAAGCCAGTGTCAGAATCAATTTTTGCGCCTATATTATAGGGCTGCTTTTGATGTACTTGAAGAAGCTGGGAGGTAAAAGAGGTCCCTGGATTCAGCGGATTGTCCTTACAGCGCCAAGCAAGGAAATTGGCATGACCATGTTTGTTGGCACTGTGTTGGGTATGGCCTTACAAACGATGAACGATGAACTAGGCCTTGAAATTACGGAGCTGGTTTCCCGTTTTCTGCAATCCATTTCGGATCTTTCTGACGAGGAAAAAGGGTTGCTTTCCGATTTTCTAAGCGAGGCTTTTCATTTTTGAATATAACAGGAATGAGTCATTTGTGAGGAGAGGAAGCTGGCCTCCTTACGTTTAGTTTTTGGGTCTTTTGTGTGTTTGGACGCATGCAGTAAATACATGTAAAGGGGTTGCGTATATGCCGAAGGTAGGATTGGTTTTGGGTGGGGGAGCAGTCAGAGGACTTGCTCATTTGGGGGTACTGAGAGCGTTCGAAAGACACGGGATTCAGGTCGATTGTATCATCGGTACGAGTATGGGCGGCATTGTTGGCGGACTTTATGCGGCGGGTGTTCCTACGGATGCTCTATTGGATTGTATTAAAAAGACACCTAAATACCGCCTGTTGGATATCGGCATACGCCATCGTGGTTTAATTGGCGGTAACAGCATGAATACGGTGGTGAATGAGCTACTGCAGCAGTATGGACAGCATACGCAGAAGATTGAGGATCTTCTTATCCGTTTTGAAGCTGTTTCTGTCGATTTACTGGAAGGCAAGCAATTCATTTTTGAACAAGGTGATTTGGTGACAGCACTGCGGGCTACGATGGCGTTTCCTGGCTTATTCGCTCCTGTGATGCATGAAGGCAAGATGCTGGTCGACGGAGGGGTATTAAACAATTTGCCTGTAGAAGAGATGAGTCGGGAAGCAGATTGTTTAGTAATTGCTGTTGATGTGGCACGGGGACATGAAAAGAAGCCGCCGCGAAATATGGTGGAAGTTGTATACCGCTCTTACAGCTTGATGACCGCCGAACGAAAGCATAATAGTCTCCGGCTAGCAGACGTTGTTATTCGCCCTGAAGTCGGACATATTGCGGCGTTTGATTTTACAAAATGGCCTGAATGCGTCGAGGCTGGCGAGGAAGCGGCTGAATGCATCATGGATGAACTGAAGCCGCAAATAGCCAATCATGGGCAATCAGCACAGATGCATGTTTAGTATGTAAAGAAAAGAAGTGCCTCTTAGTCGACACGCACGCATAGATCATCTGCCACTGATCCGCTCCAGACACATCTTGTATTCATCTGTTGAAAACGCAAATGACCCGTAAAAGAAACGCTTTTTCAAAGGTTCATCTTACGAGTCACAATTCATCATGCATGGGTAATCCCTTTTTTACTATTCAGCGTTTTTCACCCGGAACTGGTCAGCATGTCGCTGCAGATTGTTTGATAGTGTGGTCAGATTGCGGGCTACTTCGGATAGTTCTTTTACCGCTAGGGCCTGCTTCTGAGCGCTTGCTGATACATCTTCTGTCATTCCGGCAGTCTGCTGTGCCGCGCTGGCTGTGTGATTTAAATGTTGATCTACGCTGTGACGTACCTCTTGCATCTCTGCCGTCAATTGAGCCAGATGTGCAGCTAACTCCTGAACTTCCTGTGAAACCTGGGTGACTTTGTCAACAGACTGTAGACATACCGAAATTTGTACTTCTTGTTCATTGACGGTCTTTATGTTTTCATCAAATTGATCACCCATTTGCTCAATTTGCTCAACAAAGCTTCTTAAGATTTCATCGATTTCACGAATCGATATGGCGGATTGCTGGGCAAGTTGTCCCATTTCATGAGCGACCACAGAAAAACCCTTGCCAGCTTCGCCTGCACGTGAGGCTTCAATAGAGGCATTAAAGGACAAAATCTGCGTCTGCTTTACGATGCCCTGTACCTGCTGACCGATGTTAGCCGCCTCGCGGGATTTTTCGGTTAACGCGTGTGACATGCGCTGCATCTGCTTGATACGCAAGGCGCTTTCTCGTCCTTTCTCTAATAACAGTTCATGCTCACTAGCTACCTGATTACGAACCTCATTGAGATGATGGGCCGTATCCGTAAATTGTTGCACATGGCTTCCGACTTCATCCAGCGTTTGTCCTAATCGATCAGATTGTTGAACCGATTCCACCGCTTGATCCGCTTGGTTAATAGAGACATCGGCAATTTGCTGGAGTGTACGGGACAGTTCCTCAGTCTGGTGGAGTGTTCCTTCCGTTGTCACGACGATATTCTCCGATGCGTGCTGGAGTGTGCTTGAACTGCTTTGAATATCCACAATCATATTCGACATGGCTTCCACCATTTTGTTCGTCAATTTGCTGATTTCGCCTAACTGATCATATGTTACTTGCGACGATGTAACCGTAAGGTTGCCGTCGGCTACTTGCTCCAGTGTATTTTTAATAAATCTCACCTGACGCAGTATCCGTCGGGTTACCAGCATCATAGCCGCAATTGAGATGATCAGAATGATGGAGATAACAGGGATAACTAATCGGTAGGCCTCGGGCAAGGTATGTTCGTATACTTCAGTCACAGAGGACAGGGATCTGTCGATTCCCAAATATCCAATGATGGTTCCATCGGTATCCTTAATGGGAGTAAAGGAGGAAAACATCGTCCCCCACTCAGGGTCCGTTGTAATATCTGTAGTTACCGTTTCCCCTTGTTTTAATTTCTCTTCCGTTTCTTTAAGGGTAAAACTTACAGGAGTTCCGAATGGACTGTAGTCTTTGTCGTCCCATGCGGCTCCATCCACTGTAATTTTCCACTCATTTCCAACCCGGTTGTACATATAGATGTACAGGATTCCAGTTTGCAACCTGAGCGTATTTAACTCGTTCCGAAGCTGCTTATACTCGCTGCTTTGCTCAGATGAATTAGTGTTTAAGCTCTTGACTGCGGACTTGTCCAGTAACTGGGCCGTGTTCTTTGCCAGCGTTTCATTGTTTAGCTGCATGGTTGATAGAGAAGCATTTTGGATAGATTGATTGGTCGTCCACAGAACAATGACGCCAATCACTATTAAAGGAATGAGCAAGATGAAGTAGAGTTTGGATTGTAATCCCATTCTTTTTTTAACGCTGCTTTTCATAATATGCTCCTTACTATATTTTTTTCACCTTCATATATATCGTGTACAAATAGGAAAATATGAATAGTAATTCAGATGTTTCATGATTTTTTTTGCGTATTTGCGTAAATTCTCATGAAAAAAGCCTTAGCCCGGTAAGTACCGAGTTAAGGCTGTATCTTATGACTTACAAATCGTCAAATCCGTTGTCATCTCCGACCTTGCCATAATTGCGTGATTTTGCTTCAAAAAAGTCTGTTTTTGTCGCATTCAGCGCTTCGTCTGAGAATGGTTTAATCCAAGGCATACAGTTTACATCTACGCCTTCGTATGCTTTGTCCATACCAAGCAATCTCAGGCGCATATTTGCCATGTATTTGATATAATCGCTCAGCTCGTTCAAGTCGATGCCGCGAACCTCTTTGAGCGTATAATGCGCCCAATTCGTTTCCAGCTCCACAGCGCGGTTAATCATACGATAGACATAGTCCGTATTTTCCTTGGTGTTCAGCTCAGGGAAATCGGACAATAGCTGCTTGAACACTTCGGCAAAGAAGTAGCAATGCTGATTTTCATCACGCTGAATATACGAGATCATTTGGCTGGTTGCCATCATTTTCTGATCACGGGCCAAATTGTAGAAGAAAGCAAATGTGCTGTAAAAGAAAATGCCCTCCAAAATCAAATCGGCTACCATCGCTTGGAAAAAGGTTTGCGGGTTCTGCTCATCGCGGAACTCCTGGTAAATATCCGAGATGAATGTGTTACGCTCCAGCAGGACAGGATCGTTTTTCCAGTATTCAAAAATTTCCTTCTGTTCCTGATCTGACACCAAAGAAGACAGAACGTAGGAGTAGGACTGGTTATGCACCACTTCCTGCTGCCCGATAATCGCCGAAATAGCTTCCAGCGAGGAATCGGTAAAATAGCGTTTTACATCCCCGACAAACATCGTTTGCATGGAATCCAGCACAGCCAGCAGGCCGATGTTAATTTTGAAGGTGCGCTGTTCTTCGGCATCCAGCACAGGGAACTGGGACGCGTCCTTGGACATCGGAATTTCATCTGGAATCCAGTGGTTCAGCAGCAGTACTTTATACAGTTTGTACATATGCGGCATCCGAATATCGTTCCAATTCAAAATACCGGAGCTTTCGCCTTCAATAATACGGGTAGAGCGATTTGGCGCTTCCGTGTTAAAAATCTTCTGTAACTGCATGAGAGCTTCTCTCCTTTAGTTTAGGATGCGCAGCTATCACATTCTTCAATCGTCAGTGCGCGGCTGCGTACATAATAGGTCGATTTCATACCTGATTTCCAGGCATGGATGTGCAGCTCTAAAAATTCAGTTGCTTTAATATCAGGCCGTACATACAGGTTAAAGCTTTGGCCTTGGTCAATATGACGCTGACGTGCAGAAGCCATGTTGATCGAAGCGTGTTGATCCAGCAAGAAAGCTGTCTTGTAGTACCAGATGGTTTTCTCGTTCAAGTCCGGTGCTGGGTTAGCGATCTTGTAAGTTGTTTTCTCTTCATAGGAAAGCAACTCATACAATGGATCAATGCTGGCGGTAGAGCCTGCGATGATAGACGTGGAACCGTTAGGCGCGATGGCGAACAGCCATGCGTTGCGGACACCATTTTGTTTGACTTCTTCTGCAAGCTCGCTCCACTCGGACGTAGTGACAAATTTGCCTTCACGTGTACCGTCCGTATAGCCACGGGAAGTGAAATAGTGCCCGCTAGACCAGTCAGAACCCTCGAATTTCGCATAACGGCCTTTTTCTTTCGCTAGCTCCATGCTGGATTTGACTGCCAGGTAGTTAATCTTTTCATACAAATGATCGTTATAGGTTACCGCTTCATCGGATTCCCAACGGATACCTTCCAGTGCGAGTAGATGATGCAGTCCAAATGTACCTAGACCGACAGCGCGATATTGGCTGTTCGTATATTGTGCTTGCAGCACTTCAATGTTGTTGATATCAATAACATTATCCAGCATACGTACCTGAATCGGTACGAGGCGATCCAGCACACCTGCCGGAACCGCACGAGCCAGATGGATGGAGTTCAGGTTGCAAACAACAAAGTCGCCAGGAATTTTGGAAATAACAATGCGTGTTTGTCCGTCCTTGGTGACCAGTTCTTCTTTTTCCACTACAGTTGCAGATTGGTTTTGCATAATTTCCGTACACAGGTTGGAGGAATATACCATACCATGGGCGCGGTTCGGGTTGGCCCGGTTTACCGTATCACGATAGAACATGTACGGTGTACCTGTTTCCAGTTGTGATTTCATCAGGCGCTTCATGATGTCGATGGCAGGCACTGTAATACGAGAGAGAATGGGATGCTGTGACGCCTCCTCATACTTTTCGCGGAAGGTACCTGAACCGAAGGTTTCATCATAAAAATCTTCCAGGCCCAGTGGACGACCGTTGTCATCTTTCCAGCCCATCACCTTCTTCACTTCATGCGGACAGAACAGATTCCATTCACCACGTGCTTCGACCCGCTCCATGAACAGATCGGGCAGACATACGCCGTGGAACACGTCATGTGCACGCATCCGCTCGTCACCGTTGTTCAGCTTCAGGTCAAGGAACGCGAGGATATCCTTATGGAATACGTCCAGATATACGGCAATTGCACCTTTGCGAGTACCCAATTGGTCTACGCTAACAGCTGTATTGTTCAGCTGACGAATCCACGGAATGACGCCAGAACTTGTATTTTTATGTCCACGGATATCGGACCCGCGCGCCCGTACTTTACCGACGTACACGCCGATGCCGCCGCCCATTTTGCTAAGACGGGCTACATCTGTATTGGAGTCGAAAATACCTTCCAGGGAGTCGTCTACGGTGTCGATAAAGCAGCTGGAGAGCTGTCCGGCCACCTTTTTTCCGGCATTGGACATGGTTGGTGTAGCTGCCGTCATGTACATGTTGCTCATCGCCCAGTATGCTTCCTTGACCAGCTCCATACGCTTGTCGGCAGGCTCTTGGTGCATCAGGTACATCGCGATGATCATGTAGCGTTCTTGCGGCAGTTCCATTACGCGTCCATCAAAATCATTGGCCAAATAGCGCTCAGACAGCGTTAATAGCCCGATATAATCGAACAGCAGGTCATTTTTCGGCAATATGGAATCGCCCAGCTCATCAATCTGCTCCTTGGTATAGTAGTCGAGCAGTTCTTGACGGTAAATTCCTTTTTGGACCAAATCGGTAATCAGCGGATAAAAAGCGCCGTAAGGCTCGTCCGCATAGGATTTGTAACGTCGGTGAGTAGCAGCTTTTTTATACAAGGAAGTGAGCAAAGCACGTGCAGCGGCAAATTTCCAGTCCGGTTCTTCCTTACTAACCAATTCAAGGGCAGCCATCGCAAACGCGTTGCTGATGTCATCCCCCGTGACTTCGTCCCGGCGCAGCTTGCTAGTTACACCGCGAATGAGACGATCTTTATCCAGCTTGTCCAGCCCGCTGAGTACACGGTCGGCATATACGGAAATGCGTATTTCATCAAAAGCCAACTGGCGATTGTTTGGTTTGGTTACGAGTTGTGGCATAGGATTAATTCCTCGCTTTCCTGATTTGGAATCATACTTGGGAATAGCATGAAAATGATCATGATGAGAAGATAATGGCGAAAAAAGCGATGGTCAGACAGCATTTGGGGGCTGTATGTAATCCAATAACATAGAAATAGCGATGCACCTGCCAATGAAGGGGGAAAAGATGGTTCCCGTACGATTTATCGGCTACATCACTATATTTAGACGTGTTATGAATATTTAACCCAACATATTGTGTGTATAAACTTAAAATTTCAAATAAGTGCAAGGAGTATTATAGCAACATTCGAAGCCATACGTAAAGGAAAAGGAATGGAAAATCAAAATATGCAGAGAAGTCGCGGGCTGTATTTGAATTGAGGCAGTTTGAACGGTACAATGAATGATAAAGATGTTTCCTACAGAAACAAGCAGCATACATATGAACTTTTTTTGTGAAATAAGGTTGCTCGTTCTATCGGACTGAGGTTTTAGATTTTTAAAGAAGTGACGATTTTAAATTAAAAGGAGGAACTTGGCGATGGCTATTGCAGAAGTGACAGTGATCCCGATTGGAACGGGGAGTACAAGCCTGAGCGACTACGTTGCCCAGATGCAAAAAGTGTTGAAGACTCAAAAAGGAATTACCTATGAGCTTACCTCCATGAGTACGATTATTGAAGGTTCGTTGGACGATGTGTTCACCGCCATTGCTGCGCTGCACGAAGCGCCATTCCTGTCTGGAGCTAAGCGTGTTTCCACCTCGGTCAAAATTGATGATCGCCGTGACAAGCCTTCCTCCAGCCACCAAAAGCTCCGTTCCGTCGCAGAGAAACTATCGGGCACCGCGACAGGAAATGTTACCGAACTAAATCCAAATCCTAGTTGAAAAAGTTGATGTAAGTGATTGATTTTTATGTAACTAAGAGTATAATAGTTTTTGTTGTCAGTTACACTGACCTGCTGGTGTAGCTCAGGGGTAGAGCAACGCACTCGTAATGCGTAGGCCGGGGGTTCAATTCCCTTCACCAGCATAGCTATAAACTCAAGCACAGCGCGGCTTCCAAGCTTTTGGAGGGCGCGCTTTTTTGTGGTTTTGGACAATCTTCTACGCTGAGGTCTTTTTAGTAGGATTATTATGCTATATATAATTAGTTCTTTGTTTTGTTTCATGCTAAAAATCGAATTCTTACATTAGTTGCATAGTATATTGACAGGTGGTTAATTTTGGTGAAAAATGAAGTATGTTTTTAAAAATTATGGAAAGTTTATGCGAAGGGTGGCTATGGCATGAAGCATACACCTACGATACGAGCAGAATTAGACAGATACTTAAAACAAGAGAGCATGAGTCTAACGCAATTCGGGCATATAGCAGGCATGAATAGGGGAATAGTAAGTGCTATTGTGACGGGGAATAAGTCTATGTCTGTTAACCAGCTTGACCTAATTACTGAAGCTATGGATTTACCGGAGGGCTACTTTTACGACTTATTTATAGAAAACTACATCATCGACACTCCCCCGAATATGAGACGAATCGAGCCGTTTTTGTTTCGCTGTGCGGAGTTGGACAAGCTGGATGCGATCCGTCGAGTGGTGGGAAGCATTATGGACAACGTACTCTATTCGCCTAAACTATTTGATATAGCAGAAGTACTATTAGCACAGGGACGACATGAGGCTGCATTGCTGCTCTATGAGGGCGTAGCTGAAGCGGAGAAGTACCAACATTCTGAACGTTTAGCCATCTGTCAATATCGTATATTCACGATTCAAGTTGGAGACGATCAAAGTCGCAATCTCAGTGCAGCTACGATATTTGAAGCTTTTGTTGAACGCCTAGATGAAATAGACCAGCTTGATTCATTGAAGGACTTGGCTAATGTGTACAGGTCTTTGCGTAAATGGAACAAGGTAGATGAAGCGGCGAAAAAAATGAAGCAGAAAGCGAAAGCTCAATATTCGTTAAAACATCAACAAGAGAGTCGAGAGCGTGATGAGTCTGCCAAGAAGCTAAGTCGCCCGTTGTTTGTATATATTTCATATGCCGATTTATTGTGTGCAAGTGTCTGTGAAGCCCAAGGCGACTATCAACAAGCTCTAGATTATACATACACCTACGCTAATCTAGATTGGGTCAAAGAGACTGACGACGACACTCAACACTGGGTTAGCTTGTTTAAAAGTTGGGCAGAAGGTAATACTTACGTATATAAACTGTTGTCAGGAGATATAAGTGTGCTTCAAGATTATGTTGAATATATTGCAGTGACATCAGCCACTAACGAGAATGAGAAAATCTCAAAACTGTTGAATGTTATAATTTCAGCAAACCAATATAACATAGATGTGGAAGGTATACTTCAACAATTTGAAGCCGAAATAAACGCTTTTGCACAACAGCAACCATCATCAGATGATATGTATACCCAACAGGTGATACCGGATTATATCGCGTGGTTTGGTTACGAGTTAGCTTATTATTATTTACATCGAGGCTCTTACATTGATGGTTTTAAACATTTGATGTATGCAATGGTAAGTTATCATACATTAAATAATGAGACTAATTTTATAAACTGTATGGGTTTGTTTTTACATTTTCGGGATTATGCGGTTTCAGAAACTAAAGCAGCATTTTTAAATTTCATTGAAAAGGTGTGGATGACCAATGTTAAAAAAAATGGTACTGCTGATCATCGCGGCTAGCTTTTTGTTTATTGTTACTGTGCCGGATCAAGCCCTTAACCACCACAATAGTATTCAGCCTTACGTTACCATCGGAGGTGCTTAAACGTAAGCAAAGCAAATCCCCGCTAACCTTAACTGGTCGGCGGGGATTTTTGTTGAAGGAATTACTACATCGTTCACCGAATGAATTATCGAGGTGATCAGCATGGACCATACATATAAAGTGTTAAATCGGATATAGAACTGTTTGCAGCTGCATTAAGCCAGGCTCTGTCTTTTAAGACGATATATACCATCATTGAAATTGCACTGGATGTGGGTGTCCAGTCCATTTCTTATTTAGTAACTGTAGGAGTTTTAGTCCTACTGCTCATTTTTTTAAATAGTAAGATGGCAAGAAGTAAAGCTATGCTTACAGCGGCAAAACCCAGCCAATTCAAATATAGGACAGATGTACGACTGATGACTAGCCCGCCTAATCCAGATCCCAGTGCAAAACCAAATTGGATGAACGAAGTATTTACGCTAAGAGCAATGTCCGGATTTCGAGGCGCCAGAGTAACCAGATATAGTTGCTGGGCCGGGGAAATACTCCAAGTTGCTAACATAAAAATCATTAAAACCAAGATTAATACCAAGAGATTGACTCCGGCTAGAGCGAATAAAAGAAGAGTCGCCCCTTGTAACATGAGCCCGAGACAAATGGTAAATTTCGATCCCTTTGCATCTGCCAATTGTCCGCCCACTCTTGATCCGACAAAGCTGCAAATGCCCGCCAGGAACAGAACACCGCTAATTTCTGTCATGGAAAGAGAGGACGTGGCTTGCAAGAAAGGCGTAATATAAGTAAACAGTGTAGAATAGCCGCCGACATAAAATAACGTAATAACCAAGGCCATCAGAATGGTTGGATTTCTTAAAATAGAGAGCTGCATTCTGAGGGTAACCTTTTCTTCTTCTTTGATTGCCGGAACCTTTTTATAGATGATAAGTAATGGAAGAACACTTAATAATCCGATTAAAACAAATAGCACTCTCCATCCAAACATCTCACTAAAAAATGTGCCCATGGGAACACCGAGTACGAGCGAACTGCTAAGCCCCATCAAAATGATACCGATGGCATTGCCCCTTTTTTCTTTTTCAACGAGTCGTGTCGCTACTGCCATGGCTACAACGGTAGCGATTCCTCCGCTAGCCCCTTGGATAATTCGTATCCATAGTACTGTTTCATAAGCAAGATCTACAAACATAAGTCCGTTGCTGGCAATAAACACACCAAGGGTGGTCATTAGTAGTTTCTTGCGATCTGCATTGATCGTTAATGCAATCAAAATCGGAGCGACAATGGCCGCGGCGAGAGCAAACACAGTCACCAATAACCCAGCTTCTGAAGTAGATACTCCCAAGTCCACAGCGATCATCTTAATGACTCCCGTAATAATATATTCAATGGTTCCAATCAGAAAAACAGCCAGTGCCAGGACATAGATGATCCGTTTATTTTTCAATTTACCCCACTCCACCTTCTTCAGTTATCTATTTATAATGGGAATTTGTATTTCTATGAATTGTGCATCTCGTTCTGGAGTTAACGGTAAATATAGTTCCCTACCTAATTCGTTTTCCTTGATCTGATAGTTATTTTTCTCAATCCATTTAGCTAAATGAACACAGGCCGCACCATCAAATTTTGAATTTGAATGAAAAGCCATTGTGGCCATCATCGGTTCAGGAGGGAGAGTCCGTAGCCGAAACGGTTCTGGAAATGATCGCAGTTCACAGGTTAAAAAATAACCGACTTCAAACTCAAACTCATCCTCTTTTCCGTCGATTTCTTTCCACAAAACAACCTGAGGACCTTGAATCAATTGACGAATTTCCGGTATTAATAACTGATCAAATTGACGTAACAAATCCGGAATGTCTTCTTCTTTCCCGCATGTTTTCTGATAAAAAAACGATTGAGCACCATCTGCCTTGACTCTGATTTCTTGACCCGTTTCGAATTGCCCCTCTTTTTCTATAAGCTGCATACGCTCCTCAATCCTGACGAGTTTGGCTTGTTCCGTATCGATGATATGCTGGATTTCACTTCTTTTCAGCTTAAACATGCCTTGAATATTCTCCAATGAAATATCTTCCTGAAGCAGCTGTTTAATTTGGGGCAATGTAAAACCCAATTCCTTATAGATTAAGATTCGGTTGAGCTCAAGAAGCTGATCTGCGGAATAGTAACGGTAGCCCGTATCGTAATCCACTTTTCTCGGCTTAAGTATGCCAATCTGGTCGTAATAACGCAGTGTTTTTAAGGAGACCTTGCTTAGCCTGGAAAATGCACTGATTTTGAACAAAATATCATCTCCAATCTATAACATAATGTGAGTATACAGTTTCCCGTGCAGGGGAAAGTCAAGGATGTGAATGCTTTTCCTTTTTATAGCTAAGATCGACTGCCATCTTTGTCACCACTCTATGGATTTTGTTGGTTCAAGCCTTAGTAATTGAGTTAATCTATCTATTGAAAAATACTTCCAAAAGATGCTTTTATTTATTCGAGAAATTTCTCTCATGCCGATTGTAGCACTAGCTATGGCCTAACTGTCCTTTAGCGAACAAAAGGATGCCACTTATCACGGCATCCTCTAGATATTCATTAATCTATCCTGAACTGTACCGGAACGCACTCGTAATGCGTAGGCCGGGGGTTCAATTCCCTTCACCAGCATTCAATGAAACTCAAGCACAGCATGGCTTCCAAGCTTTTTGGAGGACGTGCTTTTTTGTTGGAGGGAGCATTCTTCTCCCAATCAATTCATATTATAACTACAATTGCATGCGCCCTTAACTTTAGGATTGTTATCTCCTTATATCTTACAAAGGAGACATCTACTCAAAATATCAAACGGTGAAGTTAAGTAAATACTCTAAATAAGATTAAATCCCCGCAAACCTTAACTGGTCGGCGGGGATTTTTGTTAACAATCTAAGGAACGGTGTGTTGAAGAATCGTACAGGAAATTTAGGCTTTAACTGGTTCAGGTCTTTTTAATTGAAGAGGAGGAGGTATTAGCCAACCCTTTTCTTTGTTCATTTTTAGAATACGGACTCCCAAAGCAGTCTTAGTTAGATGATATTTCGCAAATAAAGCCCCGATGTCTTCTCTTATGGATTGACCCATAGCTTGGCTGCAAGATGTCAATCCCACAGAGGTATCTAATGCGATTTTAGCTGCAATTTCGGGATCAGTAAACCTTGCACCAACCGGGATATCCTCAAGTTTCACAGGGGGTCTTTCAGGCAAAATAGGAGCTGGGGCAATCCCATTATCAGTAAGCATTGCGTCGCATTCTTGGATTTCCAGTTTAGCTTGATCAATAAGATCATCCAGTATTTTTTTGAGTTCCTTGTCTCCTGCGTGGTTTAAACATGCTTGGTAAAATGAAACGCTGCCTTTCGCTAACGCTGACAACTGCCACACACTATAAATTTCTCCGTAATGCATGGGCTCGTCTTTTGGATTCCCGCTTAGGATACCCATTATAAAACCACTCCTTGTTTATTTTAATGATGTACAAATTTATGATTCCCAGTAGTAAAGAATTAATGTGTGTATATGAAATAAGTTCTATTGGGCATGCTAAATACGTATGTTGAAAAAAATAAAGATAATGGTTGTTGTTGCATTAATGATTTCATGTTTTGAAGCGTATATAAAGTCGCTCTGCTGGCTAATCACCGGCAGGCTTTTTTTGTGTTTTGAATTAAAAACGGATATTTGAACCATAATAAGACAGCCTGTTTTATTCCAAAAGTACAGAGGAGCAGATGAATTGAAAAACAAATGGCTGTTGGCATTGCCGTTAACCTTGGCGCTCGTTTTTAGCATGACTCCGTTAGTAGTCGCGCAAGCGAAGGTAGGGGAGGAGAAGGATTCTACTTGCCTAAGTTCCAAAATGGTGCAACTGAAAGGCGATATGCAGAAGGTATGGATCGACCATACGATATGGACGAGGAACTATATTGTCAGCGCCATATCTAATCTTCAAGATCAGAAGGACGTATTGGACCGGCTTTTACGGAACCAGCAAGATATAGGCAATGTGATCAAGCCTTATTATGGGGAAGCCGCTGGTAATAAGCTGGCTGATCTTCTGAGGGAGCATATTCTAATCGCAGGGAAAATTGTAGCGGCTGCTAAAGCGGGTAATCAGGCGGATGTGAAAAAGCTAGAGGCGGATTGGCGTACAAACGCCGATGATATCGCCAAATTTTTAAGTGCAGCGAATCCGAACTGGCAGTTTAAAACACTACAAGATATGCTGTATACGCACCTTCAGTTGATTACGGAAT
This sequence comes from Paenibacillus sp. A3M_27_13, assembly GCF_024213315.1. Classification (NCBI taxonomy): domain Bacteria; kingdom Bacillati; phylum Bacillota; class Bacilli; order Caryophanales; family Paenibacillaceae; genus Paenibacillus; species Paenibacillus sp. A3M_27_13. Next base: position 127,642 of record NZ_JANAVE010000005.1, read on the forward strand.
TAGTTCTTGACTATATCAAAGGAGATTGGAAAGCGGGTATTGCATCAACCGACAAAAACGAGATCCATATGATTCATTTAGCGGACATCCTGACAGAAGGCATTGTCAAACAGTTCCCTGGAAAATTTTAAGTGAGCACTATAGCTGCAAAGCAGATTAGCTTTCTATAATCACCCCAAAGGGTGGTATAGAAAGCTTTTTTATCGGTTTAATGAATCGTTAATACAACTATGAATGCAGTCGGTATGTCGAACCGAAATACGTTCTCCCACAAGCTCAGTTCTATTGATTCTATTACGAAGCACTCGTAATGCGTAGGCCGGAGGTAAGGTGGTTAATGAATGAAAAATTTACAATAATCCTATTTTATTTCAATAATCTTTTTAAAGGAGGAAATTATATTGTCAGTTCTACAAGTTCTTTTTATTAGGACCTTTTTTACCAAGAAGCCGCCTCGAAACGTATTCCAATACATATACTTAGAACATGAATATATGAAGAACTAGTTTTCGAGAAAAATAGGGAAGTTGCTTTTATGTAAAATAATATTTTCTTAATTTAAAATGTAGAATGGAGGGAACTTCTTGTGCCACGAGCTTCAGTTATACTGCCAGTTTATAATACTGTGGCTTTTGTTTGGGAAGCAATCCACAGTATTTTAGTTCAAACCTATTCCGATTTTGAATTAATTATTATTGATGATGGCTCAACAGATGGATCTGCTTTTCTTATTTCACAGATAACAGATCCTAGAGTGGTTAAAATCTTTCATAGTACCAATCAAGGTTTGGTCGCTACTTTAAACGAGGGATTCAATAGGGCAACTGGTGAATATATCGTTCGTATGGATAGCGATGATATTTCTACGCCAGATCGATTGGATGTGCAAATATCATTTATGGATCAAAATCCCTTAATTGATGTATGCGGTGCTGCTTTTACTACTTCTAGTGGAGGAGTACTTAAGGTGAATCCGGCCAGTCATGAAGAAATTAAAACATGGTTGTTATTTCATTGCTGTATCTGCCATCCTGTCACAATAATACGCAATAGCATGATACATCGGCTAAACGTTCAATATGATAGTAATTATCCTCATGCCGAAGACTACGAAATGTGGAACCGATTAGCTTCACAGGTACAAATAGCGAACCTCCCCATAAACTTATTGTATTATCGTCAACACAAAGGACAAGTGTCCAATCAACACAAAGCAATACAAGACGCCACTGCTCGGAGAATTCGACAAAGACAGTTTAGCCAGTTGGGTTTGGAATTATCAGATGAAGAGAATCAGATTATGCTGGATATTCTTGAGTTTAAAATTAATCCCTATGATTATCATTGCTACACTAAAGCTGTAGGATTTGCGAATTGGGTGTTGGATCAAAACTGTAAGTATCAGATTTACAATCAGGAACTATTAAGCATGGCTTTTTCACGGTGTATATCCCATCTCCCATATTAACAAAGATATCAGCAAGCGATTGGAAAGTATCCTAATATTCCGCGGGCATACGTAAATGGGGTGTTTTATGTTTACCTGAATGCCCGGTCATAAAACATATTTACACATATATTAAAATGACGACAAAATAAAGGAGGGCTAAAGCTATGAGCGGATGTGCAGGTGCAGCTGTTTGCGGTGTGTGGACTTCTACAGCGGCCATTTTGGTGCTCTATATCCTCTTGGTTATCATCCTTAAATCATGTTGGGTTTAATTTTGTGAAAAGAATTGTATGATAATGACCCATCAATCAAATTCAACGACTTCTTTCTTTCATAATCTACCCGAAATTAGATTAGATAAAAAGCTCTGCTAACCTTATGGGTCGGCAGAGCTTTTTTCTTTTGAACAATTTCCTAATCACTTTAAATATATCAAACATGCTGCGATTGTACACCTTATTGTAAGCAACCTTGCGTGGGTTTCTGATCCACTTAAGCCGCGAGGCATCTTGAGTCCTGCACAGTGGACAGTCTACCTCTCTTGTTGTTTATTTCGTTGAATACTCGCTTACTTCAAATGTAAGGATTTTATTGAATATTACGTAGTCCTTACGGTTACTGAATGGACCTTTGTTATTATTATGCTTATCAATGGCAAAGAAAGAAGCACCTCTACCGGCATCTTTAGCATCATACCAAGCGACAAAGGCATTCAGTTCTTTTTTACTCAGATCGAATTCCTTATCCAATCCATTGTCCATCGTTACAATCAAGATGGCACGGTCACCACTAGGTTGTTCTGGTTCGGTTGGATCAGACGGATCGGGCGTGGATTTCTTTACAATAGCATTTGCTTCATTGGATACAACTTGATCCATGGAGATATTCGCAGAAACTACGTAATAATAGGTAGTGTTTTCTTCAACTTTATTATCAGTATAAGAAGTACCAGAAATATCTGAGGCAATTTCTTCATACGGACCCCCAGGGGCTAGTGCTCTTTCAATTTTATAAGTAGTGACTCCTGTTATTTCATTCCACTGCAATTGGATATTTTCTTCATTCCCTGTTGCATTAAGAGTTAATGAATTTTCAGGTTGTTGGTAGGGGAGGAACCCTTCGGGAATACTGTGCGTGAATGGAGTCGCACCAAAATTTGTGTCAAACGAAAAGCTGCCAGCTGAACCACCTGTGATCGAAGGAGTCACAATCTCTCCTGGAAGATCGCTTGGTTTAAAGGTACTTGTATAAACGAATACACCATTCTTATACCAGCTTATCTTGTCATCATCCATATTCAAAGCCACACCAATAACGTCCTTTAATGTGTAGGTCTTTCCAGAAGAAACGATCCCCGGAAAAGTGTTTCCGTTTGCAGCATAATACATCCAGTTCTGAAGAGCTCCTGCACCTGGTCCATTGTATTGCTTACCTTCACCGACGATACCAATGCCAGTTGTGGTACTTGCTTGAGCTGTTACTGTGACTTCCCAATACCATTTTCCTTTGGTTTTTCCCACACTTGCTTTAGTTCCACTTGAATCTACGGTGGCCGAAACAGACTGGCTCTTTTCCCACACTACGTTTTTTGTAGCAGCGTATGTCGAGGAACTAAAACATATTAGAGTAATAAATCCCAGTAGCAATAATGACGAAATAACTCGTTTCAAAATAATCTCTCCTTATTTATGTATTATTTATGCGAGTTTAGCAGTTTCAATATGTATCGTCTAAACATTTTAATGTATATATTAAATAATAAGTAAAATAATAACTTTTTAACAATGAAACGTAACAGTTTAATTCTGTTTTTGCTTAAAAGAAAAAGCCCCGAAGGGCTTACATGATTAACATTTATTGATTTTCTTTCGCGAGAAAGGAAGCTGCTAACAGTGTAGTATTCGTATAGCCACCTGAAACATTTTCATATGAAAAATTAGCGATAGGAACTCCAATAACTGTAGCAACGTCTCCTTCAAAAATTTCTCCACTTGCTCCCGGATAAACTGCCATTACTGTATTATCATTTTCATCACTAATATAAACGATAGCCGTTGTCCCTATAGGAATGTTATCTTCTTCTATATCTATTACATCCCCGCTTATTTTTACAAATTTGTTTAAGTATAAGTTCAAATTTTTATTTAAGTGTTTTGTTGTTACGGATTTGTCTACTAGATTAATGACTTTGCTTTTATCTGTGGAAGGAAATAAGTCACTGTTTTTAGCAATGAAGTCATAAGAGGTTTGTTCCATAGAAGCTTGATCTTCTGTTAACACGGGTGTTCCATCTTTCAAGAATTCAGCAAATAAATATTGTTTATCTGTGACCTCATTTGTAGATGCTTGCTGAGCAGTATTTTCATTGCTTACTGTTTGTTCAGTAGCAAAGGATGTACTTGAAGACTCAGACCTTGTCGTTGTTTCTTTAAAATTGCTTCCACAAGCTGTTAGAGCTACAGAAAGTAGAGCAATGAATAAAACTTTTTTTAACATGACGAATTCTCCTGTGAGTGTCCTCATCGGTTGAGGTAGTTGCTCATTTTATCTTGTTACCTTTATTATCGAATATTAGTGTTGAATACATAAGCAAAGCACAGCTTCCAGACTTTTTGGAAACCGTGCTTTTTTGTTGAAATAAAACGATTTGCAAACCTTTAGTCTAGAAAAAATGTATCATCCAGTATTGCAATGTAGGCGTGATTTCGAGATTAGGGTAACGGTAAAAAAGGACTTCATTGGCATATTAGCCGATATGAAGTCCTTCATCATGTTTATTTCGTTGAATATTCGCTTACTTCAAATGTAAGAATTTTGTTGAAGATTACGTAGTCTTTGCGATTGCTGAATGGACCTTTGTTGTTATTGTGCTTGTCAATGGCAAAGAAAGAAGCACCTCTACCAGCATCTTTAGCGTCATACCAAGCGATGAAGGCATTCAGCTCTTTTTTACTCAGATCGAATCCTTTATCAAATCCATTGTCCATCGTTACAGTCAGAATAGCACGGTCACCAGCTGGTTGGGACCCATCTGTATCCGACGGATCCGGTGTAGTAGACGGGTCTGGTGTTGTAGATGTACCCGATTCTTGATAAGGCAAAAATCCTTCAGGAATAGGATATTTAAAATCACTTGCTCCAAAATTAGCAGTATATACAACAGAACCATTTAATTGATCGTTTCTTATGTAGGGATATACAGTATCGCCTAATAAAGAAGGAGTGTACTTAGAAATACCTTGTGAAACTCCATTTTTGTAAAAGGTTATTGTGTTATTACTTAGATCTAAAGCGACCGAAATGACATCATTTACTGTATAAACGGCCCCGTAATTATAATTTCCTGTGCCAAAAGATTGGCTCGTAGGACCATGACTGTCTCCATGAGAACCAGTGTACCTGATTTGTTTTTTCTTGTCTGAATTTGCGACTCCAATATCGCCGCTTCCTTTATTAAGGGTTACTTCCCAATACCATTTCCCTGAGCTTTTACCTACATTAGTAATATCGGTTTGATTCCATTCAGGAATTGTTTTTGTTAAAGATCCATCTGACCAGGTCACATTTGTAGTCTCAGCTTTTGTAACGGTAGGGAACAACGAGAACACCGAAGCTCCAATGAGAAGGGCTAACACTATTGTTCCTAGTTTTTTGAATATAATATTGTTCATGACTTCCTCCTAAATATATGTAATAACAAGTGAATTATAGAACTAGATTGGGAGAATTGTCCAAATATTAAATGATATATATTCAAATATGAGTATTATTATGGAATTTAATTTTCTTAAGGGAACGTAGGTCGTCGAAAGTATAAAGGCACTAGTCATTAGATTGGAGGTTTCGAAGAAACATCCGATTAAGCTTGGCATTTGAGGATTATGGGGGAGTAGTAGAGGAGGTTAAGCCAGAATCAGTTAAGATAGCGGATAAAATTTTTATGCGAGACCAGCTTGAATTTCGAATACACCTAGTATCAGGAGAGCGCCCGGAATGATTAATAACTCCGACGGTCAATAGCTAGTACAGAGAAATATTTCACGTACATAAATAAGGTAACAGAGTTACGAGTCTCAATAGCTCAACTTCGGAATTAGATTAGTATGAGGCGTAGGATTCGATATTCATAATGACAAGGCATATTCCATATGACTAAGTAAGTGCTTTTTTGCTCACATAGAGGAGGGATATGATTGGATGCATTCGTTTCACGCTCATTAGATGAAATACGATTTTGGTCCAGGATCATGAAGGAGCATTCCTTTTTTCTGGGGTTAGGTTTTCGAGCGGAAGATACTCAACTTAAAACAGAAGCCAATCAGTTTTACACTATTTTTGAGGATATCGAGAAAAGGTCGCATGAATTTAATATCGAGACAGATCCTTATACAATCAAAGAGTTTAATACGGAGGTTCAGAATGCGGCGACGAATATTTGGGCATTTAAGAGAATGGTATTGGGCCTTATATTACAATGCAAGCTTCCTGGACAAACCAATTTTCCTTTATTGGTAGATCACATAAGCCGGGAAGCCAATTATTTCAGAAATCGTTTAGGGGAGCTCAATTCAGGAAAGCTCGAACCATTACCCGATGCAATTATTGATGAAAATGTATTTTTCTTAAAAATTATGGCCGATCATGCAAAATTTATAGGCCATTTACTTGATCCATCCGAACGTAAACTGGTTGAACAAGCTAGGGAGTTTAGTAATGATTTTGATATGCTGATGTTTCAAGCGATTGACCTAAGTCATATGCGGCCACAGTCACAAACCGTTCCACTCCTGAGTCAATTTGTTGATGAGAACCGTATCTCTGTGAAGTCTTTGCGTGATTTTAAGAAAACAGCGCGTGATTTAATCGACGAGTGCCGAATAAAAAGCATTATCCATCCTTTATTAGCCGATCATGTATTTCGTGAAGCGGAGAGGTTCCTTTTTATTCTCGATATGTTTGATCAATCCTTATCAGGTGTTAAGGTAAATAAGAAAGAAATTATGCACTGAGAGAGCCCTGCAGAAAGAATACAGTTTCTGTAAAATATCCAGTGGAAATAAAGCTTTAGACTGAACAAAAATCAAACAGCGGTGGACCAAGACTTGAAAAATAAAGTCTTAGACAGCCGCTGTTGTCATCCAACTAACGTGTATGAGTACATAGAAAATCCAATATGTCAGCATTAAGCATCCGATGGAAATGTTCGCGATCAAAGCCGGGAGGGTCTTGCGATGGGAGAAAGGCCGGAGTCCTCATCGATTCCGGGAAAGGACTCAGAAAGGAGAAATGCCCGGCGTTTTTTACTGTTTTGTATTGTACCTTCTTAGGATCTGGCACGCCATCCAATATTAAACGAGCGTGTAAAGAAGGAGTGTACTGATCCTTCTCTGCATCCATCATTAAGATAGGTAGATTAACTGCACGCAAGCTACCTTCAGCTCGAAACCAGACCGACGCTGGCGATAGTAAAACGAGACATTTTACTCGGTAATTTGGTGTAACCTCTATAAGCTGGGGCTTTCCGTCCGAGGTCTCGTGAGGCAAAGAAGTCGGCACGCCACCCGCCGCCGCTAATGCCGTGTAACCGCCCATGGAATGTCCGATGAGAGACACAGCATTCTGTATTAATTTGTCCTTGAACAGCATACTATCGAAAAACCAGTCGGTGACCATATTAAGGTGTCTAGGTCTATAGGTAAGATTCTGTGCTGTTCCTTCCAAACTATTGTCATTTCGATTGTTAAATGGATGCTCTGGAATGCCGACAATAAAACCATTGCGTGCTAAATGCTGCGCCAAAATCCGATACACAAGCGGCGTACTGCCAGTACCGTGAGAGATGATAACCAAAGGGAATCTTCCTTCTGATAGATCTGCCTCTCTCGCCAACTCTAACTGGTATGGACCCAATCGCTCTATTTGTTCGGGTTCGTCCGCTGGATACATTACCATCATGGGAAATGTAATGCCTAGGGAGGAATCCTTTATTTCTACTTCTCGCCATCCTGCATAACTATTCTTAAATTCTGCGTTTCTTATCATCCACCATACCTTTCCTTTCTCGAATTAGCACAAAATACGTATGTTTATTCTGTATTAAAGCTCGTCATTATTGCATTTTAAATCCAAATATCATTGACTGCCGTTAATTCTGACTCTGCTCCTCCAGTATTTACTACACCTCTCGGCTCTACTAGCATGATATGGCACTCCTGATGTGCGAATGGCTTGTGTTCGACCCCCTTAGGTACAATAAACATTTCTCCCTGAGAAACCTGTACCCGTCCATCTCTAAAATCAATGAACATCTCGCCCTCAAGTACAATAAAGACCTCGTCGGTATCTTGATGATCGTGCCATACAAAATCCCCAACTATTTTCACCAATTTAAATTGATAGTCATTCATTTCACCAATAACTTTCGGAGACCAATGATCACTAAACTTAGATAACTTTTCATGTAGTTTGATTGATTGATACTTCATAATACCCTCCTTTTAAACTAGATATCCTCAGACGGATTTATAATCGCCAGTACCTGGTGATCCTCCCACTTTCCGTTGATCTTTACGTTACTTCGAGAGATGCCTTCTTTGTGAAAGCCAGCCTTCTCAAGCACACGGATGGATCCTGGATTCCGAGGAGAGGCTTCCCCGAAGATTCGGTGAAACTTTAGCTCATCGAAAGCATAGCGAACCACCTGCTTGACCGCCTCCGTCGTATAGCCCTTGCCGTTATATGCTTGGTCTAGGCTGTATCCGATCATACAGCTTTGAAGCGGTCCTCTCACCACAAAAGATAAATTTATGCTGCCTATAATCCGGTCGTTCTCCTTGTGACATACCACGAAGGAATATTTCCGGTCCTCCATCATGTCGGCCTTGCTCTTAATAATCGTCTGGAGCTGGTGCTCCTCCGTATAGTACTTCTCTTGGGTGTTTGGCGAAAACTCCTCAAAGAATTCCCGATTGCGCTTGTACATTGCTGTCAATTCTGCGGCGTCCGTCTCCTCAGAGAACCGGATGTATACTCGCTGCTCCGACATCTGCACCATCCTTCCAAACTGTAATATTGAAAGAATTATATCACAGGCTGAAGATTGGGAAATTGATTTGATGAATGGTGTATATCAATGTTAACTAAAAAATATATACCGTAATTATTGGATTAGATATAATGTTTTCTAAAAAAGGAGGATATATCGTATGAATAATGCTTACGAAGTGCTTGAGGAGCGTATATCCGAATGGGGAATCTCTAATGAAGAAATTATTGCGGTTTATATCGTTGGGTCCCGGGCAAGAGAGGACAAACCTTTTGATGAGTTTTCTGACTTGGATGTAGTCGTCTTTTCAACGAATCCAGATTACTATCTTCAAAATGATCAATGGTTACTAAACATTGGCAAGGTTTGGACCAGCTTTATGTTTCGAACGGCAAAAGGAGATCCAGAAAAACTAGTTCTCTTTGACCAAGGGGCTGAGGTTGATTTTCTATTCCGTCATACATCCGATCTGGATCATATAATCAAAAATGGGCGTATTCCTGAAGGGTTTCAGCGGGGGGTTAGGATGCTGTTCGATAAGATGGGAAATGGAAACCAAATCATCCCTCAAACCACTACGATCCCGGTTACTCCTCCGATATCTGAAGATGCTTATCTACAGGTTGTTAATATGTATTGCTTCGCCTCTCTATATGTAGCTAAACAAATTTTGCGCAATGATCTGTGGGTAGCTAAGCAAAGAGATACGGACTGTAAACAATTATTGCTGCAAATGATAGAGTGGCATGCAAAAGCTGTACATGGATCGGAATATGATACTTGGCATGCAGGGAAATTCATAAATGAATGGGCTGATCAAGATGTGTTTGCTGATTTGAAAAAATCTTTTGGGGAATACGACCCCAATCATAGTTGGGAAGCACTGATCGTATCCTTGGAGTTGTTCAAACGGTTATCCTCGGAAGTAGCAGCTAAGTATAAATACGCGCATCCGAATGAATTATTTTCCCATATTCAAGCCTGGTTAGGGGGACAATATGATAAGCATAGATAAAAAGTCGGACACCCTAATTGTTGTGCTGCATGAGATTTATGGGATTAACCAGCATATACAAAATTTTTGCAGCCTATTATCGGATCAGGGTTATGACGTCATTTGTCCAAATTTACTAGGCAAGGAAACACCTTATGACTATTCGCAAGAGGAAACTGCCTACACCAATTTTATGGATAATATAGGATTTGACCGCGCTTTCTATCATATCGAAAGTTTATTATTAAGTATTCGAGCTCGCTATAAAAAGGTATTTATCGTCGGATTTAGCATAGGGGCAACGATTGCCTGGCTGTGTAGTAAAGAAAGGTACGTTGATGGAATCGTAGGATACTATGGCTCTCGTATTCGAAATTATTTAGAAATAGCTCCACATTGTCCAACATTGCTTTTTTTCCCACAGGAAGAATCATCATTTAATGTGGATGAGCTCATTTCAATTTTAGACAACCGTAATATCCAGGTACATAAATTCAGTGGACAGCACGGATTCAGTGACCCGTACTCTCCCCGATATAACGTACACTCAGCTCAGCAATCATTTAAAGAAATGGTAGAGTTCTTCAAGGAAGGTTGATCAATGAACAGTTCATCTAGCCCACACCTTTTTCATTGTTCTGGGGAAACGCACAGTCAGGATGTGCGGATTAGTCATATGTATATACATCATTGACTATGAAAAGGGGATGTATGTGGCTTTGGCTACCTTTTATCAAGCCTTCAAATTGAAAAGTCGGATTTGGCGAACGATGCTAAAGCGGAACGGAGTAACAGGGATTGGCGTAGGTTATGCTGATCCCAATAGACCGGCAAAGGGCGCGGCGATTGTGTTATATACCTTGAGAAATCTTTCGGCTGTGACGCAAACCAAATTGCAAGCAGTAACAAAAGATATAAGTCGAGCTTCTGCGGTACCTATCCGAATTTTAGGTGTGGGTTCCTTCAAAAGGGAAGCGGCGGCTCCTACCCAAACGAACCCTCGCCAAAGATGGCGCCCTGTGCCCGGTGCGGTCAGTGTAGGAACGACGGTTCCCACCACTGCGGGAGGGACCGGTGGGCTCATTGTCATTAAGAATAATACACTGTTTATTTTGAGTAATGCCCATGTTCTAGTCCCGACGAATACAAACCAATTTCACAATACCATTCAGCCTTCTCCGGCAGATGGGGGCAGAACGGCGGATCAGATCGGGAGAGCTTTTCAATTTGTCCCGCTTACTACGACAGGGGTTAACTTTCAGGACTCCGCCATCGCTATTGCCAATTCAAACAGTCTGCTTAACCCAAGGTATCTGATTAACCAAAGTGGTGGCCTCATTACCGTACCCGGGCACTTATTAAGCTACCGTCTGGGAATGACGTTTAAAAGAATGGCAAAAACCAACGGCTTCGCCAGAGGGGTCGTGGAGGCGATTGGCGTGGAACAAAGGGTGAGAGGCGATTCGGGAATTAAGATTTTCCGTGATCAAACCGTCATTCGTTTTACCCAGGGACGAACTGGGCCTGGAGATTCGGGTTCCGTATGGCTGAATGACAGTAACGATCGGTTGAATAACTATGCGGCCGCGGTCCATTTTGCCGGATCTACCGACGGAACGCGTTCCGTATCTTTCCCGATTGAACGTGCGATGAGAACGTACGGAACCTTGGTCGCCGTCCCGGCTGGAGCTGGAAGATATAAAGCAGGTGTGACAAAAGGAAAGGCTCCAAAAAACAATTATGCCTATGTCCGTCCGATGACGAGAAAACAACTGGCCTTGTCTCCAATCATAAAATCCGACGCGGATTAAGAAATGATTAGAACTATGATGATCTAGTCGACCTCTATCGAAAATATCTCTTTAAAACCTCTTTTACCATCGGCTGTAACACGTATCGCTCGGGTTGTAGGCAGACGCTCGATCCAATTTAATTCGAATAATCTGTCCAGAACAGCATTTCCTAAAGCACCTGCAAGGTGATGGCGTCGTTCACTCCAATCCAGGCATTTATGTGAGAAGGAGCGGCGCTTGTGTCTTGTTTGTGTAAGGTCAATCTGAAAGTCAGTGAAGAAAGTCTCTCCTTGTTCCGTGATATGAAGCCCGTCCTGATCTTCGGAAAGAATCCCCTTTTGAATGAAAAAACTCATGAGCTGCACGCCTAATTGACCCGCAACATGATCGTAGCAAGTTCTTGCCAACCGTAGGGCCTCGTTTTCGGAGGCATGTTTGAATGAATGAATGGGAACAGGTGGAGCTATGGATAAAAGTGACTCCATCACCTGGGCAACTTCGGGGTCTTGAATGCCAAAGTAACGGTGCCGCCCCTGTTTTTCCACAGTAACGACTTGTGCCTCGGTCATTTTAGCCAGATGGAAGCTGGCCGTTTGCGGTTTGATGCCTGCCATATGGGCCAATTCACTTGCCGTGTGGAACCTGCCGTCTAATAAAGCGGTGAGTATAGCTGCACGGGAAGGCTCGCTAACAAGAGAAGCAATCATGGCTACATTTGATTTGGTGCTCATGGCACGGTTATCCCCCTTTGTAATCCATACTTCGATGAAGGTTGAAATATTTATATTTTACAATAGAGAGGCGGATCTGAATAGAAGGAGAAAAGATAATGAATCACATAAATCACATAAATCACATGGATGAGATGAATCATAGCCCAGACGTTAAAACGATTAATCCTAGCATTTTATATTACGGAACCCCTGTGATTTTACTCAATACGCTGAATGAGGATGGAACAACCAATATTAGCCCCATTTCCTCCTCGTGGGCATTAGGAGATTGTGTGGTACTAGGCATTGGAACAGGTGGCAAAGCATTAGAAAATATGGAGCGGCATTCCGAATGTGTAATCAACGTCCCGGGGCCTTCAATGTGGGAAAATGTAGAACGTTTAGCCCCTTATACAGGCAAGAATCCTGTTCCAGCGGAAAAGAAGGAACATGGATTTATGTACCATAAAGATAAGTATGAGATCAGCGGACTAACTTCGATTGAGTCGAATAGGGTCAAGCCCGCCCGAATCAGGGAGTGCCCTATTCAAATTGAAGCTAAGGTGAAGGATGTGAGAATCCCTAACCATTCTTCTTATTTTGCGATCGTCGAAACTCAAGCCATACAGGTGCATGTTCATCAGGATATCATCCTCGGTGAGAACCATATTGATCCGACAAAGTGGAGCCCACTCATCTATAATTTCCGTCATTATTTTGGCCTGGGTGAGCATTTGGGCAAAACCTTCCGATCTGAAACCTGATATTTCAATAAAATTATAATATCCTACCTGAATAATGAGAATTATCTTCCCAAATCGTTCTTTTTGTGCGAGAATGATTGAAAAATCATCCATGAGTACGCATACAGGAAGAGACGATTCATACAGCACGTATAACAAGGGAGGAAATAACCATGTCAGAAGAACGCAAGCTGTCATTCGAAACTCTCGCTGTCCATGCCGGACAACAAATTGATCCTACTACCTTTGCCCGCGCCGTTCCATTGTATCAAACCACTTCATATGGATTTCGGGATGCGGAGCATGCGGCTGATTTGTTCTCGCTGAAAGAATTCGGCAACATTTATACGCGTCTGATGAATCCGACCACGGATGTGTTCGAGCAACGGATCGCCGCGTTGGAAGGCGGGGCTGGCGCGTTGGCAACGGCTTCGGGAGCGGCGGCGATTTCCTTCTCCATCCTGAACATTGCGGGAGCTGGGGATGAAATTGTGTCGGCCTCCAGTCTGTATGGCGGTACATATAATCTATTTTCTACAACACTGCCGAAATTGGGCATTAAAGTACATTTTGTCGATTCGGATGATCCAGAGAACTTCCGTAATGCCATTACGGATAAGACGAAGGCATTATTTGCCGAAACGATTGGCAACCCACAGGGCAATGTGCTGGATGTGGAAGCTGTAGCGGCGATTGCGCACGAATATGGTATTCCGCTGATTGTGGATAACACGTTCCCAAGTCCTTACTTGTTGCGTCCTATTGAATACGGAGCGGACATTGTCGTGCATTCTGCAACGAAGTTTATTGGCGGACACGGTACGTCTATTGGTGGGGTGATCGTGGACAGCGGCAAGTTTGACTGGAAAGCGAGTGGTCGTTTCCCAGGACTGACTGAGCCGGACCCGAGCTACCACGGAGTTGTTTACACCGAGGCGGTGGGACCTATCGCATATATTATCAAGGCACGGGTCCAATTGCTGCGGGACTTGGGAGCTGCCATTTCTCCGTTTAATTCATGGCTGCTGCTTCAGGGCTTGGAGACACTTCATCTGCGGTTGGAAAGACATAGTCAAAATGCCTTGAAGGTAGCGCAATATCTCGAAGGCCACAAGGATGTGGAGTGGGTCAGCTACACCGGGTTGCCGAGCCATCCGTCCTATGAATTAGCTCAAAAGTATTTGCCGAAAGGACAAGGAGCAATCCTGACCTTTGGTATTAAAGGTGGAAGCCAGGCGGGAAGCAAGCTAATTGCGAATGTAAAGCTATTTTCTCATTTGGCGAATGTAGGTGATTCCAAGTCTTTGATTATTCACCCGGCAAGCACAACGCACCAGCAGTTGAATGTGGAAGAACAGGTTGCTGCAGGAGTCAAACCAGAGCTGTTACGCCTATCTGTCGGGACAGAAGCGATAGACGATATATTGTACGATCTGGAGCAGGCGATCGCGGCCAGCCAGCAGTAGTAGCAGTAGACCCTTCTTAGACTAGGTGTGACAGAGCATTCGTGTAGCATTCGCAAGTGATTTTTCGACCCAGATCAGTATTCGTTCAATTTTATCAGGCGGGGGGCAACCTCCGTCTTTTTTTGCGTATTGACAACATACCCCCATAGGTATATATTATACCCCGTAGGGTATATGAGGAGGGGAAGAAATGGGTAGGAAAATAGTTATTATTGGCGGGGTAGCAGGTGGAGCTTCTGCTGCTGCGAGATTGCGTAGATGGAATGAGGAAGACGAGATTATTTTGTTTGAACGCGGAGAGCATGTTTCTTTTGCAAACTGTGGCCTTCCCTACTATATTGGCGGGGCAATCCATGCGCGGGAGAAGCTGTTTCTCCAGACACCTCAAGGGATAAGAGACCGTTTTAATATAGATGTACGGGTACTGAAAGAAGTGATACAAATAGACCGTGAGCAGAAGCTCGTCCATTTCCGCGATATGATTACAGGGGAAACAGATGAGCAACCGTACGATATTGTGGTATTGTCGCCGGGAGCCAAACCGATGATACCGGACATTCCTGGATTACATGAAGCTATGAATTTATTTACATTAAGAAACATTCATGACACGGACGTTATTAAGGCATATGTAGATGAAAGGCATCCAAAGCATGTCACGGTGATCGGGGCCGGATTTATTGGGCTGGAGATGGCCGAGAATTTGCGGGAGCGTGGACTTGCAGTAACCATTATTGATATGGGACAACAATTATTGAATCCGCTGGACCCTGAAATGGCCAAATGGGTAGAACAGCATATGAGGCTGAACGGGGTGGAGGTGCGTTTAGAGGAAGGAGTCACAGCTTTTGAAGAGCAGGGTACACAACTTCGATTGACCTCCGGGGGTGTGCTTCAGACGGACATGGTTATTCTGGCGATCGGTGTTGTTCCTGAAAATGAGTTGGCCAAGCAAAGCGGATTGGAACTTGGTTTTCGCGGCGCTATTCAGGTGAACGCCCAACTGCAAACCAGCGATCCGGCCATTTATGCGGTGGGGGATGCCATTCAGGTCAAAGACCGCAATCATGGGTTTGCAACGATGGTATCGCTAGCCTGGGGAGCCAATCGTCAGGGGCGTTTGGTAGCGGATCATATTAACGGTCAAGCAATTTCTTATGATGGGGCGCTTGGAACATCCGTAATTAAGACCTTTGCATTGACTTCAGCTTCTACAGGTAATAATGAAAAAACATTACAGCGGCTGGGCGTTCCTTATCAGGCTGTTCATATTCATCCTGGTTCACATGCCGGCTATTACCCTGGCGCATCACCCATTGCTATGAAGCTGCTCTTTAATCCCGAAAACGGGATGATCTATGGGGCGCAGGCTGTTGGAGCTGATGGAGCAGACAAAAGGATTGATGTCATTGCGACGGCTATTCGTGGCCATTTGAACGTCCGTGAACTGGCTGATATTGAACTTGCTTATGCACCTCCTTATTCTTCAGCAAAAGACCCTGTGAATATGGCGGGTTACGTGGCTTCGAATATCATGGATGGGCTGGTCCAAACGATACAGTGGCATGAAGTTGATGATTTTCACCGCAATGGTGGTCTTATTATTGATGTTAGGGATGCGGTGGAGCTACAGGCAGGGGCCATTCCAGGTTCGATTCATATTCCTCTGGCCGAAATTAGAGAGCGGATGGCAGAAATCCCTAGTGATCTAGAGATCGCGGTATCCTGCCAAGTCGGTCTGCGAGGCTATATTGCTGCCCGAATTTTGACTCAATACGGTTATCGGGTGAGGAACGTTGATGGTGGCTATAAGACGTATTCGGTTATGGCTGAACGTGAGTGAACATTTCCTTTCATGTCTTTGGTGTAGGATCGCTACTGTACATTATTTACGTTATCCGCAGGGTTTACCCCTTTTCTGATCAAATTATGGCTTGGTTCACTGTGTGACGTCTGTTACAATAGAAGAGGCATATACGAATGGATAGAAAAGAGGTTGAGCAGGTGGGCACTTCAGTGATTTGGGAAGCAGTTATATATTGGGTGATCTTGGTGATTTCCGCTCTGTGCGTGATCGCAGTATCTGGTACTCGGAAGACAGCAAGCACGATTATTTTAGCGCCCGTTGTTTTGTTCTGTACCATATTTATGATGCAGGGATCAGTGTTTACTGCCATGAATCACCCGACGATGGGGTCTAATGTCGGTTTGGGTATGGCATTTCTGACAACATGGGTGGTCAGCGGAATATTGTTTGCTGTAGCGCTTGTAATTGCTTTTATTAAATATAACAAGAAGAACAAGGCGTAATTTAGCCTTAACCTCAGATGAATAAAGGCTTTCGGTGATGTGCCGAAAGCCCTTTTTGTATTCCTTTTTAACCATGCAGGATGTCTCCGCTTATCTGCGTCTTCTCATAAGCAACACAACGATCAGCACGACGATGATTACGATCAATAGGAATTTCATATTCGATAACCTCCTTGGTCTGTCTCATATTTGGTATTAACCACTTTTAGTTAGTATGCACCGATGGATCTCAAGCAAGTATCTATTGTCGAGTTTTTGGGGAAATTTAGAATGTGGGACTAAAAAGAGGTTTACAGGCTTAGCTGGAAAGTGTATACATAAAGTAAGGAGGCGATTGCCATGAGTGATCGTGCATTTCATTTGTTCTATATTATTTTCTTAACGGTTCTGGCACTTGGAAGTGTGGGTGGAATCGCTTGGTGGCTGCGCTCTGTCGGTCGTCAGGAGAAGGAAAAAAACTAAATTCAACATGGGCATACAAGCCCGAATGCATCTTCCAGTAGGAGGGTGCATTTTTATATGTTATAATGGGAACATATGTTCTTTGTAGGGGGGAAGACGATGTTGCCAGATTTGGAACGAAAGCTGCTACGTATTTTGTATAATTATTTCGCCCAGCATCGCCACATGCCCACAATGGCGGAATTGACCGTAAAAACGGGCAAGCGAGATGCTGAAATTACAGTCGCCTTGCGACATATGGAACAGGAGCGCTACATCACTTGGGAAAACAATTCGGGTACCCAGCATGTTGTTTTACTGGAAGGGTGGGAGCGTCCCTCGACCCAAAGGCGCACCCAAGCGGAAACAAGACGTTCCACTACGCAAACGATGCCGCCCGATGGTACAGAATACTGGACGAATTATTAGAAGGTATATAAAACTGGAAAATTAATGAGTTTTTAAGGTGCATATCATTTAGTTTTAAGAAAGCGAGACTATAATGACCCTATTAACCCCTTTTTGATCAAGCTATAGGCCCTGCCGATGTATCGGCAGGGCCACTTTTTTGTTCATAGATACGCTTATGTATATGAAAAATCCCCCGGGGATCATCCGGAGGATGGTGCAGTTTGCATATACTGCACGGCCTGCTCAAACTTCATCGTTTGATGGCAAAATATATATTCAACCCCTGCTACCTTGCATTATATGGTCAGCATGTTCATAAGGGGCAGTGTGATTCCACTGTTCATTTTCCAAACGACAAAAGCCCTACCTCTCTTTCGTCCTTGCGGCTCCGATGACCGCGCCAGTGTGAATGTGAAAATCTTCGGCAAAAGCTCAAAATTCTACATTAGGGTTATACATAAAATTAGGAGAAGCTCCATACGGTGATTAGGAGTAATAGCTTGTTGCGTGGAATCTTATGGGGTTAATACATACTCCAATAGTATAGCAAGAATGATTATAAAACACAAGTCATTTTTGGCTTTTTGATTATAGACTGGAAAAAATGTTGGCTAAAATGCTCTTCCCTCGAGAGTTTCTTAGTTAAGAATAAGATGATTTCCCATCTATAAATTGCAGATTAAAAGCCATCCTCGTATTTATGTAAAATGCTCGAGCAAGAAGGTAAACTTTTGATGGTTGGACTCCGATATTGAATACACAAGATATTTTAGAGTGTACGGATGAAAAGAGGGGTAGCAATTTGCCGACCTATAAGCGCTTTATTCAGCATGTTATCCTGAACTATATTATAGGTTCGTTTATCGCTGTATTGTTGGTAGGTATGATTTTTGTATTTTCCACGTTAAATGTAGCCCACTATGAAATTCTGGGTCTTGTTAAAATTATTGCATTTTCCAGCGTCATTATGATTGCTTGTGAAACCATAGTGTTTCGAATGCATTTGAGACCGGTTCATCGTTTTTTTTACGGCAATCAGGAAACACTCAAGGATGTAGAAGCGGTGTATATCCGGGTTCATCATCTGCCTAATTTGTCAGTTTTACGTATTGTTGGACCGCATTTGTTGGGTTTCTCTATCCCGGCAGCCGTCATTGCCTTATGGATGATACATACTGGACAACTTACCTTTCCCTTGTATTATGTAGGAATCGCCTGTATAGGAGCTTGTCTGGTTGCTTCGATGCACGCACTGGTTGAATTTTTCCTGACAATGAGAGCAATCAAGCCGCTGCTGGAGGAAATCCGTGATCGAACCTATCAGCAATATGGATTAAACCTGTCCCTGCGAGGACGAGTCCTACTATCGCTTCGGCATAAATTTCAGTTAAGCGCGACGCTCATTGGTGCTTTTCCTCTGTTTTTATTTTGTCTAGCTACACAGATTCGCCTGGAACGTTTGGAGGCGACGGATTCGAGTTCCTATTGGGCATGGGCGGGTACGATTTTAATTTTTGGTGTAGCCTTTGCTTATCTGGGAGGAAGGTTGTTGACCCGTGAGATCGAACAGCCGATCCACCACCTGCTGGAAAAAATGAATGCAGTGAGGGAAGGCCGCCTGAACAGTAATGCCAGCGACTTGTACTCCGACGAATTTGCCGAGTTGGTTGAAGGCTTTAACATGATGATCGAGGGCCTGAAGGAACGGGAAGAAAAGAACGGTCAGCTATTGGACAGTTACTTCGCCACCTTGGCGGCAGCGCTGGATGCGCGAGATGCCTATACCGCAGGACATTCTTTGCGTGTGGCTGAATACTCCGTACTCATTGGGCGCAAGGGAGGTTTGAATGAGACAGACCTCGACTTGCTGCGCAAAACAGCTTTGCTGCATGATATCGGTAAAATCGGCGTGGCTGACGCTGTTCTGCTCAAGGACGGTAAGCTGACGGACGAGGAGTTTGATCAGATTAAAATGCACCCGGTTATGGGAGAGAGTATTCTCCGGCAAGTTGAACCAGCTTATGCTATGGCTCCTTATTTGCCCGGCGTGCGATCGCACCATGAACGTTATGATGGCAAGGGATACCCTGACCAGCTCGCTGGGGAAGATATCCCCTTATTTGGGCGAATCATTGCTGTAGCGGATGCTTATGATGCGATGACGTCTGATCGTCCCTATCGGCAAGGTATGAAGGAAGAGAAGGCGGTTATGATATTGGAAGAGGGAAAGGGAACCCAATGGGACCCTTATTTTGCCGAATTATTTGTCAAGGAGTGGCGCCGGAACAAAGGCATCACAAGCTGACTCTGTATATATCAGCACAACAGGGCGAGCCATTGAGGTTCGCTTTTTTTATATCAGGATTTTGCAAAATTCGATTCCAGTCGCTCCGAAGTGCAAGATATAGACGAACTAAACCATTTCGATCTATATCTTGTTCATTGGAAGCCGCTTATGGGATTTTTGCAAAATCCTCATATACGGATATAAGATCTTTTGACATGTCGAAAGATGGGGCTTCATGTTATGATGTACAAGAAAGGCAAACGCGGTTAACATAGGCCTGGCATCCAATTTTTTGCGCTATGGGAGTGTGAGTCCATGCAATTTTCAATGATGTTTTTAATGAATTTAGGGATGCTGATTGCCGTTGCCTATGTGGCGAACGTGATTTATAAATATGGTTTGAGTCGTACCTCTTCGCGGTTCAAATATGTCAGCTCGGTGCTGCTAGTGATATTTGGCGGATGGGTCAGCTCTTGTTTTGGTTTTAACTTTAGTGAAACGGTTATTTTTGATTTGCGTTTTGTACCGCTGATTATCGCGGCATTGGTGTATCCCCGCTCCTATACGCTTATTATTATTGGGGTCGCAATCGGACTAACGAGATTTACCTTCGGTCTGCATATGGCGGCGTGGGTCGGCTTTTTGAATATGAGCATTCTGGGCGTCCTGTGCGCCGGATTGAACTACTGGATGCGCCGTTCCACCTGGCGTTTGATTATTAAGGCATCGGTGACCATTTTAGCGGTTAATATCGTAAATACGTTAAATATTGCCTGTCTGGGCGTCATTCCCTGGCGCTATTATGTAGCGGAGGTTGTTCCTCTTACACTGCCAATCGGCATCGTCCTCAGTTTTTTATTTGCTCTGATTTTAAGGGACTTTCAGATGGAACAACAGCGGAATCATCAGATTAAGCAGGCGAATGAGTTGTTATCAGAGCAGCGAGATGAGTTGCAGAAGGCAAAGGTCATTCTAGAGGAACGTGCCAAGCAACTGATGATGGCTTCCCAATATAAATCGGATTTTATGGCAACGATGTCGCATGAGTTACGTACACCTCTTAACAGCATCATTAATCTGGCGCAGATTATCAACGAGCAGGGAAAAGAACTGGATGAGGACGAGTTATACCAATACAGCGATCTCATCTATGCCTCGGGGCATGATTTGCTCCAAATGATTAACGACATTTTGGACTTGTCCAAGGTCGAGGCTGGGCACATGGAAATCGTAAGTGAGCCAGTCAATGTGCGTGAGATTGCGCAGGTGATGATGATGCATTTTGAAGTCACTGCGAAGGATAAAAACCTGGAATTCAGCTTAAAGGAGCATGAGCCTATACCGAATGAAATTCGGTCCGATTCTAAACGTGTACAGCAAATTTTGCGTAATCTGTTATCCAACGCCTTTAAGTTCACTCATGAAGGACGTGTATTGCTAGAAATGAGTACACAGCATCTGGATCGAAAGGGACAGGAGGGAGATTGGGTTGTATTTGCTGTAAAAGATACGGGCATCGGTATTTCCAAGCTTCAGCAACACGTTATTTTTGAGGCATTCCAGCAGGCGAACGGTTCCATTAATCGTAAATATGGAGGAACCGGGTTGGGATTGTCCATCAGCCGTGATTTTTCCCGCTTGTTGGGCGGGTTTATCCGTTTAGAAAGTGAGGAGGGTAAGGGAAGTACGTTTTCCTTGTACCTACCCATGTGTCCGTCCGTAAGCAAGGAGGCGGACGAACAACCCTTTAAATTAACCTAATCGCAATTGTAGGAGCAGGAGCGCTATGGCACAAAGGAGGTCTATCATGGAACGTAAAGCGGTCGTTGTGGGTGCAACAGGGCTTGTCGGGGGTTATGTTGTACGAGAGCTGCTGGTGCAAAAGGAATACAACCGCGTCATGGTTATGGGCAGACGTCCGTTGGACATCAAGCATCCCAAGCTGGAACAGGCGCTCATCGATTGGGAACAGCCACAGAAAGCGGCGTTCGCCTTCGAAGGGGTGGATGATGTTTTTTGCTGCCTTGGGACAACGATGAAAAAAGCTGGCACCAAGGAGCAGTTTCGTCAGGTGGATCTGGACTATCCGGTGCTGGCTGCCCAGTTGGGCAAAGAGGCTGGTGCTGTACAGATGCTAGCTATCTCAGCGATGGGGGCCGATCCAGATTCACGTGTGTTTTATAACCGCACCAAGGGTGAGGCTGAAGAGGCGCTTGCCGCTATCGGGCTGCCTGCGCTGCATTTGTTCCGTCCGTCGCTGATTTTGGGCGCGAGACCTGAACGACGTATGGGCGAAGCCGCTGCCGCTGTTGTCATGAAAGCGCTGGACGGTCTGATGACGGGCAAGCTCGCTTCCTACCGCGCTATCCCGGCTTCGGTCATCGCACGAGCCATGGTACGAATCGCTCTTGCGCAGGCGAGCGGCGTACATATTTATCCGAACGACATCATTCGGGTCATTGGTGCAGAGCTAACATCCGATGTTGAGGAGCCTGTTACAGGAACGGCTCCTGATGAGAACGTGTAAAATCACGGCAGGATTAAAATGACAATAACGCCGCTGTTGCCCAATGATTCGGACAACAGCGGCGTTATTTGTGTTTTATTGGTGGTTTGTTTTTTGCGGCACATCCACCGTAATCTCTAATTCATCAAGTGCGTTAATCCGTCGCACGGAATAGTGGCTTTGGACTTCACATGCTATAATACGGTGAACCAGTATCAGGAAGGAGAATCCAACCCATATGAAAAAAACAATTGCTACTGAAAAAGCACCCGGTGCTATCGGCCCTTATAGCCAAGCGGTAGAGGCAGGCGGGTTTATTTACACCTCGGGACAGCTTGGACTGAATCCGGCAACAGGTGAGTTCGGTAAGGATGTACAGGAGCAGGCACGCCTGTCCTTGAGCAACGTACAAGCCATTCTGGAAGCGGCAGGCAGCAACATGAACCAGGTTGTGAAAGCGACTGTATTCCTGAAGGATATGAACGATTTTGTCAGCGTCAATGAGGTGTACAGTTCTTTCTTTGAGCAACCCTATCCAGCACGCAGTGCGGTGGAGGTAGCTCGTCTGCCTAAGGATGCACTGGTGGAGATTGAAGTCATTGCATTGAAGGGCGAATAGTCTGAAAGGTCCGTTCATAAAATAAAAAGTTTGTATGGCAACCGGGTGTCCCTATTAAATAGAGGCACCCGGTTGCTCAAATTTAATGTGTTTTGTTTTTTTGAATACAGAGTGGAGGTGGAGATGATTAAAAAAATAATTTTCACTGGTGGAGGCTCTTCAGGACATGTAGCAGTAAACCTAGCTTTGATTCCTCACTTACTGGAACAACATTGGAGTGTCCAATACATAGGCTCTGAACAAGGGATTGAAAGAAAATTGATTTCTGGACTAGAAGATGTGTGTTATTTCAGTATCTCAACTGGGAAATTACGCAGATATTTTGATTGGAATAATTTTAAGGACCCTTTTAAAGTGCTGAAGGGGATTTCTCAAGCGTACCGGATTATAAGAAAAGAAAAACCGGATGTTATTTTTTCAAAAGGCGGGTTTGTTTCGGTTCCTGTGGTATTGGCTGGGTGGTTGAATAAAGTCCCTGTAATCATTCATGAATCAGATATTACCCCTGGATTAGCTAATAAGATTTCCAGCACATTTGCTACAGAAATTTGTACTACCTTTCCTGAAACCACTCAGTACTTTCGCTCTAAGCATACCCGGTATGTAGGTGCTATTGTGAGAGATGAACTAAAAGATGGGGAGGCAGCCAAAGGTTTGACCTATTGCGGATTTACTCGAAATAAGCCGATCATTCTGATCATGGGTGGGAGTTTAGGTTCCAAGAAGATCAATGAGATGGTCTGGATGAATTTAGAGGCTTTGCTCGTTCATTTTCAAATCGTCCATATTTATGGTAAAGACCAAGTGAATTATTCCATTCATATGCATGGTTACAAGCAGTTTGAATACATAAACGATGAACTGGCGGATGTTATGGCGATGGCAGATATGGTTGTTTCTAGGGCGGGTTCAAATTCCATTTTTGAATTCTTAACGCTGCGGAAGCCTATGCTATTGATCCCTCTTTCAAAGGCAGTCAGCCGGGGAGATCAAATTCTAAATGCCAAATCATTTAAAGCGCAAGGCTTTTGTGAGTTTTTAGAAGAAGAAGAGTTGGAATCTGAACGATTTGTTGACATGATTCTTGGTTTGTATGAAAAAAGGTCGGATTATATTATCAATATGAAGAAAATGAATGCAGATCACTCGACAAGCAAGCTTATAGATTTGATTAAAGTCTATACCTAATCACATGGTTAAAATGAATAAACAAAGCAAGCGAGCTTGGGCTAGATGATTCAGACCCAAGCTCGCTTGTTCTGGCTAGGAGATCATATTCGTTTTCTTTAATCCCGTTCTCGATTACGGGCAAAGAATAGCCATAGCGCGTACACCAGAATGATTGCCGCCAAGATCAATGCAGCCAGCCGTACATTTTCATTGTTCGGATGCTCGACGGCGATGGCGACATAGGCCCATACAAATACGAGAGGATAAATGCTGTCGCGATAAGGGAAGCTGACCATGATGGCCAATACGGTGCCGATGAGCAGGATAATGATCGCCCATGTCGTATCGCTGAGTCCCCAGCCACTCCATTCATTCTTTTCCAGTGCCACTGCAATATTGATAATAGTAGCAACAGATACCCAACCGAGGTTCAGGCTGAACGGTAGCTTGACGAACCACATTTCTCCGCGGGTTGGCTGCGGCGTGCGGGTACGTACATACACGACGCTCAAGGAAAGCAAGTATAGAATAATGACGATGACGCACAGCTCTACGTATACATACTGCCAGAGGAAAATCCAGATGATATTGAAGAGACAGCTTAGAATAAAAAAAATACCGATGGACTGAACGCTTGTCTTGGCTTGCCCTGTAGGTGTAGCTTGGTACACGACAAAGCAGGCGAGCAGTACGTAGATGACCGACCAGATGGAAAAAGCGTAACCCGCTGGGGTGATCAAGGTTGGGTACATGTTGGATACAGCAGCAGTGCTTCTGCCACCGATAGGAAGTGTAGAAGCCAGAACGTTAACGAGAACGACAGCGATAAATGCAATAATATTCCACCATTTATACGGATGGCTTCGTGACATAGGGATATCTCCTCCACAACGAATGATGATCCAAAAATGACCGACTGGTCACAAGCTTCTATTATGAATATACCCACTTTGCTTTCGAATATGTCCTAACCGGAAAAAGTTTCTTGATCCCGGTAAAATCATAAAAAGTTGTATGTATATGCAGTCATATGTAGTACAATGGTGAAAATTTTAAGCACTATATAAGCTGAATTTCCTCAAATTCAAATTATATAGAAGTAAGGAGATAAGTAGAATGAATGGCTTGGAGAAAGTAGGGAAATTTGTAGGAGGAACCTTTTCCATCTGGGTACTTTTATTTGCATGCTTGGGATTTTTCTTTCCTGCGGCGTTTACAGGGTTGAAAGGATACATACAGTTATTTTTGGGCATTGTCATGTTCGGGATGGGGCTGACTTTATCTGCGGCTGACTTTCGTGAAGTATTCCGGCGTCCAGTGGATGTGGCTATTGGTGTGGTCGGACATTATCTGATTATGCCGTTTCTGGCCTTTGGATTGGCATTAGTATTGCAGCTGCCACCGGATATTGCGGTAGGTGTCATTTTGGTAGGCTGTTGCCCGAGTGGAACCGCGTCCAACGTAATGACGCTCTTATCCAAAGGCGATGTGGCGTTGGGCGTATCGATTGCTTCAGTATCGACGCTGATTGCTCCACTAGCTACCCCGGCCATGATTAACCTGCTTGCTGGACGTTGGATGAATATTGATGCGAAGTCGCTGATCATGGATATTCTCATCGTGGTTATTGTCCCCATTGTGTTGGGTGTTATCGTCAAATCGCTATTTCGCAAACAGGCAGAAGCCAGTGTCCAGGCGCTGCCGCTCATATCAACACTGGTGATTATGCTCATCGTGGCTATTGTGATTGCAGGCAGCAAAGGCAAGATTTTGGAGACAGGTCCGATTATTTTTGGTGTGGTTATTTTGCATAACGGTATCGGGTTCCTGCTCGGATATTGGTTTGCCAAGCTATTCGGTATGAATCTTTCCAAGCGTAAAGCTGTTACTCTGGAAACGGGAATGCAGAATTCCGGACTGGGCGCTGCGCTGGCAGCAGCTCATTTTAATCCGATTGCTGCTGTACCGAGTGCGATTTTTAGCGTGTGGCATAATATTTCCGGCTCGTTGCTCGCGACCTGGTTTTCCCGCCGGGAGGAGAAGAACAGCACATCCGGCAACCATTAAGCTTTGTCAGTGGCTTGTGACAAGTGGCTGCGGTTCAGCTTTTTCGAACAGTTTGGGGAAGGTCAGAAAGGATAGATTTGACTTTATAGTTGCGGATCATTATACTGTGGTTGTTACAACCACTGTATTTAAGTAAGCAACAGTAGTTTGAGTTCGTTATGGAAGGAAAACTGCATCCAATTCATATTCGGCTTCATGCTTAACAGCCTTATATTATCTGATCTGATTTAAACTGAAGGAGAGAGAACGAATGAACCCAAAATATAATTCTCTATTTGAAGCTTTTACCCTGCCATCCGGTGTTACGTTGAAGAACCGTATTACCATGGCACCTATGACTAACTTTGCTTCCCACGAAAATGGTGAAGTCAGTGACGAGGAACTGGCATACTACCGTGAACGCTCCGGTGGTGTGGGCGCGGTTATTACCGCTTGTGTGTATGTAACTCCAGATGGCAAAGGATTTGTTAATGAGTTCGGTGCGGACAAGGATGAAATGATTCCTAGCCTGCGCCGTCTGGCAGATACGATTCATCAGGAGGGCGCGAAAGCGATCCTGCAAATTTATCATGGTGGCCGCCTGTGTCCACCGGATCAAATTCCAGATGGACAGCCGATCAGTGCAAGCGCAGTAGCCGAGGAAAAAGAAGGCGCGCCTGTGCCGCGTGAAATGACATCCGACGATATCCACCGCGTCATTCGTGCCTATGGCGAAGCGACTCGCCGCGCGATTGAAGCAGGCTATGATGGTGTGGAGCTTCACGGAGCGAACGGTTACCTGGTGCAGCAGTTCTTCTCCCCGCATTCCAACATTCGTACTGATGAATGGGGAGGAAGCCTTGAGAAACGCTTGGCCTTTCCGCTGGCGATTGTTCACGAAGTGAAGAAAGTGATCGCAGAGCATGCGAAGCGTCCATTCATATTCGGCTACCGCTTGTCTCCTGAGGAAGGACACACGCCAGGCATTACGCTGGATGATACGATGGTGCTTGTAGACCGTCTGGCGGATCAAGGGTTGGATTACCTGCACATTTCCGTAAATCATTTCTTTGGTGGTTCGTTCCGTGACCGTAGTGACGAACGGTCACGTACCGTTCTCATCCATGAGAAGGTAGGTAACCGTGTGCCGATTATGGGAGTCGGGTCGCTGAATACACCGGACGAGGCGCTTGCAGCACTGGAGACAGGTGTACTGCTTGTATCGCTGGGACGTCCGCTTTTGATGGAGCCGCAATGGGTTCAGAAGGTGCAAAACGGCACAGAAGATACCATTCGCACGACATTATCCAAACAAGCTCAGCAGGAGCTAGTCATTCCTGACTATTTGTGGAATGTATTGACGACCCTTCCAGGCTGGATGCCTGTTACGGACTAAATTTTGAATGATGGAGATACCCTAGGCTGCTCTCATGCACCTGGGGTATTTTCCTGTCTCATGACCATGAACACAATATTATAGGAATAACTGAGAAAGAAGGAAACTGACAATGTTGCATGAAGCTAATGGCGTAATTTTGATTAAGTCTACCCATCCGGGGCTACAGATTCGACTGTTACAAGTAAATGATGCAGAACGTTTATTAGAGATCAGACGTGAAAATTTTGATTTCTTCAAACCGTTCGAACCAGAACGACCTGAAATTTACTTTACGCTGGAAGAACAGGCGCGTCTGATTTCCAACGGTTTGGAAGCGGCACAAGCCGGACAGGGATATACGTTTGGACTTTTTTTGCTGGAAAATAATAAGCTGATTGGCAGAATGGAGCTGTCGGGTGTCGCTAGAGGCCCCTTTCAAAATGCCAATCTGGGCTACTTTGTAGATCCTGCATACCACGGACAAGGCTATGCGACTTCCGCAGTGAAGGATATTGTACGCTACGCCTTGAACGAGTTGGAATTACACCGTATTCAAGCTGGAGTGATGCCAAGAAATACGCCTTCCAATCGAGTGATGGAAAAGGCAGGATTTCGCCGCGAAGGGCTGGCTCTCAACTATTTGAAGATTAATGGTGTGTGGGAAGATCACGTGCTGTATGCGGTCACGGCTGAGGATTTGCAGAATGGCGTTTTCTGAATTCGCCGGGCGTGACCCCCTCCAGTTTTTTGAA
The DNA here is from genome assembly GCF_024213315.1 of Paenibacillus sp. A3M_27_13. Lineage (NCBI taxonomy): Bacteria > Bacillati > Bacillota > Bacilli > Caryophanales > Paenibacillaceae > Paenibacillus > Paenibacillus sp. A3M_27_13. Next base: position 155,766 of record NZ_JANAVE010000005.1, read on the forward strand.
CACCTTGCCAAAATATTTTTCATCCTGATACCCGACCATACCGGCAATATGATGAAGGCGCAGCTTGTCATTTAGCAGCAATAGCTTTGCCTTGCTCATCCTGATCTGACACAAATAGTCTGACAGATTAACCCCGTACTCCTGCTTGAATTTACGAGAAATATATTCCCGACTGAGATAAAAGCGGCTCGCCATATCCTGTAGAGAAATGTCCTCGTTATAGTGTGCATCCAGATAGCGGGCAATATCACGGATGGTCGGGTTGTTTGGGCTATGGCTTGGTGTAAGCGCCTGACCGGCTGCCAGCAGTCGGTTTTCAACCTGTCTTTGCCATAAGGGCAGGGAAAGCGTGCCACGGTTGTCGACCGGCAATGCATGAATGGAGCCGGACTCATCTGCCAGTTCCTCGCCATCGATATCTCCAGGTCTGTCATTCAGCCAGCGGGCCAGCATCCAGTCCAACTCCTGATTCCAACTGGCTAGCTGCTCTGCTGTCACCGAAGGCAGCTCGGCTACGGCTGCTATCCAATGGCCTACCGCTATCGACACACGATTGGCATTACAGCTGAGCGCACTAAGCCGCAGTTCCTCTTCCATCTCAGGCAACTGGGGAAGACGAATGCTCTGCCGTGTCTGGGAACTCTGGTGCATCCAGTCGGCGGTTTGCAACACATCCCGTTTCCACAACGCTTGCCGTGCCTCTTGGTAGGCAGTGGCTGCCGCTATGGGAAAAGCGCCAAAAGAGCCAAAAGAGCCAACCCCGATGTGCATGTAACACCGCAAAGCCGTTTTGATCCCTGTGTGAATATCCTGCAAGAGCAGCGGCCAACGAGATGGCTCGCCCCAATACAGCAGAATAATTTCGTCCATACGCTCCAGATGACGGAATGCAACTCCGGTTTGAGAAGTTCCGAGAAATTCGTTACAGATGTTAATGAGGGAAAAGCTCAAAAGCGCACGGCGCGTTTTATATTTGTCCAGTATATCGGCATCCAGCTGAGTGGTACTCATCACAGCTGCATTACATATCTGAATAGCTGCAGGAAGACGTAGCTCCTCACGTAAGGGCGTAATGGATAGAGGGGTATTCGCTATACCGGAAACGATTTCAGTCAGGAGCTTATCAGCATAGTGCGGCCTCATCCGATTGACCTCCATGGCCTGCATCGTCTGCCTATTCCGGTCTTGCTCCGCCGTCCGCCAGGCTTGAGTGGCTTTATTTAGAGCCTCGTTAATCTCCACTGGATCCACGGGCTTAAGAATATAGTCCATGCCTCCCCGGCGGATGACCTGTCGAACCAAGTCAAAATCATCATAGCCACTGACCACCACGACTCGGGTTGCTGGGGAATTGACTTGAATCCACTCCATCAGTGCTACTCCATCCTTGCCGGGCATCCGCATATCCGTGAGTACAACAGGTGGGGAAAGGGCGGTAATGACCTCAATCGCCTGATCGCCCGACTCAGCCTCAATCACCTCGCTCACACCGCAAGCTTCCCAATGTACGAGCATCCGTATGGCATGGCGTACATGCTTCTCATCATCTACAATCAGGACTTTCATTGACAGATCACTCTCCCTTAATATGAATTTCCATAGGGACTTCAGTACGAATTTCGAGTGTATAACGGACGCCATGAGGCAGAATGTTGTCTACGCACAGGGTGTTAGAACCATCCTCCGAGTGAAGCTGAATACGCAATAGAACATTACGAAGGCCAATGGAGTCCTGCTCGCTAGTGTCCGGCTCCTCGTAGGCTTTCAGCGGACGTTTTAACATATGCTGGAGCTGCTCCAAATCGGCCTGTGGAATGGAAATTCCGTTATTTTCCACTGTTATTTTCACAATGCCTTCCTGGATTCGGCTGCCTGTAATGCGAATTTCACCGGGCCCCAGCCGGGGATCGGCACCGTGTTTAAAGTAGTTTTCCACCAACGGTTGGAGAATCATTTTTGGCACCCGATCATTTAGCACCTCATCTTCCCACTGGTAAGTGACCTCTAATTGCTCACCGAAGCGTTCCTTTTGTAAATCAAGATATTGTTTTACATGTTCGGCTTCTTCCTTGAGTGTAACTACCGTATGGTCCCGCATGTTATAACGCAGCATTTTGGCAAGGGAAGAGAGCAGAGAATAAATTCGCGGCACCTCATGCTGTAGGGCCAGGGTTCCAATAGACTGTAGCGTATTATATAAAAAGTGAGGATTAATCTGTGCTTGAAGCGCTTTCAATTGATGTGTCTTGTTAGCCAGCTCCAGCTTGTATTCCCGCAAAATGAGGTTATTGATAGTATCCATCATCTGTCTGAAACGGCGCGACAGTACTCCGATCTCATCGTTACTCATGGCCCGAATGTCTACATCCAGTTGACCGGACTGAATCTGGTTTATGTAGCGAGTCAGTCGCTTAATAGGTTCCGTGATTTTTATCGAAATCCATAACGTGGCAACAATGACAAGTAGCAACGCTGCGCCTGTAATGACCGCATTAATCTGAGTCAGGCGGGTAGCCCGTAAATACAGCGTACGATGTGGAATTTTCTTGACGAGCGTCCAGCCTGACAGATTGGCATCCAGCTTGCCGTACACGTGCAGTGCTGTATCATCCTCAATCACTCCGTGCTCGCCTTCTTTAGAAATTCGATTGAGCAGGCCAGATTCCTTCCAGTGTGTTCCAATCGATGCTTCTTTTCCGCTATATACGATCGTTCCGTTCCGATCGATCAAAAACAGTTCCTCTGTATCCGCATCATACAATTGACGGCAAATACTGCGCAGCGGCTCCAGATCAACATCTATAGCCAGTACCCCAAGCGTCTCTGAGGCAGGAATGTTCCGAATCGCCCGATGAAGTGTAAATACCTGCCGCTTTGTGCTGTGCTCCGCATAGGAAACCGCCGAAAAGCCGTACAAATGCTTCATGTGCGAAGGCTGTATGAATAGTCCGGAAGGGCCGTAATGAATAGAGCCAGTAAAGGGCTCCAGTCGGAATTCCCGTAGCGGGACTGTACTGGTAATCAACGTGGATTGCCCAGCCTCAAAAGAATGCAAATATACTTGGTCAATGCCTGACGAAGCATTCATCATCGTTTGCAGTGTGGTGTAAATTTCAGCGACGGCCCGGTAATCATCCGGAATTTTGGCCAGATTACGCAGAAAATGGGGGTCATTATAGACTCCAATGGACGCGCGATTCAGTCCCTGTAAATAGTTATCCAGATTCGTAATTCCCTGAAAAATAAGCCGTTCATTTTCTTGTGTGGCCTGCTCCCGCAAGGATTGCTTGGTGAGAACAAAGGTCATAGTCATCGACAGCAGCAGCGGCAGAGTGACCGCAATGAGCAAAAACCAGATCAGGCGGGAACGAATACTGTGAAATTTCATGCAGTGAGCTCCTTTCACAATTCAAGGCGAGCCAGAGGTCAATATTTTCCCCCCTAATGGTTCACGATCCTACGTGTTCTCCAGAGCGCTTATTCGACATAATGAACATGTGAATCGCATATCCGTACGGACCAAGCATTATGCTGCTGAAAGAAAGCCGTAAGGGAGCGTTCCAGACACCAACAGACAACAAAAGGGGGGGATCGGATTGAATCGCGCCAAGTCGTCGCAATGGCTCCAGCAATGGATTTTTGTAGGGCCGTCGACGTTATTTTTCGTTATCATTATTGTAATCCCTTTTATGCTCGGAATGTACTATTCTTTTACAGAGTGGAATGGGGTAGCCAATGAGGCAAAGTGGGTCGGGCTGGATAATTTCAGTCACATTTTATGGAATGATGACAAATTTGGGACAGCGTTCTGGTTTACGGTCCGTTTTACGGTGGTAGGAGTGGTGGCTGCGAATATTTTTGGCTTTCTGCTGGCGTACTTTCTAACCAAACCGCTGAAAACAAAAAATGTACTGAGGACCATCTTTTTTATGCCTAATGTGATCGGAGGTCTGTTGCTGGGCTTTATCTGGCAGTTTATTTTCGTCAAGGGATTTGCAGCAATTGGAGAGAGCACGAACTGGTCCTTCTTCAATCTGTCCTGGTTGGGAGATGAGATCACGGCCTTCTGGGGCATTGTCATCGTGTTTATCTGGCAAACTGCCGGGTATTTGATGGTTATTTATATCTCTTCCCTGACCAATGTGCCCCGCGATATGCTGGAAGCAGCCGAAATTGACGGAGCAAGCCGGATGCAAATTTTGCGGTCGATTATACTTCCTTTAATCATGCCTGCCGTTACGGTTTGTCTTTTCCTGGCGATATCATGGTCATTCAAAATGTTCGATCTCAATTTGTCACTGACCAAAGGCGGTCCCTTCGGGTCCACAGAGTCGGTTGCACTCAATATTTACAATGAAGCGTTTGTGAATAATCGTTATGGGCTGGGAACAGCTAAAGCACTCATTTTCTTTATCATTGTTGCTCTGGTTACGAGCCTTCAGGTACGACTGACGAAAAGTCGGGAGGTGGAAGCGTAAATGGAAACAAGCAAGCGCTACCGCTTTGGAACATGGGCGACCGAGATGGTGATGATCCTCGTCGCATTGTTATTCCTCGTCCCGTTTTACTTTTTATTCGTGAATTCGGTCAAAAGCTTTGGTGACCTGCTCACCGATTCTGCGGCCTGGCCACAAACCTTTGTATGGAGCAACTATGCTAGAGCGTGGAGCATCACGCGTTTTCCCGAAGCTTTATGGAATTCACTCGTGGTTACGGTAATTAGTAATCTACTGCTCGTACTGATCAGCTCAATGGCTGCTTACCGAATGGTCCGGCGTCCGACGCGTTATAATCGGGTGTTGTTCAGCCTGTTCGTAGCTGCCATGGTCATTCCTTTTCAATCGGTGATGATTCCTTTGGTCAAGGTTGTAAGTACACTGGATTTAATGAACAGTATAAGTGGTCTGGTAATCTGTTATCTGGGATTCGGAGCTCCAATGTCGATCTTTCTCTTTCATGGATTCGTCAAAGGTGTGCCAGTCGAGGTGGAAGAAGCAGCTACGGTGGACGGCTGTACGCCTTACGGAGTGTTTTTCCGAATTGTGTATCCGTTGATGCTACCGATGATGGTAACTGTTATTATTTTAAATACGCTCTGGATTTGGAATGATTATCTCCTGCCTTCTCTGGTACTGCAAAAGGCTGAACTGCGCACGATTCCGATTGCTACCTATGCCTTTTTTGGACAATACACGAAGCAGTGGGATTTGGCTTTGCCTGCTCTGGTGCTGGGCATCTTGCCTGTCATCGTATTCTTTCTGGCCATGCAAAAATATATTATACAAGGTATTATGGCTGGTTCGGTCAAAGGTTGAGTGTGGGATGAGCTGAAAATGTACACGGTGGCCACTCCGCAAACGGATGGTGCTTACCATCGCTGTTGCCTCCAGATTCCCCTGAATAAACGAATAAAGGTGGGAATCTAGAGACAAAGGCGAGCGCTATCGCTTGTTCAGCACCATTCCGTTTTCCGTTTGCTCCGTTTCCACATGAATTTTTCGAGTTCATCTGATATGAATTTAGAATAGAAAGGAACATGAAAATGAAAACGCATACTTTTAAAAAGAAAGCTCAAGCACTCATCTTGCTTCTCGCGGCCTTTGCCCTGGTTTTGGCAGGTTGTAACAGCAGTGGCGGACAAAACGCAGGCAAAGAGGAAGTGAAGGAAAAAACAATTCACATTTTTCAGTTTAAGGTAGAGATTGCAGAAGCGCTGAATCGCATGAAGGCGGAATATGAAGCGTCTCATCCAGGGATCAAGCTCGACATTCAGACCGTGGGCGGGGGCAGTGACTATGGTGCGGCGTTAAAGGCGAAGTTCGCCTCCGGGGAGCAGCCGGATATTTTTAACGTAGGAGGTTACCGCGAGCTGGATACGTGGCTGGAATATTTGGAGGACCTGTCTGACCAGCCTTGGGTTGGCGATGTGGTGGATGTCGCCAAAGAGCCGATGACCAAAGACGGCAAGCTGTATGGCCAGCCGATGAATCTGGAGGGGTACGGCTTTATTTATAACAAGGATTTGTTCAAGAAGGCGGGGATTACGGAGACCCCTAAAACATTGTCCGAACTGGAGGGAGCTGCGCAAAAGCTCCAAGCTGCAGGGATTACTCCATTTTCTAATGGATATCAGGAGTTTTGGGTGTTAGGCAATCATTTGCTGAACGTGGCATTTGCCAATCAGCCAGACCCTTCGGCCTTCGTTAAGGGACTGAATGATGGAACTGCAAAGATTCCGGGCAACGCTGTATTCGCCGAGTGGGTTAAGCTGTTTGATCTGACAATGAAGTATGGCAATTCGAAGCCGCTCACGACCGATTACAACACGCAGGTAACGAACTTCGCCACTGGAAAGGCTGCCATGATGCAGCAAGGGAACTGGACTCAGGTCCAAATTGACGGTATTAATCCGAAGCTGAATCTGGGTATTTTACCTATGCCGATTGGTGAAGACGCAACAGCCGGAGATAAGCTGTTTGTAGGTGTCGCCAACAACTGGGTGGTTAATAAAAATTCGACTGTCAAACCCGAGGCGAAGGAGTTCTTAAACTGGATGGTGACATCCGAGCAGGGTAAAAAGTATATCACCAAGGAATTCAAGTTTATTCCAGCATTCAAGAGCATCGAAGGGGCAGAGGCTGATATGGGCCAACTGGGTGCGGAAGTGGTGAAATACAGTAAGGAAAACAAACTGTTGGGCTGGTTCTTTAGCCGCTATCCTGAAGGAGCACAGCAAGAATTCGGAAGTCAGATGCAAGCTTATGTGGCAGGTAAATCGGATGCCGGGAAGCTATTCGAGGATTTCCAGAGAACATGGGATAATTTGAAGACCAAATAATGAACAAAAGCACGCGATAAAGCCTTCATATTTCAGGAAGATTGCATGATCCTGAAATATGAAGGCTTTTCTGTAAACAAAATTATAAATGGTAATGGAGCAGAGCGATATCCCCGCGGCGTTCTATTTCTTTAAGCTTAAACGTACTTGGCAGCGATCCTTCTGGAAATAACGGTATTCCTTGTCCAAGCACCTTGGGAATGATCGCAATGATAGCCTTCTCCAGCAGTCCAGCTTGTAAGAAGGCCTGGAGTAACTGGCCTCCACCGACTAGCCATACCGCACCTTCCGATTGTTCTTGTAGACGTGGAACCAGTTCAGTCAGAGCTTCGTCCGTAAATGTAACATGTGGCGCTTGCTGTTGCTCCGTTAATGCTCGTGTGAGCACATAGCATGGCTTGCCAGCATAAGGGAAATCATCTGAGAGCTTCAACACTTCCTCATACGTCAGCCTGCCCATCAGCACTGTACCTACGGTGTCATAAAAGTCGGCATATCCATTGTCCCCGCCATCCCCTTTAACATCATACAGCCAGTCCACCGAACCGTCCGGCAAAGCTATATACCCGTCGAGACTCATGGCAATATACAGCACAACTGCGTTTGATTTCAAATCCTCCATAGTTCATTCACTCCTTTCTATTTCCTAATGTTACAATGTATTTATGACATCCTATGTCGTAGTTAAACGGTCATTTTAAATTAATTTTTGAATCGAGGGGTACCTTATGAACGAACGCAGGATTGCTCTTATGAGGATACTGGATTCCCGAAAAAAATATACGGCGCGTGAGCTGGCTGAACGTTTTGGTGTCTCCGTCAGGACGATACAAAGAGATCTCGACTATTTGCAGCAGACCGGGTTACCCCTTTATACCGAAATGGGTCCTCATGGCGGGTATCGAGCACTCCCCAATCGGCTTCTTCCTCCCCTTCATCTTGCTCGCGACGAGGCTCTGGGTCTTTTCCTCATGCTGCAACTGTTGGAGAACATTCCAGATATCCCTTTTGGCTCGGTTCGTGGACATTTATCTGAGCATTATTATGCCGAGCTTCCACAGGATGTGCAGGACAGTATCGATCAATTAAAGGAGTACATTTCTTTTCGTATGCTGCCGACTCACGCAGAGTCACCCTACACCTCAATCATTTTGGAGGCTGCGCTGAATAAGCGCCGGGTGAATATGCATTACCGCTCGGTTTCCGGTGAAAAGTGGACCGAAGTATATCCGATTGGACTGTATTTTGATCACGGATATTGGTACATGCCAGCGCATAGCAGAGACCGTATCATTCTGTACCGTTCAGATCGGGTGATCACAATAACGATGCGGGACGAAACCTTGGACAGCCTTCCCACACTTCAGGAATGGTTGGCTTCGGAGGATTCCCGTATAGGAATTCCGTCCAAAATAAAATTTACCGCAATGGGTGCCAGGCTGGCCGGGTCAGATACCCTCTTCCAAAATGTTTCCCATCAAGAAGGGCAGGGTCAGGAATGGCAGGGATATATTCCGGTCGAAGAGTTTAGATATGTGTCCCGACTTTTGCTAAAATACGGGCCAGAGGCCGAGGTCATATATCCGAAAGAGCTGCGGATGAGGGTGAAGGAATTGCTGCAAGACAGCCTGAACCCTTATCTGAAGGATGCAAAAGCAGATGATGAAGAAAAAGACAATTAATCCTGTAAATTGATTCTCTTATTTATAGTTAACCACATGAATATTTAAGGTTATTAACTTATGACTTTCCATTTATTTTTGTGATAAAGTTTTGAAAAGAGCCCGTTTTCGTATATGATGAAGAGTAATAATTCAAAAGGCTGGACGGGAGACAGATATGAATCAACCGCTTTATGGAATATGGCTCGGAGATGTGTTTTTTTGCTTTTCTGGTGAGACGTCGGAACCACGTATCGATGCGTGGAGCAGTGTAATCCGCAGGCTGACGCTAAAGGGAGACCTTCGGCCGTTTCGGCAGGCTGCGTTGCGTCTTGCTGAGGTACGGATACCGAACACTGCTCGTGTGGAAACCGCGGGCAGAGGTGGCAAAAGACGTTCCATGCTGGGGCGTACATTGGAGGGTTTGGCGCTGGAACCGCGCGAGACGATGGCACTGTTGACCCGCATGGACGAGAAGGGCTGTGCGGCATCGGGCATTACGCTGGGCGAGGAAATGCAATATTGGCAAAAAGCTGCTTATTTCGCGCTAGAGCTGATGCAGCGGGGCGAAATTGCGCCATCGCTTACAGAGGCGCGTCCATCGGGACCGCGCCGTCGTGGTCCGGAAGCGGCTGTCGGGGTGTGGATTCCTCGACTGTGTCAAGAGGAGGACATACGCCGCTTTTATGAGCTGGCTACTGCAATGCCGGCTGTTTGTATGGCGGCTCCGGCTGTTTTTGCGGGCAAGGAGCCTGAAACACGTGAGGATGCAGCCGGAATCGTGCTGTACTCCTTCTTGTGTGCGGTCATCCATGCGGAAACGACCGCGGTGCTGGCAGCCTCAGACCGTGAGCTGGGCCGATATCGCGCAGAGTATCGGCGCGGAGGATCGCCGCTGGCAGAGCTGTGGTGGAACAGTCTGCTGACAGGTTCCCGCCCGGTGGCGATTCAGGGAACGCCCGCGGAGATGGAGGAGCTGGTGCTTCAAGCGTCCTCTCTTGAGGGAAGCGCAATGCCTGTCACGGAACGGGAAGACAAAGAGCCTATAGAAGGGCAACTGCGGTTGTGCCTTCGTTTGGAGCCTTCGCTGGAAGAGAGTGTGAAGGAATGGCGCATTACCTTTTGGGCAGAAAGCGATGCTGAGCCGGGGTTGCGACTGCCTGCTCTGGCACTGTGGGCGCATCCTGAACGTGATCTGGTTCGAGGCGGAATTGTATATCGTCAAGTGCAGGCGCAACTGTTAATGAGGCTCGGACAGGCGGCTGAAGCGGCACCTATATTGCAAGAAGCATTGAATCGTCCTTATCCCGAGGGGCTGACACTGGAGCCAGAGTTGTTCTTCCGCTTCCTGACGGAAGCCGTTCCTGCACTACAAAAGAACGGTATCACCGTGCAAATGCCTTCACGCTGGAGCCGGGAGGGCCGAAGACGTGCAGGCTTGCGGCTCAAAATGCGTTCGACAGAGCAGGGTGCCAAGCCAGATGGTGTGATTGCCGATACATCGTCTGTCGGCATTAACCGCATGATTTCGTTTGATGCCGAGGCTGTGCTGGGTGATACGATTTTGACGATGGAGGAACTGGAAAGCATCGTCGCGGCCAATTTGCCGTATGTACGTCTCGGAGGGGAATGGATCGAGGTCGATCCCAAGGAAATCCGTCAGGTGCTGCGCTTTATCAAGCGCGGGGAAAACGGTGAGATGAGCTTGTCCGAATGGATGCATCTAGCTGCAGAAAATGAAAGTGCAGGCGAGGCCTCATGGAAGGGCTTGTCCATCTTTGGCGCGGAATCCGCCGGATTGCTTGCGTCCTTGGCTGAGGGCGGCGTACTCCGTTCGGTAGAGCCACGGCCTGTGCCGGAGACGCTGCATGGCGCATTACGGCCCTATCAAGAGCGCGGCTTTCAATGGCTGGCTGCGATGCGTGGATTGGGCTTTGGCGTCTGCCTTGCGGACGACATGGGACTTGGTAAAACGATTCAAGTCATCACCTGCCTGCTCGACGGTGGCATCGGCGCAGATGATCAACGTCCGGCGTTGATCATCTGTCCGACGTCCTTGCTTGGCAACTGGCAGCGCGAGTTGAAGCGCTTTTCACCGGATTTGTCACTGTATATTCACCATGGCAACCAGCGACTCCACGGCGAGCTGTTTCAGGAAAGTGTACGTGAGTATGATATCGTCCTCACTACCTATCATTTGGCGGGCCGGGACGGCAGCGATTTATCTGCGGTATACTGGTCCTCCATCGTGTTGGATGAGGCGCAATATATAAAAAATGCACGAACAAAGCAAGCACAAAGCGTCATGAAGCTGTCTGCTCCACACCGGATTGCCATGACGGGTACCCCGGTAGAGAATCGGCTGAGCGAGCTGTGGTCTATTTTTCAATTTCTGAATCCAGGTTACCTCGGTACGGCTTCTTCATTTCGCCAACGGTACAGTCTGGCGGGAGAGGAGCGGGGGTCCGCGTTGCGTGAGCTTCATCGGCTCGTCTCCCCGTTCATGCTGCGTCGTCTCAAAAGCGACCCAGATATACGCAAGGATTTGCCAGAGAAGCTGGAGTTGAAATCCTACTGTGTACTGACACCAGAGCAGGCCGGATTGTATCGGGGCGTGGTGGATCAATTATTGGGAACACTGGATGGGCAGATCGGTATGGCTCGCAAAGGGCTTGTTCTGTCTTCGCTGACCAAGTTGAAGCAGATTTGTGACCATCCGGGTTTGATCATTCCGGGTCGGGCTGATAGTGGTAAAACTGAAAACTCGGGCAAAATGGAGCGACTGCTGGAATTGGTAGAGACGATTCGCGAGAACGGCGAATCGGCGCTGATATTCACCCAATATGTGTCGATGGGAGAATTGCTGGTCTCTCGTTTGGCCAAAATCTTCGGGGAAGAGCCGTATTTTCTGCATGGAGGACTGGCGAAAACCAGACGTGATGAAATTGTTCACAACTTCCAGCAGGGAGAAGGGCCGAATATATTCGTACTTTCCCTGCGTGCAGGTGGCGTGGGTCTGAACCTGACACGTGCCAGCCATGTCATTCACTATGACCGCTGGTGGAATCCAGCAGTGGAAAACCAGGCGACGGACCGCGTATTCCGTATTGGTCAAAGCCGCAATGTACAAGTGCACAAGCTGATTTGCCAAGGTACGCTGGAGGAGCGGATCGACGAGCTGATTGAGAGCAAAAAGGCACTTTCCGAGCAGGTTGTCGGCTCCGGTGAACATTGGCTCACCGAAATGTCTGATGATGAATTGCGCGGTCTGATTGCGTTGCAAAATGATGTATGGATTGAGTGAGCAGAGAAAGGATGAAGGCGATGACGAGGCCGCAAGTGAAGCTAAAAGTAACTGACGGTCAATGGATAGCGGAATTAGACGGAAATGGGTTGGAAGGCGAATCAACGGGTGTACCTTCCACACATGCTGTCCAATGGACTGGCCCAGCGCCTGTACTGAACCCCGAACAGAGGAAGGCATGGCTGGAGCAGCTAAAAGCAGATCCTTTGGATATCTACCATTTTTTGCAAGGGGAAACCTGTCTATCGCTGGATGAGATCGTTCAGCTAGCAGCTGAGACAGCCACTTCTAGCATGGAGGATGGCGTGGGTGTAGTCGACGATGTGAAGAAAGCTCTTCAAGCCGGTCTGGAAAGCGAGCCGCAGACCTGTCTGGAACTGATCGGAATGTCGCGGGAAGAGCTGCTGGAGTACGTATTTAGTGCTTGGGCCGGAGAGTTATCCCATGTGCAGGGGACATCCCCCGCGCTTGAGTCTACCTCACGGCCAGAGGGCGGACGTAGCGGATCGGCAGCGATTAGCGAATGGATTGCAGAGTCTGCGGCAGAAGGAGCATTGCATCGTCCCGGTGCGAGCTTTCACGCGATTGAGATTCGTCTGCCGCAGAAGCTTGCTCCTAAGAAGGAAGCGGATATTACGGCTTTGCTGCCGGGTTTACCCCGTGCGGAAGAGGCATTGAAACTCATACGTGAACGGGTAGCTGAGCGGGCCCGAGCTGCAATCCCGCAAAAACGTCATACTCCGTAACAATTCGGGTATATACTTCCTTTTTCGAGTCTATTCGCCTTCATCGAACAGGATAACGGCTTCGAAGAGTGCCAAAAGTTCAGTTACAATGGGGAAACGGAAAAGTGACGGCAAGTCATGCATCAATTGCAATATTGGAGGAGATACCAGCATGAAACGACATATACAACAGACGCGAGCATCTAAGCGCTGGACCAAAGCACTCATTCCAGGGCTGATCCTGCCAGGGCTATTACTGGCAGCCTGCCAGCAGGGAGGATCAGGTGGACAGGAAAGCGAGCCGTTGAAGTCATCTACAGCGGTACAGGAGAATGTGCAGCCTTCCACCCAGCCGGATGCGGACAATGGCAGCACTAGCGCTGGACAAGCCTCTGCGGGTACAGAAGGCGGACAAGCCGACCCTGTGATGGCGTTGCGGAGCCAGAGTGCGCTGCAAGCCACGGTTAAGGAAGAGGATGGAACCGCGATCGTCACCAATGCGACTTCTGATACAGTCGTTGTGAACAAAAAGCGCAGCTTGCCTGTAGGCTATGTCCCCGATGATCTGGTGGAGCCGCAGGTACCATTTTCCTTCGAGGGACCGCATGAAAAGCGGCATTTGCGTAAGGAAGCGGCAGAGGCACTGGAGAAGCTGTTCGACGGGGCGGAAAAAGACGGCATTGAGCTGCGTGCGGTATCGGGATACCGTTCCTATAAGCGTCAGGTATCTATTTTCAACAACAATGTAAAGACAAAGGGGCAGGAATATGCCTCTAAAGTTAGCGCTGTACCGGGTACGAGTGAGCATCAGACAGGTTTGTCCATTGATGTATCCAGCCCAAGCGTAGGTAATGTGCTGGAGCAATCCTTCGGAGCTTCCAAGGAAGGCGAATGGCTGGAAAAACATGCACCGGAATACGGATTTATTATTCGTTATATGAAGGGGAAGGAAGATGTAACCGGCTATGTGTACGAGCCTTGGCATATCCGTTATGTGGGAATAGACATTGCGGAGGATGTAGCCAAGCAGGGGATGACGCTGGAGGAATATTTCGACGAGAACAATATCAAGCTGTAGCAGTGAAAATCAAGCCGTAATCCTAGGGATTGCGGCTTTTTGTCGTGTTTTTCTTCCAAATTGAACCTTTTCAAGGTAGAATCTCGTATAGTGAACGACGACAGAAGCGCTTTGATTTGTTGCAAACCTCATGACAGAAGCGTACAGGAAGGGAAGGGAATCATCATTTATTATTCATTAACGTATCGCGAATGGTCGGAAGACACTCAAAAGGAACTGCGCAGCCTGACACGGGAATCCGTATCGGGAGATGAGCTGTTTCTACGCAAGCTTGTAGACGCTACGCGTCTCCATGACAAACTATGGTCGCATATATCGAATGAAAGTGAGGAACATACGGATCATTCCGTCTATGTGACTGAATTTACAGGGGAACGTGCAAAGCCTTACGGTGCCTCCATCACAGACCTCGTGCTTGCCAGTGAGGGAGGTTACACTTCCACATTCAGTGCAATGTACTGGATATGGCATGAACCTGCATTCCGTAGTATGGATCAGCGGGAAGGTTCAGTATTTACTTTGGAGTTGGCCCAACGACTATTAGATCACTATACAGTACTGGGTGGCAAAACATATGAATTTATATATTCGGTACTGGACCCTCAGCTGAAAAAGGTACATATGTTTGTGAAGGAGGTCGATCTGTGATGGAGCATTCTTGGGAAAAAATGAAATCCAAGCCCGGCTCTCGTACACGGATGGCGGCCTTTGCCCTGATGTTGGCTGTCCCGGCCGCTCTGACGGGTTGCGGTGACGACGAGTATTATGACTGCGATGAGCTTCCTGTATCGGAACAAACGGCGTGTCGGGATTCAGGCAGCAGCGGGTATTACTATGGTGGATCGACATATTATAGTGGAGGCTCCTCATACCATAGTAGTCGTTCATCTTCCAGTTCTTACCGAAAAAGTCCATCCTCATCCTCCAGCTCACACAGCGGTTTTGGCAGCAGCGGCTCACGCAGCGGCTTTTTCTCTGGGGGTTAAGATGAGCATGCGCACGATTCGGCAATTGCCTTATGAACATAATGAGCTTTTTAAGGGTGAAATCAGCCGTAGAATTCCGTATCATCGCATGTATGGTAAATCCTATTGCGTGCCGGCCTTAACGGTATATCGGGAAAGCGAGCTGGTAGAGCTTCAGACTGCTTCTGAGGCGGTACATCGTATTTATCGCAAGGTTCAGCAATTCGTCCAGCGCTATATGCCGGATGAATACCTGGTGGAACAGTTGGGGATTCATCCGGGCTTGTTGCGTGCTGCACGAATGGAGGCCGAGCCGGATGGGATAACCCGCCAGGACTGGATTGTGGGGGAAGCGGGTATCAAGTGCATAGAGAATAACACCGATACCCCAACCGGGATTCCCGAGGTGGCTTATCTCGAAGGAAAGCTGCTGGAGGTGCTGAGTAAGGGAGTAATGTCGGAAGATGACAATGCACTACATGGACCCTCATCTGGAATGGACGAGGCGATTCAGTCTGCCTTGACGGAGTTCATTCATTTTTATAGCAATAAGGGATTAGGAACAAAGGTGTATTTCACTTGCTATGACTGGCACATCGAGGATCAGACGAACACCAAGTATATTATGCATTTATGTGAACAAGCCGGGTTTGAAGTGGTTTATGCGCCTTTGGAAGAACTGGAGATTATCCCGAATGAAGGATTGTATCACCGGGGAGAGCAGATCCACATTCTCTATCGCCTGTATCCGCTGGAATATCTAATTGATGACCGGGAGGAGGATACGGGGCTTGAGGTGGGGCAGGCGCTAATGGATATGGTGGCAGACGGGAAAATAGGATTAATCAACCCGCCGCAGCATATCATTACCCAGAGCAAAGGGTTCACCGCAACCGTGTGGTCGCTATATGAGCGCAATGAGCAGACACCAGAGTTCTGTGGTTTTCGTTTGTTTGACGATCGCGAGCTGGAGGTGATACGAACCTACCTGCTACCTACGTATTTTGAACCCTCGGTGTTTATGCAAAATAAAGAGCCTTATGTGGCCAAAGGTATATGGGGGCGGGAGGGTAAAGGGACGCACTTGATTGAACATCCTCAATCCGAGGAGATGCTGAAAGGCGCCTTGGGAGAGGTTGAACCTGCGCAGACTGACAACCCTGATCTGCTTCACCAAGCTGATGGTCCACGAACGCCTGAGCAGGAGGAAGCCGCACATATTGCCGCTTATTACGAGGGACAGCCTAAGATTTATCAGCGGCTGTGGCCGATGCAGAGTGCAGAGGTACAGACCGAGGAAGGGCTATTCCACGGCTATGTGCTGACAGGTATATTTGTGATCGGGGGGCGTTTTGCGGGTGTCCTGCCGCGAATCGGTGAAAAGGTAACAGGTGATATGGCCTACTATTGCGCCGCCGCCGTTGCCACCGTACCTCCTAATCCGCCCATTATATAAGCTGAATTAAACAATGTACCATATTCGAACATATCTGTTATTTTCACAAGTGAGGATTTTGCAAAATCCTGAAGTATCATAAGGAGGAAGAAAATTGGACTCTCATATCAGTTTGGGCAACGCATTGGGCAATGTAGGTATCGGCCTGCTTATCCTGTTTGCCATCTTAATCGTAGGTTATTTTGTGTTCAGCTTGCTGACACGTTATAACGATAATCAAGAAATCGCACGTGGCAATGAGGCGGCAGGCATCTATATGGGTGCAAAGCTGCTAGGTCTGTGTATCATCGTGGGAATGGTGTCGTACAGCAGTCATTCATGGCTAGATATGCTGACCTGGTCGGCTGTGGGCATTGTAGTGCTGTGTCTGGTCTATGTGATTTTTGATCTGGTGACGCCGCGTACCAAAGTGTGTGAGGAAATTGCCAACGGCAATGTGGCTCTGGCACAGCTGCTGCGCTCGGTCATCGTCGGGGTGTCTTTTGTGGTAGGTACATTTTTGATGTAGTCGATATAGAGAAGGAATACCAAGGATCTGCAACACCGGACAACGGAGCTGCAGATCCTTTTTTTATGGACAGTGTATTCACAGCCCGGCATCAGACTGTTGAATTGAAGGTTGTGACGATCACTTCCTGTGGGGACTATTCTATAAAGCAACGGGTGATACTGCATAGCAAAAAGGAATTTGCTACAGAGTTCAAACCAAATTGAAGAGAAGGGAATTCTGAACATATGAGTACCTCCACCTCCCCAACCAAACAAGTTCGGATGGGTATCATTGGCCTGGGTCTGATCGCTGAATATCACATGAGATCACTGCACACCATCTCGGGGGTATCTATTGTGGCCGTTAGTGATGTGAATCCCAATCGCCTTCAAGCCATCGGAGAACAATTGCAACTACCTGCTTCCAAGCGGTACGCCCATTATGAAGCATTAATCCGTGACCCAGAGGTAGATGCGATTCTGTCGCTGACACCCAATGATGTGCATTTTGACATTATTCGTATTGCGCTGGAAGAACACAAAGCTGTACTGGCAGAAAAACCATTGACTCTCACATGGGAAGAAGCGGATCAGTTGAAAAAGCTATATACAGCGAATCCGGTGCCTTTGCTGGTTCACTATAAGCATCGCTACGGGGCGGCCTTCCAATATACCAAGCAACTGCTGGATGAGCAAAAGCTGGGTAAAATCTATAACATTCAATTTCGTTATCTAATGGATGCATTTGCGCCATATCGTCAGCATCCGTATACATGGCGTCACAATTTAGCCAAGGCTGGTTCTGGAGTAGTGGGGGATACAGCCTCACATATCATTGATCTGGCCCGTTTTTTGGTGGGTGAATTTAAAAGTGTCGCAGCGCTGTTACATACCATTACACCCGAGCGGTTCGATCCGATCACGGGTCTGCCTGTAAAAGTGGATGTGGAAGATCTTGCTGCCTTTCATGGCATCGTAGGCGACAATACCGTGGGAACCTTTATCACTCATAAAAATGCCATCGGCATACGGCACGATATCGAAGTCGATATCTATGGAGAACTTGGTACGCTGCACGCCAGCCTCAATAACCCGGAAAGTATCCGCATTGTGCTGCGTGACTTGGAACACCCGGGTACCGAATACGAGACTTGGGCTGTCCCTGTAATCTATAATCATACGGCTTATGAAGATTTTGTTGAGCTGGCAAGGGGAAAATCTGTGGATCGTGCTCCCATATTCGAGGACGGCTACAAAAATCAGTGGGTACTTGAGAAAATACTGCAATCATGGAAAGAGAATGGACGTTTAGTAGAAATGTAGGGGATGTGAGGGGAATAGCTGAAATTCCAGCAATGACAAAGAGTATAAACATGCTGTGAACCGCAAGAGGGTTCCTTTGAAGAGCAGCCATCTTGCGGTTTAGCAATTCAATATATTCTGTAAATTCATCATTTTGGCATCGCCACGCTTATATCACTTCAAATGAATCCTGCCTCAATCTTTTCAATAATGGTCAGCAAGAAGGATTCCGCTAAGCTGTTTTTCAAAATAGCTTGCTTGGCTTCCTCCAGTGTAAACCAACGTGCTTGATCTACCTCCGTACTAAGAACATCCAACTGATCGTCATTCACAATGGATACAAAATTCAGCATCAGTGTATTGCTTCGTTCAAAATACTCACTGCGCATATATTGATACTCATCGACTTGTAATCCTACTTCTTCCTTAACTTCACGCACCAATGTCTGCTCGGCGGATTCACCCTTGCTCACATAACCTGCCAATAAAATGAAGCCCTGAATATTGTACTGCTGTATGAGCAGCACCTTATTTCTCTGACTATTCAATACAGCGGTACTGATCGCAGTGCTGAATATCGGGAAACGAAAGACCTGGCATGTATGACAAAAGGGGATAGGGCCCTCGCCTTCACACTCCTTCACCATCAATTTTGTTCCGCATTCATAGCAATATTTCATGTAAGCGCCACCCTTGTATCACATTTTTAAAATTGTAAATGTTGCTTTTAATGCCGTGTTTGTACTGCAATACTCATCATCTTAATCCTACGATTATTGTTCTGTCTACGGACGCTTTATTTCTTCTCTTGGTCTTTATCCCTTTTCTTGCTGCGTTTTTGCCCGTCTAGCCCCAATCAGCCGCCAGCCTGTTAACAATGCCGCCACAAGACAGATGGACGCGGACGTCATAAAGGCTACATGCATGCCTGCCAGAAAAATTTCTGGATGACCCGGGACCAAGCCGGTGACCCGATAACCAGCCTCTTTACTCATAATATAAAAGAGGATGGATGTGGCCAAAGTGATCCCCACAACCATACCGACGTTGCGAACCAGCGAATTGACACTCCCGGCTGAGCCGAGCTGTGTGCGGGGTACCGTGGACATAATCAGCGAGTTGTTCGGCGATTGGAATAAACCACTGCCAATGCCCAGCATGGCAATCCACAGACCCACGAGCGGGATGGAGCTGCCTGCATGCAGTTGGGCCAATCCAATCTGGGCAATGACCATAACGACCAGCCCGGCGAATGTAAGCAGTTCAGATCCGATTTTATCGGAAAGCGCACCGCTGAGAGGGGCCACAATAACCATCGAGATGGGGAGCAGCATCAGCAGGAAGCCGGCATGAAAAGGCGACAAGTTCAGCATATTCTGCGCATAGAAAGGCGAAATGATGTTAAAGCAAAAATTAGCGACGAACACCAGAAAAGCACACAAAATACTGAGCGAAAATAACGGATTTTTGAATAGCGCGAGCTGTAACAGCGGCCCAGAACGACGAAGTTCCAACCTAATGAACATGGCAAAAGCAACTACAGCCACCACCAGCGAAGCAACGATACGTTTGTCTCCATACCCGACCTGCTGTCCCAGCAACAATCCGACGAACAAAGTGAGAATAAAAATAGCAAACACTAAGCTACCGGGAACGTCAATTTTATCTTTCACCTTGATCAGATCCTTCGGCAAAAGCTTCCAGCCAAGAAAGACAGCGACCAGCCCTACCGGTACATTGACCCAGAAAATATACTGCCAGCCCAGCGACGAGACAATAATACCGCCCAAGCTTGGCCCGGCGATACTACCCAGAGAAACGAAGGTTCCAATGAGGCCAAGCGCTTTGCCCCGTTCATTGGACGGGAAGATATCTGTCACGATCCCCTGGCTGTTCGCCATGGTCATGGACGCTCCAAACGCCTGAATAATACGGGAAATCAGCAGCATAGAGAGCGAAGAGCTAAGACCGCACAATAGGGAGCCAAGAATGAATACGATTGTGCCGATTTTGAATATTTTGATTTTACCAACGATATCTCCAAGCTTGCCAAAAAATAAGATAGCGGTACATATCGCCATTAAATAGGCGGTTGTCACCCATTCAATCTGTGCCACGGGTAAATGTAACGTGCGAGACAACACAGGAAGAGCGATATTGACGATGCTTCCATCCAATGTGGACATAAATGTAAACAGATTCAAAACAATTAAAATCAGCCAACGTTTCTTCTGGACGTCGATATTCTCTTGATAGGTTGTAGCCGTTATAGCAGTTGAACTCATCATTACACCTCGTTATCGTTAACAATTTCTATTTAGTTGCACGCGCAACTAAATGAACGGTTCTAGTGTACAGCAAATTAGTTGCGTGTGCAACAATATTATTGTAAACTTTGCTTTGGTCCCAACTGGGGATGTGTCATTTTTAAGCCAATGAGGTGTATTTGATGAGAAAAAAACAACCGATTGGAAAGCTAATTTCCCACCTGTACCGTCGTAATCAAAAAATATTGTCCAAAAAACTGACTCCTTACGGAATCGGCAGTGGAGGACAACACAGCTTTTTAAAGCTCATTTTGCAGCGGCCGGGCATTACACAAGAGCAGTTGACGAATGAACTTAAATTTGACAAGGCAACCACGGCACGCTCTGTGAAACAATTGGAGGAATCAGGCTACATTGAACGGAAAACAGACCCAAATGACCGCCGTTCCCATCTTTTGTCTCCTACGGCCAAGGCGCTAGAATTTTCCCCTGTCCTACAAGGAATATTGGACGAGTCCAATGTCAGCCTTGTCTACAATCTATCCGAAGAGGAAGAGGAGCTTCTTATCGATTTACTGCAAAAAATTAGTATAGACCCTGACGAATAAACAAATCAGGAGTTAGCCAGAGGATCGTGGCAGGTAAAAGAAAAAGCAGCCCTCACAGAGGATACTCTGTGAGAACTGCTTAATGCCACGTCATTCAGTCCAAGCCAATTCCTTTGAACGCATGTATGACTAATTGTCGCACATAGGAATCGTCTAATGGATAACCGGTTACCAACAATCGATAAAAAACCGGCCCATAAATGAGATCGATACATAATTCAATATCGAGATTTTCCTTCAATTCTCCGCGCTCTATTCCGCGCTCAATAAGAAGCCTAGCCTCAAGTCGCCGAGGGTGGAAATATCGGGTCCGGTATGCCTCTGACAATCCTGAATCAAGTTGCCCTTCGCCTATTAACTCTGTAATGATTTTACCCTCTCGGCTTATTAAGAACCGCACTAAATTCGTGGCATGAATGAGAATGTCATCTAATACACAACCCGTGTCGGGCACGGGCAATCTTGCTATGGTGGCTGACAGGAAGCCATCCATCACTACTGCAGCTTTGTTAGGCCACCATTTATAAATGGTGGCTTTGCTAACTTTCGCTCGCTCAGCAATTTTTTCTACCGTAACCGCCCCAAAGCCTTGCTCCAACAGTAGATCATAGGAAGCGTTAAGGATAGATTTTTGCGTCTCGACATTACGTGGACGTCCTCTTTTGCTCTGCACTGGAATGCTCACCTTCTTAACGGATATAAGTAAACGCGAAAAATAAACTATACGTTCAGTATATCAAATATTATGTGAAATAAAAAAGTTGATTTTGCCTATTTACAAAACGAAACGTTCAGTATATTATTTGATTATCGAATTAATGAACTATACGTTTAGTATTTAAATTAATGAGGAGGATTATCATGCAAAGAGAACAACAAGCCTTAGAAAGTAACCGTATCTCAAATTGGATGATGTTTTTGTTGGCAGCCGCATGCGGCCTTATTGTTGCCAACCTGTACTATGCTCAAACCCTTGTAGGACCTATTCACATTGCTATGGGTCTTTCTTCTACAGCAGCGGGCTTCATTGTCACCTTGACTCAAATCGGTTATGTGGTGGGATTGCTATTTATCGTACCGCTCAGCGACATTATTGAAAATCGACGGCTCATGGTCATATCGCTAATCATCACAGTCTGTGCATTGGTTGTTGCCGCTTTTGCCACCAATGCCCCGTTGTTCCTGACCGCATCCTTATTCATTGGAATTGGATCTGTGGTAGCCCAAATACTGGTGCCGTACGCCACCTATTTAGCATCCGAAGAGCAGCGCGGCCGCGTTGTTGGGAATGTCATGAGCGGACTCTTGCTAGGCATTATGTTCGCACGGCCAGTAGCAAGCTTTATCACCAGCATCTGGGGATGGCAAGCCGTATTTATTTTGTCAGCCATTGTCTTGACGCTGTTGACGATTCTGCTCTCGCGAGCTCTTCCAGAGCGCAAGCCTGTGCCTACGGTATCTTACAGTAAATTGATTTTCTCGTTAGGCACTCTTTTAAAACAAACGCCTGCATTGCGTCGCCGTGCCCTCTATCAAGCCTGCCTATTTGGGGCCTTCAGCCTATTTTGGACTGTTGTTCCTTTACGATTGGCGGATGATTTCGGAATGTCTCAACAAGGGATTGCATTGTTTGCTTTGGTAGGCGTAGGCGGTGCAGTAGCTGCTCCGATTGCTGGGAGATTGGCTGATAAAGGCTGGAGCAAAGGTTTAACCGGGTTAGCTATGATCATTGCAGCCTTGTCTTTTTTGCTCATCTATCTTTTTCAAAGTCATTCGACCGTTGCGCTCGTACTTCTCTTTATTTCAGCGATTACACTGGATATGGCTGTATCGGGAAACCTTGTACTTGGACAACGTGTGATTTACTCCTTGGGAAGTGAAGCGAGAGGGCGTTTGAACGGATTATTCATGTCTATTTTTTTCATAGGCGGAGCGATTGGATCATCATTAGGGGGTTGGTCGTATGCGTTAGGAGGTTGGAATTTCAGTTCTCTGATTGGAGTCGTCCTGCCTGTACTGGCTTTGCTGTACTTTTTCACTGAGAAAGAAACGAGTGGAGACGTGCGAAAGAGACAAATCACCTGATAGAGGTCAGCTTTAAGCTATGCCGTACGCAAAAACATAATGATTAAAATGGCTGTTCCCAAGAGAAAACAAAGGGGCGAGTAGAGCACAGTGTCCCACTTTGCAAAAACAGTTCCTTTTTTTCTCTTGAAAAGCCCTACCCATTTGAAATCTCCTATAGAACGTAAAATAAATACGCACGACAACAAGCCTGCACCGTAGGAATGAAAGGTACTGAAAAACAGGAATTGTGTAACTCCACCTAGTTCTAGTACGAACCAAGCGGCTAAAGCTAGTAGAATAGCTACAATTGATGTCCCTATCTTGGAGGGCTCAAAGAGCAAAGCCGTTCCTGTGCTTGGGATCGCTGCCTTTGCACCTTTTTGTCCGCCGAATACCCAATATAGATGCATGCCGCTCAGTACCCATAGAATTCCGCCAACTGCCCATGTAAGTAACTCCAACATGTGGCATCCTCCTTAATTGAATTAATTTGAAATCCACTCTGTCCAAATCATGTGAATATGCTGTTGAATGGCTTCGTCACTTAACGTCTCTTGCTTGTGACGCTCATACCAACCTAAGTAGTAATGGTACAACATCCATGATCTCTGAACGGCTTTCTCTGGTTGCATTCCCTTCTGTATTAAAAGCTGCTTCATAAACTCCATTCTCATCTGTTCGACTTCATTGAGTAGGGAATGGTAACTATCATCCTTCAATGACAGTTTTCGCAGATAAAACAGAAAATCTCCTCGTTTCGTCTTCCCGAACATCTGGGTTAACAACTCTCTGATCCGCTCATCTGCGGCAGCATGGATGATGGACGCTGCAATAACCTGTTGTGTCGTCTGTTCCTTCCATGTCTCCACAATCTGTCTAATGTAGCTGCTGCGATTGTTAAAATACCAATAAAAACTGCTCTTACTGCACCCTAATGCAACGGCCATTTTCTCAACAACAAGTTGATCAATCCCACCCTGTTCAAAACGTTCGATTCCTTTCTGAATCCATTGTTCTTCTGTGACAATAATTTTAGGCATCTCTCCCTCTCCCTCTCCCTTTCTGTACGGTATCGTCTAGATGAGTATATATTATAGTGTTTTTAGAGCTGTGTAAATATGGGCACATGAGCTCCCTGAGCCAGCTGATGCATAGGAGGCATGAACTTACATAAACGCCCACTTGAAATACCTGCGAATTTGATCTATAATGCTGTAGCATATAGTGATATTCAAGGCATTGACCAAAGACATGATTTCCTTGAAGGGCCGTTCAGAGAGAAAAGACGAGGCTGAGAGCTTTTCCGGCAACCGCATGTGAAGTTACCCCTTTGTAGCCGTGACGTTGAACATGTAGCTGTGTAATCTGGCAGTAACATTAGTAAGCGCCTACCGCTTTATCCCCGTTAACGGATACCAATGGAGGGTCACGCATGTCGTGCATGAAGCATGTTCCGATGAACATGAATGTACGCACAGGAGCGGGCCGAACTAGGGTGGAACCACGAGCTGAACGCACTCGTCCCTTGAGGGAGAGAGGCGTTTTTTTGCGTTCAATTTTGATATAGCACACAATTTGAAATGGAGGCTTTAATCGTGAGTATTCAAGTGAAATTGCCGGATGGAGCCGTACGCGAGTACGAGCAGGGCGTAACGATCGCCGACGTGGCGGGTTCGATCAGCTCCGGGCTGAAAAAGAACG
Organism: Paenibacillus sp. A3M_27_13; assembly: GCF_024213315.1. Taxonomy (NCBI): domain Bacteria; kingdom Bacillati; phylum Bacillota; class Bacilli; order Caryophanales; family Paenibacillaceae; genus Paenibacillus; species Paenibacillus sp. A3M_27_13. The sequence goes on from NZ_JANAVE010000005.1 coordinate 180,227, forward strand.
CAGTAGCAGGTAAAGTGAACGGGAAGGCTGTAGATCTGAACACCGTTTTGGATCAGAACGTTGACCTTGAAATTATTACGCTGGACGGTGCAGACGGTCTGGAAATTTACCGCCACAGTACAGCGCATTTGCTCGCTCAGGCGCTCAAACGCATTTACGGTGAGAAAAACGTGAAGCTGGGTATCGGTCCGGTCATCGACAGCGGCTTCTACTATGACATTGATATCGAAAACCCATTGTCCGTTGACGACTTGGCCAAGATCGAGAAGGAAATGACGAAGATCGCACAGGAAAATCTGCCGATTACACGTCGTGTGGTTAGCCGTGAGGAAGCCACTCGTATTTTTGGAGAGTTGGAAGATCCACTGAAGCTGGAACTGATTCGTGATTTGCCGGAAGAAGCGGAAATTACAATCTATGATCAAGGCGAATTTTTTGACCTGTGTCGTGGCCCGCATTTGCCATCTACTGGCCGCATCAAAGCTTTTAAACTGTTGAGTGTAGCGGGCGCATACTGGAGAGGCGATTCCAACAACAAGATGCTGCAACGTATCTACGGAACAGCATTCCCGAAAAAAGCACAACTGGATGAGCACCTGCATTTGCTGGAAGAAGCGAAAAAACGCGACCATCGCAAGCTGGGTAAAGAGCTGGAACTGTTCATGTTCTCCGAAGAAGCACCGGGCATGCCGTTCTACCTGCCTAAAGGTATGGTTGTCCGCACTGCATTGGAAGATTACTCCCGTGACATTCAACGTCTGCATGGCTATGAGGAAGTACGTACACCGCTGATGATGAACAATCGTCTGTGGGAACAATCGGGACACTATGAGCATTACAAGGAAAACATGTACTTCTCCGAAGTGGATGAAACTACATTTGCTCTGAAACCGATGAACTGTCCAGGGCATATGCTTGTGTTTAAAAATGAGCTTCACTCCTACCGCGATCTGCCAATTCGTATAGCCGAATTTGGACAAGTGCATCGCCATGAGCTGTCCGGCGCGTTGAACGGTATGATGCGTGTTCGTACATTCTGCCAGGATGATGCGCATATTTTCGTCACACCAGGTCAGATTGAACAAGAAATTACAGACGTGATTAAGCTGATTAACGAAATGTATAGTGTGTTTGGCTTTGACTTCACAGTGGAATTGTCCACACGTCCAGATGACTTTATGGGCGAGCCAGTGCTGTGGGATCAAGCGGAACAAGCTCTGCAAAACGTGCTGGATCACCTGGGCATCAACTACCGTATTAATGCGGGAGATGGAGCATTTTACGGTCCAAAAATTGACTTCCACATTCTCGATGCGCTCAAACGCAGCTGGCAGTGCGGAACGATCCAATTGGACTTCCAAATGCCTGAAAAATTCGACCTCACTTATGTGGGCGAGGACAACCAGAAGCACCGTCCAGTCGTTATTCATCGTGCCATCTACGGTTCGATTGACCGCTTCATGGGCATCCTGACTGAGCATTTTACAGGTGCATTCCCATTGTGGTTGGCTCCTGTTCATGCGAAGCTGTTGCCAGTATCCGAGAACTATATCGAGACTGCTAATGAGATACAGGATGTGTTGCTGAAAGCAGGTCTGCGCGTCGAAGTGGATACTCGCAATGAGAAGCTTGGTTATAAAATCCGCGAGGCGCAATTGGAGAAGGTTCCATATATGTTCGTTATCGGGGAAAATGAAAAAACAACTGGTACTGTAGCGGTTCGTAAACGCGGCGAAGGCGATCTGGGATCACTCAGCATTGCGGACATCGTAGAGAAAATCAGCACAGAAATTCGCGAGAAGCAGTGATATTTGATCGAAAAAATGTGTAAAAGAGCCATCAAAACCATGATGAACGTGGTTTTGATGGCTCTTTATTTATACCTAATACATAAGAATCCAGCGTAAGAATGAACCATAGTTGTTGCAGCCTCGACTGAATTCTTAAGTTATCTTGTGCACAAAAACTTAGCAGGTTTGTGGCCGTGAAGTGGCGTGATCTGCAGGGAGGGAGAGTGTCTTCAAGGACGACTCTTCGGATTGTTTCGCCGGGGATTCTTCCGCATCCTGTTCCTTGCTAAGCGATAAAATTTCGCCGCGCAACTTCAGCATTTTCTGATCCAGCTCGTAGGTTGCACGTGCGGCTTCGGTCAATCCATTAACGACATGTTCAGGCACTTTCTTATCGAACTTATAGTACAAAATATGCTCCATACTGGCCCAGAAATCCATAGCCAATGTGCGCAATTGAATTTCAACCTTGATCCAGCGTGTGCCCTCAAACAGGATCAGCGGAATTTCCACAATGACATGCAGGCTCTGATAGCCGTTGGGCTTAGGATGGGCTATATAGTCCTTGACCTCCAGAATACGAATATCTTCCCGTGTGTGAAGATGATCCATCAGACGATAAATATCTTTCACAAAAGCGCATACCACGCGCATTCCCGCGATATCATGAATTTCACGCAATATATTGTCCAAGGTGACTTCATGCCCTTTGCGCCGAACCTTTTCCACGATGCTGTGGGGCTCTTTGATCCGGGTTTTAATATGCTCAATCGGGCTAAAACCGTCTAACAGCTTCCATTCCGTCTGGATTAGCTTAATTTTATTCTTTAATTCCTCCAGAGCCAGCTGATAAAGGACGGGAATCTTTCTCCACTCCTCTAGTTGCTTGGCGTTAACACTGTTTTGATCCAGCTGTAGCTGAAATTCCTGCAAGGGTAATGGGACAGCATTCAGGTGCTTCCAATCCGGTTCATTCACAGAGCATTCTCCTAAATGAGGCTTATGATGTCCTCGATCTTTTTCGTAAAAATGCATTATCGTATACATTGTACACTATGTCAAAACCTACAGGCAAAGGAGAGACGGTCAAAGAAAAAAGAAATACGACAAGAATTATGGTGGTAAAACCGAGTAATCCGATGTATAATTACAAAAATGCTGAATTGGAGCATTTAATTCTTTTAAAAAAATCACAAATGTAGAGTATCCATCATTAGATTAAAAATATAAATTACAGAAAAGAGGAAAAGAACAATGGCAAAAGTAGAAAGTTTTCAATTAGATCACACGATTGTAAAGGCTCCTTATGTAAGAGCAGCGGGAGTAGAGCATGACGAAAAAGGAAGCACAGTACAAAAGTATGACTTGAGATTTTTACAACCTAATGAAGACGCACTTCCGACAGCAGCTGTACATACGCTGGAGCACTTATTAGCGACGTACCTGAGAGATGAAATCAAAGGAATTATTGATATCTCTCCTATGGGATGCAGAACGGGGTTCTACTTGATTTTGTGGAATGAACATGAGCCTGAGGAAATTGCACTCGCTTTGGAAAAAACCTTGAAAAGAATTCTGGAGACGACAGAGGTTCCGGCTGTTACTGCTTTGGAATGCGGGAACTACAAGGACCACTCTCTTTTTTCAGCGCAGGAATATGTGAAGATTGTATTAGAGGCGGGTATTAGCCGCGATCCTTTCGAAAGAGTATTTTAAAATTTATGATTTCGATTGACCTATCTCATCAGACAGCGGTAGTGACAGGCGGCAAGTCAGGCATAGGCAAGGGAATTGTAGAGCTTTTCATTAAAAGCGGAGCTAAAGTGATTTCTGCTGATATTTCTTATGAAGAGCCGTATAGAGTGGTTAATCCACAGTTGGTTGAAACGCAATTGGACATATCCAAACCGGATGATATCGAAAGATGGTGCGATCTACTAATCAGCGAAGCGGGAGTTCCTGATATATTGGTGAACTGCGCTGGTACTTCTACGATGGATTATGTCATTGATAGTGAGTTGGCTGATTGGGAGAAAGTATTTTCGATCAATTCAACTGGATTATATGTAACGTCCAAACGTTTTGCCAAAGAAATGGTGGCCGCTCGTAAATCAGGACGAATTATTCAAATTGCTTCGCAGGCTGGAAAAAATGGATATCGGGCCATGGGCGGATATTGTGCTTCCAAACATGCGGTTCTCGGCTTGACCAAGGTAATGGCCATTGAGCTTGCCCGGCAAAATATTTTGGTAAATGCGGTCTGCCCCGGCATTGTAGAAACGCCGATGAAGCATCGTGAACGGATTGAAGGGGGCGTCATTCGCGGAATGACCGCTCAAGAAATATACGAAGAAGATTGTTCACAGGTACCTTTGGGGAGAACGGCCGAGGTGGAGGATGTCGCCAATGTGGTGCTATTTCTGGCAAGTCCACTCTCTGCATATATGACAGGACAAGCGATTAATGTTACAGGTGGAATGACGATGCACTAGCATACATGGTCTGGGGGAAAACAACATGAAGAAATCGTTCGTTTTACTATTAGGGATTAGTTTATTATTGGTTGCCGCAGGATGCGGTAATAAAAGTTCAGACAGCAATGGCTCCAGCGCCGCTTCCGGTTCGGAAACGCAAAAAGTAGTCATCGGCTCCATGGGCTCTGACGCCCAGATATGGAAGCATATTGCCCAGTCCCAGGCCGCCAAGGATGCCAAGCTGGACATTGAAGTGAAAGAAATTAACGGCGGAATCGAAACGAACAATGCGACCAAAGAAGGCGAAGTAGATGTGAATGCATTCCAATCGTGGGCGTACCTGGTTAGCTATAACAAAGAGAGCAAAGCCGATTTGAAGGCTATAGCCACAACCTACCTGGAGCCTATGGGGATTTATTCGCAAAAATTCAAAAGCATCGATGAAGTGACCGACGGGGCTCTGGTAGCTTTGGCAGATAACCCGGCCAATACAGCAAGAGGTTTAAAGTTATTGGAAGCCTCCGGTTTGATTAAGCTTAAGGCTGACTTTAATGATGCCTTGGGTACTGTCAATGATATTACTAGCAATCCTAAAAACCTGAAATTTGAACTAATTGATGACAAAACAGGACCACGAGTGATTCAAGATGTAGGCTTGGTGCTGATTGGGAATACAATTGCTTTAGAAGGGGGTCTGAATGTACTGAAAGATTCCTTGTTCCATGAGGAAATCAGTCAGGCAACCAAAAATAATATTAACGTCCTGGTTACTTCATCTGATAAGGCGAATGACAAAGGGCTGCAAAAGTTAGCGGATCTCTATCATAACGAGGATACTCAAAAATACATTAAAGATGAATTTGGCGGTACCAAAGTAGAGGTTAAAGAGCCGGTTTCTTATTTGGAAGGACAAACTACAACAAAATAAACTTATGAGATCAGCCAGTTTTTCTGGCTGATCTTTTTTGTTCGTAAGAGGCCTCTTACCAGTAGTCGGGTAGAACGTCATCTCTGCTCTTGGAGTCCATGCCGAATAGGTGACAAACATTGAGTTGATGTCGTCCCATCCTCCAAATGAGTCAGCGATTGTATTTTTAGTAGTCGGCTTGAGTTTGAGCATGGGTTTCAGTTCGATAATGTTTGGGGGAGAATCCCTTTACCTTTTTAAAAATTTTCGAGAAGAGTAAAGGGTCGTTATAGCCGACTGAACGGGAAATATCACCTATCGAAAGTTCGGCGTTTCCCATCATTTCACATGCTTTGTTGATCCTATAGCGAACCAAATAATCCTGAATGCTTGTGTTTACTTGTTGTTTGAATAACGAACATAAATAGCTTCGATTGAGTCCGATAAAATTTGCAATGTGCTCAATGGTAATTTTCTGAGCATAATTCATTTCAATAAAATCCTTCACTTTTTCCACGTAAATTTCCGCCCGGCTTTCCTTTTGTTCGGGGGGCGTTACCGGGCCGAACTCTATAAGCTCCGATAACATTAAGCATAGCAGACCGGTTAGTCTGGTTTCCCGAGCTTTATGGCATCCACTTGATTCATTCATTAGCTGCAAATATTGATAAATCAAATGGTCTCCTTCAAAGTAGAGGATTGGATGCGTCATCGTTAGGCCTGATTGCTTGAGGAGCGTTTCTGCCAGTGCTCCGTTAAAACCAAACCAGCAATAAGACCAAGGATTCACTGCATCGGCTTGATAAAAAGTGATGACCTGGGGGCAGATTAGAAACCACTGACCTTTCCGCAAGCGATAATTGGACCCACCGACCTCGAAGGTGCCTTCTCCGTCCAAAATATAATGGAGCAGATAGTGATCTCTTATCGCAGGTCCAAAAAAGTGCCCCGGTATGCATTCCTCCATGCCAAACTGAGTTAGATACAATTCAGAGTGCTGCTTACTACGTGGCAAATATTCTATCACGCTAAATCTCCTTATGTAAATTATCAAGCATTATAACATAAATAGTGAGTACCATGCCATGTACTTCATATCTTAGTTTAATATATCATTTCTGTAGAACCTATTGCGACTAACGAGGAGCTTATCAAGCTTTACACCATGTGAACTTAGTTGGTGGTGTTACAAAAAGGTTCTTCTATGTCCTTTTTTAGGTGCGGATTTCCGAGGGGTATGATCTAGAGGGAGGGGTTGTTTTTCCAATGGGTATCATTGTTCAAGAGCAAACGGGGCTGTTTCATCTACAGTCGTCGGGCATGAGTTATATTATTCAGATTGTGGATGGATTTCCTGTGCATGTATATTGGGGAGATAGGCTGAAGCACCGCGAATCAATGACCGATCTATTGCTTCACACTTCTGCGACGGCTGGATTGGATCGGCTACCGCAAGAGTACCCGCAGTATGGGAGTGGGGACTTCCGTAACCCTGCGTATCAAGTAGAACTTGAAGATGGAACTCGTATCACGGAGTTAAAGTACGACGGTTACCGGATCATCAAGGGAAAGCCATCATTAACCGGACTTCCGGCCGTATATACCGAAAATGAAGACGAAGCGGATACGTTGGAACTGGAGTTAAAAGATGACTTTTCAGGTCTTAAAGTTGTTCTTCTTTACACCGTCTTCGCGGATCGAAACGTAATCGCTCGTTCGGCTCGTTTGAGTAATACGGGAGCCAAGAATCTTCGACTTCTCCGTGCTCTAAGTGCTTGTGTCGATTTTTCGGGTAAAAGCGATTTAGAGTTCATATATCTTTCGGGAGCATGGGCTCGGGAGGGGAATATTACCCGCAAACCGATTCTTCAAGGTGAAACCCGAATTGATAGTAAAAGGGGCATGAGCAGCCATCAACTCAATCCTTTTACTGCATTGGTCACTCGGGAGACAACGGAATGCTATGGAGAGGCATTCGGCTTTAGCCTCGTCTACAGCGGGGGTTTTGAGGCGGGAGCGGAAATGGATGCATTTGGCTCTACACGGTTTAGCATCGGCGTGAACTCCTTTGACTTTTCGTGGTTACTGAGCCCAGAGGAGAGCTTCCAAACGCCAGAAGTAGTTATGGTTTACTCCGGTCAGGGACTGGGAGATATGTCGCGGACGTATCATCGCTTGTATCGGACCCGACTTTGCCGAGGGAAATATCGGGACGAAGAACGACCTATTCTGGTCAATAACTGGGAAGCTACCTATTTTGACTTCAATGCAGATAAGTTGGTATCGATAGCGAAAGAGGGGGCTGAGCTAGGCATCGAACTATTTGTCTTAGATGACGGTTGGTTCGGAAAACGGGATTCCGACAATTCATCTCTCGGCGATTGGTACGAGGATCGTCGGAAGCTGCCAGACGGACTCGCGGATGTCGCGAACCGTATCAATAGGCTGGGTCTTAAATTTGGGCTCTGGTTTGAGCCAGAGATGATCTCTCCAGACAGCGAGTTGTACCGGGAGCATCCGGACTGGTGCCTTCACGTTCCGGGACGGAGGCGCAGCGAAGCCAGATGGCAGCTGGTGCTGGACTATACTCGCAAGGAAGTGCGCGATTTCATCTACGATTCGCTTTCGGCCATTTTCTCCAGCGTGCCAGTCTCTTATGTGAAATGGGATATGAACCGCTGTCTGACGGAAATCGGTTCCGCTGCTCTGCCGCCGGAACGACAATCCGAGACTGCTCATCGCTATGTTCTTGGATTGTATGAGCTGTTGGAGCGCATCACCACCGAATTTCCACATATTCTTTTCGAGAGCTGTTCAAGTGGCGGAGGACGCTTTGATCCAGGCATGCTTTACTACATGCCTCAAGTCTGGACTAGTGATAATACCGATGCGGTGGAACGCCTGAAGATTCAATATGGAACTAGCCTTGTCTATCCTGTAAGCGCAATCGGAGCGCATGTTTCGGCAGTTCCGAACCATCAAGTTGGACGGATAACGCCCCTTGATTTTCGAGGTGATGTCGCCATGTCCGGAAATTTTGGATATGAGCTTGATCTCACGAAATTCACCGATGAGGAAAAAGAGACGGTCAAACGCCAAATCGCAGTATACAAGCAGATACGTGGCTTAGTACAGAAAGGTGACTTGTATCGCTTAAAGAACCCGTTTGAAGATAACGAATCGGCTTGGATGTTTGTTTCTGAAGACCAAGAGGATGCCATCGTCTACTATTTCCAAGTGATGGCTGTCCCGAACGCGCCCTGGCGGGTTCTGCGCCTTGACGGACTTAATCCAGAGCTCGAATACGAAGTTCAGTCAGGAAATAGCGGAGAAAAGTCTATTAATGGGGGGGATAGGCTTATGAAGTTGGGCCTCCCTCTTGTCTACGGACAGAAAGACTATGAAAGTGGATGGTTCAGGCTCCGGGCAATAAGGTCCGGTAAGGCTTAAAGGACAGTACAACAGTACAACTGCTGAAAGAGAAAAGACAATCGATTGAGTTATGCCCCTTTTTGTATGAAAAGGGGCATTTTGCGTACAGCAGCTGTACTGATTGTGGAGGGGGAAGCCATTTTTTTATACGAATGATGAATGACATGAAACTGAGGAAGATGTAGGAGTTACATTTGAATGTTGATTGAAAACAGGATCATCAACAGAGTAAGTCGTTACGCTGACGGCTGCTTCATTCTTTAATTAATGAATTCATTTCTAAATTTACGGAATTCTTTAGGTGTTTTTTTATGATGTTTCTTAAAAGACTGAATGAAGTGATTTACATGATTGAACCCCACTCTGTGAGCTATTTCAGTTATTGTAGAATCTGTTGAAATTAATAACTCGCTGCTTTTCTTGATACGGTACTTAATTAAGTAGTCGTAAGGTGTCATATGAATGGTTCTCTTAAAACTACGAGTGCATTCCGAAATACTTAAATGTGCTATAGCAGCAATTTCTTGCAATGTTATATTGTCTGAGTAGTTTTGATGGATAAAACTGAGCATCAATTGAAGTCGCTCCTGTTGCAATTTCATGTATTTAGGTGCTTCCTCAGAAGACAGCGAAATATTAGATATTAAGACTAACCATAATTGTGCCGTTTTGATGGAAACCTCGTATTCCCAGCCCCATTTTTTTTTCATATCAAATTTCTGTTTCATATCCCAAAGCATTTGCAGTATTTGAATTTGCCATTCAGCATCTCCTTTGATTACTAATGACAATAAGAGAGAGTTTGTATAAGGCAGTACATAGTTTTTTTCCATCGCACTATCTGCATAAAAGGCCAGCAGCTTTTCAGGGAAATTAAAACTGACATATTGACCGTTATGTGTAAGGTGTGTAGTAACGTGAAGAACACCTTTATTAATTAAAATGGCCTGACCTGTTTCTAATTCATGATCAATGCCGTTAACTTGTATCACTAGCTTTCCTTTGGTAACCAAAGTGATTTGTAGTTCCTCATGCCAATGTAAATCGTTGAATCCTCTACCCTCAGGACTACTTGCATGAATAGTATGGGTGTACATGATGTATGGAAATGAAACATCGGGATATAGAATGGTCTCATGCAATTGTTTTTCCATTTTAGCGAGGTCCTTTCTGATGACGATATTTCTATATAAATTAAAGATATAGTTACACAAATAAAATAAAAGTGGTGATATTATTATACCAGATCTTCGGCTTATCATTACAATCCTGTGCACAGGCGATTGGATAAGACATCTTGGAGGCGTATATGTGAAAATAAATCAATCGTCGTTACCATTTCATCCGTATATTTTGCTTTTAATCAGCATACTGTCTGTTTCTATCTCATCTATCATGATAAAATCCTCAGATACTCCAACCTCTGTGGCTGGGATGTACAGATTGTATATGTCAGTACTCATAATGCTTCCCTTTGTACCTTGGAAAATGTTTCGTTCCTTAGAAATGAACAAAAAAGATTGGAGTACTGTTTTCATAGCTGGTCTTTTTCTCGGGTTATATTTCTTATTCTGGATGGAATCTTTAGTATATACCTCAGTTGCGAGTTCCATGGTCATCTTATCCTTACAGCCTTTATTTGTAATGATGGGTTCATACTTTATGTTCAGAGAACGAGCAAATATATTGACCATTCTTTGTTTGATCGCCGCTCTTGTCGGTTCAATCGTTATAGCTTGGGGAGACATAGGGATTTCGAGAGAGGCATTAATCGGAGATGGATTATCTTTAGTAGGAACAATCTTGGTTTCAGCATATATGTTGGCAGGACAGAAAGTAAGCCACAAAATAAATGCAAATTTATATAGTGTTATTGTTTTTTTTATTGGTGGCAGCGTCATGCTGGTCTACAATTTGTTGAATCATTATTCCTTGATCGAATATGACTCGTCGGATTGGATGTATTTCTTGTTACTTGCAGTAATCCCAACTATTTTTGGACAATATATATTTAATTTGTTGTTGAAATCAATGGGTGCAACTACGGTCTCAGTTGGTATTATTGGAGAGCCTGTTCTTGCCATAATTCTCGCCTACTTATTCTTGGGAGAAATAATCTCTGCATTTCAATTCATAGGTGGAATCATGACTTTATTCGGTATGGGGATGTATTTTTGGGCAAAATCTTTAAAGTATACTACAGTTGCAAAATATTAAATTTGAAACTGATTATCACGAAATTGAAGAAAACAATCGATGAGGAGAATGTTTAGATGGCAACGATTGATGATTTTTTGAAACTAGATATTCGAGTTGGAACCATAATTAAAGCTGAGTTTTTTGCAGAAGCAAAAGTACCTGCTATTAAACTTGAAATTGATTTTGGACAAGATATCGGTATAAAAGCTTCGAGTGCACAAATCACAAAAAGATATGTGGCTGAAGATATTATAGGGGAACAAATCATAGGTGTAGTCAACTTTCCACCTCGACGGATAGCAGGCTTTAATTCAGAGGTATTAGTCCTTGGAGGAATTCCCGAAAAGGGGGATGTGGTTTTATTGAAACCAGATATCAAACTACCTAATGGAACACCTATTGGATGATTGATCGGCTGTTTAATCAGTAAAATATATAACTTCACAACAGGCAGGACATTGAACCTAACGGGATACGATCGTTCAATAGCAAGTTGAAACAGAAAGCGGCAGACTAGGACTTTATTTTCACGTCCTAGTCTGCCGCTTTTTCTATTATTGGTCTGTCTAAAGCTTATTTGATTCATTAAAATCTGCAACAATTAGGCTGGAAATCACGGGTGTCACCAGTCCAGTAAAAGCACAATTCTCCATACCAGCTATATGCCTTATACCTATCTGGCCGGGATGCTGCGCGTCCCCTCTGTCATCGGGGAGGCGCAGAGCGGGCACACCGGCGGTGTGCTTGTGCTAGCCGCGCTTGTACGGCGTCCGCTTGTTGTGTCGCGCCGCATCCACGCCTTGCAGGCGTCGTCGGTGCATTTCCACACGGGCACGTTGATGCGTGGCTCCGCCTGAGACCCTGCCACCGACGAGGTCGTCCGTGTCGTAGCACTGCCTGGTCCCGGCCTGCTGCTCACGCGGGTCGCTGTGCCAGACGCTGGCGATCCAGCGCCAGCACGGCTGCTATACCCGGAAGCACCCTTCGGTTGGCCGAAGCTGCTGCGGCGTGCTTCTGGCTTGGAAACCTCAGGGGTGACCCCATAGGCTTCCAGCAGGAAGCGTGACACGGCGGCAGGCTTGCCATGATTAGAGGCGGGAGAGGTGATGTACAGCAACTCCTTCGCCCGGGTGACGGCCACATAAGCGAGGCGGCGCTCTTCTTCAAGCGCTGCATCGTTATCCACAGCGGTAGTCGGGGCGGCGCCTGCCCGCCGATCCTCCGGCAGCTCGCTGTGCAGCGCCGAGCTGTGCGGCAGAATGCCTTCGCTGGCTCCGATCCAATATACGCAAGGGAATTCCAGCCCCTTGGCGCGGTGGATCGTCATGAGCCGAACAGCATCGCTGTCTTCCTCTCTGCGCAGCGATTCCATTTGGCGGTGACGCTCGGAAAGCTCGTCCGCAAAGCTGACGAACGCCTCCACGGTGTCAAACCGCTTGGCTGCCGTTTCGAGCTCCTCCAGACTTTCTTGCATCGTTTCCTTATAATGAGTCCACGCGCCCGTATCTCCGCTTTCCAAATATTTATCATAAAAGATGCGCCGCATTTCTTGAATGGCATAGGCAGGCTTCATTGTAGTGAGACTGCGAATCAGACGAATACGCTCTTTCACCTGCTCACGCTGAAAATCACGTAGTCGATCCCAGCGGCTGAGATGAATCAGCGGGTATTTTTTAGCCTGCTGTTTCTCCTCGCGCATAATCCATTCCATCCCCGCCTCACGGGAGACGTACAGCGGCCCAAGGGTGCTCGGAATGGATTCCATACGCCGGGGATTCAGCGACAAGCGCAGGTGATCCATTAAGGGACGAATCAGGGACTGATCATAAAATACAGCCCCTGCTCCGTACTGAATAAATGGGACATCCCGCATAATTAATTGCTCAAAAATAGACCGGCTTCCGCTGGCTGTCCGGTGCAAAATAGCGATATCCCGGTAGCGCAGCCGACCTTCCTCTACCTGTCCGAGTAGATGGGTAACAATATGCCCCGCTTCCTCCTCGGGTCCGGATGGGGTGGCAAACTGCGGCGGCAAGCCTTCACGCCCGGCAGCCGAAAGACGTTTGGAGCGTCGATGAACATTTTTGGCGACAATGTTAGAGCCCAGCCCCAAAATCCGCGCATCGCTGCGATAATTAATATCCAGGGTAATGACCTTTGCATCCTTATAGACTTTGTCAAACTCCAGAATGGATTCCTGACGTGCCCCATTAAAGGTATAGATCGTCTGGTCATCATCCCCGACGACCATCAGATTGCGATGTCGGGCAGCCAATCGTTGCACCATCTCATATTGCAGGGCATTCGTATCCTGAAATTCATCGACCATGATATGTGAAAAACGCCGCTGAAGCGGCTGAAGCACATCCGGGTCACGCAGCAGTGCGGAGGCACGCAGCAGAATATCGTCAAAATCCATTTTATTGCGTTCCTGTTTCCACGCTTCATAAGCGAGCATGGCACGCTTGGCATCCGATTCCTCGCGCACGGTTTCCGGCAGCTCGTCCGCGCTGCGGCCTTCCGCTTTCCAGGCGGAGAGGGCAGACAGCAGGCTTTCTGGCTGGAAAGCCTCGCTGAGTCCAAGCTGCCGCAGCATCATTTTCATAACGGTATGCTGGGCCTGCGTTTCACCGAACACTTCATCTTGCACGCCGCGATGACGCAGCATCGCCAAAGCGAATGAGTGAAACGTGCGAGCCTGAACTGCACGTGCAGCGGCAGGGCGCACACCGGGTAATCCCGCGATGCGCAGTTTCATTTCGGCAGCTGCCTTGCTGGTGAAGGTCACCAGCAGAATGGACGATGCAGGGACATCCCGCATCGCCATCAGGTAGCCTGCGCGGGCAGCCAGCACTGTGGTTTTGCCGCAGCCAGCCCCTGCAAGGGTCAGAAGGGGGCCTTTGCCGTGGCGGACGGCCTGGATCTGCGGGCGGTTCAGGTGAATGCCGGCGTTCTCTAAAGCACGAAAATAGGCCGAGTCTTGGTCGGTGTCGGGCACCAGCGTCATACTGGTATCCATGGAAGCACGACGTGCCTGAGGGCTCGACGTTGAATAAGGAACCCCGATGGGTCGGGGGTAAAAAGAAGGATTTGGGTCCATAATCCTGAAACCCCTTTCGTTCTTAAAATCTTCCATTTTCACAAATGGGGGTAGTTTTTGGTATGATAGAGTTCTAGTCAGCTTTAGCTGACGATAAGAACAAGGCGATGGACTAAAATAATGCTGAAATTCATGCGGATCTTGCCGGAGCGACAGAACGTCAATACGTTGACGCTAATGCCAATAGCCTTCAAACAGGCAATATGACCGCATTCCATTATACAGGAGTTCGAGGTTTGCCAACAGAAAAAAACTTTGGGATATACGGACGGTATAGTGAAATCCGGCTGGATAATGGGGAGGAAATAACGATGAAGCTGATTCAACGTATAAAGGAAGGCGCTAATCGCGCAACAGAAAAGGCGCAGCATGCTGTCGAGATTAGTAAGATCAATTCACAAATTACAACGATTCAGCAGGAAATGGATGTTCATTTCTTACGAATGGGTCAAATCTTTTACGAAGGTTACCGCGCATCCGACATGTCGGTGGCAGAAACCGAGATGACACAGCTATCCACTGCATGTGATGAGCTTCAGGATGAAATTGACGAGCTGCGCAGTAGAATTGCAGAATTAAAAAACGCTCATTTATGCACCTGTGGAGCGGTTGTACCACTGGATGCGAACTTTTGTCCCAAATGCGGACGCAAGCTGAATGAAGGGCAGACTGCCTCCAAACAAGTAGCTGCTGTGCGTGAAGAGGTGCCAACAGACGTCTATTCTTCTTTTGATCTGCGCAAGCCAGAGGTAGTGAAGGATGCTGCGCCTGCTTACACGGAGTATGCAGAACATGAAGTAGTCGATCGGCATGAACAGGAACAGGATGAGCGGTATGAAACACAGGAACCCGCGGGACTAGACCGCGATTACACAGTATCTGATTTTACACCGGAAGAAAAAGCGGCATTCGACGCTGAGTGGGAGCGCCGTCGTCAGGAAGAACTGGAAAAAGAACACCGTCGTCTTGAAGAACTGGAACGCGAGCGTGAGCGCCAGGAGGAGCTGGACGAGCGAATCCGATATTGGAAGGCCAACAACTCCGGGGCCGAGAAGCCGGTAACGCCGTCTGCACAAGTACGTGAAAATGTAAAATGCCAAATCTGTACTGCAGAACTACCTAAAGGGTCCAAATGGTGCCCGCGTTGCGGAGCTGAACAGATTTGACGCAGCCGAACAGGCTGCTGCAGGACACAGACATAACGCCGGGCAGCATAGGGGGAACAGAATATATGGAGCGTTTGCTGCATCATCTGCGGAATCTGGGTTTTACGGAAATGGAAGCCAAGGTTATGGTCGAGCTTTCGAGGCAAAATGCGGCTTCCGGCTATGAAGTGGCTAAGCGTCTGGGTGCATCGCGCTCCAACGTGTACGCGGCTTTACAGCGTTTGGCCGGGCAGGGATACCTCAGAACCAGTGCTGGAGAGCCTGTACGTTACAGCATGCTGCCACCGGGTGAACTGACCCGGATGATCGAAGGACAAATGCAGGAGTCCCTACGCGCAGTGGAGAAAGAAATGCCACGAACAGAACCAACCAAGCCGACCTTTTATAATGCGGAAGGCGATCGGAAGGTGCTGGAAAGTCTGACACGTGAATTGGAACGGGCAGAGCATGAGATTGTGTTGGATTTGTGGCGCGAGGAAGCTGAGCTGCTGCGGACAGAGTTGGAGAAAGCTGAGGGTCGAGGTGTGCGTCTGCTCTGGTCCTGCGATAACGGAGAAAGCATGATGGGACCGTGGTTACCGTCTGGGTCTGGTACAGACGGACAGGAACCAGCAGGGCGGAAGTTTTCTTTTGTTATTGATCGGCGTTGGTGCATGCTGGGTATGCGGGGAGAGAATTGCCCGACACAGGCGCTTATTACCGAGCATCCGGTAATGACAGGCCTGCTGCTTAATCATTTTGCTCAGGATCTTATTCTGTATGAGCTGGAGCATGATATGGGCAGAGAACTGTCGACCCGGTATGGCTGGCGGTATGAAGGCATTATCGGCAAATATATGTCAGCTGGAGAATAGCTAAAGATTACCGGGTAGGAAGTTCCATCAGTGCCCGGCATATAGATGTAATATAGCCCGCCTTATGAGGCACGAATTGATCCGATGTAATCAGGCGGCGGTTTTTTTCTGGATTTGGCCCCGACGTAATGCCATGGGCTTCGATAAAGGGAATATGGCCTTCAAAAAGGGCCAGTGCTTGGTCAAGATCTGCTTCGTACAGTCCGGCTACTTCTTCTTGCTGGAGGTAATAAGCTTCCAATGGCTGGTTCGATAGCAGTCCAAACACCGAGCTAACCTCCCGATCCCAAAAAGAGGTGCCCTGTGCGGTACCTTTGCTTTCATACCGAACGGTCATCAGCGGTGTTAATGAGGTAAAGGGAACATGAATGCCCAGTTCTTCCTCCAGCTCACGAGCCGCCTGAGACATATCTTCGCCTGCCGTCAAGTGACCGGCTGCTGTAATATCGTAGCATCCGGGGAAGGTGTCCTTCGTATCCTGACGCTGTTGGAACAGCAAGCGACGGCCTGTCGAAGTGTCTCGTGCTAGCCAGCAGTGAAAGGTATGGTGCCAGTATCCCTTGGCATGTGCGTCTTGTCGCGAGGCTGTGCCAAGAGGGTTGTCTTCATCATCGTAGATATCCAGAAGCTCGCTAGTCATCGTGGTTCCTCCTATAGTAAGCAGAAATCAAAGGTCTACTTTACAGTATAACGTGTTTTCTGTCCTGACGATATGAAGGCGGGTGTGGAATGTGGAGTGGCATTTGGGGTATGCTGGGAACATGAGGATTTGCAACATCACACAGATTTACGATTGAAAGGAGCGATTTTACATGGAATGTATAGTACATTTTCGAGTCATGCATCCGGAGGAACCCAAGGAACTGCGCGGGTTGATTATGCTGGAAAGCGGAGGCAAGCCGGGGATTGATCAAATCACGGATATGTTCAAAAATATGGGCTATGATGTCCGCCCAGACAATCCGGAGGAATTGATTTTTAAACCAGTCGATGTCAGAGCCAATTATACATATATCCGGGTTATTGAACTGGATACAGGTGAGGAAGTCTACCAGGAAGACAGGGATTTGCGCGCGATTTTGGAAAATTTGCTGAATAAACGTTAAAGATCAGGAGAACTAATCGATGGAATGAGATAAAGTGATCCTGTCGCCATTCATAGGAACGGAGAACCAATAATGAGATTGTATATTATCCGACACGCAGACCCCGATTACCCCAATAACACCATCACGCCGGAGGGGCATTTGGAAGCCCAGGCACTGGCCAAACGGCTTTCCAGTCACGGACTGGATCGAATTTATGCCTCTCCTTTGGGGCGGGCTTTGGATACAATGCGCTACACCGCCGACTCTCTGGGTATGACTCATGAAGTGGAACACTGGACACAGGAGCTGGCTCTAAAGCTGGAGGAAACTCCATACGGCCGTCTTTCCCATTGGGATTTGCCAGGTGAAGTGATCCGTTCCGAAATGCCCCTGCCGACTCATGACTCTTGGCAGGAGATTTCCTATTATCAGGGAACGCAGAGTCCCGAAACCTTCGAGCGGCTGAAGCTTCATTCCGATGAATTCCTGAAACGGCAAGGCTTTGAGCGGGTGGAGGGCAGGTACCGGATTCTGAAGCATACCGAAGATCAGGTGGCCGTATTTTGTCATGGCGGCTTCGGGCTGACCTGGCTTGCTCATCTGTTGGAGCTGCCATTGGCCTTGGTCTGGTCCGGCTTTTGGATGCCGCCTAGCTCCGTAACCACGATCTTGTTTGATGAGCGCTCCCAGGAATGGGCAGTTCCCCGTTGCATCGGCTTCGGTGATGTTTCCCATCTGTACGCTGAGGGCTTGCCCGTCAGACCCCGTGGCATTATCACCAATTTCAACTAATCAGATCTCTCACACCATACCAAAACGGCTTAAGACGGTACATCGTCTTAAGCCGTTTGTTGTAGTCATATAGGTGTGGGTTGAGTCAGCGTGCTTCGACGTACCCCTCCAGCTTGGAAGTGCAATGTGCGCAACGGGTAGCGGCTACAGGAATTTCGGATAGGCAATGTGGACATTCCTTGATCGTTTTTTCCTGAGGAGGTTTTTCTTCCTCTTTGCGTTTCAGCATGTTAATCCCTTTGACCAGCATGAACACACAGAAGGCTACGATCAGGAAGTCCAGCAGGACGTTAATGAACTGACCATAGGCGAGGACTGCAATCCCTGCTTCTTTGGCCTGTGCCAAAGTCATGCGTGTACCGTCAGCATTTAAAGGATCGGCAGCTCGTAAAGCTACATACAAGTCTGGAAAATTCATGCCGCCCAGAAGTTTACCAATCGGAGGCATGATAATATCGTTTACCACAGAAGTGACAATCTTGCCAAACGCTCCACCGATGATAACACCGACCGCGAGGTCAATCACGTTACCCCGTACAGCGAATTCTTTAAACTCTTTTATAATACCTTTTCCGCTCATATGAGTGCTCACCTTCTTTACATAAAATCATTTATCTATAATACATGCTATGTCAATGGAGGGCAATTCCCAATTGATGTATTGCACTTTGTCACAAAATCACATGTTCATTTGTCTTCTATATGTAAACCAATAATGGAGGCGATGTATCGTGAGTTTAAGATTCAATCACAGAGCAGTGAGTCCTAGTACATTCAAGGTAATGATGGAGATGGAAAAATATATTTCCGGTCGTTTTACAGACAAAGTATTGTACGAACTACTGAAAATTAGAGTATCCCAAATCAATGGATGTTCCTATTGTCTGGATATGCATGCGAAGGATTTGCTCAAGCTGGGGGATTATGCTGACCACATTTTGCAGCTAGCCTTATGGCGGGAGGTTCCTTTGTTCACGGAAAAAGAACGTGTTATGCTTGAATTAGCTGAAGCGGTCACTCGTATCTCTGAACAAGGGGTACCTACGGATTTGTACAATAGGGTCAGAGAACATTTTACAGAGGAAGAATACGTAGATTTGATAACCGCGGTTAACGTGATTAACAGTTGGAACCGGATTGCAATTGCAACGGGAATGTATCCGGGCATTCTTTAATGAACAGGGGGCTATGCTTTGTCTGGCAAAGAACACAGAATTGAACAAGAATCGGTGGATTTAAATCTGGAGGAGCTGTATCAAAGATATCGCAAATATTCTTTTGCCATTGCTTATCGCATGCTTGGAACGGTTACGGATGCCGAGGATGTAGTTCAAGACTGCTTTGTCGAGCTGAAGAATAAGCCCTTGGATGATATACACAATCCCAAAGCCTATGTAGCCAAAATGACGATGAACCGGTGTCTGAATCTGCTGAACTCTGCGCGCAAGCAAAGAGAGACATATGTAGGACAGTGGCTGCCGGAGCCGTTGGGTGAAAGCGCAGATCTCCCTGCGGATTGGTTAGAGCGTAAAGACATGATATCTTACGCTTTTCTGGTTTTGCTGGAGCAGCTAAAGCCGATAGAGCGGGCTGTTTTTGTGCTGAGGGAAGCTTTTCAATATGATTACAAAGATATTGCGGAATTGCTGGGGAAGACTGAGAGCAACTGTCGTCAGTTGTTCAGTCGCTCCCGTCGTATTCTATCTTCAGGAGAATCTGCTCTTGAGGCTCAGTCCAGTCGTAATATGAATAACTCATCCCGAATAAAACTACTAGAACGTTTTACAACCGCCTTTCTTGCCTACGATGTGACTGCTATGCTGGAACTACTGGCTGAACAACCTGTATTCGTGTCAGATGGCGGAGGTAATGTGCATACGGTGATGAGACCGATGGTTGTACGCAAAGGCGTTCTTGCCCTGTTGACTTCTCGTCGGGTATTAACCGTTTTACGAGAAAGAGATGTGTTCCACACCGTCATCAATGGCGAGGTCCAGCTGGCATTTCTGGAAGATGGAAAAGTGAGAGAAACCTTATGTCTCAGACTGACACCGGACGGGGAGCATATTCAGAGTTTTTATTTAATGGTCAACCCAGATAAGCTGGGATACATTCATATAGGACAGAAGAAGCGAACATGCGATAAAAAGTAATCATCGAAACAGCAAAAACCTTGAATCCTGCTAAGGATCAAGGTTTTTTGTTGTCTTCACAACTGCCGGGCTTGATGAAGAGCCAGATCACCTACCCAGGGAAGCTTGAGCCACTTGCCTTGTCCCGCGCGAATTAACAGGATGACCCACAATACAAGGCCTGCCAGCGTTAGCAGGGAAGCGAGCAGAGGACCGAGCAGCGGAATGAATCCAACAAGCACATGCCCGATCATGAGGGTGACAAACAGAAATATGGATTGCAGCGCGTGAAATAATACAAATCGACTTTTCTTTTCCAGCATGACAAAGGCCAGTGCGCCAATAAATGCGAACAGATAGCACAGGACAGCTGCTATATTTTCATCCAATCCCGTGGAAGACTTATAGACTGACATGTCAGGCAAATCCCCCTTTATAAGTTATCCGTACTATACAAGCTATGAGGACAGGAATTAAAGATATACCCGAAACGCCAGAAAAAGTTCAATCAGGGAATGTGTATAAAAACACGAAAAAGACTGAACGAAAAGGATTCGCTCAGTCATTCACAGGGTTATACACAGGTTTTGCACATGTTGTACGCATTTTATCCACTACACCCTACTACTTGTCCACAAAATAAGCATGGGTTATGCACAAATTGTGCACAAACTGTAGACAATATAGAGATTAAGCCTACTTTGCACACAGATTGTCCACAAAATATCAACAGATTGGTATTAACCGTGGATAAGTTGTCTTATTTAGCGATCTCCGCGTTGTAAACGACGGCGTGGATGTGTGATTTTACCCTTTTTATCCTCATCGTCCTCTTTGGGGATAAGTCGTTCATCAGTACGTCCTTCATGATGATTATCAAAGGCGTATTCGGTCATTTTCCACTCGGAAGTACCCAGAACAACATCAGCGGGAAAATGCTGACCTCTGTGCAAATGCTGCTCATGTCCATCCTCATCAATATAAACACCATCCACTTCTACCTTTTCTCCTGTTAGTGGGAGCAAATCCTTCCCTTTGTGTTCCATAGGTATCCCCTCCGTCTGACTTTATTCTTCGTTAATTTGTCCGGACGGAAGGTCTTTTATCCACAAGCTGATGCAAAATATCCTCGGCAATCTGGTCTGCGGGATGAGGTTTACGAAGCAGCTCAATCGCCTGCATCATCTCTTCGGCAAGAGAGGGGGTGGAAATCAGGTCGAGACAATGCTGAATCAGCTCCTCCGTAGTGCGAGCAATACGGGCAGCTCCTTTTTGCTGCAAATACAGAGCATTATTTAGCTCCTGACCGGGTACGGGCTTGAACACAAGAATAGGTAAACCGGATGCAATGCTTTCCGAGAGTGTGATGCCGCCGGGCTTCGTAATCACCAGATTGCTCGCACGCATAAGTGCTGGGACAAAGTCCACGAATCCATAGGTGTAAATGTTTGGGTGGTCTGCATACAGCGCATCCACTTCTGCTTTCAGTTGCTGGTTACGTCCGCAGACGATCAGTAGCCGCAACTGAGGAAGCTGGCTTAATTGCCGACAGATATCCAGTATGCCGGATAGCACACCATAGGCGCCAGCCATAATGAGTAGCGTAGTAGTCTCAGACTGTAGTGATGGAATTACCTGTTCCTGAACAGGAATTTCGTCGGCAGACATGTTATAAAAAGAAGCGTGAATCGGAATACCCGTAGCGATAATGCGTTCGATAGGTATTCCCCGCTGGGCGGCTTCCTGCTGAATATCCTCAGTGGCTACATAGTAGCGGTCAATATCGGGATGCAGCCAGCGCCCATGCAGATCGAAATCTGTAACCACGTTGACAATAGGCAAATTCATTCCCATTTTGCGGCGTAACGCCGGGAGCGCGAGCTGCGGGAACGTATGTATCACGAGATCCGGCAACTCCTTTTTCAGAGTGATCGTAAGTTGACGCATTCCGAATGAATGCAATACATGGCCGAAGGCCGATTTAGCCTGCATACCGCGCGTGATGTTATAGACCCAGCCGTAAAGCTGAGGAATGGTTTTGAAGCTTTGCATATATACAAATTTGGTCAGACCGTTCAACCAGGGATGAGATTCAGCCATCAGGTCGAGAAGTTGTACCTCGCAGCGTCCGAGTCTTCGCAAACTGTCCATAATTGCCCGAGCGGCCTGCACATGGCCTTCCCCGTAACTGGCGTATAATATTAGAATTTTTGGTGCTGAGACTTCCATGATTGTTTAGCCCCCTATATTCAATAAGCACATGAAGCTCATATCAGGAACGTTCTAAGTTGAGGGAGGATACGGCTGGCAAAACGTAGCGCTCCAGCAGTGTTCGCGGATTTTTCCAACGGCTCACCTTGCTGTCTGCTGTAAATACCACGACTGCGTTCGCTTCTGGCACAAGATAAATTTGCTGTCCTCCATGTCCGTGCGCACACGCGTAGTTGATGCCGTGGAGTCGTCCTGTCCACCATTGGAATCCGTAATCTCCGAATTCTGGATAGCCTTCAACCTGTCGCTGTGTCGCCTGATGCAGCCAATCGGCCGGAATCAATTCTTTTCCGTTCCAGCTGCCTTGATGAAGGCAGCAATCGCCGAATTTAGCCATGTCACGCGATGTCAGATATAGCCCGATGTGTCCCATGGTGTAGCCCTCTGGATCTTGTGCCCAACCACTTCTTCCAAAACCTAAGGGTTCGAACAGATGCTGGAGAGCGTACGTATAGGCGTCAATCCCACAGCATTGGGTCAGCAGCACGGACAACAGGTGAGAATCAACACTACGATATTGGAATACACCGAGTTGGTCCTCCTGTACAGGTAAACGCAGGGCAAAGGACGGCCAGCTTTTGCTGCGATGAAAACGGTGGATAAAAGCTTCTCCGAGCTTTTTGCCCGTCTGCCAATACAAGCCGGATGTCATGGTCAACAGATGGCGAATCGTAATCTGCTCTAGCAGTGTTTCCTTCCGCCTAGGTAAATACTCAGACAACAGCTTATGCACAGCCGTCTCTGGCCCGGGCATATCACCGCGAGCCATAGCTATGCCGATGAGCGTGGAAGTGAAGCTTTTGGTTGCGGATCGCAAATCGTTCAGAGAGCTTACTTCATGCCCATTATAATAGCGTTCCCAGATCAGTTTGCCGTGGCGCAGCAGCAGGAAGCTGTGCATTTTAGGAAACTTGGCTTGGATTTCACGGTCTGCCTGATCAAGTAGGGAGACATTGATGCCCTCCTCTTCACAAGTTCCTATGTTCAGGGCAGACATACGGGCAACAGGTGCAGTGAACAGCGGAGCATAGCGGCGCATCCTTTTCCCTCCTTGTTATGTTTATTTATTTTACCCCAAACACATACACTCCAAAAACCGATAAATAAGGTATACCTCCTGTGCAACAGCT
Source organism: Paenibacillus sp. A3M_27_13 (assembly GCF_024213315.1). Classification (NCBI taxonomy): domain Bacteria; kingdom Bacillati; phylum Bacillota; class Bacilli; order Caryophanales; family Paenibacillaceae; genus Paenibacillus; species Paenibacillus sp. A3M_27_13. The sequence continues at coordinate 203,562 of NZ_JANAVE010000005.1, forward strand.
GATTGAGTACCCCAAATGACATGATGCGTAAAAGATAGGTAAAATCAATGTAAATTTACTGGAAAGCTGAAAGCTGTATCTGAATATGTTATAATGGGGTAGTGATTCAGCCAAAAGAAAATCGGTTAATAATAGTGTCAGGTACATGCCTTGTATAAGGTGTTCCCGACCTAAGCTGCAATTAGACATACTACTTCACTGCATAAGGACATCAATACTTTTCGGCATTCTCTTCAACGGAGCACTTATTTTCAACGTTTTGGGAGGGAGTTACATGGCAACGAAAGGTCACAATGAAGTTAAGGAAAGTCTGCGGGAAATGACTCGAATTTTCCGGCCTAAGGATCCCAAAAAATTTGTAAAGGAATATGTGCGAAAATACCGGATTACAGGAGGGTATGAGGAAGAGTTGACCATGGTGGTGGAAAACGAACTCGGTCGCATAAATTCTTCAGTATCTTAAAGGGTTCGATTACCCGAAAAACTAGAAATACGACTTTTATAAACCGTCTATCCACAGAGGAGACGGTTTTTTTGTGTCCGCCGTGCATACAATGGGATAGGTTTAGTGAATTTGTATGCTCAAAGGAGGCGGATTCCAATAGAGATAGCGATACGAACACCGGAGGAAATCGGCTACATGAGGGAGGCCGGACGTATTTTGGCAGATTGCCATCGTGCGCTGGAAAGTCGTATTCTTCCGGGAATTACAACGCTTGAAATCGATGCTTGGGTGGAGCAGTTTTTAAGCAAGCGTGGAGCCACGCCTGAACAAAAGGGCTATAAAGGTTTCCCTTATGCCACCTGTGCTTCGGTCAACGAGGTGGTATGTCACGGTTTTCCCTCGGAGCGGGTGCTTCATGATGGGGATATTGTGACCATCGACATTGTGGTTAACAAAGATGGTTGGCTGGCTGACCGAGGATGGACTTATGCGGTAGGTAACATTAGCCGCCCGGTAGCACGACTGTTGCGGCAGACCCATAAGGCATTGGTACGGGGTATCGAGGTTGCCCGCCCGGGGAGGACGTTGGGGGATATCGGGCATGCTGTGGAAAAAACGGCAGGCTGGCGGCGGTTCGGCAACGTCAAGCCTCTGATCGGGCATGGCATTGGCCGCCAAATGCATGAGCCGCTAGAGGTTCTGCACTACGGTCGTCCCAAAACGGGATTACCACTGCGCGAAGGGATGGTGATTACCATTGAGCCGGTATTTACCCTCGGAACCGAGGGGGCCGTGCTCTGGGGGGACGATGGCTGGACCATCAGCACAGCAGATGGCAGTTGGGGGGCTCAATACGAGCACACGATTGCGATTACAAAGAACGGTCCTTATATTTTGACCTCATAAAAGAGAGTTGTGCCATAGGGAGTCAATGTGCGGGGCGTTTGCATAAGGCTCTCTAGGTAAGTTTTTTCAGGGTGACACATTCATCGTGGTTGTAGAGATTTTTCGGTAAAGCAACAGATAAATTCCCAGCTCGACAGGGGAGGAAACAGCCATCACAATTCCCGCCACTTTGCCGTCCAGTCCTGGAAAAAAGCAGATACACAGAATAAGCGCGAGAATCGCAAAGCTTACAGAAAACAGCCTGCCGATAAAGATAGGTTTGGTATTACCGATTAATATTGACCTTCCAATAAAATATTCCACCCAAGGATAAAATGCGACATAGACAGCCAGTATGCGAAGCAATCCTCTGGTTTCTAGCAACAATTCTCCTTCCAATCCCAATACATTCCGTAACACAGGATCGCCAGCAAATCCGAAGGAGAGTAACAGTAGTAGCAGCGGCGACAGGATAGACAAAAAGCTCAAAAATATCAGCACTTCCCTGCGCTTGGACGTATAAAATTGAATCACAATTTGATGCAAAGAGCTGCAAAACCAGACCAATAGATTTAGGATTTGCAGTCCTACAGAAAAGGATGCCACGGCCAAAAGTGGATCAGTTGTATTGTTCAGCGCAGCTTGGATGGAAGGATTCAGGATAACCAGCACCAGCGCCGAATATAGCAAAGGAAGATAAAAAGGTAGGAGATGCTTCGCGTGATGGATGGTTTGCTCCGCGTTGTCAGGAGGCAGCTTTCTTTTGAGAACCCGGCCTTCTAAAAAAGTAACGACCAGCTCTATGAGAATACCTGCAATAAAAATGGCGGCACCGACTCGTCCGTCATTCGTCCAGCCAGCACGGATCAAAAACCAGGAAGCAATTAGCATCACGATAATACGTATGGACGAGCTGAATGTCATCCATGCCGTTCGGTGCTTGTTAATAATAAGTCCCTGATATATGTTACGGACAGCTACCAATATGTATAGTAAAGTAAGAACCTGAAATACGTTCTTGGTGGGTTCGATCAATACTGGGGACACACCAAATACATATTGAAAGACCAGATTGCCTACGGGCGTCAACCCGATGCTCCAGCCTATGATCAATACAGCCACAGCGACGAACGTACATAAAATACCGATAGAATGAACGGACTTGCGATCATAACCGAATTTCGTGGTCATTTGCCGTACAGCGGTTAACGGAGTTTCCAACAGTAGGCACAGGCTGACGGCGACCGCATAGCTGCTTAATGTAAACGAAGGATGTTCCGAACGAGCAAGCACAGCATTGACGATGACATGCGTTAGTGCAGCAATTAATGACGAAATGCCAAGCGGCACATAAAATGAAACAATTTTATTCAAGTCGAATCCTCCAGTAATGAACGAGTAGTGTAGTGAACGGTTATCCTATCCAACTTCACTAAACAATGAATATTCTTATTATAGATCAAGATTTGGATCGTCGATATAATAGAGTGCATAATATTGGAAACTAGGAGTGGAACTCACATGAACATCAGGGAAGCAACGATATCAGATGCCGAGGGCATCGCCAAGGTGCACGTAGATTGCTGGAGGACGACGTACAAAGATATAATGCCTGCCCAGGTTCTGGAACAGCTTTCCTATGAGCAAAGAACAGAACTGTGGAATGCGAATCTATCCAGTGAAGACGGTCATCGGGTATATGTTGCTGAAAATGAAAAGGGGGAAATCATCGGATTTGTGAGTGGGGGTCCGGAAAAGTCAGGTGAATATCCCCCGTATGGGGGAGAAATAACGGCTATTTACGTTTTGAGTGAATACCATAGTTTAGGCTTGGGGAAGAGATTATTTTTACGTCTGCTTCAACATTTTAATAGTATGGATATTCACTCTGTAATCGTATGGGTGCTAGCAGATAATCCAGCATGTACTTTTTATGAAGAGCTGGGGGCCAAGCTTATAGTAGAACAACATATTATAAATATGAGTGGCAAAAACCTGAACATGTTGGCTTACGGTTGGACACTATTCGGATAGAATACGCTTTTGTCCTTCCAAGGCACGAATTGGTGCGATATTTTGCGTAAATTCCAACGTTCCCAGATAGTGGCCCTCAGCATCACGGATGGCAAAATAACGGATGTAGACAAATTTGTCCTTGATTGGAATCCAAAAATCTTCAACATCCTTGCGGCCTGCTTTAAAATCTTCCAGTAGCTTCTCAACGACATGCACGCTTTGGGGCGGATGGCAATTCTGTACGGTACGACCAATGACGGCTTTCGTGCGCGCGAAGATTCGTTCCTTACCATGGGAAAAATAGCGAACAACATCATTTTCATCGATAAAAGTCAGGTCAACGGGTAGATGATTCAACAGCAATTCCAATTGTTGTACGGATATAATCCCCGTCTCGAATCTCACGAAGCCTTGCGGTGTTCCGGATGTGCCTTCCGTTTGCTCAAGGGCTTCTGCAGGTTCCTCTGCCCGTTCGGGTATCCATTCACGTTCGGGAGCGGTCAGGCAGAACCCGATTTCCTCGCTTTCCCGGGCTATTTTCAGCCACTCATCCTCTGTCAGCTTACTGAGTGCCATCGGTAGCAAAATATTTTCTTCCTTGAATATCATTTCATTCACTTCGCTCATGATATGGGCAAGTGCCTTCCCAATCTGTTCACGATCTCCGTTATATTCGGTGAGCAGACTCTTTGCCTCCTTAATCGCAGCACGAATGCTGTCGTCCACACCCCACATAACTTTAGTTGGACCAAAAATCCCATAGCGTTCTAGATAAGGAAAGACCAGATTTTCTTTGCGGCTATAGTGCTTGTCGAGATCGAGCAGCAGACTTAAATCTTCCAGTAGCTTGTAGATGATTTTGGGGCTGTCGTCCTTTTGAAATTGGTCCGCGTGCAATGACAACTTGAAGTTGACCAATTGTTCGATCTCCCGATTTTCCAGCTTGAAGGTATGAACGGGATGTCCCGGTTGTTCCTCTGGTCCTGAAGGACGGTGGATATCCTCAATGGAACCCTTGAATATCGATGTATGCACGGAACAAAGACGCTGCACTTCCGATACGGGAATTCCTTCCTCAGTCATCAATGCATGCTCCATAGCCGAAATTTCGGCTACGCTTACTCCGCCAACAGCCTCTGCGAAACGCGCTTTGACTTCCTCCACGCTTTTCCCGGCATGTAATTCTTTTATAATTTCCTTTAGCGTTTGTTGGCGTTCCGTTAATTCCTGTGCTGTATGTTCACGGTTGTTAATTAGCTCGCTCATGATCGTTAGCTCCTTTATTTTTGAATGGTAAAACCATGTTGCAAAAACGTGCGTTCCACGGTTTCCATAGCTACTTTTTTTAATGCAATACCTTTGGACAGTGTCATAAAACGACCTGCGGTTTGTAACATGCCAGGCTTGGCGATATCGTGAAAACCCAACTCTACCATAATGTCCTTCACTTCGGGATAACGGCTAACAAGGTTAAATATAGGCTCATCCCAGTGCAGTAGCTTATCCATTTGTTCATCCCCTTGATTGAGAACGTTTATCATTTACAGAGTAGCATAGGTCCTGGCGAGCTTTTGTGATTGTACGCACAATTTACATTCAGGTGTTGACAGTTGTAATTCATGGTTTATATACTGTGTATAAGGATATATACAGTAATAACACTGATTACTGTAATAACTACTTCGTATGAAGAGAGAATGAGGTCGTCATTACAGGCAGTGCAGAAGGGATCAGGATAAGAAAATGACAATCATCAAACAGGCATGGAAGATTACCCGGCACGATTTTCGCAACAATCCATATGTCATGCTGTGGACATTGCTGTTTATTGCGTATTTGGGATTTACCATGAGTTTTGCTGTAAGTGTGCATTGGGATGAGCGTGGAAACTTGAGTCCAGTAGCCGATTTTATCATGCTGGTGTTGATTCCGTTTCTCGGATTCATTTATAACCGTCGTGCATTTAAATATCTTCAGGAAGATTCCTATACGCATATGCTAGCCTTTTTCCGCACCTTGCCTATACCGATGAATGCGGTGATTATGAGTCGAATTCAACAGGCGCTTTTGGCGTTTGTTATGAATAGTGTAATATTTTTCACTCTCTTTTTTACGTTGTCAGCTACGTTTCGGGTATATGCGAGTACAGGTTTCTTTGTATCGTTTGCACTTACCTGGATAGGCTACGGAATGCTGATTCAAGCCATTTATATTCATTTAGAATTTCTTAAAAAAGGAAAATCCTACTTTTGGATATCCATTGTCATCATGCTTATTTGTGGGATAGTTACGATTATAGTTCAAGTATGTGGGGCCAATCTGGTATCGATAACGGCATTTTATAGCAAGGAATGGCAGCTGTTGTCTCCGGTAATGTGGGGAGCGCTGCTGGCAGGAGTTCTGGGTATGTGCGTGTCCTATAGGGTGACACAGCGTAGGCTTATGAAACGGGACTTAACTTAGCGGTATGTGTACAAAGATAGATAAAAAGGGGGGAGAAGCAGGTGAATATACCAGTGCAAATTGATGAGAATAGCGCGGAACCACTGTATGCGCAGATTGAAAAGCAACTTCGTTCACTCATCGTAACCGGACAGATTGCAGCGGGAACGCTGCTTCCCTCCATTCGGGAGTTTGCAGGGACGCTCCGCTGCAGCGTCATCACCGTCCGGCGGGTCTATCAGGATTTGGAGAACGAGGGCTTGCTTCGTACCCGGCAGGGGACGGGCACCTTCGTAGCTCTGGTTGAGGACGATAAGCGCTCAGGTTACCGCCTTAAAGCAGTGACTGAGGCGTTGGAAACGGCGATTGACACAGGCATCGCTGTGCAGATGACAGAACAGGAATTGTGGGAGCTTTTCGCAGAAATGGTGAAGAGAAGGTATGAAGTCCAAGTGAAGGAGTGAGGCCCGTGAAGAACGATGTAAATCATCATGTGGAAGTTCCTATGGGGATACAGATAAAAACACCCATTATTGAGATGAGCGAGGTCTATAAAACCCGGGGTAACCGGGAAATTGGACCGATTAATCTAACCATTGAACCGGGATATGTAGTCGCTTTGGCTGGACATAACGGATCGGGCAAAAGTACATTGATTCACCTGCTGACTCAGCTTATCCACCCGGATTCCGGTGAAATCCGTTGGTTCGGTCAAGCGTATCCAGACGGCATGCCAGCAGATACACGACAATGGGTTGGGTATGTGTCAGAGCAGCCAACCCGTGAGGAAGATCGACTCACAGCAGAAGCAGCAGCGGCTTTTCGAGCCTTGTGGTATCCCGGCTGGGATGAAACACGTTTTCAGCGTCTGATGGAACGATTTCAGGTTCCTCAGCATACGAAATTATCGCGTATGTCCAAGGGAGAGCGCCGTAAGTTTGAGCTGGCTGCAGCCTTGGCGCCTCACCCCCGTTTGTTGCTGCTGGATGAGCCTTCGTCGGGTTTAGACCCTTTTGCCTGGAAAATCATGCTGGAAGAACTGCGGGATTGTATGGAGAACGGCAAAACGACGGTCATTATTGCTACTCATATTATAGACGAGATTAAGCGTTTGGCGGATTATATTGTTCTGATGCATGATGGCAGGCTGCTCGGCAAGCTGGAAAAAGACCATTTGCTCGAAAATAGCAAGGAAATGTGGTTTGAAGGCACGCCAGAGGAGGCATCGGAGCTTCCGGGAGTGGTAGAGACGGAGAGCGAAGGCGGATTGCAACGAATTGTAACGTTGGCAGCCGGAGAGACCAGCGCCATATTGGAACAAGCGGGCATACGCCCCATCCGTGTGCGGCGTTTGGAACTGGATGATATTTTAGTACATTGGTCTGCGGGACAACTATCAGAAGATGCGGAGATATATACGCAGAAAAAAGGAGCGGAGTAATCATGAGCATGCTGCAATTGAAAGAGGTCGTGAAGCAATATGGGAACCACACGGCGGTGAACGGAATTTCGCTGAATGTGAACGGCGGGGAGATTTACGGACTACTGGGAGGCAATGGAGCAGGCAAAACGACAACGATGCGCATGGTGCTCGGCCTGATTTACCCTGATGGAGGAAACATTCAATATGAGGGCAAGCCCTACAGCAAGGAGCTCCAACGGACGATGGGTTATTTGCCTGAGGAGCGAGGGTTGTACCCCAAGGTGAAGGTGAGCGAGCAAATTAACTATTTGGGCAGGCTGCGCGGCATGTCGGCCAAGGAGGCGGACAAAAGTCTACGCTACTGGCTGGAGCGCTTTGGGGTGCCGGAATATTACGACAAGCGGATTGAGGAGCTATCCAAGGGGAATCAGCAGAAAATGGGTTTTATTGCTGCTGTAGTGCATCGCCCGACGCTGCTTATTTTGGATGAGGCCTTCAGTGGGCTTGATCCGGTGAACGTTGAATTGCTTAAGGATACGGTGAAAGAGCTGCGGGATGATGGGGCTGCGATTTTATTCTCGACCCACCGCATGGAGCATGTGGAGGAACTATGCCGCCATATTACGATTTTGCATCGCTCAAATACAGTTGTGCAGGGAAGTGTGCAGGAGATTAAGGGCCGTTACCCACGTGAAAAAGTTCGTCTCATTACTACAGGTGAAGTGAACGGACTGGAGCAGCTGCCCGGCGTGCGCCGTGCAGAGCCTATGGATCGCGGCTGGATGCTGCATATTGAGCAGCCGGATGCGGCGAAGTTGATTTTACAAACGGCGTTGGAGCAAACGGATGTGGAGCATTTTGAGATCAAGGAACCTACGCTGAACGAGATTTTCATAAGAGAGGTGGGTGATTCCCATGAATAGACTGGGTACGGTGATCGGTTTTACGTTTCGTCAGAAGGCGAGAACCAAATCTTTTATCATTACAACGCTGGTACTGGCCTTGCTCATTACAATTGGTATGAATCTGCCGTATATGATTTCTTTGTTTAAAGGAGATGGGGCAGGAGGTTCGGGCACAACGGCAGCCGAGCATCATCGCTTGGGACTGATTGCTGGGAGCCGGATAGAAGTGGCGAATCAGCTGGAGCAATTTACAAAGAAGCAATCCAACCCGGCAGCCATCTGGGTGCGTTATGACAACGTACAAACGCCGGCCATGCAGCAAGCCTTGAAAAACGGGGAGCTGCAAGGTTACGTGCAGTTCACGGAGCCTGCCACTAAGGGGGACACGTTTCCTAAAGTGGAGTACGTCTCTGTAGAAAAAGAGCCATCTCCTGCTGTAATTACTTTGTTGCAGACGGGACTTCAGGAAGCTAAGGTCAAAGCCATTATGGGCGGCAATGCATTGACCAGCGATCAAATTCGTGAAATTAGCACACCTGTAATGGTGGATAGCAGGGAAGTAGACAGTCCATCTGAGGCAGGAGGAGCTGTGGGGACAGAGGAAAAAGAAACCTCTATGATTAACTATGGTTTGGTCTATGTACTGATGATTTTATTCTTCACCTCCTCCATGATGACGGGAAATATGATTGCTGCAGAGGTGACATCGGAAAAAAGCTCACGTATCATGGAGATTCTTATCACAAGCGTTTCACCGCTGACCCAGATGTTCGGAAAAATTATCGGCATCTTCCTGGTCGGCCTGCTGCAAATTGCTGTTTTTGCAGCCGTTGTATGTGCCAACCTTATGCTGCCGCATAATAATGTCATTCTTAGCTCAGCCGGGCTGGATCTGTCGCAACTGAATATCGCGGTGTTGGGCTATGGTCTGGTATTCTACATCCTCGGCTACTTTCTGTACGCAGTATTGTTCGCTGCGGTGGGCTCCATCGTTAGCCGTACCGAGGAGTTGGGACAGGCGATCATGCCGATTACCGTGCTGTCACTAGCAGCCTTTTATATCGGTATCTTCAATATCGCCGCACCTGATACGATTTTCGTTAAGGTGGCCGGGTACATCCCATTTTTCTCGCCGACTGTCATGCTGCTGCGGATTGGTCTGGAGCGGGCGAGCCTGCTGGAAATCTGGCTGTCCCTTGGTATTCTGGTCGCCTCCATTTTGTTGTTCGGTTGGCTGGCTGCCAAGATCTACCGTACGGGTGTCTTAATGTATGGTAAACGTCCTTCATTCAAAGAGTTAAGAAAAGCTATGAAGGCTTACAAGATTTAAGAAGCTGTTGTCGATGTGTGATGTGTGGTGTCATAATTAATGAGAATTTTTTTTCATAATTAGTGAGAAATGAATATTTATGCATCAGTAAACAGTGATTGGACTAGTTTTTAGCTTCTTAGAGTGGTTTTGTGAGTAACCATTATAGCTGAGAAATGTAATTAATAAATGAAATTTTATTTAATATATGTTTTGGACAGAGTGGGGGCCTTGACTCATCAGAAGTACCGATGGATCAAGGCCTTTCTACTTTAAATGGTGATGATTAATAATTTGGAGTGAACGAAATTGTAAAAGGAGAAAATTAGTGGTGTTTCTAAACAGAAGCATCAATTGGGTGAACTTCTTTCCAAGATAGCTGCCGATGATACCTTAGTTGTGACTAGAATGGAAGGTCTTGATCGAAATACTGACAGTTGTTGCAGCTGGTTGAACAACTTCGTGAAAGAAACATACATTTTATTATCTTAAACTTAGGAATTGATACAAGAACACCTACTGGTAAATTCTTTTTAACTGTTATGGCAGTATTCAGTGAGCTAGACCGAGAAATGATTAAAGAAAAGCAACGTTCGGGGATAAAATTGGCTAAGCAAAAGGGAAAATATCAAGGAAGGGTAAAAAAAATACAGATAAACACCCAGGAATGAACCATGCAATTGAATTACGAAAAACAACAGATAAAACTGTAAAGGAAATTTGTACTATTACAGGGGTTAGTCAGGCAGCGTTTTAAAGGAAATAGAGGAAAAAGGGGTATAATAACTGGGGATTATTTTATATGTGGCCTCTCAATCCCCGAATCGTTTCCGTACCCCTCTTAGGAACTAACTACAGGTATTGAACGAATATATTTCATATCCAGTTATCTCCTTGCCATTGTTAAATATTATTTTACTATCCAAAGGAATAATATAAATGGGTATGTTGGAAAGCTGATTAACTAACCAGCCAATGACCGATCTGTCTGAAAAATCCCTTCAGTTTCACTCAGTACTAGTTTCCTTTTGCTGTATTAATATTGTTTGACATGAATCCTTTTGTAATCACAGTCGCTAATAAAAAAATAAAACAAATATTTATATTAAATATAATAACTAATTTACTAAATAATGCTACACCAATACTCATACCGATAAAATTGCATAAATTATAAACACCAATACTTATTTTCTTGGATTCTTTCAGTTCCAAATCTAATAAATTATTTAAAGCAACTTGTACAACAGAAAAGGCAGTGAAGCAACAAACACTTGTTAAAATGTATACTATGCCTATTTTTGAGTTAAAAATACTAATTAAATAACCTATGAAAAAAATATATAATCCTATTCTATAGAATTTTTTCACATTTTTATTAGTCATATTCTTCCCAATCCCTATACTTGCAAACCCTCCTATTAAAGCACTTATAAAAAATAGGATTCCAGACTGTATGGGATTAAAAGTATAAGAAAAAATATAAGAGAGAAGAAAAACATTTGCTCCTAGCAAAAAAAATAACAAAAAACTAAGACTAGTTATTCTAACAAAAATTGTATTATTAAATATTTTTTTATCAATAATTGGGTAAGAAACGGTATTGATATGGCGAATGAATACTAGGGAAAATAAACTACAAAAAACAATAAAAAGAAAATTAATGTTCAAGGCACATAATAAAAAGAGAATACATAATAATAAATAAAACGTCCCTAACCAATCAAATGGAGTCTTATTTTCTACTTTATTTTCTGGAAAAGTAAAATATAAAATTGGTATAAAAATTATTGCACAACTCATAAATAAAAATAACATATGCCAATCCGTTATGGATAGAATAATACCACTCAGTAAAGGTCCTAAACCTGATCCTAAAGCCATAGCAAAGCTTATAAAAGCAAGACCTATCGGTAATAATGCTCGATCAAGTACATCTATAATTGCAACCATTGTCAGTGAAATAAAGGCTGCCCCTCCGACTCCTTGTGCCATTCTAGATAATACAAGTAAATAAAAATGATCCATAAAAAAGCCCAAGATAGAGAAAAGAACAAAGATAACTAAAGCAAATAGATATAGTTTTTTTAATTGAATGCTTTCAGCAAGCTTACTGTATATTATTGAACCTACTGTAACCATAATTGAATACCCTAAGATAAACCAACTGCTAAAAGATATAGAAATATTTAAGTCTTTAGCAATTGGTACAAGAGCTAAATTAAAAAAGAAACTATTCATTACTCCGAGTAATACAGTACTTAGTAAACAAAACAATATAATCTTATTCTTCAAAGACAAACCCTCCGTTTAACTATTCCATAAAAATAAGACCTTCTTTCCTTTTGTTATAGTTCTAATAGAAATATAATTGAATTGCGGTCAGGATAATCATATTTAATTGGCAAATCTTCTTTATCAATCTCTTTAAATCCAGCCTTTTTATAGAAACCGTGTGACCTAGTGGCTTTAGATGGGGTATCTAAAATTATCTTAGAAAAACCTTGTTTCTTAGCAAAATCAAGCAGTGCTTCATAAAGCTTTTTTCCTGTCCCAAATTCTTTACCACGGTAGTCTTTATAAACAAAAAATTTCTTTAATACAGCAACCTCCTTATTTTTTTTTTGCAAACCAATTGAACCTACGACCTCTCCGTTATCATTTAACGCTATCCAAAAATTACCGCCATCATTTATATAATTTGAATGAATGTCCAGAATGTCCGGTTGTTCTTTAAGACTAATACCCACTTCATATTCGACATTCTGTACATGCAATATTAATTTAATGACTTCTTCTTTATAACTATCATCGTAAACCGTAATCATTTATTAACTCCTCCAACCGTGTTTATTAAAAGAATGCTATTATATATACCTTTTATTAAGATTTCGCTGCTTTTGCTGCTCCCCAAAGTGCACCTGGATTAGCTCTATTTGGATAGAGTTCTAACATCTTATGGTAGAGCTCCTGTGCTGTTTCCGTTATTTCATTCAATCGGTTAAAATCTCGGATGTAATTTTGTGTCTCGGCGATAATTTTGGGATTATCTTCATTTTCGGGTTTCTTATGTCCAGCAACCACTGCACGTGGTTTTAGTACCTCAAGTTTGTCGAGCACAGCTATCCACTCAATTCGAGTTTCGTTAGTGGTTTCAGCCAAGTAAAGATGAATGTCGTTATAAGTTGCATCCCCTGAAACGATTAAATCAATTGATGGGACGTGTAGAGACGTTGTATCTCCAGTATCAGTAAACCCAGTATTCACCACGATAAGTTTTTGTCCTTCTAGCTCGAACTCACTTCCTTCAAGTTCCTGAGCGACGACTAGATCCTCAGGTATCTCACCAGGAAAGAGTTTATGCCAGAAAGATTCAGGAGATATTTGTTCTTGCATGGCTTTGACAGCACCTGGAGTTGCTATCGCTCTTGCATCAGGGAAACGATCTAAAAGCATCTTTATACCAAAGAAATGATCACCATGACCATGAGTGATATAGATTGTGGTTAAGTTTTTACCACTTTTGACAACCCAATCTACCAATGCTTGATTTTCTTTAATAGTAAGAAATGTATCAATGAGGACTGCGTCTTGTTCACCATAGATAAGCGTGACCGTATTTGCCACCCACTTCAGCAATTCTTGTCCTTCTGGTAAATCTCTACTGAGACCTTGACGCTTTGACACTAACACATCCCAGTTTAGGGGATTTTTTTTGATTTTAACTTCCGTCATGTCATTTCTCCTCCCTGACTATTTAGCGTTGTAAATACCTTAATTAAAAGGTACGTCCAGAATGGTTTTCACATAATATCCTTCTGTTTTCAAATTTCCTTAAGATTAACCCGGAACTAATTGTTAGTAAAATTGAAATTCGAGAAGTTATCCATTGATTTTTTTGATACTATAGAAGTGAGATTAAATTGAAAGTTGGTGAACTGATGGAAATACGTCATTTTATTACATTTAAAAAAGTTATTCAATTTGGTAGCTTTACACAAGCAGCAGAACATTTAGGTTACACTCAATCCACGGTCACTTCTCATATTCAAGCACTTGAAGAACATTTGGGTGCACCTCTATTTGATCGGATGGGTCGAAAGGTAAGATTGACTGATATAGGCAAGAAATTATTGCACTATACTCAAGAAATTTTGGATACTTACGGGAAAATCGAAAGCATTGTAAATGATGGTGATGAAATAAGAGGCGAGTTAAGGATTGCTGCTCCTGAATCTTTAACGGTTTATCGACTTGAACCTATATTAAGAGAATATAGAAATAAGTTTCCCCATGTAAGCATCATTCTAAGTAACGCTACTTGCGGAGATAACAAGAGAGCAATACTTAACGGTAGTGCAGATATTGCATTTCTTATGATGCCAACGTTTCAGGATTCAGATTTAATCGTACATTCTTTATTGGACGAGCCTATTGTCCTTGTTGGAAGTCATGACAACCCGCTGAATGTTTTAGATCAAAGCTATGAAAACCAAAAGTTAAACGAGTGTTTGATCACGAATGAGAAAGAATGCAGTTATCGAACCATGTTTGAAGAATATCTTCGAGAAAGAGGAATCTTACTTTCCAACACGATGGAACTTTGGAGTATTGAGGCGATAAAACGTTGCGTAATGAGTGGGCTGGGTATTGCTTGTTTACCATTAATAACTGTAAATAATGAAATCAAGGATGGAAGGTTAAAGGTTATTCCTTGCAAAGGTGATCTTAAACAGATCTCAGCCCAAGTTGTTTATCATAAAAACAAGTGGATTTCCCCCGCTCTATCAAAGTTTATCGATATTACATTGAAACACACAAGAGACTGGTCACGAGAGGAAATTATTTGTTAAGGCAACCGGAGGCCTGAGTTTCATTTTCTCCTCCATAATAGCAGCTTAAAGCATGAAAAATAGGCAAATGATTCAGACTCAAGCGACCCTCATTTTGAAATCTTAATACCTATAGCTAAACCATAAACGGTTTTTCTTGAAACGGGCGCTGTAATGGAGTAACGAAAAAAGTCTTATTTCCCAGCATTTATTGAAAAATCAGGCTTTTAATATGAGGATTTCCTTAACGTTGTAATTCCGCATTTTCCTGACGTTACCCCGTAAAGAAATATTAGAAAAGGTAAAGACGGGCACACAACTTTATTGTATCCGCACAGGGGGAAATAATTGTAGTTGACTCGCTAGTACACAACTTTATTGTTCGAAGAAAGTGGTGTCATATTAAATAAGAAAATTTTTAGATTAAACGAGAAAATTATCATAATTGATGTTCGAAGAAAATAAAGTTGCAGACTGGAGTTGCTGATTTTACGCGATTGTCCATTTCAAAGGTCGTCAGCTTTTGAGAAATATGTTTTTCGACTGATCCGACAAATGCAACAGCGGCAGATAAGGAAGCGAAAATAAAATCCTAGACTGGCCGCTGTTGTGGTCAACATTCAACATCGTGTCCCGTTAGCCAAATAACACTGCAGTTTGTAAGAGAGCGTCCAGCCGCTCTGGGTCTATGTTCTGCAGCGACGCCCCAATCTCATGCATGTGGCGCCTTGCTTCCTCCAGCTTGGCGACAAGCTGCTTCTTGCTCTCTGGCTGAGGAGGCGTATATTGTAGGTCGGGGTAGTACCAGCGAAGCTGTCACAGCCCGTAAAGTAAACCAGTGAAAAGTCCGGTTTTTGTTGGTATCGTAACCATAGTTCTGCTGTGCACTCGTTATTCTGGTTCAACGTGGTTTCCAAGGCGCAAATTGAATTACTTTCATCATATGAGAGGGCTCAAGAAAAAAGATTATTCGAAGTTTATATCTTTAATGCTTTATTTTCCAGTGAATCAGGATTATTAACAATTTTAGTGCGAGGTAATGACCCGTCTGTACTTCTGAAAAAACTGTTAGCGAGGGTGCACCTTCAGTGATTCCGACCTGGATCAGTTCTGGTTACCTGACTTGCGGAAACAGAATCTTTTTCAACACAACATAGGTATGCTCGTTTTGCTTAATGTTGTGTTATGGCGACTTTTGTTGTTATCAAAAAATCCCTTTGGCCACAAGCAAATGAATTTCATCACTTTGTAGTTCAAGGGGGACAGCGTATGGTTCGTCTAGTTTATCTATTCATTCGATTGGCAACCCTCTATATCTCCAAAGCGTAGGCAAGCGCTTGAGCTTGGGTCATCTCTTTCCCTTTGTTCCACCATCTATACCATTCCTGTTCCTGCAAACCCTGCTGAATGGCGCTTACACTCTTACGATGTTCGTCAGGAAAATTGGGTATGCTACCCTCATCATAGGCTTGACGACCTTTCTCGGCTGCTCCAAGAAGGATCGCTGCATCGGTCAGCGCTCCCTGAGCGCATAAGGTAATCCCTAACCCCTCAATTCCTCGGGAGAGAACCCAGGACCCTCGATATATTTGGCTTGCGGCAATGCATTTCTTGAAATATTCGATTGATTGATCCAGCTTCCCGAGTTTCAAAGCGGTATACCCAAGACATTCATAGGGACCGGACACTTCCCACTGATCCTGTACCGTTTCAAAGAGATGTACACTTTCTCTCAGCAATACGGAAGCATCATTGTATCGGTGCTGTTCCAGCCGTATTTTGCCGTATGCATGCAGAGAAGAGGCAAGATTCCATGAGTCATGAGCGCTTCTCGCCAAGTCTGCACTCTGCTGTACAACCGTTTCCGCTTCCTCGATACAATTCTGCTTAATGTGGAGAAAAGCGAGCAAACGCAGGGATGAGGCTAACAGGGAAATCTCTTGTTGTTCACGGGCAATTTCCACACTTCGTGTCGCTGCTTCCATAGCTGTTTTTGTATGGCCCTGTATAAATTGAATAATACTCAATCCATGCCACGCTTTGGCTGAATCCGTACGAAAGGCATGGCTTTCTTCTTCCGTGTACAGAAATCTCTCCAACCAAAACAACCCATCTTTCAACCTGCCTTCGTGAAGCCAGAACCAATACAGATGCGCCGCCATATGAAGACCACTAGGACGGACCTGAACACTTGAATAAGACCATTGAAGTGCAGAACGCAGATTGGCATATTCCCGTCTTACCGCCTCGATGCAGGACTCACGTTCAATGCTCCGAAATTGGGATTCAGCCTGTAGAAGGTACTTCATGTAATACCTCACATGACGCTCATAGAGAGCATCTCGCTTGCGATCATCGGATTCTTCACGGAACTTGTCACTCGCATATTCCTTGATGGCCTCCAGCAGAAAATAGCGAATGGAGCCATAGTGCGAGCTGATTTGTGTAGAGACTAGAGACTTGTTAACTAGGCTCGACAAGAGATCAACCACGTCTACCACAGTTATGCGGTCTTCCCGATCGGGTATGTCTGGTTCACAGATGCAGATTCCTTCCACCGCCTCCAGTGTGAAACCTCCTTCGAATACACTAAGCCGTCTTAATAAAAGACGTTCCCTGCCCGTAAGTAGATCATAGCTCCAGTCAATTGTTGAACGTAACGTTTGGTGCCGGGGCGTGGCTGTTCGTTTGCCTACGGTCAGCAGGGTCAGCTGATTCGTCAGACGTTCTTCAATCTGTTCCAGGGTCAGCATATTCATTCGTGCCACAGCAAGCTCAATCGCTAACGGGATGCCCCCAATTTTCTTGCATATCGAAGCAATCCGTTTCAGATGGGGAAGGGAGACCGCAAAATGGGGAGCCTGAATGCTGGCTCGTTCCAGGAACAGTTGTACGGATTCATAGTTTATCAATTCCGTTTCGGAAAGTTCATCCAGTGTGACTTCATCCACGGGAAAAGAAAGCGGAGGGATTCGGTAAACATACTCTTCTGCAATGTTAAGTGGCTCTCGACTGGTCGCCAAAATGGATAACTCTGGTGCCTCTGCCAGAAGAGACTCGGCCACCGTGGCGATGACATCAATGAGATGCTCACAATTATCGAAAATAAATAGCATATTACGGTTGATTGCCGTTTCCAGTACAACTTGTACATCGGGCTGGCTCCCTTGGTTTGACAGCCCCAGCGTGGATAAAAGAAACGGACCCACGTCATGCGCTTCACTGATTGCACCAAATTCAAACATCCAGATGCCTTGCGGAAAACGTTCCGTAAGCGTCGAAGCCAGTTCGACAGCAAGGGACGTTTTGCCGATTCCACCAGATCCAATGATGGAAACTAGCGCGTGGTGAGTTAACTGCTCCGCCAAGGCATCTCTGGATTGATGTCGTCCAACAAAGGTGGATGGCATCTTCCGTAATCGGGCTGGTGCCGTGACCGTGGTACCTCGCTTTTCTTTGCCTGTCTCCGGCTGTATAGCTTTGGTTGTCATCAGCGTATCAAACCAGGCCTTATCAAAATCCTCAAACTCGCGTCTCGTGGCTGAACGCGCTTCCGATAAACGCTTTACAGCCATCCAAAGCTGTTCAGCTTCCTGGCGAGGATCTCCCTTCAGAAACAACCCTTCTTCCCAAAAAACCTGAATAATCTGCTTGAGGTTTCCGATGCTGGGTAGACGATCTCCACTTTCCCATTGCTGTACCGTCCTTGGATCAACACCAACCCGCTTCGCCAGATCCACTTGCCGCATCTTTTTTGACGTCTCTCGTCTGGAAGGTCTCGTACGAATTTTTTTGATCCATTCATGGGGCCAATCTTTTGCGTATTTACTGTCATCCATTCAATCACCTGAATTTCATAGTTTGAGCAACTTGAACACACGAACAAACACGAACTTATGTACATTCGTGCTCTGGATTGTAGCAGATAAAATAATCCATATCAACATAAACAAAACAAGGAGGTAACACTGATGCCTTTAACTCGCATTGTTACACTGAAGGGTCGTCCGAGTAAAGAGAAAACGCAGATCGGGGAAGTTGTCTTGCAAACTGTCGTGGATAAACTGCATGTACCTGCAAACGATCGGTTTTTGATTATTGAAGAACTGGATCGCGAAAATTTGAGTTTTGATCCAACGTGTCTCGACATTGAAAGAAGTGATGGATTTCTTATCATTCAAATCACTTTGAACATCGGTCGTTCTGATGAAGTGAAAAAAGATTTTTACGCGGCACTTGCCGAGCAGTTGCATCAGAAGATTGGTATTCGTAAAGAGGATGTATTCATCAATCTTATTGAGGTTACGAAAGAAAACTGGTCGTATGGCAATGGTCTTGGTCCATTCCTCGCCTAACTCATTACCCATCATAAATTTCGTTTATATAAGAAAGGAAGTCATAACCATGTCAACATTATTATATATTACTGCTCACCCTGGTAACCCGGAAGCATCCTACAGCCTTGCTGCCGGCGAACAATTTGTACAAGCTTATCGCGAAAGCCACCCACAGGATGAGGTTATTCATGTGGATCTGTATCGACGCAACATTCCGTACATTGATGCTGACGTATTGGAAGCGTGGGGCAAGCTGCAAACGGGCGGTACGTTCAATCAACTGACAGTGGAACAGCAGCAAAAAGTAACTCAGTTAAATGAACTTCTGGAGGAGTTCGTGACCGCAGACAAATATGTGTTCGTGACACCGATGTGGAATTTCTCATATCCTCCGGTGATGAAAGCATACATTGATTCCTTCTGTGTCAGAGCTAAAACATTCAAATACACCGAAAACGGCCCGGTCGGCCTGCTCAAAAACAAAAAAGCGTTCCACATCCAAGCTAGTGGCGGCGTGTACTCCGCAGGTCCTGTCGCTGATCGGGAGAACGGCAGCCGTCACCTGAAAACCGTACTGAATTTTGTGGGAATTACTGACGTGGATCATCTATACATCGAGGGTATATCTTCAGCAGGAGAGCGTGCGCCTCAGATCAAAGCCGAAGCCATTGGACAAGCACGTACAGCAGCGCAAAACTTCTAAGCAATGATGAAGCATGTATCGTAAAACATGTTTGCATACATCTCCGGCTCACGTTTGTCATTCAAAATCTGTTCGGTACGTCTCCGCAGCTATTCAGCATACTGTTTGCCCTGAACGGACTGGGACTAATCATTCCAGGTCAGATTACAGGGCGACTGTCAGTGAGCATTAGCGGGCAAACTCTGTTTATAAGCGAAATTACGCTGGCAACTGTGAGTGGTTTAATCTTATTCATTGTGCTGATCAGTGGTGGGAGACTGTATGCCGTTTGCACCCCTCTATTTTTCACCGTTTCCAGCGTCGGTATCGTAACCACAACCGGTTTCTCCCTTGCGATGCAAAACTATGTACAAGCGGCACCTTTGACCGGCCTCGGTGGGGGTAAATCGGCCATACCCATGGGCCTAATTATTGTGTTATCCAACATGGTTGCGTTTTATATGATCTTCACCCGCAGAAAACCCGGCAACAATCAATGAATTCAAGGAGGAAGCATAATGAAGGTGACCTATCATGGACATTCTGTTGTAAAAATTGAGACCCTCGGGAAAATCATTCTGATCGATCCGTTTATTACAGGGAACGCCAATACGGACCTGGATGCATCCACGGTAAAGACGGATGTGATTCTGTTAACCCATGGGCACGGCGATCATGTGGGAGATACCGTAGAGATTGCCAAACGTAACAACGCGCTGGTTATTGCTTCGGCAGAACTGGCGGACCTGCTCGGATGGGAAGGCGTACGTACACATGCAATGAGCATCGGCGGAGCGTATACATTTGACTTTGGGAAAGTGAAATTGACACAAGCTTTTCATAGTTCAAGTCATGTATACAAAGAAACAAAAACAATTATTTATACGGGGATGCCCACGGGAATACTGTTTTCCGCCGAAGGCAAAACGCTGTTTCATGCCGGGGACACAGGCCTGTTTTACGATATGAAGGTGATTGGAGAACGCAATGCAATTGACCTGGCTTTTCTACCCATCGGGGACAATCACACTATGGGTCCAGAAGACGCCGCAGTGGCTACAGAATGGCTTCAGGCCAAACAGGTTGTACCGATCCATTTCGACACGTTTCCGTTCATTAAGCAAGACCCCCATTTCTTTGTTTCGTTACTGCCGACCGGGGTAGGGGTAGTTCTTGAAGCTGGTGAGGGAATTGAACTTTAACGCTGATCATTTTGACTTTATCACGAAATAATCGGCCGAAAACAAGAAAACAAAGAAGTCCATCTTATACGATTATCAAGAGATATTTTTGAATAGCCCAGTAAGGTAGGGGGGGATTTCAATTATCCGCTCTTTCGAACAGATTGAAGACGCGTTGCGTCATAGCACACAGCAGGATGAATATATATTGGATGGTACGCTGGTGATTGAGGAGTATATAGACGACGGGGAAGAATACAGCGTTGAGGTGCTAACGACTAATGGAAGGCACGAAGTGCTTGCAATCACAACCAAAGAGGTGGTAATGCCTTATTTCATAGAGGCTGGTCACCTGTTACCCGCACCTTTGAAAATGGAAGATCGAGAGGCTATTCAAGAAACGGTATGCAGTTTACTCACTTCCATTGGACATCTTGAAGGCCCCTCACATACAGAAATCAAGCTACGGCGAGGCATACCGTACATTATCGAGTCTCACACGATACGGTGGCAATCAAATTTGGGATATGGTTCGGCTAACCACAGGCGTAAACATGCAGCGTGCTACCGTGTGTCATTTGCTCGACATTCCTTATGTGAAAGAGAAGGTGAAATATCCGTTCTGCTGCATAAAATTGTTGCTGCCACAAGTGGAAGGAAAGGTCGTCATTATGAGCGTCAATGGAGTAAACGAGGCGGAGCATATGGATGGAATCCATCGAATCCAGTTTAGATGTAGGAGAACACTCGGAGCTCGTCCCGGCGACTAGCAACAAAAACTATATAGGATATTTTTTGGGAGGGGGGAGTACCCCCGAAGAAGCAGCGGCATCGGTAGAGCATGCGCTTTCATTAATCCGAATTGAAACAGCCTCCATCCAGCAGGTTCAATCTATCTGAGCACAACTTGCACGAGACTGTTCATTTGTATCGGGTCTGCCCAAGGGCAGACTCTTTTTTTGTACAAGAAAAAGTCCATCTTATAATCGTCAGCTTGGTTTTTTTTGTGAAAATATGGTCCAAAGGTCCTTTGTTCTGAACCAATTAATAAAAATATATAAAAAAGATAGAGAATTCCTTATCAAAGATATTGGATTTTGGTACTCAATTTTATTGTTTATCGCACAAATTTTAGTTGACTCGCTAGTACACAACTTTATCGTCCGAAGAGAGGTGTCATATTTAATGAAAAAATTTTCAGAATAAACGAGAAAAATCATCATAATTGACAAAGAAGAAGTTATACAAATTATTGATTGTATAAATACTCATTTTTAGAGTTGTGGATATTCTCATGAAATATGAAAATTAGGGCAGATCTAATAACTTCGAGTCAATGAGTTCTCATTAATTATGAAAATGATCCTCAAATAATGCATGTATTCTGCTGTTGTTTTCTCATTAATTATGACACCACACATGTGAGTAACTATTAGAAGAGGAATTACTAAATAAAAATTATCTGCAATTATAATTAAGATTAATTGTAGTATGCACCGAGTCTAAACGGGAGAAATAGTTTGTTTAATAATTACTAGTTTGTAAGATGTCATACTTGTTGGAAACATGTGATGATATTTTCCTTGAATTTATTGGATCGCTAAAGCAGCCTCCTTTTGTTTCCGAATATTTCATAGCTCTCTATGCTGTAATCAAAACCATGCGCAGTCATTTGCGCGTGGTTTTTTACGTAAAAACATTTACAATATACATTTGATTGTTTTCCCCTGAATGATTAATATAATGGACAATGTCATAAACCTGCCGTATTAAAAATAGAGATGAGGATTGCTATGAATAAAGCAAAGATTCTTATTATTGAAGATGATGCCCCGATTGCCGACTTGCTTTCGTACGGGCTTTCTATGGAGGGGTTCCAGACACGCACAGCGGCCAGCGGAGCAGCGGGAATGCATGAGTTGCAGTCGTTTCAGCCCGATTTGCTGCTGCTGGATTGGATGCTGCCTGACCAGAGCGGTCTAGATATTTGCAAAAAGGTGACTATGGACTATAACATACCGATTTGCATGATTACGGCCAAATCGGATATTACCGATAAGATTCTCGGCCTTGAATTCGGTGCCGATGATTATATTACCAAGCCTTTTGATCTGCGCGAAGTTGTTGCACGCATTCGAACCATTTTGCGCAGAGTGGAGCAGGCGAGCAGCCCGGACAGGGAAGAAGCCGCGAAAGCCGTCATTAGGTTTGAAAATATTGAAGTGATCGAAGAAGAACGGCTTGTCCAAAAAGAGGGCCGTCCCGTTGAATTGACCCCCAAGGAATTTGACCTGCTTATGATGCTGGTTAAACATCCGGGCAGAAACTTTACACGTTCCGAACTGCTTGATCTGGTATGGGGTTATCATTTTGCCGGAGATACCCGTACGGTTGATACGCATATCCAAAGACTCCGCAAAAAGCTGGATGCCACTGGATACATTACTACCGTCTTCGGAATCGGGTACAAATTTAAAAAAATGGGTGGATAAGTATGATACGTAAAATCAGCATCAAATTTCTGATCGGTTTTTTTCTGATTTTTTCGTTTTCTTTTGTCGTACTTAATCAGACAGTCAAGGAATTTATCTGGACAAGCAATCAGAATTTGGTTACCTCCGAACTGGTCGGACTGAAAAACAATAGCAATGTGTATGTGCGCCAGGCTTTCCTGATTAACCATTTCAGCAGCAATGAGCTGTATTTTGGAGAGATTGCCAGGGAGATAGCAACTGATCTGAACCATACCACGGACAGCAGTGTTGGCGTATATACGGTGAAAGGCAAATTGCTTTATGCCCCGGACAGCTCCTTATTTCAGCAGCAAATGCAAAGCGATCTACAGCAGGCGATTGATGGCAATACAGCGTACAGCATTACTTATGATCGTAATAAGACGACTGTCCTTTTCTCCTATCCGGTTGTTATAGACGGTTCAAAGGTGGGCATACTGCGTTTTTACAAAGATTTCAGCTCACTCTACGAACAAACCGGACAGATTCGGCAGATTACTCTCTATATTGCCTTGGCGATTTTTGCGGCAGCCTTTCTGTTTTCCTATATTCTTTCCAGGCATATTACCATCCCGCTGACCAGACTGACGCAAGCATCCACCGAGGTGAAAAACGGGAATCTGGATATCCGCCTTCATTTTAAACGCAGGGATGAAATTGGCCGATTGGCCGAAAATTTTAATGATATGATTGATCAAATTAGTAGACAGATTCATATTATTGAGAAGGACCGGGACCATTTAAAGCAACTTCACCAGCAGGAAAAGCGCTTTTTTGACAATATCACTCATGAACTGAAAACGCCGTTAACCTCCATTCTGGGATATGCAGAGCTGATCAGGCTGAATGGTGAGAAAGATCGTGCTTTTTTTGATAAAGGAATGAATCATATTATCGAGGAGAGCAGGCGCCTGCATGCGATGGTGCTAAAACTGCTGGAAGTTTCACGCAAAAATATCATGATCAATGAGCTTGATCGGGTGGATATCGGGCTGATCCTACGGGACGTGTGTGAATCGATGGTGATCCGGGCACAGCGCTATAAAAAGACCATCGAATATGAGATTAGTGAGGAATTGATCATGTTGGCCGATGGGGACAGAATCAGACAGCTGTTCATCAATTTGATAGATAATGCAATAAAATACAGTTTGCCGTTTTCGGCAGTATCGGTAAAAGCGGTGCGGTCAGAAGAAAAGATCCGCTTGATCTTCAGCAATCCAAGCGATCCGATTGAGGCAGAACATCTGTCACGCTTGTTACAACCATTTTATCCGGCTTATTCCGACAGCGCGGAAGAAGGCAGTGTAGGCTTGGGGCTCAGTATTGTGAAATCCATCGTTGAAGAATTGGCAGGTTCCATCATGATTACAAACGAGCATAATGAAACAATCGTAACGGTGGAATTTAAAGCTCTGGAAACCGCGGGGAACGGAGAATGAATAATGGGCAATAAATATAAATATTTTGTAATGCTGCTGGTCGTATCTGTCGTGGTATTACTGCTGTCAGGATGCGGTTCAGAACCAAAAACAGAGACCGTCGTCATCGCCGACAGCAATGAAGTTTCCAGTGCCGATCAAAGCTCTCGGCCGTTTCAGGTCCAAAGAATATATCGGCTTCCGGATCGTTTTGTGAATACGGGTCAGCTGCTGGGCTGGTCGTCTGCAGATGCTGTCATCGCTTCGTTCGGAGCCATGACCATACTGAAGCGAGGCACGCTGGAACGTTTAACTTATCCGTATGAGCAGAGCAAGGCCATACCCGGAATCGGCAATGTAACTTCCAATACTATACTTTCTCCCGATGGTAAATATATTTGCGAATTTTCTCGTTCTTCCTCGGAGACAACCTTAAAGCTTATTTCCTTGCAGGATGGCAAAGAAAAGGAAATAGACAGGATCAGTACCAGAAACGATTCTTATGTACAATATGTTTCCTGGTCTGCCAACAGTTCGTATATCGGCTACCTGGTAGAAAACCCGGTTGATAATGGAGCTGATAGCCTGTACATCTACGATATGGGGGCTCAAACTTCCAGCAAATATCAGTTAAAAGGTATCCTAAAGGGAGACACGCTTTTGAGTGTTAACCTTGCAAATGATGGTCGCAGCGTACTGCTGCAGTTATTTCGTGCAAAACAAGGTCAGAAAAAGGTGTTAACCATGGGGAAGGTTTCCGGGAAGAATATTGAGTTTCAATACGAGCGTCAGTTTGGTGGAGATTCAGTAGCCTGGATGAATAACGACCAGTTTGTGTTTCTCGGAACGGATAGTTCATTGTACGAATATGATCAGCGAAACGGAGAGCTCTCCGTCATTCTGGAAAAAGTGCTTGATTTTGAATTCTCGCCTGACAGGAAAAATATCGCATACACCGTGTATGATCAAAATGTCACTTACGTAGGCAAGGTGCAAGGAAGAAATATAATGTACAACGAACCGGTGTATCGCGGAATTTTGCCGACGCATATGTACTGGAATCCGAACAATAAAAGTGTACTGCTTCAAGGACAAAAGCAATTGGATTCCTCGCAGACTGCGCCAACAGATTCTCCTAGCAAGGAGTCATTGATCATTGAATTGAAATAGTGATTAGGATCGCCATATTTGTATATGTCAAAAACCTTATTTCGGTTGTTCAGCCGGAATAAGGTTTTTCTTTTTGCAACCGTTGTGACAATTTGTTTACATGTTGATCAAACTTTAGCGACATCTTTTTTCTATAGTAAATGAAGCAAGATCATTAGCCTATAAGGACAAGGAATGGACCATAGTGAATGGAAACCGGAATTTGCACCTGAATCAACCCATAAAACGTTATATGACCGGTCTGGATGGGCTAAGGGCCATCTCCGTGCTTGCTGTTATTGCTTATCATCTTCATTTCAGATGGGCAGAGGGTGGGCTGCTGGGAGTGGAGATTTTCTTCGTCCTGTCAGGATATCTAATTACGGATCAGATCCTTTTTGAATGGAGGACGCGCAGCGGTTTTTCTATTGTGCAATTCTGGATAAGACGAATGCGCAGACTACTGCCAGCAATGATCTTTATGATGACTGCAGTGGCATTGTGGTTTTTAATTACCGATTTCTCCAGACTGCAGGAATTAAGAGGGAATTTTGTATCCTCGCTTTTTTACGTAAACAACTGGTATCTCATTTTTCATCATGTTTCCTATTTTGAGAGCTTTGGCCCGCCTTCTCCAATCGGGCACCTCTGGTCGCTTTCCATTGAGGAACAGTTTTACGTAATCTGGCCGCTTGTTCTACTGATCGGTCTGTGCCTTGCACCGCGACGAGGCAGACTGATGTTATACATTCTGGGTTGCGCCGCCGTATCCGCCATAGCAATGGCCGTTATATACGAACCCGGAACAGATCCAAGCAGGGTGTATTACGGGACGGACACGCGGGCGTTTGCCATTTTAATCGGAGCGGCTCTGGCGGTAATTTGGCCCAGCTGGAGACTGAGCGACAATGTATCTTCTTCGTCCCGGACCATGCTGGATATGACTGGCGTACTGGGCATTGTAATGCTGTTTATCCTGATCGGTCAGACCAACCAGTTTGATGATTCGCTGTATCGCGGCGGTTTTCTTTATTTATCACTCATTACTGCAGTTGTTATTGCTGTACTTGTTCATCCGGCCAATCGACTGGAACGATTGCTCGGCTGCCGGCCTCTAAGCTGGATCGGTAAGCGATCTTACAGTCTGTATATATGGCATTATCCGGTCATTATTTTATCAAGTCCCGCGGTAAGTACCGAAGATGCCAGCTATATGCGCATTGCTCTGCAGGTAATGGTCAGTTTCATAATGGCGGGTCTTTCCTACAGATACATCGAAGAGCCCATCCGCCGCGGGACCTTTGGGACCAGCCTAAAATCACTCCGCAGATCAGGCGCTGGCAGCCAACTAGGTCTTGTCGTAATTGTTATCGCCATCATTCTGGTCCTGACATCATGGAAGACGGATTCACCAGATCCTGTACCCGATGTGCCAGCAACCGTAAGCCGGGAATCCGTCCAGACAGAAAAGCTGCAATCCGGCTGTTCTGCTGAAAATCATTCCGCTGAAAATACAGGCCATTCCGCAGAAGGAGAGGGGGTCACGGCGATTGGAGATTCTGTCATTCTGGATGCCGCCCCGTTTCTGGAAAAACAGCTTCCCGGTATCATCATAGATGGCAAGGTGGGACGGCAAATGTCACAGGCCGAGGATGTGCTTGATGGCCTGCGGGCACAGGGCAAACTTGGCCATAAAATTATTATTGAACTCGGCACCAACGGCGTTTTTAACCAGAGTCAACTGAAGTCCTTGCTGGCTTCACTGCAGGATTCCCGGCACATTTATCTGATAACGACCAGAGTACCGAGAGGGTGGCAGAATACCGTAAATGACAATCTACGTGAAATTGCTGGTGAATTTCAAAATGTCCGGCTTATCGACTGGTATTCGGCCAGCGAAAACCGCAACGATCTGTTTTATGACGATGGTGTTCATCTGAAACCAGAAGGCGCTCAGTATTATGCCTCGTTTTTGATTGATGCTATCAAACAAGATAAAACCTACTAGCATGTTAAAGGGAAGGATGAACTAGGTATGAACAAAAAAAATGGATGGATGGTAAAAACATTAGGGGGTTTTATGGTTATCCTTATCGCTTTAGGAGCCATCGGCCTCCATATGCACGCAAAGCAAAATTCGGATGATAACGAATCACGCAGCAAGGATTCTTCTCTATACAATCTTGATGCGATGCAGCCCGCTGCACAAAAGCGTGCGGCTTCCAGCACCAGCGGAGAACAAGCTCAACCATCCGCTTCCTTAAACGGCGAGGGCGTCACGATGATTGGAGATTCGGTTACGGTCGGAATTGAGCCTTATTTAAAAGAGCAGCTTCCGAATATGACGGTTGACGGCAAGGTTGGCCGGCAGATGTCTCAAGCTATAAAAGTCATTAATGAATTGTCCGCCCAAGGCAAACTGGGAGACCAGGTCATTATCGAACTCGGCACCAACGGTCCGTTTAGCAAAGACCAACTGCGCGACGTACTGCAATCCCTTTCTGGAGCCAGACAGGTAATCTTGGTCACCACCCGGGTGCCGAAAGGCTGGCAAGACACGGCGAATGACACGATTGCACAGGTCGCTGGTGAATACAGTAACGTCAGCGTGGTGGACTGGTATTCGGCTAGTGTAGGCAAAGATGAATATTTTTATAGAGATGGCGTCCATTTAAAACCAGATGGTAGCCGATACTACACTTCACTTCTCGTAGCAGCCTTGCAAAAATCTTAAATACAGAAAGGGGCAGGGGCGTTCATCATCCAGAAAGGAAGAATGACATGACACAGAGGAAAAAGAGGATATTGACTGTAACATTGTTACTTGTGGTCGCTGCTGTAATCTTTGTCTTTTACTATTTCTTGTCCATTTACAAAGGATTAGAAGGACTTAACAAAACACCGGCAAACTCCTCGTTCATTAAAGTAAGCACCGATAATGCCGAAGCTCTGGAAGCTCCGGAGTGGGAGGGAACCGAGCCTGTCAACATTCTGCTGATGGGTGTGGATGCCCGTGGAAGTGACAAGGGCGAGGTACCCAGATCCGACAGCATGTTGGTCGTTTCATTGAATCCTGCCAATAAGCATATTCATGTATTTTCGATTCTTCGAGACACTTATACGGATATTCCCGGGTACGGCAAAAATCGAATTAATACCGCTGTTACGCATGGGCCAGATACGGCGATGAAAGCAGTCAGCGAATTGCTGGGGGTGCCTGTTCATTTTTATGTATATACGGATTTCCAGGGGTTTATTAAACTCGTGGATGCTGTAGGCGGACTCGATTTTTATGTCGAAAAGGATATGTACTATGAGAGCAAAGCCGATCAGCATGAGTATGATATTAATTTAAAGCAGGGACAGCAGCATTTCGACGGCAAAACGGCGCTTCAATATGTCCGTTTTCGTCATGATGCCATGTCCGATTATTCCAGAACAAAAAGACAGCGGCAATTGATTACGGCATTAGCCGAGAAGGTAAAAACAACGACTTCCATTATGAAGTTTCCTTCCATTCTAGAGGAAATCAGTCCGTATATCGATACCAATTTGTCAGTCTCTGATATGTGGAATTTGGCTTCGGTAGGGTATCAAAGTACATTACAGGGAAATGAACAAAT
This sequence comes from Paenibacillus sp. A3M_27_13, assembly GCF_024213315.1. Lineage (NCBI taxonomy): Bacteria > Bacillati > Bacillota > Bacilli > Caryophanales > Paenibacillaceae > Paenibacillus > Paenibacillus sp. A3M_27_13. The sequence continues at coordinate 232,725 of NZ_JANAVE010000005.1, forward strand.
ACCGCCAATGAAGCTGTTAAAAGAAACCTATGTAGGCAGAGCGGCTGTTCTGGACGTAAAAAGTCGAACGGATTTGAAGCAATTTGTGCAAAGTATCATAAACTCCGACGCTTCTAACTCGATTACAGACAATCCTTCCGAACAAAAGTAGAAAACAGATTTTGAATAGGATTGGACAATATATAAAATCATCATTTGCCGGACAATAGTCTGTTAAATGCTCTTTGTGAATAAAGAAGAGTACAACATGGTCTTTCGGTTATAAATAGGGGGAAAAAGAATGGGTACAAAACCGATAGTAAAGTTCTGCTTGGCGTTAACCATATCCGCCGCCATGCTTCTGGAGATCACTGCTCCGCACATGGCTATGGCTGATGCTGCACAGCGTGCAAAAAGCACGTTATTGAACGATAAACAGAGTCAACCAACAAAAACAATTTCAACGCAAGGTGAAAATACCCGGACACTGAAATTGGATAACAATGTAGCATCCATGACGAAGAAAAGAACAATTAAAGCTAGATTTAAACTTCCGAAGGGGACCAATATAAAGAAAATACGCTGGACATATGGTGGAAAGCCATTATCGGAATGGAAATCGTACAAGAATGGCGATTATAATGGCGCCCCCTTTATCACAGTTACTCAGATAAAAGCAGAAAACGGAGAAGTCACTGCAAATATCAATTTCGGTCTTGCTTACGGTACGGAGAATCTTGCCGAACCGAGTCTGCAGCGTCCGCTATACGCTTCCCTGATGGGGACCTATGAACTGGCTGCAGTAGTCAACGGAAAAACTGTTGCCCGTGCTCCCATTAAGTTGGTCCCATACGACAGCTTCCGTACCTATGATGAACTGAAGCCGGAGATTGATGCGATTACGGCACAGGCAGCTCAAAAAAACAACAGATACATTAAGACGATATCGATCGGCAAATCCGTGGAAGGCCGCGATATTTATATGACTGTGCTTGCCAAAGATAAAGCAACGATTGACAAATATCAGAATGTAACTCATCCTGACATGCTGAATCATCCTGCAAAGCTGGAGAACGATATTAAATCCGGTGCATTCGGAGATTATCAAGTGCCCATCTGGATCAACAATATTCATCCAAATGAAGCGCCGGGCTTTGATGCGATTATCAATTATTTTAAGACAATGGCCCTCGATAAAAATGTTACGTACAAAACTACCTCGTCCAATGGAAAATCGAGTACGGTAACTCTGAATTTGGATGATGCGCTTGATCATGTATTTTTCCTGTTCCTGTATACGGAGAATCCGGATGGAAGGGTTCATACCGAACGTTCTAATGCTGAATATTTTGACTTGAATCGGGATAATTCATATCAAACTCAGCCTGAAACACGCAGTATAACAGAGCAAATCGCCAGATGGTCGCCGATTTCTTTCCTAGATCTGCATGGGTTTGATAAGAATTTTCTGATTGAGCCTACCACACCGCCTCACAATCCGAATATTGAATACGATTTGCTTATGGATAACATGGTAGAACAGGCAAAAGTGATGGGTGAAGCAGGTATTGCAAACACGAAGTATGATTACTACCATATTCCTTATGAAGAACATCGTAAAACGGCCGAAAATCCTAAATATGTTTCCAAAGGAACTGCTTCGGGATGGGACGATGTGTCTCCAGCCTATACAGCTGTCTTCGCCATGCACCATGGTGCAATGGGACATACGCTGGAAACACCTGAATCGAATGAGGAGTCGACCAAAGCATTGTACTATAGTGTCGCTGCAGCAACCGATTATGTTATGGAAAAGAAAGAAAAGTTATTTTTGAACCAGCTGAAAATATATGAACGTGGAATTAATAATATGGATGATCATGCCGTAGATCGGTATCTAGTCAATGCAAAAAATCAAGTCATTGGCCGCCCGCGTCACGGTAATAAGAATTTTTTCCCTGAATATTACGTTTTGCCGACTGATAAAAGTCTTCAAAAAAATCCGCTGGAAGCCTACCGGATGATTGAATATTTTATCCGCAATGGAGTAAAGGTTGAACGCTCGACAAAAGCTGTAAGTGCTGCTGGCAAGACCTACCCTGCAGGTTCATTTATCATAAATATGCATCAGGCCACACACGGCATTGCAAACATGGTTTTATATGATGGTATTGACGTCTCAGATTATGCTTCCGTAGCTGGCGAGATTGTACAGGACTTTCCAGTCCTACGAGGATTTGAATGTGATGCGATTAGAGAAGCCGGAGTGTTTGCGGGCAAAACTTCTCCGGTGACTTCCGTATCGATTCCGGCAACACAAATGCCGAATCATTCTGCCTATGTTTTAATCCGAAACACCAATAACGATGTCATCAAAACGGTTAATGAATTGCTTAAATCCGGCAAAGTGGTTACAATGCTATCCAAAAGCGGAACAGGATATGAAGCGGGCGACTTTGCAGTGGCTTATGATGATCTGCACCCGCTGGCCTCGAAGTATTATCTTGATGTAACGGCATTCGGCAATAATAGACCTGTTGGCAAAGTTCTTAAACCTTCTACGGTAGCCGCTCTCGGTGAACCAGCTTATGTGCTCAAAAATCTCGGTTTTAAAGTGACCGATGATCAGCAACATGCCGATGTGCTGGTGAATACATTCGATTCCGATAAACTTGTCGAGAAAGGAAAGCCTTACATTGCTTATGGAAATATGGGAATGGATAACGTGAAAAACTCAATTCCTCAATTTGCATTTGCTGGACCGACATGGGAAAGATACGAAGGGGTGTTCCTAGCGAATGTCAAACAGGATAATGTAATTACAGCCCCTTACGCTAACGAAGAATACTTCTATACCGTTACAGGTTCTTACATTACAAAACTACCTAAAGCAGCAAAAGTTCTTGCGACCATAAGTAATAAAGAAAACTTCTTCAAAGCGGGCTGGTGGCCAGGTCACGATGCTGCAAGAGGAAAGATCATGGCCTTCACCTATAAGGAAAACAAAAAGAATCTTACTGTTTTCTCCAATGATCTAACCAATGGCGCTCATTCACAGCAGCAATTCCGACTACTGGCCAATTCAATTTTTAATGCCGTCGCCGGAAAATACTGAGTGACTTTTAATGATATTGCAAACAACCTTATTCCAGTGATCAACTGCGAATAAGGTTGTTTTTGCGATAAAACGGTTTCGCCTACTGTGACATTTTGTTTACAACTTGATCAAACTTTAGCGACATCTGCAGGATATATTGGACTATAGCGTGACATCAATCCTCTGCATAACCAGGTTGATAAAAATGTGAATTCAGTATTTTCAGGGAGGAATGCAAGTTGCTAAGCAGTATAAAGCTGATGAGCAGATTCGTCAGAGAGTATGTGGAGGAGACAAGAATTAAGGATACTGTTTATTCCAAAAGCGTTCGACCCGCACAATGGTTACAACAGCAGCAGTTTTGCTCGTGACGGCCCCGCCGCTAATGGTTCTTGGATCAAGCATTTTCTCGAGCGCCTATCTTCTTAGTGATATCGCGGGAGGTTCGATGTCTGCTCTCGCCTGGGCTCCTGCATTTGTTACTGGTATGGCCATTGGTCGCTTTGCTCTCACCAGGATGCGAACTGCTCTCTTACTCACAGGCAGCGGTATCGTTATGCTTGTTATTCGTACAACACTGGCTGTTTATGTACTTCCGAATTGGAGTCTGCACCTTGAATAATGGCTGGTAAGTGTGCACGGAGCTGCTCCTGCACAGCCGGATGAATACGCAATTTGGCCTCTTATAACGTTAAAAATATTTAGTATCATTCCATCTTATACTTTTAATATTGAGGAAAATATAAGATTCGTATAACAACGTATTTATATAAAGATATAAAAATTGGAAAGAAGGCGGTTCTATGAAAAAACACATGTTGATTTTATTGCTATTGGCCTTATCGGCCAGTTCTTTATCAGCGTCCTTTGTTCAAGCAGAAGAGGCGCAGCAGCAGTCTTCCAATACAAGTGTGAAATTAACACTGAGTCAAGCCCAGCAATGGGCGCGATCAAATAGCTTTAGCTTGAAGGAAGCCCAGCAAACGATAGATCGTAACCGGATTAACCTAAAAAATGCAGGTAAGAATTTGGATTTTATTCCGGCAGGTACAGGCAACGGTGAGGAAGATGCGGCTAGTAGCTCAGCTTGGAAGGGGTATGCCTCATCGACGGTTTCTTATTTGGAATCTAAGAAGCAAATTGAACTTGCCCAAGATCAGACAGACTACGCTACAATGAAAAACTATTACGATGTACTTCTGGCTGATAACAAAGTGAAGAGCAGTGAGGATGCACTTACGCTTGCGTTATTGGAGGAAAAAGCTGCTGAGGCGAAAGCCAACCGTGGGAAAATTTCTCCAGGTGATCAAAGCACCATTACTCAGAATCGACTAGAAGCACAAAAGAATGTAGAGATTGCAAAAGCTGCGCTTCGAAAAGCGATGGATTCACTAAATACGCAAATGGGGCAACCTCAAGGTACGGTGTATGAACTGGTTGATCGACCTGTTTACCGGAAGATGGATAACACGAATTTAGATACGCTGGTGACGCGTGCCATCTCGGCGAATCCTTCGGTATGGAGGCAGGAGGAGGCTGTCAAGCTGGCAAAGATGGAAGTTAAATATTACACGTGGAACTCAGGAAATGATGATTATGAAATTAAACAGATTGAAGTAGATTCAGCAGAAGGCGGATTGGAAAATACCAAGGACCAATTAGCAGAAACACTGAAGAGTATGTACTTTAACTTACAGCAGAGTTATGAACAATACGAACAAATGCAAAGTAATCTGCAGAACACTAATAAAGTATTAGATATATCTCGTAAAAAAAAGGAACGAGGATTTGCTACAGGTACAGAGGTCGCCACGAATCAGTTAAAAGTGAAGCAAATTGAACGGAATAAGGATGAACTAATTGTTCAAATGACAATGCTGCAACATGCTTTAAACAAGCCGTGGAGCGTATAGGTTTTAGAAAAAATACATTTTAAGGGGATATAACATTGTCGGAAACAGAAAAGAAAGATGCTTTGCAAGTGTTAAGAAGGAAAAAAAGATTGAAAGGGATCATAGGTATTCTTGTCTTGGTTATTATAGCGGGAATTGGAAGTTTTGTTTATATGAAAAAGGGGCAGGAAAAGCCCGTGGAGAGTCCTGTGAACCAGATCGTAAAGGTACAGAAAACAAACATGACCGAGTCGCTTAAAGTGACTGGGACCGTTCAGGCATCTAAGGAAGTGAATATTAATTTTACAAATGTCGAGGGTGCCAAGCTCATTGCTGTCAATGTCAAAGCAGGAGATAGTGTCAAGGCTGGTCAGGTGCTGGCTCGTTTGGATGATTCCGATTCCAGGTTACAAATTAAAAATGCTGAGTCCAATGTAGCGATAGCCCGAGCCAAGCTGGAGGAAACCAAGCGTGGACCGAAGTCCAGTGATATTGAGCTCCAGAAGGCAAATGTCTTAAAGGCACAGATGGCGATTAAAACAGCCAAGGACGGGATGGATTTAGAGGAAGCCACTGCACAAAAAGAGGCGGCCAAGGTGACTTTGGATAAAGCACAAAAGGATTATGATGACCAGGTTTATCTAGTTCAGAATGATGCAGCTGCAGAAAGTGACCTGGCGACGGCCAAGCAAAACCTGGATAAGGCAAAATTGGATATGAATAATGTTGAACTTCAATATAAAAAGGCAAAGAACCGCCAAGCTCAGGCGATTGAGGAGGCGGAAATGGGCTATAAAACAGCTTTAATACAATTAAGAGCTGCACAGTCCCCGCCTGATGCTTCCAACATTCAATCCGCACAGGCTTCTTTACAACAGGCGGAAACGGAATTGGAACAGAAGAAAAGTGTCCTGAACAAATTACAGGCTACAGCGCCATGGGATGGAATAATCATGAAGGTCAACGGCGATGTGGGTACCAGTCCTACAGCACCTTTTATTGTTATGAACAACTCTAATACAGGCATTATGAAGGTTAGTGCCAAGGTTAACGAAAGTGACATTGCTAAAATGAGGACTGGGCTTCAGGCTACGATGCACACAAGTTCATTCCCGGACAAACAATTTAAAGGCAAAGTCCTCTTTGTATCTCCAGAGCCGGTTACTGAATCCAATGTGACTACATACAAAATTGAATTATCTTTAGATAGCCAAAAAATAAAGCTACAGTCAGGGATGAATATAGATGTATCGCTCCAGTTGGCTGAGCACAAAGATACGCTTACAGTGCCACTGTTCGCATTGAGATCCGAAGGTGGAGTGGATGGAGTATATGTAGCGAAGAACCCGGCTAACCCTGCAGATTATGAATTCAGGCCAGTGAAGCTGGGTGTCTATACAGCGGATCAGGCCGAAATCAAGTCCGGTGTCAAGGAAGGCGAGACCATTGTTATTCCACCTCAGAGTGGTAGTGCTGGTTCCAATGGCAGTCAAGAGGGTCAAGACCCTGATGGGGGTCAGGCACAATGAGAGAAAATCAATCCCATAAAGTTGTTATCGAAATTAAAGAACTGAAAAAAATGTATGAGGTAGGCGGTCAGAAGATTCAGGCTCTGCGCAGTGTTAATTTATCTATTAGCGAAGGTGAATTTGTTGCCATTATGGGACCTTCTGGTTCGGGCAAGTCTACCATGATGAATGTCATTGGTTGTCTTGATCATCCCGATACCGGAGAGTACTACCTGGATGGGTACTCCATATTGGATGCTCGTGAGAACGAGCTTTCGGAGATTCGAAATCAGAAACTGGGTTTTGTGTTTCAGAAATTCTATCTACTTCCCCGAACTACAGTATTAGCAAATGTAGAGCTACCTATGATGTATGCAGGTATACCTGCCAAGGAACGCCGGGAACGAGCCGTGGAGGCACTACGTAGCGTTGGTCTTGCAGAACGAATGTATAACAAGCCTAATGAGCTTTCTGGTGGTCAGCAGCAACGTGTCTCCATTGCCCGAGCATTGGTGAATAATCCTGTTATTCTGCTGGCGGATGAGCCTACGGGAGCACTGGATACGAAGACGAGCGTCGAGATTATGGAGCTGTTCCAAGGCTTGAATGAGCTGGGAAAAACCATCGTCTTGGTCACGCATGAGCTGGAAATTGCTGAATATGCCAAACGATTGATTAGTTTTCGGGATGGTAATATTGAACGAGATGAGCGTATTACGAATAGACGAATTTCATCAAGGATGGTAAGCCTATGAATTTGATGGAAACAATCCGTGTATCTATGAATAGCTTAACCACCAACAAGATGCGCTCATTTTTAACGATACTCGGTATTATTATTGGGGTAGCGGCGGTTATTGCCATTATGGCAATCGGAAATGGATCTAAGGCCAGTATTAAGGAGGAAATCGACAAATTAGGAAATAACGTGCTTATGGTTGCTCCAGCCATGCCAATGACTGAAGAAGAAGTCATTGTGAGCAACTTGGCCTCATTTACGTGGGCTGATATCGAGGCGTTGGAACAAAAGAAGTCTATAGATGCATTAATGCCAAATATAACGAGCAATTCAAAAGCTACGTGGGGGCGATATAACTATAACGCCACTATTGTAGGGACTTCCGCTTCATTCTATAAGGTCAAAAAGGTTTCCTTTGCCGAGGGTAGAACATTTACCAACGATGAGATGGATAAACGCATGAATGTCGCCGTCCTTGAAAGCCAAGCGGTTCAACGTCTTTTTGGTGGAGATACCCAAAATGTATTAGGACGAACGTTTCAAGTTAAACAGATCCCTTTCAAAGTGATCGGAGTATTGGATACTCAGCCAGTTACGAACTTAAGCTACGGTAGTGATGATCAAATTTATATCCCTGCTACCACTATGATGAACCGTTTGGGTGAGAAGAATATTGTCACTCTGGATGTGTCCGCCAAGTCACCAGCTTTGATGGATCAGGCTCATTCAGACATATTGGAAAGCTTGCGTGTGACGCACCAGCTAAAACCTTCAGAACCGGATCAATTTCAAGTTACGAGTCTGTCCGAAGCAGTAGGTGCAGCTTTCGGTGTAGATAAAATCATGAGCAACTTGCTGGGAGGTGTAGCCGCGATATCGCTCGTGGTAGGGGGAATCGGAATTATGAATATTATGATGGTTTCAGTTATAGAGCGTACGAGAGAAATCGGGATTCGAAAAGCTATCGGTGCCAAGCCAAGAGATATTATGATTCAATTTCTGTCAGAAGCAGTTATCTTCGGTCTAATGGGTGGTATCCTCGGGGTTGTTACTGGTATAGCAGCATCCAAAATAATTGAAGCAACTTCTCATATGGCCATTCAATTTACGGTCTCGCCTATCATATATTCGTTTCTCAGCTCCGCAGGTACAGGCATTCTATTCGGGGTATATCCAGCTTATAAAGCAGCAAGCTTGAAGCCTATAGATGCATTGAGATACGAATAATTTTATTGGCACATGGTCGCAAAATAAAACGTAAACTGCTTCTAGATTTTGGAGAAACATATACTATTGAAAAAAGCTATACGCATAATAGAACCAGAGCTCATCGGATTAAGAGAAGAAGACTACTGTTTATTATTATCATTTGTATTGTTCTAAATATTTTAAAACTCTCTGACATCTTCAGTAGTAAACCACAGCCAGTAAAAACGATTGAATTTGCAGAAAAAATAAAAACAGTATCAACCGACAAATTAAATAACGAATCCAAAGGGAGCGAATCCTCTCTAAAAAATGTTACTGATATTGAAGATGCAGCCATTTGTTGAAAAGTACTTGAATCAGCAAATGCTCGTCCAAAAGCCTGAGGAGACAGATGATAAAAATTTCTATGTTATTTATGTCAAGAGAACACTGTAACCAAACAGAACGGAAGGAATAAGCAAAATATGGACATTAAAGATTTAGAGGATCTATTTTTATCTTATAAATCAGAACTCTTTGGAAATCCTTGAGAATAGTGCATAACAAACAGGATGCCGAAGATTTGTTGCACGAATGCTTTAATTCGGTTTATAAGTGCTTCCCTTGACTGGCCCAAAGATCGTATCCGTTTTATCTTTTGAGAATTGCCAAAAATCTTGTTATAGATTTATTAAGAAATGAAAAAAGATGGGAGGATACTCTTCACATAGAGATTGATTATCACTGGGATACCCTGGATTTGAAAATTCGAGAGGAAGTCGATCGGATTTTTTTGATGGTAAGTAATGACTAGCAAAGGACTGTACTTCATTGCGCCTAGTCCAAGGATACTCCATAAAAGAAATAGCTAATAATTTTAAACAAGAGTGAAGCTTCTGTGAAGTCGTTGCTGCACAGAGCTTCTTTTCAAGCACTAATCCTTAAATTTCTTTTTATTGTTGGGACTTTTTGGACCTGTCTGATTTCAATGCGCAGGTCAGGTGTCGGGCACCCAGGTAGGCCTTTCCGTAATCGTTATTGCCTTTGTTTTGATTCTGGCTTCATGGAAGACGGATACGTCAAAGCCCGACCTTTGCCTGATGCGCCGGCCGCTGTAAGCCAGGAACCGGTCCAGACGGAAAAGCTATGCTTCCGTAGTAGGTGAGATTGTGCAGGATTTCCTGGATCTGCGCGGTTTTGAACGTGATGCGGTTAAAGAAGCTGGCGTATTTGCGGACAAAACCTCTCCGGTAACAGAGATGCTGTATCATTCCATCTATGTGTTAATCCGAAATACAAATAACGAAGCCATCTAAGTGGTCAATGAACTGCTAAAAAAAAGAATAAACGTCACCATGCTTATGAAGAGCGGAGCCGGTTATGAAGCCGGTGACTTCGCAGTGGCTTATGACGATCTGCATCCGCTGGCAGCCAAATACTATCTTGATATAACGGCATTCGGCAATAACAGACCCGTTGGCAAAGTTCTTAAACCTTCTAATGTGAAAAACCGGGTTCCTCAATTTGCGTTTGCTGAACCGACGTGGGAAAGATGCTAAGGGGTCTTCCTGGCAAATGTCAAACAGGATCATGTGATTACAGCCCCTTACGATAATGAAGAATACTTCTACACCATTTCAGGTTCTTACATTACGAAACTACCTAAAGCCGCAAAAGTTCTTGCAACCATAAGTAATAAAGGAAACTTCTTCAAAGCGGGCTGGTGGCCAGGTCACGATGCTGCAAGAGGAAAGATCATGGCCTTCACCTATAAGGAAAACAAAAAGAATCTTACTGTTTTCTCCAATGATCTAACCAATGGCGCTCATTCACAGCAGCAATTCCGACTACTGGCCAATTCAATTTTTAATGCCGTCGCCGGAAAATACTGAGTGACTTTTAATGATATTGCAAACAACCTTATTCCAGTGATCAACTGCGAATAAGGTTGTTTTTGCGATAAAACGGTTTCGCCTACTGTGACATTTTGTTTACAACTTGATCAAACTTTAGCGACATCTGCAGGATATATTGGACTATAGCGTGACATCAATCCTCTGCATAACCAGGTTGATAAAAATGTGAATTCAGTATTTCAGGGAGGAATGCAAGTTGCTAAGCAGTATAAAGCTGATGAGCAGATTCGTCAGAGAGTATGAGGGAGAGGAAAATATTAAAAAACGAGCTTCTTCCGTAAACAGCCAGTTGAATGAAAATCAAGTAGATGAAAAGACGGTTGCTAATAAATTGGATGAAAAAGCAGTAGATACAGCAGGTATATCCAATACATCCTACGACGGTACACAAAGCGATATTCCTTCTCGAAGCTCTGTAGAAGAGTCGAGGAGAAGGCGGGGCACCGGGCGTCTTGTAGCACTTGATGCAGTACGAGGACTGGCGGTGCTGGGAATGTACTTGCAGCACTTCGGATCGAACCCAAACGTTTCTGCGATTGTTTCCGGAAACACGACACTATTATTCGTATTGTGCGGGGGTATGTCTTATTCCATTATGGCACAGCGCATGATGGATCGGGGAGCGGATACGGCCGCTTTCCGTGCGCGAATGCTGGCACGCGCCGTATTTGTTGATATTATCGGATATTTGCTTATTATGCTGAACACTCCATATGGTGTCATTTTGCCTGCCTATGCAGCTATGTTTGTGTTGGCACTAATGTTATTTCGCCGTTCGACCCGCACAATTGTTACAACAGCAGCAGTTTTGCTCGTGACGGCCCCGCCACTAATGATTCTTGGATCAAGCATTTTCTCGAAAGCTTATCTTCTTAGTGATATCGCGGGAGGTCCGATGTCAGCTCTCGCCTTGACTCCTGCATTTGTTGCCGGCATGGCCATTGGCCGCTTTGACCTCACCAGGATACGCACAGCTCTCATACTCGCAGGCAGCGGTATTGTTATGCTTGTGATAGGCAAAACGCTGGCCACTTTTGTGCTTCCAGGTTGGAGCCTTCGTTTTGAACAATGGCTGATCAGCGCACAGGGAATTGCTCCTATGCAGCCGGATGAATACGCAATTTGGCCGCTTAACACGGAACCACCGATGTGGCATATGCTTTTGCAGTCGGCTCCGCACACCGCTTCGTCATTCCAGACGATTATAGGCCTGGGAATCTCGTTTCTGGTATTGGGACTAGCATGCTTCGTGGCGAAGAAATTTTCCGCTGTATTAATGCCTTTTGCGGCAGTCGGGCGCGTGGCGCTGACCATGTATGCCATTCAGTTTGTGGTGGTCTGGATTCTTGATCTGATAGGAATCGGGCATAGTCTCGAAGGCGTTCCGTTCGGCGACCTGATTATCGGAGTGGCGGCACTACTGCTGGGCTGGCTGATTGCGCGGCTTCCTGTCGGCCCGCTTGAAGGACTGATGCGCCGTTTTGACCGAGTATTCAGTCCTACCCAACCAGTCTCACAAACAGTAAAGTAGATAGCCTTCTTGATACTCTATATTTATAGTCATAGAAAGTGCCGGGTTATAATTAAAACGGACTGATCAAACAGGATACCAGATAAAGAGAATACAGTCCGATTTTCGGTATTCATCGGCTCTGATCATGGTGCCTAAATAAACTGAGCTATAAGATAATCAATGAACAGAATTGAAAAAGAGAAACTAATCATGAAAATAATAGAAAATATTAATATTTAATTTCTCGGAAGGGGTGGGTTCAATTGTGAACCCATCCATTTTCCATTGAGTACAGTTATGGTTCTTTCTGTAAACAAAATCACTAATTACTGGATAGAGGAAAAAAAGCCCTACGACTACATACATGAAGTTTTCCGCAGGATCGATGGGTCTCAAGGAAATTATGAGGGAATACGTCTACAATATGCTGATTTGAGTGAAAGTTCCTTTATAAATAGTGATTTTACGGGAGGCAATTTGATTGGCTCCTGTTGGAATAAAGCATGTTTAATAGAAGCTGACTTTAGCGATTGTTTGATTCAAGAAGCCTGTTTTGAAAAAGCCAACTTAAGAGGAACGTCTTTTCGAGATGCAGTAGCTGTACCTGGAATATACCAGTCTGAACGATGGGAAAGACCTGGTTTTCAACCCGTAAGTTTTGCAGGAGCAGATCTTACAGGAGCCAAATTTCAGGGCGCTTACTTACAGAATGCTGATTTCACCGGGGCTATATTGCAGGGGGCCGACTTCATTGGTGCAGCTATAGAGGGGACCTGTTTCAAAGGGGCGGTGCTGGATGGAACCCGATTTAGTTTAGGGATGCATCCAGTTGCCCGGGATCTAACTTCATTTGGATGAAACCATGTAGGACAGGCGCAATGGAAGGGACGTGGCATAGTGGAGTATTTTCTTTGTCAACATGATGATCGGATGTTGTATTCTGCTGTTCCCATATGGGACGAAGAGGCCAATGCAGAGATGGTAAATATTAATAATTGGACGGAATGGCCCTTTTCTTATGCTGCACAGTTTAAGGTGAAAGGTCACGATTATACGGTTTATCCTGATATTCTGATGGGTTCGAGGATGATGGTATCTGATTCTGTGCATGAGTTGTTACAGGTCTATACGCCGAGCCTGTTCAGTCGTATGGCTTTGTTTCGGGATATGGAACGTTCTCAGCAAAAGTTGTACTGGATGATTCAGCCCCCTTTAGTGAACTGTGTAGGTGAGCTAAGTACATTTTATCCCGGAGGAACATTAATGAAGTTGGTAGTAGATCGAGAGCGCACCGAGGGAAGGCCCTTATTGCAAGTTCAAGGTTTGCGTGAAACCTGTACATTAGTAAATCTAGCATTAGCAGAAAGTCTGTTGCGGAGGGGAACGAGTGGTATCTCCTTTCAGGAAGTCGATATGCAGTAACGAAATGGGAGGAGATATTTGTGGAACATCTGGATAAGAAAATTGTTTCTTTGCTACATACGGTAACATCAGAAAATGCCGAAAATAATCCATCCTTAACTGAGGATGGAGCTTTAAGTCACGCACACGATAAGGAGCCGTTTGGGCAAACATTACAAACATTCATGCAGCTTGAAGGGGAAAGTTTGGTTTTTGCTCAGCGGTATTTAGTGGATGAACGCATCAGTATAACAATGCCAAAGAGCTTTCGGGATATGCCAATTGATGAGCAGCTATTAAAATATCCTTCTCACCATCGCCCAGATTTTATTTTCACTAATGAGGCAGGCACGATTAACTTAACCTTCAAGCATACCGAAAGCCCGTTGCAAACAGAAGAGTTGGAGGACTTTACGGATGAGATGGCTCTGGTGGTAAAACAAACCCAGAAGTTGACCGAATGGTTTGGCCATGAAGTGTTGGAGGTAGGAGAGAATCGAATAGGGTACTGCGAATTCATGACGCCTGTATGGAATGCCCGTATGTATAATTTATCCTTTTTTACAGTATTGGAAGGACGGGCGCTAATGTGTGCGTTTAACTGTACGGAAGAAGAAATGGTGACCTGGAAGCCCGTTGCCCGCAGTATGCTGCTAACATTGAAAATCGAACCCGAGCGAAAGGAAAGTAACTCTTATGACATTAACTAACATTACATATGATCGGCTGCAAATTACACCATTTGAATTGGTGAGTATTCAGGAATTGCGTATGACCAAGCGGTTGAATGAGCATACCCGGCTCTCTTTTACAGCTATTTTACCTGAAGAATTACAGGACAGTTATGTTCAATTGATCGAAGCCGATTCCCCGGTTTGTGTATCACAATTGGATGAGGCAGGAACACCAACACCGCTATTTAACGGAACGGTACTTCATATGGAAGTCAGAGCTGTCCGAGATGTGTATTACCTGGAGGTCGAGGCTATATCACACACGTATAAACTGGATATTCGCAAAAAAGACAGGTCCTTTCAAGATAAAAATATGAAGGTAGAGGAATTGCTGCGGGCTGTAGGTGGGAATTATCCCGGTTTTGACATTATTGATTCGGCTACAGGGGGAGCAGCTTTAGGTCGCATAGCGGTCCAATATCGTGAAACAGATTGGGAGTTCCTAAAGCGGATCGCTTCGCGTTATCATACTTCACTCACGCCTGCCTCTGTGTTTGATGTGCCGAAGTGTTATTTTGGTGTTGAGGAGACCCCGTCAGGACTTGATTTAACGAATTATCATTATACCGTCAGTAAACGAGTTGCGGATTATCGTTATTTTAACGGCAATGATACAGCACATGTAAACGAGCATGATTTTATTGATTATCTGGTTGAGGCGGAGCAAGTTTTGGAGCTAGGCAGCACCGTTACCTTTAAAGGTAAAAGCTTGTACGTGTACAAGGTAGATACTCACATGCAAAAGGGTGTACTGCAGCACGTGTATACCTTAACTTCTCACAAGGGGTTGAGGCACAAGGAAGTCTTTAACGAACAGCTTATCGGTCTGTCTTTACCAGGTAAAGTCATTCAGGTAGAGCGAGATCGTATCAAATTACATTTGAATATAGATGCCGTTCAAGACCCTACGAAGGCCCACTGGTTCACGTATGTTTCTCCTTATACTGCGGAAGGACATAGCGGATGGTACGTGATGCCTGAGTTGGGAGATACCGTGCTACTCTATTTCCCCGCCCATCGGGAAGAAGAAGGCATGGCAAGTACATCTTTGCGCCAAAAGAATCAGAGTGTAGAGCAGCATGCGCTTGCTAATCCCGACATCAAATTATTTCGTACGGCCCACGGTAAGGAAATCAAATTAACTCCCGATGAAATTGTAATCACCAGTAAGGAGGGAGCTGTGTATATACAGTTAAATGAGAAAGATGGTATTCATATTGTAAGCGACAAACAGATTCATTTCTCAGCAGGAGGAAATATCTCCATTCATTCCGGCAGTAAAGTGAAAATCACGGCAGGGAATGAAATTCAAATGACGAGCAAAGGCAGCACCGTATCGCTGGGCGGAATGACAAATGTTCTGGGCAGTGAAGTAAAGACGAACTAAGAAAGGAATGAAAGGGGGAATAGAAGAATGGCAAATAAGTCTCATTCCGATAAGGAACCTATTCAAGCTGGACGGGGAAGTAAACAAGGATATGTTGTTGCTGGGGCGATCTTAAGCTGCAGCTTTGGTACGCAACCGACACGTCTCAAACGTCCGTTCAGTCACGGAGTATATGTAAAAGATAAAGCGCAAATGAACGTTACAGATTACTTGCCAGGAACCAATATCAGCAATTTCGGTCGTTGCTCCTGTCCAGCTAATCCAGCGGTCAAAAGTAGTGACATGGTGGATATCTACGGGGTGAAAAAAGCGAACTGTGTTCCGGTCATCACCGGACCCTGGATCGGCGGCAAAAGTGATGTGCTTGTGGAGGGAGAACCAGCCTTGCTGGATCAATGCTCGAATGCGTGCCTATACGGGGGAATGATTCGGATTACAGACGATGGCCAGACGCTGGAGTAAGGAGGTACAAGTTGAATCACACACAAACGATGTTAACGTATACGGAGTTGGAATGTACAGGTCCATATCCTCTTCAAACGATAAGCGAACTGCGTATTGAACGAAAATTAAATGACCATGCCCGGTTAAAGATCAGTGGATGGTTAGATGAAGAGCAGAGAGATCATTACATAGAACAGGATCAGGATAACGAACCGGTCATTATCCGTACCAAAACGGAGAATGGTCAGCCTGAACGCATTTTGTTCCATGGTTTACTGGTCCATGCAGAAACACGGATGGTGCGTGGCATCTATTATGTGGAGCTTGAAGCCGTTTCTCATACGATTCAGTTGGATATCACACCTGTAACGCGGTCTTATCAGGATACCTTAATGCCCTACGGAAATTTGATCAAGCAAATCATTCAGAAGCACAATCAGGCCGATGTTATTGATAACATAACAGATAGTACTATCTTACATGAATTTACTTTACAATATCGAGAGACGGATTGGGCCTTTCTCAAACGGATGGCTTCCCGGTTTGGAACGGTGTTGATCCCAGAGATCTCATTGAATGGACCTAAATTCTGGTTTGGTATGCCTGAGGGGCAGTACGTTGAGATGAAGCATCCGGTTTACCGTACTCGACGTAGTTTTGATCCGAAAAGGACAGCGGAATTCAGCTACATGATGGAGAGTGAAACGCTTGCCAGGCCCGGAGACCTCACGAATTGGAATGGTGAGCAATGGATGGTGGCAGAAGTCACTTCTGAATTGCGGAAAGGGTTGCTATTACACGAATATGAACTGGTTCACGAACAGGGAATTCAGCAAACAGAGATTTTGTGCCCCCACCTCACAGGAGCTTCATTCGAAGGACGTGTAATAGAAGCCAAATCAGGCCGAATCCGTATTCATCTTACAGTGGATGAAAAACAAGACCAGGATAAGGCGTGGTGGTTTCCATATGCCAGCAGTTATACCGCCGAAGGACATAGCGGGTGGTACGTCATGCCGGAACGAGGAGATACAGTATCTGTCCGCTTCCCTACAGAGCAGGAGGCGGATGGATATGCGGCAAGTTCCATACGACAAGGGCGAAGCTCGTCCCCCAAGCTCACTGATCCAGCCACCAAGTATTGGGGGACTCCTCATGGCAAGGCCATCAAGCTGAGTGCCAGTGAATTGAAGGTGACGGCTAAATCGGAACAGGTTCACATTTCAATGAATGGTTCGGGTATTCAGGTCGTCAGTGAACATGAATTGTCATTGTCGGCAGGCAAGACGCTCTCCTTGCATGCAGACGGGGAGCTGAATATTCAAGCTGCCGAGGCTATTTATTTCAAAGCGGGCAGCAGTAGCTTGGTGTTGGATGGGGAAACGGATATACGGTCCGCTAAAGTACAGCTAGAAGGCACGGTTAAAAGATCGGTTTTTGTTGCTGATTTAGCACCGATTTGGGAACCACCACTAATGTCTATGAAAGCTTATGCGGAGGCGCAGGCGGCAAAAAGTGCAGCAAACAGCAGTACAGGGGGAAGCTCCAATTCAAGCGTTACATCGAAAGATGGGGGAGCCGTTAAGTCAGCCGTAAACACTCCAAATTCACCGAAGGCTAGTCTACTCGATGGCGTATTGGGATTAGCCCAGAAAGTATGTGATGTGGCTGCGTCTATTCCTGTATTGGGTGCCATACCGAAAGCAGCAAGTCAAAAAATAGCTTCGATTCGTTCCGAAGTGGCTTCCTCTGGACCGTCATCCATAGTTAAATATGCGGCAGCAGGATTGTCCATGATTGCCAGCGTCCCTTCCCATGGTTGGGGAGTGGTGTTGGGGAAGACGGCCAAGGTTGCTGCTCAAACCTTACATGCACACGCGGAGGAACAGAGAGCCCGTGAACGGCATGCGACGATGGATTTTCTCGGCAAGGTATGGACGAGTGCCAGAGGGTATGGAGAAGTACAATCCATACATGACTTCATCAACTATGTAAAGGGAGTCAATCAGGCTTCCGTACAAGCCTATAGCGATATTCCTTCTGATATACGGGAACGCTGGTATCAAAGAAATGTGGATCAACAGTTTGAAAAGGCGCTGGATGCTTATTATAATAATCAAGATCTCTCCACAGATATAGTCGCATTAATGGAACATCAGCGGCAGACGGACAACCATTTTCGATATAGTGACAGAGCTTTGATGAGTTCCAAGTATCGGGATGATATGAAAGGATACACGACGGAACAGAAGAAATATCTAATTGATTTTCTGAATTCAATTGACGAATATAGAAAAGAGTATGGGCCGTATAGGGAAAGTCCTTTTATGAAAGACCTGGATGAGACTGAGCGGATTGTGCTGAATGAAATCAAAAACTCTGCTTATGAGAGTGTAGAAGCGACATGGGAACGAATACGTAATTTTCCTAATCTAGATATCCGTCAAATGGTGGCCGATAACTTCCAAGCAAAGCAAGACGTAGCAGATAACATCGTTAATGTCATAACGGATCCAGATGCTGCTTATGAAAAAACGATAAACAGATCCAAACAAGAAAATGCCCATTTGTTAGTAGATACAGCATTTGCTTTTATTGTTGGAATGAAAGGAAAGAAGCATTCTAAAGATGACGGTGCTTCACCAGGGGGATCGCATAAGAAGGAGGATCATTCTTCTGAGGGTACGGGAAAACCTAAATGGTGGCATCCTGGATATGTAGATAACTTGACTGATTCTCAAATTCTTCTTGGAGTTAAACAATCACCAAAAGGGTTATCAACTCTAGGCAGTTCTACTCGTACAGAGGCAATGAATGCTGGTAAAGCATGGGTAGGTGAGGGTGCTAAAGATATTATTGATAAAACGACAGGTGAAATTATTGGTTTTTCAAGTGCAGATGGAATGAGGGCTTTTAGAATTCAATTTAAGCCAGGAGAAAATATGGTAAGAGCAAATTTCCAAGAAAATATCATGATTAGGACAGAACGTAATTATAATGACTATAATAAGACATGGGCACCAAAGCAAATTAGAAATGTTCATATCGATATTTTGGATTAGGAGAGTAGATTAAATGCTTATTATAAAGGCTCTAACAAAGATATATGAGGACTGGGGTGATGATATAGACGATTTTTATATTACTTATCATATAGATATCGGTCCTAAGGACATAAATGGAGCATCAGACTTGTTTTCATTCGAATTAATTAGTCCTAAAAGGTTAGAACGGATGGTAGGTCCAGGTGATGTCATAATCGGACATGGTCATTTTATTACAAGTGACTTTAATGAAAAGATACTTGAAGCAACTTTGAATCGTATTATTAATAAATGCACAGATGATGATATTAATAAAGCATACAATAATCTCTCCAAATACTTTCGTTGGGAGATGGATGAGTAGTAACACATATAACCCATGTAATACCCGTAAAAAGATTTCCCCATTATGTTTGTACGCACATTAATACCTTAATTTTATACCCTAAATAACGTAATAGCGTTACATTGAACAGGTTGATTATGGTCAAATACTACCATGGTTGATCTGTTTTTTATCTGCTGTACCGCCACAACCCATGCGCACCATGCACCGTCAATTAAGCGGACAACAGATAGCGAAGCTAAGCAAGATTCGATTATTCTTACCCTTGCTGATAATGAACCGATCGGATTAGCATCCAAATAGTGTGATGAGATGCGGAAATCTAATCGAATCTATTCGGGGCTTACCGTTATTAACTAGGCTCTCTTGTTATTAATGAGTAATTCTGATGTGACAAATACAAGAGTTTTCCTATGCTTATGTATGTCTGGGTGTGATTCCTGCCTGTAGAGTGTCTAACCTATAAGGGAAAACCTCTCGAAAGGAGAATACGTTCATGAATCATCCTGTTAAGGAATGTATTCAGAAGTTAGGGCTAACTCATCGGGCGTTTGTTGTCCTGTATGACATCTCATGGGAAAGGTTTCGTAGTTGCTTGTACGGTTACACCAATTCCATCCCCCGCGCCATCCTGAACGTCATGATACAGAATGGCTACGATGAACAGGAAGCACAACAGAAATATCTGTTATGGCGAAAGTGGAGAGTACAGCAAGAGGTTCTATCTGATTCAAAATCGTCAAGCTTGCTAATGAGTACATGGTAGTTGAAGAAGTATGGGGAAATGTTAAAGGTTCGGATGGCAGAATTACGCAGGATGGAATTCTGTATATATACGAGATGAATATGGAAACAATGGTGTAATGTGAATTATTTATAAGCAAACTCCCAAAGGAATTGAGTGGCATGTAGTACAATGGCACTAGCTTTCTATTGTAGAATTGCTTTTTTATTGCCAGTAATCTAAAGTCGTGTAAAAAGTTGAATTAAGTAACACTAACAATAGAAGGGGAGAAAGTCTGGTGGACGAGAAAGTTAAATATATTAATGAGCTGTTCAAATATCTAACACAAAATAATGATACAAAAGAATATCAAACGTTTTTTGCTCTATTAAAAAATATAAAATATAATCCTAGCTTGCTAGAGTATTATGGAAAAGAATTTGTTGAACATATGATAGACCTTCTCCCGCATATAGAAGATAAGTATGATCAAGCTTCACTAATAGAAACGATCATTGAATGTTTGGATATTTACACATTTGGTGAAAAATACCTCAAGGAAACTTTTGATAAATATATGTTATGTATAGCTGAAAAAGCTGTTAATGTGAAAGGGATGTCAGCTTGTTTAATAGGGTTTATAAAAGCGGGAATTAGTGAAAAAGAAATAATTAAGAAGTTGGAGGAGAATTTAGAGAAAGAACACTTAATAAGTGTTCTTTTAAGAATGTACAACAATTATCTTGCTGATTCTGTAGAAGACAAATCTTACTTAATGAAGGAAGTACAAGAAGCCTATTATATAAGCCAGCGTTCTGGAATCGTCGCTCAATTTTTATTATTAGTGCATCCATATGTTCGGAAATATGCGGGAATAAGTCAGATCACTTTCTTGTATGATTCATACAGAGGTGTGTATGAAGATTGCTGGCCAAGAGGGTTACTTCCTAATATGAAAGACACGCTTATTAAGTCAAAGGTGTTGTCATCAAAGGAAGTAAGTATTTTAGAAAAGTTGGATAGGTTAATCAACATACAAGGAGAAGAATTAGACTCGATGGAAGTCAGAAAATTGTATGAAGATTTTTTCGAAGGTAAAGATCCACTTGAAGTAATCTTTACTTTGCCAATGTAGGAAATTATGTAAAATGATTTCACCTAACCACTTGATAATATGTTCCTGTGGTTAAGCGGAGTTAGCCCACCTTATTTAGAAGATGTTGGTTTTGTAGTACATACCAATTTCGAGTGAACCCAACCATACGACCAATAACACATATAAACCATGTAATATCCGTGGACGATAGTTAAGGTGGATTACTGTCAATAAGTGGACGCTCTGAAACGAGAATCATTATGCTGCATTTGCATACTGGTTCGGTGACGACGGATTGTAATATTTAAAATATTGTAGGAGTTTTGACCATTCCATTTAAGCTTGATACAATAGGATAAACTAAGTGGAGATACTTTAACATAGAATGGTGTGGTCTAAACTTGCAACATGAAAACGAACTCTTGGATGTATGGTTGTCTTTGTCTCACATCCATTCCACTTTAAATGATAAGTTAGAACAAGCTCTACTACAAAATTATGATTTATCCTTGAAGGAGTTTTATGTGTTGGGTTTTATATCCAATTCCGAGGAAAAAAAATTACGACTGCAGCAACTTCAAGAATTGGTGGGATTAAGTCAAAGTGCGACATCGAGACTCGTAGTGAGAATGGAAGCCAAAAACTGCGGGGCTTTACAAAGATATACATGCGAGGATGATCGACGAGGTGTGTATACTCGGATTACGGAATTAGGTGAAAATAAATTCCAGCGTGCACTTCAAACCTTTAATCAGGTGTTACAATCAGAACTTCAGAAAGATGGAGTGAAGTCACAATTTCAAAATCTTACGCAAAAGCTATTTTAGACTTTGCAACCTGTGTATATCGTTCTTAGTTTCCTTAGGGTAATATGTGGCCTGAACGTTGTGCCACGAAAGGCTCTTTACAGGGGCTTAGTTTATTACCCTACACGATTCAATAGAAATGTTATGAAGTGGAAAGTAACCATTTACATGATTGTGCATGCATGTTTTAATTAAGCTCCCAACCATGTGCGCATAGAAACGCCCTTCCGAAACTCCTCCTCATAAGGAGGAGTTTATCTTCTGGAACCGCCGCCAGCCCCCTTTGCTTAAGAAACTGAGGCCGTATTGCGCTTTTCCTTGGCGTTGCCGCGGTCGCGACGACTTAGCAGAAATCCGACCAGAGATGCCGTGGATTGCTGGAAAATCATCCCGAGTACAACAGGCAGTGCTACCGGGGCCGGGAAATAGGTGATGGCCAGCACAGCTCCCGCGCTAATATTACGCATGCCGCCGTTAAAGACAAGCGCCGTACGGTCTGCATTATTCCACCGCATCAGCCCTGATATCAGATAACCGATCGCATATCCAGTGGAAGCAAGGACGACTATGGATAGGCATACTCCAACAAGCTTGAGATTAAAATCGACCAGATAAGGCGCGATGACAGATCCGTTAATCATGACGACAAGAGCCATAGCCAGCTTGGAGAACGGGCCTAGCCGAGGTCCCCATACCTGCTTGATCTTCCCTTTAGTCCATTCGTTCAATACCATGCCGATTAGCGAAGGAACGACAATCATCCAGAACAGGCTCTGCATCATCGCCCAGGTATCGAGATGCACATCCGCTCCGATCAGCAGGGACATGATGCCCGGCACGGCGAATGGGGCCAAAATCGTATCAATTAGAATGATCGCCAATGTCAGCGCCGTGTTGCCTTTATAGATGTTGACCCACACGAAGCTGGAAATACCTGTAGGGATAGCTGCACCAAGAATAAGTCCAGTGATCGTATAAGGATCATTACTGAAAGCCAGATGCCCCAGCATCATGGCGAGAAGCGGCATGGCCAGGTGAAGAATAAACAGACAGGCGATGAGCGGACCAGGATGCTTTATCACATGGACAAAATCCTTAAACCCCATACTGATACTGCCCGCGAAGGTCATGAATGCAAACAGCCAGGGAGAGAGTTCGGTATATTGTGACAACGGCGTACCGATCAGGACGCCAATTAGAATGCTGATTGGTGTAATTAGCGGCATAGCTGCATTTAGTCTTCGATTCAACGTGAGGAGCATACAAAACTTCCTTTTTTAACCTTAAGTATAGACCTTGCACCCCTGATTCGTAAATGATCTGTGACCTTGCGGTAGCCCGATAGAAGCAAATTTGAACGCTCCTGATGAACATAGATCAACCCTTCAAATTATTTCGATACTCCAAAGGAGAGCAGCCCATTATTTTTTTGAATAGCCTGGAGAAGTAGTAAGGGTCCCTAAAACCGAGTTGTATGCTGATTTCTTTAATAGAAGCATTCGTCAAATCCAAAAGCTGACTGGCCCTCTGTATCTTCATTCTTAAATAGTAATCGACAGGAGAGTAGCCGGTGGATTGTTTGAATATCAAGTTCAGATGCTGCTTGGATACCTGAACATGCCGACTAAGCTCCTCAAGCGAAAGGGTGGATTCCAATTGTTCACTCATATAGCGTGTTGCCTTATCCACATGACTCTGGTACGTACTGTCTTCCTTGCGAAATGCAACGGAAACAACAAAACTCAGCAGATAACGGACAGTTTGCGATACTTGAACTAAATGTATGATGGAGTATGATTTGTTCAGTAAAAGGTCGTAACACTGATGAAATAGCTCCAGTAGTTTGACTTCATCACTGGCGGCCATCGAAATATACGTTTTAAAAGGCTCGAATAATGCCATAAAATCATCAGCTTGGTCCCCTTTAAGATGAAACCAGTAAATCGTCCAAGGATCTCCATCGTCAGCCCCATAAGCATGCGGCATGTCCCTGGGAATGTACGCAAAGCTTCGCTCCGTCATGTCAATCGTTAGGCCATCCTTTGTTCGTATCCAACCTTTTCCGCTGGCACAGTAGATGAATATATGAGAGTCACATCCGTGCATTCTTTCACGAAAATGATGGCGCGCATGGCTGAAGCAGCCTATGTCCGTAATATATAGATTTTTAGTAAGCGGATTCATATTTAATTTATCCAGCATATAGGGTGGAAGGACATATAACTTTTCACCCTCAAATCCATCAGCTTTCTTATTCATAATCTATCCATCTCCTAGCCTTAGGCGGCTCTAATGGTGAAATACGTATATAGTCCATCATAAACAGTGGATTGTCAATTGTCTGTACTGTCACTTACTTGTAAGCTCTGAATATAAGAGCGACTATGGGGGAGTGATGGAATTGAGCATCTTCGACGCTAAGGCATGCGTGTGGGAGGAAACCGTGCACATCCCCACATATGGAATTGGCAAACCCGACAAAAATCCAATGTTTCTGGAGAAACGTGTCTATCAGGGAAGTTCTGGTCGAGTGTATCCGCATCCGGTAATTGATAAAATTGAGGATGAGAAGAAGCTTGAAAATTACCAAATGGTTTTTCTGGAAAATAAATATTTACGCATTGAGATCATGCCGGAACTGGGAGGCCGCATTTATCGTGCGGTCGACAAGACCAACGGTTACGATTTTGTTTATTATAACAGGGTCATCAAACCAGCGCTTGTGGGCTTATTGGGGCCGTGGATATCTGGAGGCATTGAGTTCAACTGGCCGCAGCATCACCGTCCCAACACTTACGGACCCGTTGAATACAAGTTGGAAGAACATGAGGACGGAAGCGCAACGGTATGGGTGAGCGAAATTGATCGTATGTTCGGCACGAAAGTAACAGCTGGTTTTACACTCCAACCGGATAAAGCATACCTTAAAGTTGGGGCCCAGCTATACAACCGGACTGCCAAGCCTCAAACGTTTCTATGGTGGGCCAATCCAGCCGTAGCGGTACATGAGCACACACAATCTGTTTTTCCTCCAGACGTATCAGCCGTGTTCGACCATGGAAAGCGAGATGTATCCCGTTTCCCGATCGCTACAGGCACTTATTATAAAATGGATTATTCTGAAGGCGTAGATATCTCCCGATACAAAAATATTCCTGTCCCCACTTCATATATGGCCTATAAATCGGATTACAATTTCATAGGTGGTTACGACCATATGAAACAAGCCGGGCTTTTGCATGTGGCTAACCATCACATCTCTCCCGGAAAAAAGCAATGGACATGGGGAAATGGCGAATTCGGCCAAGCATGGGACCGGAATCTAACAGACGAAGACGGCCCCTACATCGAGTTGATGACGGGGGTATATACCGATAACCAACCAGATTTCACTTGGCTTCAGCCGTATGAAGAAAAATCGTTCTCGCAGTATTTTATGCCTTACAAACATATTGGTATGGTCAAAAACGCTTCAATTGACGCAGCCGTTAATTTGGAATTAAATCGCAGCGAAGGGACAGCACAGATTGGAGTCTATGTAACTTCGTCATTTCGTGACGCTGTTGTGAAATTAAGTAGTCAGCGGAAAGTTTATATCCAAGAAACCTTAGATCTGACACCTAATAAGGCCTTTATGCAGAAGACAGTTATTTTGGCTGAGGATGAGGATTATGAACTATGCTTAACCGTCAAAGACGTGACCGGAAGGGAGTTGATTAGCTATCAGCCGAAGAAAAAGGAAGTTGAACAGATGCCGGCTGCTGCCGCCCCCCTGCCAGAACCGGAGGAATTAAGAACGAACGAAGAATTATATTTAGCAGGACAACACTTGGAGCAATACCGTCATGCTACCTTTGAACCCGAGGCGTATTATCTTGAGGGCCTGAAAAGAGATAAAAATGACAGCCGCATAAATGTGGCATATGGTACGTTGCTTCTTCGTAGAGGGTTGTATTCAGAAAGTGAAGAGTGCTTTCGTAAAGCTATCTCGCGGGTAACCTGGCGTAACTCTAATCCCTATGACGGTGAGGCCTACTACCAGCTTGGCTTGTCGCTAAAATACCAAGAGCGGATGGATGAGGCGTTCGCTGCATTTTATAAATCAGTATGGAGTGCAGCATGGCAAGACAGCGGGTATTTCTCACTGGCACAGATTGCGACAGAAAAAGGGAACTATGAAGAAGCGTTGGAGCTGGTGGAGCGTTCGATAATCCGAAATGCTCGCAACTACAAAGCACGCGACCTGAAGTCGGCTATTCTTCGTAAGCTTGGCAACTATGAAGTAGCAATAGCCTTTTCCAAGGAAACGATTAAGCTCGATATCGCCGATTTTGGAGCTTACCGTGAGCAAGCATTATCATTAGAGGCTCTCGGGTTACGAGATGATGCTAAAACGGTCTTCGAAGAGCTGCAAAAATGGATGCGTGGAGATGTGCATAATTATATAGCGGTAGCATCGGACTATGCGGCGGCGGGACTCTATGAGGATGCAGCATGTGTGCTGGAAGAAGCTCCAGAGCAGGCGAAAACATACCCTATGCTGTATTACGTTCAGGCCTTCTGCTATGCTAAAATCGGCAAACATGAGCAGGCGAATAATGCTCTCGCGCAGGCCGCAGTTGCAGTTCCCGACTACTGCTTTCCTAACAGTCTGTTGGAGTTGGATGTGTTACAATTTGCAATTCGAACGAGACCGGGGGATGGAAAGGCGCATTATTACTTAGGTAATTTACTCTATGATAAGAAACGGCATCGGGATGCCATTTCCAGCTGGGAAACGTCTCGTTCCATTGACGATACTTACCCCGTTGTTCACCGTAATCTTGCTCTTGGATATTTTAACAAACAAGGCCAAGTAAAGAAGGCTCGCCATTCGTTAGAGCAGGCCTTTGCGTGCAATACTTCAGACGCACGTGTTCTTTATGAGCTTGACCAGTTGTATAAGAAGCTGAACATCAAGCCCAACGACAGATTGAACCTAATGGAGAGTTATCCGGGAATCATAAAGCTTCGCGATGATCTGTTTTTGGAATATGTAACCGTTCACAATACGATGAAGCAGCATAAAATAGCGTTGTCCTTGCTGACAGGGAGAATATTTCATCCATGGGAAGGCGGAGAGGGGAAGGTAACTGGACAGTATAGGCTTGCCAAGGTAGAGCTTGCGAAGTCCGACCTGAGGTCTGGGCAGATTGAGCAGGCTGTAAAAGGGCTGCGGGAGGCTTTAGTGTATCCAGAGAATCTTGGCGAAGGTAAGCTAGAGGGTTCCCAAGATAACGATATCTACTATTATTTGGGCTGTGCGTATGAGCTATTGAAATTAACAGATGAGGCAAGGCAGGCTTTTTCCACGGCCTCTCAAGGACTGGGGGAACCCATTAACGCCATGTATTATAACGATCAACAGCCAGATATGATATTTTACCAAGGTTTGGCCTGGCAGAAACTTGGTTATGCGAAGGAAGGAAAGCGTCGATTCAACAAGCTCATTGATTACGCCGAAAGGCACTTGTTTGAACCCGTGAAAATGGATTATTTTGCGGTCTCGTTACCCGACTTTCTCATCTTTGAAGATGACCTGAATATTCGTAATCAGGTTCATTGTACTTATATGAAAGCACTTGGTTTGCTTGGATTAGGACGACAGGACGAAGCTATCTTGCATTTTGAATCGGTGCTTAAGCTGGAAGCTAACCATCAAGGAGCATTGAACCATATGGACTGGAGCTGGGAGGGGAAATCGAATGAGTAATCTCATGAGAAATGTACCGCGCAAATTGACGATCACCATGTGGGACTTTTCTTGGTATACAATGACGCAGGAAGGTGAGCCCTACA
The DNA here is from genome assembly GCF_024213315.1 of Paenibacillus sp. A3M_27_13. Taxonomy (NCBI): domain Bacteria; kingdom Bacillati; phylum Bacillota; class Bacilli; order Caryophanales; family Paenibacillaceae; genus Paenibacillus; species Paenibacillus sp. A3M_27_13. Next base: position 260,377 of record NZ_JANAVE010000005.1, read on the forward strand.
GCGATCTTGAGGCCCGTTTTAAAGAAGCGGTCGAAAGAGGGTACAATACGATCCGAGTATGTGCTATGCCATTCATGTTGTTTACAGCGGATGGCAAACGTCCTGGACCCTTGGAGTTTGCTAACCTTGGGGAAGTAGGCCAGCGTACGCGTTGGTATAACTGTCGTGGCGGCGCAGTGCTGGACGGGCATGCTCATTTACTTGAACTGTTTAAACAAGCAAAGGCTCATAACTGTTACATTATGTTATCCTCTTGGGAATATCAGCAGAGTCCCAGCTTTCTGGCTCATGCTGAGCTTAGAGATGAATTAGCTGCAATACCTCCTAAGGAGAGATTCATGGCCATTGCAAAATCAATGGATCAGTTGATCCGTTTCGTCACAGCAGAAGGCTATAGGAACCAGATCATCTATACAGAGTTGCATAACGAAGTGGAATTTGGGCAGTTAAACGCTGTTGGGACGTCTGAAGGCATAGCCGAAACGAATGTACCAGCGCTTATTGAAGCCATGCAGCCCTATGTAGAAGAAGCGATTGAATATCTTCGCCAATGTCATCCCGATATTATGATGACGGCAAGCTATACGTTAAATGAAGCCTACCCTAAGGCTTACGTCGCGCGCAATATGCAGGTTGCCCATTTTCATCTTTATATTAAAGGAGTGCTCAATGAGCTTATGGAAGCGGCAGGGCTTTATGATGAGTTGGCGCCGTTCCCCAATCCATTCGTACAATCCCTATTAAGAGAAGACGCTCCTCCATTTGCAAAGTGGACCCTGCCTCCGGAGCAGAATTGGCGGATGGAAGGCAATCCAGTCGGCATGAGGCTTATTTATTTACACGACTGGGTAGATCCCAACCAATGGGATTTATTTTTGTACGATCGGTATGGAGACCATAAAATTGCCATGTTGCAGAAGGCCGACACCCGTTTAGAAGAAATTCATGAATGGACTCGTCATTCCGGTATTCCAATTGTCATAGGAGAAGGTTATGTAGGCTACACGCCGCTGTATGCCCAATTTGAAGAAGGCCCAGTCGGCAAATTTATCGCTGAATATGTGTTGCGAAAAGGAATGGCACTTGGGTTCTGGGGAATGACCCTCTGCTCTAACTGTGCTCCCCATCATCCATTCTGGAATGATATCGCTTGGCAGCGCAAATGGAATCAATTTATCTTGAATTCAGATTAACGAGTGAGGGGAGTGAACTCCATGAGAAACTATCGGGTTACAGTCAAAGACGATCAAAAGCATATTGTTAAAGGACATATCAAACTGGGCGGCACCAATCCCAAAGGAGAGGAAATCGGATTCACCAACTATTTTATGGAGAAGGACGGAGAGCCCTTTTTCGGTATTTGTGGTGAATTCCATTATGCCCGTTATGATGAACGCTATTGGGAAGACGAAATTATTAAAATAAAAATGGGCGGCGTAAACATCATTGCCACTTATATTTTTTGGAACCTACATGAAGAAGTTGAAGGTATTTTTGATTGGAGTGGGGACAAAAATCTTCGTCGTTTCATCGAGTTGTGCGGCAAGCATCAGGTATACTCCATGATTCGGATCGGACCCTTTGATCATGGGGAAATTCGAAACGGCGGTATGCCGGATTGGTTATTCGGTCGACCATTTGAGGTTCGTTCTAATGATGAGGGGTATCTGTTCTATGCAAGAAGAATGTATAACGAAATCGGTACCCAGGTTAAAGGGTTGTTATATAAGGAGGGGGGGCCAATTATCGGCACCCAAATCGAAAACGAGCATAATCATTCATCTGCCCAGTGGGCCTTGACTGTAGGAATTAATGATATGTGGTTAAACAGCGGAAGTGACGGTAACTCGCATATGTTAAAACTTAAAGAAATAGCTCTGGAAGCAGGGATTGATACTCCGATCTATACGTGCACAGGATGGGGAGGAGCGACAACTCCTGTACCTGATATGCTGCCATTATGGGGCGGGTATGCCTATTGGCCATGGATCTACTACGAAGAGGGACGGTTGGAGGGGATGAACGAGCATCCTGCGACACCGGAATACATTTTCCGAGACAAGCATAATAACAAGATTCCAAAGAGCTACAATTTTGAGCCTCAATACGCGCCTGAAGACTATCCGTACGCTTGCTGTGAAATGGGTGGCGGCATGGTTCAGTTTTATAAATATCGATTCGCATTTCCCTACCGCAGTGTTCCAGCGATGACTGTCATGAAGGTTGCAGAAGGCTGTAACCTGATCGGATACTACATGTATCATGGGGGTTCCAATCCTCGAGGTAAGGTTAACCCGTTCACAAATGATCTAGCCACTCCTAAAATATCCTATGATTTCAACGCTATGATCGGCGAATTCGGCCAAGTAAGGGAATCATACCAAAGAACAAAGCTGCAGCATTACTTTTTTTCAACGTTCCAAAAGCAATTCTCACTAACAAAGACAATTCTGCCAGGGGATACGTCCCAGATGGACCCTTATGATGTGGATACGTTACGATATGCAGTGCGATCTAGTGCCGGATCGGGTTACCTGTTTCTAAATAATTTTCAAGACCATGTCGAAAATTACGACCTGTGCGATTTTAATGTGAGTATTGAGCTACCCGAGGAAAAAATTGTAATCCCTAGCCAAGGTGAACTGACGTTAGGACGTGATAGTTTTGCCATATTGCCATTTAACTTCAATTTAGATGGAATGAAACTCAAATATGCTACGGCACAGCTGATAACAAGGATAGAAGAGGATGGAGAAGCATATTATTTTTTCTTTGTACCAGAGGGCATGCAAGGAAGGTATGTAATGGAGTCAAAAGATATAATCAGTGCCACAATCGACAAAGGTTCGATAGAGCAATTGGATGGGAACACGATCATTAAGGTTGCTGAAGAGGAGGATAGTCTCATCCATCTGGTATCTGAAAGTGGTCAAAAAGTTGCCATCTATACGATGACTGATGAGCAAAGTCTTACATTTTGGAAGGTAAACATGCAAGGCCGGGACAGAGTCATTTTGACAAATGCCAATGTACTTGTATCTGAGGGCGATCTAAGGCTGGAATCAACGGACCAAGAAATGGTAACCCTGAGTGTATTCCCGGATTTTGACGCCTCATTCACATCGATTTCCGGTGGAGAACTGCTTGAAATAACAGAAAACAATGTATTCAAAACATATCGTTTAAAGGCTCCTAAGAAAGAAATTCATTTCAATTTGAAAAGGATAAATAACGATAAATTTACCCTTGATTTCGAATTAGATGCCTTTCACGGAATCAAGGAAGCTCTGCTGCGTATCCATTATACTGGAGATATCGGTTATGCTTTTATTGATGGCGAACTGATCAACGATAATTTCTGCAACCATACGACCTGGGAAATAGGTTTGAAAGCATTTGAGCATCGGCTCATCGAGCAAGGGTTGTACGTATATGTTTCTTCCATTCGAAAAGGTAAGGTTCTCAATAGCAATACGACCATGGCTGGCTGGAAAGAGACGACAAAGGAAAGTATTGTAGATATCGGTTCGGTTAGCCTTGTGCCTGTATATGAAATCAAAATCACCATATAACCCAGAAGGTTACATGGTGATTCCTTTCCAGACTAATTTCACATAAAGTAAGGGGCCAGTGAATACATGAGTATTTTTTATTTTCTTAATGTGTTTTTAGTAGATACCGGCTTTTTTCGATGTTTGTTTGATCCCGTTGCTTCCGTTAACTACAGTTTTTCCCCAATCCGTCAGATTGCCATTAGGTCCTGTTACAAGATCAAGGTAGGAAAGGTTGGAACTATTACCATACCAGGACCAGGCTAACCAGCCTACTCCTTTGGATTGGCCATATCTCATGATTTCTGTCTCGTCGACGTCTGCTCCCTGGTGGTAACCGCCAAATTCACCAATAATCAGAGGAAGTCCTTGATTCAGAACGTTATCAATATTGGTTCGAACAGTTTGAACATCTTTACCCGCGAACTCATACATATGGATGGAGAATACCGTATTCTTCAAAGAGTCAGCTGCAAATACAGATTTACCAAAGTCATTGATAGACTGAGGATATTGTCCCCATCCGGCACAATCGACGATGAGCGTATTTTTGATACCTGCGTTTCTCAACTTGGGAATCGCTTGCTTGTATCCATCAGCCCAACCACTTCCATTCCAAGAACCATACCATTCGTTCGCAATGTTTACGATAACCCGGTCTTCCTTGCCGATCAGAGCATCCTTTATGCTAATCCAGTAGTTCACAGCTGCATCCAAAGACGCATAGTCGTCTTTGCCTGTAGCGTCATGAACTTCAAGCACAGCAATCATTTTGTAACTCGTGACTAGAGAGATAATATTTTTCACGGAATTAATGTCATCCTTGGTGTACTGGTTTCCGTTAGAAAGGACAATTCGGACGGTATTAGCACCTGTCTGGGCAATTGCCGGGATAGCTGTATAAAGATCATTTTTGTACCATGTGTGAGCATGATTGACGCCTCTCATAACAAATGGCTTGCCTGTAGAATCATACAATTTGGTACCGCTTACATAAAATCCTGAAGCAGCTTCTACCTTTGAGAAAACTCCTCCTAAACCAATCATGATGAGCAAGCCGACCAGTCCAGACAATAATGCTTTTCTTAACAATACCTTCATTTTTATTCCTCCCTAAATATATTATTCAACTTCCTGCTATACAGAGATGAGGTAGGTATGTAAGTGTGTAAATAGCAGTAAGCTAAACACAAATTAAGCGTTTTCAATTTGGAGAAAAGTTATTTTTGTTATTCTATCATTTGAGTTTTTGTTATTCAATTGATTTTTTTGGTTATTTTTTGTGTTTTCTAAGAATAAACACATAGATTTATTATTTAAGTGAGATTTTCTATGATATCATTGTATTTATTGCTTATATTTGTTTGAAATTTAGTTTATTTTAATAAAACCAACCTAACTTTTTTGCTTTAATATATCTGATTTATGTAGATAAACCTAACGTTGTGCTTGGCTAATTATCTTGAATAAAGGCGAGATCTAATCGGCCAGCAATACCTAAGCTTCACCGCGATATTAAATTATAGTATGATATTCTTGTGAAAAATTTTACCAGAGTGAATAGGGGCAAGCTGATGAGAAAACCAATCATTGCAGTCGATATGGACGATACCATCTGTCATCTCGTCAAACGAGCCATATACCATAACAATAGTGAATTTCCCACTCATCCGCTTCGGTATGAAGAAATGTTAGATTGGAATACTGATCATCTACGTCATCCCAAAAGCACGCATGATGTATTTTATGGGCGACCGGGTTTGTTTGAGGAACTTGAACTGTATGACGAGTATGTTGTAGAAGAGATGGAGAAGCTTTGCAATGCTTTTGATGTCATTATTGTGACAGCGGCAGAACCCAAGACCGTCGTAGAGAAATGGAACTGGCTTCAAAGACATATGCCATTCATTCCGATTGAGAACTTTTTCCCATGTAAACGAAAGAACCTGATTAACTATGATCTCCTGATTGATGATGGTCCTCATAATTTAGTGCCTGCGCTAGAGGAGGGGAAAAAGGTGCTTTGCATTCCTCATCCATGGAATCTGAGAGTAAGAGAGCAATATGAGTTCCCCGTCATGACATCCTGGCAAGGAGCAAAAGAACGAATCGACTCCATTTTAGGAGTTCTGTATAAATAATAGAACCATTCGTAAAACAGCTGGCTCCTTTGGAACTGGCTATTTTGCTAGAAAGAATAGCACTTATGATTGAAATAAAATGGTACAATTGATATGCATTATCCATGAGGAGGGAACGTGTATGACCATGACTATGGGTCAGATTGTGAATCATCTGACCAAGGGAATAAGCATACCCAACACCACCGTAGATCTACTGGACCCAGGATATATAGATACTGAGGTGCAAGGAATTGTAACCGCTTTCTCAGCTTCGCAGTATGTAATAGAACAAGCTATTTCTCTAGGTGCAAATTTTATCATTACGCATGAAGGCATCTTTTATAGTCATCAGAGAATGCATGAATGTTTACTATATGATCCTGTTTTTTTGCAAAAATCTCGCCTCATTGCCGATGCAGGTATAGGCATTTATCGGTTTCATGACGCCATACATCGTTATCAACCGGATGGAGTGATGGTTGGGCTTCTTCAGGCGCTTAGCTGGCACAACTACATTGTGAAACAGCAGCCGACGGCCGCCATTTTGACTATTCCGGCTATGGAGGTTAAGGAGATCGCTGAATATATCAAAGCCAAACTACATATTCGTTATGTACGGGTGGCTGGCGAGGTTTCCATGCCATGTGAACGAGTGGGAATCTCAGTAGGATACAGGGGAGGTGGTGAACTAGCCATTCCATTATTTCTAAATGAAAATGTGGATTTAGTCATTGCCGGTGAGGGCCCAGAATGGGAAACACCAGAATATGTTAAAGATGCTGTCTATCAAGGGCAAAGTAAAGCACTTATCATGCTGGGACATGCTGAAAGTGAAGCACCTGGGATGAAGTATCTCGCAGATGTACTTTCCGCCCAATTTCCAATGCTCCCCGTACACTTTATAGAAGATCGCCCGGTGTATCAAATATTGTAATGAGAACACGTCTTTTGTGATGGTCATCCCGCACTGTTGTTATATCCGTTCATCCACTTTATGAAATGGAGGCAAGATGATGGGAAGCAGAGTGATTATGCCATTCAAAATAGATTGGAAATTTATAGAAGGTAATTATGCAGGTGCTGAGAAAATGGACTATAATGATGAGCATTGGCGGCTCCTTCAAGTCCCTCATGATTGGAGCATTGAAAAGTCCTTTGATCCGCATATGCTGTATGGTGGCAATCAAGCTTATTTGCCGAGATGGTCTGTCGGGTGGTACAGAAAGCATTTTAATGTGAAGCCCTCCTCTCCAAAACAGCGCGTATACATACAATTTGATGGCATTCACAGTAACAGTGAGGTTTGGATCAATGGGCATTTTGTGGGCAAGCGACCCTATGGATATGTTAGCTTTCAATATGATTTGACTCCATATATTCGGTGGGATGAGGAGAATGTGATTGCCGTCAAAGTGGACAATACGATTCTTTCACCTGATAGATGGTATTCGGGGGCCGGTATTTATCGTAATGTTTGGCTGATTTGTACGGATTATATTCATATAACCGAATGGGGGACTTACATTACCACACCTGAAATTTCGCCAGATGAAGCCAAGGTGACTGCCAGAATCCAGGTCACTAATCATCACGCGCATGCCGTAGAGTGTACGATTATGACTGAAATGCTGGACCCACAGGGACAGATCAAAGGAAAAGTGGAAAACCGAGTAACTCTTTCGGGCTGTGAAACGGGGGAAATAGAGCAAAAAGCGCGAGTTTTAGAGCCAGAACTATGGTCACCGGACAACCCACTGCTCTACGAAGCTCAGACGACGATCTATTGCGACAATACAGAGGTGGATCGTTATTGTACTCCTTTTGGTATAAGAGAAGTGAAGCTGGACACTCAAAAAGGTTTATTTCTGAATGGGCACAGCTTAAAGCTAAAGGGAGTGTGCATTCACCATGATTTAGGTTGTCTGGGGGCTGCTTACCATGATACAGCCATGAAGAGAAGGCTGCAGAGGCTGAAAGAAATGGGCTGTAACTCGATCCGTTTTGCTCATAATCCGATGGCGCCCGAATTATTAGATTTATGTGATCAGATGGGGTTCTTGGTGGTTGATGAAGCTTTTGACAAATGGAAGTCTCTTTTCTATGAGCATTTATATGATGAGTGGTGGGAAAAAGATCTGGAAGCAATGTTGCTCAGGGACAGGAATCATCCCAGTGTTTTCATGTGGAGCGTTGGGAATGAAGTGGAAAACCAAGGTCAGCCATCCATGCTCAAAATGTTGGAGCAGCTCGTGGGTTTCTGCCATGAAAAAGACCCAACCCGACCGGTTACATGTGCGCTTGAGCCGCATAATACACCGATCAGCTTGCGTGAGGGTTCGATTGAGGCCAAAGTGGAGCATACCAAACAGCTGGCACAACGAGTGGATGTTCTGGGGGTAAACTATCAGGAGCAGTGGTATGAGCACTATAGAGCGGCCATGCCGGATACGCTTATCCTTGGAACAGAAACATTCCCATACTATCGGGGTAAGGATAACCGGGTTAAAGGTTATTTGCCTATGAATCCCTGGTTTGATGTCGCTAATCATGATTATGTGATCGGTCAATTTGTTTGGAGTGGAATTGACTATTTGGGAGAAACGAGCTATCCCTCCAAAGGGTGGTCTTCGGGTCTGATTGATACTTGCGGATTCCGCAAACCAGTATCTTATCTCCAACAAAGTTTATGGTCTGATCAGCCTATTGTGCACATAGCCGCATTTAACGAACATATGAAATCGGAATTTAATCCGACATGGACGATGCACTGGAAATCTCCGGCTATGGAAGATCACTGGACATTTCCTGAATACGGTGGAAAATTGATACGGTTGGTTACTTTCACTAATTGTGAGAGTGTGGAATTGATCGTGAATGATGAATCATACGGTGAGAGGAAGCTAGTGGATTACCCTAATCATCTAATCCTATGGGAGCTTCCCTATACACCGAGCAAAATCCGGGCTGTGGGTCGTAATGGAAACGAGAAGGTTTGTGAGCATGAACTGACCACTGCCGGGGCTCCTTATGCTCTAAAGTTGGAGGCCGATCGGACGGTTCTACCTGCTGATGGGCATGAGATATCTCATGTGGAAGTAACCGTCATAGACCCAAACGGGACCATTGTACCTAACCAGGATTTTGATGTAACCTTTAAACTGCATGGTGATGGTCGTATCCTTGGAATAGACAATGGTGATCTCACCAGCGATGAATCCTTCAAGGGGAATGAGAGACGAACACACAGGGGAAGGTGTCTCGTTGTTATACAATCCGGTTATGTGGCTGGTGAGTTGTTGCTTCAGGCGTCAGCAGATGGAGGGTTGCTGGGAGAAACCAGATTGAAAATAGAAGAAGAATCCAAAAGACAATTCAAGGCTGATTCAGTATAGAGCTTGTATAGTTTAATTAAAAGGTCTGAATAGGTGACGAGTGCTCATGCTCTACCTGCTCAGGCCCTTTTTAATATGTTTACAACTGACAGTCAATAGCCATCTATGACTATAATTCTCTTTTTGACAAATAGTTTGGATACGAATAGAATGACTAATTATAATATAACTTATTAAAAGATTAATAAAAAGTGGTGATAAGGAGATAAGTAAATGCCAGTAGAACCCTCCATGAATCCCAGGGTAATTCGTAACATTTTATTTTTGTTATTCGCTTTACCGGGTGTAGCTTTTGCTTCCTGGGTGTCTCGAACGCCTATTATCCGGGATATTTTACATGTCTCGACTGCCGAAATGGGAATTATAATTTTTGGATTAGCCGCAGGTTCTTTAGTGGGACTACTTAGTGCAGGCAATATGATTTCTCGTATAGGTGGACGGGCGGTCATTCTGAGAAGTGCGATTTTGATTGTGATCGGTTTTGTCATTGTAGGGTTGGGAACTGCATTTTCGCTCACGAGCATCGTATTTGCTGGTTTGGTCATCTTTGGAGGTGGCTATGGGACAGCGGAAGTAGCTCTTAATGTCGAAGGTTCTGCGGTAGAAAATCAATTGCAAAAAACGCTTTTGCCCGCTTTTCACGGTTCATTTAGTATGGGGACACTTGTAGGTGCGGTTATTGGCTCTGGAGCAGCGGCACTACACATACCTGTTGTGGTCCATTTTGGAGCAATGGCTGTCATGATTGCAGCGGTAACTTTCTATTTTTATCGTTTTCTGCCCCGCAATACAGGTATAGAGAAAGAAGTTCCTACTCAAAAGGTCGGATCTAATCTCAAGGCGCAGCTTGCTGTATGGAAAGAAAGACGGATTTTATTGATCGGTATCATCGTGTTAGGTATGGCGTTTGCAGAAGGGTCTGCGAATGACTGGCTGCCGCTAACGATGGTAGATGGTTATGGCGTGGATTCTTTAACAGGTTCCTATATGTATGGACTATTTGTGGCAGCGATGACCATTGGACGTTTTACTGGCGGATTCATACTGGATAAATACGGCCGTGTCCCTGTGTTGAAAGGGAGTGCTGTCCTGGCTGCTATCGGTATCATTCTAGTGATCTGGGGACAGCATTACCTCATGGCCGGACTGGGCGTCGTATTATGGGGTTTGGAGCCTCACTTGGTTTTCCTGTGGGCTTATCTGCTGCCGGAGACGATCCTCGTGGTGCAGCTATCCGGGTTGGAGCCGTAGCCACGATCGGTTACATTGCCTTTTTAGTAGGCCCCCCAGGATTAGGGTTTTTAGGTGAACATGTTGGACTTCTGCATGCCTTGATTGTAGTGCTTGCTGGCGTTATTGTTGCTGGCTTGATATCGGGCGCAGCCCAACCTATTGGGATGAAAGAAAAAAATCAGATTAAAATATAAAGGGGATTGTCCCATGACTATGAAAACGGAAAAACAAAAGATGATGAATGGAGAACTTTATGTAGCTGCTGATCCTCAATTAACAAATGAAAGAGAGTATGCGAGAAGATGTGTACGTCTCTTTAATCAGACGGCAGAGACGGATCGTGAGTACCGTGAAAAGTTACTTAAGGAGCTTTTCGGGTCAACTGGTGAAAATATAGGTATGGAACCCAACATACGCTGTGACTACGGATACAATATCCATGTTGGGGAAAATTTCTACGCCAACTTTGACTGTACCATTTTGGATGTTTGCGAAGTGCGCATTGGAGATAATTGTTTCATGGCTCCAGGAGTCCATATTTACACAGCAACTCATTCCATAGATCCGTTTGAACGAATCGCTGGCCCAGAGTATGGGAAACCTGTAACGATTGGCAACAATGTATGGATTGGCGGTAGAGCAGTTATTAATCCCGGTGTTACGATAGGTAATAATGTCGTAGTGGCATCAGGAGCAGTAGTAACCAAGGATGTTCCAGATCATGTGGTTGTAGCTGGAAATCCAGCACGAGTGATAAAGCAAATTAAAATCTCCTAAACAGCATACAGGCAAATCATTTAATTTAAAGACTTGTATACTTATGGTCTTCAAGATTGAACTATACAGAGTAATAAATAATCATATTCACCCGAACCAGGGTTTCTCCTAGATTATAGTAAATGTGTGGGCGGTCTGCTTTAAAGCGGATCGAATCTCCAGCTTTAACCGTGTATATTTCCTCACTGACTTTTACCACCATCTCACCCTCAAATACCGTAATAAATTCTTCTGTACCTTCACGGTGCGGCGCTGAACTCAGTTCTCCTCCTGCTTCAATCTCTACGGTGTAAACCTCAAAATTTCTACTTCCTTCATAGGGGAAAAATGGATACAACCGATATTGATTATTTTCTTCAAGCACTTGTACTTTGCTTTTAGGAACGACTACTGCATCTGAAGGTGGTTCATTAATCAGAGCAGTGAAAGAGATTTTCAAGCCGTTCGCAATTTTCCATACGGTTGTAATCGAGGGATTAGATTCTCCGCGCTCAATCTGACCGAGCATCGTTTTACTGATCCCCGTCAGATCAGCTAATTTATCTAAACTTAATTTTCTTTCATTTCTTAGATGTTTCAAATTTTTACTTAAAATCAGATTAATATTCTCCATAATTCTTCGCTCCTATTGTGCTTTATAAAGAACATATTGTACAATCATAAAGTACAAATGTACGTCTCAACGTACATTTCATTCAATTATAACATACGGGAGTTGATTGTTGCATGCCGTTTATTCCGTTCCTTTCTTATGCACTTGTTAGCAGCTTTACGCCAGGTCCCAACAATATTATGTCTTTAGACAGTGCCAGGCGGTTGGGTTTGAAAAAAGCATTCCCATTCTTGCTGGGAGTAACAGCAGGTTGTTTCGCCATTATGCTGTTAGCCTGCTATTTTAATCTTGCTTTGTATCATTTTTTGCCACGGGTTAAGATCTGGATGAATGTTCTCGGCAGTCTGTATATGCTTTATCTGGCGGTGAAAATTGCAAAGAGCAAATCCTCTACGGAGGATAATGATCACAATGAGGGATATTCCTTCAAATCAGGACTGTTGCTACAATTTATCAATTTAAAAATCATTTTGTATGGTATTACGGTCATTTCAACGTTTGTAATGCCTTATGATGTATCGTATATAGAGCTTATTACGATTTCATTACTCCTGACTTGTATTGGTTTTGTAGCTGTAGTGAGCTGGGCGATTTTTGGCGCAGTGTTTCAACGTTTCTTGAATAAGCATGAGCGTTCCTTCAATATCATAATGTCCTTATTGCTCCTTTATAGTGCACTATCGATATGGATGTAAATGAGTACCTTATTCATCATAGAAAAGAAAGGTTCCTGACTATAGGCAGGAGCCTTTTTTCGTGTGAATTGAGCTTATTCTACGAGTCATAACATACAATCGGACAGAATGGATGAGTCTCCTGATCATTTAGCTGCAAAACGGGTATTACCTTAATAGATAAAGCTGTTGACAACTTGTATATACATGACTTAATCTTGTATATACAAGATGTTGAAAGCGTTATATTATTTTTTACGCTACTTCATTTCGCAAGAAAGGAATGAGCATGAATGGAAGCAATGAACAAGACTTTAATTCCTCAAGATAAGGACTGGTGGCGCAAATCAGTGGTCTATCAGGTTTATCCCAAAAGTTTTAACGATACAACGGGCAAAGGAACCGGTGATATAAGAGGACTGACGCAAAAGCTGGATTATTTAAAAAAACTGGGTGTGGATATTGTCTGGTTGCAGCCTGTATATGTCTCACCACAACGTGATAACGGGTATGATGTAGCCGATTATTGCCAGATTAATCCCGATTATGGAACAATGCAGGATTTTGAAGAATTGAGCGAGGGAATCCGGGCGCGTGGGATGTACCTAATGATCGACATCGTGGTTAACCATTCTTCCACAGAACATGCCTGGTTCCAGGAGGCACGGCTTTCTAAGGATAGTGAGTATAGGGACTACTATATCTGGCGTGATCCAGCACCCGATGGTGGACCTCCAAACAATTGGGTTTCCAAATTTGGTGGACCAGCTTGGCAATATGACGAGGCAACAGGCCAATATTTCCTGACACTGTTTGATAAGACTCAGGCGGATCTAAACTGGGAAAATCCCAAAGTCCGTCAAGAAGTTGTCAATCTGCTGGAATTTTGGGCTGAGAAGGGAGTTAGTGGTTTCCGACTGGATGTCATTAATTTGATTTCCAAGGATCAGCAATTCTCGGACGATGATAGAAGCACGGCTCCTGGCGACGGACGTAAGTATTATACGGACGGTCCACATGTGCATGAATACATCCATGAGTTACATGAGAAAGTATTTGCCAAACAGAATAGCGTCACTGTGGGTGAGATGTCCTCCACCTCACTGGATCACTGTATCCGTTATTCCAATCCAGAGAGAAAAGAATTGTCCATGACCTTTAATTTTCATCATTTGAAGGTGGATTACCCAAATGGACAGAAGTGGGAACTCATGCCATATGATTTTGAAATGCTGAAAAAGCTATTCTCGGATTGGCAAACGGGCATGCAACAGGGTGGTGGCTGGAGTGCATTGTTTTTTAATAATCATGATCAGCCAAGGGCAATCTCTCGCTTTTTGGATGATGGCGAATATCATGCGGAAAGCGCCAAGCTGCTGGCAACCACGCTACATGGTCTTCAAGGAACGCCTTATATATTTCAGGGTGAAGAGATTGGGATGGCCAACCCGCAGTGGGCAGACATTGAAGAGTTTCGGGATGTTGAATCTCTGAATATGTATCGTATCTTACAGGAGCAAGGCAAAAGTGCAGAAGAAGCATTGAATATCATTCGAGAGCGGTCTCGTGATAATTCGAGAACACCGATGCAGTGGGATGGCACTCGCAATGCGGGCTTCACTTCAGGTACTCCCTGGATTAAGGTAGATGAACGATATCCACAGATTAATGTTCAGGCTCAGTTAGAGGACCCGAACTCTATCTATCACCATTACCGTAAGCTAATTCATCTGCGTAAGACGGTGCAAGTCATTACCGATGGGAATTATCTACGCCTGGACGAAGCTCATCCTCAGGTCTATGCCTATCAACGCAACAATGAAGAGGAGACTTTGATCGTCATCTCCAATTTTAGCGGACAGAATACGCAATTCCGTATACCGGATTCATTTTATTCATCATTAGAAAATCAAGCGTTGGATGCGGCTGAGCTCTTAATTGGTAATACTCAGCACGCCCCGGAGCTAAAAGAAGTAATCTCTTTGACCCCATATGCTTCCTATATGTGGATTGTTCGTAGCCTTAGTGAATAGTATGGAGACATCAGGTAGCACCCCGGGTACGCTACTTTTTACAACCGGGGTTGCTGCTTTAAAATGAGCAAACGTTAAGGGAGTGGGCTAAATGGCGATTGAAAGATCACAGGTAGAAGACATTATAAAAGCCGTTGGTGGCAAAGACAACATAGAGGCCTCTACGCATTGCGTAACTCGTCTGCGATTTGCCCTTTATGATGATAAGCTGGTTGATAAAGATGCACTTGAACAAAATGATCTGGTCAAAGGCCAATTCTCTTCACAAGGACAGTATCAGGTCGTGATTGGCCCAGGTCTGGTGGATAAGGTATATGACGAAATGATCTCCATTACAGGAGGTAGTCGGGCTTCTAAAGACGATGTCAAAAATGCGGCAAGCAAAAAACAAAATCCAATTCAGCGTGCCATCAAGACGCTGGCAGATATTTTTATCCCCATCTTGCCCGCAATCGTGACTGCAGGCTTATTGCTTGGAATAAATAATATTTTGACTGGTAAGGGAATCTTCTTCGAAGGAATGGCTTTGGTTCAGGTCTATCCTCAATGGACCGACTTTGCTGCTATCATTAACACCATTGCCAGCACCGCATTTACATTTCTACCTGCCTTAATTGGATGGTCGGCCGTTGTCAGGTTTGGCGGCAGTCCTTTACTCGGGATCGTACTGGGTCTGATTCTGGTTCATCCGGATCTGCTAAGTGCATACGGTTATGCGGATGCGGTTACAAAGGGCACCGTTCCGGTTTGGAATTTGTTTGGGTGGGAAGTGAACAAGATTGGTTATCAAGGACAGGTTTTACCCGTTTTAGTATCCGCTTACGTGCTCGCCCACATTGAGAAATTCCTAAATAAGAAGATAGCGGATTCATTTAAGCTGTTACTCGTAGCACCGATTACATTATTAATAACGGGATTTCTGGCTTTTACAGTGATCGGTCCGGTTACTTTTATGATTGGTAATGCCATTACGTCTGGTCTTGTATACGTTTTCGATTTGGCTCCTGCGCTGGGAGGCCTGATTTATGGAGGCTTGTACTCCTTGCTCGTGATTACGGGAATGCACCATACTTTCCTGGCGGTGGACGTGCAATTAATTGGTACGCAAGGTGGGACATTCCTTTGGCCGATGCTGGCGCTGTCCAATATCGCTCAGGGTGCCGGAGCACTGGCAATGATGCTGGTATTGAAGGAGCAAAAGGGAAAAGGATTGGCTCTTACCTCTTCAGTGTCTGCATTTCTGGGTGTAACCGAGCCTGCCATATTCGGAGTGAATATCCGATATAAATATCCGTTTGTATTCGCAATGATCGGTTCCGGTATTGCAGGTATATTGCTCACCGTAAATCATGTGATGGCTTCTTCCATTGGTGTGGGCGGGATTCCAGGCTTCTTGTCTATTTTCCCAAACAACTGGGGTGTATTCTTCATCGGGATGGCGATCGTGTTAATTGTGCCGTTTGCTTTAACTTTAATGTATGGCAAGTTGTTAACTAAGCGCCGTCAGGCTGCACCAGCCAATGATTCCGTAAGGAAAGACTCGCTTCCGCAAAATACCGCACTAGATGTGCTTGAAGTGAGGACTCCCGTACGAGGACGTGTTGTACCGTTAGAACAAGTTCCTGACCCGGCTTTTGCCGAACGGCAGATGGGTCAAGGTATAGCAGTGGAACCGAAGGATGGCAAAATTCTTGCCCCTTTCAGTGGGCAAGTCATTCACATCATGGTGAAAAGCAAGCATGCCTTGATCTTAGAGCATCCGACAGGTGTACAGATTCTGGTACATGTGGGAATTAACACGGTGTCCCTGAAGGGGGAAGGATTCACCATGCATGTGGAGACAGGTCAAACCGTAAAGCAAGGACAACTATTGATGGAATTTGACCGTGAGCTGATTCAGAAATCGGGATACCCCATTATTACACCAGTCATTGTCCCGGATGGTCAGAGCATGATTGAATCGGTTGAGGAACTGCCAGGTGAGGCAGAAGATTTGCAGTATACCTTAATGAGAATTCATTTGAATTCTTCATCAGACAATACGAATTAAGTCAGATTCATCGTACAGCCTATTTTAGTGAACAGGAAGTGAAAGGATGCTACAATGAACGTGGTGATGAAAATTGACAAAGAATATATTTTTGCAAATTTATCAGGAGTACTCGGGACGAATCCAGACAGGCGAATTGGCTCCAGGCACGAAAATGCCATCTGAAAATGAACTGGCCCGAGAGTATAACACTTCTCGCGAAACCGTACGTAAGGCACTTCACTTGCTTGCACAAAATGGGTATATCCATAAAATAAAAGCTAAAGGATCTTTTGTTCTGGATATTGGACGGATGGATTTCCCTATAGGAGGCTTGGTCAGTTTCAAGGAAATGTCTGAACGGATTGGGCGTACATCACGAACAATTGTACATGAAAATCATTTAATTCCAGTTCCAGATGACATAGCCAATCATCTTGAGATTAACAAAGACAAGTATTTGGTCTGGAAAGTTATTCGTGCGCGTGAGATTGAGGGTGAATGCGTCATACTGGATAAAGATTACTTTCGATCAGACATTGTACCTGTGCTTACCGAGGAAATTAGTCGTGGGTCCATCTACGAATATTTGGAGGGAGAACTCCATCTTCAAATCAGTTATGCCAAAAAAGTGGTTTCCGTAGAAAATGCAGACGAAGAAGATCATAAGCTGATGGACCTTCAGAACTACACTCATGTGGTCGTAGTACGTAACTATGTTTATCTGGAGGACACCACCTTGTTCCAGTATACCGAGTCAAGGCATCGGCTGGACAAATTCCAATTTGTCGACTTTGCCAGACGTTCCCACGGTGAAGAGAAAAGAACTGATTTTTTTAATAACGATCAATAAAACAGTTAAGAAACCCCGTCTTTTGAAGACGAGGGTTTCTTTTTTGCCTTGGATGCAACTGCTGAGCAGCTTGTATACTGGCATTTGAGGGATTTGAATTTGCGTTTTATCCAAAAGCTGTTTATAGAATATTAAAAGGTTATATACTGTTTAGAATACAATTCCATGATCAATGCAATGGGAATGAGGTGTATGTTATTTATGTATAGAGTGGCTATCTGCGATGATGAGCACAAGCACAGAGAACTTGTTAAAAATATGCTGATCACTTTGTCGATAAAGACCAATATAGAATTTAAAGTTGAATTATTCGACTCAGGAGAACAGCTGGTATCTCATTATCAAAACCATGAATCTCCATTCCATATCTTAATATTGGATGTTGAAATGAATGGCATAAACGGAATTCAAACCGCCCAAAAAATAAGGAATTTAAATCACCTGGATGAACAGATTGTTTTTTTAACGAGCTACCCTGAATATATGGTGGAAAGTTTTGACGTAGTCACATTTCAGTATTTAATAAAACCGATTGCTCCCCATATCTTTGAGGAAAAAATGATAAAGCTGTGTCAATATTTTCAATCTCTCGATAAAAAATTCGTTATCATCAAGTCAGCTTATGAGGAAGTGCTTTTAAAATATGATGATATCATTAGTATTGAAGTGGCCAAAAGCTTAACCATAAAAAACAAACTGCATTTTGTAACCTCTACTCAAACCTATGATAGCAAAGGGATTCTTTCGGACTATGCTTCAGCATTAAAAGAACATAATTTTCTACAAATTCATCGTTCGATTATTATAAACTTAATTCATGTGAAAAAATTTGCTGGCGGTGATGTTTTGATGTCAAATGATGTGAAGTTACCTATTGGGCGTTCTAAAATAAAAGAAGTTAAAGATCTATATACCAAATTTATGATCATGAAGATGCATTAATATGATGGAATATAGCTACCTGCTTCTTAACCTATGTGTTGTACTGGTGATGTGCTTTCAAGTGAATTTTTACTTTAACTCCGTTTTTGATAAGTCCAATCGAAAGCCAAATAGATTCATATATTTCATTATTTTCGGGTTGCTGAACATCTTATATTTAAGTGTTTATCTGTCTCCTACGCTATCCTCGATTTTGGCATTACTTGTCATATTTAGTTTAGCGCACTCGTATACAGTGGAAATAAAGACAAAGATCATTTTTTCTATCCTTTATGCTGTATTGATAACCATCGTTAATTTTATATCTCTTTATATTTTATATGCTGTAGGCTCCGTTAAAATTAGCAACTTTAGCCATTTGGGTGGGCAAGATCACTTGATATCCTCTAAGGTTATGTTACTCAGCTGCATTATCATGTTTGCTGTCATTCAGATTATACGGCTATTTGCCAAACGCAGAACCTTCCCTTTGCAGCATCGTTACTATATTTTATTTTTAATCGTTCCCATCATAAGTTTATACCAGGTCAATGTTTTATCTGTTTATAGTGAAAAGAATATGTATTATTTTGGTTCTATTATTAGCTTTATTTTTTTAAATGTTTTTATCATATATATTTTCGATAATATCATTGAAAAATTTCAATTAATGCATGAAAATGCTCAATTACAACATCAGATGGACTACCAAGATGCTAACTACGAAAAAACGGTTTACAGCTTCAAAAATATGAAAAGAATCATTCATGATACACACCAACAGTTTTTGTATATTGAAGAATGTATCAAGAGAAATGAATTGGCTGAGGCGAGTGAACATATTAAGGTTACATTAAATAAAATCGAAGGAGCCTATCAAAGGGTTAATACCGGTAATCTGGTTATAGATGCTCTTGTCACAAATAGTCTTAATATTGCTCAGGCCAATGGCATCAAGGTAGATACTCAGCTTAACTTGTATTCACAAAAAGTAAATATTGAACGTTATGACTTGTGTGTCGCTCTGGGCAATATGCTGGATAATGCCATAGAAGCATCTAAAAAGATCAAGATTGCGGATGATAGGTACATTCTTATTAAAATACATTCCAATGAGTCCGCGCTTTTCATTCACATCCTTAATCATGTGGAGAATGAAGTGGCTCATTTGCATAGTCAAAAATCAAACCCGGATGTACATGGCATTGGCTTGACCAATATATCCAGAATATGTGACAAATACGGTGGGAATATGACCATTGAAACAAAAAATAAAGTATTCGATAATATGGTTTTATTGCCATTTTATAAGGACAATTCTTAGACATCTTGCTGTTTAGGGATTGTTTTTTTCGTTTCAGGATGACTTTTTTATATAGAATCCTCGTTCATAGTATGATCAGTCCAGTAATAATCTGGGAACCCATAAGAGGAGGAAATATGGAATGAAGAAAATAATAGCTGTGTTCATTTCGGCTATGCTTTTTGTACTGCCGATGACGAATGCTTTTGCTCAAGACAATCCTGAACTTATTAAGGAAAAGGCTCGCAATCTGGCCTCGGAGCTGGTATCCAAATACGGTGCTAGCGGTGTGCAGTATGCCATTAGGGACCATGGAAACATCGTATTATCGGATAGCGTGGGTGTAAAGAATAAAGCAACCAACGAGCCAATCACCAAGGATACGATGTTCGGTATAGGCTCTACAAGCAAAATGTATGTATCTGCTGCAACGATGATGCTGGTGGATGCCCATAAGGTAGATATTGATCAGCCGCTAACAACATACATTAAGGACTTTACAATGGCTGATGAAAGATACAAACAAATTACACCGCGTATGCTGTTAAATCATTCGTCGGGTCTTTACGGTGCCCACTATAAAAATAGTATGTTATTTAATGACAATGATACAGAAAATCATGATGAGCTATTGCTGAGATTACGATCAGAAACTTTAAAATCCAACCCCGGCGAATATTCTGTATATAGTAATGATAGTTTTCAATTGCTTGAAATATTGGTTGAACGGGTGAGTGGTCTAAGTTATACCGAATTTCTGGCAAAGCATATTAGTGCCCCTTTGGGTTTGAACTCTACGAAAACACCACTCGATCAGTTTGACAGACAAAAGCTGTCCAAAACTTATTTTCCTGCGATTGAGGGGGCCTTACCCGTTGAAAATGCCAATGTCATCGGGACAGGGGGCTTATACTCTACCGCAGAAGAGGTGGCTATGTTTTCAGAAGTATTAATGGGGAACAGACCCGATATTTTATCTGCACAATCGGCGAAGTCCATGCAAAGTCATGAATATCGAAAAGGAATATGGGTACCTGAGGAGACAAACAGCTTTAATTATGGGCTTGGCTGGGATGCGGTTCAGTTGGCACCGTTTAGTGATTACGGAATAACTGCGCTATCCAAGGGTGGGGATACTGTTTTGTATCACTCTACTTTGATCACCATACCAGAGCATCAAATTTCTATGGCTGTGCTTTCATCTGGAGGGTCTTCCATCTTAGATAGTATTTTTGCTTCTAACGTTTTATTGGAAGTTTTAAAAGATAAGGGCATCATTAAAGACATCATACCGGATAAAACATTTGAGGCTCCTGTAAAAGTGGAAATGCCATCTGATTTACTTTCTTATTCGGGATTATACGGTTCTGTGGGTACAACCATCAATGTAGAGATTAAAAACGGTGAGTTTGATTTACCTGCTTTTTTGGATGGATTCGTCCCGGCGCAAAAATATGTGTATACAGGTGATGGACAATTCAAAAGCAGTGATGGCAGTGTAGCCGTAAGCTTTGACAAACAAAAAAACGGGAAAACGTATATTAAGGCTAACATTTATTTAAACTTTCCGGGATTAGGCCAAATGGTTATGGTGATTTATGAATATCAAAAGCTTGATGCCAATCCTCTAAATACTACAGTTAAAAAGGCATGGGAAAATAGAAACGGGAAAAATTATTATGCTTTGGATGAAAAGATATCTTCCATATTTTATCTGGCCCCCTCATTTATAACAAAAAAAATATCCGTTGATCATGATGGATACGCAAGTGGTACTAAAATTGTGGATGAGAATAAAGCAGTAAATGCCGTTGAGATTCCTGTTATGAGTGGAAGAGATGCATTTGATCTGAATTTTTATACCAAGGATGGTTCGGAGTATTTAACCATAGATGGACAATCCTATATCAGTGAAGATGCTGTTAAACCTATCTTGGGAGGAAAATCAGTGTACACCATACCATCTAATGGCCAAGCCACATGGTATAAAATAGATAAAAACTCAGCCAATAAAACGATGACCGTTGATTTTCCAAAAAGCGGAGGCTTCGCTGTCTATGATGAAAACGGAGCGGTTGTACAATTTTCAACTGCTAGCAATAACAATTCGGTTGTACTGCCCAAAGGTGGCTTGATCGTTTTAGGTGGCCATGCAGGGGATGGATTTAAAATCAATTTGAATTAAGCGTGTAGCCGCTTCTGGAAATTCAGGAGCGACCGTTGCAGTGTTGGATGGTTATGAAGACAACCGCGAATCTTAAGTCGAATTGGCTTTTATATAAGGCCAATTCGACTCTTTCATTCGGCAGATGAGCCTAAATCCGTAATAGATAATTTTATATCGAAGGTTACGGGTATTTTGCTGAATTTGTAATCCCAATCATCCTTTACTTTTTTCCACACTTGAGGCTGCTCAATATTTAAACGTTCGCCAAAACTGGCGACATCGACTTTATATTCTGATTGTAATTTGTGCATAAGAGACTTAATCCTTCTAGTCACTTCTTTTTCAAATTCTTTCTCAGCCTCTTTCATGTTTCGTGTCTCTGTCGGGTTCACTTTCTCATCCCAGTTTTCGATTAAACGTCCTTTGGATTCAATTTTTACGTGAAACGAGATATCGTTACCCTCGGTCACCTTCGCTGTTATTTTGCTTTTTACCGATTTGATCTCATAAGTTATAGCTTCATTCCGCTTGTCATACGTTTTGACAGCTCCGCCCTCAACATCACCTTTAATCCATGCAATGCTCTCTACGTCTTGTTGTCCCAAACTACCGATCCAGTGACCGGTGTCTCCTTTAATAACACCAGCACCCGAAAATTCTAATTCCCCATCGGATTCAGAAATGTTTTGCAATATATAGCTTTTTTTGGAGTGCATCAACCCATCCAATTCAGACAAATTGACTCCCCTCATCACCTTGCTGGTTCTGAAATGATTACGAAGCATATACAGAATATGAATGGATGGGACCTCGTCCTTATATTTGGTAACTAAGGTATCAGCTGCACGTTCCTTACTTAAGAAAACAAAACAACTCGGACGAATATCATTATCACGAAGCACAAAATCCATCAATTGCTGCATCGTCTGTTGTTCTGCCAATTTGGTGGAAACCACCATGACCTTTAGATGGTGACCAATAATCGGGCGATCCAGACGGAGGGATAATTGCCGGAAGATTTCAAGTAAAGAATCCCCGGTGGCAGCTATATTAATATAGTTTGGCCCTTGTCCACCACCTTGTTTTGCCGTGTTTCCAAAAGTCTTTTTGGGGACGATTTGCACAGTGGCAGTAATTTTATTTTTCTTGAAGTAACGGCTGCCTTCCTTTTCCAGGTCCTTTTCCACTGTGCTGGGCTCACCCTTATCCAGAGCCAGTCCTGTATACATGCTTAGTTCTTCTATTTCTCTGCTGCTCCAGCAACCGGCTTGAGTTACCAGGAGAATGAAGGCAAGCAGCAAAGATAGGATTTGTTGCCTATACATTTTGCTTCATTCCCTTCTTCCTGATCATGAAAACGATGGAGAGAAGTACCGGGACCAGAAAAAATAAAATGATTCCCATGTATCCGATCGCATCGCCTAGGCTAAACACTTCCATCATACGAACAGGAGTCATTGTGGAGATAAAGATAATTGGGATTAAGCCGAAAATCGCATAACGATATTTAAGGCCAAATACCTGTGAGACACCTAAGGATGCATTGAAGAAAAAACTGCAGAAATTACAAAACATTTGCATCATCCAGATTACCAGCAACGGAAACTCAAGACGTTCAAAAAGAAATCCGGAGATTTCAAAGCTGCGCATTAAATTAATGGTGGGCCAGGTACTTGTCATAGTAGAGTCCACCGATAACCCGCCGACTACCATAACTACTGTCAAAAAGTATAATACCCAAGGGATGCTGATTCCCACTACCATGGCCTTTATGGCTTTTTCAGGGTACTGCAAGAAAGCGACCAGTGTCATGACGACTTCACATCCAGTGAAAACAAGGACAGTCGACTTTAGCCCCTTAACTACTGGAAGAATACCGTTACTCAATACAGGACGAAGATGGTCAATTTCAAAGATCCTTAGGCTAAGGACAAAACAGATGAGTAAAAAGAAGAGACTGATCGGGAGTACAATCTGGTATAACCGCGCAATGGGATTAATACCTCCAAAAACCAGATAACTTCCCACCCAGATGAATGGAATCACAATCGCCCATATGGGTGTCCCTTCAAGCAAAAAATAAATCGTCACTTCAGCTAAAACACGAATCTCAAAGCCAGCGATGATGATAAAGTATATGATTAATAATAGACTTAAAAATCCTCCTGGAATGATACCGACGATTCTCCTGGAGTATTGATACACAGTGTTTCCGGGAAATTGTTGGCTTAATTTTACCATGAGCAACACCACTAATATGACAATACATCCGCCAAGCAGGACAGAGAGCCATGCATCCGGAGTCTTTACCGTTTCAGTTACACCTCTTGGCAGTGTCAAAATCCCTGCGCCCAATACCGTATTGGTCAGGAATACTGCCGCCTGTTTGGATGTAATCTTATCATCAGAACGTCTAAACACAATCCTTCCTCCTTCCTCCGGGTGCTATGATTTGCGCTTGCTTTGCTGAGTTTTCATCATAACGGGTCTTCGTTTCATCAGAGATATAGGGGCTCGAATGTACACATCCTTCCAGTCGCTTGGACGCATAGGGGAGAAGGGAGTCACATACGGTACGCCAAAGCTTTTTAATTTCGTCAGATGGATACAAATTAACAGAAAGAACAATACGGTTCCAAACATGCCCAGGATTGCTGCAAATAGCATGCCAACGAAACGCAAAAGACGCAAGGTAATGCCCGCACTATATGTCGGTATCGAAAACGAAGAGATGGCAGTAACCGAAACCACAATCACCAGGAACGGGCTAACAATGCCCGCATTGACAGCAGCATCGCCGATGACTAAGCCTCCCACAATGCCCATGGCAGGACCGATAGGTTTGGGCAATCGTATGCCGGCTTCCCGCAGGATTTCGATAGAGATTTCCAGAATCATAACTTCTATGACAGATGGAAAAGGAACGCCTTGACGGGTCTCGATGATGCTAATAATCAGCTTGGTTGGAATCAAACCGGGATGAAACGATATGAAAGAGATATATAAAGCAGGACCCATAAGCGCTATAAAAGCTCCGCAAAATCGTAACACGCGTAAAAGTGTCCCTGGAATCCAGCGCTCATAATAGTCCTCGGGAGATTGGAGTAGCATACTGAAGGTCACCGGAACAATAAGTGCAAAGGGAGTACCATCCAGCAGAATCGCTACTCTTCCTTCCAACAAAGCACTTATGACACGGTCGGGGCGCTCAGTGTTGTGAGCCTGCTGGAACGGACTTAAATAATTGTCTTCAATAAGTTGCTCCACATAACCGGATTCAGCTAAAAAGTCCATGTCTATTTTTGAAATTCTGCTGTTTACTTCTTCGAGGAGATCCGGATTCACAATATCCTTGATGTACGCGACAACCAGATCTTTTTTGATTCGGCTTCCCACTTGGAATTTCTTCATTTCCAGACTTTTGTTTATGCCTTGGCGTCGAAGCATCGAAGTATTTTCACTTAATACCTCCGTAAAACCGATCCTGGGACCCCGAAGTAATGCTTCAGAGGTTGGTTCATTGACGGAGCGAATGGCGCCATTAGGCGAGCCTACCAGCAGTGCTCCCTTCATTCCTTCAATTAATAAGGCAGTATGCCCTAAAAGTATAGACTCCTGCAGGTCCTCCATATCAGCAACTTCACTAATTTGCGTAAGCGGCATCAAGCTTTCTTTTATAAAAGAGCTATTTATACTTTCCTGCTGTTCCTGTGGGGCCTGCTGGCCGTCAAACATCAAGACCTCCAATACCTGCTTGCTCATTAGCTTTTCATCCTGCATACCATCTATGAAGACTAAAACGGACCGTGCATGATATTTCTTTACTACAAACTCACGAAAATGCACATCACTATTTTCGCCTATAGCCTCTCGGATCGAATTTAAATCGGAATCGTAATTCCCTGAAATTTTGGAGCTTGGTTCATGCTGTTGATCAATGTGCCCTTCGTTATTTTCATCGGAGAGAGAACGACCAGAAGAATGCTTGGATTTCGCTCCCTTACTGCCAACAAACGAATAAATCGAGGTGTTTATATAATAAATCCCTAAAGGAATAATCAACGCGAGGCCTGCTTGAAAGAGTGTACTCCAGCTTGGAATATAAGAAATTATTTTAGACCACATGATGATCACCTCCATACGATTAATTCATTTTTCCTTAAGATACAAGTTGTTCCTAAAGTATTCCTTATAAAGGTTGTATTTACTCATTAAATGGTATGTTGACTTGTGGTCTCTTCGTATTTTGGCGGAAAACTCTTTCTATGCTAGTGTGTCAGTTGACACCCATATTAGGATTATGTTAATCTCCAATCAGGAAAACGTTTACTCAATATAATTATTTGAGGGAAATAATATGAAAAAAAATCAAGTGTCCATAAAGGATATTGCCAGGTTAAGTGGAGTTTCTGTAGCTACGGTTTCCCGTGTGATTAACGAGAATGGTCGCTTCTCTGAGGAAACACGGCAGAAGGTTGTTGAAGTAATCCAAAAGTACCAATATGAGACTAACAGCATCGCCAAAAGCCTGCGGATGAGTAAATCACAGACGATTGGCGTTTTGGTGCCGGATATTAATAATGAATTTTTTTCAGTCATTGTACAAAAAGTGGAAAGCTTCTTTTTTAAACAAGGATATTCTACCATTATATGTAATACTGCTAAAGATGCGGAGAAGGAACGAGAATATTTGAAAACTTTGGATGGAAAAATGGTAGATGGTCTGATCTGCATTTCGGGTCAGGAGGAGCTTTCTGCGGAATTGCTTAAACGTCCCATTCCGATTGTATGTATTGACCGACGACCAAAGATTAATACGAACGTAGCTTTTATTGAGTCCAATCATTATGAGGGTGGATTTTTGGCGACAGAGGAGCTGATTAACAAAGGCTGCAAGGAAATTTTGCTGTTGACCAAGCAAAACAATCTATCCTCTGTTAATGAGCGTCTGTACGGGTATAAAGATGCTC
The DNA here is from genome assembly GCF_024213315.1 of Paenibacillus sp. A3M_27_13. Lineage (NCBI taxonomy): Bacteria > Bacillati > Bacillota > Bacilli > Caryophanales > Paenibacillaceae > Paenibacillus > Paenibacillus sp. A3M_27_13. The sequence goes on from NZ_JANAVE010000005.1 coordinate 287,016, forward strand.
TGCAAAAGCATGGACTGCATCCATCCGAGGACCACTTGGTTGCAGTTCGCAATGATGGGCCTACTCTGGAGACCGCACAGGCTGCTATTAAACATGTCTTGGAAAAAGGACTGCGGTTTGACGGTATTTTTGCAACTAATGACTGGTTGGCTTTGGGCGGATTACTGGCGTTACAGAAATTCGGAGTACAGGTCCCCGGTGAAGTCAAGATAGTGGGTTTTGATAATGACACAATTTCCCAATATTGTAATCCACCATTGACCACAATTGAACAGGATAAAGAAACACTTGCAGATAAAGCTTCCAGTATGCTGCTTCGTATGCTGAGTGGAGACAAGATGGAACAAGAGCAGCATTATTCCATCCCAGTACGATTGATACAACGCAGTACCACCTAGTTTCGTGGTCAGATATCATCTTGCATTAGCCAAGGGAGAGGTGAGCATAGGTACTGTTTTACCTCTCCAGAGTAAGATGGTCGAGCTGTGCTCTATTATGCTGTAAACTTTCCCGTTTAATATCCAACAAAAAAATGGTTTGACAACAATATCAGAAAATGATAACTTTAATTATGTTAAATGTAATCGTTTACCCAAGAGAGTTCAGAATCCATATGATGTGTGAGAAACCAACAAGTGATGGAGTTCGAGCCATGAACTGTTGTTATTTTTTTCAATGGGTAAACGTTTTCTCTACTGATTTATTCAATACCAAAGGGCATAAAGATCAACTGCTGCTTTTTGGAAAATCGAAAACAGATTATGTCGTTTGAGTAATCGTTTACTCTATTTTAGAAGAAGGGTGATTATGAATGAGTATGCTATTATGTCCTTCCATGATGTGCGCTAATTTCAGCTCCTTGGAACATGAAGTAAACGCGCTGGAAGAAGCCAATGTGGATATTTATCATATTGATATTATGGATGGTAGATTTGTCCCTAATTTCGGAATGGGGCTTCAGGATTTGGAGTTTATCCGTAAACAAACCCAAAAAACAATGGATGTACATCTGATGATAGACAACCCTTCCGCCTATATTGATTTATTTGCCGATAAGGGTGCAGACATCATTTATTTTCACCCGGAGGCCGATATGCACCCGACGCGCACCATTGACCGAATTGTTGGAAGCGGGGTAAAAGCGGGAATCGCTCTTAATCCGGGGACAGCCATTGCTGCAGTAGAACCTTTACTTGGCATGGTTGACTATGTGTTGGTCATGACCGTAAATCCGGGTTTTGCAGGGCAAAAATATTTACCCTTCGTGAACGACAAGATTAAAGCGCTGCAAGCTTTTAAACGCGAAAAGGGATTGAATTATACAATCGTGGTTGATGGGGCTATCTCCGAAGAGAAGATCAACGAATTGGCACACTACGGGGTTGAAGGATTCGTACTGGGGACATCCACTTTGTTTGGTAAAGAAGAATCTTACAAAACCATCATTAACAGATTAAAAAATATCTAATTCGGGGAGGAATAAAGCCATGAAAATTGCCATCGGTAGCGACCATGTGGCTGTAGAGCTTAAAACGACGATTTCAACTTATCTTAATGAACTGGGTCATGAGGTCATGGACTATGGACCGCAAACTTCAGAAAGAACCGACTATCCGAAGTATGGAAAGCTCGTTGCAGAGGCTGTGGTCGGAAAGCAGGCTGACGCAGGCATTCTGATTTGCGGCACAGGCGTGGGAATATCCATCTCGGCCAACAAAGTCAAGGGAATTCGGGCTGTAGTATGCAGCGAGCCTTATTCTGCACAGTTGTCCAAGCAGCACAACAATACAAATGTTCTTGCATTCGGTGCACGTGTCGTCGGAAGCGAATTGGCGAAAATGATAGTGAAATCATGGCTTGAGGCTGAGTTTGAAGGAGGACGCCATGGCGACCGCATCAAGATGATATCCGACATCGAGGAACAGCATTTGTGCTGACGAACGACCACTTAAAACATAAATGACTTGGAGGAGATTACATTGGCAAAAAGATTAATCGCAAGCACGAAAACGGATATTTTGAAATTTAGCGCAGCAGATCTAAAAGAATCCATTCTGGCTTCTGAAGGGCGCGTCATTATGGGACAGCATCATGTGATGCTGAATTCCGGCCTGGTCGATGGCGTTACCAATGCGGAGATCCAAGCAGCTTACGGCGCAGATATGGTTATGCTGAATGGCTTTGATATGGTCAAAGAAGAATCCAATATCGGATTGCGTGAAATGAAGCATGGCAAGCTGGCTGATAAGCCGTATAGCCTGAAGCAAATCAAGGAATGGGCCGGTGTTCCGCTCGGTATTTATTTTGAGTGTCCAAGCCCGGATGCTCAGGTTGCGGGAGAACAATATGTGGAGGCCAAAGAAGGAAGAATCGCTTCCAGAGAGAACTTCCTGCGTGCCTTAGAGATTGGAGCTGACTTTATCGTATTGGGAGGAAATCCTTCCGCAGGTACAACCTTTGAACGGATCATTGAGGCTACCAAGCTGGCAAAAGAAACACTGGGAGACAAAATCCTGATCTGCGCCGGAAAATGGGAAGACGGAACCATTGAGAAAGTATTGGGGGATCCACTGAGCGAGAGACCTTCCAATGAAATTATTAAGGACTTGATCGATTCTGGTGCTGACGTTATTACGTTGCCTGCACCTGGCTCCAGACATGGTATTACAGTGGAGCACGTCAGACAATGTGTAGAATTTGTCCATTCATATAAACCCGGAACGCTTGCTCTTTCTTTCCTGAACAGCTCAGTTGAAGGGGCAGATGTTCAAACGATTGCCTGGATCGCACTCATGATGAAACAGACGGGCGCGGATATTCATGCCATTGGAGATGGTGGTTATGCAGGAACACCTCTTCCTGAGAACGTATACCAGCTTGCGCTGTCCATTAAAGGACGCAGACATACAATCAAGAGAATGGTAGGAAGAAGCCGGTAACGATTGACCCCGTGTAATTCAGAGACTCTATATTCTTTTCGTACTCCTTGGAGTGCGCGTAGAGTCTTTGAATTACCACCATCCATGTAAACGTTTACTTTTATAGAAAAATGCCAAATGAGGATTAAAGGAGCGAGCAGTATGTCCAATGAAAAACTGGCAAAAGACATTTTAGCGTCCGTTGGCGGAGAAGGAAATGTCTCTAGCTTGGTGCATTGTGCCACTCGGTTAAGATTTAAATTAAATAGCAGGGATCAGGCCGACAAGAACCAAACACAAAATATTCCCGGGGTTATTACAGTTGTTGAAAACGGTGGACAATATCAAGTGGTCATTGGAAATACGGTAGGGGACGTATATAAAGACATTTTAAAGATCAGTAGCCTTGGAGATGACGACAAATCGAATGCATCCGCTGCTCCTGAAGGCAACTGGTTCAACAAAACGGTGGATATTATTTCCGGTATTTTCACACCATTTTTGGGGGCGCTGGCAGCTTCCGGTATTTTGAAAGGGCTTTTATTAATGCTTGTCTCGTTAGGATGGCTCACCAAAACAGGTGGTGTCTATTCGATCTGGTTCGCTGCCGCAGATAGTATCTTTTATTTCCTGCCGCTAGCGATTGCAGTCACTTCTTCGAGAAAGTTTGGAGCGAATACGTTTGTAGCGCTTGCAGTAGCGGGAGCTCTGGTATACCCGAATATTATTACTTTGTATAACGATAAAGTGGATATTACGTTCTTCAATATTCCAGTTGTTCTTATGAGTTATACTTCTTCGGTTATTCCAGTGATTATCGCGATTTGGTTGCTATCGATTCTGGAGAAATTCCTGAATAGAGTAATTCATGATAGCGTGAAAAATTTTATAACGCCACTTATCTGTCTAATGGTCATTGTTCCCTTGACTCTGATCGCGGTTGGACCGATTGGAATATATGCCAGCTTGGGAATGGCTAAGGGCTACACCTTCTTATACAATTTGAATCCGATTGTAGCGGGAGTCATTGTAGGTGCCGGGTGGCAGATGTTAGTTGTTATGGGGCTGCACTGGGCGTTTATTCCTATCATGTACAATAACATTGCGGTATACGGTCATGATACTTTGAAACCATTATTTGCGCCTTCTAACTTTGCACAAGCAGGTGCGGCACTGGGTGTATTCCTTAAAACCAGAAATCCAAAAGTGAGAGCGATTGCCGGGCCTGCAGCGATAACAGGTTTGTTTGGCATCACGGAACCGATCATCTACGGGATTAGTATCCGCTACAAAAAACCGTTCGTATGGGCTATTATCGGGGGCGCTATCGCCGGGGCAATCACAGGTGCGGCGGGTTCCGTGGCGATTGCTCCAGGTATACCGGGCTTGGCATCCCTGCCGATATTCTTCGGCACAGGATTTGCCGGATTTGTAATTGCCATTATAGTAGCTTATATATTCACAGCCATTACTACGTATTTCTTTGGATTTAATGATTCCATGGAAACAGAAATGATTGCAGTCCATGAAGAGAAGAAAGAAGCTGAAACCCCAGCTCCTGCGCTAACGAACGAGAATATTTCCAGCCCGCTGACGGGTACTGTCAAACCGTTATCCGAGATATCTGATGAAGTGTTCTCTACTGGAGCCATGGGTAAAGGCGTTGCTATTGTGCCTGAGGATGGCAAACTGCTCTCTCCATTCAACGGAACTATAGCTAATGCCTTCCGTACAGGCCATGCGATTGGTATTGTATCGGATGGAGGAACGGAGATCTTGGTTCACATCGGTATGGACACCGTCAAGTTGAAAGGACAGCATTTTAAAACGCATATCTCAGAAGGGGATCGGGTTACCAAAGGTCAACTGCTGGTCGAGTTTGATATTGGAGCAATTAAAGCTCTGGGCTATGACATGACTACACCGATTATTGTGACGAATACAGCCGAATACTCTGACGTTAAGGTGCTGGGAAATAACCGAGTGTACACAGGAGATTCATTGCTGGAGGTCAAGCTATGAAGACTACGGAAAGACTAAATCAAATCAATGCACCTTTGGTTATTTATGAGGTAATGAGCGAAGCATTCCGCCCGTATGGAAGGCTGCTGCCTCATTTTAATACCACAGAGCTTATCAAGTATGCAAAAGAAACGACCAGCGTACCCGATCAGGGAAACCATTATGTACCTTCGGTCGCAGAACTCGAAGACTTCGGTGTAATTCACCGGATTCAAGATGAGGTGTACGGCCAACTTCCAATTCAGGCTGGTTTTTGCGCAGGTCAGAATACGGGTCTGACCGGGCTGGAATATCATCAGGGCAGCGAGGTGGTGATTGCCGCTACAGACTGTATTCATCTTGTCGGCAGAGTACAGGACATTGAGGACAATTCCTATGACAGTGCAAATGTTCAGGTGTTTTTTCAGCCTAAAAACACGGTTGTCGAGATATATTCAACGACACTTCATTATGCTCCCTGTAAAGTTGACAGTGAAGGATATTTGACGATTGTGATCCTTCCGGCAGGAACGAATATGCCACTTGAAGCGGGAGAAGGTAGCCGGGGGAACCTACTGCTGACTAAGAAAAATAAATTTCTTATGGTTCATAGTACACAGATGGAAAAAATCGCGGCTGGCGTCCATCCCGGGCTGCACGGGAAGTTGCTGAATATTTCTCCCATTTGAGTCAAAGTCCATCATTCATAAATTAAACTAAGGGACCAGCTAGCTGGTCCTTTTTTTTAACTCAATTTCAGCTGCTTACCTTTATCCCTTGAAGCAGAATAGGGAAATCCCTAAATATTTTTAATTTGAACTACATTGTGATTCTAATCACATATAGCTCTATCTGCTGCATTAAAATAGAAGCATAAGCAATATTCATAGGAACGTAGGAGATGTCGTCGGATAGGAAGCATCGTCGAATGAATGGAGGAACCGGTATATGATAAACAGTAAACAAAAACTTGTGGTTATAGGGAACGGGATGGCTGGTATCAATACGGTCGAACAAATTTTGAAATTAACGGATAAGTATGAAATTACGGTCCTGGGAAATGAGCCGCATCCGAACTATAACAGGATCATGCTCTCTTATGTGTTGGAAGGTAGTAAAACGATTGATGATATCATACTGAACGATTTGCAATGGTACGCGGATCAAGGGATTACTTTATATACAGGAAAAATGGTGAAAAGCATTGACGGTGAGAACAAGAAGATTCGCACCGAAGACGGACTGGAAATTGATTATGATGTAGCTTTGGTAGCTACTGGTTCACAATCATTTATTCTGCCTATTCCGGGTAAAGAATTACCGGGTGTCATCGGTTTCCGAGATATCGCCGATTGCTCGGCAATGCTTGAGGCAGCAAAGACCTTTAAAAAGGCAGCTGTCATTGGTGGAGGCCTATTGGGGCTGGAAGCAGCTAAAGGCTTGGTCAACCTGGGTATGGATGTTACGGTCGTTCATTTAATGGAGGATTTGATGGAACGCCAGCTGGACCGGGAAGCCTCTGCGATGCTGAAAACAGAACTAGAACGCCAGGGAATCAAGTTTGCTATGCAAATGCAAACTGCGGAGGTGTACGGTCAAGATCGGGTACAAGGACTGCGGTTTTCAGACGGAAGCGAGCTGGAAGCGGATTTGGTCGTTATGGCCGTCGGGATCAAACCTAATATTCAGGTGGCTGTGCAAAGTGGTATGGAAACGAACCGTGGTATTGTAGTCGATGATTTGATGAGAACCTCCGTGCCGGATGTATATGCTGTAGGGGAATGTGTTGAACACCGCGGAACCTGTTACGGCTTGGTAGCTCCGCTGTTTGAACAGGGGAGTGTAATTGCCAAACATTTGGCAGGTGCGGATACTGAAGGTTATATGGGATCGGTGGTTTCCACCAAGCTCAAAATTTCAGGAGTGGATGTTTTCTCAGCTGGCGAATTCATAACCCAGCCTGAACATACGGTGATTGTGGCAAAGGATGAGTGGAAGCGCACATACAAAAAAGTGCTGCTTCGTGAAAATAAGATTGTTGGAACTGTACTGTTTGGCGATGTGAGCGAATCTGCTAGCCTTCAAAAATATGTGCGTCAGCAAACGTTGATGACAGATGAGATATATGGACAGATCATGGGTACTGGATGCAGCAAGGACGGGGCGAAATCATTATCCGCTGAAACGATGGCTGATGATGAAATTGTCTGTGGCTGTAACGGTGTAACCAAAAAGACGATTGTGGATGCGATTAATGATAATGGACTGACCACAGTCGATGAAATTAAGGCATGTACCGGAGCAACGCGTTCCTGTGGAGGGTGTAAGCCGGTTGTAGAGCAAATTCTGCAGTACGTTCTTGGAGACAGCTTCAAGACGTCAGCCAAGCAAGGAATATGTGGCTGCACAACTTTGAGTCGGGACGAGATTGTGGAAGCGATCAAAACCAAAGGGCTGACAACAACGCGTGAAGTTATGAATGTACTGGGTTGGCATAATGATGAAGGATGCTCCAAATGTCGGCCAGCGCTGAATTACTATCTGGGAATGATTAACCCGGATACCTATGAAAATGAGGGAGATTCCCGTTTTGTAAATGAGCGATTGCACGCGAACATTCAAAAGGATGGAACGTTTACAGTTGTTCCTAGAATGTACGGTGGTGTAACGACCCCAGAAGATTTGAAGAAGATAGCAGATGTTTCTCTTAAATACAACGTTAAGGTCGTTAAAGTAACAGGAGGACAGCGGCTGGATTTGATCGGTGTCCGTAAAGAGGATCTGCCTAAAGTATGGGAAGAACTCGATATGCCGTCGGGATATGCCTACGCGAAGTCACTTCGTACAGTTAAAACCTGTGTTGGATCACAATTTTGCCGGTTTGGCACACAGGACTCGATGGGAATGGGAGAAGTGTTGGAACGGAAATTCGAACGACTGGATTTCCCGGCAAAATTCAAATTAGCGGTTAATGGATGTCCACGCAACTGTGCGGAATCATGTACCAAAGATATCGGAATCGTAGGTAATGATGGGGGCTGGGAGATCTTTATCGGTGGTAATGGCGGTATTAAAGCGCGGTTGGCTGATTCACTCTGTAAAGTAAAAACCGACGCCGAGTTGATTGATATTGTAGGAAGCGTAATGCAACTCTACCGGGAAACAGGACAATACCTGGAACGTACTTCGGAGTGGGTGGAACGGATCGGTCTGGAGGAGATTCAGAAGGCTGTCGTTCATGATACAGATCATCGACAAGCTTTAGTAGAACGCATCGAATTTGCATTACAACAGGTCGAAGACCCTTGGAAAAAGATCATCAATGATGAGGATTCACGCAAAAATTTATTCGAGGTTGTCACCCCGTCTATTGTGTAATTGTATCTAAAATGCCTGAGGAAGGGAGCGATCAAGCAAATGATCAAAAATGCCGAATGGCTTGTCGTCGGTCATAGTAAGGATTTTCCGATCAGAATAGGGCGTACCATCCATATCAAAGGTACTGAAATTGCTGTTTTCCGCACTTCGGAGAATGAGCTTTATGCCGTTGAAAATAGCAGTCCTCATCCCAAAGGAGGTCCTCTTACAGAGGCTATAGTATCTGGTCATTATATCTATGATCCTTTATATGACTGGAAAATTGATCTGCAGACGGGCATCGTTCAAGAGCCTGATCACGGACAAATTAAAACGTTCGCCGTTTGTGAAGAGGGAGAAGAAGTAAAAATATCGTTCGAAACGGTTTAGTTCGTCTGTTGGAATACAAATAAAAAGGGCTCGACAGGAACAATCCTGCTGGGCCCTTTTTTCTTTTTGGATCAGGTAATGGTGACGCCTGCACTTGCATAACCTACGATAGTGTTTACGAGGGAAATACCTGTAGCTGTGGCAGAGAAGACAAGGAGCAGACGAGTCTGTGCGGTTACGGGGATAGCCAAACCAGTAGTAATGCCGCTAGAGGTCGTTCCCAAAGCAACAATGCCATTCAGTGGAGGGGCCAATATAACGATAGCTCCCGGAACTGCTGTGAAAGTGTTATTAGGTGTTGGGGAACTAAACAGCTGGGCAGTAATTGTCGCAGTTGAACCCACGAGAGTTAATGCAGCTGTTGTACTGAAGTAACCAGCAATAGATGTAATTACGCCATCCCGTGGTACGGAAAAAGCAAAGTTAATCAGAGGTCCTACAAGTGTACCTGTCAGGTCTATGACCCCGCCTACGAGGCTAATACCTGTTGCTGAGCTCCCAAAGCCGATCAAACTTGTGGTTCCTACCACTCCGCCAAGAACAGTTGTCAGTATAGCAGGTCCTCCTGAAGCAAACGGGATGATGGCTCCCGAGCCGGTGGCTCCGGTAATCCCTGTAACGCCCGTAACACCCGTGGCTCCAGCAGGCCCTATGGCCCCGGCTGGCCCGACCAATCCATCCGCGCCCGTAGCGCCCGTGGCGCCTGTCACACCCCCGGCAGGGCCCGCAGCACCTGTAGCGCCGACAGGTCCGGCCGGGCCTTCCGGTCCAGCGGCCCCGATAGGCCCGGCGGCGCCAACAGGTCCAGCCGCTCCAATGGGCCCCGCAGGCCCCACGGGCCCGGCAGGGCCAACAGGTCCGGGTGCTCCGATAGGTCCAGCGGCGCCGATAGGTCCGGGAGGCCCTTGTGGCCCTGGTCCACCTGCGGGTCCAGGCGCACCGCCGGGTCCCACAGGTCCAGGAGGTCCTTGTGCACCGGACTCCCCTGACAAGTATGTTTCACCTAATACGTTGCTAACCGTCGTTCCAGCGATTCTGATCGCGCTGATTAAGCTGTCTTTAAGAGCAGGATCAAGGGATTCTTGTAAAACGATGGACAATAGGGCATCCAGCAATTGTTGCAGTGCAGTACCTACGCCGATCGGAGAGAAAGGTGTAGCTTCTAACGCAACAATAGCAAGCTCCAGCGCTGCCAGCAAGTCTGCCTTAACCCCGCCTCTAAGTCTTAAGCTTTTCGCCAGAGACAACAAACGTCTTAAAACCAGTTGCAAGGAAGATACATTAGCCGCAGAGGGGTTTGCGAATACGACGGGGATGATCGCGGTCAATTCATTAATCAGTCTGAGAAGAGCCTCGATACTTTTATTTACTCTTGTTGGTTTACAGTCTTCGTCTTTTTTTGAAGCACCACTGAACCTGAACGGTTTTTTATGTTTCATGCTCAAATATCTCCTCCTTATCATTCTTCCTACTGTAGAGGTGATAGGTGGTTCATCGCCCCGCTTCGCAGATATTCATAATATATTTACTGAAGCGAAAAGGGTGAATAAACAAGCAAAAATGATTGTTGGAGGCTTGTACATAAAATATACATAAAAAAATACGGCCCCCGAAAAGCTTGGAGGCCGCGTTGTATTTGCTTATACTCATCTGATGTATGAAGCTTGAAAAGTCTTATTTAAGAATACGTACCAGCAGTTCAGCCATCTCACCTCTGCTGATGGCTGCTTTTGGCTTGAGTGTTCCATCTGGATAACCGCTGATCCAACCGGAGGATACTGCATTTTGAAATGCTGCGGAGGCCCATGCTGAAATCTGCTGCTCATCCTTGTAGGATTGCAGTGCAGTAGTGCTGGAAATGGATATCTGATTCTGCATCGCGTGTGACAGGATCACCATCGCCTGCTCACGGGTAAGACTCTCATCAGGTCCGAAAGTTTGAGCGGTTAGCCCTTGAATCCATCCCTGACGATGAGCAGAATCCACGGCTGATCCAGCCCAGTGTCCCTGCATATCTGTAAATGAGGTAGAAGGGTTCTCATCTCCAGCAGTTCCCAATGCTCTGGTCAGTATGGCTACAAATTCTGCACGGCTTACAGCACGATCAGGGCGTATGTTGCCGTCTTTATAGCCTTGTATCCAGCCTTTGTCTGCAAGAGATTGCAGGGACTTCGCTGCCCAATGGCCTTGTACATCCGGCCATACCTGAGCTAGCTCTTGCGAATCTGACGAATTGATTTGGTCATTTTGCACACTGGCATTATTGGTTTGAGACTTTGCGTCTGTGGCGACGACAAAGGTACCTAACCCGGTCGTATTGACACTCACACCCGACAAAATCCCTTTTGAATCCATTACAGCAGTCCCTTTTAGAATCTCACGCTCGCCATTCTCATGAATAACAAGAATGGAGAACTGGGACTCTGCATTGTGTAACTCACCTAAGGATTCGTTATCCAGTGGTAGAATGATCGACGTGGTCCCTGTCACATTAGCTTTGATGTCTGTAACCGGACCCATCAGCGTCAGGCTGGATTGTTGCTCAGCCCAATCACGGATCTGCTGTGCACGTTGTACATCCACCTGCTGGAATGACAATGTAATATCTTGCTGGCCTGAGGCCATGCGGGTTAAGGTGTCACTGGATATCATCAGTGTACCATATCGGGATATTACCGATGCACCAATCTTATCCCATTTATTCAGTAAAGAATGAGCAAGGATAACACGACTCAGTTGCTTCTCCTGCTCCAAACGAATGTCTGCGTATGCTTTGCCTTCGCGAAGTGCTTGCT
>NZ_JANAVE010000006.1:0-294699 GCF_024213315.1 Paenibacillus sp. A3M_27_13
ACGAGATAAAATATCTCTTGTTTGATTTTGCGAACAAAATCGTTTTACTCACTCGTTGTTCAGTTTTCAAAGATCAATTTTTCATTCGGCTTTTCTTGGGCCGGATAAATAATATATCATGCTTTGGCGCTTCATACAACTTGTAAATAATACCTCATTTGGTGGTTATTTTAATCAACCCTTACATCGCAACCTCTTTTTACGGCTGGATAAATAATATATCATTTAAGTTTGCTGATGACTACATGTAAATCACACCATTTAATAACCAAGTTATTAAAATCCCTTCTATTATTATACTCCTCATATTTCGAATTTGTTTTTTTTCATTATAAGTACCACGACTCTCTGACAGATCTATTACTGAAAAGAAGAAGTAATGCATAAAAGCCCGGGAGCAATCTGAGGCTTTAATATTCCGTATAGTACCTATTGGCAGAGCCAGGAGGCGTAACGATCTTCTGGTCCCTGTCCCATCCTTCGATAATGACGATATGCCAAGTATCCGACTTGTTCTCCCACAAGATATAATTATCCTTTTCAAGAGCCAGCAGCCCCGCCTTTATGTCCTCTATACGCCTCCCCTCCAGTTCCTTCATGGTGGGCATTCTACGGTTACGTTCGATGTCTGGTAACATGTTGATCACCTCTCTGTGACTATTATATGCACAGGCGTTCGTTATTCAAGGCACCCGGCTGTTGTTTACGCCATCGGTCAGGAACTCTTCTGTCCAGGTAGTGAACCAGCTCCAGTTTGTTCCTTCACTGGTGAGTAAATCCAGATCCGGGATAGCCCCATTTTTTCCTTATCTAATTTGCTTGTTCAGTGTACTTATAGTAATCCAACTAAGCTATCTATATTTTAATGACTTCAATGACTAATATTGTATTTATATTATGATTGCATATAAAAAAGAATGACCCTTGAGGTCGAGATGAAAAACATATCAAACCAATGGATTCATCACCGTACCTCAAGACGTCAGAACTCAGAACTTCACCAATATTAAATTTTTAGCGTATTTCGATTCATAATTTCTTGAGCCAAACCACGAATTGTTGGTTGCTCTATAATCACATTCAAAGATATATCGATATTCATCATGGTCTGCAATTGCTGTAACAATTGGACCGCTTGCAGCGAATGACCACCTAACAAAAAGAAATTATCCGTTACCCCCAACGTTTTGATGTCAAGAATGTTCTTCCATATATTTATCAAGGTTTCTTCGATGGGGCTCTCTGGTGCAACAATCAATGGCTCCTTCTTTATATGTTCGTCCATCTTGTGCTGTACATGTAGTGAGTCGGCTGGTTGTTGGGATTCCCATTTCTCCTTGACAATTGAATTTTGTAATTCCACTACTTGCATTTTGGGGTGATTTGCAACTCTTTCAAGAATGTCCAGCCATTGCTTACCCACTTGTTCTACGAAGCTTTTATCATATGCTAGTGAATTGAAAACAAAATGAATCGTTAAATTGTCTCCAGGAATTATATAGAGATTAAGATCGTAATTGGTTTGTTCAAAAATATCAATATTAGATATTCTTAGACTATTTTCTTCTCTCTCCAAATTTTGATCCTCTTGGTTAAGTGGATAGTTCTCAAAAAACATAACATGGTCTAACAGTTCCCTTCTTGGCAAAGCTGAAGCTTGAATCTCATACAAGGGATAATAGTCATGGGAATGTGACATTAGTGCCTGTTGCTGTGTTCTTATTAGCACATCGACCATTTTCTCATGTTGGTCACAACGGATGCGTACTGGGATGGTATTTGCAAATAAGCCTATAATACGTTCTATTCCTTTAATCTGAGCCTGCCTGCCGGATACGACACTTCCAAACACAACATCCCTGCTTCCGCTATAACTTTGCAGGATCATTCCCCACACCGTCTGAAAGATAGAATTAACTGTAATATTCAATTTCTTAGATGTTTTATTAATGAGACCCGTCAAGTGCTCTCCTAATGAGTAAATTACTGACTCCCTGACATACTTATTTGTTATATTTTTATTTTGTGGAAGCTGACTTGGCTGTGCGTAATCCTTCAGAAGGTCTTTCCAGTATGCAGCGGCAATTGTTTTATCCTGCTGCCCCAACCAACGGATATATGTTTTAAAAGGGATTACTGATTGCAGATTAGACTCGCTTTTATTTTTGTAAGCATTGTACACATCAAATAGTTCTTTAGCGACATGTGAGATGCACCAACCATCCATTAAAATATGATGAAAACTCCAAAGAACTTCGTAAGTTTCCTCTCCCGTCCTCCATACAGCAACGCGCATCAACATATCTTTTTCAAGATTAAAGCCTCTTTGACGATCTCTTTCCTGATATTTTTTCAGTAGTTTATCATGCTCATTTACTTCCAAGCCCCGAATATCTGTATATTTGTAATCCATTCTTTTGTTGCGGAAAACAATCTGTATGGGGTCTTTGCCCCATTTGCCGTAAAAATTAGTACGCAAAATAGCATGTCGCGCCAATAAATGATTCCAGCTGTATTCAAAAGCTTCTTCATCCAGTTGTGTATGAAGTGAAAAAGACAATTGCTGAAAATACATTCCGGCATAGGGTTCCAAAAGATTGTGAAATAACATTCCTTGCTGTAATGGTGTAAGAAGATACATATCTTCTATATCACCTTGATCTTGAGTGTACTTTGTCATTTGATCTAACTCATTCAAGGTAACCCCCTGCAATGAAAGATCTGATGGGGTTAATTCTATGCGGTCTCGGTTGATCGTATGGGAAATGATCTCTTGTAGATGAAAATGCAGTTGTGCCGCCAGCCGTTCTATGCTTGATGATTTATATTGTTTCATGCTGTAGCCGATATTAATACTCAGTTTCCCCCCCGATACCAGACCATTTAGACTGATCTTATGCGTTCTTACTAGTGATCGGCTAACATCCGAACCGCAAGAATAGTGTGACAGCTTTATCTTATTGTTCTCAAAATCTTGGTCAAATTGACCTAAATAATTAAAATTAATTTCTGGCTCACATTCCAATGCTTGTCTTTGAGGATTTGTAGATAAATATCTAAGGATACCATAGCCAATTCCCTTTTTAGGCACGCTTCGAAGACTTTCTTTCACCATTTTAATTTGATGAGAAAGATCTTTATCTGGTACCATGTTCAGCAGTACAGGGTATTCGCTGGTGAACCAGCCAATAGTGCGGTTCATATCGATGTCCTCTAGAATCTTTTCCCTACCATGCCCTTCGACGCTAACAAGAGTCTGACAAATTCCGGTCCATGAATATAGAGCCAACGCCAGCGCGGCCAGTAAGATATCATTTAACTCCGTATTGTAGGGACGATTTGAGTGTTTTAGTAACAGCTCCGTCTCTTCTTTGCTTAAGTCCACGGTGACCGAACGGCTATCCCCCATTGTGGAATTATCATAGCAACTATCTGTGGGAATAGGGACAATCGGTGTTTCAGCAATTTGTTTCCAATATACTAGCTCTCTCCCCGCTTCCGGCGAATCTGCATAAGTCAATAATGCTTTTGCCCACTTCTGAAAGGAATCGGTCTTGTCTGGTAAGCTAACGGGATGACCCTGCTGAATTTGTTCATAAGCACCGGTGATATCTTCAAATAAAATTCGCCATGATACACCATCAACCACAAGGTGGTGAACGACTATGAGCAGATGATCCCCATCATCACATTGAAATAAAGCCAGCTTGATCAAGGGACCGTCACTTAGCCTGAAGCTGCCCTGAATATCATTTGCTTTTGCTACGATAATTTCTTCACAGTTGTTTTTTGCACGGAGGTCAACTACCTCTAAGAAATAGTGGGGCCCCTGTTCGACTCTATAGTTCCACGCCTCGAAATTATTATTTTTTGCATGGAATCTCAAACGTAATGCATCATGGTGAGTTACGATGCTGTCAAGCGCACTTCGTAAACTTTTTGCATTCAACCTTTCTTGACTATATAACATGACAGATTGGTTAAAGTGATGCTGATCTGCAAACTCTTGTTTAAAAAACCACTTTTGTATAGGCGTAATTTCCACCTTTCCTTCGACTTCATTTTGATCAGCTACCGATGTAAGCGGAAGCACATGGTCTTTTAACTGGCTTATAGTCGGAAATCTAAAGATATCTTTCATTTCAAGCTTGTATCCGACCTGATGAAGTCTAGAAGAAACCTGAATCGCTTTAATGGAATCGCCCCCAAGATCAAAGAAATGATCTTGAATACCAACCCTGTGAACCCCCAAAATCTCTTGATAAACCTGAGATAGTATGGACTCTAGCGGATGTTCTGGAGCGATGTATTCAGCCACTGTAGATATGTTATTTTCGTCAGGAGCGGGCAGTGCTTTCCGGTCTACCTTACCGTTGAGTGACAGAGGCATCTTTTCCAGCTGAACAAAATAAGTTGGAATCATATACTCAGGAAGCTTTAGAATTAATCTTTCCCTTAAATCAGTCGATGTTAGCTCTCGGCCTGCTACGAAATAGGCACACAATTGTTTTCCATTTTGACCCTCATGCACAGTCACAACTACATTTTGTATAGTGTCGATTGCTGAAAGGTGTGCTTCTATTTCGCCAAGCTCAACACGAAAACCACGTATTTTGACTTGTTGATCGATTCTTCCAAGATACTCAATATTACCGTCTGGCAGCCAGCGCGCCAGATCTCCTGTTCGATAGATGCGGTGTCCATCCAAAAAAGGATGATCTATGAACTTTTCCGCAGTAAGGTCAGGCAAATGAAGATACCCTCTTGATAAACCAGCTCCACTAATACAAAGTTCTCCGGCAACTTGTATCGGCTGTACCTGATCGCGCGGCCCTAAAATATAAACTTGCACATTATCGATCGGCTTTCCTATAGAAATAGGCTGCCCAGCCTGAGAAATCGAAAACATCGTTGAAACGACGCTATTTTCGGTAGGACCATACTCGTTGCATATTTCTACCGATGAATTCATGGATTTCAACTTATGGACAAGTACAGGATTTAACTGCTCTCCGCCGACGACCACATTTTTAAGCGTTGCAAGATCCTGCTTGTTTACAACTTCCAGAACTTGAAACAAAAAGCCAGGGGTACTTTGAATGTGAGAAATCCCCCATTTAACGATTGCCTCTCTAATAGCATGCGTATCAACGCATTCGTTATCATTCAGCATATACACAGTTGCTCCTGAAACAAGCGGCCCCAAGAGGTGTGTTATAAAAGAATCAAAAACAAATGTGCTTGTCATTAGAACATGGTCATTGCTACTAAAATTGTACGATTTTTTCTTCCAAAGAATGGTGTTGGTAATGCTTCTATGCTCAATCATGACTCCTTTGGGTTGACCTGTTGTCCCTGATGTATAAATAACATACGCCAATGAGTTAGGTTCGTTATTAAGTTCCAAATTATCCGCTTGATCATTATAATGTTGTTCATCATCTAAAAATACTTTCGAACCTTTATAGGAAATTTTATTTTCTAATTTACGTTGAAGTAGCAAAATTTGAGAGACTGAATCAGACAGTATGTGACGAGTCCGTTCTTCCGGATATTCAGGATCAATAGGAACATAAGCCGCACCGGATTTTAATACGGCCAGGATTCCTACCACCATTTCAAGTGAGCGCTCTGTCATAATGCCCACAATTTGATTGGCCTGCGCCCCTTTGGCTCTTAATGTATGACCAAGTTGATTCGCCCTTTGGTTTAACTCTCTGTAAGTTAATTTCTTATTTCCTAATACTAATGCAATTTGATTAGGTGTACGCTCCACTTGTTGTTCAAACAGCCGGAAAATCAAATCAGCTTCAGGATAAGAAACTTGTGTATGGTTGAACGTGTTCAAAATCAGTTCTTTTTCCGATTCCGTGGTAAGTTCAATTTCTTCTATATTTAGGCTCGGTCGCTCAGCTACTTGCTCTATCATACGTAAAAAATGAGCTTTGAGCCGTTCCATATTCTCAGAGGCATACACCAGAGCATTGTACTCAAAATGAATCGTCAATTGTTCCGCGGGTACGATAACCACGTTTAAATCATAATTGGTTTGTTCCACCGCGCTCATTGCTGTAATCGAGATTTCATCAGGAGAACTGCTGGTTACCTGCATCTGCTTCTCAACCGGATAATTCTCAAAAATCATAATATGGTTAATTAAGTCCTGTTTCTGACTTGTGTGTGCCTGAATTTCGTATAATGAGTAATAGTCATGCTGATGAGATATCAAGGCTTGCTCCTGCATTCTACATAAAAGATCACTGAAAGTTTCATCGGAACTACATTGAATGCGGACTGGAATCGTATTAATAAATAATCCGACCATATGTTCTATCCCGGGAATATTGGCCTGCCTCCCTGAAACGACACTCCCAAAAACCGCATCGTGATTGTTATTATATTTATGCAGTAGAATCCCCCATAAAGTTTGAAGCAAAACATTTACAGTTGCTCCGTATTGTCTGGCGACTTCATGGATTCGCTGAGATAGTGATGCTCCTAGTTCGCATATTACCTTGTCCGAACGATAGCCCTCAATTTTTATGTTTTTCTTGGGTAAAACCGTTTGCTGGTCATATCTTTCTAAATAATTGCTCCAGTACTGTAAAGACGTTTTGCGATCTTGCTCCTCCAGCCACCGGATATACTCACTGTAAGGTGAGGCTGGGGGGTAATCCGGCTTTTGGTGATCTTGAAAGGCACGATATGTTCCCAAAATCTCTTTCATAATTAAAGGCAAGCTCCATCCATCTATCAAAATATGATGGAAGCTCCATAAAATTTCATAAGCATGATCTTGCACTCGGAAAGTAGCCACTCGCATAAGCGTGTCTGAGGCTAAATCAAAACCTTTTAAACGGTCTTGCTCTCTATAGTTTTTCAAATGAGACCTTTGATCTTCCAAATTTAAATCCCTGAGGTCTTCATAGTAAAATTGAAGCTGCTTTTCCCGGTAAACAATCTGTATTGGCACTGCCAAGAGATTAGTATAAAAATTGGTACGCAGTACAGCATGTCTCTTCAGAAGATCATCCCAGCACTCCTTAAATATCGAAATATTTAGTGGACCTTCCATGGTAAAAGCAGTTTGTTCAAAATAAGCGGTGGATTCAGGCGAGACTTGATTATGGTACAGCATGCCATTCTGTATAGGGGTAAGGGTATAAGTGTTCTCAACCCTCCCGATTTCGCGAGTTTCATTTAGAATGTGTTCTAACTCTTCAAAGGTAAGCCCTTTGATTTGTAAATCACTCGGTGTGATTTCAGGCTCTTTATGCAAGCAATGAGATATGATTTTTTGCAGATTCGCCTTAAAATATCCGGCCAAACTTTCTATCGATTCATCTCGGAAGTAATTGCAGTTATAAAGGAAGGAAAGAGAGAGCTCTCCATCCATAATGTAACCATTCACCATCAAAGCGAAGCCGGAGACGAACTTATTA
Organism: Paenibacillus sp. A3M_27_13; assembly: GCF_024213315.1. Lineage (NCBI taxonomy): Bacteria > Bacillati > Bacillota > Bacilli > Caryophanales > Paenibacillaceae > Paenibacillus > Paenibacillus sp. A3M_27_13. The sequence continues at coordinate 7,443 of NZ_JANAVE010000006.1, forward strand.
CTTACTTCTTCGCCTCGCGGGTATGGTGATAGCTCAAATTCATTACTCTGAAAATTCCGATCGAATTGCCCAAAATAATTAAAGCTAATTTCTGCATGTAGTTCATTCTGCAACACTTCACTATTGGTTAAATAGCGAATAATACCATAATTGATTCCTTTGTGCGGTATTTGTCGGATATTCTCTTTGATCCGTTTAATATCAGTAGATATCTCATGTTCCGCAGTCATATCCAAAATAACAGGATACATGCTGGTGAACCAGCCTACCGTTCTTGAAATGTTTACTTCAGGAAAAATAGATTCACGACCGTGACCCTCCAGGCTAACAGCAACTCGCTTCATCCCCTTCCAATCACGAAGAGACATCCCCAGTGCAGCTAGTAGCAAATCATCCATTTGCGTATTATATGCACGATGTACACTCTTAAGCAAGAGTTCGGTCTCATGCGCAGTCATCTTCACTGTATATTCCGTATTTTGATTCTGCTTGGAAATGATTTCCGCGTCTTTTGGTAGCAATTCCGTTGCCGTATGATGGATCCCCTGCCAATATTCAAATTCACTTTCTAGATCTGGGCTTTGAGCATACTCTGATATCTTTAACGCCCAGCTCTGGAAAGAATCTGTTTTGGGAGGAAGCTTGATAGTTCGCTTCTTTTCTAATTGACTATACGCGGATGTGAAATCTTCCAGCAGGATTCGCCAAGAAATCCCATCAACAACTAAATGGTGAATAACGATAAGCAAATGGTCCCCATCTTGGCAATGAAATAAGACTAATTTCATTAAAGGACCTTGGCTTAAATTGATGCTACGTTGTACTGCATTGGCCTTCATTTCTACAAGTGCGTCATTTTTATCATAATGTCGATAATCCTCCGTTTCCAATATGTAGGCTGACTCATCCCCTATAGGACGATTCCAGGCCTCATAACCATCGGATGTATAACGAAATAGGATCCGAAGCGCATCATGCTGTTCAGTCAATTTCTGCAACACTTGGTGAAGAAGTTCTTCGTCGAATCCTTTTTTGCGATAAAGCATAAAAGACTGATTAAAATGATCGGGTTCTTTATTGAGTTCAAAGAACCATCTCTGAATTGGCGTTAACTTTACATCTCCGTTGATTTCACACAAATTTGTTTTTACGAGAATAGATTGAATGTGAACGGCTAATTGTTTTATCGTTGGATTTTTGAATAAGTCCCTTATTTCAAACCGATATCCAGCTTCAAACAACCGGGAAGATACCTGAATCGCTTTAATCGAATCTCCTCCAAGATCAAAAAAATGATCTTCGATACCAATGCGTTCAACACCCAGAACATGCTGCCATATAGAAGCAAGCAAGTGCTCCATCGTGTTACGGGGAGCTATATATGTTCTAGCAGAGGCTAGCCCTAGGTCAGGAATAGGAAGCGCCTTACGATCAATTTTACCGTTAGTCGTTAAAGGCATTTTCTCCAGTTTGACAAAATAAGACGGAATCATATATTCAGGCAAAACTTTCGCTAATTCTGACTTCAATACTGCAATTTCAAACTGCTTATTTGCAACGTAGTACGCATATAGTTGATTATCGCCGCGCACGTCTTGCCGAGTAATAACGATAACATCCTGTATGCCTTCGATGTTCGCAAGCCGGTTTTCCACTTCACCAAGTTCAATACGGAATCCTCGTATTTTTACTTGATGATCTATTCTCCCCAAGTACTCAATTTTACCATTAGGCATCCATTTTGCCAGATCACCCGTTTTGTATAACCGCATTTGAGCGTTTAGTGGATGAACGACAAACTTTTGCGCAGTTAGGTCTTCCAAGTTCAAATACCCTCTTGCCAAACCAACTCCAGCTATACACAATTCGCCAGGAATACCAACAGGCTGCAACTGGTTATCACGATTTAAAATGAATGCCTGATGATTCTGTATTGGCTCACCGATACTGACTGCTGCTTGTATCGAATCAAAATTCTGAAATGAGGGAACCGGCCACATAGTTGAACACACGGAGTCCTCGGTCGGACCGTAGGCATTAAAATACTGCACCTTGTTAGCCCACTTTTTGATGAATTCAAGTGAAGTGGACGATCCTGCTGTAATGAGTTTGGTTAAGCTGACGATCCTCTCTGGATTCAGATGTACTGCATAAGACGGAGGTAATGTCACCACTGTTATATTATTTTCTATTAAATAATCTGTGAAACGTTCCGCATCCAAAATCGTATTTTTCCGCGGGATATAAAGGGTCGCACCGCTAAACAGCGCCTGAGAAATTTCCCAGGTACATGCGTCAAAAGAAAAATTAGAGAATTGTACAATTCGGTCATGTTCTGTTATTTGAAGTGTGTTCGTATAGAGAGACTTTAAATTGCATATCCCTCGATGTTCAAGCATAACCCCTTTGGGTTTACCAGTTGTTCCTGAAGTATAAATCACATAGGCAAGATTTGAGGGGAAAACTTCAAATTCGGTATGCAAGTCCTGTTCCATGTAAATTTTCTCTTCATCAAGGTATATAAACTTGCCGTCAAATGTGGCTTTTTCCGTTAATTTATGTGTAGTTAGCAATAGGGAAGCGCCGGAGTCATTCAACATATAGTGAATACGATCCTTGGGTAGCTCCGGGTCGATAGGCAAATAGCCTCCCCCTACCTTAAGAATTGCGAGCATGCCTATAATCATTTCTACGGATCGTTCGGTCATTAGCCCTATAATATCTTCCTTTTTTACTCCTTCTTGATGTAAATAATTTGCAAGTCTGCTGGATCGTTCATCAAGTTCTCGATAAGTCAAATGTGTTTTTTCGCAAACGACTGCAACTTTGTTAGGCACAAGGGATACTTGTTCCGCAAATAATCCGTGAATTGTTTTATTATCCATAAATTCGATTTTCGGTGTATTAAAAGTCTTCCATATTTTTTCCTCTTCATCAGCAGTCAATATATTAATATCTGATAATATAATTTGAACATCCTGCGTGATGGAACGAATAATATTTTGAAAATGAAGTCCCATGCGCTGTATAGTTTCCGGTTTAAAAAGAGAAGTAGCGTATTCTATGCTGAATCGGATCGTTGAAGTCTCGACATTAGCATGAAATGACAAATCAAATTTTGCTACCTTATGCTCTATGGGATATGCGCTTAGGTTCCAACCAGGAATCTGGGCTTCTTGCGAAGACGCCGTTTGTAAAGTAAACATTGTATCAAATAAAGGATTTCTGCTTAAATCCCGTGAGAGTTCCATTTTTTCTACAAGTGTCTCTAAAGGATACTCTTGATTTTCAAATGCAAGTAATACAGTCTCCCTCACTTCTTGCAAAAATTGCATGAATGTTTTGTGACCTGATGGATAGCTTCGGAGGGCTAACGTATTGACAAACATGCCGATTAAATGATCTAGGTCAGTGTGAGTTCTTCCTGCAATAGGTGTTCCTATTGTAATATCTTCTTGGTCTGTGTACTTGTATAAAAAAATGAAATATGAAGTTAAAAGAATCATATACAAAGTTGTTCCGCTTTCAGCTGTTATTTGTCTTAATTTTTCGCTAGTAAAGGGATCTAATGTGAATTCCAGGAGATTTCCTGAAAAGTCCCTGACGTTTGGCCTATTATAATCTGTTGGTAACTCATATGTTTGCATCTCATTACTAAATGTATTTATCCAATATGTTTCCTGTTTTTTCATGCGTTCTTGCTGCACCTTATCTTGCTGCCATACAGCGTAGTCCTTGTATTGAATATGAAGGGCAGGTAGATTTTTCCCTTCAAAAAGAAGGGTTATTTCCTTTAGAATGTTTTCCATTGAAACCCCATCTGAGATGATATGATGCATATCAAACATAAGAAGATGATGCTCAGAAGTTATCTCAATTAAGCCCACTCTCAGTAGTGGGGCCATTTTCAGATCAAATGCACGTATAAAGTTCTGGATCACCTTCTGGCAATCTTCTTCCGTCGATTCGAAATATTCGATTAAAAACTGAACCACCGGGTTTACTCTCTGAACGGGCCCTTCATTTGTATTTACAAAACTTGTTCGTAATGACTCATGACGCTGGATTAGCTTATTCAATGCCTGTTGAAGATCATTTCGATTTAAAGGTCCTTCAACGGAAAATACGGCGGGCATGTTATAACTTAGATCATGATTGGACAATAAACTTAAAGCGTACAAACGTTTCTGTGCCGAAGACAAGGGATAGCTGCTTCTTTCCTCTGCAAGAGGGATAGGTTCAAAATTCCCTTGCTTGTCTGCAATCCAATTTGCGATTTCTTTAATGGTCGGGTATTGGAATATTTGTTTAAGAGATAGATCAACCCCAAAATGTTGGTATATCTTTGTGACCATACTTGAAGCTTTTAATGATTGCCCTCCAAGCTCAAAAAAATTATCTTTTACTCCGATATTCTCAATTCCTAATAATTCTTTCCATATCTGAACTAGTCGCTCTTCGATTACTGTTTCAGGGGCCTGATATTCTGCTCCTGTCCAGATATTATTTTTGGGATGCGGCAACGATTTCAAATCGATTTTTCCATTCAATGTGAGAGGGAAACTTTCCAAACGAATAAAATAAGCTGGAATCATAAAGGCGGGCAATTGAACCCCAAGGGTCGCTCGTAGTTCGCCGATCGTGAAAGGCTGCTCTGTCTCCAGGTATGCGCAAACCTCTTTTTCTTCATGCTCGTTTTCAACGGTAGTCACCAAAGCTTTTTGAATGCCACTTATTTTAAGAAGCTGCGCCTCAATTTCTCCAAGTTCTATCCGGTGACCACGTATTTTAACCTGCTGGTCAATGCGACCCAAAAACTCAAGATTCCCGTTAGGGAGCCACCGAACCAAGTCACCTGTCCGATATAGGCGCTCATTCGAGTTTAATAGGCCGGTAACAAACTTCTCGTTATTCAGTTCAGGACGATTTAAATAACCGTGAGCCAGTCCCTTTCCACCAATCCATAATTCTCCAGGAACACCTAGCGGTTGAAGTTCTCCTTTTTTGCTTAAGACGTATACCTGTGTTTGGCTGATCGGCTTGCCAATTGGAATATGAACATCGGTATCATCAATTTCATTAACTTCATAATATGTCGCGAAGACAGTACTTTCTGTAGGTCCGTATACTTGTATTAATTTATGAGGTCCTAACTCTTTTAGCGCCTTTTTAGTATGCTCCACCGAGGCTCTTTCCCCGCCAAAAAGAACTTTTCGAACATGGACAAAACAATCCACATCTTGGTCTATTAGCATGTTGAACAAAGCGGTCGTAATAAAAACAACTGTAATTTGTTTATCTCTAATTTGGTAGGCAAGTTTTTTTATGTCTAGCAAGGTGTCTTTTCCAATCAGAGTTAGTTTGCTTCCATTTAGTAGCGAACCAAAAATATCAAAGGTTGAGCCATCAAATGCATAGTTGGAGAGCTGAAGTATATGATCTCCCTCTTGAAAATCGATGTAATTCGTACGACTAACTACCCGAATAATATTCTCATGCGTGGTCAATATGCCCTTGGGGGTACCTGTTGTACCGGATGTATAAATGACATAAGCTATATCTTCGGGGGAGTTCACCAATTTCAAATTAGATTGATCCTCCGAATAAGAATCTTTGTCTTCTAAAGCTAATACCTTTCCTTCGAAAGCAATCTTCTCTTTTAAATGCTCCTGAATTAAGATTACGGATATACCAGAATCTTTTAATATATACTGTATGCGATTTTCTGGATAATCAGGATCAAGAGGAACATAAGCTCCACCTGATTTTAAGATAGCAAGGATTCCGATGATCATTTCCGCAGAGCGCTCGACCATTAACCCTACTAAATGACCACTTTGAACTCCGTTATTCCGTAATGTACGGGCTAATCCATTCGCACGCTCGTTAAGCTCCCTGTATGTGAAGGCAACATTTTCGTAAGTAACAGCTACTTTATCTGGTACCGACTTAGCTTGTTGCTCAAACAACTTTTGAACAGTTGCGCTCGCAAGCTCATTTTCATCCGTTCGATTAAACTCAATACACTGTTGCTCTTTTTCCTCTTCTGTCATGATGCCCACTTTGTGAATTCCAAGATTTGGATCATTTATCATTTGGAAAATAATATACTCCAAATGTGCTGTTAGCCGTAGTATGTAATCTTGACTGTACACATCCGGGTTGTAACTGACATTCACATAAATTGATTCTTGTTCCATTTCAAATCCAATTAAAAGATTCACAACAGCATCTTTAATAAAATTCAAGTTATGTAATGCCGAGTAATAGATCATTGTATCCACAATCGGTTTGCCGTTGGTGTGGTATTCAATCTCAAGTTGACCTGTCATATCCTGAAAAGGAATATTTGCGTGTTTCAATACTTCCTTTACCGCACGTTGATTTTGCTTGACAAGCGTTTTAAACGTATTATATTCCTCTACATCAGCTTTTAAGAAGAGGATTTCATTAATAGGACTTAAATCCTCCTGGCTATTGGAGATTACAGGTATACCAACGATAGTTTGACTGTCTTCCGTGTATTTGTACAGCAAGAATTGTACTCCAGTTAGAAGTATAAGAAACTCGACTCCTTTGGATCCTTTGGATAACGCCCCTAATTTTCTTTGAACGTTTTGAGAAAATCGATGTCTGTGTTTGTTCAACTGGGAATTTATAATACCATCTTTGTTAGAGCTCTTATTGTAGGGAAATGAACTTATTCGATCTTCTGAACTTATCATATTTCTCCAAAATAATTTTTCTTTCTCAAATAAAGTATCCAAACGATCACCCCATATATTTATTAAAATTAAGGGAATACCTCCTGGACAGTTTATGGTTTATGATCTATCCAGGAGGAGATTCACAGTAAAAATTTTAAAGGTTAAAATCAAATAATTCTTCCAAAAATTCATGGTTATCTGAGGCATGCTGATCTAGCGAAATATCGCGTAGAACTATATCTGTGTTCTCGCAAAGTTGAAATAATATATTTTTAAAATCATGGACAAATTTGTTTATCATACTTTCCTTAAACAGCTCAGTAGAATATTCAAAGGATCCGTACAGTTGATCATTTTTAATATTCATTAACAAAGAAATGTCAAATTTTGCGTATTTAAGATCATAATCATACGGAGTAAAAGTTAGAGACTGCATATTATATTGCTGGTCACTGTTATGCTGTAGTGCAAATGTCGTATCAAACAACAAATTACGACTTAAATCACTGCGAATTCCTAGTTTCTCAATCATTGCATCCAGCGGATAATCTTGATTCTCGTATGCTTGCAGCGTGGATTCTTTTACTTCTTTCAGTAACTGGCTAAATTTTTTATCCTTCTCCGGCTGGTTCCTTATAACAATTGTATTAACAAACATTCCAATCAGTGAATCTAAGTCAGGATGAGTTCTTCCTGCAACTGGTGTGCCCACAATAATATCTTCCTGTCCTGAGTACTTGTGTAACAAAACTATATAGGCAGATAGTAATAACATATACAAGGTATAGTCACCTTTAGAGACCATATCTTCAAGCTGTTTGCTTACTGTTTTGTCAATGATGAAATTCATCACATTTCCTTTAAAGGTTCGTATTTTGGGTCTGGCAAAATTCGTCGGAAGTTGAAGCTTCGGAGTTTCTTCGTGAAGCAATTCCAACCAATATCGTTGCTGTTTGTTCAGAGCTTCATTTTGAAGCTCTGACTGCTGCCATACCGCATAGTCTTTGTACTGAATACGCAGCGGTTTTAATTCTTTCCCATTGTATAGCAATGTCAGCTCCCGAAGCAGAATCTCCGTTGATACACCATCCGAGATGATATGATGCATATCATACAGCAACAAATAGCGTTCAAAAGAAACTTGAACAAGTTTTACACGAAGCAACGGCGCCTTTGTTAAATCGAAGGGTTGAAAAAATTCATTCAAATAAATGGGTATTTCCGATTCTTCCGCTTGGCAATAGTCGATTTCGAACGTAACCTCATCATGTAGCTTTTGGACAGGTGTGCCATTGACTTTTATAAAGCTAGTCCGTAGAGATTCGTGACGTTGTATCAGTTTAGAGAAGGCGTCCTCAAAACGGGAGACGTCTATCGGGCCTTCTATCCACATGATGATAGGCATATTGTAGGCAACTTCTCCTCCGTCCAGCTGATTTAATATATACAATCTCATTTGGGCTGAAGAAAGGATATAGAAATCCTGGGGCTCAACAAACGGAATGGACATATATTCTTTAGGCTCCATACCAGATATCAGTTGAGATAACTGTTCAATTGTAGGGAACTTAAATGTTTCTCTGATCGAGAGTTTCACCTTCAGCTTTTTTTGAATATTGCCCAGCATGATCATTGCCCGTAGTGAATGTCCCCCTATTTCAAAGAAGTTGTCAGTGATACCAACTTGCGGAATGCCCAATACTTGCTGCCATATTTCTACTAACTTCTCTTCCGTAACTGTGCGAGGAGCGACATACTCTGCGCGAGCCAGATCTCCTATGTCTGGCTCCGGTAGTGCCTTGCGATCGATTTTTCCGTTTGCTGACAACGGCATGCGTTCCAACTGCACATAACTGGATGGAAGCATATACAATGGAAGCTTCTTTGATAAGGCTTCTCTGAAGTTGATCGCTGTGAACTGGGGCTCATCCATGTCTGTAACCACATAGGCACATAGTTCCTGTGAACCCATGCCATTTTCCCGCGCAATAACTGTTGCTTCCCGTACTACAGACAGCTTAAGTAGTTGATCTTCAATTTCACCCAATTCAACCCGGTAACCTCTAATTTTCACCTGATGGTCAAGTCGGCCCAAGTATTCAATATTACCGTCTGGCAACCATCTGGCTAGGTCGCCCGTTCGGTACATCCTTTCTCCGGCCGACCATGGATTTGGAACAAACTTCTCCGCTGTCAACTCTGGCCGATTCAAGTATCCCCTCGCCAGGCCCACGCCGGCAATACACAGTTCCCCTGCTATACCCACAGGCTGCAACTGCTCCGTGCCTTCTTTTACGATGTACAGTCGGATATTTTTAATAGGTTTCCCGATCGGAATAACTGAATATTCTTCGGTGGGATCGCAATCGAAGTACGATACGTCCACGGTAGCTTCCGTCGGTCCATACAAATTGGTTAGCTTCGCTTCGGCGATATTCGATATGAGGCGTTGGAAACGAACCACATGTTGTGGCGGCAATGCTTCACCACTTGCAAATACATGCCGCAGTGTGCCCAGCTTCGCTTGCATCACTTCCCGTGGCTGTCGATCCACATAATCCAGGAACGCATGCAACATCGCAGGTACAAAGTGCATCGTACTGACTCCGTCACGGGCAATCGTGTCGGCAATCTCCTCTGGATCCTTTTCCCCCCCAACCGGCAGTAGGCTGACCTTCGAGCCGACCATGGACCACCAGAACAGCTCCCATACTGACACGTCAAATGTAAAGGTGGTCTTTTGCAAAATCGTATCCTCAGCACCCAAGCCATAACGGTCATGCATCCATAGAATCCGATTGATCACTGAATGGTGTTCGACCATTACACCCTTCGGTTTTCCAGTAGAACCGGAGGTATAGATCACATAGGCTACATGATGTGGGCCTGCCAATGGTTCCAAATTTGAGCCATCTTCATGGTAAATGTCTTCGCGATCCAGCACCAGCACCTTGCCCTCAAAGCTCTGCAACGCTTGCTCCACCCAACTAGCTTGCGTCAATACCAGCTTCACTCCCGAGTCCTCCAACATAAAGCGGATGCGGTCCACAGGGTATTCCGGATCGATCGGCACGTAGGCTCCGCCTGCCTTGAGGATCGCATAGATGCCTACGATCATTTCCAGCGAGCGCTGCACCAGAATGCCTACCGACTGATCCGGCTTAACTCCTTCCGCACGCAGCGTCCGGGCCAAACGGTTCACGCGCTCATTCAGCTCGCGATAAGTCAGACTCTGATTTCCAAACACCAATGCTACCTGATCCGGCGTATACTCCACCTGATCCTCAAACATCTGATGGATCGTCTGATTCCACGGATATGCACAAACGTTGTCATTAAAAGCCACTGTAATCTGTTGTTTTTCTGCCACCGTGACCAATTCCAGCTCTTCAATTCGAGCATGTGGGTTAAGCGAAATTTGCTCCAGCAGACGCGCAAAATGTCCATACAGACGCTCAATGCCTGTTTGATCAAAACTGAGTTCGTTATACATAAAACGAATCTTTATGCCTTCTCCCGGCATAACGACTACGTTCAGATCGTAGTTTGTTTGCTCTGTAGCCACCACGTTCGAAATTGTAAATGGCTCCTGTCCTTCGCTTCCGAGCTGCTCTACCTGCTGCTCCACCGGATAATTTTCAAATATCATAATATGATTGATTAAATCCTGCTTTTGCTCTGTAAGCGCCTGAATTTCATACAGCGGGAACGCGTCATAGGCATTGGAGACCAGCGCCTGTCGCTGTGTTCGCTTCATCAGCTCAACAAAGGCTTCGCCCTTTTCTGACTGAACGCGTACTGGGATCGTATTAATGAACAGCCCGATCATGCGCTCCACACCCGGAATATCGCCTGGACGACCGGACACAACGCTGCCAAATACGACATCCGTACTGTTGTTATATTTTTGTAACAGCACACCCCATACCGTCTGAATCAATGTGTTGATCGTCACCTGATTTTGCTTTGCCACCCGATCAATCTGAGCGACCAGCTCCGGCTGGAAGTCGTATTCCAGCTCTCCGCCGACATATTCCCCGGATTGTATGGATTTAGGCTTTGTTTTTTGCTGCGGAAGTGTAATTTGCTGCTCGTAGTCTGCCAAATATCCACTCCAGTATTGCAGCGACGCTTCACGGTCCTGGCGCTCCAGCCATTCAATAAAACAGCTGAACGGCGTAACAGGCTCCAGTACGGGCTCTTTACCCGCACGCAGTGCCAAATAGCTGCCAAATACCTCCTGCGTCATAAAGGACAAGCACCAGCCATCCATTAAAATGTGATGGAAGCTCCAAATAAAGTGGTACGTTTCATCTCCCGTTTGTAAAATGGAAACACGAATGAGCACATCCTCTGCCAGGCGGAATCCTTTGGCTTTATCTGCAAGGATAAAAGCTTCAACATGAGCTTTACATGCCTCTTTTTCCAGTCCGCGCAAATCTTCGTAATACAATGCTCCTCTGCGGTTGTGAAAGACGACTTGCACAGGATCATCCTTCCAGGAACTGATAAAGTTCGTCCGTAGTGCCTCATGACGTTCTACAAGCAGATCAAAGCTTTTACCGAAAGCTACTACATCAAAATGTCCGTTCAACTCAAAGGTTGCCTGCTCAAAATAAGCCGCCGAATCCGCGTCCATCAGGCTGTAGAAAAGCATACCCTTTTGCATCGGCGTTAAGGCATACACATTTTCCAGTTCACCCATATCTCGCGTATCTTCCACCAATTGCTCCAGCTCGTCCAGTGTGACGTTATTTAGCAGTACATCACTTGGCGTCAATACCGTTCTTTCCTGGGCAACACAATGGCTAATCACCTCACGTAAGCCGGCTGCCAGCAGCTCTCCTAGCCGTGCAATCGTTTCATGACGGAATTGCGTTGTGCCGTAACGAATAGTGAAGATCAGCTCACCATCCTCGATCACGCCATTGATATCCAGTGCAAAATCCATAGCCGCATTTGTGCTGACAGGCACACCGATAGAGTAGGAGGAAGGATGCAGATCATTGCCTTTATAATCCTGATCGAATTGTCCCAGATAGTTAAAGCTAATCTCTGGCTCTGTCTGAAGCTTCACACCTGCTTGCACAAAAGCATCCGTATTTGACAAGTACCGCAAAATACCGTAGCCAATGCCTTTTTGCGGGATATGACGTAGCCCTTCCTTGACCTGTTTGATCAAACGAGCAGTATTTCCGCCTTGTCCCAGACTTCCATTCAGTACAACCGGGAACTGGCTCGTAAACCAGCCTATCGTCCGTGTAATATCCACATCCGGCAAAATGGCCTCCCGTCCATGGCCCTCAAGGTTGATCAGCACCCGTTCGGATCCTGACCATTCATATACGGCTTTGCCGAGTGCAGCCAGCAGCAGGTCATTCATTTCCGTGTTATACGAGCGGTGAGCCTGCTTGAGCAGCAGATCCGTTTCCTGCTTCGTCCAGCGGACAGTTACTACCTCACTGTCTCCAAGCAGGGTTTTATCATTTGCGTAATCCTTCGGCACCGGCTTCGCAAGGCTTGCTTCCGCTTGTTCGATATGCTGCCAGTAAGCAAGTTCCCGCTCCATCATCGCGCTGTTCGCATAGGTTGACAGATGCTCAGCCCAGGTCTGGAACGAATCTGTTTTGTGCGGCAATCGAATGGCTTTGCCCGTTTTCCCTGCGACAGCCTGTTCATAACCGGACGCCAAATCCTCCAGCAAAATACGCCATGATACACCGTCCACAACCAGATGGTGAATAACGATCAACAAATGATCACCTTGGGCGCATTGGAATAAACCGAGCTTCACCAAAGGTCCTTCGCTCAACCGAATGCTGGCTTGAATTTCACCCGCTTTGGCTTCCACAGCGGCAGATTCATCTTCAACCCCGCTGAAATTCACAATGTCCAGTGCATACAGCTCGCCTTCCTCCACACTGCGGTTCCAGGCTTCAAAGCCATGCTCTGTCTCACGGAATACGGTACGCAATGCATCATGATGCTGGATTATGCGTTCCATCGTGCGGCGCAGCACGTTTACATCAAATCGTCCAGCTCGATACAGCATCATCGCCTGGTTGCTGTGATGCAGATCAACCGATTGCTGCTCAAAGAACCACCGTTGAATGGGTGTCAGTTTCACCTTGCCTGTTACATCTTCCTGACTGGCGATTTTGCCATCTGTACGAAGCAAAGGACTAAGCGATGCTACCGTCGGATTGCTGAACAGATCCTTCATGTCCAGTCGATAGCCCACTTGTAGCAGGCGAGATGATACCTGCAGCGCCTTGATCGAATCGCCGCCCAGTTCGAAGAAGTTATCCTGCGTGCCTACCGCTTCCACGCCGAGCACCCCGGCCCATACCGTAGCCAATTCCTGCTCGATCGTGGTACGCGGTGCTACATAAGCTGCGCCGGTATGGATGCTGCCTTCCGGCTCCGGCAAGGCCTTGCGGTCGATTTTGCCGTTGCTGGTCAGCGGGATCGTCTCCAGTCGCATCAGACGTGCAGGCACCATGTGCGCTGGCAGTCCTGCTTCCAGGGCCGCCTGTACTTCCTCAATCTGCAGCTCGGTTTCTCCCGTGATGTATCCACACAAATACTTGTGCCCACGTTCATCCGTCCGGTCGATGACTACGGCTTGACGCACACCCGGTATCCGCTGGATCGCGGTTTCAATCTCACCCAGCTCGATCCGGTAGCCCCGGATTTTGACTTGGTAGTCCATCCGGCCAATAAAGTCTACATTGCCGTCTGGCATCCACCGCGCCAAATCGCCTGTGCGGTACAGTCGTTCACCCGTTACGTACGGGTTCGCTACGAATTTCTCAGCGGTCAGGTCCGCACGGTTCAGGTATCCCCGTGCCACGCCAGCACCGCCAATGCACAGCTCGCCAAGTACACCGATCGGCACTGGATTTAGCTGGCTGTCCACAATGTAGAAGCGGGCGTTCAGCCATGCCTGACCAATCGGCACATGGCCGCTGCTTGGCAGCTTCGACAACTCTTCATCATAGAAGCTGGAGTCAATCGCTGCTTCCGTGACACCGTAGCTGTTAATAATGCGGATATCAGCGCCAAATCTTTCTTGCAGCACCTGGTAATCCGTTACGCTGCAGCTATCCGAGCTGGTGATCAGTAGTTCCAGACTGCTCATGTCCAGTCCGTGCTCATGCACATGCTGCATGAACGGTACGATCAGGGCCGGGGTCGATTCGAACACCGTAATCTGATAATCGCGAATCCAGCCATACAGACGGCTCGGGTCAATCCGGTCGTCTTTCGGGCAGATAACCATCGTACCGCCGTTATAGAGCGCCCGTGCGATATCGCCGACAAACACGTCAAATGAGAAGCTTGCCAGTTGCAGCAGCCGTATCGGGAACTGGCTCAGACGGTAATCCCGGCGATACGCCGCAGCCGTATTCACCAGGCTGAGATGCTCGATCATGACCCCCTTCGGACGTCCCGTTGTGCCCGAGGTGTAGATCACATACGCCAAATCCTGCGGCTTATTGATGTGTTCGATATCCGTAGCATCCCCGGTATACAGCGACTCATCGTCCAGTGCCAGCACCGTAAGCAGACGCAGTACAGCCGAAGGTTCGGATACTGCTTCGTTGTCAGTTGGCGAAGCTAATTTTAAAGGGCTCAGGTCTCCACTGAGCGCATACGTATCCTGTTCCAACGTTTCAGCGCTAACCGCCGTTTCCAGTTGGCCTTCGGATTTTGCTCCCGCTAAAGCCCAATGGCTTTCCTCCTGCCATACCTGCGCACGCTCCTGCAAGCCTGTTTGGGTCAGCAGCACCGTTGCACCGCTGTCCCCCAGCATAAAGCGGATTCGCTCCGACGGATAATCAGCATCCAAAGGCACATACGCGCCGCCGGCCTTCCATACCGCCAGTACGCCGACCAGCATGTCCACCGAACGTTCGCTCAAAATGCCAACAACCGACTCGCGTCCAATCCCTTCATTCCGCAATCGGCGAGCCAATTGGTTCGCACGCTCGTTCAGCTCGCGGTACGTTAGCTGTTGCTCCTCGTATACTACTGCCACATGGTCCGGTACAAGCTGTGCCTGTTCCTGCACATAGACATGGAACAATAATTCTGCTTCCTTCACATCACTCCACGCAGACACGCCGACTGAACCAAAACCGCCGATGATTTTTGCTTTTTCCTCAGCAGTCACCAGCTCAAGTTCATCGACCAGCGCATCCGGTCTGTAAATCGCTTCCTCTATGACATGCAGCAAATGCTCACGGATCTGCTCCACTGTTCCGCGTTCAAACACCAGCGCATTGTATTCCAAATGAACATCGATTTCATCGCCAGGCACAATGGTAATGTTGAAATCATAGTTTGTTTGCTCCGACATGGAAGCATTGGCGATGGTAAAGCCGTTCGTGGCATGGCTGCCCATTTGCTCCATACGCTGTTCCACCGGATAGTTCTCAAACACCATAATATGGTTCACCAGATCCTGCTTCTGCTTCGTCAGGGCCTGAATTTCATATAACGGATAGGTTTCATAGGCACGGGAAGCAAGCGCCTGTTCCTGTGTCTGCTTCATCAGCCCGGCGAACGTAACATTTTTTTCGCTATGAATCCGTACTGGAACGGTATTAATAAACAAACCAATCATCTTATCGATGCCTGGAATATCCGCTGATCTACCGGATACGACACTGCCAAATACAACGTCCGGACTATGGTTATACCGTTGCAGCACAACGCCCCACGCCGCTTGCAGCAGTGTATTTACCGTCACCTGCTGCTGATTGACCAGCTTGTTCATCCGTTCGGTCACTTCACGGCTCAGCGTAAACGAAAGCTTGTCCGCCTCATATCCCTTGGCGTGACCGTCCAACTGCTTGGCTTGCGGTAGCACCGTCTGTTGTTCAAAGCCAGTAAAATAGTCACTCCAGAACCGTTCAGCCTCTGCATTGTCCTGCCGTTCGAGCCATTCAATATATTCGCTGTATGGCGTTACCGGGGCAAGCTCAGGCTTGCGGTCTTCGAGCAATGCAAAATACGTATTGAAAGCTTCCCCGACGACCAGAAACAAGCACCATCCGTCCATCAAAATATGATGGAAGCTCCACACAAAGCGGTAAGACTCCTCGCCCTTACGTAATATAGATACTCTCATCAGCTCACCTGAGCTAAAATCAAAGCCCTCTGCTTTGTCGCGCTCTGCAAAATCGGCAATGTACGCGTTCAGCTCCTCTGGCTCCATTGAACGCACATCTTCAAAACGGAATCCGGCAAGTTTGTGGCGGTACACCACCTGTAAAGGTTGCTCATTCCATCCGCTATAAAAGTTCGTTCTGAAAATTTGATGGCGGTCCACCAGCTGATTCAAGCTTTTGCCAAAAACATCCACCTGGAAGCTGCCTTGCAGATCAAATGTCGCCTGCTCATAATAGGCTCCGGATTGCGGTTCCATCAAGCCGTGAAACAGGATTCCCTTTTGCATCGGCGTTAGTGAATAAATATTTTCCAGCTCTCCTGTAGCAGCGGTTTGCTCTACAATGTGCTCCAGCTCTCCGGCCGTCAGTCCCTGGAAGGACAGATCGCTTGGTGTCAGCTCCGGCAGCTCTTTTTCCACACAATGGGCCAAGACCTGGCGCAAACTTTCCTGAAGCAGATTGGCCAGTTTTTTGATTGATTTTTTCATGAATGTCTTGCTGCTGTAGCTGATCGTCAGTTCCAGCACACTTTCCGTGATCATGCCGTGGATATCAAGCGCGTATCGCTTGGTCAACGTATCACTAACGGAAGCTCCGATGGAATACGGAGACATGCGGAATGCATTATTTTTCAAATCCTGATCGAATTGTCCGAGATAGTTAAAACTGATTTCCGGCTCGGCAACAAAAGAGGGTTCCCCTTCCCTAGCAGAAGCAAGATATCTCAATATCCCGTATCCAATTCCCTTAAGCGGCAAACGGCGCAGCCCTTCTTTGACGTTCTTGATACGCCGTCCCACATTCCGATCCTCTCCCATATCCAGCACAACCGGGAACTGGCTGGTAAACCAACCAACTGTACGCGTAATATCCATACCCGGCAAAATGGCTTCCCGTCCGTGGCCCTCCAGATTGACAAGCACCTGACTGGTGCCTGCCCACTCATGAATAGCGGTGCCCAGAGCTGTCAGCAGCAGATCGTTTGCTTCCGTATTGTAGGCACGGTGTGCCTGCTTCAAAAATCGCTCTGTCTCTTCGGCCGTCCACGCCACCGTAAGCGTACGGTCATCGCGTAGCTGATGCTTGGTCTCGGATTTGCGAGTGTAATCCTTCGGCAATGCCGCTTGAGCGGCTCCAGCTTGCTCAAGTTGTTGCCAGTACGCACGCTCCTTCTCCAATGCGGTGCTGCTCGCATAAGCTGACAGCTGACCAGCCCACAGGCGGAAGGAATCCGTCTTATTCGGCAAACGGACAGACTCGCCCCGTAAAGCCTGCTCATAGCCGGTTGCCAAATCCTCCAGCAAAATGCGCCAAGATACACCGTCGACCACCAAATGGTGGATCGCAACCAGCAAATGATCCCCATCAGGGCAACGGAACAGCCCCAGCTTCGCCAAAGGGCCTTCATCCAGGCAGATGCTGCCTTGAATTTCGCTGGCTCTTGCTTCCAGCCCATGAGCAAAATTAGGCTCGTTCGTAAAGTCCACGACTTCGAGACTGTAGAGTTCCCCTTCTTGCACGCCACGGTTCCAGGCTTCAAATCCGCCGTCTGCATTTTGGCGGAATACGATACGCAATGCGTCATGATGCTCAACAATGCGTTGCAATGCCTGACGAAGCGCCGTTTCGTCCATACGATCCTCACGGTGCAGCATCAATGCCTGATTATAGTGTCCTGGCTTGGATGGCTGCTGCTCAATATACCAATGCTGAATCGGCGTCAACGCTACCGTACCCGTGACTTCCCCTTGATCCGAGACGCGGCTCACCTGCTGTACCCGCCCATTTAGCTCCGCAATAGTCGGATATTGGAACAGTTCCCTCATTTCCAGTTTATAGCCGTTTTGCAGCAGTCTTGAAGACACCTGAATGGCCTTGATCGAGTCGCCGCCCAGATATAAAAAGTTATCGAATACACCAATTTGCTCGATGCCCAGCACAGATTTCCATACCGATACCAGCGTCCGCTCCACTTCGGTTCGCGCTGCTACATAATCCTCGCAGGAGTCCACACTTCCCTCTGGCTGCGGTAACGCCCGACGATCCACCTTGCCATTGGGCGTCAGAGGCAATTGCTCCAGCTGCACAAAATACGACGGCACCATATAGCCCGGCAGTTCCTGACTCAATGCGCTGCGCAGCTCACTTGCCGCTACTTCCGTATGAGTTACCACATAGGCGCAGAGCTGCTTTTGCCCCTGCTCATCCTCACGTGCAATTACGACGGCTTCTCGCACAGCCTCCAGCTTCAACAGCTGCGCTTCCACCTCGCCTAGCTCGACCCGGTAGCCCCGGATTTTCACCTGGGCGTCGATCCGTCCCTTGTATTCCAGCGTCCCGTCCGCATTCCAGCGCACCAGGTCCCCTGTGCGATAGCAGCGTTCTCCGCTGCGGAACGGACTGTCGATGAACTTTTCGGCCGTCAGGTCAGGACGGTTGCGGTATCCGCGTGCCACCCCGTCACCGCCGACGATCAGCTCTCCCCACGCCCCAACAGGCTGCAGCTGCATAAAACGGTCCACGACATACACCGTCGAGTTATGGATTGGACAGCCAATCGACACCGATTCGGATTGCATGCCAGTAATCGCATGTGTTGTGGAAAAGGTCGTATTTTCGGTCGGGCCATAGCCGTTAATAATCTGCAGGTGCGGATGGGCCTTCATTACTCTGTTAATATGCGGTACGGACAGTACATCACCGCCGACCAGCAGCTCCCGTATCCCCTCGAACAGCTCCAGATCCTGCTGGGATAGCTGATTAAAGAGCGGAGCGGTCAGCCACATCGTCGTAATGCCATGGCTTTGAACAGCTTCCTTAAGCTTGGGTGCGTCCAAAATGACATCCTGACTCACCAGCACCAGCTGGCCGCCGTTCAATAGCGCACCCCATATTTCAAAGGTGGACGCGTCAAAGACAACAGCCCCTGTCTGTAAAATGCGCGTGTCGGCATCCAATTGCGCATAATTAGTATTTTTCACCAAACGCACGACATTACGGTGTTCTACCATAACGCCCTTCGGCTGCCCCGTCGTACCGGACGTATAAATCACATACGCCAAGTCGTTCGGACCGGACAACGGCTCCAGGTTGGAACCATCCTCGTGATACACCGTCTGTGCTCCATCCAGCACCAGCACATGACCGTCGAAAACGGCTTTTTCCACCAGATAGCTTTGCGTCAACAGCAGTTCCGCACCTGAGTCGTTCAGCATGTAGCGGATACGCTCCTCTGGATACGTTGGATCGATTGGGACATATGCACCTCCGGCTTTCAAAATGCCTAAGATACCCACGATCATATCCACCGAACGCTCGGCCATCAGACCTACCAGATGATCCTTTGTTACACCCTGACTGCGCAAGGTACGTGCCAGGCGATTCGCACGTTCATTCAGCTCCTGATAGCTCAGCCGCTCTCCTTCAAAGAACAACGCTGCCTGCTCCGGTGTCTGTGCTGCTTGCGCCTCGAACAGGCCATGAATCGTTTGCCCGCTTGGATACGCGGCCGCCGTATTGCCCCAAACCTCGACGATTTGCTCACGCTCCTGCGCGGTTACCATATCCAGCTCATGCACCCGAATATCCGGATTCGCTGCCACTTGTTTCAGTAGTTGAACCAGATGGTCTCGAATTTGCTCTACACTTTCACGTTCAAAGACCAGTGCATTGTAACCAAAGCTCATGCGAATGGTGTTTTCCGGCAGCACCATCAGGTTAAAGTCATAGTTGGTCTGCTCGACAGACTCGACTTCTGTAATGCTGAAACCGGATGGTTTGCCGTTGCCTAATTGCTCAATTTGTTCATCCACCGGATAATTCTCGAAAACAAGAATATGATTGATCAAATCCTGCTTAAGCTCCGACAGCCCCTGAATCTCATACAACGGGTACGTATCGTAAGCATGGGAAGCAATGGATTGCTCCTGAGTTTGCTTCATCACGTCCGAGAATAAGCTGCCTTCTTGAGTGCTGATGCGTACTGGGATCGTATTGATAAACAGGCCGATGATGTGCTCTACATTCGGAATTTCTGCCGGACGCCCAGATACGACGCAGCCAAATACCACATCATCCGTGCCATTATATTTTTGCAGCAAAATGCCCCAGACGGTCTGCATCAACGTATTGATGGTCACCTGATAACGCTTGGCTACTCGCTGGATGTCAGCCGTTAACTCCGCACCCAGGCCAAAGTCCAGACGCTCTGCTTGATATCCCGTCTTGCATTGAATTTTTGCCTGTGGCAAGCGGGACTGCTCCTCATATCCTTCCAGAACCTTGCTCCAGTAACCTGCTGCAGCCTGACGATCCTGCTGCTCCAGCCATTCGATATATTGACTGTACGGCGTTACAGGTGCCAGCTGCGGCTGCTTATGAGCCAGTATCGCAAAATAGCTCGCAAACACTTCGCCTGTCATCAGCGACAAGCACCAGCCATCCATCACGATATGATGGAAGCTCCATACAAAACGGTACGAATCCTCACCTGTGCAAAAAACAGCGACACGCATCAAACCATCCTGCGCCAGATCAAAGCCTCTCTGCTTGTCTTTGCGCGTAAATTCGAGGATGTAATCGTATTGCTTCACTTCCTTCATATCCCGTAAATCCTCTACATACAGCTCGCTGCGCTTATTCCGGTACACGACCTGAAGCGGTTCATCTTTCCAGCCACTGTAGAAATTCGTGCGCAGTGCCGTATGCCGCTGCACTAATATATCCAAACTTTCCGCAAATGCAGCGATGTTAAAGTGTCCTTGCAGAGCAAACGATGCCTGCTCAAAATACGCTCCTGATTGTGAATCCATCAGATTGTAAAAGAGCATGCCCTTCTGCATCGGGGTCAGTGCGTATACATTTTCCATCTCACCGGTAAGGGCAGCCAGCTCCGCTATTTGCTCCAGCTCCCCAATTGTCAGGCCTTTGAAGGACACATCACTCGGGGTCAGCTCCGGCTGTTCCTGAGCGACACAATGCGCAATCACCTCTTGCAAAGCGGATTGAAGCAGTCCCGCCACGCGTTCCAGCGTTTCTTTACGATACTGCTTACGGCTGTAAGCAATGGTCAAGCGCAGCGTGCCTTTCGAGATTATCGCGTTCAAATCCAGCGTGTACTGTAGCGGTGAATGTGCATCATCTGTCTCCCCTACACCGTAGGGTGACAACGTGATTCCGCTGTATTGCAGATCTTGATCGATCTGACCTAAATAGTTAAAGCTGACTTCCGGTTCTGCTGCAATCATGCGCGCTTCATCCGATGCAGACGCATGGGACAAGTAGCGCCACGTTCCATACGTCAACCCTTTGTGCGGAATCCGGCGCAGACCTTCCTTCGTTTCTTTAATCCGCTGTGCCAGGGTCATGCCCTTGCCTGTCTCTAGCTGTACCGGATACAAGCTCGTAAACCAGCCGATCGTACGCGTGATATCCACCTCTGGCAGAATGGCTTCCCGTCCATGGCCCTCCAGGTTCACCAGAACCTGTCCTGCACCTGTCCAGTTATGCAGCGCCAGCCCCAGCGCAGTCAGCAGCAAATCATTGACCTCGGTGTTGTAGGCGCGATGGGCCTGCTTCAATAACTGCCGGGTTTCATCCTCGCTCCACTCCACCATCAGCACTTCACTGTCGGCATTCAAGGAGCCTTCATAGACAAAATCCTTAGGCAGCGGAGCAATCGTGGCTTTGGCCTGCTCTACCTGCTCCCAATAGGACGCATCCGATGCAGCCGCAGAACGATGAGTGTAAGCCGTCAACTCGCGCGCCCACGTTTGGAAGGAATCCGTTTTATAAGGCAAACGTACGGGCTCACCCTTCATCGCTTGCTCGTAGCCTGTAGCGAAATCCTCAAACAGAATCCGCCACGACACCCCGTCCATTACCAAATGGTGAATGGCTATCAGCAGATGATCGCCCACGGTTGTGCGGAACAATCCGAGCTTGACCAATGGTCCTGCGGACAGGTCGATGCTGCTTTGGATCTCCGTTGCTTTCGCTTCCAGCGCCTCCGCATAGGTCGCCCGTTCACGGTAGTCCACAGTTTCCAGCGTATACAACGCGCCTTCCTCTACACGGCGTGTCCAAGCCGAGTAACCGGAGGCACCCGGATGGAAAACTGTACGCAGCGCATCGTGATGCTTCACGATGTGACCCATTGCCTGGCGAACCACCGTTTCATCAAAGCCTGTGGCGCGATAGAGCATAACCGCCTGGTTAAAGTGCTGCGGACGCTCGCGCTCCTGAGCAAAGAACCAGTGCTGGATCGGAAGCAGCGCCGTTTCCCCGCTCACTTCTCCTTGATCTGCTACGCGGCTGACTTCGTGCATATGCGGTGCCAGCCCAGCGATTGTTGGATACCGGAACAAATCCTTCATGTCCAGCTTGTAGCCAGTCTGGAAAACACGGGATGCGATTTGAATCGCTTTAATCGAATCGCCCCCTAGGTCAAAGAAATTGTCCAGAATACCGACCGTCTGTACGCCAAGTACGGCCTGCCAGACCGCTACCATAGCCCGTTCCGGCGCGGTGCGCGGCTCGGCATAGTCGGCCCCGCTTTGCAAGCTGCCTTCCGGTGCCGGCAATGCCTTGCGGTCGATTTTGCCGTTTGGACTCAGCGGCATCTGCTCCAGCTGTATAAAATACGACGGCACCATATAGCTTGGCAGCTCCCGGCCTAGCTCACTTCTCAGTTCGCTAGCTCCGAGCTCTTGCCCGGCGACATAATACGCCACCATTTGTTTTTGCCCCGTTTCACCCGCATGTGCCATGACTACGGCTTCTCGTACAGACTCCACTTTTAGTAGATGCGATTCGACCTCGTCCAGTTCGATCCGGTAGCCCCGGATTTTCACTTGATGGTCAATCCGGCCCAAATATTCGATTTTCCCGTCCGGCATCCATCTCGCCAAATCTCCTGTACGGTACATCCGCTCATAGCCTGATTCGCCACCGGCAAATGGATCGGCGACGAATTTCTCCGCCGTTAATTCCGGACGGTTCAGATATCCACGGGCTACGCCTACACCGCCGATGCACAGCTCGCCTATAACCCCGATCGGCTGCAATTGCTCCGTGCCTTCCTTCACGATGTACAGACGGATGTTCTGAATCGGTTTCCCGATCGGGATAACCGCATAGTCCTCTCCTGGCTCGCAATCAAAGTACGTTACGTCCACCGTCGCTTCCGTCGGACCATACAGGTTGATCAGCTTCGCTCCACCCAAGCTCGACACGAGCCGTTGGAACCGCGCCACATGTTGCGGCGGCAACGCTTCTCCGCTGGCAAATACGTGGCGCAACGTGCCCAGCTTCGCCTGCATCACTTCCCGTGGCTGCTGCTCCACATACTCCAGGAACGCATGCAGCATGGCTGGCACGAAGTGCATCGTGGTGACTCCGTCGAGGGCAATCGTATCGACGATCTCCTCTGGATTCTTTTCCCCGCCGACCGACAGCAAGCTTACCTTCGAACCGACCATCGACCACCAGAACAGCTCCCACACAGACACGTCGAAGGTGAAGGTGGTCTTTTGCAGGATCGTATCCTCCGCGCTCAAGCCGTAGCGGTTATGCATCCACAAAATCCGATTCAGGACTGAATGATGCTCAACCATAACGCCTTTCGGTTTTCCAGTCGTTCCTGATGTATAGATGACATAAGCCAAATGCTCTGGGCGGGCAATCGCCCCCAGGTTTCCACTTTCTCCCAGATACAATTCTGCATCCTCTAAAAACAGGGTATTGGCGTTGCATTGGTGCTCTTCTGCCAAATCACGACTGGTCAGAAGCACTGTGACATCGCTGTCTTCCAGCATGTATTTAATACGAGTTGACGGAAATTCGGGATCGATCGGTACATAAGCACCGCCTGCTTTTAGAACGGCCAAGAGACCGACGACCATTTCAACTGAGCGCTGCACCATCAAGCCGACCAGCTTGTCAGGTCCTACTCCATGTAATTGAAGCATTCGTGCCAATGAGTTGGCCCGTTCATTCAGCTCCCGATAAGTCAGTCTCTGATTTCCAAACATAACTGCTGTCTGATCCGGTATACGTTCTACCTGTTCCTCGAATAACTCATGAATCCCCACATCTTGGGGATAGGGCACTGCTGTCGCATTAAATACATCCACAATTTGCGCTCGCTCTTCGTCACTCATCAGTGACAACTCCTGAATCCGCTTCTGTGGTCCTTTCACCATATGATCTGCCACATTCAGGAATTGCTGAATAATCCGGGCAATCTCCTGCTCGCTGAACAGCTCGATCCGATAATCCAGTTGTAGTATAAGCTTATCGTCATCCAGCATGTCTATCATGGCAATATCAAAGTCGTTCACCGTATCTCCGCAGAAATCGGCATCCACCTGCTGAACGGCTTCATCAAAACAGGAGAAGCTCAGCGTACGGTACTGAATGGTAACGCCAAACAAGCGCCGAATGTCCGTACTGCTTTGATGTTCACGCAAATCCTGAATAACTTTGTTGTATGGATAACGCTGATGCCTCAAAATGGACGCCTGCTCCCTGCCCACACCTTGCAAGAAGGTGAGCAGCTCGGATTCCGGCTCAACCCGCAGGCGCGTAGCCACGGTGCTGACGAACATCCCCATCGTATTTTTTTCCTTCTTTAACGTACGGTTGGCATATAATGTACCTACAGTTAAATCTTGTTCACCTGTCGTTTTATGTAAATAAATATACAGAGCAGCCAGGAAAAATGTAAAAATACTGATGTTATGCGCCTCGCAAAAAGCCGTGACACCCCGATATAATTCGTGCTCCAGTGTATAAATCTCCCGTCGTGCAGCCGTGCTCACCGTGAGCGGGTTGTATGATTTTAAACCTGTAACCTCCGGCAAATCGGTAAATTTCTCCGTCCAGTACTTCTTATCCTTATGATAGCGTTCTGATTGCTCATAGCTTTGTTCCGTCTGAATAAAATCGAGATATGAGTTCGCCGGGGGCGGCGTATCTGAACCTGTACCATGAACAATATTCATATAATTTCCCGTAATTTCATTAATTGCCTTTTCCATGGTAAAGCCGTCAGAAATAATATGATGCATCTTAAAGCTAAACCAGGTATCTTCTTCGCCCAGCTGCAAAATAACAAATCGATATAGCTGCGAATCCAGTAAGGGGAACGGCTGTGCGTTATGATGGCTCACCCATAGCTCAGCCTCCTCCTGGGTAAACTGAAGGGCTTCTATGCTTTGAGCAGCAAACGGCTCCACATATTGATAGGGAATGCCGTCCCGAACCGTGATTTTAATACGAAAAGAATCATTTTGTGCAATCACCCGGTTCATTGCCTGCTGCAATGCATCTATGCGAACCGTTCCCTTGATTTTAACAGTGGCAATAATTGTGGACGTGTTGCGACTAGGATACACAAGCTCTGTGTACCAAATTCGTTGCTGTGGCTGGCTTAATGCAAACAATTGAATATTGTTTTGAGTCATACGTCTCTCTCCTCAGAAAAATTGATATTGGTAAAAAGTAGTCCCAATAATGACTGCCTTTGGTAAGGAGTTGGATATGCGTGCACTGTTCTTTCAGCTCACTCGTGGATAAAAGCCGAGCAATTAGCTTCATGACTCTTCTTCTTTCGAATCATTCAGGATTTCAAAAATGGACATGAGCCATTTCTTCTTACTCAGACGGCTTAAAAATTCTATGCGTAGTTGCTTGCTTCTTGGTGCATTCTTTTTTTACTATCTGATTTGATCACATATCTAAAACTGTTTTGCAATTGAAGGGTTGCGTTATCCAGCTTGGAAAGAACATGTTTTATAAAAATTATGGTTAGCAATGGGATCGAAGTAACCGACGACATTGAATACCCCAGCGCAGGATTGTAACTGAACAATTTGCGATAGAATTCATCGGATTTCTGAAAAATTTATTTGACACTAAAGATAAAGAATATCCTAAGATAAAGACAACGTAATCCCAACGCCGGTAGGAATAGCTGAGAGAGTCCCACTCTTAGATATGGATAAACGTGAATTTTCTTAATATCACTCAAGAGCGTAAAAAATCGAAATGAACTATAAGAAGAAAACCGTCTAGCATTACTTTTTCTACCAGAACTAAATCAGCGCCTTGAAAGAGGTTAGACATACAAACAAATTGAAGATTATAGAATCTAGGTCTATTTATTTAAGAAGTAAACCACAAAATGTCGAATAAAAATTTCACTGTTGTGCAGTTCAGGCAGCATTACTCAGGTGCGAGCAGATTGGGCATACAGAGGCGCGAGCGTCCCCTCTCCCCTCGTTTAAGCGCTCTGTTAGGTGACCTCAGCTTGACATTCGGAACGACCGTGGCTTAAAAACGGCGCCAGCGCTTCGGCATGCGTTTCATTAAAATAATGCCCTGCGCCTGGAATGACGCACAGTTCGACCTGATCGGCGGACAGCTTCCAGTTGCCGTGTTGCGACAAGTATTCCGCCGTGAACCAGTCATCGCCCCCGATCACGCAGTACAAAGGCACTTTTGCAGCGGCGCCGCGCACAACGACTGCAGGTTATCCAGCCGCGCATGTTCGCCGAGCGGGATCGCTGCCAACGTTCGGTATTGGATCGAGATGTCGAACAGTCGATACGTGTCTTTGGTGGAGCTTACGGCGCGGAGATCTTGAACAAGCTGATTGTAAGGATACCGTTGATGCCGAAACTGCTCGAAAGCTACCCGTTTCAGGAAGGCAAGAAGCCCCGTCTCGGGATCAATCCGAATACGGGCGGGTACAGCGCTGACGAACATGCCGATCATTTCTTTGTCCCTGCGGGTGGAACGATTAGCATAGATGGCGCAGATCTTCATCCATCGGCAGCGATGCCCGTGGGCTGTAGGCACCCTGCGGGATACCTAGCTTCAGGATGTCCGCAGGCTGCTAGTCACGGAATTGATCAAGCCAATATTGTCGATCTTTGGCAAACCGTTTGGACTTCTGATGGTTCTGTTCCGCATCCGCCCACTCAGAACATCAAGCAAGATGCGGGCGTAATTATCGCCAAGTCATTTAGAAACAGCAGCATTGACTGCCTATCGGAAATGATATGGTGCATACGTAAAATTACCCAGTGAACCTCGTCTTCAAGTCTCAGCAGCATGCAGTTCCACAAATCAGCTTCACGCTAAGGCATGAACTCCAAAGCAAACGCTTCCAAACTAGTGATCATACCGCTTGTATGGGTCTTTACCCGCAGATATATCGATAAAAACAAGCGCACGGCGCAGTTTATTGACGACATAGAGATACGGGGCCGATAATCAGAATCGCTGTCCCAAGTAACGCGTGTACGGAGTGCTTCATGTTGGACCTACACCTAGTTTAGTGCTTGTTCGAACGACTCCAAGTTCACAGTGCCGGACAGGTGAGATACCGCCACAAGGGACAACTTTAACCCGTTCGGGTACGTGCGCTCGATATACCAAATCCTCTCCTCCTTTTGTGCTAAACGACGTTGATTCTTCACATTTTCGATCATCCTGCTTCCCCTTTCAATTATTTTGTACATGGCAAAAGTAAATTGCGGATTAGACCGAAGTTCTAATGTCCTACAATTACTACTCCTCTGTATGTACTAGTGAGTAACCGCAAGGATAACGAGTTCGCGCCAACTACAGCATTCGATATTTTTTCGATGATTTGGCCGTTCAGGAGAAGTTCAACTTCTTCGACCTCTAGCTGCGTTCTAACCTATCTGCCCAGCTCGAATGCGTCAGGAGACGGAGGATAGTTCGTCTTTTCACAATTTAAAAATCGCTCACTTTATGGGAGGATTTCAACTTCAATTGTGACATTTTTAAAGATTCATTCCGTGTTTAGTCCAAATCGTTCGTGTGATAGCCTTATTACATCCTCTCTAACATCTTGTAATGTCCATAATTAGGTTAAATATGGTATCCCGGAAATTGGAAACTATTAATTTTTGTCATTTCTTAAGTTGCTACTTCTTCCTTATTATCCTCATCATTATCAATGTAAAAAAAACATACCATCTTGTGTAAATGTATTCAATATAATGTCAAATAAAAAAATAAATTCATTTATGCAACACTTATTAAAAAAGCGTCTAGTACCTCACGATCAGAACATGAACCCGACCTGCTAATTTAAAATGATTAACCTATTAATTATTTTTCTATTGTTTTCATCGCAATAGCATTGAATTAAAAATCCTTCTTGACTTATTTACACAGCAAAAAAGAGAATATATTATCCTTATTTTTGGTTTATTTGGCGTCCCATGACTCCAGTTAATCAATTCCGACCGAGTTCCTCAAGACCTTACCTCCCTCCAACGCGTTTATACAACAGGGTCTGGAAGAATAATAACCATTGACACCCGTCAGAACTGTCCTGGATCGTTTGAAGACATTTGGGTTTAATGTATTCAGAACTGATATTGACGTCAGCATCATCGGCCTTTCGAACGTTGAAACTGTAAAATTCAAAATGCATCCTTGGTCAACTGGAAAAGTGATTCCAGAAATCCCCACGGGAGCCGCTACTCCCGCTGCAGCGCCCCCCTCTCCCATTTCTTCTGGGGGTACAAGAGATGACAGCCGAAGCAGATATTGATAACCCAAAGCCTGTCTCTAACGACAAGGTGACTTACACTTCCTCCGTGACGGACGGCAGCGGCCAACCAATCTCGTGCATCAAAAGGTTTTATGGTGGATATCGATTAGTCGTTGACAAAGACGGCATACACAAGCAATGTAAAACCTCATTTATGCCTTAATAAATTTGGTTTTAAAAAATGAAAGGGATAAACGATCGGTTTAAGGAATGGTATAGCGGTCATTGGGAGATCAAAGGAAAGACACAAGATGTTCCCAATTAGCAGTGTAACAGGGGGTAAAAGAAGGAGATGTCGTTTATTTCAAAGACGGATTATGGCTTAAAGACGAGAATGAAACAATAGAACGATCTAAACGGATAAACAGACTCACAGACTCATGTACTCGTAAATCTAATAACTCAAGCATCTTGGCGGTCATATAGACGCATTTAGGCATTTATTTATGAATCTGATCTGCATAAAAACAAATTATTAGGTTATGTAAAAAAACTCATAACTCATTTATTTCAACTTCTTTTTAGCGAAGATATCCTTGGTTGGACAAGTCAAGCATCTCAGCGTACTCTCTTTGTTTTAAAGAAGATTTTGCCCAATGAGCTCTTAGGTTCTCTATTAAATAATATGTTGAGGGACTCGCTTTTTTATAAATATTTAATGCAAAAAACACGACATTTGTATGCCGTGTTTTTTGTTATGGATTATGCTGCTGGTAACTCATAAAAAATATAGCAAAAAAGTTCTACTTTCTAATCAGTGCTTAACAATTATGATTTAACTATTATTCAAATAATTACGCCTCTTTTGAAACTCTATTTAATACTGTATCAACATAAGCGTCTAAACTACCCAAACCACTTTCATGTAATTTCATAATATTATAATAATCTTCTTTTGTGATCTCCGCATGATCATACGTAATGGGAAACCATGGACAATGATTCGCCAGTTCATCCATTAACATATCCCTTCCATTTGATGCGTAAATATAAGCGTACTCGTCTGAACAAGGGTTAATATTCATATAGTATTTTTCGGGTTCTTCCTGCCAGGCCCATGTCCCTCCCCCAATGGGGTATACCTTTGTCTGCTCTCCGTTAATATAGATATAGGTTGCAGTGTATTCTTCCATATCCTCTGAGAATATAAATGCGTCTTTTTCAGAGCAATAACCTCCAGGAGATTCGAAGAAATCAGATACTTGGTTATAACTTTTAAAGCTTACTGTTTGGTGAAGTAGGGGTTTTCCATCCGTCCCAATGCTCACCAAGCGTAAATCCTTGAAACGTTTTGTTCCCTACTTTATACAATGAAAAATAGGTTGATTTTGCGTTTTTGGGTTGGATTGTACATCTTTGATACTTTTCAAGCTTACCTTTGAAATCATTTATTTGTTCATCCAGCGACATTTTAAATAGATCTAAATCTGCAAAAATGTCATTTGAACTCGTTTGTATCATCCAGATCAATTGCGTTAGAAATGTCCTCCATAGGCTTTAGCAGGTTAGATAATAGAGTATAATATTGTTCCATTAAAAATCTCCTCCTAACACGTATTCAATGTCTTTCAATTTGCTACAAAGATCATTCTCGACAGCCTCATTATTTTCAGCTTATGAAAATCCCTCTTTATGAAGTTTACTTCGGATCTGCTTAATAATAGATTGCTGGATGGATTCGTTTAGATGAATTACATATTGTCTTTTGTCAATCATGTTATTGCACTCCTCACATGCGGACTTGTTTCCACAATTGGTTAGCAATTGCTTTAATTCTTCTACTCCCGTGGACTCTATGACATTTCCTCGTACAAATCACCCCTTCTATTGAACCCTACAAATTGTACGGGCTTTAAGTGCCCAACTCTGCTTATGTGAACGCAAAAAAGGAGACTCTATGAGTGTTCAGTGGGAACACAAATAAAAGTCTCCAAAACGTTCAATTCAGATGCCACAGCTAAGCAGGGCCTTCTCTTTATCGCAACGTTATATTGAGCGAAAAAGATAATCAAATTTCCTTGTAATAAAAAAATTATACAATATAATTAAACTCCAATTCAATAATTGGAGTGTCATTTTACCATACTAATGATGTATCAACCTGTTCACTTAGAGTTAATAGGGACTTCTTCAATCAAACCTGCATCTGTAGATCGAACATTACCTACAGCTTTAGAAACCGGATAAGAGTTCATTAATCCAGCAGGGTATGGCCGAAGCATTTCTAATACATGTTCTGTTTTTGATATTCCAGGGTCCAGCCATTCATCTACCGCCTCTTTATCCAAAATCACTGGCATGCGATCATGAACATACTGTACCAATTCATTGGGTTGTGTTGTGATAATTGTGCAGCTGCGAAGTATGTCTCCTTTCGAATCCTTCCATTCGTCATATAGACCAGCAAAGCCAAAAACCCCCTGCTCTTTGAGTACAAAACGATAAGGCTGCTTTCCATCATCCTCTTTCAACCATTCATAGAATCCATCCGCTGGAATGACTACTCGATTCTTGGCCAATAAATTGCGGAAGGCGGGCTTGGTATCCAATGTTTCAGCTCGTGCATTGATCATACTAAAACCAATTTTCATGTCCTTTGCCCATCGCGGCACGAGTCCCCATCGATAACCATCAAGTACTCTACGCCCATTGTTATTATTTATTACAGCAATGGTCTGGGATGGTGCAATGTTGTATCTGGGTGTGTGCTCATAGTGCATGTCCTCTACCGAAAAAGTGTCCATTACATCATTTTTATCAGCTGCAAGCGTAAATCTTCCACACATTCCGGCACTCCCCCTTTATTATAAGAGTAGACAATTTCAATCCACTGCAAACCAATTTTCACAATATTATTGTATAATGGGTCATTAAAATACTGTTAACCTGTTTTCAGAACGGTCTTATGTGGTATAATGAATACATAAAGAACGTATATTAAAAAAGCCACGATGGTGAGACATCGTGACTTTAACAAAGGCCGGTGGGCGACCACGGCGTGTTTTCAATCAGAAGACGAAAAACCACCGGATAGCTAGGCGTCCAACCTATTCCCGGTGGTTTTTCTTGTCTTGACGCGATTGTTTCCAGGCGTTATGCAAAGTATTCAAGCCAGTAAAAACACCGACCAACTTCAACATACCGTCTAAAAGTTTCAGAGCCAATTCAAGAGATGACATAGCGTCACCCCCTTTCGGGTTTCGCCATGTCATTCCCACCGGTTACTTTGTCTTTATCTATTATACCAGTTTTTTGAAGATTACACCTGTTATTTTACAGAATGACATTGCCATTCTTAGCAATGTTTTTTGTATGAACGGTATACTACAAACAACAGTATAAAGAAGTCGTCACCTTCCTGGGGCATTTCGGTAAACAAAGTACTGATTAGTCATATACCATGCCTTTCCCTCTTCAGTTTCAACCAATCCCTTTTTTTGATCTAAGAAAACAATACTATTGCATCTCTTACAGGACCATTTTAATTTCTTGTATGCAGATCTTATAATGTAGCTTTCACCACATTTGCATTCTATCTGCGTTATGGTTTCTGCCTTGCCGTACGTGGAATCTAATTGAAGATCTTTTTTTGAATTTTCCGGAGGTATAGTTTCCAAGTGAATCCTTTGTTCAGAAAAATTATTATGTATCTTAAAATCTGCCACCAATTCAGGATTTAATCCAAAATAATCTCTATTAACTATGGTTACATATCTACTTCCCACGCGGTACAATTCTATCCATTCAGATATTTGTTTACTTGTGAAAACAACTAATCCTCTTTTTCACTATTCATCGTATAGGTCATAATACAATTTGTCTGGATTCATAGAATATTAATACTCCCCTTACCATACTTTTTTAAGACAAAGCACGTACTTTTTTTTATAGATATTCACGCAATTAATAACACAAATTTACCTTGTCTCATAATCTTCTGATGTGTACTTCATTATGTATGAATTATAAGTTAAAACGGTCCCAATGATTTTCTCTCCGAAAATTTGCATGTATCAATCACAACAGAAAGAGCACTACCAGAAGGCTGTGCTCTTTTCTTGCGCTTGGCAACGTCCTACTCTCCCAGGTCCCTACGGTCCAAGTATCATCGGCGCTGGAGGGCTTAACGATCGTGTTCGGGGTGGGTACTTATGGAACCCCACCGCTATCGCCACCAAACATGAATCTGCTTTGGAAATTCTATCTTCAAGAGAATTACACCCTGAAAACTGGATCCGAAACTTCATGTGCGCCTTTTCTTAGGAAAAGCCCTCGACCGATTAGTATTGGTCAGTCCATGCATTACTGAACTTCCACCCCCAACCTATCTACCTCGTCATCTTCAAGGGGTCTTACATACTGGGAAATCTCATCTTGAGGGGGCTTCACGCTTAGATGCTTTCAGCGCTTATCCCTTCCGTACATAGCTACCCAGCGGTGTTCCTGGCAGAGGGACCTACTTCAGCCCCAGGATGCGATGAGCCGACATCTAGGTGCCAAACCTCCCCGTCGATGTGGACTCTTGGGGGATAAGCCTGGAATGAAATTGTATCTTTAGAATAATAGATGTATCTTTTGCAATGAGTTTATAAAGGGAACATCAGCTGGAGAAAATTCATACAAACTCAAATCGGCAAAATTGATCCATTTAACCTCACTATGTTCCTTTACCTTAATTTCGCCGCTATTCCACTTGGCCCAGTACGCCATTAGTCTAATCACACCATCAGAGTATTTATAGATGCTGTCATCATAATGATGAAGAACATCAATTTGCATTCCTAGCTCTTCATAAATTTCTCTTTTTAAACACTCTTCAAAGCTTTCTCCAGCTTCAAGCTTTCCGCCAGGGAACTCCCATTTCCCCTCAAGCTTCATACCTTTTCCTCGCTTAGCGATGAGTATCTTTCCTCTATCTACTATAAGAGCAGCAGTAACAATTCTTGCTTTTACACCAAAGTGTTCTTCTCTATGACAGTTGGGGCATACAGCAACTGCATTCTCGACTGTATCGTCTCCTCCGTCTGCCAATGGGACTTTATGATGTACTTCTAAATATGGAGATAAATCACTCGCTCTAAGAAATGGCGCAGGTTGGTAGCATATTTCACAAATACCGTTAGCTCGCTTTAAAACTTCAACAATTACATCCGGATTTCTTTTATATGCTGTTGTGATAACAGGTACACTTTCGGGTTTTTTAGGAGCATTATTTAACCTAGCTTTACGATCCTGATCAGTGGATCTTTTGGCTTTCCTAACTTGCTTATCAACTTCATGTAAATATTCTTTTGTAGTTACCGAACTCTGCATATTTAAGGAATTCAACTTATTCAGGATAAACCATCTTGAACCATCTTCAGAGTTGTAATGGTGTGATTCAAACTCATATAAGCCATTCAAATTAAGAACAGTTCCATCTTTGGTAAACAAGTATATGGGTGTCTTGTTTTGAGCGGAGTTAATTATTGAAGCATTATATTTGTAATTTGGATCGAAATTGCCTCTTAAGCTATAGAAATAATATTTTATCTTTTCATTCTCTACAATCCATTCATTCGGATACTTTCCATCTGAGAAAGTTGATTTTATGAAGATAGCCTGTAATCTATCATTATTACCAATAAGATAAATACCTGACTGTGGATCATAAGTACGAGCAAGTATGGATATATCCCATGAAGTATAGTCAGCCCCGATCACGAAATCGTTAAGAACGGTAACATCATCTAGTTCATCCTTAAACTCTTCACAAAAACGAGGATATAAATCTTCGTACGTTTCTAAGCCAAGGTTTTTAAACCGTTCGTATAGCGCTGTCCCTGGTGAATTTGAAGGTTGTACAATTTCAAAACGTTGAAGATATCTTTTAAGATCGCCCACTCGTTTCATATTTCGAACGACAGTTCTAGAACGTATAACTTTGTTTTTAAACTCTTTTTCAAGTTCAGGATGATCTAGAGCAGGCGCCTCCACTTCGCGGATAACAAAGTTTATAGCTTGTTGTATTCTTGACATATAACACTCTCCATTAACTAAAATTCTTATCTTTCACATCCCACACCGTCACCATCACGATCCAGCTTTCTACTGTAACCTGGCTCACCTTCATAAATTGGATCGGCACCAGCAGCACGAACCGCAGAGCAGTTTTTATAGTATACATTTCTTGATGATTCTCTTGGTTCAGAATAAGTTTGGACGACTTCCTTTTTAGGAGTAACTACTTTAGGCTTAGATTCTTTTACACTTGAGTCATTACTTTTAGATTCAGTCTTTGCAGTTGCCTTTTGAACTGCCTTCTGATTGAATCCATCTTCTTGCGCATAGTTTTCAATACTCCAGATGCCTGTTCCACTCTTTTGAGCAGTAGCTTGAATCTCCTTGAATTGATCGACATATTTAACGTTTGGAGGATTTATGTAGGCCACCCGAGCATAACCTTTCTCGATTAACATTTCATTCAACATCTTATCTCCAACCCATACATAACCAAGTAGACGACCATACTTATCTCGTTCTGAAACATCAAGCTCTAGGGAAAGGTTACCTTGCTTTAATTGCTTTAGAGTAAAAGCAGAAGCTTCTTTTGCAAACGGTTGAACCGGTGTACCCTGTTTTACACTTTCAGGTGTATCCACTAGGAGTAGTCGAATCTTTTCCTCTTTCCCTTGAACTGATGCTTTAAATGTATCTCCATCCGTTCCCGCTATTAAAGTTATAGGAATACGTTTTGGTTGTTCAGAATCCGCCTTTTCGTTAGATGCTGAGGTAGAAACAATGTTTGAAGTTTGCTCAGATTTAGTTGTAGTAGGTACCACAGAAGTTTGTTCTACTTTAGCTGGGACAGCTGGTGCTTTATTCGCTAAATCCTGCTGCTTAACATTAGACAGATTGCCGATGAATGCTAGAAAGAAAATTCCGGCAAGTGAAAATAAAACTATGGCTAGTTTACTTTTTTGATTTGCTCTCTTAGCATTCTGATATTTTTTATACCCCCAGTAGCCAAGCCCTCCTGCTATAATAAGCAATCCTAAATACTTAATAATCGCAACAGCTACAATTACTGCAAAGATAATTCCTATGATTATTCCCTTTCCATTACTTCTCATGATATCCCCCTAGGTATTTAGTTCTAGGATAAATATACCATGAATATTTTCCAATATATATACTTTTATTACAAAAATCGCACGGATATTTTACTATTCTCTAGAGTTATCTGCTAGATACTTGCTAAAATGATATCCTCCAACTTGATCCAACTAAAATCATCCTCGCCACGAAACAGTTTTACTTCCCTGCGAGCAGTATTTATAGACGTGATTACACCTGTGAGTTCTTCGTCATCGAACGGACTAAAAACCACTATCGATATAGGTTGACGTGTGTTGTAAGAGACTATGAGCACCTGCTCAATTAGCTGCATTTCTTGATCATCAAGTTCAGGCTTACCACGCCGTTGGCGATCTTTCATAAGCTTTAGGTATGCTTCCTTATGTTCAGGGATGATTATCCGACTGCTTTCCCATAATCCATTGCCCTCAAGTTTCTTTCCCATGTATACAGCCTCCTGATGTGTAATGTAGAAATTATATTCCGAACATATGTTCTAGACAAGGCTTTTTGTATGCCGAATCCAAAACTTTTGTCCTAGAAAAATATTCCTAGGTCTGATAGACTATACGAAAATACAAAATCAGGGGGATAATATGAAAATTGTAACAGGCATATTGGTGGCTGCCGCGTTTCTAACGCTTGCAGCTTGCTCGCCTAAACAAACTGCCACAACAAATGACACCAAACCAGCTACTACGCCAACGAATACTGCCGCACCAGCAGCACCGGTGGAACAAAAGCAAGAAGATACGGTTACACCCATTAAAAAGGGCGAGACACTTACAATACAAGATTTCGCTGATATAACAGTAATGGGAAATAAGATTTCGAAAAAAATCGAACCCTCTAAACCGGGAGACTTCCACACACTATACGAATCCAAAGAAACAGACTCCACCTTCTTTGCTCTAATCATTAAAGCCAAAAATCTTGGGGCAGAAGGGATTAAAGCGGATAAAATAGCGGAAGTAAACCTGAAATTCGATAACAAATATGATTATGATACATTCAGCACTATTGAGGAACGTGGTGGTGAAGACTTTACTTACACCAACATAACCAGCGTAGACCCACTTAAAATGGGAACACTGTACTATCTTTCAGAGATACCCAATGAGGTGGCTAAAAGTGATAAACCATTAAAAGCAGAGATAAAGATTCAGGATAAAGTTTACGAATATACGATCAGATAAAAAACAACCCCGGAGCAATCCGGGGTTTTAATATTTCTATAACCATTATGACTATTGTCAACAGAGGTAATTCCATTGCCTGTATAAAATGAATATGATAACATAAGAATAGAAAAGGGGAACGGCTACCACCGCTCCCCTGTACGACTTACCGCTATAAGAGCGGTCAGCAATTGAGGTTTGATCCAGAAATAGACCGGTTCCTCACCAGAGCGGTCTATTTCCTTTTATGGAAAGAAAGTATCAGGATCACCAACGTTGCGAATTGAATCATCAACATTAGCGCGTCTTTAACTTCCATGGCATCACCTCCCTTCCGGGAGATTAGCCGACCGCCCTTTATAGCCGTTTTGTCGCACAATCCAGATTATACCACAAACAAGCCCTAGGTAGGTCCGGAGACTTGCCTTCTATTTTTCCATTAATTTATTAAATATCTCTCTATCTTTGGAAGTAAAGTCGGTAATCCGTTTCTTTTGCTCGTACTTGTTGGTACTTGAATCTAATTTAATGAAGCCATTTTCCCCAACCACATAGACGATATTTTTTTTTATCTTATATGACACAATATTATCAACAGCTTTTTCTAGTGGATCAGCAAGATGATTATAAAGTATTAAAGGGTCTTGCGGCCCCCCTCTCAAAATTTGAAAAGTCCCGTCACCAAAATATTCTACGGTATCTTTGCCTGATGGGTATTTATACTTCGTATTATCCCCGGAATTCACCAGGAAAATTAGAGTAGTAGTTATAACTAGTAGAGAGATCAAGATCAAAATAAAGATATATCTACGCTTCATCTGCAATTCACACCTCACTTCCAAGCTTTTCTTGTATCAGTTACTGTTACATAAGACGTATACTCATTTAGTGTTCCCCATGATTCCATTAAATTTGTTAGGTTTGCTGCAGCCCAACCAAGTTTGTTGTTCCCAGTAAACATTTGCTTAAAATTATACTCAAAATTATAGACATCAGAATACGTTGTAGTAATTTTCCATTGCCCGTTTACATATGTTCCATCTATTTTGTACTTCATTTTGTGAAAAGCATTATATAAATCTCTATCACTTTCTAATTGCTCAGATCCATTATAAGAAAAACTTTTAACTTTTTTAGCATTAGCTTTTTTGACTTCATCATTAACTATTGCGATGTGCTCTTTAGATTTTTTAACTTGCTGCGCCTCATATGACCATTCGTTAAAGTTTAAATTTCCTGGTTTGTACTCAAGTGAATGTTTAAGTAAATTGGCTGTGATGTCCCCGTACTTCTTTCGAGCTATAGGAACAGCTACTAATATAAATGCTTTACGATCAGGATAATGTATTACAGTGTCTGTCGAATCTTTTACCTTCTCTACGCCTCGCACCCAAGTCTTTTCTAGTTCTACCATCGGATTTTCAAACGGAAAAGTATTATTTCCTGCATACACTAACATATTCTTACTATATGCGCCTTCCAGCACTTTTTGCGAGACATCAGACTGATCCTTTTCTCTTGTTTCCTTAGGTTCTACCTGAGGAGTGTATTGAATTTTTCCCAATTGATCTTCTTTTTGTTTTAGAACAAGTTCAAACTCAAGGATCTCTTTACTGGTATCAATCTGTTCTTGATACTTAACTACATAAGCGTGTGTAAACGTAATATCTCGGATTGTGTTTTCATTTCTAACGATTTGGATATTACATTTG
The DNA here is from genome assembly GCF_024213315.1 of Paenibacillus sp. A3M_27_13. Taxonomy (NCBI): domain Bacteria; kingdom Bacillati; phylum Bacillota; class Bacilli; order Caryophanales; family Paenibacillaceae; genus Paenibacillus; species Paenibacillus sp. A3M_27_13. Next base: position 45,924 of record NZ_JANAVE010000006.1, read on the forward strand.
CGATAGTAATCCTCACTATCAGGTTTATATTCTGTGTTTGCCCATGTATACAGCATGTTGGAACTATCCGCATTGTCTACAACAGAAGGAAGCGAATGAAGCGGAATTTTACTTCGAATATGTAGCGAATGAGTCAAGTTTGGAGACTTAGCTGAAAGATTTATAGAACTATTATTCTTATAAGTAAAGCCAATGATCTCGCCTTTTACAAACTCGATTGGTTCACCACCGGAATTGCGTTCTATTCTTAATGAAATGCTCATTGAAATAATCTCCTCTGTTAATTCAATCTAGTTTTGTAGGAAATATATGTGAAAAACTAATTTCCAAATATTAATATATAGGAAAAATATTAAATAGTAAACATATTTTCAACATGGTAAAGGACGACAATAGAGTTTCGTAACCTCAGCAAATTATATGAAGAAGCTAAAACGAAATATATGCTAGCTAACACAGACCTGTTAGAAACGATAAAAGCTCTGCCGACCAATTAGGTTAGCAGAGCTTTTTACTTATTTAGAGTATTCACTTACTTCAAACGTTAAGATACGATCATACAACATGTAATTCTTACGGCTGCTGAATGGGCCTTTGTTGTTATCGTGCTTGTTGATTGCATATGAAGCCGATCCAGAACCAGCCTGCTTGCCCTCATACCAAGCGATAAAGTCATTGACCTCTTTCATGCTTAGGTCAAATTCCTTCTCCAAGCCAGTAGTCATGGTAACTACCAGAATTGCACGGTTACCTGATGGTGATTGAGGATTAGTAGCCCCACCAGTCGATGGTTCATCAGGTTTTGTTGTACCAGGCTCGCTTGGTTTGCTTGGCTCTCCCGTAGAAGGATTACCCGGAGTTGTCGGCTCAGTTGTTTGAGGCTCATTTGGTGTAACAGCTACTTCATTAGAAATAACAGTCTCGACTCCATTAAAAATAGCTACTACTTGAAAGTAGTAAGTCGTCCCGTTCGTCAAATTTGGAATGACAAGGTTACCTTTTGTATCTTTTTCTACAGAGATTGAATCAGAATATTTATTGGGCTGGGTTCCATAATTAATTTTGTAGTTCGTAGCTTCTTTAATTGTATTCCAGTTCAACTTAGCAGATCCATTCTGTGGCTGACCTGTAAGATCTATGGTTTCAAACGTTCCCAAAGTGATCTCGTTAAATGCTAACCAAGATGAACCACCGTCTGCCTCAATTCTTATACCATCATATGCACCCTGCTTCACCTTAATAGGGGGTGGTGTTGTATATGTAGCTTTTAGAGAATGAGTCACTTGATCGCTTATTTTAACCCACTTTTCACCTTCTAGCCCGTAGATAGTGTATGAAACTTCTCTTACTGGCTGTGCAGCAGTAGTAATATGGACGAAATTTAATTCTATAGCACTAGGAAATTTTAATTCTATATTTCCTTTGTATGTCCCGGCGTTCCAATACGTTTGAATGCTCCCATCAATTGATTTTTCAGCAATGTAATCAAGGTAACTGCTACTAGCTTTTGCAATGGTTCCATATGGTGGTGAAAACCCAAGCATTCCCTCAACTGTTTTGTTCAATGTTGCTGCATGTGTAGCTGACGGTAGTAACATGATACTAATTAGAAAAAAAGATAAAACCGTAGCCAAGAATTTCTTTGACATGATTATTAGCCCCCCATGAATATCTTCTATATCCATAAAGATAAATTAACACTCTTACATTGTCTAAACATAAACTTGCTGATCTATAAATATAATCTAAATATTTGCATATTTATTTTTTATTGGGTATGAAAAAGACTCTACTGGCGCTTGGCTAGTAGAGTCCCATATCTTTATTTCACTATGAATCTTACCTTTGTACCATCAGTATACTTATCTAACTGATGACTTACCCATGATCCTGCTCCCCGGTTATCACTAGGGGTTATGTATCGAATATCAGCGCCTGCGCCACCTTCAGCACACATTGCCATTGGCCATTCATCGCGGTCATATCCTTTTTTAGTCGGATAACCCTTTAGAGACTCTTTCCTGTTTTCCTCAGCTCCATCCCTATCAATTGTACATACCGCTGAATGTCCAACTGCTATAGCATCTTTGATATGTGCTCCGGTTTCAGGATAGCGTGAGCTTGGGAACTCCAACGTATACTCAGCTGCTGCTTGTTGACTGATTGCTGTCGGTTCAGCATAGACGCCTTGTACCGAGAAAATAGCAGCTAGTAAAAATACAATTAATCCTCTTACAAATCCTTTTACCATACGACACCTCCATAGTATTTAAATCTTCTCTATACTAATTGGAGAGTCATGTCGAAGTATCGCATAACTTGTTGCAAAACAAAAAAGACCTTCTAGTTATGGAGAACTTGAGAGAGTGAAAATTAAAATTCGCTATTAAACTTTATTTTAAATATATAGACATAATTGTTTATATATTCCTTTTTATTGTTTGTATGATTACTGAGCAAATAAAACAAAAAGGGGAATATCCATGAAAAGACTATTACCGATTCTACTTTCTCTATTCTTACTTCCTTGGTTTGCACAAGTAACGCATGCCGCGACCCCAGAAGCAACCAGTCTAATATCTAAAATGACGTCAAATACTAGCCCTTCAGGTAAAGTCACCTATAGTGCCGCATACAGCGGTCTCGAAGGATATAAAGCATTTGATGGAAAGCCGAACTATAGCACGGCTGGAAATTATACTGCCTGGGGAACGTCCCCTAAGAATGGGTGGCTCGCTTATGAGTTTTCAACTCCGCAAATTGTCACTAAATATGTTCTTTATTATGGAGGCTACTCCACTAGCAATCCACCAGATGCTGGTAAAGATATGCCTAATACCTGGACTTTTGAGGGATCCAACGACGGAGTAACATGGACCGTTCTCGATGATAAATCTAATTATATTTTTACTTCTGGAGCTAATGAGTTCTCACTTAATAATAAAGACCAATTTAAAACCTACAAAATAAATATTGCTAAAAATAACGGAGCTACTGGCAAGGATGTCAATCTGTCCGTTCATGAAATGGAAATGTGGGGTTACGACCCTGCAACTCAAACTCCTGATCCTGTAGATCCAACACCGAGCCCTAATCCTGATCCGTCTAATCCTACTGATCCAACCGAACCAACACAACCAACAGGTGACCGCGCAATTTTGGTTGTGACACTGGATACAGGGTTGGAGAAGGAATTCGACCTGAGCATGAAAGAAGTAAACCCTTTCATCACTTGGTATGAAGGTAAACAATCTGGATCTGGTACAGCATCTTATGCCATTGATAAGCACAACAACAACAAAGGTCCATACAGTAACCGTAAAGACTACGTAATCTTCAACAAGATACTCACATTTGAAGTAAGCGAGTATTCAACTAAATAATAAACAACATAGGACTCCATACTGGTTACATACCAGCGGAGTCCTTTTTCACATCTACTCTAAATTCAAACTACTTACGAAAGAAATAAGATCCATTAATCTTGATAGCTTCCGGTGTAATCTTCTCTACTACTCCACCATAATCCACAATATCTATCAAATCCTCACCCAACGGCTGGACTACATATACTCTTACCTGGTTTAATGCAGCTGCAAATAGTTCGATATCCAACTTTAACACTTTATATGTATGGTTCATGCTGATCACCTCGGTCATTTATTCGATGAATAATGTGGTAATTCCTCCAACGACAAAAATAGACTCGCCAGTTACCTAGCGAGCCTTAATTTTAAGTTTAATGTAATGGAGCCTGATCCCAATCCGCCTGCAAATCGACACCGAACTGTCTTATTGCTTCTTTAGTAGCAAAAAGACAGAAATCTTGTTGAGAACCGTAAAAATTCAGCTTGTATAGGGTGCCCGAGTCAACCTCTTCCCAGTTTAACTCATAAAGATCTTTCTCGAATGATGAATACGATCCATTTAAACTTTTTACGGGGAATTGCGAAGTGGCTTCAATATAATTCTTAACAGTGATATTTGTCCACCCAAAATCCAAATCATATATCTTTTTATCCGATTTGAAGTATTTAAAATTGAGCTGACACCCTTCACGTTCACCCGGGATATGATATTTGAATGTAAATTCAACACATGTCCCTTCTTCATTTTTGTCTTTAAGAATAGCCATTGTTCTCTCCTCTTTATTTAAAATTCCACATAGACTTAAACCAACGTTTTTTCACATTTACTCGATAATTAATAGTGTCCTTACCGTTATCGCTATAAATTGTGATTACATCATTCGCGCTATTATCCAAAATGGCTATTATTTTATTATTAGGATCATAGACAACACGAGCTCCTGTTTGAATATCAACATATTTTTCAACTGCTCGCATACCGGATGCTTTGCCTTCAAGCAGATTGTCAATCATAAGAGTAGTAATTCCATCTTTAATAGCTTCTTCAATGGCATGTTTAGTTAAGTTTGTTATAACATTTCTTGTAGTGGTTTGAACAGCAACAGAACTACCTCTTTTGAAAAGTTGTTGTATTGTAAACTTAATTATATGACCAATTGATGCTGGTTGAGCTGCAAACGGAGTAATGTGATTTTGATCAAATTCAGATTGAATGCCAGACTGATTTTCCTTGTATTCTTCATACACTTTATCCAATTGTCTGTCATATTCCTCAGTAACTTCTTCAGACTGATGAGTGATTTCTTCAGCTGAAGTTGCAGTCAAACCAAAAATATTAAATAATAAAATAACGGATAAAATTGCGGCAAAATACTTAGCTATTCTCTTCAAGTTAGCACCTCTATGTTTTATTTTTAACAAGTATGGTTGGCCAACCAATATTTACAATAATAATACAACTTGAATTATTATACAATTATGCTCTTTTTTACACTTGAAATTTTAACATATTTTTGAACTTTATTTATTGAATTTAATTGTAGAAATGCACAAAACAACCGACTAGCTTAGCTGTCGGGTGTTACCAATGCTTTCGGATTAAACAACAGTGTTTCCGTATGTGTTGTTATCAGCATAATTATCCGGATGATTTTGTAAACAAAATATGTTGGTTCATGCTGATCACCTCGATAATTCATTCGGTGAACGGTGTGGTAATTCCTACAAGTAAAAAAATCTCCGCCAACCAATTAAGGTTAGCGGAGATTTGCTTTACTTACGTTTAAGCGCCTCCATGTGTTGCAAAGATTTGAAATCCCTCATTATGGCTGTACAGATAAATAGGTACAGTTAAGGTAAACAAAAAACTACTCGCAACGATCAACATTACCACTTTTTTCAACATTGTTTAACCACACCTTTTCAATGAGATTGTAAAACTCTGTTTTGGTTTCAGGAACCGCATGGGCTTTGAAACGCACAAACAACCCCATACAATTTATAAAATATGTCTCATTATTTAGTATATGCGCTTTTACCATTGCACTAAACAAATGATTAAAGCCATCATCGTATATCCCATGACTTAAATAATAATAAGCCAATTCATATCCACACAGTGCCGAGTAGTCTGGTATCACTTGCTGGGTATACATATCATCTGATGATGGTCGCTGAGAAAAAGAGGCAATCTCAGTTTCAAATCGTTCAAGTATATCATTTAAATCCAGCTTATAACGGTTAGCCGCTATCATAATGTTAAGTAGTTGAGTGACCCTATCTTCTTGAATTGCATCTGACGATTCATCAATATAGTTTAGATATTCATGAAGCACACTTATATCACCAGATAAAAGCCTATATGCAAGTATATTAGCTTGTGACCAGTGTTTAAACAAACCGATCCAGTGTTGGGTATCCCCGTCGGTCTCTCTAACCCATTCTAAATTGGAGTAGGCATATGTATAATGCAATGCCTGCTTATAATCACCCAGCTCTTCACATGCATTGGCACACAACAAATGTGCATAAGCGATGTACACAAATAAGGGACGGCTTAGCTCATTAGTAGATTCAGTATGTTCTCGGCCGTTCTGTTGATATTTCAAAGTATATTGGATTTCCGCTTTATCTCTCATTTTCCTTGCCATTTCTTCTACCTTGTCCCACTTACGCAATGAACGATACACATTAGCCAAGTCCTTCAATGCGTCTAGCTGGTCTAGTTCATCAAGGCGTTCCACAAAAGCTTCAAACACCGCTGCTGTCCCTATGTTACGGCTTTGATCGTCTCCAATCTGAATCGTGAATATGCGATATTGGCAGACTGCCAAACGTTCAGAATGTTGATATCTCTCCGTTTCAGCTACTCCCTCATAGAGTAAGAATGCAGCCGCATTTTTTCCCTGCGCCAACAATCCTTCTGCAATTTCAAATAGCTTAGGCGAATACAGTAGATTATCCATGATGGCTCCCACTACTCGACGGATTGCATCCAACTTGCCCAACTCCGCACAGCGAAACAAAAACGGCTCGATTCGCCTCATATTCGGGGGATGGTCGATGATAAAGTTTTCTATAAACAGATCATAAAAGTGACCTTCTGGTAAGCCCATAGCCCCAGTAATTAGGTCAAGCTGGTTAATAGACATAGACTTATTCCCTGACACAATGGCGCTTACCGCTCCCCTATTCATGCCTGCTATATGTCCAAACTCCGTCATGCTTAAACCTTCTTGTTGTAGGTATCTATCTAATTCTGCTCGAATCGTAGGTGTATGCTTCATGTCATATCCACCCTTCATACAGAAATTCCAAAACTTTTATATTATTGCATTCTATTGTTGTCCATAATTTAACAGTTGTCAATAACCTTCTTTTTGGCCTTTTAAGCCTATACCCACCTACTAATCTATTAAATATATTCATATATTCCATAAAAAGGTTGACGATATCAATAGACCCGTTTATGCTATTTATGGATTTACAAATATTTCAAGGAGGCGTTTTGTTTGAAAGTAAAATTTCTACCGCAAGCTTTTCTGGCTGCAACGCTATTCATTTCTTTGGGGATCGTCTATCCAACTACCTCAAATGCCGAAAAAGGAGATAAAATCCCTGACCGTATGTTAGCGGGTACCATCATTCAATACGATGAGAACAATAACATGGTTGTATTGGAAAAAGGAACTCCGGTACCTGAACACCAAAAATCTAAAGCTGCTATTGCTCCACTGACTGCTGAACAACAAGCTGAGCTAGAAAAAGAAAAACAGCAGGATAAAGAGATCGAAGAAGCAACCAAATCACTGCCGGTATATCATATTGATAATCCTGACCCTCAGCCTGGTTTAAAAGTAATTTATGACGGCGAAGGTTTTATCAAAGATATTATCTTGCCTGATCAAAAGGAAATCAACTGGGACTTATACATACGGAGAATACGATAATAAAATTAAAGTTCGTGGAACATCTAGTGACTATGTTCGAGAGTCAGGGAGTTTATTATTTAGGTAGCACTTCTCAGAAAAATCAGGAAGAAGGACGCGGCATATATTATTATGATTTCACATCGAAAATTCAACCCCCCATCTTTATAACAAGAAGAGGGTTTCATCGGTAACTTCATGCTGCTGAACAAGTAATTGTTCTGATTGTCGCAATGCCAAAGAGCCGGAAAAGAAGATTCTCTCTCCGGATTTCTTTATCTGATACCAATCACTAAATCTATTGCGGAACCTCTCCCACAATTGTACCTTTGTACGCTCCTCTCTTACTAGCTAAGCCAGTAGAGCATTTAGTGTTTACTTTGAAACTGTATCCGTATTAGTCTATTCCGTAATAACAGTTGTTTGATCGGGTGTTGTTGGCACAGTAATAGGTGCAGTGGCAGAAGCAGGACTTCTTGCACAATCCCTAAAAATCCAAGATAGGGGAAAGGGAATTACGATAAACTTGATATGGACAGGATACTCCATCACAAGCAACTCTTAATTCCCATCTTTAACAGCCCCCGCTGGAGCATGTGATAGGCATAATGACTAAATGGAGCTGGTGTTATCTATAATTCATTCACTTCAATATTTTTCGTTGTACTTGCTATAATAATTCAAATTACAATACGAAAATTGGAGCCTCGGATAAGTAAAAGTACAATGTTGAAAGTGAGAATTGCAATAACAACAACAGTCCTGCTTATCGGAGTCGTGTTGTATATAATTGACCCTCAGTGGTGGATCGTGATTGCTTTTGCAATATTTTTCTGTATACTGCTTGTTATGCTTTTTATAAATTTTTTGAAAAGACGAAGCAAATCACATTGATTTATGATTTCCATACTCATCGTTTAACAAGATCCTTCCTTTAATGGAGGGCTTTTATATTTCACACTAAATCTTTTGGTGTAAATCCCATATGAGCAATGACAAAAAAACTCCCCGCCGACCAATTAAGGTTAGCGGGGATTTAATCCCCCCCCTTAATTCACATAACAACCACATTTAATAGTACTTGCTGACTATGTACATAATATATGATTTAATTATAATTATATTTGCAGTTAAATAATAGTAAGAAAGGATTTGTTTTTAAAAAAAATGATGGTTTTTGGTGTCGTCGCATCGTTACTTCTACTTCTAAGTCCCGCTGCATTTTCACAAGATTCGATTTCGGCTAATCAAACTGACAGCATAAAAATGATTGAAACAAAAACGCCTCAAAATGACAATGTTATCACTCCTTTTGATTTTCAATTGATTAATCCTATACATCATACCGGAAAAGGAGCATTTGAGAATACTTTCTCCATGGACCCTGAAAATGGAAAGGACGCCAATGTGTACGTCAAAAATAATGGAAGTGCAACAATATATATTGAGTTTGGTAAAGACGGAAAAGACCCTATAGAATCCTCACTCAAACCCGGGAAACAAAAGAACATTCAGGTTTACACCAAAAAAACAAATTCATATAAGTTATACATTTATAACATGGACGGTTCTAGTATGGATCTCCAGGTAAGCGCGAGACAATTCTAATTAATGTGCAGCAATTACTAAGTGGATTCATATACATCCGACTCACATAAAACAGAGAAGGACTCTATCGGCTATATACCGTTAGAGTCCTCTTTCACATCTACTCTAAATTCAAATTGATTCCGTATGTAATAAGCTCCAGCAATCTTAACCGAATCAGGCGAAAACTTTTCTATAGTGCCACCATAGTCTACAACCGATATAAAATCCTCGCCCAACGACTGAACAACGTATACCTTTACCTGGCTTAATGCAGCAGCAAATAGTTCGATATCCGACTTTAACACTTTATATGTATGGTTCATGCTGATCACCTCAGGAAGGTATTCGGTGATTATTGTGATTTCTCCTGCATAAACAAGGCCCCGCTAATCTAAATTGGCAGGGCCGCTTTACCTATTCCGTTTAGAATCCATAGCTAACCCAATAGCTGTTCCTTCAATTCAACACTCCTATTGCTCTCGGCCAGCTTTTCAAGCACTTCTCGAGCATCCCACTCATGAATTGGATTCTCTCTAAGTTGATAATCTTTTATAAATTTTTCAAACATTTCGTAACTCAACTCAAAATCACCAACTTTGAAATGTTCTTCAAAGTTCTTAGTGACTTTTTGAACGTCAGGGTTACTTTGATCAGGATGCAAACGGATGTTAAATAACATACAAAGATTCGTTATAAAATGCTGATCTTCCCGACTAAGCTCTTTTTCAGCACACCACCTATCATATGGTGATAATTCATCTTCTGCTAAACGCAACAATACAGATTTCCATTCAAGCAAAATGTTTATACGCTTCTCAAGCCGAGTTATATCCGGGTTATCCATGATGCACCTCTCATTTTCCAAGTCATTAAAGTATTACTTTGCTACCATAATAAATCAACCATTCAACAACCATCCCTACTCCTTCAGCGATTCCTTTACTAACGACTCCTCTCAATTCTTGGACGATTGCAGACCTTGCGCCTGCTGCTATTTCAGCAGTAGTCAATTCTACTGCTCCTAAGTAACTTTCAAGAACACCAAAAACCTTACTGTTATATTTAATAACAGCTGCCACTGTCTCTGTATCAAAGAATTTTTCCAGAGTCCATCTCGACACAGGGTTATCGATAACATATCTTAATGCTTTAATAGCAATTTCTAGAGCCTTAACTTTCACACCTTGGGTACTAACTTCCCCATCAGGCTGTACAGTAGGAACAGGCGGAGTTACAGTATTAGCTTATATTGTTGGTGCTGTTCCGTATGTAGCATTTACTGAAGATGTTTCTGCAAACGCCGCGAAAGGAGTTATAACAGAGAATAATAAAGCAGTTGCCATTGAACTCAAGATAGTTTTAGCTAATTTCCATTTCACTTATACATACCTCCAATATTTTGTATTTACAACAAAATAATATATAAAAATGAATGTCGAAGTAAGAGGAAAACCGTAAATTTAAATAAACAGTAAGGAAGTCCCATTATGAATTCCTTTAAAATTCTAATATTTAGTAATGACATAAATAAATTTCAAACTATTCTTCGTTCTTAGACATAGTCTTTCGAACTAGAACATGTAAAAATAATGTTGTTTAATGACAAAAATCCCCGGCCAACCAATAAAGGTTATCGGGGATTTTACTACTTAACGATAAATTCAACCTTCGTTCCATCTTTATATTCATCCAATTTGTGACCTACCCACGATCCAGCTCCACGATTATCCTTTGGACTTATGTACTTAATGTCTGCACCCTCTCCACCTTCGGAGCACATCGCCATAGGCCACTCATCACGATCTTTGCCCTTTTTGGTGGGTACACCTTTTAATGACAATTCGCGATTATGGTCTGCTCCCTCACGGTTTATGGTGCATACAGGTGACTTTCCTGCTGCAATGGCCTCTTTGATGTGCTGGGCTGTTTCAGGATACTTGGCTGACGGGAATTCCAATTGCACTGTCTCGCCCGTTGTCACTGTTTTCGATTGCTTAGACACCACAGGAGCCTTGTGGTCTTGCGGAATAAACATCCCGTGTGTAACAGCCCATCCAATACTAATGGCCAGTATTATGGTTACTATTAAGCTTTTCATGTTCTTCAAATTACATCCCCCTAAATATAAAAACAATACCCCACTTAGCATTTAGTAGGGTATTAACGCGATCATTCAATATCTTTTAGCGATGTGTTTTTGTCCCATACTTCCCCGTTATCGGGTTTCGATTGCCCTTTGTGCTCCAGTTATTACTGAAACTATGATCTCGATCTGAGCGGTAATGTGGAGCAACATGAGTACCGTTCTTCTTAGTATAGCCATGTACATATGTACGAGCAGAAGCAGCGCTGATAAATCCAAAACACATGACCACAGCCAATGCAGTTACCGTTAGTTTTTTCAAGATTTTCATTCTATCACCCCTCCCATTTTCAATACAAAAGCATTACTTAAGACCTAATCAGTATATATGTGTTGGGGGATTTTGTAAATAAAAAAAACACCCAATATCCGTAAATAAAGGGTGTTTTTTCTGAAACTCATTTCATTATATTTGTATATTAGCCGTGTTCCCTTCAGGGAGCAAGGGATACACGACTAGTACTCTTCTTATTTATTTTTACTATCCCAAGCATTTGAATCTCATCAAAAGTAAAAGGTTAAAAACGGGTTATGCTAATATTAAAAAGCCTTTTCAATCAATAGAGCCAAAACAAGTGCAATATATATCATTCTAACCATCTTATAAATGAATTGCTCTGTAAGTTTCATAATAAGACCGCCTTAATTAAGAGAGATCCTAGTCGTAACATTATCATACCATACACGCTAGAAATAAAGACAACCAATCAAGAAGATTCATTTCAAATTATTATGTAATATCGAATTTCAAGCGTTGCTCCTTTCCCTTTAGGCGGAGTATTTAATATCTCATCATTTGGCTTTTTTAAGCTATACATTGCATCACAACAGGAAGGATATATGGTTATTCTATAGAATAAATTTCGCTCCCTCTAAATATTTTAAAGTTTATCAATAAACTCTTGGGCTAAACGCTTTGAAGTAAATCTAGGACAGCCTACCATATTTACCATTAGGCCTAATACTCCAGATATGATTGCAATTACAACAGAAGCACCTAAATTCTCAAATAAATAGTCACCTATCATACAGCCCATACCACAAGCTAGACCAAATACAACAGTCATAATTAGACATGTTACAGGAACAAAAAGAAGAAGTAGGCACACGATAAAAACCCAAGCACCAACCCACCATTCTCCCTCTGGCCACCAAGTTCTATCAGCCCATCTACCAGTAACTACACCCAGAAACAAAAGTTCAGCTAGAACAAACCCCTCTGCTAAACCAGCAGTTTTGTAATCTCTAATACCCTCCGCTACTTCTCTTCTAATACTCAATACAATCACCCTTGTGCATTTAAATATCAATTTTTCATTATTATAGAAGTTAACTCTAACAGGCAATAAATCTTAAAAACTTTTAAACACGCATGTAAATATTATACATACAATATTGCTTACACACGCTTAAAAAAACACCCTGACGGCTTTAGCCAGCAGGGTGCTACCGATGCTTTCGGATTGCACAACGGTGCTTCCGTATGTGTTATTATCAGCATAATACAATTGGACTATTTCATTTAATATAGTCTTTCTATATTTATTGCGGCTCTCTCTTCAAGTAGCTTCGTATAGACTTTTGACACTCCCACAAGACTATGGTGTTCTTTGTCCATGTCTGTTTCGAATAATCCTAAAGAAAACCGTCCACCTTTCGGTAGGTTCTAGGGGTACAAACATTTTACCGGGTTGACGACTCTTTTCCTACCATTTAGTGGTCATCAACATGCCTGTAAAAATAGATACATTTAGAATTAATCGTAAATTCGCCAAGCATTTTGTCGATATATATCATTAGCATCATACTGATGCTCATTTATTTTGAAGCTTTTAATTCTATTCTGGAGGCAGCAAGATGTTAACACTCAAAAAAACAATAATAGCAGTGCTATTTATCCTGATGAGCACAGTGTCCGCAGTCGGAACCGTAGTCGCATCAGAACCGAACAAAGTATATGTGGATCTGAGCAACAGCTCAACCAGCGTGATTCCAGGTCAGAGCGCCTCACTTAAAGTCGGAATTCCGTCTGCTGCACTTCCGGATACAAAAGGCATTCAGGCAGCCAAAATCACACTTAGCTACGACGAAAATGTGTTTACGACAGATGGACTTCTGCGTTATGACGATGCACTAGGTAAATATATTTGGCGAGACGACTGCTTCACCCTCATCAGACCCTATGATAACGGAAATTACCGGATCGAAAATCCTTATCCTACTGACCTTAATCCAAGCGATAACAAGAAGGAAATTGTCATCTATGTATCTGGGAATAAAGACAAATGGCTGTCATCAGATTCAGGTGTTCCATTTGTACACCTGTTCCTGAACGCCAAAGAAACTGTGAGCGATTCAAATACATCTATTACTGTCCGCATGGAAAATACTGAACTTCAGGATCAGGACGGCAATGATTATAAAAATTATACGAGCACAAGCGCTAAAATCTATGTAGGTCTTCCTAGAAAGATCGATATTGTTCGGGGCACACTACCGCCAAGCAGTCAAGCTATCTCTATGGAACTGAACCAAGGTATGGAAGTGAACGCATTAGCTCTTTTCGCCAACGGAGATACCACTTACGTAACTGAAGTTGCGAAGTGGGAATCCTCTAATCCTGACATTGTTGCCGTAAAAGCTCACGGCAGCATCAGTGGTGTCAGCTATGGAAAGGCTATCCTTACTGCTACTGTGGGCTCTCTTGTTGGATCACACGAGGTGGTGGTTGGCTCAAGGACAGAGAAGGAGAAGTATGCCCAGCCTGATTTCAATGTATCGGTTACATACGTCCCTTCCTCCGACATAAGCCAGAAAGCTCCGAGGTTTCCCGTAATCGTTAATGGTAAGTCAGCCGAAGAGGGACTTCTAGTCGATGGCAATATGTATGTGCCTCTTTCCTCAGTTGGAAGGCAGCTCATGCTCCCAGTGGGCTACGATTCGTCTAAAAAAGTCCCCACACTAGCTGGCAGGGCGGTGTCGCAATTTAAAGTCTTCGCAGGGACTTCTTACGTCAAAGCCCGTGACATTCCAGTGGTACTTCCGGGCGCAAAAACTTCCTGGGACACCAAAAATAAAATCTTGTCCATTGAGTATTTGATCTAATTTGTTTTTTGTAAAATATAAAAGAATTAGCAGCTATGCCTGGTGCGAATGCCAAGCTCACATGATTTCCCCGAGTTATTCGCACCTCAGATTTTGTCGAAATCGCATGGAATGTGAACAACACCTGAACTTTAATCAGTGATTTTAGTATAATCTAGTTACCATATATACTGTTGTACGCTACCATAGAGATAAAGGCTCTTGGATACGTAGTTTTTTGCTGTCGCACTCTATATGAGTGTGTGGATTAAAATTTATATTTAAATTTAAAGTTTCTCTACTCGACAAGTCGCACTCTATATGAGTGCGTGGATTGAAATATACTGTTCGCGAATCGTGGAGTATAGTTTGTCCGCTGTCGCACTCCATGTGAGTGCGTGGATTGAAATCACTTGCTCCGTTGCGTCATACGAACTGCACCCGTCGCACTTCATGTGAGTGCGTGGATTGAAATTTCGACCTCTCGTACCGTACCCATATCAGATTCGGTCGCACTCCATGTGAGTGCGTGGATTGAAATAAAACTGCTAACTTAGTTTGACTTATTGTGTTTTTATTCGCACTCTATATGAGTGCAAATATTGATACGATAGCTTAGAAATCCCTTATCCAATGAGGATAAATTCCTGAAAACGATACTGAAAAGCATCCCAAAATTTTAAGAAGCCTTACGTGACTTATGAAGTTAAGGCTCAGTAAAAAAGTCCTGCTAACTTTAGCAGGGCTTAAGATATATTGGAGTTATCACTTTTGTTGTTACCAATCTAGTCAATAAACCTTAAAATATTGTCAATGCTATTCCACTTGTGCCCTACCATCAATCAGATGAAACCTATCGGTGCTTATTAGAAATTGTTAGTTAGCAATTGGTAACGTCATCTATAATTTTATTAAGTTCTATAATGCCATATATAATTGCATTAATGCTTATCCAGACCAATAACAACATTTAGTTTGAGTTCTTTTGGACTGTCGTCCTGCCTATGCCCATCATCTGCTGTTTTACCGATACTGGAAGAGCAGCATTCAGCAAATGAATATATGGCTTTATCATACCATTTCAATATTTCACCGAATTCCTTAAAACTTCTATGAATACACTATAACAATTGTTTTATTCGGATTTACTACTGATTTTTCGAGTGGGATATGTCTTACGCTCACCATAATAGCTTATTTTAAAGGGGGGAATTTGGAACAAAAAAAGAGGGTAGGAAAAGTTTCCTGCCCTCTTAAAGTATCGTAATGCATATTATAGATACCTGCGCTATTTAAGTTTATTCTATAATTTCCAGATCAAAGTTTCGTCCATACCAAACATCAAGTTTATACTTCCCAGATGGCAAATCGCCTGTAGAAATAGTAACTGGTTTATTAACCTCATCATCCTCAACCTCTATTTTCTTTCCCCAGTTCTCTGCAACTAAATCATCATAGTCACTGTTGCTACCCCAGACGAACGAATTGAGAAGGTATACTTTTGAAACATCTGAAAGTGAGAAGGTAATATCTTCTCCTTTTTTAACCTTGAATGCTCCACCGTTAGGCTTAATCATTGTGATTCTGACTGTTTTTCTATTTCCTCCGGTATGATATTCTTTATTTGCCTCGCCATTCCTTGTTACTACAGCATCTGCAACTATTTGGAATTTATATATTACTCGATCTTCTAAACTTTTCGGAGATATTATAATTAAGTTATCTTTTACTTCCACCTCACCATCTTTTTCTGTAAATGGGAGGAACGGACCGTCACTAATTGACCATTGAACTATATTATTTGTGGCTTTCCCTTCATTAACTGTAATCAAGCGATTGTAATCAAAAGAAAATTGATCAAGTTCATTTTCCGATGCCGTATATTGTGTAAATATAGGGTTCTCAACAATTGCCTGATTCTCATCTAATACCGTAATATCTTCACTATCATAGTTATTATTCTTGTCATAAACAGTCAGATTGAACTCGAAATTTCTTGGATATTCATAATTATTAATAGCATATGTTGAGAAACTTACCGTTTTATTGGCCTGGACCTCAATCTTTTGAACCTCACCACTCTCAACACCTAATTCAAGAGAGGTCATACTTTCAATATCAATAATATGATTTGAAAAATATGCTACCCCATCACGAGAGCTTGTAAAATAAACTGCCTCTCCAACAGCTACAACTTTTTTAGGAACAGAAATTTTAAAGTCCCCGCTGTTGTTTTCTGGAGTTTGAGGAGTATTATCTTTCTTATCTTCATTTTTGGATTTACCGGATTCATTAGGGTTACTAGAAGAACCCTCACCGCCACCTGATGATGTTGTCCCCTGTGATCCCAAAGTATTCGTCGAATCGCCTACTGTAACTTTAACATCACTACTTACCTTGTCGCCATTTGTCATAGATTTAGGTTTGGTTTGGAAGGAAACATTTTCAGCATTAACTACGGCTTTATCAACAGAACCTAATCCTATTACCTTGGCAGCAGCATTAAGCACCAGAGAGAGAATAGAAGATTCTTGTGCTGTATCTATAGTTGTACCCGTAGCGTTGTCAGCTACGTTTAACTTATCAATTTGTCCGTTTGGAATGTTTACATTAATAGCGAATGCTTCCACGTTCACCGTGTGGAAGTATCCTGTAAGGCTCACATTCGATTTTGCTGGGAGCTCATTTGTTAGAGTAACCCGATCAACACTAGCCCCCTGTGAGACATCCAAGGCTGCGCCCGTCTTAATTTTCACTTCACTTATGGAAGTTGCACCTTCCGCCACCAAACGAACGGTTCCATCCACTTTGTTTACGATGATACTAACTAGCACAGAATTGTTCAGATGAACGCTATGCTCTCCACCGCCGTAAACGTAGGTTTGACCGTGGACTTTGACATTCTTCAAGAATACATCGCCGTTCCCAACGGCTTTCCCGATAATTAAATCACCCGCAATTTCCATATTTTGAAGCGTTACACCCGTTGTGTTGATTACAACATTGCCTGACTGCTTGGCGAGTCCATTTGAAGGTCCATATGTTCCTGATTCTCCATACCAAGCACCAGAATGATTAACAGCACGATCCAGAATCGTGACCGCCTCAGCACGAGTCAACGGTTTTTGAGGCTGAAAGGTACCGTTCTGATAACCTTCAATAATACCAGCTGCCACTACAGCATTAACGGCCTTTTGGGACCAATTGTGTAGAGATGTGCTATCTTTAAAGGTTTTATTTGAATCGGAAGAAGGGATTTGAAGCAATTGGTTTATGGTCACTGCCGCCTCTTCTCTACTTAATACTTGCGTAGGGCGAAAGCTGCCATCTTCGAATCCTTTCATATATCCAGCATAAACTGCATCCGTAACGGTTGGGGCAAACCAATCGTCTTTATCTACATCGGTAAAAGATGCTGATTGTCCTGGCTGTATTTGAAATGCACGATTTAACAAAGCAGCCCATTCACTTCTTGTAATCGGACGATTTGGCTCAAAGCGTGCGTTCGCAACACCTGAAACCACTCCTCGATTGCTCCATTTTGCAACGTTGTCCGTTGCCCAATGGTTCGCCATATCCACATAAGGTTGAGATTCAGTAGAACTGCCCTTCTTTGCTACATGGTGCGAACTGTCAGCCGCCAATATGGGGCTAGCCCATAAGGAGGTCACTAAAATTCCTGCCGTTAAAACATTAACCCACTTCTTCATCTTTTTTGTCCTCTCATGTATGTAATGTTAAACCAAGACTATATACCTAATATTTTAGGTATATAGAATCACTTACCTATTATTGCAAGATTAATCGATGATGTCACTACTTTTTAATCCATAATAGGATTTTTCTTGAACAAATATTAAAAGAAAGACGTCAGTCCGACTTGTTTGTTTATCCTCCCATATTCGTATACCAGTTAACATGATCACGAAACACGTGCACGCCTCTTCTGAACTCCTTCATCATTCCGTTCATAAACAGGAGTAAAGTTTAAGACATACATTCTGTCCTACAAGATTAAAAAAAGAGCCCCCCGAAGGATGGGACTGACCCCCGTTTGTGAGACAGGGATCAAAACACCTTGCAAGTTTAAGCAGCCAGTCGCCTGTAATCCACCGGCGACTGGTTATTTAGTTTCGCTTGAATCCGAATTGAGTTATAGTAGGTGATGTAGTCTCGAACGGTCTGTTCAACGATTGCAGTCGTTGTACACATGAGATCTTCGAGGTAGAACGTTTCAGACTTTAATGTGGAATGAAACGATTCGATGGGGGCATTATCAGCGGGCGTTCCTTTACGGGACATGCTCATGGTAATGCCTTTTCCCTTTACTGCAGCTTGATAAGCCTGTGACGTATATACGCTTCCCTGGTCGCTATGGAGCAGCATACTTGTCCGTTTTGGAAGTTGATTCAGCGTATCCAAAACCAAGGACGTATCTTGCTTGTCCGCTATACTGTAAGCCACAATCTCCCCGTTGTACAGATCTAGAATGCTGGAGAAGTACAACATCTTTCCGCCAAATGGTAAATAGGTGATGTCCGTGACGAGCTTTTGCAGGGGCGCCTCTGCATGGAATTGCCGCTTCAACAGATTTTCTGCTGGATGAGCGGGCTGCCCAGTGGCCTTTCGTTTCTTCATCCTCACGCGGCACTGTAGCCCCTCACGCTGCATCATCCGCTGAACTCGTTTGTGATTCGTTCTTTGCTCTCTCCGAAGGAGTGCGGCGATTTTCCGGTAACCATACCGAAATTTATGACGGATGCAAAGCTGCCGGATTTTCTCTACCGTAGCATCTGTACGCTCTGTCTCCACGCTTGCTTTCCAGCGGTAGTAGGTAGCTCTTGCGATCCCGAGCCATGCACAAGCCTCAGACACCGTCACTTCTTCTCGAATGGACTCGACCCAGGCAATGACGACTTGAGGTTCCACCTCCTTTCCAGTTCCTTGTACTTTTTTAGCAGGTCCAGTTGCTGCTTCAGGAACCGGTTCTCCGCCTTTAATTTTTCGAGCTCCGAAGAGTGTTCCGGACCTTTTCCGTAGCTGTACTGTTTACCCACAGGTTGCTCCAGACGATGCACTTCGCCTTTTCGATACCACCTCATCCATGTTTTTAGCTGTGTCTTATTCCGTATTCCCAATTGCTCCATAACCTCTCTTACTGGAACTCCTGCCAATCTCATTTCAATAGCTTTCATCTTTATTTCTAAGGGGTAACTCACTCTCGTTGCCAACGTAAAAACACCTCCAAGGTTATCTCCATATCTTACGACATGGCTCGATTCTCTTGAAGGTGTTTTGATTTGTCTCACGTTATGGGGTCAGTCCCCCCGGATCCCTTGGGGGTTTCTTTTTTTGTCTTCAAATCATTTTTTTAGCCTGTGGTGATAATAAAATTGTTCAATAGGTACTATTCAATAAGTGCACTTCAATATGTAATTCTTAACTCTGGATTGTCAACACAAAACTGAACAACTCCTATGAGGGCACTTTTTCCGTCCCTTCTTCTTATCTGCTCGTTCTACTAGCCCTTATATTTTCTGTCCAACTAAGAGCCGATCCATCATTCAACACTTTTAACATGTTACTTTAATCTTCGGCAGCCGGATTTTTTCCTGCACTGTCTCTATGAATGCAAGACAACAGAAGATTATATAAAAGATTCTTCGTTTAGGTTGTTAAATAACCATGTTAATTACCCTATAAATGAAGAGCAATTAAAGCGCGCAGTTCTCAACTCGAGTGAAACAAAAAAACTTTGGAGGTTAAATATTATGGCAAAAACACGTGAGTATGCTTCAACTGAACTAATTGCAAGATATCCGTTTAGCGGTTACGTACGGGTATCTAATAGGAGTGTTGGCTAAATGACGATAAAAGACACGGTGGCCCGAACGATTGCGAGGAAAGCAGACGCTAAAGTAGGCGAGATAATAGGTCAAACTACCACTAAGGTAGCTGAGGAGATTACCACCCCGATACCTTCCAATTGGGCAATAGGTGGACTGACCAGCGCTGGTATGGAGACGAGTGTTACGAATAGTTATAGATCCGGATACATCGACGTGTCGAAGGTGAAGAGACTCAGGCTAGAAAATAACACAATTATGTACAGGGTTAATTTATACAACGCGGCGAAGCAGATGCTACGGCAAGCTGCGTTTGATATTAATTATTACACGGTCGATGATGACGTTTACTTTGTAAGAATTGTAGTTGCCGATACAAGCAAAACATCTTATCAAGTCTACGCCGTAGACGTCACAACTACGACAGAACCTATATTTATACCTAGCGCACTTAAATTTGGATTTATGCCAAGTAATGACGCGGCAACTAACGCGGTTGCACTACAAAGGGCCGTTGATGCGGGAGGCATGATAAGGGTAGAACAGCCAGGCATCTACGATATCGACAGAGCGATAAAGATCGGGGACAACGTCACTCTAAATTTTGGTCCAGGTGTCTTTTTAAGGCGCACCACATCAAACGGGTACGTACTCGTCAATAAGGGTGCATTTACTCGTAGTTACAACAAAAACATCGTAATAAGAGGTTTAAAGCTAATATGCAACGGTAAAGAATCCACTGCGGGCTCAGACTTAATTACGGGGTTGAGAGGTCAAATCTCTTTTTTCTATGTTAAAAATCTCTCAATCGAAAACTTCGAATGTCTCGACCTCCTATCCTATAGTTATTGCGTACAGATATGCACCTTCGAGGATGTAATCATAGACAAGATACGAGTAGAGGGAGGCAAGGACGCGGTACACTTTGGTAGAGGCAGTAATTTCGTAGTCCGTGATGGAAAATTTAAAACGTACGATGATCCTATAGCGTTAAACGGGCATGACTACGATACAGGAAATCCACAGCTTGGTTGGATCGAGAATGGCTTAATAGAAAATTGCTACGATTTAGCCGCTGCATCTACGACTGGATACTTCTTACGTGTCCTCGCCGGCGCTTGGGTTGATTGGTTTTCCGGCATGGAGCTACAAAAGTCAGACACGGTGGTAAGTAATGGGCGATTGTACCGAGTAGTCGCGAATCCCGACGGCACTAAGTACACATCAATGACGGCACCTACACACGTAAACGGGACGGTCACTCTCGACGGTAATATTAAATGGGTGATGATACAGGACGATGTTACCTATACGGCAGGTTGTAGAAATGTACACCTGAAAAACATCTACCTACAGAAAAACAGACCCGTCGCAGTTAGTCTCCACCTTGACAAGGACAACTACTCCCGTAGTTACTACCCAAATGCAACACCGCCCATTCAGAAGAACATCATTTTGGAAAATATACACATGCAGACTGACATCCCCCGATTAATCACAGCTACTACTCCCGTCGACACAATAAAGCTTGTAAATAGCGAGATAACGAATACATCAATCGTACTTAATAATATAAGCACCGCGGGTATGACTTACAGCAACACCAACCTTGTTATGATGGGTGTGACGTTCAAGGGTACCGGAGGGCAGAGGTTAGTAAATTGCGCGGGCGGCAGAATGGCATCTGTTAAGGTAGTCGGGAGCGTCGTAGAGAACGCAACCTACGCACCTACTTTTTCGTCCGGCGTTACTATCGTAGCTAAGGATATATAGCCACAAACTAGCGGCCAGGTAGAAATTAGCCGATGTGCTTCAACACGATGATTTTTACTCATTATTTACATGAGAGTGTATCTTGTGATTCCAAGAGTTCCTTATATAGGCTGTTCCCCCCCATGGAGATCAGGAGTTGCATAACCGTTTCAAAGGGCAGCTTTTTCTTTCGGGTAAAATCTTTTTCAGGGTTTTTGACATAAGGTGCTGGTGCGGCTGACATTTCTCGTATGAGGGATGTCAGCGTTTCTTTTAGGGAATTTGCGTACTCATCCATTGGCGTAACCTCCTCGTTTTTTCAAGGGGCTTCGCCACATATGACCATCTTCTTGTCAAGTCTTTTTTTCTTTTTCATGCAAAAAAAGAGCGGGCTATCTTTTCGATAACCTGCTCTTGTTCCTGATTTAGAACCTGCGTCTTAACTTAATGACATTGCCCCGAAGGTTGCTCCTTTAATTGAGAAACAATTTAGCCCAATAATATAAAAATAACCAGAACACCTACACTTGCTAGGATTCCAGTTAATCTTTTTCCAAGTATTTTTTTTATGGGGATGCATACTACACACCATAAGAATGAGGCTAAAATAAATATTAATAATTTGTTTCCTCCTACAGCACCCCACATATCTACATTTGCACCTTCAAAAACATTAAAAATATCCTCCCTAGTTTTTGTCTAATTCCAAAATTATATATCCACTCCCTTTCTCGCTTTTTATCCTGCTTTCCTGGTTACAGAATTCTTTTGTTTAACCTGCAGAATCATTTCAATAAGCTGCTCTCGGTTAATCAAGCGAACGTTATTGGACCTTGCCAGTTTGTATGCTTGCTCAGTGTAATCGCTATTTGTCACAACCCATGCTGAAGATGCACGATAATGAGCTACCGCACCGTAAACCTCCTGAACTGCTTTAAGCCCAACATTTTTACTGTACCGTTTCGCCTGAACTACGATACGCTGACCGCTTTTTGTAAGAACCAAATCAGCACCGTAATCTCCAGCAGCTTGTGTAACCTCAGCTTTGTATCCTTGAGCACTGAACAAAAGTCCTAAATATTTCTCGAATTGACGACCATCCATTTTATCAATTTCAGCGATCCCAGAATTACGTAGTCTTGTTGCAGCAGCCATTTGACGATAAAAGATAAATGCTATGACCATTGCTACTGCTACAAAAAATGCAAAAACAGAGGCACCGATTGAACCCGTAACTGAGTAGATAAAGAAAAACGGGGCTATTAGCGCAATCCCTGCAATAGCCTCTTCAAAAGAATTTTTCTGTTTTCTTCTCCGTCTTCTAGCCATTAATACTTCCCCCTTATTCTGTATATATCGTCAATAAAGTGATTGGAATTAATAGGTAGAAGGAAAGCACGCTACGGAATTGAACCGCGCAAGGGGTCCGACCAGAATGTTTCCAATGGTTAACGTTACCTTGTCGCTGCGCGGGCTATGTAAAAAGGCCGGCTCATTGGCCGACCTAATCACCGAGGCAGAAAGCTATAGTGCATTCCTTATTTGATTATCCATGATACAAATTTACCACATAAAAAGTTCAGTGGCGGGTCATACATCGGTCAAATTCTAATCAAAAACGGTCATTGTTATAGGGACTCTAACTAATGGATATATACTTAATTGCTTTATCAATAGGATTTACAGTTACTCTCATTGATTTACATACGCTAGCAAAACACCTTACTGCTAAATAATCCTTAAATGCTTCACCTAAATACCATTGGTGTGGCATTAAAATTAATTCTCCAGCCTCTCTTATAAAGGTATTGTTTAAGAATGTCCACAACTCAATGATTGATCTTTCAGATGACCTCTGTATCAACTCAATATTGACTTTGTATTCTTTCTCTTCTGAATAATCAATACTCACAGATTTTTTTTTGTACAAACTATATGCAATTTGATTTATTTCTCCAGAGTCGATCAACCTTTCAATAAGACCTTTCGAAATTGCCCTTAATTTACTAAGCATAATTTGAGCATGATCCTTATACTCAACAATTTTACACTCTTCAAAATGCGACCCAATCTCTTGTAATATTTGCTCTCTAGTGTCTTTATCAAAAACTGGAATATGTAAAACAGCATTTGAATCGCCTGTTTCGAATGGTAAAAGAAAAAATTGAGCCAATACTGATAGTTTCTCTTCTATACTCTCATTTGTTTTTATTTTTTTATGCTAGGTCTATCAAGAATAGTAGTTTTGTTTCTAATTTCGATAGTTACTTCTTCCTGATTATTTAAAATCTCTTCAAATAGTTTCATCTTCATTCCTCCTATATATATCACCATAACAAATACTTAGTACTAAGACAAAAAAGAGAACACAAGGATTGAAGAGTAATTGTGTTCTCTTTTTAGGTTATTTAGTTGTAAAAGTCACTTTAGCTCCATTAGCTGGCAAATTAAACCCAGTAGCTCCAGTTACAGAAACACCGCCATAAAGTTTTGCTGAATGGAGCCCTGGGTTGCTGTATACTGTTTCTCCTTGATTTGATACATGTGTAGGAACTCCATTTGTTGGATAATTAAAGGTATCCTTTTGCCCATTAGACCATACTAAAGAAATATTAACACGAGTTATTTAACGGGAATATCCCTTAGTCTTGGCACAACAAATTGATCATACTTTGTCAGTATCTTCGGTTTATTTCTTTTGGGAATGTTATTGTTTTTACTCATTCTGCTCACTTCCATCACGAAAAAAAGCCTATGCGAATGTGCATAGACCTTCGTTTTTAAAGTTGTGTTCCATTTACAGATTGCATCTCAGGGAATTTCCGTTGATATGTTTTGAACAGTACATACTTTTGTAAACCTTTGGATTGATGCAAGGCTTGTTGTGCCAGTTCAGTTGCTGCTGCATGATGATTTGATTTCAACTCCAATTCGGAAAGAAGCGCGTTTTTCATCCAAGGTGTTGGAATCTCGTGAATGATTTTGTGAGCTTCCGCATTATTTCCTTCTTCCATACACACGATAGCTCGATAGTAATTTTTATATGCCAGTGGTTTGATGAATTCGATTTCTTCTTTAACCGTCAAAATTTCTCTTTTATAGAAAGCAAAAACGGTTTTATATAACGCTTGTTTGTGAATTCCTTTATACTTTTGGAGCAATAGGCGAATTGAGTCTTCTACTTCTTCATCGGTTTCATTGGCTAGAGCATAAAATAGATGGTATTCTGGTTTATTCTTACGCGACATTAAAAACTTCTCTATTCTCTTCAAATTAGAATCCCATAATACAGTAAAAAGAATAGGAACATATAGTACGAGAAACATCAGGATAAAAATGATTATAAAAGCTAACACATTATTGATATGTAAATGATCCACAATCATCCACATGACAATGACAAATACAAGTACGACAAGATGTCTTATATTCCAGATCATATAGCCTCCCCTTTTCATGCTGTTGAACATGTTGATTTGTCTTATCAGGATTAATTCAACTAATTTGAATGTAATCCCTTCTTTTCCCTATAAGTAGTAGCTATATGGCCAGCACGAAAAAAGGGAACAGCCAATTATCGACCATCCCCCATATGTATTAGCTTACCCTGACAACAATCTAAACTCCTCTATACATAGATATACAGGGAGAGCCTCTGGCTACCCTCCTATAATAATATGAATACCTTTTACCAATCCACTTGTTTATAATCCTTTAAAAATACACCCGTGAGTGGTCTCTCTGCGTCTTTTCCTTCATAGATTGGATCGCAAATTCTAGCTGCAGCATCATTAAAATCCAATGGTAGATTTATCTCTCGACTACCCTTTACCTGTTCTGGAAACTGATTTGATACCCAGCCAGGATCTACGCTAGTTACAAATATTCGATGCTTTTTATACTCTTTAGACAAGGTTAGGGTCATCATATTAAGCGAGGCTTTTGCCATGTTGGTGTGGACATGATATCCACCTTTTCTTTTCATCTGAAATCGGCCTTCTGCCGCAGATACATTAACAATAAATCGATTTTGATTAGGACTCCTCATCATAGTATCCTTCAACTTTGTATTGAGCAAAAATGGAGCGGTCACGTTGATTAGCTGAACTTCGAGCATTTCAACCATGGAAATTTGATGGGATTGAGCTGTCCATGAATTTTGAAACGAATGATTGTGACTTACTACTCCCATTTCTTGATTAAAAAGCTGTAAATTTTGAATATCTTTTGTTTCATTCGTAGATTTATCAAAGTAAGAGATAGTCGTGCTGTTAGCAAGTAGACGTTGGTTGTCCATTATTTTTTTTTGGAGTTCCACTTCATTTAATTTTAATTCCTTATATTCCTCTTGCGACATTCTTACCGTCTGAGCAGCATTATTTATAATGATGTCTATGTAGGGAAACTCTTTATCTATGAAACGGGCAAACATTTCTACCCTTTCAATTTGGCGAAAATCTAATTCGTAGATATGGATGCGATCTTTCCAATTTTCAAAATCAGGCTCTTGGATATAACGCTGTAATGCATCATACGGAAAACGGGTTGTCAAAATGACTCGTGATCCGTCTCGTAATAGACGTAATGCAGTATGATATCCTATTTTTGTTCGTCCACCTGTAATCAATGCGATGTAAGATTCTAAATGATGCTTGGCTAGACGTTTTTTTTCATTGTATTCGCCACATGATTGGCACAGCTTTACATAGTGTTCATGAAATACAATATTTGATTCTTTACAAACATAGCATCTATACTGTCTGCCATTATCGTTTAATTTTTCATATTTTCTCATTTTATCACCTTAAATATTATTTACACATATAATAACATATGGTACAATTTTCTTACACAGTAGCTTAATTAAAGTGCCCGCCTTTCACGCGGGAGAATGAAGGTCTCAATCCTTTCTGTGTATGGTGATAGTTTAATGAAAATACCTTCCCGTCAAGAAGGAGATGGAGGTCTAACTCCTCCTCACCTTTAAAATTAAAATAGGATGGTCCTTAATTCTTGTTTTCTTGAGGGTTAGGGGCTTTTTTTGTTCTCAATTTTATATAAGCTCAATTCTAACTTATCGTAGCAAATTGGTATGAAACGTATAGCTGACCTAATAAAGTCGGCTTCATACTAGATCTGCTAACAAAGAAATTCCTTAATCATTCCATCATATTAAATGTTGTTTTGTCTTCACGTGCCCAAGCCAATTCCAAAGGTGTTTTTCCATTATCATCTTTAGCCTTAATGTCAGCCCCATATTTTAATAGGACTTCTACTGCTGCTGCATTTCCCTTACTGACAGCTCTATGCAAGGCTGATTGTTTATACTGGTTCCTACATTCAATATTAGCCCCATGATCCAACAGGAATTGAATACCCAAAATGTTATTACAATCCGCAAAATTATGTAAAGGGGGAAACGGTTTCTTTTCGCAATTCACATCACAGCCCAGCTCTAATATATCATTCAACAGAGCTTCATCTTTACAATGAAGAGCGATCCCGAACCCCTTCTTTTCTACCTCTTTTTGATAGATATCCGCATATTCCGTATGTATATAATTCACAATATCACTTGAATATCTAAATGCAATTTCAAGCGGTGTTTCAGCCAACGCACGTTTTCCTACATTTGCCCCTTTTTCTGCTAAAAGTCTAAATGCCTCTAAATTATTGTGTTTACAGCAAAACTGCAAAGCTGTACCGTGATATTTCAAAACCTTATCTAAATTGGATTTACTTGCGTTCGCAACGAGTTCCTTGATTCCTTCCATATCATTCATATAGCATGCAAACACTAGAGTTTCTTTAATTTTCTCGGCTTTTAATGATTTCCGTAAGGTTACTTTACTTTCCTCTCCCTCCGGTTCCAAATCATATCTCTGGTAGATAATCAATTCGAAGACATCACTATCATAAAGCTCTGGATTCATATCGTTTACAATACTATATTCCATTAATTTTCCAGCTTCCACTTTAATACAAAGAATCCCCTTTCCCCTCATTATCATCCCAATCTCATTTGTATATTTTTCAAAAAGAAAAACCGTTATATCACTAACATATGAGACTTCATTTTCAACAATCTTATAATATCCGCTGGTGAACGAATTCTCTGTACCTGATATTAAATAAATATAAGTTTTCCCTTTAATCACAGATTCATCGACAATACTGTTAACCAAATTCTCCACACTTTTCATACATCCATGCCCCCATGATTATACCTTCTTTATTTCTGATATATTAGCATGAAATTCATACGCCAGTAAAAAATCAAACTGATTTTAAACCCATTCAATTAAATTGTGTGAATCGTTATATAATATTTCCCAAAATATAACTTTAATTTCTGTACAATAATAAATAATTTGTAAATTTAGAATTCAATTTTAATGTGTTTTTTTCGATTAGAACTCAACTTTATTATATTTGATATCCGCTTCTCAGATTTTGAAAGGCGGCCCCTCAAAATCTGAGAAGCGGGTATCAAATTTTGAGAGGCGGGTTCTCAAAATTTGATAAACGTAATCGTCTATCAAATTTTGAGAGAGGAGGTATCAAATAATGACAGACCCCCTTTCAGATTTTGAAAGAGGAGGTATCAAATCTTGAAAGTAAAGAAGTACTTATTGAAGTAGCACTAAAAGGAAGTACTACGTATGAATAAGATATTTATCACCACAAGATTAAGGAGACTTACATAGAGACAAAAAAAGAAACTCCCGAAGGAGTTTCTAAAAAATAATTCGATTATAAAGATTTAAAAGAGTATCAAGCTCCTGTGATACCTTAACTACAACTGGAGCAGATAATATATTTCCAACAGCTGTATTGTGCATTTCTTGCCGTTTAAGGGCTATTGCTTTCTCAAGTGACTCACGATCTGGAAACATTTTTGCATCCCATTCAGAAAAACCTATAAAATCGTAATCTTTTATTTTCATATCCTTTTGTACTATCAGATGTTTCCTGGCGCCAAGCAATTCCTTTTCGCAAACAATTGCGAAGTGTCTACCTTTCATGTGACTGTCCGTCTGGTATTGCTCTTGTCTTGTAATTAGTTCTTTCATTTAAATCATTCCTCCGTAGAGTCCCCGCGGTCAGACGGGGACGTAGTTATACGTTCCCCTGACCGGGAGACTTACAGAAAATACAGTTTTAGCTTTTTAGGACGCAAAAAAGGAAGAAAAGAGCATACGTATCCCGTACGTTCGTTTTCTTCCTTAACATCCATTTCACTTATGCGAAAAGCATAGCTGTTCTCCGCTTGAACCATTCAGCAGAGAAAATCATTGATCTTGTAATATTTTTATAATACCACAAAATACAGAAGTATTTCACGTTTCCCCATAGAACGGTAATGATTTCACTAAGGTTCTGTCTGCAGGTTTTGTAATGGAGCGCCCTACAGTGTCTTCTCCCTCATCTTTTTGTTTACGCTAATTTCTGTAAACTATAACCATAGATTTTGCGTAACTTTATTCCAGACTATTCTCATGTCTAGTAGCAAATTTTTTATTACAACTTATACAAACGGTTTTGGCACGCTGGTTGGTATTTACTTAAGAGAACTTGAAAGAGGGAAATATTTAGCTGGAAAACGGCACGTTACTGCTATAAATGGTCATGTAGAGATAAAATGAGGACGTCAAGAGTCGCGCAGCGTTCATTTCAGCCTTGACATCCCTTTCCTAAGGGCAAGGCTGTGTAGATCCCTAAAAGGTCAATGCTGGGGCTGCAAAGCGGCGAGAGAGGGTGGTTTTTTCAATGGATCTTGTGTATAATTGTTTTCACGCAAGAAACATATGCGCCCGTGGTCCAACGGATATGACGTAGGCCTCCGGAGCCTGAGATCGAGGTTCGATTCCTCGCGGGCGCGTCTTTAAACATAAGATACTTGTACGTATCTTTTTATTAGATCTATTTCTCGTTCATCGATTTATTTAAAAAAACACAAGGAGCCACTTTAAAGGTGACTCCTTGTGTTTTTTTATTTCTAATATACGACTTCTTTACTTGCAGCATCTTCCCCATAGAAGGGAGAAACGCTTTTCAGTCCAAGCGCATGCACAACCCGATTAATCGTATCTAATTTGACACTCTGGCTCCCTGCTTCTATTTGGGAGATCCTAGCTTGGGTAGTACTAGCAAGGGAAGCAAGTTTCGTTTGACTCCATCCTAATTTGGTTCTTCGGGCTAACACCATATCTCCAATCATTACAGAAAAAGATGTTAAATAGTCTTCAACTTCAGGAATTTGTTTAGCTTCCTGCATAAAATTTTCGAAGTCCTGCCCTAATTTTTTCATCGTGAAACTCCTTTCAGCCACCATTAATATACTTACTCGGATCTTTTAAAAAATCAGGGATCATACGTTCCGTAATCTCTACCGCCCTGTCAAATTCTGGCGATGATGTTTTCATCTTCATCACTGAGTAAGTGAAGACCAATATCTGGTTACCTTCAAAAATGTGTGTAAAAAAGATGGCTCTGAAAGCCCCTTTGCGGTTCTTTTGGTTTACGCGTAGCTCATACAAAGGCTGATGAGACTTTAGTGCCTTAACAGGCTGTACTAACGTAAACGGAATACCCACATCATCTTCAGAAATTAGATTATGAATAAGAGCTTCAGGAATGCCGTATCTCTGAGCAAACTGTAGAGCACGTGTGATCCGCTGTAACAGCCAGATAGCTTCCGGATTGTTGGCGGCGGCCTGCTTACGCAAGCGTTCTAGTTCATTTAAAACAGGACGTTGTCCTGAATTATCTTTTGCAAACTCAATATATACCATTGATTATATCACATACGATATAATATGCAACTTATCGTATGTTTCTCCTTTCGTCTTCATGTAAGTTAGAAAATGAGCCTGATTAATCAGGTGAATCCATTTTTGTTCTATGAATTCATCTGCACTAGAAGAACCCCTGATATCATTCCAGCTCATGAAGTACCATGATAGGTGTGACACACTCGAACATGTTGAAATACATTTGCCATTTAAGGTTTTTAGCATTGTGTAGTCTACGAGAATTAAGCGGGGGAAATCTCCCGCTTTATCCGCGCAGAGATTCCCCCCTAATATTTGATTTCTTTTTGAAGGAAAATAATTGCCTTCAAACTCATGAATTTATGTCAACATGTAAAAAGTAACCGATTAATATGGATACTTCTTACGGTGCGCATTCTCACATTTGGGACAAAATGCATCACACTGCGCTTATGAATCCCATCTGAGTAATCGTCGTCGAAAAGATTCTGATTTTCATTCTCCGTTTGCATATATCTTCTCACCTTTTAAAAGGTTATTTTAATTATGAATTTTTTCAATATGCCGTTGTAATTCAGCTGTTAATTCCACTTTCAAAATATACTCGCCGTAATCCCCAAATGCACCGATCACGGTCAAAGGAATGGGATGTAGTTCAGGCTTGGCTACAAATACAGAAAAAGAAACTGTAGCTCCAGGTTGCGTTACCCCGATAGTCACTTTGAGAAGGGACAAAAAGAAAGCCGCTGCATTAGCAGTATTTATCCCTAGGGAAGTCCCCTTCTGATCTGGACATACGACAGTATCCCATGCTGCACGACTAACCAACATTTGAGGGGGAAAACCCATACTTCTAGATAACTCTGTGATATCTACCCACTCACCAGCTGCGATTTGTTCATTCATCGATCGAATATTTCGATTTGCAAGAGTTGCCATTAACATATAATTGTCTCCTATTTGTTAAGTGTGTATTTGATCACTTCTGAGTGATGCACTTTTTTCAGCAGGCCTAACATTTTTCACAATGAGGCGTAACTGTCATACAACAAAGAACCTATCATTTGAATGCATGCCACTTTAATCAGCATTACATCCTCCCTTTTTAGTACAAAAAAAAGGAGATGCAATATATGCATCTCCTCACCCTCTATACACGCTATGGAAATCAGTTCACTTTGGGTTTCTAAGGAAGTTCTCAACCGAGAACTTTTGTCTTAGTTGTTCAAACGGAACAGTGACTTGGCCAATGATATTAGATTGGTCCAACAAGTTGGCGTACCCAGCAATAAGAGCTGCATCGCCAACGGCAATTTGCTCGTCACCTTCATCACTCTCATTTTTAAGAGCAGGAACAGCAGTAACCACTAAAGTGCCTCCCATATATGTACGTTGGTTGTTTGTGTTCACTCGAACAAACCTCTCTTTTTGATCTTCTTGAGACATAATACATCCCTCCTGTTTGAATAAACAAAAAAAGCCCCGAACACAAAAAAAGGCATCGTCAAATAAATTGACCACCAATTTTGCATCAGAGCATGTACATTCATTGCCGTCACCAAGACAACA
Organism: Paenibacillus sp. A3M_27_13; assembly: GCF_024213315.1. Classification (NCBI taxonomy): domain Bacteria; kingdom Bacillati; phylum Bacillota; class Bacilli; order Caryophanales; family Paenibacillaceae; genus Paenibacillus; species Paenibacillus sp. A3M_27_13. The sequence goes on from NZ_JANAVE010000006.1 coordinate 77,979, forward strand.
ATATTCTCCTTCTCCATCGACTCATGTCGTCAGAGATCATCAATGTGTTTCCGAATAGCTATATTATAGCGTAATCTAACTTAGTTATCAAGATAGACAGATAATTCATCGGGTCATATACAATTTCTACCTCTCTAAGGACTCCCTTCAGCTTAGAGACTTTCCGATCCTGTTTCAGTATCAATGATAGCAACTGCTCCACGCCAATAGAGTGAAAAAAGACCTGCTAGAGTGATTTGTATTCATCCACAAATGTAATCCTTTGCTAACAATTGCTGTAAGCAATTGTTAGCAAAAGGATCCTACAGCTTAGGTTATGAGAAAGCAAAGTACGCTCGCGGGACGCTGGTAAACGTTATTTTCCTAGATGATTCTGGTTCTGTACAGATGAGAACAGGCATCGTTAAGGCAACAGGCGATGGACGTAAAGTCTTCTTCATGGTTTCTTAAAATCCAGTAGAGGGTACTCACGAGCCCTCTTCACCCTAAAGATATCTTGGACATACAATTGAACGAGGATCATTCGGTTGACGCCTTCTTTTTTTACACTAAAAGTATTGCAACTTTCTTTTAATGGATTCGTTAAAGAAAGAGAAAGGATGTGTAAATCTAAACATGGATAAACCTGCTCGAATTATTTCTATTCTCATACTTGCTGCAGGTGTAAGTGTGTTTACTGGTTGTGGAAAGCAGGAAATAACTACACCCACTAATGAAGCGGTACCGCCAGCCCCTGAGTCGGCAGTAAAAGAAGGACCAGGTCAATCAGCCAGCTTGGACGAGATCAAATGGAATGAAGTTAAAGACCCTCTGGTCGAGGATGGCATGATAACAAAACTCAAAGTGGCTCTGGACGCCTTTATATCAAAAGATTTGGATCAGTTCCATGCTGCACTCAGCCCAACTGTTAAAACAGGGCACGATTACCTCCTGGGTCAGCCCGTGAAGTTTACAGGTATTGCCGAAGCTATAAAAGAAAAGGATCGGATATTGGTACCCGTAGTAGGCGAACGGCTTAATAAAGAAGAAGGTTCTTCACCTGATATACGGTACACCTTCTATTTCGAAAAAGATAAAGATGGATTATGGCAAATTGTTTCGATAGACTAAATGACTTTCTCATTCCATCCCCAGCAGAAGACGTTCTGATTAAAATCAGAGCGTTTTCTTTAGGTCTAACAAACTGCGGGGTAGTTGAGGTTTTGATGGCTGAAGTCACAGCAACACTGAGCTGGCTGAATGGTTTCCCATGTTTGCTTCTCCTATCCTGGCCCCCAATGTTCCGTGGGTCGCATAAAACGAAGGACAGGAACGTAGAGCGCCTTGGCTGAGGCGTTCTCCTCCGGCGAAGGCGCTCTAATTATCGGCCTGATTAGCGGGTCTTAGGGGCGGGGGGTGACCCCTTAGAGCCGGTAGCATGAGCCCATCGTTTACTGTATTGCTGACGATGTTCATACGAGATCTGCCGGTAAGTCTAATAACCTACCGGCTTTACACTGTTCCTAATATATTTCATTCTAGCGTTACGATTACGGTACTTTCAAATTGATGTTAAACCCTTTACAATTCCACAAGGTGAAAGACCTACAGTTCAATTGCGACCTAAAATAATTTAAACTATCTCCTTAATTAATGGACTCCCACCAGGCTACATATCCTGTAGAATCTGTCTTAGGGAAGATTTCCCCCATTCCTCTTCAAAGTCTGCTTCCTCTAAAGGGCGTAAGTTCTTAAATTTCCGTTTTTCCATTACCCGTAGAATATCAGCAGTGATACTTTTTATCATTTGTTGGGTTCCTTCAACTTCATTCATAATCTCCTCTTGAACACTGCGGTCTTTGAAAAAGATAAACTTGCGTATACGATCGTTCATACATGAAATGACCGTTTCAATATCTTGCTCGTCCTCTGGCTCAAAGGCTTTTTGAGTATCGGCGTAGTTCTCCTCAATGGCTTTAACGATATAACCAGCCATATTCGTAACTTCCGCATTCCGCTTCTTTTCATATACATACTTGATATGACCTCTTTTCTAATGGATAATTGTTAAGCAAACCTATGAAGCTTTTTAACGACTGCAAGCCCAATTGTGATATATTTAAGCTAAAACCTTTTTAGAAAAGGGAGATTATATGGTCAAGTTGTCTTTATTTGCTTTAACTAAAATTGTTGAATCTATCCCACAGACTATTGTGGATCATATGTATACGTATTTATATAAGGATACTGATGGTGTTTCCAAGGAGACCTGGTTGTTTGAATATGTCAAGCGTATACTTATTGAGACATTTGGGTACGACACACAGCATCTTGAAGATCACGTTGAAATAAGGGAAAAAAATTATAGAAAAAAACAACAAAGTAAAAAGTACTGGCTTAAAAAGTTTCAAGAGGAATTGGTCAAGATTCCAAACAACCCTGTCTCGATTGAAATTTCATCATGGAAGCTTGCACTTGAGCAAATGAAAGTTTCTGCACCTGAATTAGATATTATTGCCGAGTCAGAACGATTAATAGGTGTAAAAAACTTAGAGGATTTACCCGAGCTACGTTTGAAACAAATTAAAGAATGGTCATCGACAAATTCGACTTTCCTCTCGGATTATCGCTATTTGTCAACAAAGAAAACGAATCAAATACGAAAGGCTCTAGAGACAGATCTCAATTTTATTATTGCTGATACTATTGAGAAGTATGATTTAACCCAAGCTGTGGATGTACAGCCACATGGTCTAATCGAAAATGTAGTCTTCTCTGAGAAATCAACATCATTGAAAATTAAAAGAGAAATTAATGCAATTACTTTGAAAGAGACTTTCTTCGACGACTATGAGATTAGCGACAATGAGTTTCTGCGGACAATTATTAAAGTTGAAGATGGCGACTTGCTTTTTGCCGACAAAAGCTTAACAAAAACCTTAGATGGAACAGATCGGGAAATTATATTCTATGTGATGTCCCAAAAAGATGAATCTTTTTACACCGATAGAACAATCACTGTGGATATTTCTAAGTTAGTGCAGCGAGCTTACAACTCTCAAGGGGTTAAAAATTACGTAGAAATTGAAAAACGATTACGAAAAATCAGATCCTTTGGATTTCAAGCCGTAATTAAAAAACAGTCTGAAAAAGCAAGACCTGGTTCAGCAGACTGGAGTATCTTTGATTCCGTAGTAATTAATTCGAATCCTAATGGCAGACGTTATGCCGAGATTGTTATTGGTACTTATTTTCACCAACAGTACATTAATCAGCAAACGGTAAAGATATATAGAGATAGTCTCGATTCAATCCAAGGGAGCATATCCAAGATACTCGTGCATGCTTTACAAAAAGAGCGGTTGGAACGTTACGTCCAAGGAAAGCAATTTAGAGACATCTTCCCACTCAACTTTTTCACGCGAAAAGTACGAATGGACAAACGAAAAACAGAAATGAATATGAGAAAAGTACAGGATGCACTTGAAGAGTTTAAAGCCCTTAATATCCTGATCGAATCTTACAAAAGATATAGCCCCTCTGCCTTCGAAATCTGCTTCATACCACTAACGAATACTGAAATGCATGACTTCTTTGATCAGGTGGATTCACCTATTCAATTGTCACTCCCTATACAACCCGAGCTTATAGAGGAATGAAATCGTTCTTCTTGGCTCGGTTTTCTTTTATAAAAGGAAAGATATTTCGCAACTTCCTCAAAAAATATGATCAATCAATCTTCGGATCAGTCGATATTGTTTAGCATGAATATATAAGAGATGAGATTAGTCTAACTTTCCTTATAATAGCTATGGTTTTATTTTTATTACTATATATTCGTACTCAATCGATTTTTATTACGAATTTTTCGTACCATGATATATTGAACGATTTTTTATTACGTAAATATCGTACTAGAGTTTAAAACATATTTTAAATAATTTTTAAATGATTAGGATTAGACAGAATTATTACGATTTCCTCGTACCAACTAAATTCTTATTACGATTTCCTCGTACTTCATTAGTTTTTATTACATTTTCTTCGTACTTTCTATGTATAAGCAAAATTATTACGAATTCATCGTACTTTTCAAAAAAACTTTTATCTTATAATCTTTCATGAACTTGCATGATTTATAGATTTTCTTACTGTTTTCTCGTACTCTATGTATTTTATTACGTGATACTCGTACCTTTAAAACTTTATTACGATTTTTACGTTCTAAACATGAGTAAATTCTGAAGGACATTTGTCGAATTGAAAATTTTCCCTTACAAATTCAGGCCCTAGAATTTTTCTTACCATTTTTTCGTACTAAATTAGTTGTTTAGATTTACTTAGGATTATCACATTTTTAGATTTTCTTACGTTTATCTCGTACTTTTTGTGATGTTTTCAATTGGAATAGGCAATGCTATAATCATTTTTGTAGTTGAAAGTTTCACAGAATAAAGTTTTTTTAATATAGTAATTGCAAAAAAAAAGAACCCAACTATATATCTAATAAGTCGTTAGTTTGGCGACCAGCACTTATTAGACAATGAGGAGTCGGGGTCTTGGTTTTACTACTTTGTTGATGTGTTTTTAGTATATCACGCCTTCAAAAAAAGTAAAAGCCATACCCTTTATTTCCCGTATACTTTTTTGGTTGGGGATAAAAAAGGAGTGGCAACCAATGAAACATCATCCCTCGTTGTTCGATGCTCGAACATTACATAATGACACTCGCCTACTCTTTAAGCTTAAGTTGTTACTTGGTACAGTCTGTGCTTATGGTGGCGAAGTCCCCCTCACGAACGTTGAACTTGCGAAACGTTTGGGAACCTCCAGCTATCGAGTTTCTGTTCTCCTGCAAAAATTAATTCATGAAGAAATCGTTTATTATGATGAATATGGAAGACTATTTTTTAAAAAATTTGTCTTTGTTCGAGATAAAGAAGAAACGGAGAAAGACGATCTGTATGCGAAAAACTTCGTTTTTTTTGTATCGGAACCGTTTTTAAGTGAAGATCGAAATGTTCAGCGTTTTGTTCTTCATTATGTTGGAAAAGAACTCGTTTATATCCCCGGCAACTTCCGCTGGGGGTATATTAGTGATCTTTACGGCCCATTGGGTCTCCTCAACATTCGTACTCGAAAAGAAGCGTTGAAGATTCTTAAGGATGCTTCAAAGTATTTGAAAATGAAAATTCATAAAGAAAACTTTCAAGTGTTAAACGTACATCAAGAGTGGTTGGACATGGGGGAAGTTTTTTCTGAAGGTGCAGAGCTTTGGGTTATGAAACAACTCAGAAAGCATCGTTTTTGCTTTGAATTTTTATCCCGCAAAGCTGTTTGGCAAGTGGCAAAGGTTATGGAAGATTATTATGCTAAATTCGGATACGAATATGCAACTGAAATTTTTGATACCGCTCTTTATAACATTCAAAAAAATAAAATGCGTTCTCAAGCATTCTTTAAAATGATCTATAGAGAAGATGATGAATACATAATAAGTGATGAAACGAACGAATTAGACCAAATCAGTGCCTATTTTCGTGCGGTAATGGAAGCAGCTGAGCTTAATTATGCTGTTCAACTCTCAATGGATCTTGATGGGATAAACAATAAGAAACAAGCGGCAGAATCAAGCCTCTTTACCAGCGAGCAATTATCAAATGTCCATCAGAAGCTGATTCAAGAAGCTAATCTCCAACACCGAATCATTTGGGATAAACTTCTCCGATTAAATCAATGCTGGCTTAACAGGTTTCGTCAAAGTCCGGATTGGTTTATTCAAAATTTTTATCGGATAAAGTCTCTTCCAGCTCCTATCTTAGAAATTAAACAAGAAATAGAAAAATTACTATCTAAAAGGAAGGCAGAAGACAGGAAATGGGCACTCTAGTTTTTTAGACAAGCCTCTGGTTTATTTAGTATGCCCAAAATAATTCTGCAGTCATATTACATAACTTATTAGCAGTAGTATCTTTTTTTATGACGCCTACTGCTATTTGTCATGTTTATCTTTAAATGTTCTTTGTATTAACCTCTATCTTTATCCTCTAAATTATATATTCTCGAGAATTCACGAATTACTTGCAAGCCATTCTACTTTTGTTTACTCACATTTAATGGTTTCTTTTTAAAATAAGCTGTGGATAACGTTTTTTTGTGTGTGTTTATATTTTTGGTCCTTGTTAATAATTATTTTGTTAGTTGGGATAGCTCAAATCTTATAGTGTATAGTAAGTTGATGACTCTTTATTACGTTGGATAGCATCTGAATAAAAAATCTTACACTTTGGATTCTGAGATTGAATTTCTGTTTTCAATTTTTTACAATCTTAAAACCTCAGTATTACCAAGGGTTTCAGTGAAATAAAACGTGCTATAAAAAGGTATTAACGAAGGGTGTTATCTTTATGTTTTTAATTAATTGTTTTAAAAAAAGATATTGATTTATGGTGTTGGTGAAAGGTTTTAAAATGGCTTCAATGAACACCACCTCCTAAAAGATATATGAAATTAGATAAACAATAGAACAACCTTTGCAAGATAAAAGAAAAAAGCCGCTTCATACCCTTGAAGCGGCCTTTTTTTATCCAGAATTAATAATTCTTCTGCATCAGCCCTATCTAGCTTCCTGCCATTCTGTAAATCTTCAATTATGGCATTTTTAAAGCCTCAATAGCAGTATCTATAAATGTGATTACATATAGAGGGATGACTCTTTCTTGGGGAATCACTTTTTTTTAAAACATTAAACAAAAAAAGCCTGCCATTTGTCTGGCAAGCTATCAAAATTTTATTTTTATGGTTATCGTGAAACTTCTAACAGGTGTGGCTGGCTTATTCAACAAACAACAGTTAAGAATTTATTTTGAATTCCTCTTTTCCGACATCCATTTTGAACGATCCATCTTCATACAGAAGTGGGCTACGTTCCACCATGCTGCGAGAATATTTCTCTACGTGGCTGACTATCATTTCATTGGGTCCAGTAAAATCGATATGAGCAATAGCTACCCAATACGAAAAGCTGTTTCTCTTATGAAGAGGAGTTGCGATAACTTGCCCTTGATGATTATCAACAACAGCCCGAACTTTCATGGATTTAAAGCTGCCGAAACCATTGCTGACTGCACTATAGGCGGCAAATAGAACAAAACGTAAGGCTGCTGGTTGATGAATTATAATTGTTTCTTTGCCGTGAACCAAAGCATCTCCATCAAGTTGAATATACGGCGCACTATGTGGGGAACCGAGATTGCGGTAATAAATTTTTCCTACTTCATTATCTTTCGTCACATAAAAACAATATAGATCTAAATCCTTCATGGTCTCCCACTCTAGAGTGGCTGTAACTTTCTCTGATTTATGTATGTTGATACTCTCTTTTTTCTTAAGCTCAAGTTTCATTGGTGTTACCACTTTAGGAATTGTGAGTGGGGCTTTATCGACTTCAGCAGGTATTTCGTTTTGTGTCGTTTCAGATACTTCAAGACCAAAATTTTTTACCAGTGCATTAAGACCACCGTTGAACCCACTAGCCACTGCGTTAAATTTCCATTCTCCTTTATGAAGATAAAGTTCCCCTATGACAATGGCCGTCTCTTTATTGAGCTCTTCACCAAAGTTAAAACTTGCAACCTCTTCTCCGCTCACAGGATTATATATACGACATAAGGCATCATTGACATTGGAGAAGGATTGACCTGTCGTTTCACCTTCATGAATAGTAAGTGTGAAGGCAATCTTTTCAATATCGAAAGGGATCTTTTTTACTGAAATCCGAATGACCTCCAGAGATCCATCTGCGGGACCAGAATGGCTAACAGCCTGTTCCCTGCTTATTTGCTGGTTATAGAAGATCATATCCTCGTCTCGTGTACATATGCCCAAAGAATTTAAAAGGAATGCAGATGCATTGATATCAATCTCCGAAGATATAGTTTTCCAATTGAGTCCAATCGCGATATCCTCAAAATCCCTCCCTTCTGTAACATCTATTTTTTGGCCCTTTGCGATGATCACATTAATCACTCCTAGATAGGCTGGTTGCGTTGAATGTTATATTTTCCGAGTATAGCACACGTGTATTAAATTGAGAAAGACATCTTAAAGAGTGACTCTCTGCATTCTGCCTACCTTAAAGAAGGAGCATTAAGAAGTGTATCCCCCCTCTCCTATAATGTATCCGTGAGGCTAAAATATATATAATTCGCTCTTCATGGAGCGTTAGGTTAGTTCGTGCTTCAATAAGTGCGTTCGCTTCGGATACAATAAAGTGATCTGATATCACATTGGTTCAAAATTAAATTCCATTTGTTCTTCGATGGCCATGCCAACTTCCTCTTGTCCCAATCGTTAATCTGATTGTACTGTACTTTGGACAGATAATACACTCATGTTGGCGTGGTCTTTGTAGGGGGCTTTGAGATCGATTTAACTATCTAAAGGCCACACGAACGTGAGTCATATGGTCACTCAGTTCCAAAAGATATGTATCAATGTAATGGATTGGGGTGGGATACCCGGTGGGAAAAGCCACACCAACGTGAGTATATTGCAGCAAGAAAAGTAACAAAGCTCCTAATTCAAGTGATCGGCCACGCCAAGGTGAGTATTTTTTATAAATAAATAGGGGGGTCTAGTGTATACATTGAAGTAAGACCCACAAATATAGACGATACTCACGTTGATGTGGCCGCTAACTCATCTCTGCGTGGCTTTTAACTCACCTCTACGTGGGCCTTTACACTCACGGCAATGTGGCCCTTAACTCGCCTTGGTGTGGCCTTTCACTCACGTTGACTTGGCCTTTAACCCTATGAATCTATTGATTTTACTAAGATATTCCTTCCCTTAAAACAGTAAACATACTGAAAAATAAAAGAAAAAATATTATAAATAATAAAAATATAAAGATAAAATAGGTGTTTAACGATTCTGAATTTTTAATAGTATTTCAGTGGCTGTTTCCCTAGAAAAATAAGACCCGTTTCTGAAGATGAATATCCCTTATGACCTGCATGCTTATGAATCATCACCTAATTGGTTTGGTTCATTTCGATACTGAAGACTCTAAAAAGAAAAAAGACGACCACATGGTCGCCTGTATGAGTAATTAAATTGTATCAAAATAGGAATGCAAAGCCGAGTATTGCGGTTCCGTTGCTTGCTTGTCCTTTATAAGAGCCAAACCTAGAGTAATCAAAGCATTCTCCTCCCCATGAATAATCCGCTCCCGCAGGATATGCAACACCAACTGATGCATTGGAGCATGGGTATCGTTGATTTCATCATCGGCATTATGTTCAAAAACTCGATTAGCCTGGAAGAACACATTTTCATAACGGTCCACTACCAAATTAAGAAGAGCAAATTGATGATCCTCAGGCAGTTGTTCCGAAAAGACAAGGGTTTTAAATAACTCAATATCACTCATAGCATAGCCGGCATCTGCAAACCACCGCTGGGCACCCTTATAAGTCATTTCAAAATTCAACACAAAAAATAGATCCTGCGAAAGTACATTTTTGATCGCGCTCATAGGCACACCCTCTCTAATCTGTATTGGTGCTAACATTTGCAACATATAGCTTTTTCTTTTTATCCATTTTTAACGTTACGGTAATGGCAGCTGGTTTAGATGCCAATTGAATTTCAGGCGCACGAGTCTCTTTCCCCGCGTACTGGCTTAATTGTACCACATTATTATAATTCACCAAATTAATGATGGGCCGCCCATCATACTCCATCGGATACTTGTCTACTCCTCCATCAGCTGATCGAACAATTCGCACCGCGCTATTACCATAGTATTGAGCAACACCATATACCACTGTAATCGTATCGGCCTGTAAATCTGCTAATATATCACCTGGTGAGATTTGAGACGAAGATCCTCCCCCACCCTCTCCAATCGGTAGATTCATCCCCCCTGTATCAACGTAAGGCTTGCCGGTAGTTGGATCAATACCTCCATTATCAAAAATGGTAAGATTTTGATTCCTCATCATAGCTGTCGTATCTTGCTCATATTTTAGGTTAGTTGCATATCCAGCTCTAGCAATACCTCTAATCATGTCATACGGATTCTTCTGAGATAATGCCGTCTTATACCTACTATTTTGTAGAAGAAAATTAGAATGATCGATAATGGACTCCTCAAAACTACTATACGAACGAAATGGAGCCACCACTTTTTTAACCTTCCCATTCTTTTCTTGCTCCGTTGTTTTCCCCTTACAAACAGGTCCTCGCCAGCGACTATCTGCTTTAATGCCGTACAAATTATTACAAATATTATGTGCACCAAAAGATGACTCTACTCCAGCTTGTGCAAGTGTGACACTGGCAAAAATACCTGTCCTTTTCTGTTCCTGAATAGCCAAGGAAGCATACCTCTGAACAAATGGATTCATCTTATCGATACCCGGCACATTCGGAGGAGGAAGGTCAGGAATATAAGGTACACTAGAAGACGTTCCCCCCCCAGCAGACGACCCGCCACCACTTCCCCCGCTTCCGGCCTGATCTCCTATGATGACCTGGTTCACATATAACATCTTAGGGGACTCATAGTTGCGAGCGTCTGAGCTTGCTGGCAACGTAATGGGAATGTTTTGGGACATCGCTTCTTTCGTAGATATGTCCAATATTTCAGATATGGTATTAATATACGGCACCGGGTTAACGGCTTTTTTCCCATCGGGAATAGTTTCAAAATGCAAGTGGGCTCCCGTGGATCTCCCCGTATTACCGGATAAACCAATAATTTGTCCGGCCTCCACGGTATCGCCTGGATTCACAAACACTTGGCTTAGATGGAGATACCGCGTCTTTAGATTTAACTGCGGGTCCGGATTCGAAATAACGACAAAAATACCAGCATTTTGAGTCGAAGCTGGGTCGCTAGGCATGGGGAATTTTACGGTCTCCACTGTGCCAGCGGTTGAACTTTGAACAGGTGTTCCTTCTGGAACTCCGATATCAATACCCGAGTGTAATGTCTTTTTTTTAGTAATCGGGTGTGTACGATACCCATAAGGACTTGTAATGTGCTTTTTCAAACCCTGAACATAGATTTGGGGCGGCAGTATTTTTTGAGAAACAAACGAATCTTCAGTCTGGTTGGATACTAAAATACTGACTACTATGATGATGGCCAACAAGACTAGAATTAAAAAGGCAATCACGGCTGCAATGAGTAGTGTCGTAAATTTAAACTTCTTCTTTACATAAGACTGTACAGCTTTTTTGACCAGTGTTGAGGCTATCTGCTTTGAATTAAACCTGGAAGCCATCGGAATCCACCCCCCTGTCGCTAATCCTTCTTAGCCGAGGTCGATTTTCCACGAGCTTCAACCGCACGCTTTTTGATACTGTTCGCCACATTAATATTGGCATCCGATACTTCAGCGACCTTGCTGGCTTTATTCATAATCGTCAAACTTTTCTTTTCCGTTCTTAGAGCTTCGGTAATTTCAGAAGACATCTTGTTTTTTATTTTGAATGCCTGCTCCATTTGCACTTGTCTGGTGTTCACCACATTCAATTTTTCGTTGGTGCCCTCCTCTGCCATCAACCGTCTGATTTCTGCAGACTTCTCACGCATGGCGGATTGGAGTTTTGTATCCTTGATCTTGACTTTGCTCATATCCATGCGTGTATTTAATTCAGGAGCAATATGCGCTCGGTAAGGAACCTTTACCGTATCCACTTTCGACCCAGCAGCCTGCCGGATGATTTGCTCTCTGGCTTTTGATTGCAGTGGACCTTTGATGGATACAGGTTTTACTCCTGCATGCGTAGTCGAAAGACTAGTCGATCTCGTCATTGTATTCAGAGATTCATTCGCATCCAACAATTTCGTTTGCTGCTTTGAGAATTCAGGCATACCAGAAAAATGAGAGATAATAGACGCACGTCGCAATGGATTCGACATCGCGGTTTTAATTTGGGATGCATTGTGTAAGCCAGCAGTTTTAAACCGTAAATTCATATCCTGAACGAATGGAGTTTGTTGAACACGCTCACCGGTTTTCCGGGCCTGCTGAACACTATCACGCTGATCCTGTTTGTATCTCTTGTACAGCTGCATCATGGAAAAATCGTCCATGTTGGCTTTAAGTTTCGGATTCCCTTGCAGCTTTTTAGCGTTCTTTATCTGCTGGGAGGCTTCTTGAGGGCGGTCGTTAAAAAATGCCCCTGTCTGCCGAATCGCACTTTCATTGGAGTACATAACGGATGCAACCTGCTGATCATTCATACCAGGATGGATACCCTTTGTAAGGATAGCGTCTTTAATGTTGCCACCACCGGATTTGATGGAAGCCAAACGATCCTTTTCGGTTTTCCATTCCTTATCCAGCCCACGAAAAGGATTCTTCATCCCATGTTCCAAGTTTTCATTAACTTTGCTGACAAAAGGCGTATATTGTACAGGTTCACCGCTACTGGCAGCTACATCTTCAGCTGCGGTCTTTTCGTTATGATACCGCAGGGACATACTAGCTGCTGTTGCATCATCTAAACTCTTATTGGCATTGTTTAGCGACAGCGGGTTAAACTTACGGGGCATACCAACTTTATTAGCCCCTTTGTTTCCCCCAAATATTGTAGAAACGGCTTTACCTACGGTACGGTCATAAATGCCATCACTCAATTTCCGTTTAAAGGAATAAGCAAGAACAGATGGCTTTCTTTGTGGTACCTGAATACCGCCCCCACTCCCAGGATTAACTTTTCGAACCAAAAAGCCAGCAATATCTTTTCTAAAATAAAAGCCTGCTAAAATGGTGATTGTTTCAATGACGAGCGAGACGAACCAACTGCTTGTTATCTTGTGTACGACGGTAAAGACGCCGTGCCCTAAGACCAAAGAAATATCTAAAAATAGCAACCCCATAACGGCACTAAATAGGGAACCGATTAATTTGATAAATTGGGGCTGTAATGCAGGAACGCCGCCGCCTCTACCCGGGAGTAAAGCTGCAAAAAGAGTAAAGGACATCATAGCCGACTGATACAAAGCTTTGAGTCTACCGAGAATACTGAAAATAGCAAAATAGGAGAAACATATTAAAATGATAAGCGATAGAATACCATTCATGATGACGATGCCAAACTTGGAGAGCGTCCGCGATTTCGCAACATGAGGGTAATCAACTTCAGCATCTTTTAAAGCTTTCGTACGTTTTTCACTATCGGGTTCTGTATTTAGCACTTTTTTTAGCGTAGTAGGATCCACATTCATCGAATCGAACTGCATCATTTGGTAAGGGCGATCTACAACTTCAGTCCATAATTCCCGTGAGAACCCAGATACTCCCCCTTTTCCATTATTGGACGAGTTATTTCCGACGCCAGTTCCTGGATTGGTTGAATTAGACGAAAACGTGATATAAAAAGAGTTATTAAGATCCTGCCCAAAGGAGTTTACACCTTTAAGGAAAGGTCCTAGATTGGTGAAGAATGCCAAGATAATAGCAAGTGCGATTAAGAAGGATGCAATCGAAGACATCCCATCCAAAAACCGACCTTTGATCATGAGATACAGGATATAAACGATCGTTATTTGAATAAATACGCCTATAAAGTCTCCCCATAATCCGTCTCCCCAACTACCAAAACGAATCCCGGTGAGATTCTGGACAAGTTCAACCACAACGTCCACGATGAGATTGAAGTATCGGAATTCAAATGCTTCCTGAGCAATAAAGATAAAAAATTTGGTCGTGTAAATCGTGAGCATGAGGCAACCACTGACCACAAAATCCAAAAACGCATTCATGGAGTCTTGAGCCTTTTCTTCGATTTCTAATGCTCCACGGTCTGGATTAACAGTTTCCACCTGATAACGGGAAGCGGGCTGGTTGTAATTTGCTGAGCTGTCTCCATCGTTGGGGATTAGATCATCAATAATGTCGGCATGAGCAATGGAAGATGACGATAGCGCAAGGAATGTAAAAAGTATAAGGACCAAAAGGCGAGATAACCGCTTCAGGTGTCCAAACTTATTCATACGTCGCACCTTCCATTTGCTCCACGTGCTGCTGGAACTCCTGAAGAATACCAAACTCCCCCATATCATTTTGTGTAAGTTCTGATTCTGCTGGAGGGCGGGTATCAAAAGCTTCTTCCAGATGAGTAAAGACCAAATCTACATCTAGAATACCAATGCGGCCATTTACATCTTGCATCAAGCACTGTCCACCATTAAGATTACGGATCATATCAATATTAGATTGGATATGCTCAAGTCCAAACAGACTAAGTGTATTCTTAATCTTTTCGGTATCCTCATCACGAAAAGCAAACTTGATTCCGATGTTACCAGCCATATCACCGGATACATCAGTAGCATTCTGTGTAATAAAGACAGCCCCACCATTCAAGCTTCGTCCGGTCCGAACGACTTTGTTTCCAATCGCTTTTCCAGCATGGTTTGATAAAAAGGACCATGCTTCTTCGAAGATTACATATTTAAAGATTCCACGGTCGTGATAGATGAATTTTTCAGCAAAGCGAGCTACAGCGAACATGATACCCACACTCATCTTTTCGCCTAATGAATAATTTTCAGTATGTGTCTGGGGATCTGGAAGCTGTAAATTAGCAATTTGCAGAATATTAAAGATACAATCCAGGTTCATTGTCTTCTCCTCACCCGTACCAAATAACAGTTTGGCAAAGGAAAGAGTCATAAAACTCTCTAAAATTTCGGCAACAAGAGTTGCCTCTGGCTTATTGTCTTCTCCGATTTTATAGAGTTGTTCTATACATTTTGCTAAGTATGGTTTGGGTTCAGCGGCAACCATCTGTACAGCGCGCGAAATATAACTATATTGCACCGTGTTTGTACCCGTTGATGATAGATAAGATAGAATTTCAACCGCTGCCTCTTTAGCCGTTTCAATATCTTTGAGCATGATGAAAGGGTCGAGTTTCCCTTGATCCTCCAGATCGGAAGATAAGGTGGTCACCTGAATTTGACCAGCTTCATCAAGTTCAGGGAGGTGCAGAGGCCAATTGGTTCGTTCATTTTTAGGGTCGAGGATAAGCACTTTTCCTCCTGTAACTGTCCCACAAATGTATGAGAGCAGATTACCTAATACGGATTTCCCCCCACCTAGCGTACCTACAATAACGATACTTGGACTGCGATTGATTTTACTAGGGTGTCCTGGGTCCATATAAACTGGACGGGCCAAATCCCCAGTAGTGCCGATGTATGGACCATGCTCATCACCAAGTTCCTGCGATGCACCAATCATACTAGCAGCAAGTGTTTCAGGTGGTATTCGCTGAATGTAATCCGTCACGTACAACGGCGAACCAGGAATAAAATCATTAAAGAGCAGCCATTGATCACCAGCAGGCTGTGCTACTTGGATATTGCCAGCATCCTTGAAGTGATCTTGTAAGATTTTAGCGTTACTTTTCAGAGCATTCAGATCCGTATGATAGAGTCCAAATGTTACATGCGTTAAAAAGGTAGGATTTTTACTTTTCTTGTAATCGGCTTCTAAAAAGTGAGCACTTGCATGTTTATCCGCCAAGTCTTCAGGTACGGTGGCTTGTGCTTCGTTGATATTTTTGATTTGGTTTTCGATTTCCATTTTTTTGCGTGAAACTTTAGATAAGGCCTCACGTGATTCAAGCACATCTACCTTGATGCTCATTTGCATAGGGAATGGTAGTAAGGCGGCTGAATATAGCCACTCGTTATCAGGCATTTCCAACTCATCCGGTAATTCGGACACCGTTAAGTATGTATGATGAATCGTCTTCTCTTCACCATCATGAGGCTGAGTCAATGTAATGCGACGTGGATGTTTTGCATTAATATCAGCTTCCGTTAGAGTGAGCACTTGCCGTGAATCATACATAAGGGTTTCCATACGATTTCGAATGCCTTTTTTTATTTTCGGAGACCATGCTTTTGTTTTGGTGGAACGTAATTCAGGATCGGCAATCCCTAACCAGAAGTTGCGTTTAATAAGCCATTCGGTGGTCCGTTCCGTTCCCCGAAGTAATTTGATTTTGCGGCTGATCCGACTATATATTTGTTTTTCTTTAGTTAAGTAAGACAGAAATTCATGTTCATATATTTCAGGAGCATTCAGTCCGGTAAACTTTTCGATGATTCGCTTAGGGCGGGATATGATTCGTTTGACCTCTGTGTAGACCCCCTCTATTTGATCAACTAGGTCACTGCTCTCACCTTTAGCAAGATAAACGATGATATAAGCCTTGTATTTGACATTGTTCGAATTAATGCCTGAATTGTAGATCGAGTTTAAGTAATCCTCATGAAAATCCACCATCTGTTTTGACCAATCCCTTAGCGGACCGGATAGTCGTTGTCTCAAGCGTTCGTGATGCTCAGAGATATCGTGGACCTCTGGCAGCCATAGCAGATGAAATTTATCGCTAAACACGCTTAGTAGGGATGAGAGTGAAAATAATTTATCAAGCTTTCGCCGGTCACTGAGATGATCATATACAAAAGGGCTCAATTCATAGACTGCCCAGGCTTCATGGTTATGAGTAAAGATAAGATTCTGTTCAAAATAAGCAATCGGAAATTCTACATTGATTCGCTGTGGTTTTTTTGATAAATCCAAAGCTGGTTAACCTCCTTAAAAAAGAGCGCCACTTACATGCGCTCTCTATGGGTACGATACATAATTTTACTTTTGTAAACATAATGGTTGTTGTATTGCATCTTCTGATAACGGCGGAGTACCTTGTTCCGCATTAAGAAATACACCATGCTCATGAGCCATTTGTGTGGGGGTTTACCATCCAACTTTTGTTTGGCAATGAACCAAGTCAGTAATGAAGGGAACACTACGTATGTATATCCCCCAGGAATGAAAGGTAACAGTTTACCAATAACAAAAAAAACCATAAAGCACACAAGTGCAATACCGGCTATGCGGATGTTGAGGGGGAAAATGAGCTTTTTTCCCTCAATGGCATAGAGTATTAAATCGAAATTCCAAATTTTTGAGTAGTTTTGACAGATAAACCTTGGTTTTTCGCTTGGTTTATCCATAAGCTAGTTACCACCAAAAATAGCGTGCATGATCGTTGTACTCAACTGTTTAACACTTTCCCAATTCGAAAAGTATCCGAGAAGAAGACTAATGCCAATAAAACTAAACATTTTTGGCCAATCACGTTTAATAAAGAAATAAGCAGACACCGCAAGTACAATACCTGGGATAACTGGATTAATATTTCCTGAGAGCTCTTTTCCTAAATTTTCACCGACTTTAATTTTAGTGTCAGTGTCAGCGTAAATAGGGGTTGTCCAAAATGCACTGATTGCGAGCGATGTAAGCATAGTGCGAAGACCTAATTTTTTCTTTTTCTTCTTGTCTTTGTTCATATCTAGCTTCCTTTCAATTTTACTGAATTGAAGAATCTCCAATGGAGGTAACATACATTTCACTCCCTTTGGATGCTACTTTTAAGATCCAGTCATTTTTAAAATTTTCTCCTGAAGGACCTTTGACGGATACCGTTGCATAAATGGTGTAGTGTCCTTCAGCATCGGTTTCAGCTTGTCTCAACGTCAAGTTTTCTACCTTTTGAAAGGAGTAGTTAACCTTTTGATAAGTAGCTGCTGGTTTGCTGCCTTCAGCATAGAAATATTTAAGTTCATCAGATTTGTTATTAAACATTGCTGTTAAGACACTTGTCGTAATCTTTTTAGCGCTCTCAATAAGCTGCTGATCTGTTACGATTTCTCCTAAATTGGTGGATGGAACGTCGGCCTTTTCCTCATCACCAATAAAGCGAGGATAGTTTTGAACAACATACTTGTTACCGACAACGGTAACGGGAACAACGATATTTGTTTTGATAATTGAATTGTCTTTATCCAGAGGATTAGGCGTTAAACTCAATTCAGTTGACTTATTCTCAGGAGTGTTCTCTTTTGGTAATGTGGCTTTTCGACGAACGACAACTGTAATTTCGGCTAACGATTTATTAATCCAACGAGCTTCAGTCACCTCAGTAGTCAAAACATCGCTTTGTCCCTTCGTTGAATAAGCATCCAGGCCAGCATCAGCATCGATGTTGGTAATGAATTGAGCGAGCCTGTTACTGCGACTATTGATGTAGTTGCTATCCCAGGTAAAGTATTCTGTTGCAAATTCAGCAGCAAATCCTTTGGCGCCAATGGGTACCTCTTGTATTTGACTTCCGTAGTTATTCACTTGTTGAATAACCTTCGGCCCAGTAATTAGGGAAGTTATTCCTCGTAAACATACGAACCCAATAAATATCCAAAACAAGATCCGATAGACCTTCCCCATCATCATTTGTTTTGGGGCCTTCTCTTTCATCTTCTTTTGAGTTGTGGATGAAGGTGGGACTACCTCACTCCCTGACTTGTCTTGTGTTTTCTTTCGTCCGAACATTTGTTCACCTACCTACCATTTTCTTTCTTTTTGGAACCACTGCTGATATTTCCGATTGAACCAAGGAAAACGAAAATAATGATTACGAGAATCACAAGGTGCTTCGTGTCGAAGCCAAGTAACCAACTCCATACATTTCTAACTCCATCCCAAAGAGACGGCGCTCTACTCGATACCGTATCGGATACCGTATCAAGAATGCCGCTAATCTTCTCATGACTTTCATCTTGCTTCCGCGATGGCGGAGATGGAGATACATCAGTCTTTGTCTCCTGGTGTTCAGCTGCCGGTTGACGGGTGGACTGAGAAATCTCTTGGATACTTGCCTGTGGCGTACCTGAAATCGAAGCAGTGGAATCAACACTTTGCTGTGGTTGCCTCAACACCATTACAGCCACGATCAGAAGAACGACAACACCAAGAGATGTAATCATGATCTTCTTCTGTTTTTCCAAATAAGGCTCACCTCCTAACGAAATTTTCGCTAATTAATTAATTAGTTAAAAACGAAAAAATATTATCTAATTAATTAGATAATAAGAAAAAAACAACGGACTA
Organism: Paenibacillus sp. A3M_27_13; assembly: GCF_024213315.1. Classification (NCBI taxonomy): domain Bacteria; kingdom Bacillati; phylum Bacillota; class Bacilli; order Caryophanales; family Paenibacillaceae; genus Paenibacillus; species Paenibacillus sp. A3M_27_13. The sequence continues at coordinate 96,944 of NZ_JANAVE010000006.1, forward strand.
ATTGATTGTGAATTCTAACTAATTAATTAATTAGTTGGTTAGTTAGTTGTATATTATCACAAATTAATTCGTTGGAATATGATTTTTTTTTTAAGTAGTCCATATAAGGCAGATTTTAGGACTCAGTGTTTTCCAGGGGGCTATTTAATTCAGCGTAGTTGATTAAGATATCTTGAATACTTTTACTCACGATTACTTTTGACGAATTCTGAAAAACCTTCCCTGCCTGTTGGAAAATATAATCTGCTGCTTTCCGAATGTTTTGTAGACGGGTTTCGTATTTAGCGGTTGGGATGACAATAGCGATGTACCCTTCCCTAATTAGCTCGTTGGTCGATAATCTCATGACATCATAGTATCGCTTCAGTTTATTTTGAATGGACACTTGTTCGCTAAAAAAGGGTGATCTATAAACGGGCTCTGTGGATCTATCTAACTCAATATAAAACAGTTGGTTTTCTAGTTTAAGAATAGCGTCCGGCCTGATAATGAGTGTTTCGTTATCGCTAGCTACCGTTTCACTTGGATACCAGTCCCACTCATCAAATTGAACCAACTTCATATCGCCACTAAAAATTTTGTATTTCAATTCTAAGTATAATTTAGCAATTTCCCAGAAATGCTCTTTCTTAGCCCTCTCCATGTCTACTTCAATTTTTGAAAGCTTTGCCTCGTCAGGTATGTCCAGACGTTTCTCAACAATCCTCAGTCCTCTTAACGTCAGATATATCCAAGTCTTACCGTGAATCGATCCACGAGAGGAACTAGGTTTATTCAAAGCATCCGGATTTACACTTGTCGTCTCGATAAGTCCTCTGCTTTTTAGCTTTCTCTTCAGACGAGCCATTTGAGCCTGCAAGCGTTTATTGTTCTGATCCTCAATTTCATGTTTCGTTTCTTCATCTGCTTCTAGGTAGTTTTTGTAATATTCCTCTGGTCTCTCATTAAAGTACAGTTGTGAAATGTATTCTTGCTCCATACATCGGCATTTGTAAAGATCAATCAGAAATGACCAGTCCATTTGAGATAGTAAATCAATGGTCTGGCCTAAAGAATAATCGGCTTGCTTTTCATTAGTCTCTCGATTAGGTAGGTTCTTCAAAAGTATGTATCTCCTTCTCTTGGATTTAACAAGTGATAATGGCTGTAGTAAAAATGCCGCAGTTTTGAATAAAACTATTTTTTCGGCATTAGTCGCGTTTTTTAAATCATAGTAATCCTTTGTTGTAAAAGGAATTAGGCATATTTTTAATCATTTTTTACCAACAGTATACATTCATATAAAATCCTTTGTAAAATCGTGGATAAAACAACATTAAAAATGTACATAGATGTGCATATAAAAACAAGCATACAAATATATCAATTTTTCTTATATACATTCACTCCTGTCAGTCGCTGTTTCAAATTTTTGAATATAGGTTGATCGGGTTCTGCAACCGGTATTTTCTTTTAGGATGTACAGATCCTACAAGATATGAATTCTAGAACATGAAGAAAGCGTTATATCCCATGAGAGTAAAAAGTCATGCTGGTTGTATAAAATGAAAAGACTTAAACTTCAAATGGGATTGGTTAGAAGGATATTTTCTGATGAAATCTGATACAGATTGAAACAGATATCTATATTGTTGCTTATGTAAGGGGATTAGGAAGTACAGGCCATCAAGTAATGGTTGTGAGGTGGTGGCTGGTTAGTGCTTCATGGCCAGGCTCTTTCCTGCTAATACTGGAACAAACAAATACTTACATGCGTGAATTCGTCTGCACTTGCTCCCTATGTCCCCCCTAGCAGCTGATGAGCATCCAGGAACGAGTTTCCATAACAGAAATATAGGGTAACGACTTTTCTTAGTACCTTGCTCTGTTTTTCTAACATAGGTAACGTAGTTTGGTAGACGAAGCCTTCTCTTTCTTGACAGTGTGACAGATAGAACGGATAATGTTGGTAAGGGCGCGTAACGCAGTGTAACGCTGAACTAGTTTGATGTACATAAATCCCTTTATATATAAGGGTATAATTAGTTAAGGTTGCGTAACGCAGAACTATCTTGGAATTAACGCAGCGTTAAATTGGGGGTGAAAGAAAAGGTGAATAATGAGGTGTTATACCCAGAAGATTTACTTGAATTAGTATCAAGTCGGTTTTCTCATGATATGCTTGCCGTGTTTTCAGAAATATGGAATAGAAAAGAGACAGGGATTATGTGGACTGAACTCCTCCAATCTCATGAGCGATATATTATGGAGAAAGCTCTTCTCATTTTTGAAATTACTGGATTCGTTGAAGTTGATATTGATAATAGAGACAAACGGAAAAAGAGATATATCCCGGACAGGACTAGAGGTCCGCAACTAGCAGAATTTATATATAAACTTTATCAAGGAGGTAATTAATCGTGGCAATTGAATACACAAATTTAGGCTTTATTACTCTAGAAGGTTTTGTTCGAAGAGATGATGTAACAAATCGTACGCTGAAGCTTTGCTTTATCTGCTGTGGTCAATATGGAGGACGACAAGGTGATGAGGAAGCGAGATTAGGGCACTCCGTGTTTGTGATTAACACTTCGGAATCCGACTTACTTGACTTAAAAGCCATTGCTAAAAATAGTGACCGGATCATCAAGTTGGAAGGCTACGGTGGAGCAGCAAAAGACATTGAGAGAGGACAAGCTGCCATCTATGATAATAGTGAAGCCATTGTGAATGTCCTACAGCATGAGGATGTTATTGATGCCGATCATGTATTTGTAGTAGGTGGCATGGGAGGCGGAACAGGTAATGCTGCTATTCCAATGATTTGTAGTAACCTTGCTAAAATTAGAAAACCGTTTAATGGTAAGCCTTCTTTCGGTGCAATTATTACGGTACCAGCATCTTGGGAAAAGCGTGGTATTAAGAAAAATGCACTTTGGGGATTAGGACATCTGGATCAACTGGTTAAAAATGAAGACATTGGTGCAATAGTACTGATAGACAACGATAAACTCTATAATCTGACTCAGGGTGTACACAGTAATACAACAGAGACACCTTTAAACTGGATGGATTATGGTAATAGTAGTCTCGCTGCCCTTTTAGATGAAATAACTATGCTTACCTCACTCCCCTCTTCAAAAGCATTTGACCTGGACGAATGGAGAGATGTTTTTAGTTCACCTGGATGGGTATCTATAGGGAAAAGTTATATTACTAATAGTAACGAAATTGATAGAAGTGACAAAATATTCAGAGATGCCTTTGCGAATTCTCCGACAGCCAGTGACTATGATTATGAATTAGATACTGTAAATGGTTTTATGGCGGTTATTCATCCTAAAAACGAAATTATTACTGATTCGAGTTTCAAAGTGCTAGAAGAGCAATTCGGGGACTTTATAGAAAGTGCTGAAAAGCCTCATTCTGGCATGATTGCTAATCATATATGGGGTAAAATCACCAGTAAGAACAAGTTGATATCAGAAGATAAGAAAGCAATCGTATATACCGCAGCCGTAAGTATCAATCTTCCAGATCGGGTTAGACGGATGTTAGTTGAAATCGAACAAGAGGAAGAAAAACTTGAGAAAAAAAGAATTGAACGAAGCGATAAAAAGTCACTAGATCTCTCCTCATTTACAAAGCAAGAAGATAAAGTTGTAAAAGAAAAGTCTTCACTCGGCAACCAATTTGATCTCTTCGGTTCAAAAACAGAAGAAAAAGAAAAAAACAACAATACATTTGATCTGAAGTTAAATTTTCCACCAAGAAAGTAATTCTAGTAGAGGCCTCTTCAAAGAGGGCCTCTTTTTTTATTATTTCTAAAATAGTTCTGCGTAACGCAGCGTTATTTTTGAAATAACGCTGCGTTAAAAAACGTTGATATAACGGTATTTTTCGAGTATAGTTCTGCGTAACGCAGCGTAACGCTGCGTTAAATTTAGATTTTTTATTATATAAAATCTTCAAACAAGGTTAATCATTCCTCTCTTCTTGGCTAACTTCAAAGCTCTAAGATTTAAGTTTAGATCCAAAATAGAATTCAGCTCCTATCCCCTTCTCCCTTCTTGAATTGTTATTTTTGCATTGTATCTGAGGTTGTTCAATTCCCCCCCTATCTTGGTTTTGTTCTAAAGCTTTACCTTGAATGTGTTTTGATTTCTCATTTAATCAAATGATAATGCTTAAAAACCCTTATATACCCGTTTTACATCCCCCTTCGGTTGTTATGACAAGGTAGATCATTGAGGCAGCAGTGGTTTTCAAGCCCAAACGCGACTTATTTCAACAGATTTGATCAGAAAACTATCTGATGTGTTCTGATAGAATATAATCTAAATCAGAAATAATAATACTGAATCAGATTTCATCAGATGTAATTATAATTCAATAGAATATATCAAAATAACTAAATGTAATGATAAATAATACAGGATATGAGATTCTGAGGTGGTTTAAATCGTGACAGATCATATTAGATTGAGGTAAAATATAATATGAGGTGATCTGATAATGGATGAAATGAGCAAAATGAGTGACCGCCTAAGCCAAGAATTTAAGCAAGACCCCCTTTATAAGTTGATTACAAAAACAGACCTTTTAGATGAACTGTTTGATGACTACATAGAGGACTTGAATGAGTCCGTAGATTACACAACAACTGAATTCGAAGGGTGGTATTGCACGCAAGAGCAGGCGGTCAATTTCTTGTGTAAGCCGTCAACAATGCGGAGCTGGCAAAAGCAATTGAACCATTATATTGAGGGGAGAATGAGTGGCCGGACTGTGATTATGGACTATCAAGCTGTTTTCCGTCTCAAAATGGCACTTCTGCTTCGTAAACACCAAAATATTAAGCTCAACCGATGTGCAGAAATGGTTGGCATTGTCTCTAATGATAGTCTTCGGATTCTTGACAATTATGAGGATGAGAGGCGAACTAGCCAAGAAAGTGGAGTTGTTAACCCTTTCGCCAGTGCTTCTGAGGAACAGATGCAAAAGATGAGTGAATGGATTGCAGGAATCGTTGACAAGCGAATGGAAGAGATGAGGATGCTTGCACTTCCTGGAGAAGACCGGATGAATGAGCTGCAAGAAAAAGTGGAAGGGATCGCTGATGTCTTGACTCAACTCCAAAGTTCCGTTAATTCTGAAGAGCAACAAGAAATTCTTGATAAAGCGGTAAGTAAGATGCGTGAAGACGTGGAGACGCGTGACAAGATCGTCATGGAACAACTCTCTATGATCCAAAAAGAGCAGAAGTCAAAACAAGAAATACAGCAGGAGATTGTTAACTCACTACCATGGTTCGTTAGAATGTTCGTTAAGAAAGATAAGTAGGAGGCACCCAAGAGGGGCCTCCTTTTTTGTTGATTTCAATCCAAAAGTACGCAATCGGATTGAAATTGATGAAATCTACTTAAATCTGATGTGATTTGATCTCTTCGTAAGTATGAGTTACTGCTTATATTTGTAACCAGTTAAGTATCTATTGAGGTTTCACTAAATCTGCTAGATCCTTAGAAACGAGAGCTTCTCGACATCTAATTAATTAATTGATTAGTTAGATAGCGAGACAGTATACTTGAGTATAGTTTCGTCTGCTTTAATACCAACTTGGAAAGGATGATAGAATAGTGCGGATTGTGGGAATGTTAATAGGAGGTTTGATTTCGCTCATTTTGCATGTGAGCTCTTTTGTGTTGAAGAATTTATATATACAATTAGTAAGATTTATACGAGATGATGCAAATACTAAGGCAAAATGGACTATACAAGCTGTTTTCCTTTTTCCGCTGTTCATTTATATTTTTATATGGATGGTGGGTAGGTACCAGGATATAATCTTTTTTGATCGCGAGCCGGCTACCTTAAGATCTATACCTTTATTACTCGTTTGCTTTTTTGGACATACAATCTATAACAGTCCAGTTTTACGAAAGAACATATATGCCAAATCTATTGTTCAAACCCTACTTAATACCATCTCGGTATTAGCATTAGGACAAATATTGATACCTTTTATAGGTTCGAGTATTGGTATTGTCATAACGTTTATTATGTTAACTATTATGATTTTTTTGACTTTACGACTCTCCAAACATAGCAGCCTACAAGATACGATGTTTGCCAGACTACATTCTATTGTTGAAAAGGCTCAGAGGCCTGAGAGATTTAGTTTGTTTTCATTATTTCCTTATACGACCGAATCTCGAACTAAAGCAGTCTATGCTTTAGAAAATTCAAAAATAGATTTAAGTCAAAGAGGATGTTTAAGTCACCTTAGATATTATTCAGAGGATTGTAGACTGGAGCTTTTTTGGAGCGTCCCTACACTATTCAAACAGAGTCAACTTCAGGTTTTAGAGAAATCAGATCGTGCACAGCATACCCAAATTCTCGGAGGGACGGGTTCTGGAAAAACCTTGTTTGCGGCAACAACGACAGCTCAGGATTTTTTTAATGATGCAATAGGAACAACTATTGTAGAACCTAAGGGTACATTTGTCAGAAGAAGTGCAAACTTATTAGATCGAATTGGTAGGAATTATTATCGATTAGATCCTGATGCAGAAAATTCTGATTGTTTGAATCCTTTATATGTTACAGAAGGAAAAGATTTTGAGTTGATGATAGAAGCTAACATATCAGCTTTTCACGCTCATTTAGGTCCTGAGGCAAAACAGTATTTTAAGTCTAGATCTACTCAATTGCTTCGGGTTTGTATCAAGGCCCTTAAACTGGCATATGGAAATGAATGTGGGTTTGATGAGCTTAATGAGATCATACAACCATTTGGTGAAGAATTAAGAACTGATACGCTATTTGTTCTTCAGCAAAAGAACCTTTTAAATCAGGTTCAATTACTCAATGAATACCACAAAAACATAGGAACAGATGGAAAAATCAAAGAGTTTACCATGCAGACATACTCAAGTTTGCATGATTACATGCTGGAATTAACGTCTAATGCACATATTCGAAAAATGTTCTGCGGTAAATCTACGTTTAATATTGATGATGTTCTTGAGAATGGTGAAATCGTTCTTTTTAACGCTGCCTTTGGTAAACTCCAAACGCTAACCTACACGGTTGGTAGATTATATCTGAATTTATTGCGCGCTAGCACATTTAGACGGGATCTTACCGGGAATTTCAAGGCACACTCACTATTAATTGATGAAATTGAAATGTTTGGTGATGAGGAATTTTCTACATTTCTAGAAATGGCTAGGGAATATGAAGTGTTTGTTTCGCTTATTCACCAGGGGAACGAGCAGCTAAATGATGTGAGTAGAAGGCTAGCTGCGATGGTGAAGCAAAATGCAGTGCAGAAGATTGTATTAGCTGGTTTAGAGGTGGAAGATGCAGAATATTATGCTAAATTATTTACAGACTATTACAAGAAAACATTAAGTAGCGGCACCGATGAAATGTCGACAACCGGTTTTAATACGCAAGTACGCGAAGAGAAGCGGTATCTTGTTGATCCGAGTGACTTCTTAAGGCTCAAGGGGTATAACCCGAGAACGGGCGAACCAGTGGAGTGTTACTTCCGTGGAGTTAAAGATAATGTAAGGTTAGATCCTGTTTTTGCTGAAATTTACCCACTACCTCAAGTACTATTCAGTCCACTTGGGCAAGAAAATCAAGTGGTGAAAAATAAGAGGACAGAGGATGAGACCAAGAAAGAAAACCTGCAGCTTATTGAACCCATAGTGGAGACAACAACAATTGATCCTCCTTTGGAGAAACCCATCGGCCTAACTGAAAAATTGAAGAAGGAAGAAGATAAAAAACAGGTAGTCACAATAGAAAGCAGCAAGCGAAACCCATTATGGGATGCTAAAAAAGTAACTGAGACATCTGAAACAAATAGTTCTATAGGAACGGAGCATGAGACAAGTAATTCTAATAAAGACAGCGTCACACTCTTAGATCAGGAAAAAAATATAACGATTCAGAAGCCTATAGTCAAGGAAGGGTTTGATCAAGCGGTAGTAGGAGATGCTGCTTTAAATATTGCAAATAAAGTTAGACTGAGAGCAGTAGAAGAAAGGAACAAAAAAAAGAAGAATGAAGCGGATTAACCGCTCATTCTTCTTCAGATATCTCAAAATCTTCAGTATATTTATCATATATTTTTCTTCCAAGTGGAGTTAATGTACACAGCACTGATTTTCCATGTGGAATAGTACCTACAAAACCCAAAGCCTCCAAATATCCGAGAGCATAATTCAACTCTCCTCGACGTACTTGAGCCGAAAGAGATAGGCTATCTTTATTCATTGTAGCAACTTTAGATAGAGCTTTCATAATAAGTTTTGGTCCTGTAGGAAGAATGTTTATTATAATTTCTTTAAGATAATTTTCAGTAGGTTGATTAAGATCTATGTCGTAATTTGCTTTGTTAAAGGTCATTGAATTACCACTCTCTTTCAAATTTATTTCTGTAGTTTGATTATTACATACATCTATTGAATAGACAATAACTAATCAATTAGTTAATTGCTTAAATAATCAATGAAAGCTAGTCAATTTGCGTATTAAAGTGGATGTGTTAATAGGAGCCTGTCCTTCTGTAGAACTGTTTTTTTCTAATGCTCGTTTTAAAATTTTATTATGCTTAGTATATTGAACCCAAGTCAGCGTTAAACACTTATTATCAAATTGTATTTTTCTCTCAGGGAAACGTAAATCTTTAATTTGTCTAAGGTTTACAAAAAGCCCACTTTCAATTCGAAGAAAATCAAATTTCTCTAATTTAGTTTCTAGCAGAAGGTAGTCATAGAGTGGTTTTTTTTCTAGATGCGCTTCCGAGTCTAAATGGTACTCGATTTCATTGTAAGTATTCACCCTTATGTAATTGATCAGGTCAAGTTCGATCTCTACAAATTCGAATTCACCCTTAACCGGATCACCTGAATATCCTGCCAGGTGCATCAGTACATTAAAGTCTGCATTGTATGCTTGAGCGAATTTTTTTAAGGTAATGGGTTTGGGAATTAGTGGACTACAATTGTTACGGTTTACTCCTTTCTCGACATCACGAATATATCCGTGGCTCAAACCGCATTTACGTGCAGCAGCATGTAAGGAATAGCCGTAAGAAATTCTTAGTTTCTCCAAGTAAGTTCCAAGTGTATTCATGGTACCCCCATATTAAAGTTATAGTAGGCTAAATTATATAACTATTGTCTTTATTATACACTATAGGCATATAGACCTATTCGAAAAAAATAAATTTATCTAGTATGGTAATTAATATTATGGAAGAAAACTGGTAAAAAATAATGTTTTGTCGAGAAAAAAACATATAATATGTCGAATAATAGCGAATAAAGTACTATAATGTCGACATAAAATTTAATTTAAAGAAGAAGATGGAAAAGTATTGACCGCTTGTCGTATTTATAGTACACTTCGTCTAGATTTGAACTAGAAGAACTACTCTTCTGTGACTATTGATCTACTTTATATAAGAGTATGAGAGGGATGATTTTAATATGTTAGGTCAAATGAAATCAATATCGGGAACTTCGGATATAAGTGCAGCGGGCGTTCCTAACATTGCAGTTGAGGAAAACGGAAGCTATTTGATGATTATTGAAGAAAGTGAAGAACTAGATGGTAAACTTACAGGCTACATACCTGCTTTAAGATTAGGTGTTGCTGGAGACACGAGCAAAGACCTTCAAGACAGCGCGAAAGATCTGATTAAGATGAGCCTTGAGGATAACATCAAACCGTTCACAAATGTAGCTTTCATGATGTTGAATCCAAATACGTAAAAAAAGGAGAACCATCTCCTTTTTTTACCAAATTCGAAAGTCCCATTGATATATATCATAAGAACACAAGGTCTGTAAAATAAGTATTCAGAAATTTATTTTAAAATACTCTTCATTTCTTAGACGGCATGTAGTAAGATACTAATTGTTTAATTCTCGCTTTCTAGCTAATTAGCTAGATAGCTTTTTTTTAGAATTCTAACTAATTAATTAGTTAGAATAATTTTTTTCAAGTTAACTAACTAATTAATTAACGTTGTCGTCTGAAAGGGGGACAGTTGTGAGTAATGATCAACTAATTTTGGATTTGGACTTCGTAATGACACATCCTAAGGTAGAAATAAAGAACCTTGAGTGGTTTTATAACAACTGCCTTATGGCCTATCATCATGTTCCTGTTTTCAAAATTGTAAATCATATGAATATGAGTAACCCATCACTATTACGGGATTGGTCATCACAAAATGTAGCCATTCGAAATGCAATGCAAGAACTGGAGATTCCAGAAACGAGTGTTATGACTATTGCTCTCCGTAGGGAGGATCTCTTATATAAAAATGGGTTTTACATAACGCCATATCATTCTCCGTCTGATTCGAACAGCTTATACATTTTGAAAAACAGGAAACACATCGATATTACCTGTGAAGGCCTTCAAAAGTTGACTTTAGCAGGTATTCAGGAAGAGAGTGCCAGACACTTTATACTTTATTTAAAACCATCGGAGGCTTCCAAATGAGTAATGAGCTTTTAAATATTAGACCATTTGCAATGTACGAAAAGGCACTTAAGAGGGGTGAAATACTGCAGGGAAGAATTAATGCAATTGAAGAACATTCGCCTTTTGGACATAGCATGAAGTGTGCTGTTATAGATCTCGAAAATGACTTGAAGGGTCTCATTCATGAATCACAGTTTGATGCACATAAATACCGGTCTCTTGTGGGATTTATTGACCATACAGTTGATTTTATGGTTCTTGATGTAAGAAAACAAAACCTAGATCCGGAACAATTTAATGTTTTCAATTATGAAAAAAATATTGTACTGCTATCAAGAATTCAGGCTTTGGATGAACTTGAAACAGAATTTTGGAACATTCCCGATGAACAGTTGATCGATCATGTTGTAAATGGTAAAGTTTCTGGCTTTCAGGATAGAGCGCTCTTTATAGATGTCAGTGGTGTAACTTGCCGCATGAAGATTCAGGATTATGAGTACGGCTGGACCGATTCTATGCTGAAAAAGCTGCCACTCGGTGCACCGATTACTGCGAAGATTATTTCATTCAACAGGAAAAAGAAAACAGTTGAGTTATCACGTAAAGAATTGTTGGAAGATCCGTGGGAAAGAATTCATACCCATTATGGCGTGGGAAATTTCTACAGTGGCATTGTAACTGCAGAGGTTCCCAACGTAGGTGTTTTTATTCGGTTGCGTGCTGGTATAGAGACGTTGTCCTGGTGGCCAGACAGAAGACCGGAAGGTCCACTGGTAGGAAAAAGTGTGACTGTAGCTATAAAGAGTATCAAAAAAGAAGAGCGAAGAATCAAAAGCAGAATCACAAATTTCCCGCATGAGGTGTACTAGTCAGGGGGAGTCAGCTAATGGAAGGCAACGTATCACCTTTATTACAACAGGAACGTACTGAGGAAGTCCTGGTGAAGTACCCGACGTATGATGATCCCTTTGCTTATGTAGAAAGCATGGCTCCTCTCACTAGGCATCAATACTATTACATTGAAAAATTAATCAATCAAAACTGGATTACGGATCGAGATTTGTTAATCGTAAAAACATTATTTGTTCATCGATGGCTAACGTTTACTCAGATTTGTAATTTGTTTTTCGAGGACAATGAACCAGCCACAGTAAGAAAAAGAATAAAAAAAATGCTCAAGCATGGTTTAATACGCACGATAACTTGGAGAAGCCACTCAAAATCCAAAGCCTCTTGTCCCAGCTTATACGAGCTGGGTGCAAGTGGGGCAGACATTCTCAATAACAAATATGGTGTACGCGTGGGATCGAGAGATCCGCGACATGCGAAGGCAACAACATTAGCTTATAAATTCAAGTACGTTATAGCTAATGAATTGTATATTCAATTGAACCATGAGCTCCAACTTATGCATTTTGAATTTACACCAGTGTTTCGCTTAGGTGAAGAAGTACAAGCCCCAACAGCTAGGTTTATTCTTCGTACACCTGGTGGTGCCGACCTGCCATTCATTTTGATATGTCATCGTGATGAAGAAAAGTGGATGAAGACTTTAAGATATCAGATTGATTTTTATAAGAAATACATGAAAGAATCGGGCGAACAATTCATCCTGGTAATTTTGGTGTCCGATGAAAAAAAAGCAGAGATAGCTAATAAAATTGTACGCACAGAGGGCTTTGGGGAAACCACTTGGTTTGTAACAGATAATGACCTTTATAGTCCAGACCATTGCCTCACTAAAAGCAGCTTTTTCGAGATTGCAGATGGGGTAAAACAATACTTTGACCTATCTTAGGATGGGCAATTAATCAGGTTTTGATTAATTGCCTAATATATTAATGGTCCATCATTAATGTTTTAGGCAATTTATGAAAAGGAAGTGTGTGATGAAGCGGGTCTTTATAGTTTCCATAGATAAGACAGAGGTTGAGTGGATAACAGACGAATTGAAAAGCTGTAGGGTGGTCGGGGATATTCAAGATTTTAATTTTTTTATCCCCCAATGGGAAGCAGCACAACCAGATACTTTGATCGTAATGGATAATGCATTCGATGAAGACGCCGAATTCTTGAATTGTGTTAAGAGATTGAATAATGAAGCACCCAGACCGCAAATCATTATTTTTCATGATAGAAGTGATCAGGATGAATTTCTTCATTTTTTGGCGGCCGAAAACGTTCAGTGTATTGCATATGGACACCCGAGTATCTCCGACTTGGAGAGGTTGTTGTTCGGGAGCAGTGCTGTGGTCGTTGAACCTGCTAACGAAGAACTAACGAAAGAGGAGCCGAAGGCTCTATCAAGCAACACAGAATCAACTATTGCTGAGCATGGAAGTGGTACACAATCAGGCAAGGTTCAGGAGACAGGGATGTTGAAACAAATCCTCACTTCTTTTAAGCACACTAACAAACCATTAGAGAATAACGCACCAAGGACAGTCAAGCCAGGACCTGCTGAATTTCTTGATGAGGATAGAGTCGAAGAGGAATTTGTAATACCTAAGCAAGAGGTAGAAATTGTCTCTGAACAAGAACTTGAAGCTCCTGAAAAAGAGAGTATAAGAACGATCGAAGATCAGACTTACCAGCAACCCATGGAAGTCACAAACCAAACGATGGATTCACACTCTCAAGAGATAAATGAAACTGGTGGGGCAGCCTTTTTTGAAGTTAAAACAGAAGAGAAAAATAATAGGATTCTAACTGAGAACAGTGATTCTGAAGTTGAAAATCCTAAAGCTGCTTCCGACCCCGGCAAGCTGAAGCAGTTTCTTCGATTAACTCGAGCAGAGAATGTTCAAAGCCCTTCCGAGGAGGAGGTGAGCAATAATAGGAGCCAGTCATCTCCAAAGAAAAAAAGTAAGGCCAGGAAAGAGAACCAATCTAAAACGAGTGCAAATGATATCTCTGTTTTTTCTGGATTCGGTACCATGGTCATTGGAGTTGCCGGAATGAATGGAAGGGTTGGTACCACAAATCAGGCTATTCAATGTGCGATGTATTTGGCCAAGAAGCATAAGAAGGTTGCTTGCTTTGAATTAGGTCAAGAAGCTGTATTTTGGAAAATGAATCACTCACGACAAAATCCATTTCAGTTTGGAGGGGTTGATTTTTACCCAAAATGTACGGAATATCTAAAAATCATTTTCAGTAATAAATATGATGCTGCTGTTTTGGATCTGGGGGCACTCGTGAAAGAAGGGGACTTAACTGCCCAGGTTCAGGAGTATGCTCGCGCAAACTTTAAATTACTGATTGCTGGTTCCGCAGAATGGGATATTGATAGATTGACGGATGCAGTCGAGCAGCTACATGATAATCACTTTTTGCCAGGCACAAAAATTATTATGAACCTCACTGATGAGCGTAGTTTTCGTAAAATCGAATCCGAAATGCTGACCAAAAAGCAACAAAAAGAATTCGGGATTACGCTACATATGGGATCATTATGCCCCGATCCATTGAGTGATGTTGACCATGCCTTATATGACACAATTTTTGAGGTGAACAATGTTAAGAAGATTTAAAAAGAATAAGATTACGACTATTAAAGAACAGCCGCCAATTGTTGTTTCCATTTTCGACCCGAATTCAGGAGATACTACTGAAACAGCATTATCAGTAGCAAAAAAATGGATGGGAGTCACCCAGAAAAAAGCAGTCATTATTGAATTCCCGTGTCTTGGATTACCTCGTTTGCTTTCGCGGATTGAAGATCCAGACACGATATTAAAAGAGCAAAGCGTAGATCAATATTTATTAGATATGGATCGCGGTGATGTTAAAACGCTAGATACATATATCACTACTGTTGAAGGCGTTGACTGTGTAGCAGCTCATCCAAAAACTAGCGCTGATATACCTGTGTTGATCAAAATGGAGAACTTAAAGACAGCTCTACAAGCACCGGAACAACTGGCTCAGGGTTTACTTGGTACCTATGATTTAGTTATTTATGCACTGCAAGGTCAATTATTCCATCCAATGAGTTTTGGTGCCCTAAGACACGCTGATAGCGTCATTGTTCAGGTTCAGTCCCTTGTAGCTTTGCCGCATTCTTATAAGACATTAAAAAAATTGCCTACGTATGGTGTCGAAGATCAAGTTATCCTATACAGCGATTTTCAATTGGCACTTCCAGAAAAAGTATGGAAAAAGGATGAACTCACTTCGTTTATTTGTAATCTAGACAAAAAAGTAATTTCAAAAATTTCGGATCAGAAACCTACAACTTTTTCTCAACATATTGGTGTGATTAACCCAGCAGAACACATAGCCTATCAATCCTCTCTACAAGGAGGAAATGGTGTTAGTCTCAACATCCGGGAGTCCGAACAATTAAAAAGGTTAGTTGACCAAACTCGCCAAGTCTTAAAATCACAACACGCTGATGAATTTATTGAATCCTTTACGAATATCCAAAAGCGGGGAATTATACAGCATCACATCGCAGACTATATCCGTGAACAAACTACCTATAAATTTACAGCCAGTATAGATGTTATCATTCAAAAAGTTCAAACTGAAATTACCCAAATGGGACCACTTCAAGTAGCTTTAGATGATCCCAATACTTCTAGCATTGAGATCAATGGGCCGGACGAAGTCATGTCTGAGATTAACCATGTTGATCAGCTCGATACCCGAGTGAAGTTCGAAGACAAAGAGCACATCTATGCCATCATCAATAAAATGCTAATCCCTATGGGGAAAACACTCACAGCGAATGATCCGGTTCTCGACTCTCAATATGGTGGGTTCCGTATTAATGTCGTTGCTGATCGGGATCGTGGTGGATTAACATCTGATTTTCCAGTTGTATCCATTAGAAAGTTCCCGCCCGATGTGTATACCTCGGAAGCTTGTATCGCGTATGGCAACATAAGTAAGGAAATAGATGAATTTAACGCTGATATATATCCACTGGGCGTTAATGAAATTACGGGGGGCTCTGTAAATGCTGGTAAGACTGCGGGGCTTCAACGGATTCCATTATATCTAAATCCATTAACTCGAATATTAACGATCGAAGATAGTGAGGAGATGATGCTCAAAAAGAAAGAAGCCTACCTCAACTATCCGAATATTGTTTCATTTTTTGTTAAAGAACATGAAATAGAACGTCGCCGGTATGATATTGCTAAAATCACTAAAATTACATTGCGTCAAAATCCTGATTGGGTCATCATCGGTGAAGTCCGTGACCATGCAGCTGCGCGACAAGCGTTAGAAGCAGCTAACACGGGTAGTAATGTAACTTTTACTATACATGCGAATGATGCCAAAATGACGGTTGTTCGTTTCTTCCAGCTGGCGGGGAATACACCGGATATTGCGTCTCAAGTTGGAGATTCCATTGATTTAGTTCGTTACAATGTCAATGATTTTGGTATTAGAAGACAAAGCGAAATCGCTGAACTGTTAGGATTCGATGAGCGTAATCAACCAATTCTTAACCCAATTTTTGTTTACAACTTCAAAACAAAGAAATTTGAACGGGTAGGATCGTTAAAAAATATGCGAAATAAGATGATCAGAAGCGGGGCTTCACAGGCCGTGATTGATCGCTGGTGTGAACCACTGAAGGAAGAAGCAGTATGATAACAGCCCTTCCGTTACTTCTATTGTTTATATGGTTAGCGACGTTCAGCTATATTCTGCCTAAAGTAAATGTTAAACAAAATAAAACCTATAACGCACAACACAATAGGTTGCTCAAAATATTAGGTTATGACAAGGTCCAGGAGGAAGCTAGTCATAACGGAATACAAATATCTTTAAAAGAATTTGTAGGAATAACTCTTTTCTCAGGTATTGGCGGGATCGTGATCTCACTTGTTACAAAGAACTACTTTTTTATTGTCATTGGTGTAATCCTTTGTTTTATGCTTCCCCAATATATTATTGGGAAAGTGAAACGCTCCAAACGGGAAGAAATTATGTTTGAGTTACCGGATAATCTTAAAACGCTCACCAGTAAGCTTATCGATTTTGCATCAGTTCTTAGTGCTCTGGAGCAAGCGGTTCCTGATATGTACGGTCAAACTAAACTAGTATTTCAGGCAATTTTAAATGATCTTACCTTAGGTTTCACTTTGGATAAAACTTTAGAAGAAGCTCAAAAAAAAATAAAAGTACAAAGATTTACGGAGTATTGTGAAAAACTTTTAATGGCTGAACAAGAAGGGTTTCATGAGCAATCGATTAGAAGCCTGAAGGAAACAACGAAAGAATTCAGTTTAGATAACACAATGATTCGTGACCTTCAAATTAAATCAAAGAAGGACAAACGCCAGCTTGTAATAGTTATTATTTTGGCTTGGTTCGTGCCTGTTGTTCTTTCTACCATGAATACAGGAAATGCGAACGTATTTCTGGATACTTTTCTGGGCCAGATGTACATTGCTATTTTTGTACTTGCTTCCGTTTTTGTGCTCGTCAAGTCGGATGAGTGGTTGGCTGTCAACCTTGAAGAACTATGAAGGGAGGTGAATATCATTGATATGGATCTATATGCTCGGGTTTGCTCTATTCGCTGTTTTACTTTTAGGTATACATCAAATTGTACCAAACTTCCAAAAAGAGGCTCAATATACCAGGGCAGCGGAAAATGTAACTCGTTCTGATTTAGAACGAGCACGACTTAAAAAAGGAAAGGCCACACTCTGGTTGAGTGAAAAGATTCTTCCTAAAATAACTCAAAACCCGATTTTCAGAATAGATCGGCTCTTGGGGAAAAATATGAAACAAAACATCGAAGTGATGGGGAAGTATGCCAGTGTTGAAGAAATGCTTGCAATCAAATTATTACAGGCCCTCATTCTATCTTCACCTATTTTTCTTCTCTGTTTTTTACTTGAGAGTTATTATGCCGCGGTTCCCGTATTTGTGGTCATCTTTTTAATCAAGGGTATCCGCGATGTAAGAGCATCGTTTACCTCTATGCAACGAGAGATAACTAAGGATTTACCCAAATTTATAGATAAAATGAATATGGCTTTAGAGTCAGGGAAATCATTTGTTACCGTCTTCCGAGAAATGGAGAAACGCTGCGGACAGAAGATGAAGCTGTTGTTGAAACGGCTGAACAGTAACTTGCAACATATGGAGCCCGGAATGGCGATTGAGATTTTTGCGAGGGAAACGACGATTCCTATTATGCTTCCTTTTGCTACGGCTATTAAGATCGGTATCAACTCCGGATATGAAGAAGGCAAGGTACATTTAGATGAAATCCGTGAAGAAATGCTGAAGCTGCGAAGAACCGCAATGGAAGAGAATACGAAGTCCAAACCTGAGCGGGTCAAGTTGAGTACAATTGGGATTATTTTTATGGCTATAGGTTCTGTAATTATATGCTTTGTAAGTATTTTTTCAGACTTGCTTCACACATTCTAATTTAATGGGGGATTTATCAATGAAATTATCTAATCAATTGGTCAAGGCTACAGATGTTATGGCGGTAAAATTCAACTATAGAAGCACAAAGTTTATTCAAAAAACCTATGCATTAGGGCAAAAGGCAATTTCAACACTTACGAACCAAAAAGGACAAACTAGCGTAGGGAGTATGATTTGGATTTTAGGTGTTGTGGTCGTAGCAGGAGCTATTATCATGTTGATGAAAAAATTTATGCCCGACCTTTGGAACATTATCGAAGACAAAATCAAAAGTGTGATGTAACAATGGTTAAACGATTTAAAGCTAGTTTTAACCAGCGTGGAGAAATGACAGGCATATTTATTATGCTTGGAATATTAATCTTTTCGGTATTCACATTTTTATGGACAGATATCGAAGGAATCTGGAGTGATAAACGAAAATTAGCAGTCGCTGTGGACGAGACATTTCTACAAGTACAAGCGGAGGGTGGGTTTGATTCCACTCTTCGTACATACTTTTACGATCTTTGCAGGGCACAGGGGCTTGATGTTACCAAAATTACAATTACCGGGACTCCTAAATTGGTACAGAGAGATGGACACGTTGAGCTAAATGCATCCATCACGTATACCATGAAATCCCTCAAGCCAATGGGGATTGGAGAGATAACCTTTCCAATTCCTGCAGATGCGGACGGGAAAGTTGCAACCTATTTTCGGCCAGGGGGAACTCCTTAATGAGCCCTGTTAAAATGATTTTTTTAGTTTATTTTTTAATGTTTTCTTTGTTTGTTTCCTTGGATATTGGTACAGCATATGCGGGGGCAGAAATTGCTAAACGTAGCTTAGGGAAGTCCATCATTTCTGGTATCATCGCTTCAACAGACGAAAGCTCATATGTAATGGGAAAAACTCTGTTGAAACCGGATCAGTTAGAAAGTAATGCACGCAGGTTTCTTATTTCTAATATGAAGCTAGATTCGAATTTAAGTAACCGTGTATTCAAAGACGGCCATTTAGAAGTGAGATTACAGTATAGAAGTGATGGTGCTCCCCGTGTAATTGCAATATATCGAGCGAAAATTGCAATGGTATCGGGTCGAATTATCGGACTTACAGACTACCCTATTGAAATCGTGAAGCAGACACCTTATTACGCGGAATATAAATAGCAAAAGAGGGGAATTAAGTTGTGAACAAATTGTGGAACCCTAAAATACGAAGAATAGGTATATTTCTTTCAGCTCTGATTATATCCGGTGTTATAGTGCTCATAGCTGTAAACATGGTGAATAGTAGCACCGAGACTGAAAAGGTTGTTGTGGTTACAGAGAATATTGGTCCTAACCAGAACCTGAAAGGCATGCTTAAATATCGTGATGTTGTAAAAAGCGAGCTTCCAAGTGATCCGGTGCGAAATATGGATGATGTTGAAGGGAAAAATTATTATACTTCAGCCATTGGATTTTATAAGGATCAACCCATATCTAAGTCTGGTATTACAACAAGTGCCAAGTCAACGTTTGGAGAAACCTTGGATCTTAAAAAGCCAAATCACTTTGTAGGGATAAAAGTTGATCAATCACAAGCTACTGGTAGTTTTATAAAACCGGGAGTTATCGTTGATGCGGTTGCTTACATCAAGGCTGATGGCGGATCTGGTCGCGTGATTGGACCAGACGATGATCCTGATTTGGCCGGATTAGTTGTAGTTGGAAGAGAAAATTCAGAAGGAACTGAACCTGGCCAAGATGGACGAAGCTCTTTAACTTCTTTGGTTATTGTTAATGCCCCAACTATTAGTGTCTATAAGAAATTGGTGCAGTACCAAGAGGACGGGAAAATCTATCTGGGTCCTGCAGGGGTGAAAACGAAGTAGAAAGTCATCGCCTACGATCATACTGGCAGGTGATGAGTTTCCCCAGCTGCCAGTATGATCGTCACGATGATCTATTTTCCAAAATATGTTTAAAAATTAGACACCCCCTTTTTTTTGTTGTAAAGTGTGTCTTAAGAAGTGCTAACTAACTAATTAATTAGTTAGCATGGAAGGAGGTTCTCTTAAGTCAAAATTTGTTGCTTCATTTTTCGAGCGATATCTTCCAAAATATCGTAAAGTTAAAGTAATACAAAAGTTTTTCGCAATTATTTGCTTGTTTCTAGTTTTGACCAAGAAGTTTCTTCAGTTGGTAGTTCTTACTTACTTCACTGTAAATCTAATCCCGGTAAGGAGACTTCTGTTGCCCTTACTAGAGACCAATTTATTCTTCGTTGTGACATTTGGAAATGTATGTGTCGTTGGAAAGCGGTAAAGCAGTAGTTTGAAACCCAAAATGAAAGGTAGGTGAAGGGAATTGCTTATTGCGTTCAAATATCGGCTCTATCCAACAAAACAGCAAAAGGTGGCCATTCACTTTACGCTCGAACGGTGTCGCTTGCTGTACAACCGCCTTCTTGCGGAGCGAGTCATTGCCTATAAAGCGGAAGGTAAGAGCTTAAACTATTATGACCAAGCGAGTACATTCAATGAACGAAAACAGTACGTACCAGCTTTAAAACAGGTGTATTCTCAGGTTCTACAAGATGTAGCTAAGAGGTTGGACAAGGCGTTTCAAGCCTTTTTTCGCCGTGTGAAAAGTGGAGAGGCCCCTGGATTCCCAAGGTTCAAACCCGAGCAACGCTACGATTCTTTTACCTACCCACAAGGTGGACATACCATCAATGGAAACAAATTACGGCTGTCCAAAATTGGGGATGTCAAAATAAAACTGCATCGGCTACCGCAGGGAAAGGTCAAAACGTGCACCATTACGGCGAAGAACGGAAAATATTACGCTTGTTTCTCCTGCGTGGTCAATGGGGAGACCCTTCCTGCCTCAACCGATCAAGTGGGCATTGACCTCGGCTTGAAACATTTAGCCATCACCTCAGCAGGAGAAACGTTTGAAGCCCCAAAAAGGTTGCGTTATAAAGAACGAAAGCTGAAGCAGTTGCAGCGCTGCGTATCCCGCAAACAGCGTGGGTCGAATCGAAGAAAGAAGTCGATACGAATACTTGCCAAACTCCATGAAAAGGTTGCGAATGGTCGAAAGAACCATGCTCACAAAGTATCTAGGCAACTGGTGAACCGATACGGGCTTATCGCTTTCGAGAACCTCAACGTGCAAGGGATGCTCAAGAATCATCACCTTGCTAAAAGCATTGCGGATGCTGGATGGAACCAGCTTGTTCAATACACCCTGTACAAGGCTGAGAGTGCTGGTCGGGTCGTTGTTCGAGTTGATCCACGAAACACGTCCCAGATGTGCTCTAATTGCGGTGAGTTTGTGAAAAAAACGCTATCGGTTCGTGTTCATCGCTGTTCCTGTGGTTACGTAGAGGATCGCGATGTGAACGCTGCTCGCAATATTTTGCAGCGAGCATTGGAAGAATGGGAAGCATCGTAACCCTCAAATGCATTAGGCTCGGACGGAGCCATCAGGGAGAACTAAGGTTACGAAGTTCAATGAACTGAGAAGCCCCTGTCTTTAGACACGGGGGAGTCGTCACCTCCAATAGGAAAGTGACATTCCACGAAAAGAAAAGGAGTAATCTAAAATGAAGAAAAATATCATGTTGTTAATCGCAATGATTTTGATTGTTTCTAGTCTGGGCCAAGTAGCTTCTGCTGCAAGTAAAGAAGTTACCGTGACTGTTGATGCTAAAAAGGTGAATTTTCCTGATGGAAAACCGCTATTGGAGGAAAGTCGTGTACTGATCCCAGTAAGATTTGTTTCTGAAGCACTGGGCGCCAAAGTAGATTACAAAAATCGCACGGTTTTGATCAAGCAAAGTGCTAAAAATATCAGCATGAAGGTCAATACTTCGATTGTTACTAGCGGAGATAAACGCATTTTCTTGGATGTGCCGGCGCGCCTACAAAAAGGACGTGTTTATGTACCACTGCGTTTTGTATCTGAAGCACTTGGAGCACAGGTAGATTGGAACAGCAAAAAATACCTGGTAACAATTACAACGGCTGGTGCGGTTACTACTCCTGTAGATCCAAAAGATCCTGAAGTAAAACCAGAAGAAAATCCAGAGGAAAAGCCTGATGAGAAAACAGTAGAACAGCCAACTACTACTACTGGAAATAAGCCTTTCGAATGGGACACTAAGAAATCCGATTTGGGACAGGATTTGTTCAAAAATAACATCAAATACTCCAATGGAAAAGTGACATTCACTGTACCGGCTGGGTCTGAAGCTCAATTTCTTAGTATTCAAAATGGGTTGGTAAATCTCAAGGCTGGTAAACAATACACTTACCCTGAAGGTAAAGGTAGTATCAATTTTGCAAGAATTTATGGTAAAGAGGATTACATTGAGAGCTATACTCTGCTTTTAGATAAGAATGAAGACTCTCTCAAAGGTCAATACAAAAATCTTAAAAATGACGTAATCGTAGCACATGACTTTGTAAGGAACCAAAAATCAGTTAGTACAGTGGGTACGCTATCAGAAGTAGTTAAAATGGCGCAATCATTATAGGCTGGAGTTGAATTGTTAATGAAAGGATTTCTCGCTTTTGTTTTTGTATTCATTTTGCTTGGGGCAGGAATAGCTTCAGCGGCAGATGAAGAAGCAATGATGAAAAAATATACAGGTTGGGAGTACGGAAATCAAGGTTCTGATTTAAATGGGTATATACCAGCACTTAACAAGAGAGTAGTCAGGCCTTGGGAGTTAGTTAAATGGACAGGTATTTTTAAATTCGACGGCGGGAAATCGACCAAGATTAATAACTATGATGTTTTTAATGTAAAGAGGAAAGCAGAAGATCCGAATTTCGATAAAGAAAATGGATTTGGGTTGGTGTATAAAAGTCAACCAGCTTTAGGGGATCTTTTTGATAAAATTATCAGTTCCCAATCAATCAGTACCAAGCAGAAAAAGTATTACAGAGATACTTTCACAAAATCATCTGATGATCCTGTCTTTGTTGATGGTAATGAGTTTTACTATAAAGTTTTGCGGAAAGAATATCTCCGCACTTCTGGAATAGTACAGCGGATGGGGATTCGATTTAAATCAACCGAGAAGGTAAGTGAAACCAACCGGCAAGCGATCTACGAAGTAACCAAGTGGCCTGAGCTAAAAGCGACGGCCGCAGCTGGTTCTTTGAATGTCGAAATGAAAACCTATGGAGTATCAGAGCGTGATGTACGGATTGTAGCTACAAAAAAAGGAGCATTTCCAGATTTCAAAAACGCTATTAGTTTAAATGAAGGAAAGCTGATCCATACGTCAGCTGCTACTCAAAGTAAAACCTTGAAAATGAAATATCAGGAGCTCGCACACCAGCTTGGGGAAGACATTGATATCGTTGTAGATGATGGATATGGTCGAACTGCAATCAAATCCGTTCATCTTCCCAAAATGCCGCAAGAGATGGATTACATCCCTACCAAGTTAACACTAACTGAAGGCAACCAGCTTTGGTTGAAGTGGAAATATGTTGGAGAAGAGTTTAAAGCCGGAGATCATATTGATGGCCGTGGAATTCCTAACATTGCGCGAGTTACTGTTAAAGGGCCTGAATCCGGAATTCAGAAATTTGAACAAATGTACAATAGCGGAATCCCGGCAACCGTGAAAACCGGACAAGAGTTTAGTCATTATTTGGGCAAGGTATATGTTGGGCGAACCCCCGGAACATATAAAATTTCGGTAGATGCATTTGCGAACAATCCAAGTCATCCTTCAAGAGCTACAGAAGTTCCCGATGTAGCTTATCGTAATAATGAGATCAAGGCAGATTTTACGGTAAAACTTGTGCCCATTGATCTAGTTGCGCAATCTATAACCGCCACCCCTTCACGTATCGGAAAAAATAGCCAAGCGAGCATTATTGCGAAGGTGAAAAACGTAAGTGAAGAAGATCAAAAACAGGTTATGATCCGTATTACTGCTGATGATGACACGATTTATGAAGTACGTAAGGATATGCCGGCAAATAAACCAATTTCGGTTGGACCCGTGAATTGGACCGGGCGAGAAGTTGGACTGCACAACATAACTGTTCAAGTAGATCCTGTAAATGAGGTACCGGACGTAAATCCAGGTAATAATATCGCAAGTACCGGGTGTACGGTTATTGCAAACAACTCAGGATCATCTTCTGATTGTAATTCATCCAGCAATCAATCAACTGCCAAAACTTCATGGACAATACCGTACCGTTATATCTATGAAATTGCTGAGGTAAACAGGCCTCTTTGGACAACAGCATGGGTAAATTACTCGGAGCATCTGAACGTAAGTACACAAGTCAATACAAAACAAGGTATTGAAACCGATCCGCTGCATCCAAAAGAAAGTGACCGGGAAAGTCGTGGTAGCTGGGCCATTATTCCGTATGCCAAGAAAAATGGGCTAAAAGCAAACGAGGTAACTAGGGCAGGGTATGGCTATGAGCTAAAGGTCACGACGAATTATTCAACAGATTGGGAAACCAAAGTACCAAGAGGATTCAACGAAACTGCGCGCCCAATTGGTGGTACCTATATTGGACCTACTCCAGGTGAAGCTATTGCCAAGTTCTATGATCGTAGCGGCAATTACATCAAAACCATAAGGCTAGAACGAACAAGTGGTGGAAACACCGGAACGGCCGTTTGGGAGCTTCCCAAAATAGAAGGCACCTTTTTAGATGGCACTAAAGTTATGGAACGTAAAGTTTATACGGACAAGGACTGGTCGGATGGTGACGTTACCGTTAAGGTCTATGTCACGGCTGAAGGTTCAAAAGGCAAACTTATTGCATGTACTACCAACAAGATAAGAATTTTCGGTGGTATGTATGATGATACGCAAAATGTAAGGTCTAGGAGCTAAAATGTGGCCATATATTCAAATGGCCTACACAGTATGTATTCTTTATATCTTTAGCATTCAGGATGTAAGAACCCGAACAGTTCCGCTATCTTGGGTAATTTGTTCTGTACTAGGTAGTATTGCATTGAGGTTGGTATATTCCCCAAGTCCAATAAGTTCCTATATTATTTCAGCATTAACGATAGGTGTTTTTTTATGGGTCCTTTCCCTAATTAGTAAAAGTGGAATGGGCGGAGGAGATATTCAGCTTATCGCGTGGTTGGGGTTAACAGTGGGTTTTATGGAAACCACTTTTGTTCTCATCATTTCTAATCTACTTGTCTTATGCTATCGAATTATGAAGAAGAACCTGAATCCCATTGCCTTCGTTCCTTATCTATGTTTTGGTGAATTAGTAATAGTTTATCTACGAATATTTCTTGAATAAAAAAGAGGAGGAGAAATCAAACGTTTTTACCACAGAAGGTGCTTTTTAAGCTCCTAGATCTCGCACTATATATCATGTTACTATGCCTTTTAGACCACGTTCGAGTGATTCTAATGGTGTTATTTGTCACGGTCTTCAATTTACTGTATTTTGTTAACTCCAAAAGAAGTTCGAAGAGATTAAATCGCTGGTATGAGTACTCTATTAACGAAGAACGGACTCTTCTTCATTTCTCACCATCCATATTAATTGGATACTGGGCAAATCGTAATACATTGCTGAGGTCACGGAAAGCAGCGATCAATAAACTCACTTCCCTTGGACATGCCAATATCTATGGGGAAACGATTAGTCTGACCAAAATAAATGGGGATTTATCTGATCTTACGATGCTAGAAAAGTGGGGTAAAAACGGTGTCTTAACTCTTATCACGACGATTTTTCAGACCTGTTTCAACTTAAGGAATGTGTTCACACTTACGGTTACGCGGAAAATATTTAATATGATATGCTCTCACTCATTTATTCGGTATCGATACCGATAATTTTTTTAATCGCTAACTAATTAATTAGATAGCGTTAAATATGCTCTTTAGTTTGACGGAGAAGGAGGATAAAGATTGGATGACCAGACAAGTGAAAACTTGTTAGAACGATTTTCATTTTGGAGCCGATACTTAGGTTTCATGTTAATTGTAGGCGGAGTGCTAATTTTAGCCTTACTTATCATTATCTCTTTAGCCATACCTTATCTAGGCCTGATCGGAATATTTCCCATTGTCATAGGAGTGATGTTGTTTAAAGCCGGGAATAGAGCTCGGGACTTTCTGAATACAGAGGACAAAACAAGCTTTAACTCAATGATAATGTATCTCCTAGACTATATAAAATGGCAAGTGTTTTTTTGGTTAGGTATTAGTGTTGTAGCTGGATTTTTTGGAGTTCTTCTATACATTTTTAAGGATTACAAGAGTTAAAAAGGAGGATTGCATGAGTTGCGATTCAAATATAAATGGATAAACGTAATGCTAGCCTTAGTATTAATAGCCTCATTTGTACCTATTTTCCCACAGAAGGCAGCAGCAGCTTCATATTATATAGGGCAAAGTTGGAAAGTGACTAATGTGGGTAGTAGTTATACCTTCGATTTAGGGGCACCTGGATTTGATCGTAAAGATTTTAATGTAGTAAGAGAATTTACCGTATATACACCACCTGCACCGGGTGACTTTACCTGGATTACTGAGTATTATTCTCAGGATGGGATTACTTGGTATAAGGAAAGTGAAAATATATTTAAATACGCCAATACAGTGAGTTCGAGTGGCGGGACTATAATTTATCCAAGAAATCCAGAAGTAACTCACGTAAGATACTATAAATTTGAATCCAATAAATCGACTTCTCAATTTTATAATATCCAGTTAAAAATCACCGAGGGCCCGTATTCAACCGATAATACCCCGCCCACAAAGCCGACCATACAATTGACACCAAACGGAGTCACTCGTGGAAATGTGCAGGTGAATATCTTCGGAAGTACTGACGACAAACTACTCCGTGGATATGAATACAGGTTGGAGGGAGCAACAAACCAAGACTGGACATCGGGTGATAGTCTGACAATCACGAATGAGGGGAACACAACGATTTATGCCAGAGCCGTAGATTATAACTATAACCGCAGCTCTGAAGTGACGGCCCTCGCTCGCATAGATCGATCTCCTCCTGGAGTACCCGCTCTCTATGCAAGTCGTACTGGGTATGTCAATACGGATGTTACTGTAACGGTACAGCACGGAGCAGACACCGGAGGAGGTATACGTGGTTCACAATACAAGCTTGCCGGAGCCACCAATCAGGATTGGACCAATTATACCGGACCAGTCAATATCCAAAATCATGGCATAACCTCCATGACAGCCCGGACAGTGGACAACGATGGTCGAACAGGTGCTGAGTCTTCCATTAGTGTATATATCGACAAAGTAGCTCCTACAGCACCGACGATCAATCCTGCGGGTTCTCATGGAAACGGATATACTGTAACCCTCCAACCAGGCAACGATGACTTATCTGGACTGGCTCATACGCAGTATCGGATCAGCGGGGCAATAGGTCAGGATTGGAAGGAATACGATGGTTCATTTCCGGTTCAAGTGGACGGGAAGAGTACCGTATATGCTCGATCTATAGACCAAGCTGGCAATGTTAGCCCGGAAGTAAAGAATGAGTTAACGATCGATAAAAAAGGGCCAGCGGCTCCAATAATAAAACCAAATGAAATAGGGCCAACTGCTAACAACATAACGGTGTCACTAGAACCGGGGGCTGATCCTGTTTATGGTGTTAAGCTAACTCAGTATCGGACAAGCCCTATAGCAGCATGGGTAACGTACACCGGACCGTTTATATTAACAGCTGAAGGAGTTCATGAACTGGCAGCTAGAACGATTAACAACTTGGATGTCTCCAGTCCAATCGTTACAAAAACGGTTACGATTGATCGCACTAAACCAACGGTGCCAGTGATTACCGTATCCGAAGTGACGGCACCAACTACGTATACGAATAAGCCGATCCAGTTCAAAATTTCGGGGGGGACTGACACCTCTGACATACACTATGAATATCAGGTCAATTCAGGTAGTTACCAAATCGGCTCTGCCGGAACGATAAACGATTCTGGTATTACGAAAATTACGGCACAAGCCGTAGATGCCGCAGGAAACCGATCTGATCCTGTGTTCATTACATCCTATATCGATATGGAAGCACCGAGCATTGGAATGACCCCTGATTCAAGGGATTGGGGTGATGCTCCTATCAATGTAGAAGTGAGCTATAAGGATCTACATGCTGGAGTAGACCCAGCAACCATGAAATACAAAGTTACAAACTCTTCTGATACTCCTGCAGTTTGGGATACAGCAGATAATTCTATTATGCATTTAAGAATAGTGGATGAAGGAGAGTGGTATGTACACGCTAAAGTAAGTGACCGGGCTGGAAATACATTTGTAACAACGAGTCAGGTGATGCGGATTCAGAACCAACCGCAGCCAGTGACATTGTCTGTGCTATCTGTCAAAAATTCCGAGGCCGATTTAGAGTGGACATTACCTTCTGGTTTGACCGATGGGTACACCTATACAGTTCGGAATTTAACAACAGGAAAGATGTGGGACGTCAGTCATCCGACGAATACGTACCAGGATACTGGCTTGCAGGGCGGCCACACATATGAATATGAGATCCAGTCTATTAATCATGTGGGGAACAATGCCTATTCGAACCGCGTTAGTGTGCTAACACTGCCTGATGCCCCGGAGAATATCCAGCTGCATACCGTTTCTCGTACACCTGCGCGGATCACTGCTGACATTACGCCAGTGTATTCCGCTGATCAATATAATATTGCTGCAACTGACGTAGAGACTGGCCAAATCATATTTAAGGATACGGTAACTCAGGACGTCTATAATCCGATAACTGGTCTTGAGCCTGGAAGAATGTATGATATCTCAGCTTCAGCAGTGAATGCGAGCGGAGAAGGGGCAATGAAGCACGTTTCCTTTTTGAGCCTACCAGACACCCCCGGAGGTTTCCGAGAAGCTACTGTTTATGAAGATGGGATAGATCTGAAATGGAATACAGTTACGACTGCAACCTATTACGAGTTGGAGCGAGACCAAGCATCTGTATACCAAGATGTCTACACCGAGTATAGCGACATCGGCCTTCGTCCTGGGACAGAATATAACTATGGAGTGTCAGCTGTGAATGAAACGGGGGCAGGCGATTACTCAAAACTAGGTATCATTACATTACCAGGCCAAGTTACAACATTGACCCGTGTAAGCAGCGATGTTTATTCCGTTGGTGTGAGCTGGGATGATGTAAATGGGGCGGATGGCTATTTACTTAATGTAAATGACGATTCAGATATTCGCCTTCCTCGTGGTTTCAATCAGTATACATTCGAAGGTTTGCCGCCTGGTACTCCTGTAAAAATCAAAATACGGGCATTTAACCGAAGTGGTGTAGGAAAAGACAATACTATCACTGCTTTGACTGCACCAGAATCCGTAGCGCTTTCTGATGTTGCAGATATCGGTGAGCATAGTGCAACTCTTATGTGGAAGCCAGCACATGGTGCCACGGTTTACGAGGTGAAAATAGATGGCCAAGTTTATTACAGCACTGAAACTAAGCTAAAAGTTACTGGATTATCTGGTGGGACAAATTATGATTTTTCAGTGAGTAGCGGAAATAGTGGCGGATTCAGTCCTCCAACAACAGGTAAGATGCTGACTATCCCTTCACAAGTACAAAATGTAAAAGTAAAAGAGACTGGTAATGGTCAAATCAAGCTAAGCTGGGATGAAACCCAAAGTGCAAACCATTATCTAGTAACCCGTAGGGATATGGATCAGCAACAGGAAACAAATACGAATAGTATCATTCTTTCCGAGATTCAACCTGGAGTGATATATGGATTTGGTGTACAGGCTGCTAACGGTAGCGGCATTGGGGAAATAACACCATTTACGTACCGTGCGCTGCCAAGCACGATTGCAGAAGGAACCTTATTAATTAAGAATGTGACGGATACCGGTATGAAAGCAAGCTGGACCGAAACAACAGGTGCAGATAGCTACAATATCTATAGGGATGAAATTTTTGTAGGCAACACAACGAACTTGGAGTATGACCTGGATAAAATGGATAGTTCCACGGTATACAAAATATCTGTAGCTCCTTTGAATACCAGTGGGGAAGCCACAAAGACATCAGTGGTGGAGGAAACTCTCCCATCTCCGGACTTCTTTATTACGAAAAGAGATACAACGCGGCATGAATTTGAAATTCAATGGCAATCGGACCATAAAAACGATATCTTTGTCCTCACAGGAGAGAAGGATGAGGAATTGTACCGAGGTAAAGGCCGTGGATTTACCTGGGCGGATTTGAAGGATGGTAGAACTTATAGTGCAAATCTATGGGCAGAAAATAGCCAGGGAAAACGTACCGAAATCAAAACGGTTACTGAGAAGACTAGCAGCAAACCCGAAACGATTGAAAGCAATGTAGTTTCTCCCGTTACCTTAGATAAAACACCAGAAGAAATCCAACCTGTTGAAGAGAAACCTGCTGTTGAAAACAAGAAGAAAAATCATTTTGACGACATCGATCGTACGTTCAATCGAGATAAGATAAATGAGCTAGCAGACATGGGGATCGTAAAAGGGACAACAGACAAGACGTTTGAACCAAGTCGGCCCGTAACCAGAGTTGAGTATACTTCGATGTTAGTAAGAGCCCTTGATTTGGAATCTCAACCACTAGTAAATTTGACCTTTCAGGATATAGACGAAACTGCATGGTATATTGACCCGCTTAAGACCGCTATTAAAGATGAAGTAGCTCGTGGGTTTAGTAAGACCGTATTCGCTCCAGATCGGATTATCAACCGTGAACAGGCAGCGAAAATGACCAACAATGTAGTTAGATCTGCGCCAGCGCAGGAGGTTAATGTTTATTCTGATTCTTCAAAAATTGTTGAGTGGGCAAGAGAAGATGTTCTAGGCCTAACAGAGCACAACCTTGTACAAGGGTATCCGGATGGCAGCTTCCGGCCGAAGCAGGATATTACCCGAGCCGAAGCAGCTGAGCTCATATACAATTTGCTTAAAAAAAATAAGTAGTATCAAGCAGCCTTTTTCTGTGAAGGGGAATGTAGTGTTCCCCTTTACATTACATAAACTATAGAACTAACAAGGAGGTTTGATCTATGCAAAGCGTTATTGATAGGGCATTTCAACAAGGCGGCCACTTATCAAAGCTTGTTCCAGGATACTCCCCTAGAGCTCCACAGATACAGATATCGTCAAAAGTAGGACAATGTTTGGAAGAGGAACTTCATTTACTTCTGGAAGCAGAGACCGGGACAGGAAAATCATTAGGATACTTATTGCCGGCAGCGAAGTGGGCCGTTCAAAACAATAAAAAGGTAGTTATTTGTACGCATACCATCCCGTTAATGAATCAAATTATAAAGATAGAGCTTCCGCGTGTTCAAGAAATTCTACGGATGGAGAATGCGAATCTTCGCTATATACTACTTATGAAAACAAAAGCTCGTGAAATGACACCACATACAAAGACTATAGATGCTGCTCTTGAGGGGAGTCACATCGATACTTGTATCGAGGAGGATGTCATTATTGCCCTGACTATGCCCCCCAGTCTGCTGTCAATCTAACACCTTTAGTTCTTACTACAGAAGGTTTTATGAGTGTATAAAAGAAAGAAGTAGAAATGTAGGTTGACTGCTTCCCCAAGGTATGGTAAAAATAGATTATTAACTAGCATTTGATTTTCTTTGTCGATAAGAATTGACGAAGATAAGATTTGGACTTCTTTGGTTCAACACATATATGTAGGCTTATTTAGCCATGGGATCATGACACCTAGTAGGGTGTTTTTTGCGTCCCATGGCTTTTTTGTCTATTATTGCTTGGTTCTAAAAATTTGTTTTGGAAGGATGGAAATACATGAGCATTTTTAAAGAGAAAGAGAGTAATAAAGATCATTATGAACACCTAGTCAAAAAAATGAGTCAGATCGTAGATGGAATGATTACGAAAGAAAAGTTCCGTGCTGATTTTTATAAAGGGGATACTGATTCAATTAAGCATTACAATACGTTCGCGTGGTTTGTTTATGATTTTGGAACACATCTGCTTCCGCTGGACTCAGTGGAAACTATAATTGAATTCCAACAAAATTGGTTGGAAACGTTACAAGAAGATCTGGGAGATATAAATACATCGCTCTTTGTATGTAACCGTACTACGGGGGAAATGAAATCAATCAATCACTATGAAGATGTTGTGGAACAATTACAGTATTATATGGCTGTTTAATTGATTTTGGATGCTTTAAGAGGGAATGAGTCTAGAGATTCATTTCTTCCTATAGGTTATCCAAGATAACCTTGTTTTGATGATCTGAAAATTAGGAGGATAAATCCATGAAAAAGATAAATTTATTTTTTTTGTATGAGCAAAATAAAGAGAACTGCAGTTGCTACATTCCAACCATCCGGCAGTATACCATGGGACGCGATATCGAAGATGCTAAGGTTAATGCACTTGAACTTGTACCTACGAATTTAGATAAATCTAATTTATACGAAGCTCATTTCGAAAGATTGGAAATTGCAGGAAAGCAGTATGATGCATTAATTGAGAGTAGTGAAGAGAATGACGGAGTCATTTGTTATTTGCCAAATTTTCGCCTGGGCGGAATTGGACGCGATATAAAGGAAGCGAAAGAAAATGCATTGAAGATTATTGACCTCCAAAATATTCAGAAACCATTGTATAAGGATGCCACATTTGAAATCGTCACTGTTGATTCATACTCCCCGGCGATCAATCCTATTATCAGCTACAATGCTTAATGAAGTGCTTGAAAATGAGCCTGGTATTCTTATCAAGATGCAGAAGGTTTATAGGTCAGAATGCCAGAGTGAGACGATGATTAGGATAAAGCAAAAAAACGTAAGCTGCTATTAGCTTGACGGCTTTTTTTAGGGTTTTAAATAAGCGCCTGTATTATTTTGGTGCTATAAATACATAGGCAGATACAAGTCACTCATTTGGGTGGCTTATTTATTGCTTTTTGAAAGGATTTTAGTCTTGAAGAAGAAGCAGAATTTTGCTCCCGTTTAAAGGACCATCAAAACAGCCGAAAAAATGTAAAGGTTGTGCTTGGGGGAGATGGGATGGAGTAAAGCAGTTTTGCTTACGTCCACGTCCATATGTTAAAGAGGATAAACCTTCCTGAATGTAGAATTTTGGAATTAGACAAAAGCTAGGGAGGAATCTTTTTGAATGTTTTTGAAGGTGCAAATGTTGATATCTGGGGTGCTGTAGGAGGAAACAAATTGTTAATACTCATCATTGCCATAATTTTATGGGGTGTAGTGTGTATCTCCATTAAAAAAATACTGGGAAAAACATTGGCCGGAATCATAGCGAGTGCTGGTGTTTTGGTCATTTTATATTATTGGGGTATTCAATTTCTTAATTAACTTAGCACCCTTGCGGTGCTTTTTCTTTTGCCCTCATACGACAAAACATGAGCCATTTTGAGTGCTCTTCCTATACTCAGGAATGCTAAAAGGAGTGCAGAGAGGGCATACACACGCTCTGACAGACTGTTAGCCTGTCACCCGAATAGTGGAAACCAACTCAACATAAATGCATCTTTATTATTAATAAAAGGAAAAAGTCACCTTTTGTCGAAATAATGTATTGAGGTGAGAGTATTGGAAGAACTAATTGAGAAAATTATTGCGTTTAGAGAAGATAGGAATTGGAAACAATTTCATAATCCTAAGGATCTGGCTATATCGTTAAATCTTGAAGCGAGTGAACTTCTGGAGTTATTCCAGTGGAAGAGTAGCGAGGCAGCCGTGGAAGAGAATTATGAAAAAATGAAAGATGAAATTGCTGATGTGATCATTTACTCTTTAATGCTGTGTCATGATTTGAACATTGATGTTGATTCTACAATTCGAAACAAAATTCAAAAGAATGCCGATAAGTACCCTATAGAGAAATCATATGGATTAAATAAGAAATACACTGATTTATAGGGGGAAGTTTAATGCTTTATTACTTCACGGCTTGTGACAAAAATGCACGTAAACACTACGATGAAACAGTAGCGGTGCCTTATCGAATTGCAGATTTGTTCGATAAATTGGAACCTGAAGTTCAGTCGACATTAACTACTTATGGTCTTAATGAGTACGTTCACATGTGGGGGGCTGTTCCCGGAGACCAAAATATTAAAAGGTGGAGTAGGCTTAAGTCGAATGACGGTATGTTGGTTTATACCAAAGAGGGGTTTACATACTACGCAAAAGTTTTGTGCAAAACACATAATAGGGAAGTTGCAAAGCATGTATGGGGGGAAGATACAAAGAGAAGAACGTGGGAGTATATATACTTTTTAAAAGATTTACAAGAGGTAAGTATCCCTAAAGAAGTGTTCTCTGCTTATTTCGGTTATAAAATTAATTTTACACCGCAAGGATTCAGCAATATTGATAAAGAAAAACTTGGTATCAGGATGAGGCGCTATACAGTCCTTGATGAACTAGTTGATGATTTGAGTAATAAATTTATACTTTCTGAGGATGATCTCGAAGAGAATAATTTTCAAACCTCATTAGAATCTGATTTTAGTAAAATACCTATCGATTCTCCAGAAATAAAGCAACGGAGGAAGAACCCTAAAAAAATAAATGGCATGGAAGCTTGGCCACGAAGTGCAAAAATATCAAAGATTGCATTAAAAAAAGCTAATTTTAAATGTGAAATTGACCAGTCACATATTACGTTTGTTTCTGATGCTAGCAAAGAGTTCTACGTTGAGGCACACCATCTAATACCTATGAAATTTCAGAATGAATTTACAACATCAATTGATACAGAGAGCAACGTCGTGGCACTATGCCCACTGTGTCATAGAAAGATTCATCTTGCACGAAAAAATGAGAAAAAAGAATTGCTTCAAATACTTTATAATAAAAGAAATGATCTGTTACGAAATAATGTAGAAATTGATATCTCGTTACAAGATCTATATGGATTCTATGCGATTAATTAAACAGCGCCCTTCGGGTGCTTTTTCTTTTGTTCTTATATGATAAACATTTAGAGCCTGCCCTTGGGAGTGTCTTATTGTCAAAACTGAGTCCAACTAGGTTAAAGGTGTCGTCTGACAGGCTCGCGAATATTTATGAATCTCACTCAGACTTGGAAATAATTTAACACATATATAGGGCAAACCGTCATGGTCTGTCCTCTTTGTTTTTTATGAGTTTTTAGCTTTAACCAGTTCTTTTTTAATTGCTAACCAAGCAACTAGAACTGTACAGATTG
Organism: Paenibacillus sp. A3M_27_13; assembly: GCF_024213315.1. Classification (NCBI taxonomy): domain Bacteria; kingdom Bacillati; phylum Bacillota; class Bacilli; order Caryophanales; family Paenibacillaceae; genus Paenibacillus; species Paenibacillus sp. A3M_27_13. The sequence goes on from NZ_JANAVE010000006.1 coordinate 132,092, forward strand.
CCGGTATAGTTTTAGACAGCAGAACTTGAAGTAAAGCAAAAATCATAATACTTGTGAACATTGTTACTCATCCCCCTTTTATTCTCTACACACTAAGAATCGGAACGGCGTGGCAGTTGGTTGTGGAGCATTAAAAAAATATTCAGAGAGGAGCATTCACAAGTGGAAATCAGAGTATTACCGATAGAGCAAATCAACACAGCAGCATACAACCCTCGTGTTGATCTTCAGGTGGTTTTTCCGTTGAGGGATCGCTGCCTGAGACGCTATGGGAAGTTTCACGGGGGGATGGAACAAACAAGTATGTTCATCCCACTCAGACGCCCCTTTACCTGGCTATTCCAATAACAGGTAAAGGGAATGTGGTTGTCTATTTCTTTGGCGGCAGCGACTTTACGCTTATGACTTGTGAGCAGATGGATCGGACATGCCGAACATTGGAGCTCGGCCCGATCTTTTGTTATGTAATTAAGATGCGGTATCAGGAGGCTACAGGAATTAATTCAATGTTGCTATGGTGTGTTGATACCTATGTATTAAAATGATTCTTTGAAAGTTTGGCCAATAGTTTATAATTGGCTTAACACTAACGAATAGAGGTCTGGTATGTCAATCGAAAGAGATACTATGATCAGTTCTTTAAAGGAAATAGTGATACCTGTTCTTAGACATAAAGGATTCAAAGGATCTTTTCCACACTTCCGGAAAATTGATAAAGAAAAGATTGAACTTTTAACATTCCAATTTGATAAGTATGGCGGTGGATTCGTTATTGAGATCGCGGTTTGCTCTTCAGAGGGATTCACATGTTCTTGGGGGGAGAAGAAACCACCTAACAAAGTTACGGCACATGATTTACATCCTGATAATCGTATGAGACTTAACAATGGCAATTGGTTCCGTTATGACGATTCTAGGCCTGGTGACAATATCTACGTTAGGGTAGCAAGTGATGTTATAAATCACTTTTCAGAAGCTGATCGATACTGGGAGAAGACAGCTCCTTTTACAAAATGAAATGATTTAATGAGACCGCCTCTTGGTGATTGTGTAACATGGCGAGAGAACGGAGTCCAGATAGGTATACAGTTCCAAGAGAATTCCAATCTATTGAAAATATTTAATTGGCTGCCTAAAAAGCATTAGCAGGCTCATAATATTGACCTTATCAAGTCACAGAGCTATACGGCAGAGGAATTACTTGAGCTCCTTATATCTATTCGTCCAGACGTATCCTATGCTCTATACACATACTTACGTATGGGAGATACCGATTTAACGTTTAGTGCAAAGAATTCAAACGGAAACGTAGGTAAGAGTGGACAACAAGTGCTGGAAGAACTTAAGGCCATGCTTAATACACTGTTACCTACGACGGGATATCAGCATGGACGGTCATTAAATAAACTAGACACGATCCAGCGGAAAATGATCATGGTTCGTGGCACTTGTGCCAGGGAAGTAGTATTGAATGAGGGATTACTCAGATAAGAATGATACTGCAACTTACGAAATAATCCCTTCACAACAAAGATGAAGAGGATTGAAGACTGAACTAGAAGAAATAAATAAAGCTATAGCGGCATTGAAATAAAATCAGTATTACCAAGGTATTAAATAAAATACAACAGAGATATATAGAAAGACCTCTCGTTACTGGAGAGGTCTTTACTCTTATTTATACACATACTTAGATCCCAAGCCCCAATAATCATAATTATAATCCCTTGGATGTTGTATAAGGTGTTTTGAGCGTTCAATCCAGACATTAAGCTCCTCAGTCTTAGCGAAGGTGCTCACCTTTTCTAATAGTACGGATAATTCTTTTATACCTTCCTCTTCTCCAGATTCAACAACATCACCAGTGAAAACATAAAGACTACTTAGAAAAAAAGGAATGTGTTTGCATTTTTCGTCATCGACAAAGTTGCATATCATGGGTATGTTTTCAAAGCTATTCACAGCTAGTTCCCAATCCTGGTCCGGTATTTTCATATCGCTGTATGCCCATATTCTAATTTCCTTTTGGTTTGGGTTCCAAGCATGTTGGGCATCTCTCCACATTCTTATCCCCCCTTTTCAATTGAGTTCTCATTCTCCGATAGTGCAATAATGATTGCCACCTTAAAAGGAATAGGTAAATTCACTGCCTTAAATAAATAAGAATATTGTAGACACTATGTGCAATCGTTGGAGCCCATATCGAAGAAGTCTTTTTATATATAAATCCAAGAATGTATCCTACGAGAAATATGGTCACATAGTTAAGAAGTGAATATCCTGAAATAATACCTATTGGAAAGTGTACCCCCATAAAAAGTATGGCTTGTATAAAGTTATTTCCTTTTACCCGATGGTCTCTTAGTTTATTCATAATGAATCCTCGGAACACCACTTCTTCAGAAAATGCCGCTAATGGTGTAATGATCCATCTGATTCCTATGTCAAATCTAAAACCATTAAAGATAGTAACCTCGATTACTACCAATAATAATCCAATAATTCCACCAGTAAATACTCCCTTGATAATATCTTGTTTTAATTTTATGTAGTCAATGATTTGTTGCAACCTTACTCGATCGATATATACGAAATAAATGACTACCAGCCCGATCCAAAAAATCAGTTTTATTAAGAATGATATCAAATAAAGATTCAAATCAGATATTTTTGGATGGAATGTTAGTTCCTTAATTGTCCAGCCTATGTAAAAAAACAATATAAAGAGAATAAGTTTACTTTTAGTCATTTTGTTGTTTCCTTTAATAAATTTCAGCTGATAGTTTAATATTACCATAAATTGTTCTGTAACTCTAATATATGTAGTGATGGATTGGCGTTTATTTGGAGATAAATAGAACAATGTTTCTCTTTAAAATCCGCAGCGTTATAGCAGCAGTACCAATTTAAGATATAAGTATGAAAGCCTCTGATAACTCAGGGGCTTATTTGCGTCTTGAGGAGGTGACGAAACCCGTGGCAAAGATAAAATCCACATTGGACATACAACTGGATCTAACCAGGCCTGTTGAGGATTTGACTGAGGTTATTTCTGCAGTAATTGCTTCGCAGCCAGCACGCCGGAAAGAAATACTTATAGGTTTGGATATAGCGGTAGGAAATGCATTAGCAGAGATTCAGGCTCAAGAAGAAAAGGAACAGATAGTAGACGATGATAGCTCAGGAAAAGTTTCCTGAACGGAGAGACGGGGGAAGCAAGGTGGATAAGTGGGAGGTTTTTAAGTTCAGTACTGCTTTAGGAAGCAGCGCTGTGACATATTTCTATGGTGGGTGGTCGGGAGTATTGGGGGTGTTGCTTGCTCTGGTCATTATTGATTATGCGACCGGATTATTTGCCGCTGGTGCAGAAGGTAAGAAGGGAACCGGACCCGGCTTAAAAAGCAAGATTGGTCTTATCGGTATCGCTCGAAAGGTATTTATTTTTGCAATGGTAGCAGTATCCCATCTAATTGATGGTGTCTTAGGCGATTCGCACCTATTTAGGGATGCGGTCGCCTATTTTTATATGGCAAATGAATTGCTGTCGATAGTCGAAAACGGCGGTAGGCTTGGCGCGCCAGTTCCGTCGATCATTCGGCAGGCTGTCGAGGTTCTGAAAAGTAAAAGTGGAAATCAGGAAGGAGAGAAAGAGGATGCAACAACGAAACAGCCGTAATGCTCAAGGGATTAACGTATCCCGTTATCAAGGAAAGATTGATTGGAAGGCGGTTAAGGCGGATGGTGTTTCATTTGCCTTCATCAAGGCCAGCCAGGGGCAGCATTACGTTGATCCTACATTCACCACGAATGCAAAAGGAGCCAGAGCAGCCGGGGTATTGTTGGGAGCATACCACTTTGTAGACGCAATCAGCGTTGAGGCAGCCAAAGCAGAAGCGCGGCACTTTGCCGAAGTATTGGAACAGGTAGGTGGTGGGAAAACGCTAGACTTACCGCCTGTAATGGATTATGAAAATAATCCCGGAAACCTGTCCAAAACGCTTATTAGCGCTGTAGCTTTGGCCTTCTTGCTCGAGCTGGAGCGACTTACAGGACGCAAGCCCATTATCTATACAGGTAATGCCTTTGCCGCCAATTTTAACGCCTCATTGGGCGGTTACCCACTATGGATAGCCAGATACAGTGATACCCGCGTCCCGAGCGACACAGTGACGTGGAAACGTTGGGATATTTGGCAATATAGCGATAGCGGCAAGGTAGCCGGGATAAAAGGGAACGCGGACCTGAACGTATTTGATGGATCGGCGGACCAGTTGCGTAAGCGATTCGGGACTGTCGTCCCTGCACAAGAGACAGAATCTGTTACATCCGGCATGTTTCGCGTCAATGGCAAAAAAGCGGGGAAAGCACTTCTGTATGGGTCCAGAACTTATGTGCCGCTGCGGTCATTAGCAAATGCCTTGAGCTTGTCTTATCGTTGGGACAATACCAGCAAGGAAGCCTATTTAAATGGGTCCAAGCTGCAAACTGTCCAACTTGTAGCGGGTACAGTGTATGTGCAGCTCAGACCAATTGCTGATGCTTATGGGGCGGTAGTGTCTTGGGATTCAAAAAATAAAATCGCATCGTTGAAAACGAAAGGGGAAAAATAATCATGCAAGCAGTTATCGAAACTGTACAACCTTACGTAAATACCATCGCCATAGCCGCTGCGGGTGTGCTTACAGCGTTTGTTTTAGGAGGTCTGAACAAACGGTTAACGTGTGGTTAGAAGCGCGTACAACTGCAGCGCAACGTGAAGTGATTCATAAAATTGCTGGAGAGGGCTTTGCTCTTGCTCAAACAGCATTTAAAGAAGCTGGGGGAGAACGCAAACTTCAGGAGGCTTTGCAGTATGCTTCACTTACTCTTTCCAGTCAAGGTATCGTAGTATCTCAAGTAGAGTTAAGGTCTGCAATTGAGAAGGCATACCTTGAATACAAAGCCAAGACAAAGACAATGCTGGCTACTGAAGCAGAGCCAAACGAGGATGCAGCACAGGCCGCGGTTAAGGACGCTTTATCTTCTTTGGCTGCTAAGGTAACGGCGATACTCACACAGGCTACAGGACCAGATGCGACGGAAAGCACGGTACCTGAAACTCATCAAGATACTGCTCCAGCACCACAGGCGAATGTAACGGGAGTAGCAGTAGAATAAACGGAAGAAGTAATTTCCTACCGGTTTGTGCTGGTAGGAAATTTATAATCAGGACTTTATTATCATAAAAATAGAGGTATTTAGAACCATATGTCGAAAAACAAGAAAGGATGAGGAAAATTAAGGGTAATTAGGGGGATTTAAAATGTCAGTTGATTTGAATTATTTTATTAATTCTAAACCGAATATAGTAGATAATGAAGAATTAAGAGAACCTCAAATTCTGGCTTATATTGACATTTTTAAACATTTTAATGAAGACCACTCTACTAGAGATGCTGTAGCCATTTTGCCAACAGGGGCAGGGAAAACAGGTGTTATGGGATTAGTACCTTTTGGTATTTCGAAAGGTAGAGTACTTGTTATCACGCCTCAACTAGTGATAAAAGATCATGTCGTTGAATCTTTAGATCCATCAGAGCCAGATAATTTTTGGCTTAAACGAAAGGTATTTAATACTTTTACGGATTTGCCCGTAGTTAACGAGTTTGACAATGATATTAACCAAGAAGAACTTGAAAATAGCAACGTTATTATTCTTAATATTCATAAACTAAGTGCTCGTTTCAGGAATTCGTTACTTACGAAAGTAAGTTCTGATTTTTTTGATATGATTATTATAGACGAAGCTCATCATTCACCAGCAGAAACATGGCAGAATGCTTTAAATTATTTCAAAAATGCAAAAGTTGTTAAACTTACTGGGACACCTTTCAGAACAGATAGAAAGCCTATTGAAGGAAAAGTAGTAATTGAATATAGATTAGGAAGAGCGATGCAGAAAAAAATCGTTAAATCTCTTGAAAACTTTAGACTAATTCCTGACAAATTATACTTAACAATTGATGATGATGAAAGTGAGAAATATTCTGTTGAAGAACTAAGACAGCGTGGTTTGAAGGATGAACAGTTCATTGCGAGAAGTGTCGCCCTTTCTGAGGAGTGTAATTGGCAGATAATTGATCAAAGTATTATAGCATTAAATCAGAAAAAGATCGGATCATCTATTCCGCATAAAATTATTGGAGTTGCATGTAGTATCAAGCATGCAGAGAAGTTACAAGAGATGTATGATTCAAAAGGTTTGAGGGCCGTTGTTATTCATAGTGATCTGGATAAAAAAACTAGAGAAAAAATATTTACGGACATCGAAAATAATAGATATGATGCGATTATTCATGTAGCGATGTTAGGTGAAGGATATGATCATAAATATTTATCCGTTGCTGCTATCTTTAGGCCTTTTAAGTCATTGGCTCCTTATTCTCAATTCATTGGTCGTATTTTGAGATATATTGAAGCAGAAGAAGTTAGTAAACCTGGTGATAATATCGGTGTAGTTATTGCACACAGAGATCTTGGTTTGGAGCCATTATGGTTGGAGTATCAAAAAGAACTTAAAATAAGCCAGGTGATTGAAGAAGTTATTAAGCAAGAAAAAGCAGAGAGGGACTTGAATAAGAAACTTGCAAACAAAGAGTACGATAAAAATATTGCTTCTGTTGAAGTTGATGGATTACTTGAAGTAGAAGCAGATTACTATATTACTACGGAATTAATTGAAGAAAATAAGAAATATGAACTTGAAATAGCAGAAAAAATAAAATCATTTAAGGCAATTATGCCGGAAAGTAGTGAGGAGGATTTAAGGAATTTCATTGTATCCCAAGAAAAGCCAAAAGCAGAGAGCCCGCTTCTAAAATCGCCCAAGAAATTTAGAATGTTAGTTAGACAGAAATTCAACACCAAGATTCATGAAGATTTACCTGCACAACTGATTACGGATTTTAATGTGAATAAATTAGGACGAGAATTCGCTAAGGCAATTCCGGCAAAATTCTCATTTATAAAAAACAATGAAGCCCTAGATAATGCAGGAATTGTTACTCTTTATCTCAATACTAAGTTAAAACAAGAATTTGGCGAAAGAGACATTTGGGTTTTGAGCGATTTTTATAAAGCAGAAACGTTTTTAGAAGACCTTGTAAACCACCTTTACGAAATGATAAAATCTGCTTTAGAAAGGGATGAGTAAAATGTCCGATCTTATATTGGATTTACATGATGCAATGTTCAAGAATACTATATGGCCTAACGATTTACTTCACAATCTTGCTGACCCAGATTATTTAAGCATAAACTTCAATGCTTATTTAGACGGCATGTGTGCAGAAGTGGTATTCATGGATGAAGGGAAAAGGATAGTAACTAATTATTACTTCAACAAGAAAAATTATATTCAGAAAATTGAGATGATCGAGAATGGAGAATCAATAATCCTTTACGATCGACTCGTAACTATCGCAGAAATTCTAACTAAGTTAGGCAGATCTCATGAACTTGAGAAGACACTTAAATTACTAGCTGCATAAAAGCTGTTTTGATCATGCTATTCCGAGTGTCTGCGAATATTGTGTGTATACCTAAGTGCGTACGGAAGCACATTATTAAGCAGTCCAAAAGCACAGTGACACCCCACCGAGTATGCGAGTGGGGTGATTTTTTATATAGGGGGATTATAGTGAACGTTTTGCCTTCAAAAGATGATTTTAAGAAGGAAATACAACATCAAATTGATGTAGCTCGCAGTAACGGAGCGAAATATATAGACATTAACTCTGGAGAGATCCATAGAGAATTAGGTGGATATCCTGGGAAAGATGGAAAACATGCTATGCCTTCCTGTTGTGATGCTATGTATAGCTTAAAAAAGCCAAATGATGAGATATTAAATACTCCGCCTAAAGGGAAAGGAGCAACGCTTGAAATTCGATATTACATAATAATTTGAAGTGAATCTTCTTGATTGGTTGTCTTTATTTCTAGGGTGTATGGTATGATAATGATACGACTAGGATCTCTCTTAATTAAGGAGGTCTTATTATGAAACTTACAGAGCAATTCATTTATAAGATGGTTAGAATGACATATATTGCACTTGTTTTGGCTTTATTGATTGAAAAGGCTTTTTAATATTAGCGTAACCCATTTTTAGCCTTTTACTTTTGATGAGATTCAAATGCTTGGGATAATAAAAATAAATAAGAAGAGTACTAGTCGTGTATCCCTTGCTCCCTGAAGGGAACACGGCTAATATACAAATATAATGAAATGAGTTTCAGAAAAAACACCCTTTATTTACGGATATTGGGTGTTTTTTTATTTACAAAATCCCCCAACATATATATAATGATTAGGTCTAAAGTAATGCTTTTGTATTGAAAATGGGAGAGGTGATAGAATGAAACTCTTGAAAAAACTAACGGTAACTGCATTGGCTGTGGTCATGTGTTTTGGATTTATCAGCGCTGCTTCTGCTCGTACATATGTACATGGCTATACTAAGAAGAACGGTACTCATGTTGCTCCACATTACCGCTCAGATCGAGATCATAGTTTCAGTAATAACTGGAGCACAAAGGGCAATCGAAACCCGATAACTGGGAAGTACGGTACCAAAACACATCGTTAAAAATTTTGAAGATGTAGCTTTAATACCCTACTAACTAATATGTGGGGTATTATTTTTATGTTTAGGGGGATGAAATTTGAAGAGCATCAAAGGACTAATAGTAAGCGCAATATTAGCAGTTACCATGGGATTAGTTATCTACAATGGAATGCCAGTTCCACAAGGTCACAATGCTCCTACGGCTTCCAAGCAAATACAGTCACATACAGTTACAACAGGCGCGACATTGCAGCTGGAATTTCCGTCCGCAAAGTACCCGGAGACAGCTCAGTATATTAAAGAGGCTATAGCAGCCGGTAAGTCACCAGTATGCACCATAGACCGTGAGGGTGCAGACCATAACCGTGAGTTGTCATTGAAAGGTGTACCCACCAAGAAGGGCAAGGATCGCGACGAGTGGCCTATGGCGATGTGCACGGAAGGTGGAGAGGGTGCAGACATTAAGTACATAAGTCCAAAGGATAATCGTGGGGCAGGTTCATGGGTAGGCCATAAGCTAGAAGAGTATATAGATGGAACGAAAGTAGAGTTTATTATTAAATAAAATTTTCTTCCAATGTCTTTTGACAAATTTTATAAATGGACTTATCATTGTAATGATGTCCGGCCAAAATATAAAAGCTCCTAAAAGCATGCAATATTGCGATAAAGGAGACTGGAAATGAATAAATATTTCTATAGACTGTTTGTCTTACTAATTAGCGGAGTATTATTGATAACGTTGGTGGGATTTCTGGGTAATAGTCTTCTGTTCTATTTTTTAATGAAGAGTTAAAGTGAAAATAATGAATGGGTACAAAAAATATAAGAAGCTGTGTTATCGAAATTAGTCAAAAGATATTAAAGATACGCGATTAGACTTTTAGGGGTGTTTTGGTCGGCTCCCTAAATGGGGGCTGATCATGGCACCTTATAAACAAATATAATTATCTAATCGATTAGATAGTTGCGAAAAGAACCCTACTGGCCTTAATAGGTCGTTAGAGTTCTTTTTGTTTAAGGAATTATCAAGTCAAACACCGAATAGCTAATTAAGGGGATCAGCATAATCTATATATAGTATTTACAGAATCACCCAAACCAATTATACTGATAACAACACATACGGAAGCACCGTTGTGCAATCAGAAAGCATCGGTGATACCCTGCTGGCATACGCTGGTGGGGTATTTTTCTGTTTCCCGTTGAAAAGATATCAAATTAAACAGCTCAATTTCCGATATTATATTAATAATGCAGTGTATAATTTTATAAACCATACAGGGATTTAAATATGAAACTTATAAACTGTAATAGCGTAAAGGAATAATATAACATTTGGATTTTGAGTATGTTAGGAGGAAGTGTTTATATATGGGAGAACAAGCTATTTTGTGGATTTTTGTTATTGGTGCTTTTTCTGTTTTTTGTATAATACCGATTATAATGCAAACATGGGAAGACATGGACAACAAAAAGAAGCCTATTGTGACCCGTGTGGCTAAGGTACTTGATAAGCGAATGTACCAAAAGGAAGACAGTTCGATTAGATACTACTATTTTACCTGTGAATTTGAAGATGGAGAAAGGGGAGAATTTGAAGCACCTGAATCTGAATACGGAGTAACTATTGTTGGAGATAGAGTTATTGTACTTCAGCAAGGTACATTTTCAAAGGTCGAGAGAGTTGTTGGCAATTAATAAGCATTGAGGTTCTACTTGCGTACTGATAACAACACATTTTGAAGCGCCGTGGCACCCTATTGGCTAAGCTGGTAGGGTGTTTTCAAGTGTGTGAAAGCAATATTGTATGTATAATATTAACATACGTAAGGGTGATTGTATTGAGTATTAGAAGAGAAGTAGCGGAGGGTATTAGAGATTACAAAACTGCTGGTTTTGCAGAGGGGTTTGTTCTAGCTGAAATTTTGTTTCTGTGTGTAGTTACTGGTATATGGGCTGATAGAACTTGGTGGCCAGAGGGAGAATGGTGGGTTGGTGCTTGGGTTTTTATCGTGTGCCTACTTCTTCTTTTTGTTCCTGTAACATGTCTAATTATGACTGTTGTATTTGGTCTAGCTTGTGGCATAGCGGGCTGGATGATAGGTGACTATTTATTTGAGAATTTAGGTGCTTCTGTTGTAATTGCAATCATATCTGGAGTATTAGGGCTAATGATAAATATGGTAGGCTGTCCTAGATTTACTTCAAAGCGTTTAGCCCAAGAGTTTATTGATAAACTTTAAAAAATCTAGAGGGAGCGAAATTTATTCTATAGAATAACCATATATGCCTTCCTATTGTGATGCTATGTATAGCTTAAAAAAGCCAAATGATGAGATATTAAATGCTCCGCCTAAAGGGAAAGGAGCAACACTTAAAATAATGTACTTAGTATAAAGAAATTTATTTGGAATTTCTTATGGAGGGACAATTATGGGGTGGATTGTTTTATTAATTGTTATTGGATTAATAGTATGGGGATTTATTGCGTTAATGCGAAACGATGAGAAAAATGCTAAACAGCCAATAATAGTAAGAAATGCAACAGTGGTTGATAAGCGGGTACAATGGAGCGAAGGGAGCTCTTTAAAGTTTTATTATCTGACTTGTGAATTTGAAGACCTCGAACGTGAAGAAGTAAGTGTACCTGAAAAAAAGTATGGTCTATTTGTTGTTGGCGATGAGGTCAAGGTTACAAAGCAGGGAGACTGGGTACAGGCAGAACGTATCTTAAAGCGAAGTGATCAGAATGAACCACACATATAAAGTGTTAAAGTCGGATATAGAACTATTTGCAGCTGCATTAAGTCAAGCAAGAGTGTACGTTGTTCAGTCGTTGGATGAGGATTTGATAGATATCGTGGACTACGGCGGACCGGTCGAGAAATTCACACCGGAGTCGATCAAAATTAACGGATCTTATTTCTTCCGTAAGCAGTTTGAATTTAGAGTAGATGTGAAAAAGGACTCCGCTGGGTAACTAGCGAGTCTTTTTTTGTTTTGTGACAATCTATGCGATACTTCGACATGACAATTACTATAGGATAAGTAAGGCTAATTTACTTTGGAGGTGTCTTTTTGGAGCTATTTTTATTTATACTTAATATTTTAGTTATACTCCTTTCTATTGCTGGTGGAGTTCTTTTAATTGGATTAGTGTACCGAGGATATATACTGCTAGGTTTACTTATTGCTGAGAAAAAGAATAAGAATAACGAGAATGAAGAAAAAAATAGTGATTAACCACTCTCCACTAACCTTTGCGGTGAAGGGAGAATGTTTTTTGTTTTTATTATGCTTAAAATATGATTTTGACATTAGTTGCATAACATATTGACAGATGGTTAATTCTAGTGAAAAATGAAGTATCTTTTAAAAAATATGGAATTTTTATGCGAGAGGTGGGCATGGCATGAAGCATACACCTACGATTCGAGCAGAATTAGACAGATACCTACAACAAGAAGGTTTGAGCATGACGGAGTTTGGACATATAGCAGGTATGAATAGGGGAGCGGTAAGCGCCATTGTGTCAGGGAATAAGTCTATGTCTATTAACCAACTTGATCTAATTACTGAGGCTATGGGCTTACCAGAAGGTCACTTTTATGATCTGTTTATAGAAAACTTTATCATCGACCATCCCCCGAATATGAGGCGAATCGAGCCGTTTTTGTTTCGCTGTGCGGAATTGGGCAAGTTGGTTTGTTGAGCGATTGAATGAAATAGACCAACTTGACGCATTGAAGGACTTAGCGAATTTGTATCGTTCATTGTGTAAGTGGAACAAGGTCGATGAAATGGCAAGAAAAATGAGAGAAAAAGCGGAAATCCAATATGCAATTAAACATCAACAGAAGAAACGACAGTGTGACGAACCTGCTAAGAAGTTAAGTCGTCCCTTGTTTGTGTACATCACATATGCCGATTTACTATGTGCAAGTGTCTGCGAAGCCCAAGGCGATTATCAACAAGCTCTAGAATATACATATGCCTACACTGATTTAGATTGGGTATTGGAGACAGACGAAGATACTTTATATTGGCTAAATCTTTATAGGGATTGGGCGCAATGTAATAGTTACATTTATAAACTTTTGTCCGGTGATACAAGTGTGCTTCCAGATTATGTTGAATACATTGCCCAATCAAAAGTAGATAAAGAAATGGTAACTAAGATATTGAACTTACTGCTTGCAGCTAACCAGTATCAACTAGATATAGACGATATACTTAGACGTTTTGAAACTATAATTAATTCGTTTACTCAGAAGGTGCAGCCATCATCCGATATGTATACTAGTCAAGTTATACCAGAACAATATGCACGATTTGGATACGAGTTAGCTTATTATTATTTATATAGAGGATCATACGGTGATGGCTTTAAACATTTGATGTATGCAATGGTAAAGTCACATATAATAAATAACGAAACTTATTTTATAAACTGCATGGGGCTATTCGTGAAGTTTAGAACACATGCAGTTCCTGAGTTCAAAGAAGAGTTTTTAAATCTTATTGAAAAGGTGTGGTTAAACAATGTTGAGAAAAATGGTTCTTCTGATCGTCGCAGCTAGTTTTTTATTTATTGTGAGTGGGCCTAATCATGCTTATGACCAGCACCCTATTCAGCTTAATGCTACCGTTGGAGGTTCCTAAGCTTAGATAACAAAAAAGCTCTGCTAACCTTATGGTCGGCAGAGTTTTCTTCGTTACAGGAATTATCACACAATTCACCGAATAACTATCCTGAGGTGATCAGCATGAACCATACATATAAAGTGTTAAAGTCAGAAATAGAATTATTTGCAGCTGCATTAAACCAAACAAGAGTGTACGTTGTTCAGTCGTTGGGAGAGGATATGGTGTCGGTTGTAGACTATGGCGGAACTATAGAAAAGTTTTCGCCTGATTCGGTTAAGATTGCCGGAGCGTATTACATACGGAATCAGTTTGAATTTAGAGTAGATGTAAAGAAGAACTCCGCTGGTATGTAACCAATACGGAGTCCTTTGTTGTTTATTATTTAGTTGAATACTCACTTACTTCAAACGTAAGAATTTTGTTGAAGATTACGTAGTCTTTGCGGTTGCTGAATGGACCTTTGTTGTTATTGTGCTTATCAATGGAAAAGAATGAAGGACCTCTTCCGGCATCTTTAGCGTCATACCAGGCGATGAATGCGCTGAGTTCTTTTTTACTTAGATCGAATTCTTTATCGAATCCATTATCCATTGTTACAGTCAGAATAGCACGATCGCCAGTTGGTTGTGCTGGTTCGGTTGGCTCAGTAGGTTTGGACGGATCAGGGTCTGGTGTTGGGTCTGGATTTGGCGTCGGATCTACAGGCACGGGATTAGGATCTGGAGTTGGATTGGGTGTTGATGCGCCTGATTCTTGGTAAGGCAAAAATCCTTCAGGTACTGGATATTTAAAATCACTAGCCCCGAAATTAGCCGTAAATATAGTAGGGCCGTCTAATAGACCATTTCTTATCAATGGATGTATAGGAGTACCGACTAAAGAAGGGGTATACTTTGAAACACCCTGTGATATTCCGTTGTTGTAAAAGGTTATTGTATTATTCTCTAAATCTAAAGCAACCGATATAACATCATTTGCCTTGAAAACTTTCCCATAATCGTATTGACCGGTACCAAAGGAAGGGCTTGTGGGACCATAATTCCGTCCAGTGTTACTCTCGTAACTGATTTGTTTTTTCTTGTCTGAACTAGCGATTCCTATATTCCCAATTCCTTTATCAAGAGTTACTTCCCAATACCATTTCCCTGAGCTCTTTCCTACATTAGCAATATCGGTTTGATTCCATTGAGGAATTGTTTTTGTTAGAGACCCATCTGACCAGGTCACATTGGCAGTTTCTGCTTTTGTAACTGTAGGAAATAATGATAACACGGAAACTCCAATAAATAATGCTAACAAGATACTCCCAAACTTTTTGAACATTTTATTATTCATGACTTCCTCCTAAAATTATGTAAAAACAAACTGAATTATAAAACTCAATTATAGGAATGTCTAAACATTAATGTCTATATATTCAAATATAAGTTTAATAATGTATTTAAATTTTTAGAAAGCAACAAGGATCTACTGTTGTATATCTGGTACACCTTATTTTATTTCACGACAATTTACGTGATACTTCGACATGTCTCCCAATATAGTATTGAGAAGATTTAAATACTATGGAGGTGTCGTATGATAAAAGGATTTGTAAGAGGATTAATCGTATTTTTACTAGCCACTATTTTTTCCGTACAAGGTGTCTATGCTGAACCGACAGCAATGAGTCAGCAAGCAGCATCTGGGTATACGTTGGAGTTCCCAAGTTCACGTTACCCTGAAACCGGAGCACATATCAAAGATGCTATAGCAGTTGGACATTCAGCGGTATGTACAATTGATAGGGATGGAGCTGAGGAAAACAGGAAAGAGTCTCTAAAAGGTGTTCCGACTAAAAAAGGATATGACCGCGATGAATGGCCAATGGCAATGTGTGCTGAAGGTGGCGCAGGCGCTGATATCAGATACATAACCCCTAGCGATAACCGGGGAGCAGGATCATGGGTAAGTCACCAGCTAGATAAGTATGCTGATGGAACCAAGGTAAGATTTATAGTGAAATAAAGAAAAGGACTCATTCCAGCTTCTTAAACTGGTATGAGTCCTTTTTCTGAAAGTTATTTTTTTTCTCCTAACAAGCTGTACGATAATAAGGAGCCAGACAACATAAATATTAAGTTAAGATTTGAAGATAGATAATTTCCTGCTAAATAATAAATTATGACTAAAAGAGCGGGGATGAAGGCAAAAATAAAAACATTTTTTTTGAATACAAATTTCAAACTTCCAGTAAAAATTAACGAAAAGTATATCCCTAGTAATACGTATAAAATCCACTCATAAGTTAAATAAGGTTGATATTTGAAAGTAATTGACATTTGATTTTGGAAATATTCATCAAACACATTTATTAATTTCAAAAATAACATAAATCCTATAAACCATACAAATAATAATAATTTTTTCATTATTTTTCCTCCAAAAGGGTTGTTTTATTTATGCAATTGCTTAATAATAGTATCATAACATACAAAAGGAGGAAAATTAATGAAGAAAAAATTAATTATTTTGTCAGTTGTAGGAGCTCTTTTACTAGCGCCAACTTTTGCTTTCGCAGACTCAAGTTCTAACGTAGTCGACCTTGAGGGAAAAGCTACATACCAGGTGGACAAAGCTTTAAATGTAGAAGAAGTCATTGATCGTGCTAAAAAAGGAATCAGCGACTTGGATATTGGAAGTGCTGTAACAGAGTCTACTTACAATATTGATGGGAAAGAGTTTGATGTCAAAACATACAGAACAGCTAAGCTGGTAGGTAGAGAAGTTAACCAATCGTTAAGGATTTCCAATGTAAATGAAAGTAATGAGATGAATATCTACGCTATTTCTGCCGCTGCAGTGTATGATAGTTCAAGATCTGAATCAAAATCAGATGACAGTGTTTCAGTAACTACTTATTCGACTTTTTATATGGCAAAGTCTACTGATGAAAATGGTGTTTTTTATGGTAGTCTAGTAAGCGCAAATGGAGGCTGGAGAATAAATGACTATACCACTCCAGTTTCAATAACTGCAAAAAAATTTAGACTTGGACAAAATGGTATGATGAGAAATGGCCCTACAGATTCTCAATCGCAAGGTTTTGCTTTAGGCGCTGGTCCTGGTAGTTTTGATCACACTTTAAAATATGGTTGGAACCCAGTTGCATTAGGGCAGAAAGGGCTTTTCAAATCAATGATAGGGGTAATAACTGAAGCTGAGATAGTAGTTCACGGAAATAGCTCTAAACTAGTACTTATTAATACTTATGAATAATAAAGCTACCTAATATAAACTTGATTCTTTATGGGTTAGATTTTATATTAGGGGGGAATTTTAAGGGGATTTAGCGTGTCTTAAATGCTGAAGCTTCCTTTCCAATATCATCATTAGTAAAAAGCTCTGCTAACCTTAATTGGTCGGCAGAGCTTTTATGTTTCTAATAGGTCTGTGTTAGCTAGCATATATTTCGTTTTAGCTTCTTCATATAATTTGCCGAGGTTACGAAACTCTATTGTCGTCCTTTACCATGTTGAAAATATGTTTACTATTTAATATTTTTCGTATATATTAATATTTGGAAATTATTTTTTCACAAATATTTCCTACAAAACTAGATTAAATTAACAGAGGAGATTATTTCAATGAGCATTTCATTGAAAATAGAACGCAAATCCGGTGGTGAACCAATCGAGTTTGTAAAAGGTGAAATCATTGGCTTTACTTATAAGAATAATAGTTCCATAAAGCTTTCAGCTAAGTCTCCAAACTTGAATCATTCGCTACATATTCGAAGCAAAATTCCGCTTCATTCGCTTCCTTCAGTTGTAGACAATGCGGATAATTCCAACATGCTGTATACATGGGCAAACACAGAATATGAACCTGATACTGAGGATTACTATCGCAAATGTAATATCCAAATCGTTAGAAATGAAAACACAATCCGAGATATTACGTTTACACACGCTTATGTAGATAAGTATCAAGAACAGATTGATACCAGCAAAGAGATCCTTGAGTTTGAACTTGTTTTAAAACAAAAAGAAGATCAATTGGGAAAAATTCAATACAGTCCTCAGGTAGAACCTAAGGAAACAAGAGAAAAGGATCAGTCTGATGTCTCGCAAAAAGTACTGGAAGGTGCATATAGTAAGAATATGTTAGTGTATGCAGGAAATATTACTTTTCCGTTTGAAAATCCTATGGTAGAACTAGAAAAGACTTGGGTACGAGGCGTAGAGAAGGTAAAAGATTCGACAGACACTGTAATACATTATCCTGATCGTAAAGCATTTGCATTAGTAGCTGTTCCTATAGCTCGAAAGAAGTACGGGGACATCACAGCCAATTTACTTAAACATTCACTTGACTACAAACCAGGAAATTTACACTTTAACGAGTGGTCATATGAGGCGCAGCAAGTTAAAAAATCTAAAGATCACATCGCAATAGTTAATGATGACGTCAAAAAAGCTAATGGTAAAAAAGTTAAAAGTTTTTCTTATAATGGATCTGCGCAATTAGAAAGTGATAGAGATTTATATAATGCTTTTCACAACATGTATTATGAAATAAATGGGGATTACGTTGACGGGCAATGGAAAATTACTACAATATATTATGATAAATATAATTTCGAGTTTAATTTTAAACGAATGTTTACTGGGAACAACAAACTCGGTTGGGCTGCGGCCAATCTAACAAATATAATGGAATCATGGGGAACACTCAATGAGTATACGTCTTATGTAACAGTAACTGATACAAGAAAAGCCTGGAAGTGAGGTGTGAATTGCAGATGAAGTTTAGATATATCTTTATTTTGATCTTGGTCTCTCTACTAGTTATAACTACTACTATAATTTTTCTAGTAAATTTTGCGGATAATACGAACTATAAATACCCAGATGGCAAAGATACCGTAGAATATTTTGGTGACGGGACTTTTCAAATTTTGAGAGGGGGGCGGGACAACTGTTTAATACTTTATAATCATCTTGCTGCTCCAACGGAAAAAGCTGTTGATAATATTGTGTCATATAAGATAAAAAAAAATATCGTATATGTGGTTGGGGAAAATGGCTTCATCAAATTGGATTCAAGTACCAACACATACGAGCAAAAGAAACGGATTTCCGACTTTACTTCCGAAGATAGAGAAATATTCAATGAATTAATGGAAAAATAAAAGTAAAGTCTCCAGACCTACCTAGAGCTTTTTTGTGGTATAATCTGGATTGTGCGACAAAACGGCTATATAAGGCGGTCGGCTAATCTCCCGGAAGGGAGGTGATGCCTGTGGAGGTTAAGGATGCTCTGACATTAATGATGATGTTCGGTACGCTATTAGTAGCGCTAATCGGATTAATCGTTACAATTGTTATTGCATTGAACCAAAAGAAATAGACCGCCCTCTGCAAAGGTAAACGGTCTATTTCACTGACCCAAACTACAGCCGACCGCTCTTATAGCGGTTAGTCGTGCAGTCGGGATCGGTTGTGGCCGATCCCTTTTTCTATTCTTATGTTAGCATATCCATTTTATTCAGGCAATGGGGTTGCCTTTTTTGACTATAGTCAAATGTTATCTAAAATTACCAAGCCTCGGAGTATTCCGAGGTTTATTTTTTTGTCTTGCTGCCAATAATAATTTCTTGTAAGGAACATATGTTCGGGATATAATTTCTACATAACACATCAGGAGGCTACATAAATGTCTAAAAAATTAGAAGGTAATGGCTTGTGGGAAAGCAGCCGCATTATCATACCAGAACATAAAGAGGCTTATTTAAAGCTCATGCAGGATCGCCAGCGCCGTGGGAAACCGGAGTTGGATGACCAAGAGGTACAGTTAATTGAGCAGGCGCTAATAGAGTCCTACAACTCGCGCCAGCCTATCAGCGTGACCGTATTTAGCCCGTTTGACGACACGGTTATGACTGGTGTAGTTACGTCAATTAACACCGCCAGACGCGAAGTAAAACTGTTTCGGGGTGAGGATGATTTTAGTTGGATTAAGCTGGAGGATATTATATCGACAAATTTTTAAAATCTCTTGCTTACGTCATGCGCCCCTATATAATTAAGGTAGATTAATTATTTCAATCCACGCACTCACTTGGAGTGCGACCCCCGCACACACCAAACGGGCACGACTGGCGTATGAGATTTCAATCCACGCACTCACATGGAATGCGACAGCGAAAATGTAGTAATTCATACCCCAATGATATCAATTTCTTACATTGTCACAAAAACTGATGCCAAAAAGGCCTGGATTAACCCTTGATTTTTACTGAAGGTACTGATTCAGTTGCTTTTCGACAAATTTGGAGGTGCGAAGGACCCAGGGTTTTTATGGGAGCTTCACATTCGCACCATAATAAAACATTCACATTATCTAACGGCAGGTTTTTATGGCATCCCTGGAAGTAAAACTTACCTTTTTGCTACAAGATCAGCTCATCCCATACGAAAGTGTACTAAACCGTCGCCACCCTCCAAATCGCATAAAATATCCATTCCTCCACTTATCGGACCTTTTTATTTCGGATAAAGCGGCGCTCTCCAATCGTACGACCAGGAATGGAATCTTCAAAAGAGGGACGAGCTTATTACTTCAATCTACGCACTCACATGGAGTGCGACCCACCGCCCGATCCTGATGGCTCGGGTTATTGACATTTCAATCCACGCACTCACATGGAGTGCGACTTAATAATCAAATCATGTTGCGCCGTATAAAAAATTTCAATCCACGCACTCACATGGAGTGCGACTTTTATGGCCTTCATCGGTATTGACCGGGACATAAATTTCAATCCACGCACTCACATGGAGTGCGACAGCGAAAATGCAGTAATTCATACCCTAATGATATCAATTCCTCACATTATCGCAAAAACTGATGCCAAAAAGGCTTGGATCAACCATTGACTTTAACTGAGGGCAACTAATTTGGTTCCTTTTCGACAAATTTCGAGGTGCGAAAGACCCAGGGTTTTTATGTGCGCTTCACATTCGCACCAGAAATATCTATTAGTTTTGCAAGATCCTAAAACAGTGTGATATTAGCTTCTACACGTACAGATGCCGAATCTAAAAATGAAATGGGACAATAAAACCAAGACGTTTGCAGTTCCGTCTCCAAGAATTACCCGTGCTCCTCTCAGTGAGCTATGCGTCAATCCATGTGCTCATACTGCGACAAAATAAAAAAAGGAGCGACAGCCTGATGACAGCAATTATTTTAATCCACGCCCTCACATAGAGTGTGACAGCAAAAAACAACGTATCCAAAGATCTTCTAATCACTATTGTAGCGCACAGAAGTAAGTATGGTAACTAGATTATACTAAATTCTCTGATTAAACTTCACGTTTTGTACAATTTAGCGTGTACCAATCCATCACGCAGACGCTGCAAGGCGGGCGATACCACAAGATAAACATTTTCTTTAGTAAGCTGCGTCAGAGGGACTCCTGAATCTTGAAAAACAGCAGAGCGAACCAAATTCGAGGCGCTTCTGCTGTTTCTATTCTATTTCCGAGTGTCGCGTTTATGCTATAATTAATAGGACAAGGTAACCGGTGGGGAAAGACACGGCGAAGCTACCCGAAAGGGGGTGCTGCCGTGTCGTATCTTGAATTGTGTCTGAAGCTTTTGGATATTGTACTGAAGTTGGTCGGTATTATGACTGGCCTAATTACGTTAGTCAACGTCTATAAGCAAGGGCAAGACAAGAAAAACCACCGGGAATAGGTTTGGGAGCCTAGCTATCCGGTGGTTTTTCGTATCCGTATGAAATTCTCGCCGTGGTTGCCCACCGGCCTTTGTCGGGTAGCCGTGATGCGCTAACATCGCGGCTACTTTTATTTATATCCATTATACCACAAATTCATGAGTATGAAATGTTTGCTTATTTATGTCAGACGTTTTTTTATTCTTCCCAAAACTTTTTCCTGGAAACAAAGTGTTGAATTCGGCACGGCGCCCACGTACTTAATTTTATTGTTCTATCAAACGTGAATTTCCATTTTCTACTTTGACTTTGTAATTATCATCGCCATCGTCACGCAATCGCTGTAAGGTGGGCGAGGAATGACACGGGCTAAGCAACCCGAGAGGGGGTGCTGCCGTGTCGTCTCTTGGATTGTGTTTGAAGCTTTTGGATGTTGTACTGAAGCTGGTCGGTATTACAACTGGCCTAATTACGTTAGTCAACGTCTACAAGCAAGGGCGAGACAAGAAAAACCATCGGGAATAGGTTTGGGAACCTAGCTATCCAGTGGTTTTTCGTATCCGTATGAAATTCTCGTCGTGGTTGCCCACCGGCCTTTGTCGGTAGCTGTGATGCGCTAACATCGCGGCTACTTTTATTTATATCCATTATAGTACAAATTCATGAGGATGAAATGTCTGCTTATTTATGTAAGCACTTTTTATTACGTCCCAAAACTTTTTCCTGGGGACAAAGTGTAGCGATCCAAATATTGAGTTGAATTCGGCACAGCGACCACGTACTTAATTTTATTGGTTCTATTAAACGTGAATTTCCACTTTCTACTTTGACTTTTGTAATTATCATCGCCATCGACTACGGGCGGTTCCCGTGGGTCGCAATCTCGCTGGCCGTGTCGTTTGGTTTGTACGGCCTCGCAAAGAAGAAGATCGGACAAGACGATTCTGTAGGCTTGCTGTCGGAAACGGCTGTAATCCTGCCCAGGATCTATTTTGGCACCGTGGTAACGTCGCTGGCGCTGCTCTTTTTTGCCCGGGTAGCCACCCGGATCTCGTTGTCCAGGCCCGGATTCGTACAGTACATTGGGCCGACGATCATGTTGTTTCTGAGAGCGTATTCGTGTTTAAGGAATCGGCCTCGCGCTCATTGCCAGCCAGTTGGGTGTTTACTTCTCTCTACAGCAATTTCAATCCACGTTCCACATAGAGTGCGGCTACGTTTCCGGTTAGACTGGATTGCAATACACAGATTTCAAAATCCACCACTCATGTAGAGTGCGACGAAATACGGCCCACGTAAACCCAGCCTAAACAAGCATTTCAATCCACGCACTCACAGGGAGTGCGACATTCTCTTCTGCTAGTGTTTTGGCCCTCGCAATTGATTTCAATCCACGCACCCACATGGAGTGCGACGGGGAACTAACTACTATGAAATTCGAAGTCGGCAAATTTCAATCCACGCACCCACATGGAGTGCGACCGAATGCGTCGCTTTCTCTCTGTTATTTCTAAGGATTTCAATCCACGCACCCACATGGAGTGCGACTATCGAAGAGTTTAGCCAGCGTGTGTATGATTGGCGATTTCAATCCACGCACCCACATGGAGTGCGACTTTTGACTACGACATTATTGAGCAGAGTCTTTCTATAGTATTTCAATCCACGCACCCACATGGAGTGCGACTTAAACGCATATAATGCAATGACTGAATTAGTGGAATTTCAATCCACGCACCCACATGGAGTGCGACAGCGAAAATGTAGTAATTCATACCCTAATGATATCAATTTCTCACATTGTCGCAAAAACTGATGCCAAAAAGGCCTGGATCACCCCTTGATTTTTACTGAAGGTAACTGATTCAGTTGCTTTTCGACAAATTCCGAGGTGCGAAGGACCCGGGTTTTTTATGTGAGCTTCACATTCGCACCATAATAGAACATTCACATTATCTAACAGCGGGTGTTTATGGCATCCATGGAAGTAAAAATCATCTTTTTGCTATAAGATCAGCTCATCCCACACGGAAGTGTACTAAACCGTCGCCCATCCTCCATATCACATAAAATATCCGTTCCTCCACTTATCGGACCTCTTTATTTCGGATAAAACGGCGCTCCAATCGTGCGACCAGGTGACGGCTGCTCCATCATTGTCCACGCATTCATATAGAGTGCGACCGGGAATGGAAGCTTCAAAAGAGGGACGAGCTTATTACTTCAATCCACGCCCCCACATGGAGTGCGACGTAAAAAATCGCATAAAAATTAAGCGGATAACAACGTTTTAATCCACGGACTCACGTGGGGCGACCACTCATAATTAAAGAACTGAGCAAGCACTCATATAGAGTGCGACGAGCGGAGAAAAGGCACAGCTCTACTGAGAGCTGCATTATTTCAATCCACGCACCCGCATGGAGTGCGACTAATGCGGTCCTTATCCAAGCATATATGGCAGAATTTCAATCCACGCACTCACATGGAGTGCGACCAAACGGTTCGCGTCAGGCACATTCAACGGTCAATTTTAATCCACGCACTCACATGGAGTGCGACTTGCGATATGGTCCATGCTCATTGTCTTTTCTTACATGATTTCAATCCACGCACTCGAATAGAGTGCGACAACAAAAAACTACGTATCCAAGAGCCTTCTAATCTCTATTGTAGAGTACAACAGTAAATATGGTAACTAGATTATACTAAAATCACTGATTAAAGTTCAGTTTTGTTCACATTCAATGCGATTTTGACAAAATCTGAGGTGCGAATAACTCGGGGAAATCATGTGAGCTTGGCATTCGCACCAGGTATAGCTGCTATAATCAAGAAAAAAATAGCTAACCGAGTGGATGCAGAAGGGGCAATAAGATTTAATGCATGATAAGTATAAGTCTATAATATCCAGTTATCCATCCAACGCAAAAAAGTTAGTATCCTATTGATAGGTTAACCTAAGTGAAGCAAG
Organism: Paenibacillus sp. A3M_27_13; assembly: GCF_024213315.1. Lineage (NCBI taxonomy): Bacteria > Bacillati > Bacillota > Bacilli > Caryophanales > Paenibacillaceae > Paenibacillus > Paenibacillus sp. A3M_27_13. Next base: position 156,049 of record NZ_JANAVE010000006.1, read on the forward strand.
CGAACATCTTAACGTTTAATGGTTAGAATGGGATATATTTTTTAATAGATACAAGCAGTATTAGGATATCGCCTCTCTACGTAACGCAATATAATATTTTTATTTTTTTGGAGCTACAATATAAAATAAGGGTTAAAACTATTGCAATGATTTCAAAAAGCATCTAAGTAGACTAGTCCGGGGGGAATAGCCTGGCCTAGTCCTAACCTCGTAATTACGAAAAGCTGTGGACCAGAATTGAAGAAGGTAAGCCGCATCATGAACCGGTACGCTAATGTCATTTTTCCGGATGGAAGGATGCCTGTAATCCGAAAAAGGAGTAAGGTCAGAATAGATCATGCTGGCGGATACCGGACAACATTTGGCCATTTGTCGGCTATTGAGGTTGTTCGTATGCTAATGGGAAACTTTTGTTTTTGTGACTATATTATTTTAAGGTGAGGGTATGAGAATGGCTATTTGTTTAAACTACGAGTTAGTTAAAATAAGAGGAACCGTTGCTGAGTATAGATTTGGAAATTGCTTGAGTGATTTAGATGGAATTTTTGAGATTGATCTACCTAAGTTGATAGGTGGGGAAATATCGATGGAAGCACCCATCAGTGAAGTAGTTAGACTAAAGAATATCAGCCAATCTCAAGCTATGGCCAACAGAGTATTTGGAAAAATATATAAGCACTTTCTTGAACATAACGAATACCCTTCTAAGGGTGGATATTACGCATAAATTTATTGATTTAATGGGAGACGATAGTTCAAATAATTTATAAGACTTCCGGCATGATTCGGCAGTCTATTCAGCTAATAGGCGGGTTAGTTTCAATATGTTATAGTATGCAGGTGTACAGCTCATCGAATGATTTTCTTAACTAAGGAGCTTATCAAGAATGCCTTATCCGATGGTCCATTTAGCGACAGCTTTAGAACTTTGCTCACGTACTCCATCTTCTTAGTTTCTTAATTGGGAGTATTGCTCCAGATGCTGTCTATGTAAGGGGGAATGTGACAAAAAGCGAAAAGGGTATTACACATTTTGTTTGTGAAGATAGATTTCCTAGTAGTGAGAAACTTAAGGAAAGATGCCAATATTATTTAAACTACAATGTTGATACTAACTGGACAGAGTACATACTAGGGTATTTTGCTCATAGCGGTTTGTTATAGTACTTGTTTATTGCATATTTTTCATCATACGTTATAAGAAAAATTAAAACAAACTAAAGAGTTGGCTTTTGTTTAAATAAAATTACCAGCGTAATCTTTATCGGATTAGGATTAAAGTTACTTCGTATAAAGGCTCCTTATTAAACATGAATAACACACATTCTTATATGTAGTTCGCTAAGCTAACGTAGAACGCTAGTTGAAATCTGTTCATTGAGAGGAAGGTTACATAAATGAAAAACAAAGTTATGAAGATTATTGCTCCCACTGCATCTATTTTACTTATTATTGGCGTTTCAAGTTCCTTGAAAAATAATGTTGATTTAAAATCCAAAGAAGAATATGGAATCTTCGAAAGCAGTCCTGATGCACTCGAAGATACACTAACTTGGGATTTAGCGGGTGATAAAGTGGACCCTGAAAAAGATTATTCTGTGATAGTTGGATATCCACATATTAAACTTAATGCAAAAAATACTGGAGCACACTCTTTTAGGGTCGAAGTACAGCACAACAGCAAGAATACGGTTATTTTTAATGCAAGCGTTGCAGCAGAGGCAACAGTAGAACTTGTAAATAATGATAATATGCCACTTGTTCCTTCAGGCGCTTATACAGTGACTATTTACGGTGGGACAGGTCTACCAAAAGGACAAGTTCTTCTTACACAGTCAAAAGCACCATATTGATGAGGCAGAATTTGTTCCTACCAAAAGTCGAGTTGTCGAGGTACAAGAACATGTCCCATTGAATGTCGCTATTTTAGCGGCTTTTTTATTTTATCGGTACAAGTTTTTGTCCCGAGCGAAGGACAAGAACTTGTACCGATTACCGATTAGATATACATTTAAATAAGTTACTTTAGCTCATTAAGCTAACGGGCAGAATAGTTCAATTTGAGTGTCTAATTTAGGTAATGAGTATTATCGATACTGTACGTGCTTGGAAAAATTTAATAAAAATACAAAAGTGTATGATATTAATTTGAATTACTCTAGGAGACAGAGAATATATGCAAAAATCTGCAAATCGTTTGATAGCCAAAATCGCCGGCATCTTTGTACTGCCACCGTTGCTCATCATAGGGTTAATAATTTGGGCAGGAAACATTCTTGATCCTTTACCACCAACCATAAAACACGGTGAATTTCCGTTTGAATTAAAATATGAAATGAACGGAAAAAAATATGACGTAAGTGATACCGTTGTTTGCGATTTTTCTAACATTTCTACGGACGCAGGGGGATTCGGTAAGATTAGACGGTGGAATGAACATTTAAAAAGTGGAACGCGTAGGATCACTATATTGAGTGATATTAATATACGTTCAATCATCAAACCCGATAGGATTGATTCGGAAATTGAGATATATTACAATTACGGATCTGCAACATATTTTATGGGTGATCCAGACGGCTCGGTATCTGAAAAACCACAAATAGAATATATCGAAACTTATAGTGAACGCCCAAACGTGATCGTTACTGATGCTACACCACTCTCTGCCGAACAATTACAAACAAACTTTGGGATTAAAATAATAAACTACAGTGACAGTCCTCCGATCAAAAATACATTTAAATAATTTAAGGGATACTATAGCACCATTGTTGCGAAGAGATTTCATAACACGAATTGAAAATATTGCTGCGCTAACGAGGAACGCTAGTTCAATAAATAGGCTTTTACCACTTTTGAGCAACATGCTAAAATACCGTAGTACCAGTTAACCTCTAAGTCTAATGTGGAGCTTAGAAAGGCTTCTATAAAGTATTTGTGGTAACTGGTACCGTATTAGAAGGAATTAGCCCTTAATAGGCGTATATATAATTGTGCAGTGACCTCTCAGGGAACAACCGCCCAGAATAGGTTGGAGCCGGCAGGACATCCTCCTGGACTTCTTTAACAGAAATGAGGCGCTCCATATTTTTGGCGCTGCACATTTGATGATTATTCAACCTGTCGAAATGACAGGTTTTTTTGCGTAGAAAAATACAGAACTTAATAGATAAAGCAGGAAATTGTTTTCCTTCTGGGTCATATTTCAATCCACGCACTCACGTGGAGTGCGACGACAGCGAAAATGTGGTAATTCATACCCTAATGATATCAATTCCTCACATTATCGCAAAAACTGATGCCAAAAAGGCTTAGATCAACCATTGACTTTAACTGAGGGTAACTGATCAGTTGCTTTTCGACAAATTTCGAGGTGCGAAAGACCCGGGGTTTTTATGTGAGCTTCACATTCGCACCATAATAGAACATTCACATATCTAACGGCGGGTGTTTATGGCATCCATGGAAGTAAAAATCACCTTTTTGCTACAAGATCAGCTCATCCCACACGGAAGTGTACTAAACCGTCGTCCACTCTCCAAATCGCATAAAATATCCGTTCCTCCACTTATCGGACCTCTTTATTTTGGATAAAGCGGCGCTCTCCAATCGTACGACCAGGTGACGGTTGCTCCATCATGGTCCACGCACTCACATGGAGTGCGACTATTGCAGACATGATGCTTGACGGCCTGCTTTGTATTTCAATCTACGCCCTCATATAGAGTGCGACGCAGCCGCAATGAAGAGACTTGTTTGTTCTCAATATTTCAATCCACACACTCATATAGAATGCGACACGTCTCCTAGCTTGCCAAAGATTCGGGCGCTGGCTAAAATTTCAATCCACGCACTCATATAGAGTGCGACGCAACCATGACCAGGGATGAAGTAATAGCTAAATGATTTCAATCCACGCACTCATATAGAGTGCGACGACCAAGCCAAAGCCACAGAGCAACGCATAGTCATTTCAATCCACGCACTCATATAGAGTGCGACTTCGTTCAAAGGGCAAGCCACACCGGAACAAACAATTTCAATCCACGCACTCATATAGAGTGCGACAAGGTGAGGTGAACGGTGCGGAACCGGAGCGAAGCATTTCAATCCACGCACTCATATAGAGTGCGACCGTAAAAATACGGACGAAATTTTGAGCACTGTTAGATTTCAATCCACGCACTCATATAGAGTGCGACAGCAAAAAACTACGTATCCAAGAGCCTTTATCTCTATTGTAGCGTACAACAGTAAGTATGGTAACTAGATTATACTAAAATCACTGATTAAAGTTCAGGTCTTGTTCACATTCAATGCGATTTCGACAAATTCTGAGGTGCGAATAACTCGGGGAAATCATGTGAGCTTGGCATTCGCACCAGGTATAGCTGCTAATCTATAATCAAGAAAAAAACAGCTAACCGAATGGATGCAGAAGGGTCAATAAGATTAATGCATGATAAGTATAAGTCTAAAAATCCAGTTATCCATCCAACGCCAAAAAGTTGGTATCCTGTTGATAGGTTACCCTAAGTGAAGCAAGCGAACGACTTGATGTTTTAATCATAGTATGCCACTTGTTCGTTCAGGCGCTTATACAGTGACTATTTACGGTGAGACGGGTCTACCCAAAGGATAAGTTCTTCTTACACAGTCAAACGCACCCTATTCAAGAGGCAGAATTTGTTCCGATCAAAGTCAAGTTGTCGAGGTACAAGAACACGGCTCATTGAAATCGGTACAAGTTTTTGTCTCGAGCGAAGGATAAGAACTTGTACCGATTACCGATTAGATATACATTTAAATAAGTTACTTTAGCTCATTAAGCTAACAGGCAGGATAGTTCAACATGCAAAAGGGGAAAGGTATATATGTGGAGAATGTATTTATTCAAGTAATTAAATTAAGAGAAAAGAGTGAGTGAAAAATTATTAAGGGCAGGAACTACTTATTTCTCGCTATTAGAGCGGCAAATCCTTTATTACAGTGACTAAAAATCTTCGTCCCCTGATAGTCATCTCCAGGCTTTCGATTTATGAAATCGATCCGATTAGCTGGTGATTTTAAGGTGGAATTCATAGTGTGTAGTGTGAAATCGCCCGGAGGCTCGTTATTTCCTTACTATTACAAAGGTGCTCAAAGTATGATGTTCAGTTAATACATGAACTAGCTTGGATTGTTACTAAAATAGAGATGAATAAGAATTAATAGCAATATAGTAGGAGTGTGTAAAATGAATCTAAAAGAAAAGTTGATATTGATAAAAGCAAATGACTACCAAGCTCCTTCTGATACATCCCAATTGATACAAGGGATGATGAATAACATCGGTTCTTTAGATGCCCAATTACGTGATGAACTAATTTATACAACCTTATCCAATTGGATTCCTGGTAATGCTCTAACTGCAAACGAACTGGAACAACTCCTACCCGTTGTTTTGGATAAAAACCATTTGCTTTTCAGGCTTGGTGAAATAAATACAGACTCTGTCTTCACTAGATCATTCTCTATGCTAGTTATACCACTTCTCCTTATGAGGCATAGGGAATTACCGTTTCTCTCAAGAGAGCATATTCATCAGATCAAAGAGAAAGTATTTTATAATATACATAAGGAGCGAGATTACCGTGGGTATGATGAAGAAAAAGGATGGGCTCATGCCATAGCTCATGCAGCAGATGCTTTGGACGATTTGGCCCAATGTTCCGAACTGGACAAAAAAGACCTTTTAACCATCCTCGATTTAGTTTATGAAAAGATGACCGTTACAGATCGAGTTTACTCCGATGGGGAAGATGAAAGAATGGTGAAATCCGTAATTAGTGTTTTAAATAGAAAAATACTTAGTCAGACCTATGTGGAGAAATGGATCCAAAGTTTTGGTGACGTGGAGAAAAATCCAGAATTCCTTCATGCCTTTAAGCAAAAAAATAATATAAAGAACTTCTTGAAAAGTTTATACTTTCGAGTTAAATTTCACAAAGTAGATGCCGAACTTTGTCCAACTATCGAGCATACATTATATAAAGTAGAACAAGTATACTATTCCTAGTTAAGAATAAAGTGAGGGGAACGCCCTCTCACTTGTTCGTCTCACGTCAAGTGCAGTAAAAACAATAGCCCACAGAGGACACTTCATCTCCATATTGTTCACAGTTGATTTGATTGGTGGTTCAGATAAATCTCCATTGTTCAAGACGTAAAGTTATTCTGTCATCGAAGAACTCATTTTTTATATGCGGCAATTATTAGACGATTGGGACGCATTATTTTAAATTTAAACGGAGCAGTTTGCTGTCAGCAGCTGCTCCGTTTTACATTAAGCTAGCAGGCAGAATAGTTTAAGATCATGAGCAGTGAACTATACCGCAAGGAGAAAGACATTTTTGGAAGCAAGCTCCTACTTGGTCAAGGGAAATATCAGAGGGTCAAAGTGGCTCCCTGACTATTTTCTCTAAGTATCCTTCTTTAGTTGATCCGTCGGCACTTCTGGTTCACGCTTTGCAACCCTGGATATGACAAAGACTGTTGAGAGAATCAGAGCAAAGCCCAATAAATCAATCATTTGAAACTTATCGTTCAACCATACAACAGATAGTACCGTGGCTACTACTGGTTCAATCGAAGCTAAAAGACTTCCTTTCGTAGCACCAATTCGCTTGATTCCCTCCAAAAATAAGATATAGGCCAGAATTGTACCAAATAAAATAACGACACCCAGAGCAACATATGCGTTAAGACTAATTGTGCGCTTCAATTCCCAGGGTTTAAAGACAATGCATAAAAGCCCTCCGCCTAGAAGCATCCCCCATGCTGTAAGGAGTAGGGTGTCTAATTTTTCCATTAACGGTTGTGATTGAATGCTATAAACAGAAAAACATAAAGCAGATAATATCGCCAAAAACAAGGATTCTCCTGAAACGTGCAGAGAGGAGATATTGCCATGAGTCGCCGTAATAAAGATTCCAATGATCACGAGCATCACGGATACAATTTCATAACGTGCTGGCATTTTTCTCGTTTTAAGTGAGGTAAGTAGAATAATGAAAATGGGACTGGCCTACTTTGCAGCAGTAGCTACCTCTAATGCGGCTATTGCGACATTTATTAGCTAGGATTATTTCAATCCACGCACCCACATGGAGTGCGACGAGATCGTCAATGCAGACACATAAGGTAGAGACAATTTCAATCCACGCACCCACATGGAGTGCGACGCTGATAAGACTGGATTACCCAAGCAGAGGATATCATTTCAATCCACGCACCCACATGGAGTGCGACTCACCTACTTCAAATACATGACCACCATCATAAGAAATTTCAATCCACGCACCCACATGGAGTGCGACGTAGGAGATATATCTCCTACAACCTCTACGAAAAAATTTCAATCCACGCACCCACATGGAGTGCGACAGCGAAAATTCAGTAACTCATACACAAATGATATCAATTCCTCACATTATCGCAAAAACTGATACTAAAAAGGCTTGGGTCAACCATTGACTTTTACTGAAAGTAACTGATTGAGTTGATTTTCGACACATTTCGAGGTGCGAAGGACCCGAGGTTTTTATGTGAGCTTCACATTCGCACCATAATAAAACATTCATATTATCTAACGGCAGGTTTTTATGGCATCCATGGAAGTAAAAATCATCTTTTTGCTACAAGATCAGCTCATCCCACACGGAAGTGTACTAAACCGTCGCCCACCCTCCAAATCGCATAAAATATCCGTTCCTCCACTTATCGGACCTTTTTATTTCGGATAAAGTGGCACTCTCCAATCGCGACCAGGTGACGGCTACTCCATCATGGTCCACACACTCATATAGAGTGCGACTGTGTACATACATTTTTCTTAATATCAATGGTGTGATTTCAATCCACGCACCCACATGGAGTACGACTCGGATCTTTGCTCGTCAATGTCATAAAGAGCATTTCAATCCACGCACCCACATGGAGTGCGACCGGAAGTAGCAACGGAAGCATTGTCGCAAGTAAAGATTTCAATCCACGCACTCACATGGAGTGCGACCCAAAATAACTTTGATTATTTACTATCCAGGGGTGTTTATTTCAATCCACGCACCCACATGGAGTGCGACTTTCAAAAGAAGATAATCAATCAGCAACATAGTAATTTCAATCCACGCACCCACATGGAGTGCGACAGTATCACGATATCGTACAAGGAGGATATTTAAATATTTCAATCCACGCACCCACATGGAGTGCGACATAGAGAACTCTACATTTACGCAGGCTACCCAAGGATTTCAATCCACGCACTCACATGGAGTGCGACAGCGAAAATGCAGTAATTCATACCCTAATGATATCATTTCCTTACATTAGCGCAAAAACTGATGCCAAAAAGGCTTGGATCAACCATTGACTTTAACTGAGGGTAACTAATTTAGTTGCTTTTCGATACATTTCGAGGTGCGAAGGACCCGGGGTTTTTGTGTGAGCTTCACATTCGCACCAGAAATATCTATTAATTTTACAAGATCCTAAAACAGTGTGATATTAGCTTCTACACGTACAGATGCCGAATCTAAAAATGGAATGGGACAATAAAACCAGGACGGATACAGTTCCGTCTTCAAGAATTTCCCGTGTTCCTCTCAGTGAGCTGTGCGTCAATCCATGTGCTCATACTGCGACAAAACAAAAAAAGGGCGACAGCCTGATGACAGCAAATATTTTAATCCACGTACTTACATAGAGTGCGACAGAAAAAACAACGTATCCAAAGGTCTTCTAATCTACATTGTAGCGCACAACAGTATGTTATGAATTATTTTAGTCAGAAAGCGTTCCCCGTTTTAATGAGGAACACCTTTTCGAGATACTGTATGATCTTTATCTCTTTTTTGGGGCTCTTCCAAACCGTTATTATCTACTCTGGATGGTTCAGCAGTAATTCCTTTTTGAAGTGTTGCCTTTACTTTGTCTTTACTGTTAGCAGACTTCTCACTTTCAGGTCCCGAGTTCGTCCAAGTTTCACCGCCTAAAGCATCTGATTGCCACCAATAAAAATCACGATACACTAAATCTGCTGTCAAATAGAATAATACTTCATTATCTTTACCATTGATAGTCAGATCGTATTGAGAAATACCACTGCTGTCTTTAGCGTCATTTAACGCCCTTATCCATTGTTCAATTTTAGGAACCAGGCTATTGATCTCGGAGATATCCGCTGCAACCACAATCTTTGTCAGCTTTCCACCAATAACGCTATTTGTAATATCTACCGATTTTACATCCATACCGTTTCCTTGAAGTTCTCCATATACAGCTTCCAGGACCTTTACCGACTCCAGGGAACCTTGGATTTTTTTCGAAAAGTCTGGGATATGAGTAACATCATTAGAAACAGCATCATAAATCGTTTTTCCATTTGCACCTTTAATAGCTAAATCAATATTTTTGATTTCATTGATTCCGTTGATTCCACTCCGTACTTCATTTCGAACCGCGCGAATCGCTTTAATGTCATCAATTGTAGCTTTCCCAGAATTAGAAACTGATTTCGTTTCCACTTTTAAGTCCTCCTGTTGAGCACTAATGCTTGAAATGGATACTCCTTGCTGAGAAAGCTTGGTTTGGATGAGCTCAGTAGGAATCTCGGCAGAAAGGGAATTTATATAAAAAGCCCCACTAAAAATGCTCAGTGCAGCCCCAACGATCAGCAACTTTTTATGTTTCATTACATTCAACTTCCTTTAAAATTATTGGTTAATAGACTTTGTAACTTAGTTTAGCAATATCCAGAGTCACTCCCCGGATTATTCCGGCGCTTTATGACACATGCAGGCCGCAAGGAATCAGTTAACCAGCGGAAACATGAATAGCTTGGTCAGAACCCTTGCGAGGTTCAATTCTGCATGTGCTATTCTAGAGGGGAAACCTTTCAGTGAGAGGCCACGGCATCTAGAAGAGGATCTAAGCTAAGGGGATTGCCAATCCTTCTTGGAAAATTACAAAATGAACCTTATAATAGTATTATATGAAATAATTTTTGAAATTGAAAAAAGTAGGTTTGTAATATGGGTAGAATGACTCCTTTCTTCGCTGTCTTGCCTTTAGCTGCTGTATTATCGTTAACTGGTTGTACTTCTTCAGTTATCAATAGTATAAATTCAGCTACTGTGGACCCAGCGCCAGTAGTTCAAGCTGCAAACACATCGGCCGATGTGAATACACCAAAAGCGAGAGATCGAGTTATTAGTCCTTATGCCACTAAATCGGTGGTTAATAGAACTCTCCGCAACACAGAACTTACAGAAAATTTCGATATACCCGCAGGTTATGGCTATGTTAAAGTATGGATACGTAATGACGGTAAGCAGCCAATTAATTTTTCGGTAAACAAAGGCGCAGAAACAGGTAAACAAATGATGTCTGGAACTGTAGAACCTGGTCGCACTTATAGTGAAATTAGTTCAAACGCTTGGCCTGGTGCTAATAAGTATTATGTAGCTCTTACCTCGGGTAAAGCATACATGAAGGGCGATCTTTTCGTCCGTATAGGCAGTTCACGAGGAGAACTGTAATTAATCACGCTATTGTTATTTAGATGCAGTAAGGAGGTCGGCCATCGTGTCGGCCTTTTTTGAGTGTCTTCTACAGTTTTGAATGTGGTGGCGGGAAAGAGTCGCTACAATGTAGAATGACACCTGCAGATGATAGTTGGTTAGTAGGTAGTCTCGGACTTGCAAGTATAGCAAGTGCCGCCAGTGATTTAGTGGTTTCTTACTCTACGACAAGGTGACAGCGGGGGATACGTTAGAGCACTGCAAGCAAATTTATGGGCGTATGGACATCAGGGCAGCGTAGGAACAATTGATGGAAGTCTTGGTAGCGGTGTGAAATCAGGACTCGAATCTTTTCAAAGGGATAAAGGACTAACAGCAGATGGAGTAGCTGGCTCGGGAACTTGGAGCAGAATGAATTATAATGTCACTGTTGAAGTACCAGGCAAATCTTTCTTCTTATCTACCCCTGATAGTTCGACTTATTGGGTGTTTTATAGTGGAAGTTCAGACTTAAGATATAGCGTTATGTACAAGAGTAACAATAGAACTGTTACTTCAGGTAGAGTATATTAATTTAGGAGGGGTTTAAATTGAAAAAACAATTAGTTGCTATGGCTTTAGGTGGCGCACTCGTAATAGGTAGCGGTGCATTTGTATATAATTCTTATGCTGCTGAATCAGAAACACCAACACAGATTCCTGTGGAGAAGAAAGCAGAAGCAATTGATACTTCATCAGCACAAGCGCCAACTGAAACACCAGCAGAGACAGTGGTTGAAAGCTCTGGTGATATCGAGGGTCTTATAAACATATCTGATGTACCAGAAGAAGACATCCATATTCCTAATCTAGCGCAGGGAACCTCGCTTAAAACGGCAGCGGCTGACAAACACAGTTTGAAACCATTAAACACAACAGCTTTAAAAGGCGATAATGGACTGGTCATTAGACAGTCATATCGTGGAACTGATGGTACTGAAATTATGGTCATTCAAACCGAATCCCAAATGGGCGAACAGGCTACTATTGATAGTTTGAAAGAATCGTATAAAGAAGAAAAGGTCGAGTCGACTAAAATCAACGACCATACTGCTATTTATGTTGACGGACAAGCTAGAAAAGTTGTTCATTTGATTACGAAAGATCACTTCTATACCGTTTCTGCTTCTAACGGAAATCTTGACGAATTGATGGAAATTACAAAAAAAATTCAAGAGTAACAAGATAAGCTACGAAAAAAGCACAGGCATATTGCTTGTGTTTTTTTGTTACATCTTACAAGTCATCCTCGCAGCCTATCATTATCAGTTAAGGAGGGATCGTCCTTGTTTCATGCTGTGGAGACAGGAAAAATAAAGAGTCCTGTAAAGGACAGTGTTTAATATGCAACAATCCGAATCCAGAATTTCACACTACGCTTGGCGCTTCATTTTATTATGTGTGCTGGGAAGTCATTAGGAAAGCCGAGGGATACGACAACGGGAACAGACAACGAATAACAAAATGCACTACTACAACGTGAGATAGAGATCGTCGAGGGAATCCTCGAATCCAAGGCGCAGTACCGGAAGATTGTTAAGGCTGGTATAGCTCAGTGGGTCAAAGACCTGCAGGCTGGAAATATAAAAATGCAGACGGTACAGGACTTAGATCGTCTGATTGAGTTGGATATAAAGCTTCAAAAGGATGAGCTGTAAAAACACATAATAATCTTGCTAGTTGATTGATAAATATGGATTTATTAAACAATAATATGATTATTTTGTAATGAAAATAAAAAACATGGAATCTTTTAGTAGTATGAGGAGGTAGTTTAATATACAAATATAGGAGGAATAATCTGTGAAGAAAAAACATTTTATTGCACCAGCCTTGGCACTAGGTCTAATTGGGGGAGCTATTGCTGTACCCAGTGCGATTTTTGCAGACTCAGAAGTTACTGTAACGGATTCTGCAACATCGTCTGCGGTGAATCAAGATGCTGGTAAAACACCTACTGGTGACCATGTCATTACTCCACAAGCTACTGATGGACAAATTGTCGATCGTCCAGTAGCTGGATTTAATGATTCTGCTGATTTTGACATTAAACCAGGATATGGATATGTAAGAATGTACTTGAGAAACACAGGAGACACTACTATAACTTTTACTGTGAATCAGGGAAGTGTATCTGGTGCGGAAAAGTACAGTGGAACAGTAAAACCTGGTAAAACATTCGATGAAATATTAAATTCAAGCAAGGCATGGTCCGCAGGGAAATTTTATGTTAGTTTAAGTAGTGGTTCTGGTTCCATGTCTGGAAAGCTCGGAGTTCGGACTAGTACTAATACGAATTTTTAAATATAATTGCTGGGAAAGCGAGCCAATGAGGCTCGCTTTTTTGTTGGGGGTGGTGATTGTAATCCAAATGATCGATAACACCCTGCTGGCTTTGTGCCGCTGGGGTGTTTTTTTGTTTATAGAGGTGGCCTTATGACAAACGTGGCTTTTCCGCATGATTCGCAAAAAAGATATTGACAACTGTTAATTACTGGACAAAAATAGTAAATGATTATAAAATACTGGAATTTCTATGCGAGGGGTGGATATGACATGAAGCATACACCTACGATTCGAGCAGAATTAGACAGATACATACAACAAGAGGGTTTAAGCATAGCGCAATTTGGACAACTTGCAGGCATGAATAGGGGAATAGTAAGTGCTATAGTGACAGGGAATAAGTCAATGTCTGTTAACCAGCTTGACCTAATCACTGAGGCTATGGGTTTACCAGAAGGGGAGTTTTACGATCTGTTTATAGAAAACTACATCATCGATCATCCTCCCAATATGAGGCGAATCGAGCCGTTTTTGTTTCGCTGTGCGGAGTTGGACAAGTTGGATGCAATCCGTCGAGTGGTGGGAGCTATCATGGATAATCTACTGTATTCGCCCAAACTATTTGAAATTGCAGAAAAATTGTTGGCGCAGGGACGACTAGAAGCGGCATTGATACTCTATGAGGGAGTAGCTGAAGCGGAGAAATATCAACACTCTGAACGCCTGGCCATCTGTCAATATCGCATATTCAAGATTCAAATTAGAGACGATCAAAGTCGTAACATTAGAGCGGCAGCGGTGTTTGAAGCTTTTGTCGAACGGCTGGATGAAAGTGACCAGCTTGATGCGTTGAAGGATTTGGCTAATGTATACAGGTCTTTGCGTAAATGGGACAAGGTTGACGAAATGGCGAGGAAAATGAGAGCCAAGGCAGAAATCCAATATTCAATGAAACATGAACAACGGAGTCGAGAGCGGGATGAGTCTGTCAATAAGCTAAGTCGCCCGTTGTTTGTATATATTTCCTATGCTGATCTGTTGTGTGCAAGTGTCTGTGAAGCCAAAAGCGATTATCAACAAGCTCTACAATATACATATGCCTACGCTGATTTAGATTGGGTCAAAGAGACGGACGAGGCCACCCAACACTGGATTGGCTCGTTCCAAAACTGGGCAGAATGCAATATTTATGTTAATACACTCCTGTCTGGGGAGATAAGTGTACTTCCGGATTATGTAGAATACATTGCTGCCTCAAAAGTCGATAATGAAATGGTTACTAAACTGTTGAACTTAATACTTGCTGCTAATCGGCACCAGTTAGACGTGAATGATATACTTAAACGGTTTGAAATGATTATTGATTCTTTTGTGCAGCAGTCGTCATCTGATATGTATACGAAACAAGTTATACCAGAACAGTATGCACGTTTGAGTTATGAATTAGCGTATTATCATTTACATCGAGGTACATACGACGATGGCTTCAAATACTTGATGTATTCAATGGTAAGTTATCATACACTAAATAATGAGAGTTATTATATAAACTGTATAGGGCTGTTTGAGCATTTCCGTACTCATGCGGCTCCTGAAACAATGGAAAAATTCTCAAAATTTATTGAAAAGGTGTGGTTAGATAATGTTAAAGAAAATGGTACTGCTAATCATCGCAGCTAGCTTTTTGTTTATTGGTACTATACCTGTTCAGTCGAATAACCATAGCCAAATGGTACAATTGTTTGACCAAGTTGGCGGTGCTTAAACGTAAGTAAAGCAAATCCCCGCTAACCTTAATTGAACCGCACCCCAAACCTTAGACACATGATATAATCCTCTAAGAAGAAAGGGTGCGGATTTTACTTTATGGTCAAATACAGCGAAGAAATACGAATAAAAGTTGCTATAGATGTACTTAAGGGAGGGCTGTCCGAGAACGAAGCAGCGAATGAACCATGTACGGTTAATGAATGGGTAGCTGCATACTCCAAGCATGGAGCTGCGGGATTGATCAATAAGGGAACACACAGGACTTTTAATGGAGAACAAAAGCAGTACATATTAGAAGATATGCAAATAGATCCATTCGGAATTGGGAGCGCATTTATCGAAATGAAGGCCCTGAAGGACTCTATATGGAGCGACGAGGACGTACAGCTAGTAAAGAGCCACAGAAAGAACTGAAGGCAAATGAAAGTGTTATAGACGAGCTGATTAAGGAAAACCAACGCCTTCGTATGGAGGTAACGTACTTAAAAAAATTGAATGCCTTAGTTCAGGAAAAAAACTCATTATAAACGACGACAAAGCTCTTGTGATTTACGAGCTAAGGCATGAATTTAACGTCAAAGAGCTTGTCAAGATTGCAGGCATTCCTCGAAGCACTTACTATTATCACGTGAAAAAGTGGAACAAGCCTGATAAGTACGCCGATGTGAAAACAGAAATGCAGCGTGTATTTAATGATGAATTAAAGTGTCGAGCAGGATACCGAACCATGACCAGGGAGATTTACAAAACCACTCCAATCAATCATAAGACAGTTCAGCGCTTAATGAAGGAGTTAGGGCTTCATTGTATGGTTCGTAGGAAGAAAAACTGTTCATACAAAGGAGCCGAAGGAAAAATAGCTCCAAATGTCTTGAAGAGAGATTTTAATGCGATGGTGCCTAATGAGAAATGGGTTACTGATGTGACGGAATTCCACTTGTTTGGACAAAAGATATATCTGTTTCCAATTATGGATCTATATACCCGTGAAATCATCTGCTATACCATATTTAGAAGATCGACTCTCTCTATGGTCACAGAGATGCTCGAAAAGGTCTTAGGGAAGTTACCAGAGCAACACAATCTCATTCTGCACTCTGATCAAGGGTGGCGATATCAACAAAAGCGCTACCAGTATATGCTCTCTGGGAGAGGAGTCACACAAAGTATGTCACGCCGAGGGAACTGCCTGGATAACTCCGTGGTAGAGAATTTCTTTGGAATCTTAAAGACGGAACTTCTGTATATTCAATAATTTGAATCCATTGAACATTTCATTCAAGAACTACATCAATATATTCACTACTACAACTATCGAAGAACCAAACAAAAGCTCAGAGGACTGACGCCGGTAGAATACGCATTCAGTCCTCTGTAGCAGCCTAAGTCTGTCTGTGTCTAACTTTTTGGGGTCAATTCATAATTGGTCGGCGGGGACTTTTTTATTAAAGGAATTATTACACCGTTCAGCGAAAGAATTATCGAGGTGATCGCATGAATCATACATATAAAGTGTTAAAGTCTGATATAGAACTATTTGCAGCTGCATTAAGGCAAGCAAGAGTGTACGTTGTTCAGTCGTTGAGTGAGGATATGGTGTCGGTTGTAGACTATGGTGGCACTATAGAAAAGTTCTCGCCTGATTCGGTCAAGATTGCCGGAGCTTATTACATACGGAACCAGTTTGAATTTAGAGTAGATGTAAAAGACTCTGCTGGGTAAGGGGGGACTGACCCGCATTTGTGAGACAGGGATCAAAACACCTTTCAAGTTTAAGCAGCCAGTCATCGGAAATACGATTATTCGATCATACAGCTTAATTCAAGTAGTGAAGAGGTTAAAAGTTGGCCAAACATCAGCGATAATTTAAATGTATATATGGGTTCACGATTAGAAACTGCAGCCCCCTTTACGATAGGCCTTCCAAGCAGCAAGTGATTTATGCCATAGGGACCCCTAATCCGTATTTAGTGATTCATGGGGATATGGTTTTTCGACGATACAATTCGATTTCTGAAGCAAGATTCTTTTGATCAGGCTAGAGAGTACATAGCTGAATATGCAGATTTGAGTGGGTATGAGAACAAAAGCCTAATGGACCACTAGAAGTCGCTTCTAGTGGTCCATTAGGCTTTTCTGTGCATTGGTAACGTTACTCTCTGTTCGTTTGAGTAAAAAAGAGAGTTGTGGGTTCCTTATGGTATGAACCCCTTCTGATTGCCGCAAGGGGCTGCTTATTGGTACTTAATGTTGTTGCTGTTATAAGACAATAAAGTATTAGACTAATGATGCGTCATTAAGCTAACCAGTAGCATAGTTAAACAGAGGGAATGCAACTGAAGCCATCTGTTTAGCAACTCTAATAGCTACCCAAATTTCAATCCACGCACTCACGTGGAATGCGACTGTTACTCCTACTCCTTGGTCAAGGTATAGTGAGATTTCAATCCACGCACTCACGTGGAGTGCGACTGGCCGCCTGTACACCCCATGAGATGTTTTCTTGATTTCAATCCACGCACTCACGTGGAGTGCGACAGCGAAAAAAACAGTAATTCATACCCTAATGATATCAATTCCTCACATTATCGCAAAAACTGATGCCAAAAAAGCTTGGATCAACCCTTGATTTTTACTGAAGGTAACTGATTCAGTTGCTTTTCGACAAATTTCGAGGTGCGAAGGACCCGGGGTTTTTATGTGAGCTTCACATTCGCACCATAATAGAACATTCACATTAAACGGCGGGTGTTTATGGCATCCATGGAAGTAAAAATCATTTTTTTGCTACAAGATCAGCTCACCCACACGGAAGTGTACTAAACCGTCGCCACCTTCCAAATCGTATAAAATATCCGTTCCTCCACTTATCGGACCTCTTTATTTCGGATAAAGCGGCGGTCTCCAATCGTACGACCAGGTGACGGCTGCTCCATCATGGTCCACGCATTCATATAGAGGGTGGCCGGGAATGGAAGCTTCAAAAGAGGGACGAGCCCACGCACTCATATAGATCGCGACGGAGCTGAAGCCCGAGGAAGAGCTGCCTGAAGGCGTATTTCAATCCACGCACCCACATGGAGTGCGACCGGAGTAAGTCCTATGCTTGACACTTGTGATGGTAAATTTCAATCCACGCACCCACATGGAGTGCGACTGTACGTCGAAGATGGCTATAAGCCTATTGAAACAGTTATTTCAATCCACGCACCCACATGGAGTGCGACACGCGATTTTGCTTTTAATATCCGGAAGCTTGTTATTTCAATCCACGCACCCACATGGAGTGCGACAGCGAAAATATTGTAATTCATACCCTAATGATATCAATTTCTTACATTGTCGCAAAAACTGATGCCAAAAAGGTCTGGATCACCCCTTGATTTTTACTGAAGGTAACTGATTCAGTTGTTTTTCGACAAATTTCGAGGTGCGAAGGACCCGGGGTTTTTATGTGAGCTTCACATTCGCACCATAATAAAACATTCATATTATCTAACGGCAGGTTTTTATGGCATCCATGGAAGTGAAAATCATCTTTTTGCTACAAGATCAGCTCATCCCATACGGAAGTGTACTAAACCGTCGCCCACCCTCCAAATCGCATAAAATATCCGTTCCTCCACTTATCGGATCTTTTATTTCGGATAAAGCGGCGCTCTCCAATCGTACGACCAGGTGACGGCTGCTCCATCATGGTCCACGCATCATATAGAGTGCGACCGGGAATGGAAGCTTCAATAGAGGGACGAGCTTATTACTTCAATCCACGCACTCATATAGAGTGCGACTGATTATGACTATGCCGCCAGTGATGCCATGAGATTTCAATCCACGCACTCATATAGAGTGCGACAACGCTGGTCAATGAAACCATTATCCAGTGGGAGATTTCAATCCACGCACTCATATAGAGTGCGACAGCAAAAAACTACGTATCTAAGAGCCTTTATCTCTATTGTAGCGTACAACAGTATAGATGGTAACTAGATTATACTAAAATCACTGATTAAAGTTCAGGTGTTGTTCACATTCAATGCGATTTCGACAAACTCTGAGGTGCGAATAACTCGGGGAAATCATGTGAGCTTGGCATTCGCACCAGGTATAGCAGCTAATCTATAATCAAGAACACACCAGCTAACCGAGGGGATGCAGAAGGGACAATAAGATTTAATGCATGATAAGTATAAGTCTATAAAATCCAGTAATAAGTTGGTATCCTATTATAGGTTATCCTAAGTGAAGCAAGCGAAGGTCGTGATGTTTAATGGTGAGAATGGGACATATTAATTAATAGATACAAGGAGGGGGGCGATATTTTCTAATGCATTCTAGCATTAAGATATCGTCTCTCTACGTAACGCAATATAATTTTTTTGGGGCTACAACGTGATTTCAAGAAACGTCTATGTAGACAAGGTCGGAGGGAGTAGCTTGGCCTAGTATACACTCCTAGCCTCGTAATAACGAAAAGCTGTAGGCCAGAATTAAAGAAGGCAAGCCGCATCATGAACTGGTACGTTAATGTCATTTTGCAGGATGGCAGGATGTCTGTAACCCGATAAAGGAGTAAGGTCAGTTCATTTTGAATAATTATGCTGGTGATACCCGACAACATTTAGCCATTTGTCGGCCATTGAGGTTGTTCATACGCCAATGGGCGGGTTAGTTTCAATATGTTATAGTATGCTGGTGTAAAGCTACATCGAATGATTTTCTTAACTAAGGAGGTTATCAAGAATGCCTTATCCGATGGTCCATTTTGCGATAGCTTTAGAACTTTGCTCGCGAACTCCATCTTCTAGTTTCTTAATTGGGAGTATTGCTCCAGATGCTGTCCATGTAAGGGGAGATGTGACAAGAAGCGAAAAGGGTATTACACATTTTGTTTGCGAAGATAGATTTCCTAGTAGAGAAATACTTAAGGAAAGATGCCAATATTATTTAAATCTTAATGTTGATATGAACTGGACAGAGTACATACTAGGGTATTTTGCCCATATCTATGCGGACATAAGATGGACGGAAACAATCTATTCGAATTTTGAACGTGAGTACAAAGGAGAAAAAGATGAAATAAGGAAAGTCTATAATATGGAGTCAAATCAGGTAGAATTTAATTTAGTCAAGAGAGAAGAATGGGCAGAAGATGTTCTCAACAAGCTCTATGTCGGAAATGCCTATAGTATCGAACCATTGTTAACTCAAATTGAAGTAAACCAATACCGAGATATAAAGCTACAATGGCTACGTAATAAGGACAATGAACCCCTGATAAAACCAATTTATTTAAAAGAAAATATGGTTAAGAATTTTGTTACAAAAACATCGCATGAACTTAACACTTTATATAAAGAATGGGGAATCGAGTCTTTCTAAGCAAGATATATTTGAGCAACGGGACACGATAGTTGAATAACACGCTTGTTGAGCAGGCGCTACAATACTCTTTTTATCAAATTAACAAGCAGCATAGTTAAACAAGATGCTTGTTATAATCCACAGCTTAATCACATGTATATGAGGAGGTTATTATCCAATGGGAGGCTGGCATGAGGAGAAGGATCAGGGACAGAGTGGTATTAATATCGATCAAGTGACTGATGAGATCCATCAGATTTTACATAAGAGGATTGACAAGCTAGGTGTAGCATACGGCATTGTTAGGGAATTTAGTTATCATCCTGAGGAGACATCGTCCTGGACTATTAGTATCGAAGACTCTAAAACCGTACTTACCTTGGATATCTTGTTCAAATATATGAAACAGCATAGGAATTTGAAGGATACGTTAACTCATTTTATGTGTGATCATTTTCCATACTTCACTTAAGCAGAGCATTAAGGGTGAAGTATACTCAATAAACGGAATACAAGAGGCTAATAACTGAACCGTAACCGGAAAGGAAATAAATGAACAAAATATATCTATATCTCAGTTTTCTTATTCATTTTATATTGGCATTATTGCTACCTTATCAAATTATGATGGTATCTACTTGCACTTATTATATTGGATTTTTTATGGGCAAATATTCGGCTCCTGATCTTATTGGGGAAGAAAACCTCTATGCAATAATTTTAATCATAACGCTGTTATTTGTCTCTATGAGTGCTTTTCTGTTAATTTTCAGTTATGGCACATTGTTTAAAAAGGCGGGAGTCAAAAAAAGCACCTTTTGTATAGTTAATTTAACGATTTTTTTATTGGTTTGCTTATATCATTAATCCAGATCATTCACAGGCAAGCAATTGTTATTCTACTTTGCATAAGGCTTTATTTGATGAGTTTGAATAAGTATATTTCTCCTTCAAATTGATACTCTAAAAAGAGCATACGTATCTTGTGGATGGAGTGAGCTTGGAGAGTGTATTTGTGTGGCGTTCAGAAGTTTTCAAGGAAGGTGTACTCAGGGAGAAAGGTGGTTACGTATGTCCCGTGCGAGGTTTAGTGTCAGCTTGAGAGATAAGTAAAATAAAAAGGATGATATGTGTAAAGGATCACCCTGATGTTAATGAAAAAACGGAAAAGGATGAATTATATTGAAGAAAATGACGCTCTTTTTTAGTGTTTTTGTTCTCCTTATATTTTCAGGAAGTATGGCTAGTGCAAAGGCGAAGCCCCTTCAATTAAACGTAAATGAAAATCTCCTTACTGATATGAAAAGTCCCATGGTTTTAAATGATACTAGTTTCATACCTGTACGCGTTATAGAGTCCTTAGGAGGCTACAAAGTTGGTTGGAACAGTAAAAGTAAGACAATAACTGTGATTCATGATGGCGATAGTCTACAGCTAACTGTTGGTAATAACGTTGCCCTCAAGAACCATAAAAAAATAAGCCTTAGCACTCCTCCAGTTATGAAAGACGGCACGACTTATGTTCCTTTGAGATTTATTAGCGAGAATTTTAATGCTATTGTAGATTGGGACTCCAAGAACAATGGAATTGCTATTATAAACCCTGATCAAAATGCACAAAAGTTGATACAAAGTGGTGATTTGACAAAAGCTAGATTGGGAGTTATTGGACTGCAAAGAGTTCAGTTCTATGTATCCAAGGATCGACCTGAAGGAGAAAGTTTCAGCTTTATTTTTCCAGAGAATGATTTTTCCAAGATGTATTTTATTTGGAGTGACAGTATTTATTATTACGAGTTGAAAAATGGTTATATGAGCTTGTCTTGGGAGGGAAAAAAGACTTTTTCTAAGCTGGATGGAACACACAGTTCTTTGTCTAAATACTTGGGGGGAAACATAGAAAGTATATGGGGTGAACAACCAGCAGTAACTAAACGACTTGTTTTCTTTAATGATAACTCTGGATCAGTTGGGATGGTCGGTGAATATGGGATTATAGACACAAAGGGGAATGTGGTTGTATCCCATAAAGTACAGGATGCTAAACAGCTTGCAGACTTAATTGTTAATGTGCAAGAGGAAAAGAAATAATTAAATTTCTTACCCCATTGTCTAATTGAGCAAAATGCTTGCGTGTGATTATGCAGATGCATTTAGTAAACCTGGAGGTCCTGACAGGGAGACAGTTGAGCGTGTACTGATCCATAGGGCAAATGCTGCAAAGCGATACCACAAGCCAAACATTTTCTTTAGTAAGCTACGTCGGAGGGATTCCTGGCTTTGGAAATACAGCAGAAGCATTCCGAATTCGGGGCGCTTCTGTTGTTTCTATTCTATTTCCGAGTATTTCGTTTATGCTACAATTAATAGGACAAGATAACCGGTGGGGAATGACACGGCGAAGCTACCCGAAAGGGGGTGCTGCCGCGTCTCTTGATCTTATGTGAAGACTCTTGATGCTGTGCTAAAGGTGGTCAGTATTGCACTGGTCTGAAGACTTTGGTTCAGGCATGAAAACAATCACGCAAAGACAAGAACAGGTATGCTGTACTACTCCTACTAAAAAAGAACGCCCATATAATGAGCGTCCCCAAAAATTTATTTCTTTTCTTCTTTTTTTTCGTAGGTGAAATTTCTTAAAATGACCTGTTTTGTTTTAGGAGTTATTTCTTCCCCCTTATTATCCAAATTTGCAACCTGATCGCTTTGATACTTGTTTGGAACCTTAACGGGATAAAAATCTCCATGCTCAGTTAACAGGACATGGGGTTGTTTAGATTCAGCTAGATGAGTTAGTTCTTTCTTTCTCTCTGGTGAGAGCCAGTTAGAATCATCGGTTACTTTAGTCTCAGTTTTGGTGGCACTGGTTTTAGAATCGCCGGTTACCTTAACCTCAGTTTTAATCTTATTAGCGAAAGTTTGGCTTTGAATAACGGTTATAACTCCTCCGATAAGAATCGTTAGACCTAAGACAACAACAACTGTGCTTAGTCGCTTGTTCACATGCACACACCTCCCTTCCCAAACTCGACGACAATTACAATAATTTTTTAAGCTGAGATATTCGGCCCTGTGATACGCCAAGCCACTTGGCATATTCGCTTTGCTTGGCTTCTGGATGCTCACGCATGAGCTGACGCAGATTTTTAAGCAATTGTAACGTAGGCCGATGGACTCTAGATTCTTTAGGTTTCTTCTTAACAGTAGGGATGGGAATGAGAGTAACACCTATGTTCCCTTTCATGTCTAGTATACATTGCCTACACAAAAGAGAGCTTTTGAAATAGCTTAAATCTTGAGCCGAATTGCACAATTTACAGGAAACCCCGTTATACTTCCCTATGCCCAAAATACCTTTTTCATCGTCCATATAAAATTCTAAAGGATCGCCAATCTCAATCCCCGTTGTGTTCCGGATTTCTATGGGAATAACAATCCGACCTAACGTGTCTAAGGGACGTGTCATACCTGTATTCTTCAATTGATATCCTCCTCCAAACTAAATTCATTGAAACCAATTTAAATATAATAATCTTTCTTTTGTTGGCTAAATATTTTGTATGAACTGGCTTACACGGGACTTTGATATACCCAACATATCAGCATTTCCTTTTGTGTAGCAGTCGGGTACTTTTCATGTAAATCTAAGAGCAGTTGGGCCATAATCTTTTTTAGTTGTAAAAACTGTTTTTTTGTAGAAGAAATCTTGAGCATGCAGGCACAACTTTTACAAACAAGAGAGCCGTTAACTCTTCGGTCGATTGACAAGATTTACATGATTTGCAATGCACTTTTTTAGGGGAATTGTACTCGTTTCTTCATCTACAAAAATTCCTACTGAGTCATTCGAATACATGTCACTTGTAATGAATACCTCTTTGGGAATTACGAGTCTACCAGGTTTTCTAAATTCTTTGTCATTTTTGCGTACATCATCCAATGTTCTCCTAATATAAGTATTTATTGTTGTTTCAAAAGATGGTATCATGAAAAACATACAAACATTTCATTATATAGATATTTTTCCAATTCTCCTTTTTATTTAAATTTGCACAGTCTAAAGTTCATATTGAAAGGGTGGTTTATCTATGGAAATCACACCTATGATACGCACAGAGATTGATAGATATCTAAAACATCAAGGCATAACGATGACTGAGTTTGGTCATATGACTGATTTGAATGTAGGTACAGTGAGCGGTATTGTCACAGGCAATCGTTCTATATCCGTTAATCAATTGGACCGTATTACTGCCGGGATGGGATTACCACCAGACTATTTTTATGAACGTTACGTTGAAGAATGCATCATAGAATCACCCCTGAATTGGCGAAAAATAAGCCCGTTTTTATTTCGTTGTGCAGAGCTTGGTCGTCTAGATTGCATACAAAGGGTAGTGAGTATATTGCTAGATACTCCTATCTACATCTCATTACTGTTTGAACTGGCTGAGGAGCTTTTCCAAAAGGCTTATCAGGACCCGGCTGCTCTCCTTTATGAAAATGTGGCTGAAAGTGAAAAAAAGCAGCATTCAGAGCGATTGGCAGTTTGCCAGTATCGACTGTTTAGTATCCGGATAGGGAAAGATCAGGCTCAAAATCTTCAAACGGCGGCTAAGTTTGAACCTTTTGTTGATCGTCTGGATGAATTTGAACAACTGGATGCTTTGAAAGACTTAGCCAACGTGTACAGAGCATTGAGCTTGTGGGACAAGGTTACTGAATTTTCATATCAAATGGGCCGATTAGCACAGATTCAATATGATTTAGCTCATAACTCTAAAGGGAAAGAAAGAGAGCCGAAAAACACTCCAAGTAAACCTCTTTTTACCTACATAGCTTATTCTGAGTTGCTGTGTGCTAATGCTTGTGACGCAAGGGGAGAACATAAGCAGGCATTAGAACATATTCATCGTTATGCTGATCTAAGTTGGGTAAAGGAGAATGACCCTGATTCACTTTATTGGAAGCAGCAATATCAACAATGGGCAAAAATCAATTTCTATGTTAATAGGCTTATGTCTGGAGATGTTAGCGTATTGCCGGATTACGTGGAATACATAGCTGGTGAAAAAGAAATTTTCGCCGAACTTCTTAACATTATTGAAGCAGCCAACCAATATAATGTAAATGTTGATCATATCCTTCAGCGCTTTGAACCCCAAATTGCAGCGTATCAGGAAGTATCCTCTATGGATATGTATACCAAACAATTTTTACCACAGCAGTATGTCCGTTTTTGGTACAAAGTGGCTAAGTATAGCTTGAATAAATGTAGGTATCCGTATGGTTTCAAATGTTTAATAATCGCTTTTGAAAAAGCTGTTACAATTAATCATGGACTACTTATTGCTAATTGTGTTAGCTTGTTTGAACGTTACAAAATGTATGCAACTCCTGAAATACTTGCCCGGAATGACTTATGGGAAAGAAATGACAGAAAAGATGGCTTTAATCTTAGTAACAGTTAGCTGCATACTAGTATTCGTAGTATTAGCTCAGAATCCGGCTTCGGGCATGTTAACACCACAAGAACACATTGGTGGAATGTGATACTAGCCATTCAATAAATACCTCATGACCAGCTTTCATGCTGGTCATTTTTTGTTATATGTTGTAGCTTTTCGACGAAAAAATGATCATGATGTATTTGTTCATTGCCTCCTAAAATGAGATACATTAGGAGGTTGAAGGCATGAAAGCAGATGAAACCGTAACGCTAAATCAACAGATGGAAAGTGCACGGGAACGGTTGCATGACCTATACGAACAGTATGGTTTGGGTCATGCTTACGTACTTGAGCAGTCTGTGATTTTGGACGAACTAATTAATCAGCACAATCGCATGTATCAGAAATAAATAAACATAGTTATCTTCAGTCAGAAATCACATCCTTACATCATTTTTATGCAGAACTATTACACATCCCACATAACGATCATAATTATTCTATAAAATGCCTTAGGCGATATTTATATACATTTTCTCATGTCATAAAATGTATATAAGGAAGATAAAAAATAAAAGCTGCATATATAACAAGTTTCTACGTTCTCAAGTTTCTCCATGAAGGAGGTGATCGTGTCGAGCTGTCCTCTGGCTGGGAGAATCCAAAAGATTGCTGGATTTTCCCGGCGCTGTTCATAATCAGAGACGCAGCCAACTGAATGTTTGGTTCAAACAAAAAACAGCTCCTGCATCTGCAGGAGCGGGACCGACCCCATCTCTACATGTTATCAGAAGTTGTTTTTTGAATTTAACCCCCTACCTACATAATAGGGGAGGTATCACTTCAGTCTAGTAATCGACCTTAAAAACCGTGGTTTAGTGTCTGAGACTGCGTCAGCCTTAGCCTCAAATCAGTGGTCGATGGTGGTTAGTGCCATATCTCCCTTAATTATATATTCCTTCTGAAAGGGTATATTATCAGCACCTGCTTCTTTCATAACATCGTAGTCATGACGTATCAAGGTAGGAATTCATCTGTATTTTCGTATATGTTTATCTACAATATTTAATTTATATAAAATACTTAGGACTATCGATTTACAAATTTATCCTGTCTACTCTATAATATATTAAGTTAACCAATTTAGTGCGAAGGGATAAACTATGGATAATTACTCTAAGAAAAAAGCAGGATATTGGTCTATTGCCGCTCAAAAGCATTTAAAAGAACTCAAAAGTGATACTACAGGTTTAGGGCATCTAGGGAATTTAAGTCTAGCTGGAAAAGTCGGACGTTTTTTAGGGGCCATCAGAGGTAACGGAAATATTGATAATAAACGAAAGCTTGAGGAAATGGCTTTTAGTGTAGGCGTCCAAAATAGCTTTGAATTAAATAAAATCATTCTTCCTTTACTTGACCAAGCTTCTGACGGAAAAGTTAAGGTAAGGTACAATACTACTGGTGACTTGCTAAGAGTAGAAGAATATATGTTTGAATCCTCCGATGTTTTGGAGATAGCAGGGAGTATATTTGAGCATACAAATCCTTCTGATGTGGAACGTATTGTTATAGATACTATGGACGAAACAAGAAGGATTCCTCATCTTAAAAGTCAGCTTCTGCAAACTCTTAGTTTAAAAGGTTATTATGAGGAAGAGTTAAACAGGTCGCTACTTCTACAAAATAACTTCAGATTAATTCAAACGCTTAATAAAGCTTCTTACGAAGAACCAATCATTAGCAACGAATATGTTTGGGGCAAGAATCATGAGAAGATTGCTTTGACAGTTGCTAAACTTGAGAATGGGCAAAGAGAAAGCCTGAAAGATATTATTAGTATTATTCAGGGAGCGCAAGGGGTCCCTTTAGAGCAACTATCTCAACAGGGACAAGAAATTTTAACCATTGCTAAAAAAGTTGGTATGATTAACCCTGTACAGATTGTTTCTAACCGCGGTATTTCAAAAGATTTTGGGTTCAGTGCTGACTTGCTTCAGCAGGAAATGTACTCCGACGACATTCTTGATGATGTTAAGCTTTTACTCGCCTCCATCAGATTTGGCGAGCACTACACTATGTTTTCTCGTATCCAAAGCCCAGAGGCCTTCCTGAGCAATTTAATTAGTTATGGTGAAATCGGCCCTCATACTGCGAACTTGACTGATTACGCTATGCTTGAGAAGAAAGGTATAGTGACAGTTGTAACCCGAACAAAACCAGGGTATTATGGTCCAAGAACTGGGCCATGTTTGAAACTGCTTAGAAAAGATGTTGCGGAAGCAGCTCTGAAAATTATTACTGATGCTAATTTTATTATTGGTGATCAGCCAGAAGTGACAGATTTCAGTTCAATAACAGACGTTAATGTGAGTTTCTCGCCGGAAGAGCTTAGAATGCACATGGCTCAATCCACTGAATCTTCCAAAGAGCTTGAAGATTATTCATTGAGAGTGTTGCGTAATGAGTTGCTATAGAAGGGATGTGAGCTAATGGGAGATAATAAAAAAGTTGAAACAAAAAGAGAAAAAGATGACATAGCTCAACCTCAATTATCTCAAAACGAGGACAAGGTAGAAGAAGTAAAAAAGAAACAGGAAGAGATACCGGGGAAGAAAATGGACGATATGTATAAGAGAACCCAAAAATCTTCCACTAAAGCAAAAAGAAAAAGCAACTCAAATTCTATCAATTTAAAATCGGGAAATCGGAAAAGTGTCTCTACTGAAACTGCAGAAAAACCTAAGACGATAGAAGTTAATGCAGGGTATCAACTTGAATACAGAATAAAAAGACTTGCATTTTTTATGGGTTACTTCCCCAGGGTGGGCGTCGAGTTAAGAACTGCGTACGATAATGAATCTGACGTAATTACGGACTTGGACGTTTATGGGACTTACGTGCATAAAGATTTCACACGAAAAACTTTATGGGCTGATTGTAAGTCGGGGAAAGTGGAGGTTCATAAAAGATTGTCGTGGATTAAAGGTATTCTTACTGAAGCTGAAATTAGTAATGTGATATTTGTGGCTCCACGGGTAAGGACTGCAGTAAAAGAATTTGCACGAAAATCGGATATTCAGATTTTGGATTTATCCTTGATTTCGAAGTTAGAAAATCAATTTGGAATTAAAGATAAGGATTGGAGAGGTTCTTGGAATCCTAAAACTCAGTTTAATAAAATAAACAAGTTAACACAAATTAAAGCCCCTCAGGAAGAAGCAAACAGGAAGATAGCGAAGTTTATTTCTTCGGATTACTGGGTTAACGATAACTATTCAAAGGTCAAAAAGTCCATAACTGCGTTGCGAGATTTGTCTCTTTTGTGTGAACTAGCCCTTGGAGAAGAAGAAAAAGCAACTGTTAAGTGGGCTGTATTTGAGCTTGTAAGTTTGTTTACGCTTGCTGTATTTGACATAGCAAGAGAAATTTATTATTTTCATGACACTGAAAAAAGAGATACTATTCACGCTGGCCTTACTTCAAGCGATATGTCTAATAAGCGAAGAAGTGAAGTCTTTGATACTGCTGTGAGAGTGGCGTACTCCTTTGTAAAGGGACAGTATCCTGATTTAATTCTACCAGACAAGTTTCCTAATTTTAATTTGACACCTCCAGGTTATTTTGAATCTTTTTATGATTTGCTATTACGTATCACCAATAATCCTCTTGGTTACTATGATGTACTCCGATTTTTTGATTTTGTGTTGATGGAGTACGACTTGCAAGGGAAAATAATAGATGAAAAAGAGCTGAGAAGTTTATTCAACAACTACGATGATGTGATAATGGGGGCTCAGACAATTCTCCACTTCTTATGTCGTGTTACAAATTTGCCCCAATCTCTTTTCCAATTAATTAAATAGTTTTAAAATCGGGTGTGAGAATTGGCTTCATCTGTGTCTGGTTATTAGAAACAGTGAGGATTCATATAAGTGATTGACGGTTAGACATAAAAATTTGCCTTAGTACCTTTCCAAATTGATTAATAGAGGATCGTTTTATTTTTATTGATAAGAAAAGTTAAGGACTTTGCCCGCCCTCACTACCTCGGTTGATGGTCCGTGAGGGCGACCTGGTTTATGTAGATGCGCTTGAAAGGCTTGGTCGGGATTATGGTGGAATAATTCGGGAATGGAAAAACACACTACAAGCGAAATTGGCGTGGAAATTGTTTTGCTTGGATAATTAAACTTTATTCGATAGTTAGAAGTTCAAAACAATGGGTGATTTCGGGAAGGTGATGGAGGATCAATTTTTAAGCTCCTCGTAGACGTTGCTGAGCAAGAGCGAAAGAAGAGCCGGCAGCGGCAAGTGGAAGGTATAGAAATGGCACGTACGGATGGCGTCACGTTTGGCAGACCCGAAAAGAATTTTATGATCGTTTTCTTCGGGTATGCCAAGAATGGAAGGTATTATAATCGCAACTGAGGCTATGCGTCAGATCGACATGTTTACCGAAGGGTCAGAGAAGTCGAAGGGCAGGGGCGTTTTGAAGTGACGGATTGTAATATGCAGTGCGACACCTACTGGAAATAAATAAAAAATGGCCCATGGCCGGATTCGTGTAGAATGAAGGTTCCTACACCACATTCACACAAGGAGAATCCACCATGAGCTACACACATCTTAGCATAATCGAGCGCAGCAAGCTAGAAATCCTCCACCAGCAGGGGAAAAGTGCTCGAGCCATTGCCAGTGAATTGGGCAGGCATCATGCCACCATTTGCCGAGAACTCCGTCGAAACGAAACGCAGAAGCCCTATTGTGCCGAGCGATCTCAGGAGAGCTATGTCCAGCGACGTAAGTCCTCCGTCCCAGCCGGAAAATGGACACCACAGCAGTCGGTCCTTATTGAAGAAAAGCTTCATGCCACGTGGTCTCCCGAGCAGATCGTAGAACGACTCCGTCAAGAGGGACACCCTGTGGTCTGCTTTAAAACCATCTATCGCTGACTATATACAGGCCGTTTGGTGAAAGGAGTGCTTGCCGTCCTACGTCACAAAGGTAAACGGCAGAAGCCTGTAGAGACACGCGGCAAGTTCGCTGTGGGTAAGACCATCTCTCAGCGTCCGAAAGAGGTTCATTCCCGGAAAACCTTCGGTCATTGGGAACTCGATACGGTCGTCTCGGGCCGTGGGAAAAGCAAGGGCTGCGTAGCTACATTCATCGAACGCAAGACCCGACTGTACACCGCCGTTCCCATGCCTGACCGTACAGCTTTGTCCATGGAAATTGCTTTTGGTGTAGCAGCCTCGCAGTACCCTGATGGTGCATTTCAAACCGCTACTGCAGATCGTGGCAAGGAATTCGCCTGTTACGCCAGCTTGGAAGAAGCTCATGGCCTACAGGTATATTTCGCAGATCCGTATTCTTCCTGGCAACGCGGCTCGAATGAGAATGCCAATGGCCTCTTGCGAGAGTTTTTTCCCAAGGGGACAGATTTTGCACAAATCACGGATGAAGCCTTGGAGACTGCTCTGCGCTTGATCAACCATAGACCACGAAAATGCTTGGGTTGGAGAACCGCTCACGAATCCTTTTCAGAGGAGCTGTCGCACTTAGCTTGACAATCCGTCAAGTCAAAAAAAGCGAAAGCTTAAGTTAAACGTCATAACCACAGTAGTGGCTATCACTTTTATTGCGAAACCGACGACGGCACTGATTATGGCTCTAGATATTATACCAAGCCGCGACTCTATATCAATGAGAGGTACGATCGTCGTTCAGAATGAGGAGTCATCTCAAAGACGAAACTAAACTCTAAAGAAAAGCCGGGATCTATCGATATGGATTCCGGCTTTTTGTTCACGTTTAAGCTAAAACAGTGAAATACAAGGAGATGTTTCACGAGTCTAACTTGAGAAAATTCCTTAACATTTTTTAAAGATTGACCATTTATAGGATATTTTGGCGGAATAGGTTGCCGCCTATTTCCCCCGGGCTGTTAGTGAATATAATGAGGCATCTGTAGTATGAAAGCATTTAAAGGAGTGCGATATGACTGTTTATCGGATATTGTTTCTCGAAACCCACCCAATGTGGATTTACGGATTACCAAAAGGATTCGAGAAGTTAGGACACAAAGTCAAAACATGCCAACCGAGCAAGAAGGCGGGGCAACTGTTAAAGGAGTTCAAACCGACGCTTATTATGGCCATGGGGTGGACACCGGCGAACAGCACTCCGAGCAAACAACGTCTTATTGCCAAACTGGTCAGAATGTCAGGTGCTCCATTTGTTTATTGGTCAACCGAAGACCCCGGTTATACCGAGAATTTCTCTCTACCACTTATTCGCAGAACAAAGCCTGACTACGTGTTTACAATTCATAGGCCAACAGTCCAAAAATTCCGAAAAAAATCGCTCCATGTAGCTCATTTAGATTTCGGAAGTGATCCCGTAACTCACCGCAGAATGGAGAGCGTCAAGAAATATAAAGGGGAGGCTGCGTTGGTCGCCAATGCGTATCCGCAATTATACGTTCAGAAGCCTGGACATTACCGATTCAAATCATTAAGAAGGCTGGTTAACCCTCTTTTAAAAGAAGGGGTGAAGGTAGACTTCTATGGACGACATTGGGGAAATATGAAAAAAATATTTGACGCGAAAGTTCCAAAATCATCTATTCATGGCTACTTACCTTACAAGGAGGCTATTAAGGTCTACAATTCGGTAAACTTTGTTATTGGTCCGCAAAATGCGGAAGACCGACTTACTCAAAGAACCTATGAAATTTTGGCTTCCGGTGGACTGTTGATTACTAATGATACCCCTGAGGTGCGCAAATGGTTCAGGCCGGGACTGGATCTGCTAGTATCATCTTCGGCAAAGGACACAAAAAAGCTGATCCATAAATACTCTAAGAACCCTAAGCTAAGGGAAAAAATTCGTGCAAACGCCGTTAAGGCGGCTACCAGACATACGTATCAAAAACGGGCGGCCTATGTGATTAAAACTTTGAAGAATCAAGGCATTATTTAATCCGCATGGAGAGCAGTTCTGAAACGGTCACAAACTGAAAACCTTGTTTTTTCAGCCTACGGAGTATGCTGGGCAAAGCTTTGGCGGTTTGTCGAGCAGAATCGCTGGCGTGAAACAACAGAATGTCTCCAGATTTGACGTTTGTACTGGATCTCCGAACAATGTTTCTGATCCCAGGATTCGTCCAATCCATCGAATCCACTTTCCAATGAATGGTGTGGTAGCCCAACTTACCAAGCAGTCGGATGACACGTTGGTCCATATCTCCGTTAGGAGTCCGGATGAGACGACATTTTACGTCTGTTACTTGGTGAATAATCTTTTCTGCCTTCTTCACTTCTCGCTTAATCCATGCGTTGTTGTGTTCCGTGTAATTTTCGTGTAGATGGCCGTGAGACCCAATTTCATAGCCGCTTGCTTTCACTTTTTGAGCTAGTTTCGGACGCTGCATAACCCAGGTACTGGACAGGAAAAAGGTGGCTTTATTCACTCGATGGGCGGACAACGTATCCAGTACAGGTGTTAGAACTTTGTTACCCCAGCCGACATCAAATGTTAAAGCAATGCACCTTTTGCGCGTTTTTACGCTGTAAACTGCTTCGTAGGACATATTTACCTTACTCCTCCTTTTTACTATATATATGTTGATCCCTAAAATTTGGTTATGTAGGTGTCATATACAGGATGGTGATGGCGTGAAAATATTGTTTCTGGAACGAGGAAAGTTATGGTCGTATGGATTGCCAGACGGATTACGGGATTTGGGGCATCAGGTAAAAGCATCAGGCCCTGTAGAGCAAGGAAGGCTAATCAGGTTGCTGACCTCCTTCAAACCAGATTTACTTGTTTCGGTGGGATGGGGACCCGATCATACCAAAGCTAAACAACGAATGGTAAGGACAACAGCTACCCAACATCAAATTCCACTCGTTTACTGGTCGACCGAGGACCCCAACTTCACGAATGTCTTTACGCTTCCTCTTCTCAGGTGGATGAAACCCGATCATACCTTTACAATCTCAGAGAAAACGGCAAAAAGATTCAGGAAATTGGGGTATTCGGCCGACTATCTGGATTATGCTTTTCATCCAAAGGTTCATTTCCGAGCCAAAATCAAACCCAAATATCGAACTGACATTGCGGTGGTCGCGAACGCTTATCCGGATGTGCTCCGCAAATATCCAAAACTGTACCGCCGCCAATCGCTTCGCATTCTGGTTCGCCCCCTACTGAAACACGGATACCGAATTGACTTTTACGGACGGAACTGGTCTCGGATGAAGCCTTTTCTGGGCCGATCTATTCCCAAAGGTTCAATGAAGGGATATATCTCGTACAAAAAAGCCAATCAAGTATTTAGTTCCGCGAAAATCGTACTTGGCCTGCAAAATTACACGGATATGTTGACGCAAAGAACGTTTGAAACTTTGGGATCCGAAGGTTTCTTTTTGACATCCGATACCCCTGCGGTCCGAGCTTTATTAAAGCCAGGAAGGGATGTAGTTGTCAGTTCCAGTCCGGCGCAGACTCTTGAGAAAGTTCGTTACTATTTAAAGCATGAGAAGGAGAGAGAGCAAATTCGGAGGAGCGGAAGGAGAGCAATTGCTAAACAAAACTACACGGAGCGTGCAAAATTTATGTTATCCGTCTTACGAAAGAAGGGACTTTTAAAGTGAACCTAGATCGACGGGAGGAATGGAGTTGGCGAAAGAAATTAGCTTATCTTACTTTCGATGACGGTCCCTCAAAAAATACGAATCAGATTTTGAGGATACTGAGACGTTATAGGATTAAAGGAACCTTTTTTGTATTGGGAAAAGAAACTCCTTACGGATTGAGCATGTATCGAAAAATCATCAGGCAGGGTCATGTACTGGGTAATCATACCTTTTCTCATGATTACGCTAAGATTTATTCCAATAAAGAAGGCTTCCTTCAAGATTTTGATCGTTTGGAGCAGTTGCTTATTAGGTCGGTTGGGTTCAGACCCCGTTTATTTCGATTTCCTGGAGGCTCCAACACTCGCCTGATTCCCGCAAAGGTTATACGGTCTATCAAAGCCGAGTTGAGATCCAGAAAATATCGATATTGCGACTGGACGATTGATTCGCTGGATTCCCGTCTTCCCCGGCTGTCTCCTAGCCAAATTTCAGCTAATGTACTTAACGAAAGCCGGGGGAAGTCCAGGTGCATCATATTGTTTCACGATTTTGCAGACAACAGTACGGCTGCCTTGCCTGTTATTATCAAGGGCCTTAGAGCGCAAGGATTTCGGTTCGGAGTGCTGTCGCTCCAATCCTACAATTATCAATTCGCGGAGGGTCAAAAATGAAAGTTTTATTTCTGGAGAACCACCCGATGTGGATTCACGGGCTCCCGAACGGATTCCGGGCTCTTGGGCATACAGTTAAAATATCTGGTGCCCTGACGAAGAGTAAGCTGCCCTGGCTACTCAAAACGTTTAAGCCGGATCTAGTTATCAGTATGGGATGGACTCCTGAACATGCTGCGTATAAGCAAAATTGGGTGCGAAAATACGTGGCCTCTACGAACATTCCGCATGTGTACTGGGCCACAGAAGATCCTACTCACCATGAATCTTTTTCCCTTCCTTATGTGCGTACAGTCAAGCCTGATTTCATATTTACCATCTGCCATTCCATGGTCAGTAATTATAAGAAAATGGGGATCCGGGCAGCTCATATGGATTTTGGATACCATCCAAAGGTCCACAAAGAAGGTAAGGCTGTTAAGAGCTTGAAACGTGATATTGCTATAGTGGCTAATGGATATTCACGGATCTTGAAGATATATCCCAAACATTTTCGTATTAAATCGATCAGAAACCTCATTCGCCCATTAATCCAAGACGGTAAAAGGGTGGATTTCTGGGGGAAGCAGTGGGAAATGATGAAGCCTATTCTTGGAATCCGTATTCCAAGCAAATGGATACACGGTTATTTGCCTTATCCCGATGCTCATAAAGTATATAACTCAGCCAAGATTGTTATCGGTCCTCAGAATCAGCTTACCCAGGTAACCCAAAGAACCTATGAAATTCTTGGATCAGGAGGTTTTTTGATTACGAGCGATACTCCTGAAATACGCAGATTATTTAAACCAGGCAGGGATCTTGTTGTTTCTAGCTCGGGGGAGCAGACCCGAAAGCTGGTTGACTACTATCTTAGACACCCCGAAGAGCGCGAAAGGATCCAAAAACAAGGTAAGCTTGCGGTCAGGAAGCATAGCTATACCCGTCGTGCCCGGTATATGATTCGGTGCCTGCAAAAGTATAAGATTATTTAAAGACTGAACCCGGTAAGGAGGAACCTTCCCCAAATGGACTCATGGCCTGTTCTATATCGTGTAGATACGAAAAAGAAAGTTGTTGCTTTAACATTCGATGTCGCTAACGGACGCAGGGTTCCTCTGCGTATGCTATCTCTACTGCAGGAACACGGCATCCATAAAGCGACCTTTTTCCTTACAGGCATTTGGACTGAAATGCATCCACAAGTTGCTAGGAAAATTCGGGAGAAAGGCTTCGAGATTGGCTCTCATGGCTACAGGCATCAAGATTACAGACGTCAAAATAATGCTTGGATTGAGCATGAGGTCAAGAAGGCAGGCAAAGCTATTTTTAAGGAGACAGGTGTAAGGACGAGGCTGTTTCGCCCTCCAGGTGGGGATATGAACCCACGCGTAGTCCGCAAGCTTCGTACTTTGGACCAGTTGATAGTACACTGGGATGTGGACTCTTTGGATTGGAAATTGACCGACATCTATAAGATTGTGAAAAGGGTTGTACCCCACGCGCGTGGCGGTTCAATTCTGCTGCTACATGCTTGCGACCCTTGGTATCAAAGCTTAACTGCACTGCCGGTAATTTTAAAGAAACTACGAAAGAAAGGTTTCCATTTTGTCACGGTATCGGAATTGATGCGGATGCAGCGGCAGGCTCAAGCAGTAGGAGGCAGTTTGTGATGAAGATGAAGGGGAAATTCAATACTGGTTATGAATCAGACTCAGTATCGGTGATTACCTGCACGAATCGGCCTAACTACTTCAAACGGCTGCTGGCTAACTATGATCGTCAGAAATATAAATCCAAAGAACTGATTGTTATTTTAAATAACGACTCGATGAACTTAGCGAAATACCAAAATATATGCAAATCACGCCATGATATCTCAATTTATCAAAGGCCTGCGAAGAAAGCGCTGGGCTCTTGTTTAAACGATGCGATTCGCAAAGCCCGTTATAAATATATATCACGGTTTGACGATGATGACTATTATTCGCCGTATTATTTAAATACGATGATGGACGCGTTAGCCAAATCCAAAGCCGATATCGTGGGAAAAAGGGCCTGTCTCGTCTATTTGGAAGCTGATTCTGAGCTTTTTCTTCGTTATCCGAAGGAGCAAATGCGTCAAGTGGAGCAGATTTCGGGTGCAACGCTCTTATGCCGCAAGAGGATATTCAATAAGGTTCGCTTCCATCCCGTTTCCCTGGGGGAAACCGTAGGATTTTTGAAACGCTGTCACATGAAAGGTTTTCGAATTTATTCAGCGGACTGTTATCACTATGTCATTCAGCGACGTGCTGAGAAGAACAATCATACTTGGAAGATTAGTGACCAAAGATTAAAATCTCAAAGCAGGAAGATCAAGCTTTGCGGCTCGGATTACAGACGTTATGCCGTATTCAAGGACTATGCAAATACGTGCCGTCCGATCCTCCCCCTTTAGAGCGTCTCGGGCGGCCTTGTAAGCGAGGTAATTGGGTTTTCAGCCAAAAAGCATCCGTTGCCGATCACAGCAAAAGCGAGAGGCTTGGTAAACACTCACCAGCGTATCTGGAAAATCTGAAGATGCGAGACGATTCAGCACGACAGCTCCTATAGCTTTGCTGTAGATCACTCTAGCAAGCTGATTCAAGGGTACATTCCCCTCGTCAACTGCTTCAATCGTGCAATTGCTCTACGGCTGAGTTTGTCGGACAAGTGGACATTGAAATCATGCTGAAAGGTCAGGATAGCGCTGTCAAAGACTTTCTCCGATCTCCTAATAGTGATAAGCGCTCCCGTTCATTCATGTACCTCCTTTTAAAAACAATAAATGGAATACTAGTATCAATGTTTCTATTAATTAAATGCATCGATATAGTGTTAACTTGTTTGTAATACCCTATTAAAGGCCTTTAAGGAGGGAAAACAATGGGTAAACCCGTCATCGCCATTACAGGCAGTGCAGGGAAAACGACCACAAAAGAGATGCTTGCTTCGATTCTGGGACAGCGGTTTAGGACCTTTAAATCGTTCGAAAACGGCAACGACACCTGGTTCACCTCCCAGTACAAGAAGCAAATCAGAGTAGCAGATCAGGCAGTCGTGCTGGAATACGGTATGAAGAAGAAGGGAGATATTCAGAGTCATTGCCGACTGATTAAGCCCTGGTTAGGTATCATTACTAATGTAGGCAAAGCTCATATCGGACACTTCAAGGACGGCCTTCGGGGAATAGCAGCAGCCAAATCTGAACTCATTCGCGGAATGGATCCTTCTGGTGTCTTATTTATAAGTCGGGATGATAAGAACTCCAGATTACTGCATGTCAAAGCTTTTAAGGGGAAGGTACTTACTATAGGAATACACGGTCCGGCGGATTATCGTGCCGAGAAGGTAACCTATACAGGTAACGGCGCGAAATTCAGAGTCAGGCTTAAAAGAAAAACGAGGGTGTTTTTTATTCCCTGCTATGGGGAATGCAACGTTTATAATGCACTCTTCGCAATAGCTGTATCGCATTATCTGGGATGTAGTGTTTCCCAAATCAGAACAGGTTTGAAACGGATGGAGAGGCCTTACGCTCGCTTGTCAATTAGGAAGACCAAGAACCGAATTGTCATTATTGACGACAGTTTTAATACCAAACCTGAATTGGATCCTGCTGTAAGCGTTTTGGAGCACGTTGGATCAGGAAACCGGCGAAAAATAGCCGTATTGGGCGATATTAAGGACCTTGGGAAATATGCCAAATCCATTCATCTTGCACAAGGCAGCAAACTTGGGAAGAAAGGGCTATACCGGCTTTACACGTATGGGCTGAATTCCAGATATTTAGGAGTCGGGGCGATGAAATCGGGCTTACCGTATAAAAAGATTAAGCATTTCACATGCATTCCTGCTTTAAAAGGACAGCTTTCCAAACACCTTCGGCCGGGGACTGTTTTTTTGGTAAAGGGTTCAACAAATGGAAATAAGGTTAAATTGATGCATGTTGTTGAATGGATGCTTCGCAAGGCGTAATTGAGGATAATTGTTAACGTAGTCCGGAAGTGAATAGACCCAAAAAGGAAGAAAGGGTAAAAAACCATCATTGGGTTTTTTGTTTTAATAAAGAACGTTAAT
This sequence comes from Paenibacillus sp. A3M_27_13, assembly GCF_024213315.1. Lineage (NCBI taxonomy): Bacteria > Bacillati > Bacillota > Bacilli > Caryophanales > Paenibacillaceae > Paenibacillus > Paenibacillus sp. A3M_27_13. The sequence continues at coordinate 194,916 of NZ_JANAVE010000006.1, forward strand.
CGGGGAACATATGTGAGATTTGGGAATGAGCAGGCTCCCCAAAAACAAAAATTTGCATTAAAAGGAAATTTATTTATATTAAATGGAAAATTTGCTTAAGAACTGTGGAATTTCTTTGCATATATTACATTACTCCACTCTTGAATAAAATCTCCAATCTTACTCCGTGACTGCAGCGGGTAAAGAGTGTGATTACAGAGAATCACCGCTGCCTGAGCGTTCCTTTAGATTTAGGAAGAAATTAAAAGTTCTTACGGTATACAACAAAAAAACCACTTCATTTATTGATTTAACGATTTTGCACGAGTGATATCCATATGCCCAGCATGCTTTAATATCTATGGAATATAGTATCTCAGAAAAGATTTCGGTCTAATTGATGAGAAGCCGACAATGTTGAGTCTTATCCAGCATGGGATCTTGAATGAAAATCTCATGATATAAAAAGGCTGTGAACTCAGTATCAGATAAATTGCCGTTTATAATATGTAAAAAAATTTTTAACGTTATGTGTTACTCACTTGTTTAGAGTACTTTGATTTAGATATCAAGGTTCTTTTACTGTAGTCAAGCACTTGGTTATGTGAAATTGTTACTCGACATCTTCTATAGTGACGAAATGAAGGAGTTACAAAAATGTCTACGATGTTCGGTTTGTTTGAAAAACAGATACGCCAGTCAGGAGTATCTATACGAACCATTTCAAATTATATATCGACCTGGAACAAGTTTGAGAAGTGGATGAAGGAATCGGACCCAGATTTAAAGGATGCAGATGAAGCAACCCAAAAAGATATTTCAGATTATAAACGGTATATGATTCTTTCTGGAGGAAGGAAAGGGCAGCCCGCGAAACCAAGTACGATGCAGCTTACCTTTGTACACTTAAATAAGATCTTCCGTTTTTTTTATGAACACGGCATGATTCCAGACAATCCAGTAAGTCCAATTAAAAAACCACCGTCAGCGAGACGCACGCCTAAATGGTTCACTGGTATTGAACAAAATGCGCTTCTTCGGGAAGTCAGGGGTCAGAATAATAAGAGGGATTATGCGACTATGATGCTTATGCTTCGTGCAGGTCTCCGAGTTCATGAGCTGTGTGAACTTCTCAAACCCGATATTACGATGAGTGCTCGCGTCGGCAGCGTGTATATTCGGGGGAAGGGGGATAAAGATCGCGTGGTTCCGCTTAATAGAGAGGTTCGTTCTGCACTTCAAAGTTATTTTGAAGAGAGAGAAGATGAGAGTCCATATATCTTTGTTTCTCAGCGATCGAAGAAATTGTCCGTTCGCGGGGTACAACATTTGGTCGAGAATTATCGGAATCGAACGCGGATTGAACATCTCACTTGTCATACGCTAAGACATACGTTTGGGCATGATTTAATAAGTGCCGGTAATGATTTGCAGCAAGTAGCTATGTTAATGGGACACCTAATATCCAGATGACTATGATTTACACGACCCCTGGTATTGAGGATCTAACGTTGGCGGTGGAGTCGATCAGTTGGACATAGAAGTTAGCCATACAAGAATTATTACGAAAGCGAATTGTTAAAAGGTGAATTTAAGAACAGGTTCCTTTTTACTGAGCCCTGTTTTTTTCTTTTTTTTACTAGCTTTTACATCTATACTATTTTGTAAAGGGAGGTGAGTGAAATTTGAAAAAAGCAATAGTATTTTTTGTTATGTTAATTGCAGGTCTAGTTGTAACCGAGCAGGCAGTTGATATTCTTACGACTCGTGGACGTGGAGAAGCAATTTACAAGATGGGTATGTTAATCCCTGCCCAAGATTTTTATCTATACTTATATGGGTCCATTTTTTTATTGTTAGGGATTTTGCTTATTTTGTCTCCTTTACTATTTAAAAAAGCCAAGAAGAGCGTCTAAATGCAAGGAGATCTGTACTTTTGTTCTTCAGGTCTTCTTGCTACTTTGTTTTTTATGGAGGTAGCTATATGGCTTTTCTAGAGGATAGTTCTAAAAAAGAAGAAATTCGAGAACGTTATGAGCAATTATGGAGTGAACTTTTAGTTAGAGATGAGGAAGAAGCAGAAAAGGTGTTAGAAAAATTGGAATATAGATTCCTTCCGACTAGCCAGAAGATAATAAGACCATTTAAGACTCATCTTACTTGGATTATCCCTCTTGGCGTGATTATATTCTTTGTTTTAGCTTACGTCATATTTATTTATATAGCATTATGGGTAGAAGATTAGTTAGTAGGTGCTCTTGGACAATCAGAATTTCTCCAGGAGCATTTTTTATTATGGTTTAATAAATGGATCTGTTGGATATGACTTCGGCCTTTATAGCTTAGGAGCGGATTAATTCCGCCCTTTTTGTATGATCTCTTTAAAAGTATAACCGCTATAAATGAGGAAATAGGATTCTGCTATTAGAAAAAGCGACTTATGCCACCATGTTTCTTGTGACATAAATAAAAATATGATAATTCCGAGTGAGATCATAAGCATAATCAGTTCTACAATCGTGTCGGCTATAATACTGGTCCTATGACTATTCTGGTACTTTTCGTACATCGTTCGACCAATCAAACGAACGGCGTATGCACCCATCAACCAATCATAAATATAGTCGGGCGGATTATTATATACAATTCGCACCGTGAAGGTAGCCAAGAAAATCATCAAAATAAGAAAAATGGGATTCTTCAGCTTCGCCAGCATAGTTCTCTCCTTTCACTCCATTTACAATTATTATACATTATCTGTTTGTAGATTTCATAAAATAAACATAATTCGCAAAAGAAGGTAATTTGTCACGATAAAAGGGTGTTTCTGGATCAATCCAGGAGCCTTTTTTTATGAGCCGGTTGAAACCCTAAAGGCTGGTTAAAACCCTAAAGGCTGGTTAAAACCAGCCGGGGTATCTTTAGCAAGCAGGCTAACCGATCGATAAGCAAGAGGGTGATCCAAGGCAATAGCGGGAAGCTGACTCATTTTATTGGCACTAAGACGGTAAGGGTATCCGCCTAGGAGCCAGTACGTATCGCTGGTCCGCTACACGCGCTGGTAACAAAAGCGCCCCGGCCAACGCGCTCTACGTTCATGTTTGTTGTTTTACCCTGTTCACGGAGCGAAGAGCCTTGAATGGGGGACCAGGGAGGGCAAAAAACTTCATGGACACTCCATTTAGCTCATCATCTCAGAACATATGAATTTTGTAGATAGAATAGAAACTTTCGAATTATTTCATACGTCTTATGTAAGAGTACTTATTGAAAAAGGAGGTAATTTATCTTGAAAAAGGTTATTGTGTTTGTGGTTTTCTTCGTACTTATGTTTCAATCCTGGGCGATTGCTGATGCTGCCAATCCTATATCCGTTAACGCGGTGAATGTGAATGGAAAGTTTATAGCAACTGATGTTTCGCCTATCATTGAGGGCGGACGTGTTTTGGTTCCTATACGTACGCTTGCTTCTCTTGGGGTGACCTATCAATGGGATAGTAAAAGTCAATCTGCAGTCATTACAAAAGGCACAGATCAAATTAAGCTAATGGCTAACAAAAAACAAGCATTTAAAAATAACAAAGCAGTCCAGGTTGATGTCCCTGTCCAAGTGTCCCAGGGAAGGATATTGGTACCTATTCGTTTTGTGTCGGAGAACTTTGGTTACAAGGCAAACTATGAGAAAGCTCGGTCTATTTTATTTATTCAAGATGGTAATTATAAGGTAGACCAAGAGAGCTTGCAGGCAGAAGATTTACAAGCAGCCCGTCAGGCTGCTATATCGTTGCCGATTCAATTCTCCTTTAAATCGCTTTCTTCCTTAGAAAAACCGGGGGCTAATAAAGACTATACTTACGTCTTCCCGAGAGGGGATTCATCCAGATACATGTATTATAACAATGTTGGTAATATGATAGTGGAAATTAAAGATGGAGTAGCTAAGGCAGTTTGGCAATTTACATCAGGGAATGGTATGGATGATATTGTATCCAGTGCTGGTCAAAGACCAAGTTATAATTACGTCGGATGGATAACTGATATCATGATGTTTAAAGATGAGAATGGAAATATCAAAACTGTATATAAAGATGAAAAAGGTCAACAGAAAGATTTCACTGTAAAATCTCAATCCTATACAGATATTGTCCAACCTATTCCTAATGAGAAAAGAAAACAATAGCTACACTAAATCAGTCTATTTGGACGTCATTAGCAAGGGACGTTCTTTATTTTGCCTTTGGATTCAAAGTATAAGAATCAATGGTTTTTTAGTGAATTTCAAATGATTGGAGGTTAATTAGTATGAAAAAAATCTTTCTTTCATCTATGCTTACTTTAAGCATGCTCTTAACATTTGCTGTCCCGCTTTTTGCTGCACCGTCGATTCAATTGGTGATCAATAGCGAGGTCGTACATTCAGATGCTCCACCCGTCTCTGTCGCAGGGAGAACTATGGTTTCTTTGGCTTCATTGAAGCCGCTAAAGCTTAATCTGGTCTGGAATGCGGACAAGAAGACGGTGACTGTCAATGCTCCTGGGGCGAAAGAAAAGCTTGTGCTTACTATCGGCAAAAAAGAAGCTTCTTATGGAGAAAAAACACTTGCTTTAGATGTGCCTGCCCAATTGAACAAGAATCGCATAGTTGTGCCATTGCGCTTCATCAGCGAAGCCTTTAAAGCACAGGTAGAATGGAAAGCGGACAAAAATACAGTCATTATTCGGAGTGCTGACCAAGTAAAAAAATACAAGAAGTTGTATCAAGGTGCGGATTTAGTGGCGGCACGTAAAATCGCTGTAAATCTTCCTTCTAAGGATGAAAATACGCTTCATAATACCGAGGAGGGTGTTTATTATCAGTATATTTTCCCTGAAGGGGAGGCTTTAAGGTATTACTCTGTTGTAGGCAACTTACTCACTTATTATGAAATTAAGGATGATGTTAAACATCTAGTATGGGAAGGTGTAGAAGAAGATTCAGGGAAGTATACGAAAGAAAAAGGGAAACGACCACCGGAAGACAAAACACAATATTATTTTTTACAAGACCGTGTGGATAGTAAAGTAACATATGGCAAGGTAGGGGCCGGGAAGTCGGTAACGCAAGCTTTACCTGAAGGTCAAACGGTATTAGCGGATATTATTGTACCTATTCCCGGCGAAGTAAGGAAAGATCAAATGAAATAGATTATTCACTTTATTTTGGGCGCCCCATTGAACAAGGGGCGTCTTCTTTCGTATATAGTTTTTGAACCTCCGCATTAGACTGAAATGCTTCAGATCATAACATAGAAAACGGTCTTACACTTAACCAGCTCTAAGGCGGCAGAGCACGCCATCCAAGACCTGATAGAATGCGCTGGATCGCTTCGCCCTAGAGCGCTTACTTCGGGGGAAACGCTCGCTCAAGGCGCTCTACGTTCCTGATGCTCACCTAATGCAACCCACGGGCGAAAAGCCTTGAAAATAGGGAAAACAAACACCAGAATGCTTTCTTTAGTTGCTTTCGAACATGCAATATTATGTATACTAATTACATAAAAAAGATTATATATGGTAAAATATATAAATGGGTCCATTACAATTCTATTTAGACAGAAAGGAAAGAGGTGACTGATTTTAAAGCAGATTACTAGATTATGTGTTCGATTATTAGTGTTTACCTTTATATGATTACATATACAAGAGAATATAGGAATAACGGAACACTATATATTAAGGAGGAAATTATGAAATTCGTGCAGATTATGACCGTAGGTGCGATAGTGGCGTTAGCGATTTCAGGGTGCAGTGATAAGGCAAGTTCAAATTCAAATCAACAACGACCTCAGAACAAAGTGAATAATATTGAGGTCAACAACACAAAGGAAGGTGTGAAAGAAGTTGAAGGAAAAGCAACTATAGAAACATCTAAAGCAAATGACAAAAAGATGAATTCTGTAGATTATTCACAGTATTATAATAATCAAGATAAATCTAAGGTTGTAGTTTCTGGAAAACAGATTGTATGGAAAAATAAAGATGTTACTTTTACCGCAAAATTAACTAAGGCTAAGGGGGAAGAAGCCGCCGAAGCCAATGAAGTTGTGGATTCGATGAAAATAAAAAGTAAACGCGGAGAGCAACTTGTCAAGCTCAACCCACGACCTTTGAGAGTTAATTCACTTTCCTTATCCAAAAGCAACCAGATAGCTCTTCATGTAAGCGATCATGAGGGGAAAAGACTTGTTCTAATTAATTTATCTGATGGGACTGAAACTATTGTAAACATGTTTGATATGAATAGTAATGGAGCGGGAAGTGAAAAGATTGATGCATATAACTGGTCACCAGATGGAAAAAAGATTGCGTTTGGTATTGGTAACCTGGGTTCAAGTTATATCGGAGTATACGATGTAGAGCATAAGAGCTATACGCATGTGTCTGATAAGGATTTTACACTGATCTCCTCTATAGTTTGGCATAAAGAGGGGAAAAGCTTTGACTTTGTGAGTAAAGGTGACGATTCTCCACAAGCAATACTCTATACTTACTCAGAATCAAAAAAATCCATTTTAAAGAAGGGGTCTTTATCTAAGAACGATGAGCAGAAGCTGGCTCAATTAACACCGAATTTTAAAAGTGAATCTTATGAAAACTAGCCCACATCAAATAGATGTGGGTTAGTTTGGAATAAAGTATAAGAATCTTAGCTTTCACTTATTTGTTACTACCAGAGCCGCCAGCTTTGATTGCTTTCACCAAAAAACATTATACTTTAATGAACTTTTCTTTGAATTTTTTTAGTGGGTGTAATTATTACAAATTTTTGGAGGTTGGTTAAGGTATGAAGAGAATCTTTTTTACTTCTATGCTTAGTTTAGTTATGCTCTTAACATTTGCTATTCCGCTTTCTGCTGCACCGTCGATTCAATTGGTGATCAATAGCGAGGTCGTTAATTCAGATGCTCCATCTGTTTCCGTCGCAGGAAGAACTATGGTTTCTTTGGCTTCGTTGAAGCCGCTTAAGCTCAATTTAGTCTGGAATGCTAGCCAGAAGACGGTGACTGTTAATGCTCCTGGGGTGAAAGAAAAACTCGTACTTACGATCGGTCAAAAAGAAGCTTCTGATGGAGAAAAAACGCTTACTTTGGATGTGCCTGCTCAATTGAATGAGAATCGCGTTGTTGTGCCTTTGCGCTTCATCAGCGAAGCCTTTAATGCAGAGGTGGAGTGGATAGCGGACAAAAATACTGTCATTATCCGGAGTGCTGATCAAGTAGAAACATATAAGAAGCTATATCAAGGTACGGATTTGGTGGCGGCACGTAAAATTGCTGTAAATCTTCCTTCTAAGGATGAAAATACGCTTCATAATACCGAGGAGGGTGTTTATTATCAGTATATTTTCCCTGAAGGGGAGGCTTTAAGGTACTACTCTGTTGTAGGCAACTTACTCACTTACTATGAAATTAAGGATGATGTTAAACATCTAGTTTGGGAAGGTGTAGAAGAAGATTCGAGGAAGAAAATGAAAGAAAAAGGAAAGCGTCCATCGGAAGACAAAACACAATATTATTTTTTACAAGAACGTGTGGATCATAGCGTCACATATGGTAAGGTTGGGGGTGGGAAGCCAGTAACGCAAGCTTTACCTAAAGATAGTACGGGATTATCAGCTATTATTGTACCTATTTCCGGAGAAGTAAGGAAAGATCAAATGAAATAGATTATTCAACAGTATTATAATAATCAAGGACGGATGCTGCTACTCCACTTAAAAAGGTGACGACAGCAAAGGGAACATTACTTTTAAATATCCAGATCAGTAAGGCGAGAGCAATCGCAAGCATGGAACCGATGGTGATTTGCCATAATTGATGTTTGCCAAAACCCGGAAACCATTCCGCTTCTGGCTTGGCGCCCATGGGGATATGTAAGGTCTGCTGTTCTTGATTCATGTAAATGAGGTCTCCTTTCAGAAGGGAATGGAAAAAAATTCAAAAGCGTGCATGACGAAATCTCTGCAGAGTTGATATAATAGAATTTATAGAAATAATAGAAATATGAAAATAAGAGAATCAAGAAATGGAGGAAACGATATTGGCTGAATCCTGGAGTAAATCCTACACACTCATGCACAAAAATGAACCCGTGGCTGAGATTGAGCTGGATGAAGCGACAGTCTCCATTTCAGCGATTGGACAAGTCTATGCGACACAACATGTGCCAGAGGGGATACCTGTTAACAAGGGGAAAATAGACCGCGCGGCACTCAATGAATGGTGGAGGGGACGAGCGATTCCAGCTAGCCGCGACGGGATTAAAGAAGCACTACTTGAATTGAACTTGTCTGCAACACAAAAACTGTTGGATAAAAGCTACGGACTCAGTTTGTCCGATCAATACTGGATTCGACCGTCTGAATCACATTTGGAATGGAGCGCCATCAATTTTTTTGACAATCCCTTTTCGGAGGATGTGGGAAATGTATTGTTTGGGCAAGGTTCATCTAATGCGATGAGTCTGATGTCGCCGGACAACACCTCCGATGGCTGGTTGAAAAAGAAAGGCAATTATAGATGGAAAGCGTTGTCTGGTGAAAGGTGGAAGCGGCGCAACTCAGCAAGAGCCGTACAATGAAGTCATTGCCAGCAAGATCATGGAGCGTTTGGGGATTCCCCATGTTCTTTACACGTTGATGGAGCAAGAGGATTACCCCTATAGCGTGTGTGGAAATTTCATTAATCCACAGACAGAACTCATTACAGGTTGGTATGTGATGCACACTAGTCAAAAGCCCAATCATGTAACCGTGTATCAGCATTACGTGAACTGCTGTGAAGCGCTGGGCGTTCCCGGCATTATCGAGGGGCTTGACCGGATGATGGTTGTAGATTATCTGATTGCAAATGAAGATCGGCATCAGAATAATTTTGGTGTGATTCGCAATGCAGAGACCTTGGAGTGGATTGGGCCAGCGCCGATTTACGATAGCGGCTCGTCACTCTGGTTTTCCAAGCCGCTTGGTCTGATTCGCACAGACGGCAAGCTGACTTGCAAACCATTCAAGCCGGATCATAACGAGCAAATCAAGTTGGTGACTTCCTTCGATTGGCTAGACCTATCTCTACTAGACGGAATTGAAGATGAGGTGCGGAATATTTTCCATGGTTCACTCTTTGTAGACGAGGCCCGTTGTCATGTGATTTGTCAGGCTCTACGTGGGCGCATTGAACGTTTGCAAGATATCATTTATAACCGTGAGCCGCAGGTGTGGGTGGACGATCACAGCACCGATGTGAAGGAGAACATGGCGTACAGTGGTTTGCTGGAAGAAGATGAGTGGGAAAGATAAGGTACACGGTTTATTGTTCAGTATTAACTATAACGTCTCCGCGAAGATAGAAATCGTAGAGACGTTTTGTTGTGGTGCAAGTCGCTATTATCGCTAGCGGTAGTAAAACAAGATCAATTCCTTCACTTGCCAAATGCTTTCGAATTACGAGCGCGTTTTTTTGTATTTACGAGTTTCCTCATCTGCACCAGACGAACCACCTGATAGCCCAAGCGTGCAGCACGTGGCAAAATATCGAAATGAGTGATTGTCGAGAAGTCGGTATGATTCGGTTCGGGTAACTGACAGCTGCGATGGATAAGATAGCGAACACTGTCTTCTATTAAATCACTCATGTGTTGTTCAAGTCCAAGTATGGGAAGGCTAAATGATCATGAATATCATGTTCAATGTCTTTCAACCATTCACTCCAGGATGAATGAACCGTGTCATACACGATCTGGGAGATCGCTTCAGCAAGGTTGAGGGTATCGTAGGAGGTCAGTCACCCAGCCAGTTCGTCAGAATCAAGTTGTTTCGGACTCCAGAGAGAAGGGGGTTACCTGTCGTTTGGGTAACGTCGAACAAATGGCTCAGTGTTAGACTGCTTTGCTGGAAATCACAGACTGCAATGCTCTTTTTTCCGTTTCTCACATAACGGCCTATCTATTTCCAGAACGAGAGTGGAGCCAACATGGTTGCATCTGGACGCTGGGCGTAAATGAGCAGACTGTTGTCAAACGAGTATTTATATATGGATGCAGCAAAGTGCAGGTATTGTTGCCAGGAGTCTCCCGCTGTGTGTGATATCTCCAATAGTAGATGTGTACAGATGGGGCAAGGGCTGGATGCGGCTCATGCCAGGCTCCTTTCGGGGACTATTTTCAGAAGCGGGCATGTGTCCCAATATTAGTTGTAATATGATTATTGCTTTCTTTTCAGTAGAAATTTAAAGTAGTTTTGCTCAGGCAACTGGGTTATGGTGGCTTGTGAGTCTTTGATTCAGTATAGATTATTAAATACTTGATTCGTCGCACGGATTCGCTCTTCGGATGAATATAAAAATTCTTAATATCTAAATCACTAAAGTACTTCTGTTGGCTAATTTTGAAATAACAGATAGAAGGGGGTTTGTGGAAAATATTGAATATAAAACGTGAAAGATAGACTTTGTTGAAAAGTGTTTTGATATATAATACCAACAGTTTATTGATAGCTATATAACTAAAATATTTTGCGAGGACAGATTAATATGAAAGATAAGCAACTCAGTAATCCGTTTTCTATGGGAGGTGGGGGCGTACATTTTGAGGCTCATATTCAAGCTTCTTTCGTCATTTTAATGCTCACTGGGGGAGTTGCCCCTTGTTTATCTCCTTGGCCCATTACTGAAATAAAACTGCAAGGAAAAGTTGACGGATATAATACTGATGATTTGATCGTATTAATAGAAGAGCCAGTTTCTAAGAAAAAACGAAAATTACTAGGCCAAATCAAACATAGGATCAGCATCACTCAAGGGGATAAGATGTTCTCGGAAGTCATTAGAGCAGCATGGAGCGATTTTAATAATTCTGAAGTTTTTAATAGAGGAAAAGATATTATCGCTCTAATTACTGGTCCACTAAGCGCAACAGATTTTTATAATGTACAGTGGCTACTAAATCAGGCGAGACACACAAAAGATGTTGAAGAATTTAAGAGACAAGTGACGCGAGCAAATTTTAGCCCTTCTAAAAGTGAAGAGAAGTTAAATGTAATTAGATACCATTTAAAGATGGCGAATAATGGTAAAGAAGTAATTGAAGAGGAACTTTATTCTTTCTTAAATCATTTTTATTTAGTGGGCTATGACCTTGGAGAAGAGGAAGGGGTTATCTTGGCTTTACTACATTCCCATATTTCACAGTACAATCGACAAAATCCTCAGATGATTTGGTCTCGCGTTGTAGATATTGTGCACACTTGGAATAAGGATGCGGGGACAATCACATTGGCAAAACTGCCTGATGATCTGAAAGATATCTTCAAACAGCCCAATGTTACATATATTCCAACAGAGTTGATAACTCAACCAGAACAATCGAAAGTAGATTGGAGGCACGACAAAAATGCAAGCACTATTGCTCTAGTTAATTTGATTGGTGCTTGGAATGACAACAATGAATCAGATGTAGAGATCGTTACTTCGATGGTCAAGAAGGAATATGCTGTTTGGATATCACAGGCTAGAGAAATGCTCCAGTCAAATGACGGCCCACTGTTGCTCCAGAATGGAGTTTGGAAGATCAATAATCGTGTATTCTTTTGGGATATGTTGGGTTCTCGTATCTTAGATCGAGATTTGGATGCATTCAAGAATGTTGCTGTTTCAATATTGATAGAAATTGCTCCAGCTTTTGAACTTGCTCCTGAAAATCGTTTTGCAGCCAGTATATATGGAAAAGTAAGTACCTATTCTGCCGTATTAAGAAAAGGGCTGGCAGATAGTCTGGCACTCTTGGGTAACAGAGGAGGGGCTTTAACGAATTGTTCATCTCATAAAGCTGAAAATACTGTTATTCTGGCTATTCGTGAGATATTTGAGAATGCAGGCTGGAAATTATGGGGCAGTCTCAATGATTTGCTTCCAACTTTGGCTGAAGCTGCTCCAGATGAATTCTTGAACGCAGTTGAAAATGCAATGGTCACTTCCCCTTGTCCGTTTGATGAACTTTTTGCACAGGAAGGTCAAGGAATTGCCGGGAGCAACTATTTGACCGGCTTGCTATGGGCATTGGAAGGTATTGCTTGGGATGAACAGTATTTAGTTCGAGTCTGTGTTGTTCTTGGAGAACTAGCTAGCCATGATCCAGGTGGCAATTGGGCAAACCGTCCAGCCAACTCGCTAGCGACCATCCTGTTGCCATGGCTCCCGCAAACTCTCGCACCAATAGAGAAACGTAAAGTTGCTGTACAAACCCTTTATAGAGAATGGCCGGAAATTACTTGGAATCTTCTAATTGACCTACTGCCTAATCAGCATCAATTATCAACCGGAGCCTATAGGCCTGTATGGAGAAACACTATCCCGGAAGATTGGGAAAAAGGAGTCTCTCAGGAAGAGTATTGGGAACAGGTATCATTTTATGGTGAAATGCTTGTTGCCATGGCAGAAAAGGATATTTCTAAGCTAGGCTTACTTATTGAGCATTTAAATGATCTTCCCAAAACTGCATTTGACAATCTACTTTTACTTTTATCTTCTGAAAACATCTTAGCACTTTCGGAAGGAGAGAAATATCCACTTTGGGAAAAGCTTTTTAAATTTGCGAAAAAGCATCGTTACTTTTCTGACGCAGGATGGGCATTGAAAGATGATTCGCTTTTACGTATTGAAGCTATTACCGAAAAGTTAACTCCCTCTCATCCTTCTATGCTTTATAAACATCTCTTCATGGAAAATGACTTTGAACTTTATGAAGAAAAAGATAATTGGGAAGAACAAAGTATAAAGCTCGATAAACGACGTCAAGAGGCAGTAAAAGAAATCTTGAACTCAGGTGGTCTAAATGAGGTCATCAAATTTGTTGAAGAAGTAGAGTCATCCATGACAGTTGGAAATTCCTTAGGAAGTATTGCAGATAAAGAAATTGATCTAACCCTATTACCCCGATTTTTAGATTCTACTAATAACAAATATACAAACTTTATCAGTGGATATATTTGGAGACGTCGGTATATTAATGATTGGTCATGGGTAGATTCATTAGATAAGACAAGCTGGAGTACTCATCAGGTTAGTTGCTTACTTACATTTCTACCTTTTACCAAAGAGACATGGGATCGTGCAACTAAATGGTTGAAAAGTTATGAAAGCGATTATTGGCAAAAAGTAAATTTCAATCCATTTCAAGCAAATGAAGATGTAGAAATAGCCATTGATAAATTGTTGGTATACGGTCGTCCCTTTGCTGCCATAGATTGCATGAATACAATGCGCTATTTGAAAATGGATTTGAGTCCTACTCAATGTATAAAAGCACTAACAATGGCACTCTCTTCATCTGAACCATCTCATTTATTGAATACGCATCATATTATTGAATTAATTAAATTACTTCAAAATTCTACTGAAACTTCAGAAAAAGATCTAATTAATGTGGAATGGGCCTATTTGAGACTTTTATATCGTAATAATAGGGGAAAGCCAAAGATACTTGAAAATGCCCTTTCTAGTGATCCAGAGTTTTTCTGTGAAATGATTAGGTTAGTTTATCGATCTAAAAAGAGTGACGAAATAACTGAATTAAATGAACAAACAAAAGCACTTGCTGATAATGCATGGCACTTGCTACGTAATTGGACCAGGGTTCCAGGTGCACAAGAAGACGCGATGTTTGATGGTTTATCTTTTGTAACTTGGCTTCAAAGTGTTAAAGAAATTTGTTCAGAATCAGGGCATCTGGAGGTTGCACTGGCTAAAATAGGGGAGGTTCTTATTTATACTCCTGCGGATCCAGATGGACTATGGATTAATCACTTTGTTGCTCAAGAATTAAATTCAAGAGAAGCAGAAGATATGAGAAGTGGGTTTAGCACAGGAATATATAATTCCCGCGGAGCACATTGGGTCGATTCAACTGCTAAACCTGAACTAGAATTAGCTGAGCAATACAGAAAACAAGCTGAAGATATTGAAAACGCAGGCTACCATCGCTTTGCAATTACTCTTAGAAAATTATCGGAAACATATGACATAGAAGCTAACCGTATCATTAAGGAGCATAGTATTGACATTATTGATGATTAACATCTATGGCTGTAAGCATTGACAGCTATGTTCTTAGCAATAGCGCTTTTTAGCATCATTGTTCAATTTCTTTCCCTTCTAATACGATTGAAACGTTTAATCATTCTGTAGATGGTCTTTTTTGGGTTGCCTTGATAATGAGCGACAGGGGAAAAAACTCATGGTTCTTGGACTAGGGTATCAGAAGTACTAACCTTTGTGAATGGTTATGATATAGAACTAGATCAAATTAAAATACTGAATATTTATGGAATCTAATCTGAACAAGCATATTCTACAATTAAAAAGTGAGTTACAACATTGCCGAATGACAAAGAACTTTGCAAACAAAGTATCAGTGAAATTGTAAAAAATGGTATAATAGAGAGGACAGAGATACCGGTGGGGACACGGCGTAGCTAACCCGAAAGGGGGTGATGCTGTGTCACTCCTTGATTTGTGTTTGAAACTTCTAGATGTGTTGCTAAAGTTGGTCGGTATAACAACTGGCCTGAATACTTTGCTTAACACCTGGAAACAAGCGCAAGACAAGAAAAACCACCGGGAGTAGGTGAGCGCCTATACAATCCGGTGATTTTTCGTTTGCGAAAATAACGCCGTGGTTGCCCACCGGCCTTTGTTATAGCTGCAATGCGACCAACATTGCAGCTACTTTTATTTTACCCTGGACTTCTAATTCATATTACTATTGTATCATGTTTTCTGAAAAAGGGTACTGGGATTACCTCTTTTCATCCCATAAAATCCTACGCTATTTATGGAGAGCTGCTAGGCAGCTCCTTTTTTTGATGGGCAAACCAAAGTCCGATATACATAACTCTGCCGACAGGCATTTACCCGTTCAGTGCCTGCTTAAAGGCATAGTCTGAAGGGCGCTATGTATGAATCATGATCTAAAAATGGATGCCTTGCTTTATCCAAAGGTACAAAGGACCGTTTCATATTCTCGTAGGACACAGATTTAGCTGCTGATGTAATAGGGACAGCCAGGATAGAATTTACCAGGCATATTACGATTATCACTATCAAATAAAGTAACAAGTTTGTCTTCCTTGGAGAAAAAAGGTGGAGGGGGCGATATATCAGATTCTTTCAAGGTGGGAACATAGACATCCTCGCGCTTAAATCCACTCGTATAGATACTTCAACTGCTAACAATAAAATAAGCCACAACCCGAAAGGTTGTGGCTATGAGTACGTAAAATTTAACGGTTATAGCTAAGTTCAGTGAGGATTTTAAAAGTCTCACGGTTCATGTTTCGTTCTACTATTTTTTTTGTCTCTTCAGGGTTTCCCGAAAAGCCTAAATAGTCAGAAACAGAAACACCTAGCCTTTCTTCCATTTCAGCAAGAGCTTCCTCAAATCAAACTTCAATTCACCGTGAATGTACGAGCGGCATGGGGAGGATGATTTGAATCAAAAAGCTCGCATAAGCGAGGTATTCTTTCTTCGTTTTATTTCGGGTAATGGCGTTGTGCAAAAAGCACACTCTGGAAATGGATGGGGAGTTTTCTAAGAATGATTCCTAAATAACTGAGAAAAAGGTCGGTTGAGTTTGACAACCGACCTTTTTTCATTACAAACTAACTACTCCTTCTGGAAAAGTTTATCGATTGAATTTTTGAACGAATGGTAGTCGAATTCGTTTGTTATCATATATTCCTGCCTATAATTTTTTTCCTGATCAAAGATAGATACTAACTTATTATTCTTAAATGTAATTTCATACTTCGATGTTGAATCCTGATTGCTTTTCGGGCGGATGATAACAGTATAGTAAAAAGGAACTTTATCCCCGTTATTCATTCCGTTTGTTTTTTTAAGCTCAATGCCAGATAATTGATCCAATATTGTTTTAACTCCACTCTTTTCCATCACATGCACGTTATAATCGACTGGTTCATTAGTAATTTTAGTGTGCGTTCTTATAATCTGAAGATAGACATTATCCAAATTGACCTGATCCAACACAGCTTTTTGAATAGAGGTATTTAAATTCACAAAATAATAGGTGCCATAAATGCCCCATGCTAGTACGAAAATAATAGCAACAGCAATATTAATAGTTCGATACTTCATCAATCCACCTTATTTTTTTGTAAGATCTCTTTAAATGTTACGCCGCTGTAAATGAGAAAGGTTGATTCACCCACAAGAATAAAAAAACAACTTATGCAACCATGTTTCCTGTGACATAAATAGAAATAGGATAATTCCTAATGAGATCATAACCATAATCAATTCTACAATCGTATCAGTTATAACACTAGTCCGATAAGTATCTTGATATTTTTCGTACAGTTTTCGACCAATCAAACGGATGACGCAGGAACCCATCAAACAATCATAAATAAAATGGGGTAGATGAATATAATACGCCAAGTTAAGAAAAATAAAAATATTAGACAAATAAGAAAAATGGGGTTCTGTAGCTTCTTCAGCATTTGTTTTCTCCCCTCATTGTATTTACAACTTTTATACAGTATCGGTGTGAAAATTTTATAAAATAAACATACTTCACAAAAGAAGGTAATTCATCATGGGAAAGATCATTTTTAGCAAGGGTGTATCTGGAGTAATATAGCATCAGATGCTTTGTATAAACCCTTGATCGGAATCCCAGGATTGAAAAATTAGGGAGAGTCGTCGAAAACAAAAGATCGATGTTCTTACTAAACTATGATATATTCAATGTAATTTAATAGAATGCACGTAAGAGAGACATGATATTTATATCATGTCTCTCTTTTTTATTTACGTATGTTTAGTTATAGTATATAATCTAATTAATTAATTAGCTAGTAATTTTCTTTGCTGCTCATGGATGCAGCGAAGATAAGAAATGCCTTAATTGGCTAACAAACATGAGGGTACCCAAGTACATGCTTTATTTGAGCGTGTTTTTTTGTCGCTACTCTTTATAAAGGACACATTCTTCGATTTTGAAGAGGGTGTCCTTTTTTTATTTTATGTAGTTTTTGAGACAAGGTTTTTTCGTATGAAGAGAAATTTTAAAAAAGAGAGGATGGTTCCAATGAAATTGCGCCGAACAAAAGATGAGGGATGGTATGAGATTGTATCCATTTGTCCTATCTGTGGGCATAAAGGTTGGTGCCGTATTAACAAAGATCAAACGGTCGTTCATTGTATGCGCGTACAATCAGAACATTATTTTGATTCGCAAATTGGACGTCAATACATTCACCAATTAAATGAGCAAGAATCGCCAACTACACCTCTCGAGATAGAGGAAAATCACGATGTTGAGAAGAAGGCAAATGATTACTTGGATGGCGTTTATCGTACATTCTTAGAGGAATCAAACCTATCTGATTTTCACCTAAGCGCATTACTTAAACGTAATATGACGAAAGAACAGATTCACACAAGAGAATACCGCAGTCTTCCGAGTCAGGACCGTCACAAGATAACCAAACGAGTCTCTGATCGGCTAAGTTCTCCAGAGGATCTTTTAGGAGTACCAGGGTTTTACGTAAAGGAAGGTACGTATGGTCCTTATTGGACAATGGCTGGGCATTCTGGAACATTGATACCCTATCGGTCTATTTATAACGAGATCACAGGGTTTCAAATTCGAGTAGATCAGCCTTCCTTGGAGCTTCGCTTAAAAGGAAATATAAAAGGTAGAGTTTTAAGGGAAGTCGAGAAGGAGAATGGGTTATGCAAAGCTATTTGTGAACTTGTTATAGCTGGAAGACGTATGGAAGGCGGACTAATTGAAAAGGATATCAGGTCCAGCAAGGATGCGAGAGGTGAATTCCTCTGTTCAGCTGAGCTAGTACAAGGTCAGAAATACTATTGGTGGAGTAGCAGTAATAAGCTAAATGGATCAAGTGTCGGCTCTCCCATTCCGTATCACTTTGCAATACCTAGTGACTTAATGGGGAACTGGGATTACGAAAATACACCGGATAAGTTACTAGACTGCTCTGAGGTTTGGTTAACTGAAGGAGGATTAAAAGCAGATATCGCATCAGATGCTTTGTACAAACCCTTTATCGGAATCCCAGGACTGAACTCCTTTTCGGTTGCCCTTGAACCATTAAAAGCCATTGGTTGTAAGCACCTTGTGATAGCAGCAGATGCGGATGTAACAATAACACCAGCTGTTGAACTGGCATTGGGCAACTGTGTGGAGTTTTTTGCCAATCATACAGACATGAAAATCAGTTTGGCGATGTGGGATATCTCTTTAGCTAAAGGAATAGACGATCTCGTGAGCCGACTGTACGTTCCCCAAGTGACTACACTGGTCGGCTAATGTTCTATTCAGTTACATTATAGTTATGAAGTTTGCATTATAGAGTGACTATCGGGCATTTCTGTAGTTATTAATAGTTGAGACAAATGAAATTAATAAATGAGATTTTTTGCAATACATTTTTGAGACAGAATGAGGCCCTTGATTTGTCAGAAACATTGATGAATCAAGGTTTTACTATTTTATACGGTAATAAATAATAAATGGTGATGTTTTTAGAAGTTTCTTTAGGTTTAAAGTGGGCTCAAATAAGATATGAAAATTTCATGAATATGAATGAAAGAAACATGAAAAATAGGCTCATTCTATCATTGAAGTAATTAGTAATTATTATATACTAGGAAAAAAGGGGGATTTTATGAATAGAACAGAAGCACTGGAACATTTTCGGAGCACCTATATAGAAGTCCTGATCAAAGAATACATAGGTAAGTTGGAAGAATTGTTCAACGATCAGGTTAATGAATTATCAGTGTTATTTATCGACTCATTTCGACGCATATGTCTAAGCGCTAAAGCAATGCAGGAGAGAGGGGAAAAGGGGAAAATCGGATATATTGTCTATTCCATGAGACGTACATATTTGATAGAACAGCGTTATGAATATGTGATTGAAGCCTTTGATACGGACTGGTTTTTTGACCAGCGGACTTGTCAGGATATTTATGACGCAAGTTGGGCATTTGCGTATTGGGGCCAACTGGGAATCATGCTGGAACAACAACGCAAGCGCTATATGAATGTCATTATCTCGCCGGATATTGAACAATCTCTTCTTTATACCGTTGACTTGTTTCATGACTTCATCATCCGATTGGCAGCCTATGCAATTCAGCGAGCCACAGAATTACCGGAATTTTTGGCGCTGGATCGGGAGGATGATTTGGAGATCAGAGTAGGTGAGTACAAGGGGCTCAGCAGACTTTTATTCCAAGGTCAGACAAGTCGTATTACACAAACTGAGGAGCTCATTGATATTTGTTAAAGCTGTTTGGATCGAAGGGGATGAATTATGGAATATTATAGGATTGCTCAAGATGAGCGTATTGTTAATTATGCATATCCGTTGAATATTACTCGAAGGGAGTTAGTAAATCAAATTACAGCTGCCAAAAAAGATGAAGGTGCTGCGCTTCAATTTTACGTTGAACAATCATATTATTTGGATTGGCTTGACGATCCACATTACATGGCATCCGATAAATTTAAGCAAATATGTGAAAAATATCAGGCGGATCTGGTATGGAAGCCAGCCGTTCTAGCCAACCCCCAGGCAATGTGTCAGAAATTATACTGGGTTTTAATAGCTGATGAAGTGGATTGCTTGTCTACCAGCAGTGAGTGGAACAAAGATGGAACTTTGAAAAGGATGGTATTGGATGAGCAAAAGATTGGTACACGTAAAATATGTAAATTACAAAGTTCCCTTAGGCATGAAGTCATCGTTGATTTGGATGTGGCTGAAAGCATTTTGAAATTTAATTTGACGGGCATCCGATTATACAAGATTGATACCCAAGCCTCTTACGCATATGCAAAATAGCAGCAAGATACAACATAAGGAGATGTTCATTATATGAGTGATCGTTACATCGTAGACGGTGCCGTTGTTCATTGTAGTTACGGAAGCCAATCTGGAGTATTTAGAGCCGCAGCAGATCGTAACATTCAAATCAACCATAAAGCACAAGGAAATATATTGGATTTTCAGCCACATACGAATATTCCTTCCTTTGGTTTGTGTAGTAGCTTGTCCAATCCGCAAGTAGTTTCAGCTAACAAAGGGAATGACGGTGATTTGATCCCACAGCCTTGCCGTCCTTCCATTTCCATGCCATGGATGAATGGAAAAAGTAACGTACATGTAGGACAAGCTCAGGCTCTTATGAGCTGCTCTACGAACATGTGTATGTGGTGTGGAAACATTTCTTTTACCACGGACGGACAGGAATAGTATTTTTGAATGGAGGAAGCGAAGATGGGACTGCTGGCAGGAACGGTGCTAACCTTTGGAAATATTAGAGTGAAGGCTCCCTATAATATTGTCAAACTGTTGGATTTTAGGATGGAACAAAAAGTGAATGATCACGGAAAGATCAGTTTAACGGCAATCATACCCGATGAGGACCAGGATGCATATAACGGGCTTGAGTATGGGGATGATCCTATTGAGGTATATGAGAGTGATGGGGATCAAGTTTTAGCCTGCTTATTCAAAGGGATAGTGACCCATTTGCAAGTGTATTTTCGAAACGGTATCTATTCCATGAATATTCAAGCGTTATCCTATACTTATCTCCTAGACAAGCAAATAATAAACCGTTCTTTTCAAAAGCTCAATATAACTTTTTATAAGCTTTTCCGTGACATAATTGACTCTTATCCCCCCGGAGATTTTATTGATTTGGTGGATGCCGATCAAGCCCTGGGGGAATTTACAGTACAATATGAGGAGAGTGATTGGGCGTTCTTGCGTCGAATGGCATCTCGTCTCCAAACGGGATTAATCGCCGAGGTAACGTCAGAAGCTCCGCGATTCTGGTTGGGAACTTCAAAGGATCAGGTAATGGGAGAACTCGGGAGTATCAATTATTCGATCCAGAGGACAAAAAAGGGAACAAAGTATACATATGTTGAAATAGAGGACACAAAACGCTTTAGTGTAGGTGATGTAGTTATTTTCCAGCATAAGCATTGGGCTATCGATCAGGTAACAGCTCAAATGAAGCAAGGCTTGTTGAAATATACTTATAAACTCGTTGTTGAAGGTGGATTGATGAGAGATGTTGTTTATAACGATCATTTCATGGGCCTTTCTATACATGGAAAAGTGATTGATCGGGCGAATGAAATGGTCAGACTGCAATTGGCGATGGATCTTCAGCCTATGAAGGAAGATAGCTGCTGGTTCGCTTATCCAACCATGTACACAGCTGAGGGTATTGGATGGCACTGTATGCCAGAACTAGGGGACATTGTGCAGTTGTACTTTCCATCTAGGCAGGAAAAGGAAGCTTACGTTATCCAGTCTCTGCGACAAAAGAATCATAAAAGTAACGAGATCCACAAGCCCGAGCGCAAGCTGTTTCACACCAAAAACGGTAAGATCGCCAGATTCGATGATAAAGAAACAGCTCTTTCTACCCAGACAGAGAAAATCATGATCCGTTTGAATCCGGCAACGGGTATCCATGTATACAGCCATTATGATATGACCTTTGAGGCAAAAGAAGATTTGGTGCTGCATGGGAAAAAGGTCCAAATCACGGCTACACATGAGTTGGATCTCTCCTGTAAAACCAGTTATATGAGAACAGATGGAGCATTTCATCTTAAAGCGTCCAAGGTGTTGTCCGATCAGGTGCCAGATGCAGAAATTAAGGCCTATAACTCTCTGAAACAAGAGCTGAAAGGCAAAGGATATCCACAATGGGTTCAGGACTTGCTTCTCAAGTACAAGTCACAGTATTACAAAGACTTGGCTGCGGGAGATAAGAAGAAGGGTAATGAGGCAGCAGCCAAAGCAAAACAGATTCGTCAGCAAGTAGCTGAAATTGATGCTATGCCAGCTTGGGCCAGAGCCCAGATGCACGAATACACAGCACAATGGTGGGATGCCCATGCGGCAGGGGATAAAGCCAGACAAAATAAAATCCACAATTTAGCGAATAAATTGAGGGATAACGTGCAGATCAACGAGTTAATACGCGCAAGCACAACGATTTCCTATCTGGATGCAAATCGGTTGGAGGAACTGTCCGGCCAATATTCTGATGTGGCTCATAAGTTGGCGGTGGCGGATAAACAGGCTATTGCCAAGGAAGCAGCCGAGCTGCGGAGCAAGTATGGTGTAGGTAATCTTCAAGCTCGTGAAAATCTGAACAAACTCGCTCGTAAATATCCGGATAGTTTTCCATATAAGCTCTCAAATCAAGGAGATTGGGATTCTGCTTTAAATGCAGCGTTGAGCGATTTTGCTAAGAAATATGGAATTTCTAATAAAGGCTACAGCCGTGATGTTTTGGAAGTATATTTATATCAGGTGGCAAATGGAATTTTACCATGGCCGAAGGTATACAAGAAACCTTCGACCCCAGCTGTATCTGATGCTACGTCAACTAAGACTGTTTCAAAACCAAAGGAGACGTCAGAGCCTAAAATACCAGTGAAAGAACAGCCGAAGCCAACCCCATCAAACAGTTCTGCTGATGAGAAAAGGAAGGCGATTGTGGAATTTGCTAAAAAATTTGAAGGGCGGATTCCTTATTGTATAAATACCATAATTAATACGATGATACTTGACGTGAACGATCCACCCAAATATATGGATTGTTCAGATTTCACTTCATCTGTCTACTTAACGGTGTTGAATGAACATATAGGAGGGAATACGAGAGCGCAAATAAAGAGTGGGAAAAGAATTTCTCATAAGAGCTTAAGAGCTGGCGGTGATCTTAGTCAGCTTAAAATGGGAGACTTAATTTTATACAACTGGACAGCAAAGGAGGATTCCCCCGATTTACAGCCAGTACATGTTGGAATGTATATTGGTAATGGTCAAGTAATTCATGAGTCAGGAAGTAATCCCCATCCTGCGGATGCGCATATAGAAGATAAAAGGCACAATGTAAGGATTAATAAACTATCTTCAAATTGGATGAACCATAAACCGATGTATTCCTTTGTAATCTCAGTTAGGAGAATTATTCAGGATTAATAAAGATTTTAAGATTTAAGGATATAGCGACGAATGGTGTGTGAAAAATGAGATTTATAAAAATGATACCGATTTTTGTATTAATGTTGTTTATATTCACATTTAACACCAACAAGGTGTATATGTTAGCGTCTTCGCAGCATCCGATAACTGTATCTAGCCAGGATATAACGACAGAACAAAATGTTGTGAAAAAAAGTGTAAAAGCGGAAAATTGGCTTTTAAACGGTGAAGAGGGTGTAGAAGACCCGGCACAGTTTTTAACCAATCTGGATGATCCTACAGGGGGAAGTTATATACGAATTGAAGATTTGGTAGACGCGATGCAAACCAAAGAAGAAAAAATTAAAAATAGGGGTTCCCATGTTACAGTTAGAAAAATGACAAGTGATGGTAGGCGTATGGCGATAATAAGAGACTTCTCTACCTTGGATCAAGTGGGGAAATTTAAGGTAGAGATTTATGAACTGCAAGCGGAGCAAAAAGAGTTTGAATTTCAAATGCCTGCAAACACTTATTATCCTGCCGTTTCTCCTGATTTAAGGAAGTATGTATATACCCTGGGTGGAAAAGTATTTTTGTATAATGCCACCAGCAAACAAACGACGAAAATCAATTGGGGAACAAATAAAGTCAGTACAAAGTACATTAATGACGGAATGTTTTCTCCGGATGGCAGCCAGTTTTGTTTTGAGGAAGAGGGGAAAAAGGGATTAGTTTTGCTGGATCTTTCCAAGGTTGGCGGAATACAACGCATTCTTACTGGCTCTCAAGCTTCTCTTTTACAGTGGGATCGTAAGGATGAATTAATGTACACCATCCCTAGAAGAGATGGGACATATATTAACGATGTGTATTCGTATAATGTGAGGAACCATAAAAACCTGTGGGTTACCAAAAGTGAAGATCCTTTCATATTTTCTGCTGATCATAAGGAATTGTTACGGGAAAATTATGACTCTCCAGAAGTGTATATTGTTCATATAAGCAATGGGAGGAAAAAGGATGTGACTTCTATTTTTAAAAAACAGGGTAGTTTAACGGTTCCGATCCAATGGCTTCATACAACTACGAATTATATGAAATTTAGTAGTGATAAAGTTAAATTATAGGACACTAAATATCTTAAGCAATAAAATATAAATAAAATTGTTCATAAAAGTGATTGAGGAAGTATAACGTGGAACGAAATATCATGATATCTGAATGTCGGAGGTTCGGTTTTTCTAGCAATTTCTGAAAAGGAGAAGGTATATGAAATGGAAAGAGCCAACGTTTGGTGCAACACCAATGTTAAAAGCTTTGACAACAGCCAATGCGCACAGAAAAGCGCAGGCTTTTGATTTGGCGGCAGAGCAAAAGAAACAAAAGTTGAATTATCCCTCCTGGTCTGAGCCATGGATGCGTAAGTATAAGGAAGACTGGTATATAGCCAAGGCGAATGGCGATGAGGTTGGCATGCGTACAGCGCAAAAGCTTGCAGAGGGTCTCCGGAGTAAATTACGTGAAATGGAGAAGATGCCTAAGGCGGAGCAAGAACAGATGCAAAAGGAAACAGTTTGCTGGATGGAAGGACGTATGAATGGGGATATAAAGAAAATGAATGCAGCAGAAGAAAGAGGGAAAGCCCTTCGTGGTCAAGCAGTGGCTAGTAGAAATGATAGTGAACAAAAGTCTATTGTGGAAGATAATTCTGAAAAGAGAAATGAACCTAGTAATAAAGAGAAGAATAATTCCGATAAATCTCCGGTACTTCAGAGAGATGATGCTATAAAAAAAGCTATAAAAATTACTGCTTCTTTTGAAGGAAGTGGCTATGCCAATATAGCTGGTAATTCTGACGATCAAGGCCTTTCTTTAGGGATTTTACAGTGGAATATAGGGCAAGGTACTCTACAACCCATGTTAATATCGTTTGTGAATAAATATAATAACCAGGCAAAAGAGATATTTGGTCAGAACTACACCTCATTAGCAAAAGCTTTACAAGGTTCTAAACAAGATCAAATGAATTGGGCGAGGTCTATAAATGATAATCATAATAAGATAAAGAAAGTTTGGAAAGAGCAACTGATTGCTATGTGTAATACAAAAGAGTTTCAAGAAATACAGAATAAAGCAATGGATAAGTATATCAAACAAGCTTACTCTTTAGCGAGTACTTTCAATCTTAAAACAGAAAGAGGACTGGCTCTTGCCTTTGATATAGCCGTACAAAATTGGGCATGTACATCATCGAGGACTAAATCGATTAATCAGAAGATAAAAAGTGGAAACCTTAGCGAGCAAGAAGCTTTAAAACTTATAGCCCAAGGAGCAGTTGATAAATCGAGCGAGAAAAATAAGGATGATGTGAAATCAAGAAAATTCACTATTGTTAATGGTATCGGAACTGTGCATGGAAAATCCTATAATCTTCAACGTGACTTCGATCTGACAAATAAATATTTTAAGTGAAAATGGAGATATGAATCGAATGAGATTCTTACATTTATTACTAATTGCACTGTTGTGTATTACACTAGATGGATGTGCTAACTTCCAAGCAAAATCTGATATAGATTCGTCTCGTAATTACGACTTGATCTCAAACGGTTCTTTTCAGCATGAGTTAGGAAAATTAAAAAATAAACTAAGTAACAGTAAAAATGAAGATTTAAAGGGTGATATAAGACAAAGTAATCTGGATCAGTTTACAGCGGGGTTAGTTGCTTTAATGAACACACAGGACAGTATAAAAATAAAGGATGCTGAACTTAGTAACATATTTGATGAAGCGGTTGATTCGTCGACTAAGGCAGTAGTACTTGAAGACAACAAGTATAGTATCAGAGTTGTTAATTTTCAGGCGCCTCTTGATCTAAAGGGTACGTTGGAAAATAAATTTACAATTATTCAGTGGTGGAATGATGAGGGGTATGTACGTGCCCAATTAGTTTTGAGTGAAGATTCAGAGAAGGTTACAGATTTTGTGATTTGTACTTATAGAGATAAGATAGAGCTTTTATTGGGAGGCTACCTTTCTTTATATTCTCCTAGGCCCGTATCTATTTCAACATGGGAATTAGATAATCAGAAATGGACTGAGAAGAAACAACGTTTGACTAATACAATCAGATCTACTGATTTTTGGGACCTGAGTATTGAAGATAATACACTAACTGTAGAAAACCAACCGCATATGGAAATGAATATAGAGATTTTAGAGAATACGAATGGATTTTTGATTACAAGTGATAATGATGCCAGTGTAATTATTCAATTTTCTGAAAAAGGAGTTGAAATATACGAAGATATGAAATCATCTAATGTTGATGGGAAAGTACAGCAAAAAATAGACTACAATCAATATGCCATTGACAAAGGCCAATCTTTTAATACCAGCCTGAATGGGTGGGGAGAAGTAAAGTTTGTATCCGCTACAAGGGGAGCCAACGGGTTAAGTCAGGCGAGTTTTTTTCTATTAGATAATGAAGATAATATTTTATATACTTTCCCTGAATTTAGTGGAAATAACAACGGCATGTTGGAGGTAGTAAAGGCTATTTCTTTCAAAGATGTGAATCACGATGGATACTCCGATATTATGGTCATTGGAGAATACATTACAGGGGCCGGTCCCCAGGGGGAAGTTCCATTTCCTATAGCAGGCATATATTTTCAGAAGAAAAACAAAACCTTTACTACACTCCCTGCACTGGATCAGGACATCAACGATAAAGGACATAATGAAACCATTAAAGATGTCATCCAATACGTAAGCAAACAACGGATAAACATAAACTAACTGACAAAAAGGAGTAGAAGCATGGGATATCCAATCATAAAGTATAACGGAACGGTTTTATCTCTTAAAAACACGAAAGTTAAAGTTGTGCAGAAAATGAATGAGCATGTAAAAGTCTTTTTGACAGGCGTGTTAACTGGTACTCAAATGGAAGAGTATACGGATCATATGGAAGTAGGAACTAAATTAGTGGTTTCTTACCTGAATGATGATCAGAAACAGATTGTATTGTTCAGAGGATTAGTCACGCAACTCAGAATCAAGTTGGTGTCCAATGTAGCACACTTGGTTGCTGAAGCTACATCCTATACAAGCCAACTGGACGAAGCACTACATAGACAATCTTTTCAAAATGTAAAAATGAAGGTACAGGCATTGCTTGATCATGTACTCAAATCCTATCCTAAAGCCAATTGTACAAGTCGCTTAAAAGATCAGCTTTTACAGGAGTTTACGATGCAATTTGATGAAACGGACTGGTCGTTTTTGAAACGGATAGCTTCCCGGTTCGGTTGGGGGCTTATACCTGACCCAGTTGGAGAAAAGCCCCAGTTTTATTTTGGATTGCCTGATGCTACGAGCAAAGACGAATTAAAGCAGTATAACTATTCGATGACTCGAAAAACGAAGCCAGGGGCAAGCAAAGACGACAATCTTTTGTATTACAAAGTGCAAACGACGGGGGCAAAAGATATCCTACTAAATATTGGGGATGAAATTAAGTTTAAAGGGGAAGTTTTACACGTCTTGCAGTCTGTTGCATTTATACGACATAGTGCTTTGTGGCATGAATATGTGCTAACTACATCTGATGGAATGAAGCAGGAATTGATCCTAAACGAGAAGATTTGTGGCATGTCATTGAAGTCGAAGGTGATTGGAATTGAAGAAGATCATGTGAAAGTGTTTTTTTATGAAATGGACAAGGTCAAACCGAATGTGAAGGAAACCTGTTCTTTTCCACATGCTACATTTTATACATCGGAAGGGAACACAGGATGGTACTGTATGCCGGAGCTTTTTGATTTTGTAGACATATACTTCCCGACCAAGAAGGAAAAAGACGCTATTGTAACTCATTCGATCCGGAAGAGATCCAAAGGTGGTGACTTCATTAGCGACCCGTCAACGAAGATATTCATGACCAAGTACCGTAAAGCTATTATTTTTGAGAAAAATGAAATTTTAATCACAGGGAACGACGATGAAGTGGTAATTCGACTGCTGGACGACCATGGAATTGAGTTGCGAAGCAAAAAGGATATCCGTGTAAAGGCAGATGGGAATTTAATGCTGAATGCAGGTAAAACCGTGCAGATTACTGCTAAGGATGCAATCGGGCTAAAATGTAAGACAAGTATGCTAGAAATGGACGGTAACCTCAAAATAAGAGGGGCCAAGGTAAATATGCAATAAAGGAGTTAAACCGTATGGGAAAGGTGACGACAGGAGCTAGGGTTAATGAACAGCCTCAGAGTAAGCAGGACATGATTCAGGAATGGAAGCGGAAGATAAGCAAAGGTGAGTACCCCTTCATTCATGTTGCTAGCCTATCGAAAATAAGCGATTAGTAGTTAAAATAAGAAAAGTCAAAGTAATGTGACTTTCTTTATTTGCGGAGGTTGGGGATTTTACAGTGGTTATATTATATTGAATCAGGCAATCTTGAGGGTTATGAAATTATTCTCGTTTAATGCTTGAAGCATAAGACTGTCTGCCACGGCGAATAAACCCAATGGAAAGATATAAAAATCGCCACACTTTAATTTCTTGAGAAGGTGGGATTTTTACTGGTGAACATTTTGTTATGCTATAGAAAAGATGAAACCAAGGGAAATGGCTAGGTTCAGTTTGAGAAAACGCCACCATTTAGGCTTTTTGAGGTGGTCACTGCAAAGTCTTTTCGATTGCAACCCTTAGATTTCATCGGATAAAGCAAGTGTTTATTCCAATGTCTACTGATCACGGCCATTATTACATCATAAGCACTATCAGGCGTTGAAAACTTTATTGAAGACATTGCGACCAAAATACGATTGCTTTTTTTGATCGAATCTCTTATGAGAAGTTTGGAGACAAGTCTGTTGTTCCGGAAGATGTCATTCGCTGGATTGAGCAGCATTTATATTCTAAACGGAGTGGAGATACGTCACATGATTTAATTCAGGAGGTAGTAACCATGAAATGGGATGCTAAACTATTTGTATACAGTAGCCCGTCCTGGAAGCTAGTTGCTGTATAAGGAAGAAGGGTGTTTCTGGAGCAATCCAGGAGCACCCTTTTTTCATAAGCTGGTTGAAACCCTAAAGGCTGATTAAAAACAACCTGGGTATCTGTAGCAAGGAGTATGGCTTTCAGATTGGAGAGCAAGAGAGCTCTGGCAGAGCAGGAAAGCTGGCTCTAAAGAGGCAAGCACTTCCGCATTAGAGCCACTAGGCACCGCAGGTCCGCTACTCACGCCGGGTGAGAGTGCTCCGGCCAAGGTGCTCTACGTTCCTGTCGTCATTATCGGTATAATAACAGGGTCAACAGAACTTTATTCAATATAGAGTGATTCAAGAGTTTCTAAACAAAGGCTATGAAATTGTTTTTGATGACGATGACTCAGGTAAAGCCGCAGATGTTATCTGTATCTTAGAAGAAACCGATAAAATAAAGGTAGTACTTATTCATTGTTGATATTTTTATGTCTTCAATAAAAGCCGAAAGGAAGTAATTTAGTGCAACTTTTATATTTATGGACTGAAAATTATAATAACATATTCCTCTCAGAAGAATTTAACTTCGGTGGTCCGTATCGTATGGATTATGAATCTGGCAAGCTAGTTATTAAAAATTCTCCATTCTATATCAATGATTTTTTCTATGCGTCTCGGGTGGGGGATAAAATGAATTCAAACATCAATAATATCACAGCTATTATTGGTGAAAATGGTACTGGGAAGTCTAGTTTAATTGAATATTTAATGTTACTTCTGGATAATAAATCAGATTCTAGTATGTTAAATTCACGATATATTATGGTTTTTTATACTATGAAAAAAAATAAGACGGTATCTCTTCAAATTTATCACTCACTTGAAAACGATCCTAAAGTTGAATTTCCTAAACATGTAAATATTGAAGTTAATAGTTTAAGATTAAGAAATAAAATCCCCATTATTCCGAAAGTATATTTTTCGAATATCTTTGATTCAAAAGTTATGCCGAATTCATACGAAACAATAAATGTATCTACGAATAAAATTTTGGAAAATTGCTTTGAAAACGAGCAAGACCGTGAGCCTAGTATAGAGGACTATCATTTTTTCGAGACTGAGCAACAAATACGCTTTATTAAAAACCAGCGTGACGTTTCTAGGGATGTAATTCAATTCAAATTACCTGAAAAATTGACGGTAGTCTTTTCTTTAGAGGACTACTATCCTATAAGGAGAACTCCGAATGAAAATCGGTTTATTAAATTCATTAACAAGCTAATTGAATTACTATCTCCTATAAGAGATTTCAAAAGAGCATTTACAGTACGCATTCTGGAACACCTATTAGTCGAGAATAGCTTTTATCAACCCAATGCTTTGAACCATTTACCTATACTTGAGGAGGCTGTAAAAGATATCCCTATACCTATCAAGGGTGATGTTGTAAATGTGATAGAATCACTCAAAACACTCGAAAACAGTTTAAAATTGAATGTTCAGCAGAACAGTTCATTTTTGAGAGTTTTGCAAGGTAATATTCGTTTGATAGAGTGTACTGTAGAATTGGGTGTTCGTAATACCGTGTTTAACGATACTGATAGCAGTTTTGAACTCCCATTAGAAAGTGAATTGTTGTCTGATATACTTAGTTCTTACTATGAGTCGATCAGGTCTGACCATTATCTAAAATTTAAATGGAGAAGCCTCAGTTCTGGTGAGTTAGCTTTACTAAGTTTATTCTCGAGATTGTACAGCACTAGAGATTTTATCAACTCAAAAAGAAATAATAATGTAATATTATTTATTGATGAGGGGGAAATTTATTTTCACCCCCAATGGCAAAAACAGTTGATTAGTTATTTGGTAGAGTTTGTACCGAGCTTTTATAGAAATAAAAATATCCAAATTATAATGACTTCGAATTCGCCATTTATAGCATCAGACTTACCTAAAACAAATGTGATCTTCTTAAAAAAAGCAGATGATCGAAGTATTAGTTTAAGTGAGTTAGAAGATCAACACCAGACTTTTGCTGCCAATATAAACACGCTTTTGTCGCATTCATTTTTCATGCAAGAAGGTTTGATGGGGAAGTTCGCTAAAGATAAGATTAATCAAGTAATTGATATATTAGTCAATAAAAATGCATCGGAAATTATTCGTCGGCGAAATGAAATTGAAGCATTAATCTCAATCATTGGAGAACCCTTGATAAGAAATAAATTGACCCAGTTACTACAAGAAAAACTTATTATAAACGGAATGTCTCTTGAGGAACGAATGGCTTGGTTGGAAGCACAAATAAACGAGCTAAGAGGAAAGCAATAATGATAAGAATAAGGAATCCTCAATTAGAAGAGTGGGCTAGTTCTCTACATGATGACTTTTTTGTTAAAGAAGGTTATAAAGATATTCTTGAAAACTACATGGAAGGAGACCATTGGAATAAAACACAAAAGGATTTGTTAAAATACCTATACTTAAAGAGTAGAGAAATAATTTCAGGTCGTCCTTCACAACTAGCTGAAACCATCAAATATATAAGCAAAAACTTTCCTAAAGAGCATTTGTATAATATTCAAATGAATCAAAAAATAAAAGATTGCCAATTTAAAAATGCATTAAAGCATGTGTTTAACTATGATAACTTTATCAAACAATATGATATTTCAAAATGGGGAGCATACACTCTAACTGAAAGATTAAAGGTGGCAGTATGTCCGTATTGTAATCGCCAATTCACTACAACTTATCAATCGAGTGATGGAAGAACACGCCCACAATTGGATCATTTTTTTGACAAGGCTACATATCCTTATTTGGCCGTTTCGTTCTTTAATTTAATTCCCTCTTGTTATGTCTGTAATGCTAACCTAAAAGGAACAAAGGCCTTTACTTTAGATACGCATCTTCATCCGTACGAGGATGGATTTGAGCAATACAGAACATTTACTATTAAATTTGATGAGGGAATTGATATTGACTATGTAGGTATCTTTGAAGGGAATGTAAAAGGGTTTTCAATAGGGTTTAAGGACAACCCTATAATTGATAAGGAAGATCCGATTTGGATGAAAATAGATAATAATTGTAAGACATTCAAATTAGTTGAGCTTTACAATGCTCACAAGGATTATGCTTCGGACTTATTAATTAAGTCAAAAATTTATAATGATGATCAGATAAAGAATTTGCTTGTTTCATTTCCTGATTTGTTTCAGAATGAATCAGAGGTGGCAAGATTAGTACTTGGAACATTTCCTGGTTCTGAATTAGAGTCGAGTGATCGAGTTCTGTCGAAATTCACGCAGGATATATTAATGGAACTGAAGACATTAGCTAAATATTAAACGGATCAAAATTTTAAAGCTAACTTTAATATCTAATTGCTTTATTGAGTAAAATAAGAAGTAAGGGAAAGGTAGAATTCCTCCTAAAGCTTCTTTATTTTGTGAATACACAGTTGGAGGGGCTCGTGATATTTGAAATCACAGATGATAATGATGAAAAAATTGATGATTGGAACTCTTGTAAACCTGTTGATGTAGCTGGTGCTAATTTCGCATATACATTTATACCAACTGGAATCGTTCTCGTGGTGGAAGTGAAGTGCGATGTATTGAAAGAGTGTTGAGTTTATCTGATGAATTTTAGTGAACTAAATCCACACCAATAAAGAGCCATCGAACCATGTTTCAATCAGGAACTCAGTTTGTGTAATTTATTCAAGGATTCGTATCATATTGGTTAAGGAAAATTGAAAAAAGTAAGGAAGGGGCAGGAAAAATCCTGCCCCTTTGAATTATGAATTTATTAAATTTTAAAACCATTAGTTGCGATGACTTGTTTATACCAATGGAAACTAAGAATCAGCATCTATAAATACTGCTTAATCAGATGATACAAAATGCACGGGAAAACGTTGAATGCTGCTATTTTTAGATCACAAAAAAAAGCATTGTTCGATCTAGCCTAGATGCAAAAGCGAGAGGAGTGACTGTTCTCATTATTACGGATGAAGATCAGTCAGAGGGAAAAGGTCAGAAGGCTGCGCTCGAAAAGTTTAAAAATGTGGGCATACCCCATCAAAATAAATCATCATTCAGGTTATATGCACCTGAAAGTAACGAATGCGGACCAGAAGACTAAATGCACCGGTTATTCTGCTTCAGCAGTAAGAAGTGATAAGGTCCTTGTAGTGATATCTGATGAGACCATGGCGAACGTTTTCGAAGACATGTGGGAAGACGATAAAAAGTTTTTGTTCATTAACTAATTAATTAATTGTATAATGATGATGAACGATAAATCTCACCTTGGCGGGCTGTGATCTTTTTTAGAAGAGTATAGGGGCACTCTTTTGAAACAACCATGACAACAATATACTTGTTAGCATGATTATCCTTCATCCAACGTAGCCACGTTCGGCGCTCAGTTCGATAAACCCTTCTTCTGTCATTGTATA
The DNA here is from genome assembly GCF_024213315.1 of Paenibacillus sp. A3M_27_13. Lineage (NCBI taxonomy): Bacteria > Bacillati > Bacillota > Bacilli > Caryophanales > Paenibacillaceae > Paenibacillus > Paenibacillus sp. A3M_27_13. Next base: position 228,453 of record NZ_JANAVE010000006.1, read on the forward strand.
TGTGTTCATTTTTCGATAGATCGATAGGTGAATTTAGATAGGGGATACGTAGTCTACACTTGGATACGTACCTAGCTTCAACAGCACAAAATTCATGCATTCATGTTAGTTTACACAATACAAGTCACTTACTTAATGTTAGTACTGAGACCTTTTTATACCGGGTTTCCTGTCCCCCGCGCCCCCAAACCCATATCTGCAACTTGATCCGAATTTAGTTGTAGATTTGCTGGCTTCGACTGGGTACGGATACAGCAAAAAATAAGTACGCATATAGTAGAAGATTTGAAGTTCTGCAACTAAGGTAGGAGTCAAGATACGTGGGTGCATGCTATGGAAAAAGGGAACAAGAAAATAGAAAAAGTGGGGGTTTCGTTATTAACAAACCTGCTAACAAGTATATTGTTGTCATGTATAATATGATATAATGTAGGTATAAAAGTGACGTTAGTACTGAGTTAGAAGAATCGGATTCTTGCGGTCCACTGTTTTTTGTTTTCATGGACCATAATAAGCCGTAATTATGGAAGGAGATTTATATGCCAAGAAATGAATACCCCTTATCTAAGCAGATCTCGTTACATAACATCGTCAGGGTTCAGCAAGTCATTGATTTTTTCGTGCTGTCAGAGCTTCAACGAGGACGTTTGTATGGGAGTGAATTGGAGCAGCAAATCATTGTTGCTTTAGGGAAGCAGTCTCCTACAAACGTTGGCGTCAATAATGGTTATCTGTCAGCTCGCCTGAAAAAGTTAGCTGAAGAAGGTCATGTAACCCGGGCCTGGGATGGAGATAACCGGTACAACCGATACTATTCCATCACACCCCGAGGTCATGATTATTTTAAGCAGCTGCTAAAGGAGTTGCCAGATCAAGTTGACTTGGCCATCAATACCTATACCAATTTCAAGCATTACATAGATAGGTTTGGACACATTCCTTTGAATTGATGATATCTCGATGAAGGAAGGTTATATTCTTGGACTACGCTAAGGTTATTGCTTCGCTTAAGAAACGCTTTCCATCTGGAACAGTGGTGAACCAAAATCGTCACTATATTCCGAACCAAGTTTATACGGACCGACTTGAAATGGCCACCGGCAGTGAATGGTCTTACGAGCTTCGTGAGCTAGAGATCAACCCTGGGGCTGGGTACATCAAAGCTATTGTCCGGATCTATATTGCAGACTACTTTCGTGATGGATATGGTGTAGATACACTGACAGACAGTAGCAAAATACCAACTATAACAGATCAGGTTATTAACCAGGCATTCGTTAATGCGTTGGATTCTTGGCAAATGGGTTGGGCCGATCTGGCTCCACACCGAAAATGGGGAGAGAATCCAGCTCTTGCCCATCTAAAAGACGACAATGTTCCACCGGCAGAGGGAGTACCAACACAAAGTAAGGCCGTTGTAAATAAAGTCTGTGCTATTTGTAGCAAGCAACTGGGACCGAATGAAGTGGCTCTGCTTAAGGCGATACCTGGTTTTAATCTTAGTAAGTTGGCGTATTGTTTTGAACATATACCAGGTCACTTTAAAAAGAAATTACCTCCGGAGATTTTGCAGGGTTATATCGATAATTCGTCGATTAACTAGGCTTTAGCTTAAAGTATTTTATATGAGATCCTAAATAAACTTATAGGCGTAAGAAGAGTAATTAAAGTCATAGTTTACACCAGAGAAATATCGCATCATATATTCAGTAATGAAAGGAGAATTTATGTATCGACTTTTTGGTCCCGAAGCATATGGGAGATATATAGTTAAACCTATATTATTATCTTTGTTTTTATTTTTTTTGTCATTTTTTCTTATGGGGCTTAAATTTAAATTTATTTTCGCTGCTTATATGCTAGGATCGATTCCCAGCGGATACCATCTTATTAATAGATTTTTATACAAATGGTTTTATAGAGAAAAGAGTTTAGAATGGAGAATCGCCGTTGCAATGAGAGGCGGTTCGGTTATAGATTTGTTCTTTTTCTTACTAAAAGTTGCAATAAAGATACCAATCTCATTCTTCATTGGTATATTCTCATTTCCTTATATTTGTTATGAGCTGATTAAAGAAATAAGAAATTAGGGTAGTTAGCTTACTAGATAGCCCAGTAGATGCAATCTCCAAACGTAGGAAATATGAGTTGATCTATATAGAGCAGCTTAGTATGAAATCAATAAGTGCCTTAGTTGCAGATTAACTATCTGTAGTTTGGAACTATTCCCTTGTGATAGACAGTGAAAAAAAAGTTCATGTTACAATGAATTTAACACTGTAGATCGAGGGATTTTCTTATGCAAAAGAAAGCACACCCCTTACCCGATATAGCCTGTCATTCTTTCTAAACGATCGAGATACTGTAATTGAATCCCACTGGCAAATAGATGCAGAAGAAAATGATTAAGGCAGGATAAGTTGAACGGTTAAAGCAATCGTGTGATGATTGTATTCTACGAACCGTAAATCAAGGGGATGATTTTATGGGAAGACAACTGAAAAGAGCTTTCAAAAGTCGTGCTCCAAAACAGCAGCGGTTTCATGCTTCACGTGTTGCACTTAATGTTCGAAGAGTAAGACATACGCTTGGCGGCGTAATGATTGTTCCACCCCCACCTGGATCGGAGCGCTTGATTGATCGGGAGATGAAAAAGATACGGGCCGTATATATTAAGGAAATGGGTCAGGCTGGTTGTGACAATCACGTCAAAAAAGTAAATGAAGAGTTCAAAAACTTGCTGGGCAGAAGAGGTGTCCGCATGTAGAGGACTGCTTATTTTGGAGATGCTGGGGATCTAATGATAAAAATTAGAGGGGAAGATCACAAAATATGATTCTAAAAGATTTATTTTTTCTTCTACTTAAAAAAACAAAGAAAATAGAAATTGGACATGAAAAAAATGAGCTTTTCCAGGATATAATGCTATTTGTAGATCGTATCAAAATTGAGTATTCCTTGGGGGAATTTGTAAGCGTACAACTTAATGACGAACTTCCCATTAACGAAGGAATTGCAAAGTTTGAGGATAATATATGTTATGTCCAAATAGGAGCAAGAGGATGTAGAGAAAGGAATGAGCTTTCTGAAGGTGAATGGGCAACAGTAAAAAATACAATTGTTCATGAGCTAACACATGCCAAGAATAAGGCTGATTTAACACAAGATACACGAAAAAGGTTAGAGGATAATATGTACTCGCTGGCCTATTTTGCAATGCAGCTGATAGATGAATTTAGCGCATATAAAGCTGCGGATACTAGATTTATTCAGATTAAAATTGGTTCTGAAGAGACCATTTTGCAAAAAGCAATAAAACAAGTATGGTTTGATGAAGGTTTTCTACAAACTAGCAAATATAATAATACAAAGCGATACGAGCATTTTTATGATATTTGCACTGCAATTATTGTACATAGCATCAGAAATAAAGAATTCCCTTCTATACCTGAGATAGACAAGGGATATAATGATATGTGTATAAGAATGATAGATATTCTTAGGGAATACGAATCTAAGATGCCTTTAGACTTTAAAGATTATGAAAAATCTGGGAATGAATTGTGGGATGCGTTAACAATAATGGTGCCCGATAGTCTAATAAGGAACTTTAAAATAAATGTAGGGATTAGATTTTAGAAATGCCTCTTAGTTATTATCGTGTCTTTGAAAAGCGTATTATTTTCTATGGAGTTCGGATTTATAATCTAAGTGGCTTACAGTTGGGGATGAGATGTAAAAGGGAATGAATAAAGAGCCCATATCCTTATTAAAAGATGTTGGCTCTTATCAATGAAGTTATTTTTTTGCTATTCCGATTTCAAATGATCGTCCATAAGTTTATTAAAATCAAAATTACCATGTTTTTTAGTCATTTTTTCTATAGCTTTAAAGGCTGTGAATGTCATAATAAAATTCATTACACTAAAGAAAAGTATTTCGTATCTAATAATATTCTGAAAATTAAAGGCAAAGGCTAAAAGCAACGACGCCTTAAACATACCAATATAAAACAACTTTTTTTGTTCGCCTTTGGAGACTTTTCCAGCATTATTTAATCTTTCTTCATTAGTCACTACATCATTAAAATATCCAAACCATAGGATCACATGGAATATAAGATCATAAGGGAAAGTTTTTATAAAATAGAATATTGGCTTGATTTCATTAGCTAGTGGAGCTAAAAGTAAAACTCCGTGGCTCGCCAAATATATTATGATATGATCTATTAATAGAACTGAGACAATACCAAATCTAATTTGAGGAAGAAAAATCATCCTGCCGAATGCATCTAGTGGTTTGTATATTTTCATTCCAAATTGAAACCACTTATATGTAGTTACTGTTGCAGCGTTCGGCGCAGGTGGGGCTTTAGGTTTCCATTTAACCTTACCTTTTTGTTTAAATTTCTTACTCATTTCTCCAAACCTTTCATTTGTTGTATTTTATTGTCCTTGGATTAATCATTTAAAGCTTTCGATATCTTCCATAGTATTTCTAATTGGCAAATCAATCTGGAACTAAATCCTTTTTAAAACCTAATCAGTAAGTGACCAATTATTTTAGCTTGTTGATTATCATTAATCCCTCCAATTAATAACTCATCCAAATCATGGAATGTATTAAGCAGAGTACATTGTTTTTTGTTGAAAGTCAATTTATTATTTAACCTCATGAAATTACTTGAGTTTGTTTTGCTAGATGTCGTCTTATCAATTTGTCATAATTGAAAGACAAGTCAGACTGAATACATCAACATATCACACCAGCTGTCGCACTCTACATGAGTACGTGGATTGACGCGACAGCGCACGAAAGGAAACGCGGGAAATCCCTCATTCAATCACAAGTCGTACTCTACTTGAGTGTTTGATTGGAGCCCACCATCTCCATCCAGACAACTCTACTGGCAATCATATTGCTGGTATAGCTTTTTTATTGTGCAAATGATGTTTTTTCGCATACAATAAGAACAAATGTTCCTTTGGGTGCCGATGATAGTGAAGACCACACAGGCCAGAGTGTAGTAATTATTTACTATGATAGGACCGTCCTTATACACAGCTTAGGATCTCCGTTCTTTGAAATTCGTGATGTACTTATCCGGGCGCCTCGGATGCTTTAGGAAGACAAAAAAGAAACCCGAGGATAATACGAGGAATGGAATCAAGGCAGCATAACAGCAGTAGGAAGCTTAGAAACTACAAGAAACCCCTGATACTTATTCCTGAGTGCAGGATATGTTTCGTTACAACTATAAGGCCTTTAAACATAGGTGAAAGGTTAGTCCTTCATATAACAATTAGGAATTAAGATTATTTTCCACAATTTTGAATAGTGTTATTATGTCATAACAAACTCAAACCTAGAGGTATATTATGACAACGATTAGAGTAACGCCTGAGCAGTTAATTACTCAACGCTATTTCCCTTGTGCCCTACCATTAATCAGTGAGACTATATTTAGCGTATACGTGTGCATACATTTGGAGACGTAGTATAATGGCTTCAACGCAACAACAATTGAAAAGTTTTTAAATTGCTAATTCAAAGATAATTTTCTATGCTAATTTGAGGAGGTGTTTAATATTGATTTTAATAGACAAATGGCTCTACATCATTCGTAATTGTTCCTTTGATAATACCTATAAGATGAGCTGGGCACGAGCGATAACTGAAATAGCCTGTGAAGGTGAATATACGAAAAATAGTTGTGTTGAAATCACTATGGAATCCATAGCTCGCAAGGTAATTCGATACTATTGGGAGCAGACTATTTTTTTTGACCTACAGCAAAGTAGTAACCCTGTGAAACCACCTGTAATTGTCTCTATAGTGAAAGACCTGATTGCGATATATCAGTCTAATACTGGATCTAAAAGGCCGATTAAGTGGTACGCGGCTAATGTAGAAACGATTTGTTCGAACGCCTATCAGAAGGCAGTGAGAGACACTGTAAAAGCACTGAAGCAAGACGTTAGTTTTCGTTTTCTACGTATCAACGGGAAAGAAGTAGAAGGAATTTACAACTACGTTCAAAAGGCTAATTCTATATACATACATTCAGATTGTCTCGCTCAGCTAAAAAAATATAGTTTGATTGTTTTTGACGCAATCAATTACCGCTGGACTCAGATGTTGGAGAATTTTAATCACTCACCTCGCCTTTCTAAAAAAGTCCGAATTATTGACGAAAGAGAAGTAAGGCGGAAACCACTGGGCAAATTCTCCACGTACCTTAGGGTGGAAAATCCAAGTCAACATTGCTTTTTATGCGGTGAAAAAATTGAAAACGAAACACCTGCCATAGATCACGTAATCCCTTGGTCATACCTGTACTCAGATGATTTGTGGAACTTAGTATTTGCTCATCAGTCATGCAATAGTAGTAAGTCCAACCTGATTCCGAGCGAAGAGATGATACAACGACTAGAAGAGAGAAATCAAACCATGCTTAGAAAATTAAAGGAAGCGGAGAAACGCGATAAACATATTTTCGAACTTGAAATGGCTATAGAGCATAAACTAGTACGGAAATTTTGGATATCATGTCAAGGGTAGTTTACACTTTTTTCTGGAAATCCCCCAAAGATTTGAGTTTCTAATTTGCGTGAAAAGTTAATGGCTATTACAAAATTGATGGGTTGTTTTTTCGGCTTATTAAATAGGAGGGATACTTTGAAGTTCTATAATAAACTTGTTCGTGATAGAATCCCTGAAATTATGGAGGAATGCGGGAAAAAGTATGAAATTAGAACATTAGATCAAGAGGATTATATAAAAATGCTACATCAGAAGCTACACGAAGAGTTGAGGGAATTTGATGTAGCAAGTGAGGAAGATCAACTTCTTGAATTAGCTGATATGGTTGAAGTTATTTATGCTCTCGTTGAGAGTAAGGGATGTCGAATCGGTGATTTTGAGTCCCTACGTATTGCAAAAAAAGAAAAGCGTGGGGGTTTCAAAGAAAAACTATTTTTAATTAGTGGTGAAGAGTAAAAGGGTAAGGAGTTTTTGAAACTCCTTACCCGACAATAATTCTAGACTTGACGAAGCTTCTCTTGAAAAAGACAAGTCCATAGTTTTTGCTCTCACAGAGAATCTACTGAGCTAACAGGAGAATTCGGCATATTGAGATACTACTTATTTAGATTTTAGAGAAACACGAGTTGATTTTGCATGATTTATAAGAAGAATAAAAATGATGAAGGCAAAGAAATTCAAAATTATTACTGCATTTTGACTAAGGAATGTAAAACGATCAATGAATTTGATTGTGTGGTGCGACGATAATTTGGATATGGATAATGCTCTGATCAAAAGGAAGTATCCTTCCCTTTTTGTACGAATATAGACCGTTCAGTTTAACAATGGGATCAATCAATATTAATGACCATACTCGATGCGATTGGATATGTTAGACGAGATTTCACCGTTGGATAAAGTCAGTTCTCCATATGTGTTGAGTTCTCTTTCAATATCTGCCGAAAATTTTTATTAGCAAGCTCAAGAGTTCAAATAAAGGTGAGTCATAAGTATAAAACATCTACAAGACCAGGAATGTTCATTGAACATCAAGTTTTAAGACTTAGCTACAGATTAGACCCAAATGAAAATTATCTTACGTTTAGGAATAAAAAGAAAACGGAGAGAAAACATCGATCTATCACCTTTTGTAAGTTATGATTTTCCTCCAACTGGTAATATTTCCTCTGAAATACACGCGTTTCGAATTACTTTATCTCTTCCTTTGATCTACATAGGTCGTACTCTCAAAGAGTCCTTCTATAAGTCACAGTTCAGTCAGCCTTATCAAAAGTTATTACAGCATTTTATTGAATATGCCTGTGTTTCAATAGCACTGAAATATAGAAAGTTTCGTTTTCCACAATTAGTTCTGTACGGGCTACCATATAATTACTTCCTTTCATTGTTATTCCGTTCACCAATTTGGTAAGACGAAGAAATTCTCCAATTTCGGATACGTAAATATCCGTAGTTGAGTTGTCTGGGAATATGCATAGTACTTTAATGGGGCTCATTCCTTTCTATTTGCAATCACTTACATGTTGATAGATGTTTCGTTTTATTCTTAAAGTTAATTTTGTACGTAAGCACTAAGTGGGCTTTTATCATAGCCTGTGGGTTTACTTTTGTAAAAAAAGGGCATCCTTATTATATCAAAATAAAATCCTATAGGATATATTTCACAAAAATAAACCCTATAGTATCTTGGAGTAATTATATGGCTAGTCTATGGTTTGCATAGGGTGATGGCTGTGACTGATTTAATGAAAATGGTGGGGGAAGGAATTCGACACTTCCGAAAACTACGTGGATTGAGCCAAGAGGAACTTGCAAGTAAGGCTGATGTCCACGAAACTTATATTGGTAAGTTGGAGCGTTCTGAAAAAGTTTGTTCCATCGTGGTGCTGGATAAAATCACAAATGCCCTTAACCTGTCTATGGTGGAGTTTTTTAGTTATATTCAGCCTATGAACAGAGAGAAGAGTGAGTCAACACTCACAGAAATTGTGAACAGGCTACGTAGTAGAAATGAAAATGAGCAAAAGAAGATATTAAAAGTCATTGATGCTATTCTGGATGATCAGTTGAATTGAGGGAGAAAATCATAAGACTAATGCAATTGTGATTCCGGCTTTGCGGCTTATATGCTTAAATAGATACTTGAGCTATCAGGCTATCCTCTACGAATATGTTCGTTACTGGGCAGGCACGGAGGGAATTCCGTGCTTGAGACTAGTCCTTAGTCTACATCGCATCTATGGTGTAGCCTACTTACCAGGAACAGCCTTGAAGCGCACAGGAAGCGACTACAACATCTTATTTGTCTCACAAACATGTGCTGGATTTATTCTGTTTCACGATATGCTCTTCCCACTCCAGCAACGCTTTGCAAGGCGCTCAAACAGGATGTACTTACAGCGCATCATCAGGATTAGCTATGAAGTGGATAAGTTTAGCAAAAATAATCCTGCTCGGAGCGCTAAGAGGGAAAGGTATTGACGGGAAGACCAACGCAGGATATGGAAGGTTCTTAGGGGCTGAACGATAGAATCGTGAAGGTGCGAATGTGAAGCTCACATGAAAAACCCCGGGCCCTTCGCACCTCGGAATTTGTCGAAAATCATTTGAATCAATTACCTTCAGGGAAAGTCAATGGTTGATCCAAGCACTTTTGGCATCGTTTTCTGTGATAATGTGTAAAATTGATATCATCAGAGTATGAATTACTCCATTTTCGCAGTCGCACTCCATGTGAGTGCGTGGATTGAAATATCACGATTAAACTCAGCGAACTGTCTAAGAATCTCGTCGCACTCCATGTGAGTGCGTGGATTGAAATATCCAAGATACCTAGTTGTGCTTGGTATTGTTGTGTCGCACTCCATGTGAGTGCGTGGATTGAAATTTATCAACAATTATTTCTCGTGATACTTCTTGGCGTCGCACTCCATGTGAGTGTGTAGATTGAAATACGACTGCTCTCGATGTACGGCTTGGCATCAGGGTCGCACTCCATGGTGAGTGCGTGGATTGAAATTCCATAGGTATCAGCTCAAGTCGGCTTCGAATAGTCGCACTTTATATGAGTACGTGGATTGAAATACTGTATTGATTACTTGTAAGCAGCCTGATCTTAAGTCGCACTCCATATGAGTGCGTGGATTGAAATTTGGCTGTTTCCGACATTGTAGCGTAATTTTCGGCGTCGCACTCAATATGGGTGCGTGGATTGAAATGCAGGGTTAGCATTAGCTTTAAGAAGATTACCAAGTCGCACTCCATGTGAGTGCGTGGAGTAAAATACGCAGTCTCTTCATAGCTACCAAAACATCCTCTATGTCGCATTCGCCCCCTGATAATCTCTTTTTGTGAGATCTACAGGGGGCTGTTTTTATAACAGGACTTATGAAAAATACCGTTATAGCTTGGTATTCAGTACGATTATAAATATAATTTTTCACTTAATTGGAATATAATATTTAATTAAAGTCTATAAAACATTATTAAGAAAATTTATCCTTGTAAAATACATACAATCATAATTATAATTAACATGATCCTTAATGCCTATGTTAATCAGGTTCTTTTTTCCTATTCCATAACATGAGTTGGATTATTTTAGGGCTAATTAAGAAGAAGTAGTACAGATATAAGATTGATAGAAAGGGCCTGAGAACATGGGAGAAATTAAAGCCATCAAAGATAGTAAGGTTGAAAATGTATTTGAACGTATTCATCAGAATTACCGTTACCTGAATCAGATGATGGTAGAAGAGATCGATATTGCTTCTGAGCATGGAACAATTAGTGGGAACTATCGCGAGGAGATGTGGGTCAAGTTTTTTCGAAGTATTATCCCTCTCAAATACTCATTGGCGCAGGGGGTCATTATCATTGACTCGAACAATAACAGATCTAGGGAAGTGGATATTGCTGTCTACGATGAGCAGTATACACCATACGTCTTCCAATATAATACTCTCAAGTTCATTCCAATCGAAGCCGTAGTGGTAGCTATTGAATGTAAAAGTTCAAATTGGGAATATGAAAAGATCATAGAATGGGCAGAAAGCATTAAAAACTTACACCCACGAACGACAGGCATTGCGCGAATGGTGCAGGGGTATGTAACTGGGATCACAAATAAAACTCAGCAACGTACTCGACCTATTTTTATTCTTGCAAGCAATTTTCAGAGACAACAACAGACATCCGTACATCAAGTTGCAGAGAAGCTAAAAGGGGCGTTCGATTTTATTCTGCTAAAAAGAGTTGAGCCAGGTAGTAAAGGAATAGTCAGAGAATTTGATTTACTGGTCGAACACGAGAAGGAAAAGCTCGGCTGGTGGGGGGATCAATTGAATCAAGGGGTACAAAATCTCGGTAATATGAACGTGATCCCTTCAAACTGGAAAGATACAGATAAGCAAGAGTTTAAACACCAAGTGGATAGCGGGCAATATAGTGAACTGAAATTTTCAGAAGACGCTATGTCACTTGAAAATACGCTGAGTGATTTGAAAATACCAGGCAATCCTCTGTTGACCTTAAACTTCCAGCTTAACCAGTTGCTCATGCTGCTGAATAACCCTATGTTGTTTCCTCATTTCGCTTATGCCAAAGCTTTTAGAGGGCTTACAGCAATCGGGGACGACAGTATTGAAGAGGATGCCAATTAAATAAATAGATCAAGAAAGGAGACTAGCATGGGAAGAAACCTGGGAAGCCCCGTAACAAATGTCACCGATCTGGAAAAGAGGATCGCTAAAAATCCTAATCTGCAAAAGGTTTACGCTATAACCGTTGTGACTCCTATATTTGGAGGAGGTTATCTGGCAGGGCAGATCGATACAGAACAATTGGTTCGTACAAGCACGGTGCGAGGGCAGTTGCGTTTCTGGTGGCGGGCAACGCGTGGTGCAGCTTATGAAAATGTATATGAACTACGCAAACGAGAAGCAGAGATTTTTGGAGACACAAGCAGACCCAGTTGCATAAAGATCTGGATTGAGCCAACATCCACTAAGTCTATAAGTAAAACTAACTTTCCAAAATATGCGTTATATTCAGCAGGTAAAGAGGTAGACGCTGCTAAAAAGAGCTCTGTGGAGCACACTATAGGGCACACATTCAAGCTTCATATCATCTATAAGCAACCATTCGATGATATAACAAAATCTATGGATCTTGAAGAAATAGAACGCAAAGAGATAGAGCCTGCACTATGGGCCTGGATTAACTTCGGCGGAGTGGGGGCAAGAACACGTAGAGGGTGTGGGAGTTTATATTGTGATGGGATTTCTCCTAGTATAGATAACTGTACCCCTGAACACTTTTTGTCATGGTTTGATAAACACATAGAAAAATACGAATTAAAACTATTACAGGCGGATCAAAGTCGTGATTGGCCGACGCTTAGCAATCAGATTAAAACTCGTTCCCGTATAGAGGAAATAAAAGATGCTTGGCATGAGGCAATAGAAGCTTATCGCTTATTTCGTAGACGTGCAAACCAAGAAAAAGGTAAACCCAGACCTGGGAGAAGCCACTGGCCAGAAGCAGATTCCATTCGAACGATTACAGGTATGGCACATCCCAAACATAACAAGAAATATCCCACCAATAAACCTGATAAGCTAATTTCTTTTCCAAAAGCACAACTTGGTTTACCGATTATTTTTGAGTTTAAGCAACAAATGGATGAGGATAGAGAGCTATCTTATGAAGAGCTCCGCAAAAGAAAACGTTGGGAAAAGGAACCCTACAAAACACAACTTGCTCCCAAAGGCAAGGATCGCCTTGCTTCTCCGGTGATTTTAAAGCCATTGTCCTGTACTCCTCATAAATCGCTTGGAATAATAGCTATCCTAAATCAACCCCGTTTGGAAGGGGCCGAGTTAAAGCAAAACGATAGGATCGTAAAGCAACTTGGAACAAAAGAAATCTATCCTGACGTTTCATATGATAATAACCCTATGCAAGATAATAAAAAAGTCTATACGTCTGCTGTTGAGGCTTTTTTAAACAGTAAGGAGGTCGGAAAATTTTGCGAGAGCACAAATCTGAAGAGATACTGATGATGTTTTCCCTCGGACCCGTGCAAGAATTTATCGCCCAGGCACGTAGAACGCGAGATTTATGGTTTGGCTCATATTTGCTCTCTGAATTAAGCATAGCGGGAGCTCAGAAATTTCAGGAACTGGGTGGCCGATTGGTTTTTCCTGTGATGGTGATAGACACAAACTCCGAACAAGTAGAGAAGATAAGTGCACCAAACAAGATTCTTGGGATAATGAATACAGATCAGCCGAGCAAGATTGCTTGGCAAGTCAGAAGAGCTATCCAAGGTAAGTGGAAGGAGTATGCCAGAGCTGCTGAGGAGAAAATTGGGCGAATTATTAATATACGCACGTGGGATCGTCAAGTCAGCGATTTACTTGAGTTTCAAGCGGCTTGGACAGCGATGCAAGGACTACATTACGATGAGGCATTAAGCAAAACGGAACAATTATTAGCTGCCCGTAAGACGCTAAGGGATTTTAAGCAGAATGACCCAGGCGCGATGTACGGTGAGAAAAAATCTTCTCTGGACGGCGGTCGTGAATCAGTGTGGATCAACCACAATAGGAACATTGGGCGGCTTTTACGGTTGGGAATTAAAGAATATGAGACCTTAGACGCCATCTCCGTCATTAAACGTTTGTCTTTAATACTTCACCCTGACCAAGAGCGGTTTCTTTCGGTTTGCGAGACAGCCTTTCTGCCTTTCCAAGACCAAATTCGTGATGTGACTTTCATAGGTTCGGCAGTGAACGATTATTTGCATACCGTGAATGAATTGTTGGGAAAAGAGAATTTAAAGACAATAAACAAGCTAGATTCCAATTCCTATGACGCGCGTCTTTTTTATGAACGTCGAATCGGGGATTATCTTGAAGAATGCGTTATGGTTCCCAAGGAACATCAAGAGAACCTCAAAGATTCTATAGCGAACGAGTTGGAACGGATGTATGTACAGTTGGAGAAGAAATCAAGGGATCATCAATTTAATTTTGTCCGTCCAACTCCTTATTATGCTTTTCTAATCGCTGACGGTGATCGCATGGGGGAACATCTTCGCAACATTAAGGATGAACAGAGCCATATACATTTTTCTCAAGCGCTCTCCAGATTTGCTCTGCAAGCAGCAAAAATTATGAAAAATCATCAGGGACAACTCGTTTATGGTGGCGGAGATGATGTTATGGCTTATTTGCCAGTACATACATGTTTGAACGCAGCCAATGAGTTGCGTGAGTCTTTTATTGAAATATTGGGGTCTGTTATTTCTGCCCCGACTCTTTCTGTGGGGATTGTAATCACTCATATGCTGGAACCCCTTGAAGAAGTACGTAGAATGGCACATGAAGCAGAACGGCAGGCCAAAAAAACACGTAATGCATTGGAGGTTCACTTCCACAAACGGGGTGGAGGCGATCTGATGAAAGTAGCACTGCCGTTCAAAGATAATCCAGTGGAGCAAATGAAAGTGTTACACGAGTATAAAGAGTTTTTTTCTGCCCAATTTGCCTATGAACTCCGTAGAACATACCAAAGTTACAAGGAAATGGCTACAGGCTCAGCGTGGCTTAGTGATCCGAAATTGCTGGCAGAATTACTCTGGATGGAGATTGAGCGTCTGGCGTTCAAGAAGAAGCCGGAAAGCATAGACAAGGCGACATTTAAAAAACAGTGGGTTCCTAAGTTGAAGGAACTATATGATACCGAAACAGAGCCATTAGAACGATTGCGGATATTGGCAGAGCAACTCATTTTGACGATTCATCTGGAAAAGGTGGGAACGACTTATGAAGAAACGACTGCAAGTAAAACCTCTTGATCCTATTATGGTACGGGACGGAAGACCGTTCAGCGCTACGCCGGGAATCCGGGCCCACACCTTAAGTGATGTCACGCCAAGTATGCTTGCGGGTACAATCCGCACGATGCTGGCTAAAAGGGAACAAGCACAGGAAGGAAAGTCATCCCTCAGCCTTAACCATTTTTCTAAATTAAATGTTCGAGGTCCGATATATAAATACCGAGAAAGCTTGTATTTTGCCATGCCCCAGGACGCTGAAATGTATGAAGAACATGGGGAAGCAAGTATCCGATTCATTCGACCTGTTAACTTGACAGGGGCTCAACATGGCAGACAGGGATTTTTTGGTGTAGGTCAGGAAGGACGTCTGGCAGATGTACTCTGGCCGCCACTTGGAGCAGGAACACACAAAGGGATGAAGGAAGCACCCGCATACATCTCAAAGGAGCGGATGGTGCATTGGCTGGCAGGCACCGTGCCAGAAGAAACATGGTCCAAGCTTCTAAATCAATGGCGTCTGGATCAGAAAAATAATCCGTTGCATGCAGCTTGTAAAACAACGCCTTTTCTACCCGCATTTATTCGTGAAGAACGCACACATACTGCAATCGACCCCAAGACGTATACCGCCAAGGAACAGCAATTATTTTCAACAGAATCACTGGTTTTTCCACCAGAGTTCACTGTGGAAGCTGAGATTGATTTTGGAGAGCATACATCCGGCTGTACAGGCAAAATATCAGAGATGCATCCCATGGGGGGCAAGCGCAGACTGGCTCACTTCAGTGAGGTGGAAGATGACTTGTCATGGACTTGTCCCGTAGCCATTCAAGATAGTATGCAGGGAGCGTCATATATTCGTATGGTATTAGCGACTCCTGCTTATTTCCGAAAAGGTTGGTTGCCAGGCTGGCTGGACGAAAATCTCCAAACTAAAAATCCATGGAAGTGTGGAGTAGAGCTTCAATTGCGCTGGGCTTGTGTGCCACGGTGGCAGCCTGTATCGGGATGGAGTTACTCGAAGGATGGTTTGTCCAACGAGAAGGCGGTTCGGCGCATGGTTCCAGCAGGAAGCGTATATTTCTTTGAAGTTACCAAAGGGGATGCGGCTGATTTGGCGAAGGAAATGTGGTTACAATCTGTGTCGGATACGAATCGCCGCAAAGAGGCTTTTGACAAAGAAGACGGATATGGACTGGCTTTATGGGGGAAATGGAATATTACAAACACACCCCAAATGAACAAATAATAAATAAACCTACTATAAAGGAGCAAGGGAAATGGAAAATGTAAGCCAGTGGTACTGGATACACTGTTTGTCTCCACTACATATCGGTTCGGGAGAAGGACTCGGGGCAATTGATCTGCCTATTATGCGCGAGAAGGTGACTGAATGGCCTATGATTCCTGGAAGTAGCATGAAAGGGGGAAAGAGAGACTACTATCGAGTTCAAGAGGGAGAAAGCGCTTGGTACAAGCAAGCATTCGGTAAATCAGATCACAATGGGGCCGAAGCTGGAGCACTTGTTATTTCCGATGGACGGATTCTTGCTTTTCCGGTAGCCAGCCGATATGGAACCTTCGCTTATGTTACTTCCCCTATGGTACTGAAACGCCTAGTACGAGATGCAGCAGCGATGGGGATGTCTTTAGAAATTCCAGATTTAGATCAATTTGAGCAAGATGCGAAAAATGGTGAGACTGCTTGGATAACTACTGATTCTGTAGTGGAGAGTCAACAGCAAGTTTTCCTGGACGAGTTCTATGGTAAGGCGGAAATATCGTACGGCTTTACCACCTGGGCAAGTTGGCTGGCGAATATGTTGTTCGATGAAAATGAACCTTATTCAAAGGAGATATTCATGGAGCGCCTTGTATTAGTATCGGACGACACATTCAGATACTTTACGACGATGTGTTGTGAGATTACTCCACGCATTCGAATACAGGAAGATACGAAAACTACGCAAGCGGGTGCGCTATGGTATGAGGAATATGTACCTACTGAAGCCATCTTTTACGGGATGATCTGGTGTGATCGGGTAGATGGATCGTCAGATATCTCTAAACGGATTTCCAGTCTTCAACATATGAAAAAAGAAATATTCTTACAACTTGGAGGCAATGCAAGTGTCGGCAAAGGGCGCGTGCGCTGCCGCCTCTCGGGAGGCGGAGATCAATGAAATCATCCCAGCATGAGTATGCGCAGGCCGCATTCGAAGGAATAAAGTCACTGGATGCGGACTCCGTCGTTGCCCAGCAATATGGACAGCTCTGTCACCGTTTTCCTTCGCTCGTTCTGACCAACGGTTTACGTCTGGCCGTTACCTTCTTTCAGGCGAAGTCCAAGAGCGTAGAAAGTCCACATGCTTTATATTTGCAGCATATGTGGAATGCGCTTGGCCTCGATAGATCATGGAATGACGAACTCAGAAAAGAAAACGCAGACTATCTTCATTTGTCGAGACGGGTACTGAGTGCCTCCGTCTGGTTTAAGCGGTATGCGGAAGCCATTCTGAAGATCGAACAAGGAACGGATGCGCCGGAACAGGAGGGCATCTTATGAACGCCCATCTGGCTATCACCAAGAGTAATACAGGTTTGCAGGATAAAGATATGTGCTTAGAACAAGTGGTTAGTAGAGGGGACGGCAAGCAAGTTTTCTACCAGAAACTGATCAAGGCTTATGAAGCTGACTGGACAACGGCAAAAAAAAGCTGGTATAAGCATTACTATGACCGATATTACAAGAAGGAGAGCTATGGAGCAACTACACCATTGCATATCCAGGTTAGATCACAAACACCACTCGTTATTGGGCACGGAGGAAATTCCGTGCTTGAGACTAGTCTTGCGCTACATCGTATTTATGGTGTGCCTTACCTACCAGGAACAGCCTTGAAGGGTGTTGCTTCGCATTATGCACATCGACAACTGGGTGACAAGCAACCAGCATTGAAACGTACAGGAAGCGATTACAACATTTTATTTGGCTCACAAACATCTGCTGGATTTATTCAGTTTCACGATGCTCTTCCTACTCCAGCAACAGTTTGCAAAGCGCTCAAACAGGATGTGCTTACAGCGCATCATCAGGATTATAACGGCATTATTGTAGAGCCTTATCGTAATGATATTGAGTACAAGGCTCCACGTGATGATGATTCTCCCGTCCCTATTCCATTTCTTTCAGCGTCGGCTCACTTTGAAATTATATTAACCTGTGAGGGAGAGCAGGAATTAGCTATGAAGTGGCTAAGTTTGGCAAAAACAATCCTGCTCGGAGCGCTAAGAGAAGAAGGTATTGGCGGGAAGACCAACGCAGGATATGGAAGACTCTTAGAGATTGAATGACAGAATCGTGAAGGTGCGAATGTGAAGCTCACATAAAAACCCCGGGTCCTTCGCACCTCGAAATTTGTCGAAAAGTAATTAAATCAGTTGCCTTCAGTAAAAGTCAATGTTTGATTCAAGCCTCCTTGGCATCGTTTTTTGCGATAATGTATAGAATTGATATCATTACAATATGAATTACTGCATTTTCGCTGTCGCACTTCATGTGAGTGCGTGGATTGAAATTTATGGGGTTTGCGATGTCGGCAGGAGCTGTATTGTCGCACTTCATGTGAGTGCGTGGATTGAAATACTTTTACACTACCTAAAACGGCAGATTTAACCAGTCGCACTTCATGTGAGTGCGTGGATTGAAATATTTTACATTCTCCATTCTTAATAAAAGTAAATTGTCGCACTTCATGTGAGTGCGTGGATTGAAATACGTAGACCTTAACGATAACATCACCGTCAGCCCAATCGTCGCACTTCATGTGAGTGCGTGGATTGAAATATCTGCTGGTTTGTCATATCCTTTACCGACATATGTCGTATTCCATATGTATGTGGAGTGAAATACGCAGTCCCCCTATAGTAACAAAACATACCTCTACATCGCATTTTCCCCCGAGAATCACCTTTTGTGAGATCTACAGGGGGCTGTTTACAGTACTTATGAAAAATACTGTTATAACTCGGTAGACAGTATGTTAATTATTTCATTACAAGTAGCTTGAATATCATTGAATTTTTGAATATTAAAGGAGATCCCAGTAATCAGCAAAAAAATAAAGGTGTGTTAATAATAGAATATAAAAGTCGATTTCAAATATCCCAATAGTAGAAACAATACTTTAAAAAACATTAATATAAAAATAAGTAGGGGTGAGAAAAGTCGTCTTAGTTGGTGAAAAGGAAGTAGTAAGACGACATTTATAAATATTCTATTAATTCTGTACAAACCAACCGGAGGAAAAGTTTATATTGGAAAACAAACATTGACTGAAGTTATTGAAGACTTCAAAAATATAACTGTTTGTATTTTAGTATTTTATCAAGTATCAGTTTTCTGTCAAAAATAATAACTGTAAAAAAATGACTATCAAAGTGTATCAATTTGATAGTCATTTTATTTTGGATATCTGACTATTCACTTAATTTATTCATTATTGCAGTTCCATCTGGACTGCCAAGACCTGTACAAGCATCCCATCCTGGTTGTGCCTTATAGGGTCCGTTTTCACCAATGGTATCGTTGTTTCCAGTCGTAATGTCATGGAATATATTATCTTGAGCAGATAGGGTGTATAATTTAGGATTAATAAAACCTACTGAGTGGCCTAACTTCTGGTTTATGTTTGCAAGTAATCCGGCCCAAAGAGGTGCCACTGCACTAGTTCCAACACTAACGAGTTGTTATTTGAAAAGCTATCATTCATTTTTGAATTTTCTCCTTTTTATCCGTTTTTCACGTAAAAATCTCCCTTTACCTTCGAAGCAAAGAAACTTGCTTCACTTCTCTATGAGATAGAAGGCTCCCAACACACATTTGAGACACGACGTAAAGATCTAGTGACCGTGAAGAAATCCGCTGGAAAGGCGGTATTTTTATCGAAGGAAAGTTTCATGGAGATTGTATTCTAAAGAGACTTGGAAGATACAATAAAAGAGGCTTCTATCATGTTTATTTAATGATATCATTCAACTCTCGATAAAATGTCCTTCTACGTGTCTCCCTGTCTTTATCTCCAGCTCCTTTATAGCTGGTATTCTACGCCGGCCTGTAGAATTATATAAAAGTATCCGCAGCAGTCTAAATTCGATAACGTAACATGATGCTCCCTTATTATTTAACAAACTCAAACACTACCTTATACTGGCTACACGTTATAACACTATCATACAACCCGTATAGCAGGCGATTATTGTTCAGACGCTTTTAGTACTTAACTGGCTGAATACACCAATAATACCCGCCGTTACTATAAACGGCGGGGCAACACATTTCACCTAATACTCTTATATCATTGTCATTTGTTTCAAGTGACTGACATCCGCTTCAAGCTCAACGAAATATTCATTTTGATTATGGACATGAACTAAGCTTAAGCTAGCATTCTGTGCCTGAGGAGCATCCCATACATTCCGTATAGTTTCTTCTTTAAAATGACACATCATCAATTTCAAGACTACACTGTGGGAGACGATCAAAATTGATTCCGTGGTGCGGTCAGTGAGGATACGTGATAATAATCTAATCGCCCGGTTCTGAACATCAAAGAAGCTCTCTCCTTCCTCAGGTCTGAATGATTCGGGGTGTTGACGGAACTGCTTAAACAAAGCTGGATTTGATTGTTCCGCCTGCAGAGGAGTTAGGCCATCCCAAAGACCAATATCCATCTCATATAGGGATTCATCATGTACTAAAGCTGTTCCCCTCTGCCCCCTGATCATGTCTGCAGTCATCGTTGCTCTTAAGCTTGGACTTGTATAGATGCATTGCAAGTTGACACCCCTTAAACGTTCTGCAATTAAGGCAGTTTGTCTTTTACCCAACGCGTCTAATGGAGAATCTAATCTAGATTCCATAACTCCTCTATGGTTCGCTTCACTTTGCCCATGCCGAATTAAATATATCGTGCTCATTGTATATGTCCAGTCAGGACGCCTTGAGCATTATTAACTGATGGAATGGCTAATTCATCTACAATATGTGTTTTGAGAAGTGGACGGTCAGTTTCATTGGCAATAATCTCTCTCCAATCAAAGCAGCTGCGGATTATCGATTCATATTTCCCGTTGCTTAGCTCTTTATCTGCGTTAATCATATCGTTCATGACTTTCCAATAATGCAAGTCATTAGGCAATGTCTTTGTCCACGCTCTTGCCATCAATCGGCCAAAATAATCTCGTGCATCAAGCAGGGCCGCTTTAAAATGATCTTCGTTTCCTTGATAAGACCTCGTAAACATTGCCT
Source organism: Paenibacillus sp. A3M_27_13 (assembly GCF_024213315.1). Classification (NCBI taxonomy): domain Bacteria; kingdom Bacillati; phylum Bacillota; class Bacilli; order Caryophanales; family Paenibacillaceae; genus Paenibacillus; species Paenibacillus sp. A3M_27_13. The sequence continues at coordinate 249,152 of NZ_JANAVE010000006.1, forward strand.
GTATGCTTTCTACATCATTGGGTAACGCATGGTAGGCCTGATGACCTAACTCTGGAGTGATCAGGTTTCTTTCAATTAGATTTTGCTGGAATACTTCCACTAATACGTCAAAAGCTCCGCCTGTAAATGGTTGGGACAAATTATGAGGCTTTTTTACCCATTTTCCAAGTGTTTCGTCGAATACCGGCTTCACATCAGACATTTTCATGTCATTGAAAGCTAGACGTATTTGGCGTGAATCACTTAATTCACCCATACGCGATAACTCATTAATAGAAAAGAGGTTTCCTTTTGTATTGTGGAGAACGTGGTTAATTACAGAATCAAAATGTAGAACGGAGACAATAGCCACCAGATCTCCAAACGCCTCATGGTGCCCATGGTATTCTTCTGTATCCTGGTTCTCTGGCCATCCAATGATTGAATATTTAATTGTATGACCTATTTCATGTGCAAGAACATCAAAGTTTTCACAGTACGGATTACTATGGTCGATGCTGCCATCTAGGTTTCGTCCATATCCAAATTCAAGGAATCCATAACCTGATTGTGCATTATCCCATTCCACGAGAGGAATAAGCTCTAATTTATTAAAACTCCTGTGGAAAAACCACTGAATCGGCTGTTCAAAATAATCTTCCCAAATATCTAGAACGCGCCTAACAGTAGCATACATAACTGTTGACGAATACTCACGGGTATTAGGCTGAATATGGTCAAAATGCCCCTCGCGATTGGGCTGGACAGGTGGAAAACGAAGACCAGAGTACGGAGGGCCTTCCCCTTCAAATTGATAATGCCTTTTGTCCTTCGCATCAACTACATACATTCTTTCATCTTCGGGCCCTGCTTGTATAGAACCGAGAGGTATATTAATGTACACCACCTCTGCGTGCTCAAAGCCCTTTAACCGCTTATTTTGCGGATAAACCAAAAATCTTGTACCAGTTTCCCTCGCTTGTTCATCTAATGATTGTGACAATTTAATTTCTCCTTTTTTATAACTGGAATTATTCAAACAAAAATATTATTAGTCACTAAGCACAAGTTTTATGAAACCCTAAATATACCATTATATCCATTTGTTTTATTTCATTCCATAAAAAGAATTTACACTGAATTGCTACTTATAGACTAGTTCACTACAACTTTACTTCGTGGCATAGAACAATAATCATAGGTTTGGCTGTTTCGCCAAGGGATATTATCTTCTGAATCTTTACCAATATAGGAGGGAGCCCAACCAACTTTCCGGATATAAGAACCATCGTTATAGTCTTTAAAAAAAGATTGTTCGAATCAACTGATGAAGTTCTCGGCAAGTGCTTGGGGGTCATCCACTATGTGACGGTAAATTGGAGGATTTCTTTACAATAGTTATTGAAGTCGCCGGAAAGGAACTCGTTAAAAACGTCCGAAAGATTCCAATATACAGTGCGACGAATTATTACTGAATAGGGACGGGCTCATTTATTTTCAATGCTTTAACGGCTTTTATAGCCGCTATTGCATCCACTCTTCCATTACCATATTGTATATCCCATCCTGGAGAACTAGGAGGATTTGTTCTTATGGTACTGAACAACAGCTTTCTAATTTCATCAATCGAAAGCTTAAGTCCACTCTTAGCTGCTTCAGCAAACATTAAGGCAATAACTCCAGTAATCACTGGTGCTGCCATAATTGTACCTGAAGAAACCTTAGCTTCGGCTTCCACACGGGAACGGGCAGCAGCGACAGAGTGACCAGGTGCACTAATTTCGGGCTTGTGACGGCCATCACGGGTTGGACCTGCTGCTGAGAAGTAAGATATAGCAAGCGAATCGACTTTGGCGCTGTAAGATCCTACAGCAATACTTTTTTTCCCGCAGCAAATGGAATTTAAAGTATACGAATTATCAACAGAGGATTGGAAATGGGATTGATTAAACAACTGCTGTTTGGCTCTATTATTATCATCCCGTTCAATCCATGCATGAAAGTTTCCGTCCGCTGCTTTCAATCCATGAATTCGTACGATCCAATTTCCAAATGAACTTGGTGCACCAAAAATCATGGCCTGATGGTCACCATTACTTCCCTTGATATGGGTGTGCAAAGAAACCCGGGATATCCGCTTTTTCTCCTAAGCCTATATTAAAGAGGCTTAGGTTATCTCCATTCAACAATTCAACGCGAAACTCTTCTTTTCCAGAATACCAAAGCTCCAGTTCATTAGCGGTTGTATCCCCCTCGAGGATTACCCATTGCAGGTCTGTAAAACTTCCTTCTTTAACAGTACCGGACGCATGAACATTATCGTCAAAAGCATTACCCGCCGCTAAAACCACTGCGCGATTGGGCTTCTCCATTAAAAGTCCGTCAATCCCTTGTTCGAATAAGGAGGTACCGTCATGAGGACCGCCATTTGTCCCAAGGCTTATATTTATTACACACGATGAATGTCCTGCTTTATCAAAAATATAGTTCACAGCATTCAAAAGGTTAAAAGAATCCCCTAAATAACCCAGCTCTCCATTTTTGATATCCCGGTAATCAGGCTCTACAAATATGAGATCCGCTTTTGGCGCAACACCCGGGCTCATTTCAGCAAGTCCATTTCCCGCAGCAATATCCATAACATGTGTACCATGCGAACCATACCCCGGATCATAACCAAGTGCCCGATAGGGATCAGGGTTCTGAAGGGCGGCATTAATCTGTTCGGTTGTATATATCACTTCTTCTGTTTGTCCATCATTAATGTTTATTTTTTGAATCATCAGTGACAGCAATCTTGTCGTACCATCACTATTCCTGAAGTTGGAATGAACAAAATCACATCCGTGATCAATAATACCAATAATAACTCCATTTCCTCCGTTAAATTCTGGTGAATGGAGGGGAGGAATAGCAATTTCCCGGAGAGTATCATGTAACATTAATTTAAGCGGTTGTGCGCCGCTCATTGTGACGATTACAGGTGATTGTTGAATTTGCTCTAACGCTGAGACGGCTACCTTTGCCGTAACGATGTCCCCTTTTTTATCCGGGGCAGCTGTTACTCTCTTCCCATCAAATACTCCAGGAAGATCCAGAAACGTTTGAACATCTTTAACCTTTGCTATCACAGAGATCCGTTTCTCAGTCACTTCCGCTGTTTCAAAATTTTCGGTCCCGGGTGATGCTTGTGAACGGGCAATTGATTTTTGCAGACGCGGATCTAAATGGGATAAACAATTTCTCTCACTCACTTTATTTCAGTCCCCTCATTGTTAATGGTTTTTGTGGGCATTGGCATCATCTAACTTTTCCTGAGCTTTCTGCACTATGTCATGCGCTGCTGTTTTCGCCTTTTTCACTTCAGTGTTATAATTTTCATTGGCTTGATTTAAAATTGTATTTTTTTCGTTTGCAGCATTGGCCAATGTGGCATCTGCTTGATCTTTTTTAACCGAATACTGGGTTTTAGCCTTACTTATTTTTTCGTCAGCTTCTTTTAAAGCCGGAGTAATCTGCTCTTTATAAGCGGTCTCTGCTGCTTGAAAGGCTTCTTGGGCAGGCAATAAGTATGCATATGCCTCTTTGGTGGCGTTAGAAATATCGGCGGCTACCTTTTGGGAAGCTATTTGGCGTTTAAGCTGGGCTGCTTGAAGAATCCCGGCCGCCTCATCAGCCTTGGTACGGATGTATATGCTTTTTACAGCGAAATCACTTTCTTCAAATGAAATAGCCTGTTCGATATTTTCCCCGTCCAAAGTAGACCTGAATAGAAGATGATTTTGTTCAATCCAATATAACCGCTTCAAATGGGAGTCCAATTCCAAGCCGGTTATCGTAGACAAGGTTTCATAAACCACCTGGTGACCGGTTCCATCAAGATTAATGGATTCAATTTTTTTATAACTATTCCAATATAATTTTCCGGCAGCTAAGTCAATTTGTACTTTCGATGAGATAATGTTATCTGCCGCAGCCAGGGGAAAGGAATAGCTAATTAACTTCTTGATATCTGTGCTGCCTTTTTCCAATTTCCAGATCCCATAAATTTCTTCGGAGGATGTTTCTTTTTCCAAAGCGGTCCAAAACAAGTCCCCTGTACTGGAGAGGGTTGCGTGAACAGCCTCGGTTAAAGGATTGAATTTCGCTCTTGCAAGTTCTTGCAGTTCATTTCCTTGGGTATTCATTAATTGGATGCTTCCGGTAGGTGAAATCCAGATGATTTTTCCTTCTAACGGATCGATGTCCAATGCCCCAGTGATCATTACATCAATTGGTACGCTGTATTGCATTTTTTTTATTTCCTCAGTATTGGTCCCTTGCAATGAAGTCACAATAAGTGTAACTTCAACCAGTTTATTGGAAGGTGTTCTTCCGTTCATAACGGGCTGCGAAGTTGTCTCGATGATAAAATACAGCTTATTGTTCATCGGGTCTACCGTCATGGCATAAGCAGGAGTAGGGGTATTAAAATGATTAAGCTCCTTTCCCATTTCATCACAAATCCGGATCCCGCTGTTATCAGCCAGAAATACAACGTCAAGACTCCTGTTTAATAATTTGGTTGCCTGTTTTTTGGCCTCTAAAATGGCCGCTTTGGAGCTTTCTTCAGCCCCCTTAACCAATGTCTCTGATTTTTCTGCTGCCTCTTTAATTAGACGTACCGCTTCTGTACTTACCCTGTTTAGAACAGCTGCTGAAGACAGGTTATCTAGTGTAACCATGAAGTCCCTCCTGGTTCATAAAATATTGATTTACAAAGATAATTTTCGTTTAAATACTTTCTTAACTTCATTTCCCGGACTGAATTTTTCAATTTTCTCCACTGTTTTATCAGCCCAATCCTTTATATCTTCCCATACCTCATCAGCCTTCTTTTCCAGTTGATGCGCATAATCCTTGGCATCATTTAAGATCTCATCGACCTTTTTCACGACCTCGTCTTTAAGCCGGTTAAACTCTGCATTAGCACCGGCCAAAAGTTGGTTCGCCTGCTCTGCTGCGTGTTGCGCTAGTTCTTCTCCTTCGCGAATTAATCTATCCGCTTCTTCTTGCGCATTCTGGGCTAATTTCTCAATTTCCTCTACGGCTTTTCCCGGAAAGGCTTCAATTTGGTTTGTGAGTTCTGCTGCTTTATTCACGGCATCTTGGGCAATATTATTAACCTCTTCAACGCCATGTGCAATAATTTGATCGGCTTCTTGACGGAGTTCCTCTGCTTTCGCTACGACGCTTTCCACACCGATGGCATGGCCTAACTGTGCCGCATCTTTCACAATCTTGTTAGCCTCGGCAGATGCCTTATCCATAAGAACCTGAGCGTTCTCGCCAGCCTTATTAATGGCTTGTTGTACGGCTTCCTTAGCTTTTTCAAGCACTTCATTGGCAGAGGGAAACGAGAACAAGTTTTGTGATGCCTCTGCTATCTTGTCAGCTATATAGCCGGGTAAATCGGCGAGCACCCTGGGATCCGCTCTTAACGAAAAGCTGGGTATGGAGATTTTTGATCCTTCAAACATGAAATCTCCTTCTAAGCTAAGTGTCCATTCCGTGGGACTGCCGCTGATTTTAGCACTCGCATTAAACTCAATATCCAATCCGAAACTACCCATATCGATTCCTTGAATTTGTATTGGACCGACCTTAATATCTAAATCAAGCTTAAACTTAGCTGCTGCACTGAAAGCCTGATCCTTAAGCTGGCAACTCCATTTGGTATTTATCAATCCGCCAATATCACTTTCCAATTCAAAACGGAAGCCTTGATCACTGATTTCAATCTCGATTTCCTGATCCAGCAAATGAAAAAAAGAAATCTGCGCACTGGCATATAAATAAGGGGAGGTCACCGTACTAAATTGAAGCACAGCACCACCGGGGGGAATATACGTAATTAATCGGGATTCATATTGTTCGGTCGGTTCCTTTTTGAGGGTAATCCATTCACCGTCTACTAAATACTCTTTCAGGCGTATGCCTTCACCATTACCACCTATAGTTAGCAGGTTCCCCAAACGATAAGGGGCTGCCTGGGCACTTCCTTGAATTCCTCCGCTGGAAAGCATAAAGGAAGCATAAGTTTTGAACCCGAATAAATCGATAAATCCGTTAAATCCGGCTCCTTTATTAATAAGAGCACCGTCCGGTAACTCTTTGGTAATGTCTGACCAGTACATAAAAACCTGTTTAGCCGCGAGCTTATTCAGAAAATCAGGGCCATTAAGTTGTTTTCCTGTCACCGCTTTATAGAAAATTTCCGGATCCAGCTGCTCCAAATATCCATAAAAAAGCTTGGGGGTTGGCAGGGATCCTTGAAAAGCAACAGTTATTCCAAACTGATTGATACCTGGAGGCTGATCTTGGACATGAAAGGTTCCATCGAGACCAAGCAAAAGTGAGGGAGGCGTAAACGTCCAACCCATGTTGACTCCAACCTCATCCAGCTGAATTCCGGATAAGCCAAGAGGGGAAGGAAGAGATTGCAGTTGTCCGTTTTCGTCTACATTGTTTACAGTTACGGAACACTGTGCATGGGTTTCTCCAATTTCCATTGTAGCTGTACATGACAATGACTCAGCACCAAGCGGCACATCTATTAAACCTTTCAGCTGGACTTGCATGGGACTTAGATTCATTAAAATCTCAGGTTGTTTCAAAACAATGGAGGCATCACCAGCCTTAATTGTAATGGGCTCAAGAAAGCGGGCTGTAACACGCTGTCCGGTTAAGGGGGGGGTAAGTGGAGTCTGAAGAAGCAGACGATCTTTTCCCGTTATAGAATGAATAATCTTAAGCAATGGATTATTTGTCTGGGACACCAACAGATCCGCACAAAAGACAATTCCGCGGTCAATTTTCATAGTCGCTGATTCTAGAAACCCGAAAGACGGTTTGGTATCATTCGGTAAATCAGGCAGTTCAGGAATCTTGAAAATATCCTCTTCCAAAGTCGAGTAGATACAGCAGGCTTCGCCGATTCCAATCTCAGAAAGAAAGTTTCCGGTCAACATGGTAAGCTCGTTACTCAATTTACCGTGAGGGATCAGGATGCCAAACACAAAGTTCCAAGTACCCTCCGCATTTGAGGCTGCAAAAAAAGCGTCGCCTAAAGTATCCGAGCGAGCAGATAATAAAAAATGACCTTGATCCAATTGCAGTTCAAATGCCACAGAGCTGAAACGCAGGTCTAATCCCATTGCTTCAACAGGAATGCTGTGTGCTATACCGAGGGCTTCCGAAATATTCTGAAAAGTTAATTGTTCCCCTTGCTTCTCTGCCCATTTGCCCATTAATCGTTTAGAGTTGGCCAGATCATACTTTATCTCCAGATGTGCTGTACCAAAATGAATGTTGCCTTCAAGAAAACCTTCCCATATTTTGTTCATGGTATCGGAAGAAGTCATTGTATTTAAGGAAAGATTCAGCGCAATATCGTGATCCTGACTCCCCAAGGTCAAAACAGAAAGCGATTCTGCCGATACTTGGAGATCAGAATGTTCATCGAATGTTTGGTTTTGCGATCCTAGAAGACGAATATTTTGTACATCAATTTCAGGAATAGATTCAACGGCTGGGACAGGTAAATTGACACTGCTTAGAAACCTGTTTACTAGTTCAGGTAGTGTAGAACTTGTTGGGAAATCATTATCTTCCTCATTAATAAAAATGATAGGAGTATCTTGAAAACCGGGTTCATTTCGGGTCATTTCAGGCACTATAATCATCTCCTTAACTCAATTCGAATGGTATAGTTCCACAATTGGATTAATTTATGCCACCTCCCGAATATGAATTGTTTAGAAGATTATGGGGAAAATTATTAGTTAGACAAATGCAAAGGGAGGAATAGACAGTGTAAAGGACATGCTAATATAGCCACGATTGGTACTGGGGCTTTAAATAAAAAATGGGCAACCGACTATAAAGAAAATTTACGGAGAGATGACAGTCATGCGGAAGTGGTTGTATTAAGAAATAACCTGAGGAGTACAGAGCTCGTTCAAGTGTGGACTGGACCGGCATTCAAGAGATCAGCAACGTGTCACCAGAGATCTTCACGAACACACTGAACAGAATTTAATTCAATTTCAAAAGCTAGAGGTTCATACAAATGATGAACTCTCACGATGGTAGTATCAAACTCCACTCTTTCGAAATCTTGTTCAATTGAGAACATGTAGTATAGTTTGATCCTAGATCCTGGCCCTCTGCCAGCACATTTAGCCTAATCTTGTGAATCCATATTTCACCAGCCTTCACTGTGAAGAAAACAACAATTCCTTAAAGTGTATAATTCAGTGTGCAAAACACATAATTACAAATAGATATTTTATTTGTAATAGGAGGATGAGCAAGTGGAGGCAGATGCAGTCTTTGAAGGTGGGGGCGTCAAGGGAATTGCTTTTGTCGGAGCTATTGAGGTGATGGAGGCCAAAGGATATACCTGGAAAAAACTTGCGGGGACATCCGCTGGAGCGATTGTTGCAACTTTATTGGCCTGCGGTTACAACAGTGCTGAAATTAGGAAGCTGATGAGCTCGCTAGACTATATGAAGCTGCTCGGGCGGACAGGAATGAACAGCCTACCTTTTTTAAATAAAGCTCTTCCTTTAATGTTGAACTCTGGCATTTACAGCAACCACATCTTAGAGCAAGTGATGACGGATTGGCTGAAGCGAAAGAACATTGTAACGTTTGGAGATCTTCCTGAGGGAAAGCTCTCGATTATCGCCTCGAACATAAGCAATGGAAAGATCGTAGTTTTCCCTAATGATTTGCCTCATTATGGGCTGAAGGTATCTGAATTTCCAATTGCTGCGGCTGTACGGATGAGCACAACACTGCCTTTCTTTTTTAAGCCTTATATATGGCATACACCATTGCAGAAGAAACCGTATTACATGCTGGACGGAGGAATGCTCAGTAATTATCCAATCTGGCTATTTGATGTGGATGGAATTCCACGGTGGCCAACCATTGGCTTCCGGCTATCAGAAAAGCGTACGTATGCCCAATCCGTGGATATCAACGGCCCGGTTTCTTTACTCAAAGGAATGTTCAAAACTATGCTGCAGGCTCACGATCAAAGACATGTGGATGAGCATGCGGAAGAACGAACCGTCTTTATTCCCACCGGAAAAGTAACGACGACGAAGTTCGATTTGACAGAGGAGGATAAGCATAGCTTACTTTCATCGGGCCATGCTGCAGCAGAGAAATTTCTGGAGACTTGGGATTTTGAAGCGTACAAGCATAAGTTCAGAGAAAATCATGCAGCCAAACCGATTCAGCCATATTTTAATGAACAGCAGGAGGAACCCGGGATTTACCACTGACTAAGAACTTGAAGGCGAGATATCTGATAATACTGACAGGTGACCTTGAAGCTTTATTCTAGATATTTTCTAATAATAACTTGTATGGATTACCAATAGCATTCCAAACCTGAAAGGAGCATTTTTTCTCATGTCAAAAAGCCACGATAATATTACTGCGATCGGATCCCTAAGCCTTAATGAAAAATGGAATACAAATTTTCAAAGTTCCCCTTCGAAAGGGAGACAATCATACGGAAGAAGAGGGCGCTTGGGTGTCAAAAACAAGGGAGTTATGTGATCGACAATGGAGTCTCTAACCGTATCCGACAGATCGAGCGTTGTAACGACGACGTCGGCACCGGCAATCATTGCGCGGATAGCTTAACACAATAACCCCAAGGCCCTTTAGAACAAGATAAGGGGTCTTGGGGTTAGTATTTTTGTCAATGAAATTCAAACGGATTAACCAGCTTATTGATGGGGGTTTCTCTGTAATGCCGTAGTCTTCAGAACAGGTACATCTGATTTACTGCTCCAAGGGCGAATTATCAGCTCATGACCGGCTCCCGTGCGGGAGTGGCAACGCGCTGATACATTTGACGCATGAAGTTTTTATCTGTCTTCGACAGGGTTGGTTAAACGGCATACCTCTTCCGTCGCAGGTCAATTCACCCGGGAAAGGATACAGCATGATTGAATTGCGCTCAAATGCGGTGAAGTTTATATTCAAGGGGCTTTCTTTATCCAATACATTGTGTCTTGTTGTCGCCTCGTCCCAACCCCTTCTCTTGAAATAGTCCAGAACGGCTTGTTGATTCCAACAGATACCGGGCGATGGACTCTGGTGCTCATGAATACATCCCAGGCCATGGCCGAATTCATGCATGGCGGTTCTTTCGAACTCAGATTCCGGGGTATTCTGGTCAAACCAGCCGAAATTCATGGTTGCCCCCACATTGAGCAGCAGCACATCCGTCCCGACGGCCGAATAGCTGATCCCTTGTCGCGAAAGGTAATCCGGATCTCCCCCTTCCGGTGATTGCCTAAATCAAAGGTGATATTCACATACTTTTCCCATCATTCCTTGGCCCAACGGACGACCTTGGCCTGAATCGCAGGCTCTCCGTCCAGGAAGCGGACGCGCAGCGTTCCCCCGTTTCGCCACAGTTTTCGGATCATAACAGGCATCTCGGAGGTGACTTCATTACGGGTGGTCATGTTCTCTAAGGCGTCGGCTTCCAGTTCAAGCCTGCCGGCAATATCCGAACGTTCCTTTATTGCGATGGACACCGCTTCGCTAATTGAGTTTTATAGTTCTTGTGAGTCATGGGTTCCATAGAGATTTGCATTGGTGTTCAAGTTGTATGGAGGGGGGATTTCATTCTTGGTTACACCAGTTCAAGCTCTTAAATGAATGTGCATTTCATGATCTTAAACTAAACAATATATGTTCAGCCTGCCAAGAACCCATACCTTTTTTGTTGTCTAACAAACGGCTAGGATATGCTTTTCGTTGTAAGTGCGGGCACAGTCTTGCTATTTTTAGTGTATCCGATTGGGACAAATGGAAGGGACCAGATCAATTAAATCAAACTGTTTTGCGTTGGGTTAAATCGAACATGAATCAAGAAAACATGCAATCAAAATGGATCGTTCACGAGCAACATTGTGATCTAAATTTGTTAATTACTGTCGAGCCTGAGAAAATTAAGAACGATTCATTAGAAAACATCTCTAAAAATAACTATTACTCCAACCGTTTTCAGAAAAAAAGACTAGAAATTTGTACAAATGGATTTCAACAAGTTGAAGAATATTTACTTAAGGATTTCCTTCAGGATCATCAGCAGTGCATTTCTCAATTAATTGAACTAAAAAAACGGATGATATGTCCGATTTTCCTGCAATTTGCCCGTATGCATATGCTTATGTTTTTTGGAGAAAATCTCTTCTGAAAAAAGAGCATTTTTTGGTTTTAACACGTTAAAAACCTTTGATTACAATGCAGCTTCTTTAATAGTTGAAGACCTTTTGGAGCACTTTTCTGAGAAGATAGTAATTTCTCAAATGCGAACGCACTATAGTATTGACGAGAGGAGTCATTTCTGGATTCTTGAAAAACTGGTCACTCAATTTAGTCGAAACTTCTTCATAGCCTGGTTAGAGATAGCAGGGAAGAGAAGTCAGGAAATCAGCGTACCATCTTGGAATGAAATTGTTAAAATGAGGGAGCGATCATTTCCGAAAGTAGCTTTTAAATACGATTTTGATGTGAAAGAGTCCTCACGTTGCATTAAGTATTATCATTTAAAGAATGAAAAGTTATCGGAAGTTATTAATTACGATTGCCCATATCAAAATAAAAACAATCGACTCAACGTGCAAGAAATGACGTCTTATACGCCTCAAGCTGTTGCAATGATGCTCTTGAGGAATCAAACTGATGAAAACAAAATACTTCAAAAAACAGTTGATGCATTTGTAAAGAGATTGAATTTTTAGCCGCTAATCCATAATCATATGGTATGGGTTAGCGGCTCTTTGTTGAAGAATAAACGAGAGAGACAATGGAACAATGTTCTTGTCTTTTAAGGAACAATGTTTCTGTCCTTTGACAAAATAGGAGGCTCTTTCTTCAATATATACATATGTACAAAACACGGCTTTTGTGTAATAGTGTGAGAAAAAAATGTAGTACCGCGGTTCAATAAACACATGTCCAGTGACAACAAGTTTACCCCTTTATTGACAAAAGTTTGCCGAATTAGAGATAATGACAACAAGTTTACCTTTTTCTTATATAACTTTTGATGGAACAAGCATAATAATATTTTTGAACTCCATATCTCTGGATCATCCTTCTTGAAAGGTATAAACTTGTTGTCATTCTCCTTGAAAAGGATAAACTTGTTGTCACAACTTTCAAAATAAAATTGTTATTACAAGTAGTATAAATTACTCAACCTAGATGTAGATATAACATCAGCAAATGTAAAGGAAGCTTGACTAGTCCAACGAAAATACTAAATATAAAACTGCAGCAGACAGTTTCAAGTGAACGCCCTTGATATAGTTTGAAGAAGAATTTGAATCTCTTAATCATTTTATCCCACCAATCTCAATTGCCCGCTTCGCCATAGCTTCTGGTCCGTGTAGCGGATATCAACTGTTTACGAAAACCAGGTGCAATCTTTTTTGTTCAACACTAGGAAACTCCTCTATATGATTGATTCTTGTTAATGCTAAGCAATCCAAGAAGGATACGATGACGACAATTGACAACCATGAAGCCGGTGCATGACTAAAGTAAAGATCTTAATCCAACCAAAGCTGCTTGTATCGCTTTTTCAATTTCCTCATCACTTGCCAAGTATCTATCCAAAGTAGCATCTTCATAGCCACGTCTTATTAAATATCTCACCTCTTCTTTCTTAGACATACGCCCTTTCTTGAAATCTTCTTTCTGATACCATTCAATACGTGCTATTTCTCCTGGTGTGCCTTCTTGTGCCATCTCTTTAAATTGTCCTCACGAATCATTTTTTTCACTTCACATTCTCTCATTACAGCCATACCTACAGCTCCTTCACAAACTTTACTTTCGGGATCATCTCCGCTGAGCTCGACACGATCCCGCTCTTCTGGTGCTTCTTCCCCATGGTGACAGTTTTGTTAGTTGAAAATTACTGCATCCAAAGAGTTAACTGTACCTGAAGTTTCGTTGATCACACTTAGTAGAAAGTTTCTTTCTTCTTCCTAATATGGGTCGTTAGTGGATTGATTTTTCAGCATACGGAAACAACTTCACACTGCCATTAAGTACTCAAGCCGAATCTTTTTCAAATATACATCTTTGACAAAGAAAGAGCATGGGCTTGCTTTTTAGCCTCCTCAAAATCTAAATTAGTCAAAGCTTCTATTTTATCACCTACACGTAAGGCAGTATAAGGCTTATAAGTTATCAAATTTGATCCATTGTAACTATCAAGTTGTTGGTCTTTATAATCCTGGATCGCTTTTGAATACACCTTCTCTGTTGATTCCGGGAAAGCAGTTTTAAGTTGCAAAAGTTTGTCTTTTATATAATTAAAAGTTACTTCTGCATACTCGCTCGTTTTATTAGCAGTTGGAAAAGCACCTTTGTGAACAATTCCATTACGAAATTCAACCCAATTACTAGGAATTAAATGGGGTTTGCACTTAAATGTAACCAAGTACAACATAATATATGCTCCTAATTGCCGCTCTGATTGCCTAGATAATTCCTTCCAAGCATCTTTGTACTCCTTATTAAATTCATCATTTATTTGACTATACTGAATTTCAGAGTTTTGATTAAAAACTTTCTTTTCGTTTCCGTGTTCCCAAGATAGGACTGCAATACAAAATTCATGAAATCGCTCTATTGCTGCCGCAAAATTCGTAACAGCCTCTCTAAAATATCCATCACTATAAGCGTACAATCCCATTTGAAATAAAAGCTCAAACTTATGACTGTCAAGTAAAAAAACATTTTTATGTCCACGGTTACAAGTAAACTCATAGGATAGGGAATCTGTTAAATCATACAATGACTCATTTATTTCACCTTGTATTTTGCAGTTTAAACACATTACATTTAGCTTCATAAGAAGACTCCATTCCTAATGAAATGATGATTTATAATAAAGTAATTTCTCATTGTAGGTGCCGTCTCATATAGCGCCTAGACTGACTGCTTGTTACCATGTTGACCTCACTCAGGAAATCTTCATTTCTCCAAAATTCGAGAATATTTGGAAAATTCCTTATCTACCTGCTTGGCCAGAAGCAGTGCAGCGGCTTTTTTCGTATTCAATCGTATGTACATCCCCTCAAATAAATTTTTACTCGACCGGATGATCGACTCCACGGCCGCTTCCAAGTTCTCAACACCAGGAGTTTATAAAATTACTTTCGACGCGAATAACACTTCTTGCAGAGCGTTCGCCAGTATCGTTCACTGACAGCAACCAAATGACCTTTTCCACATATCGTACAAGGAATCCGGACACGCACTAACGACCATTCAAGCTGAGTCCGATTAAATTCGTATTTGTTGTCCTTGTCCGATGGATCCGGCTTGTCCTGCTTCGCAGCGTCTACGAGACACTCTTCGCACAGCAGCCGGTCTCCATACTCTTGGAGCTTTAAACGACTGGATAGTCCCCAATCAAGCCCCTCGACCTTGCTGCAGCTCGCACAGATCTTCCCGGCCCGAATCAGTTCTACGCGTTCTTTCTCACGCTGGCAGCCAGCTTCATCTACGGACGTATAATATCCGACCGCCTCCATACAATGACCACAGTCATAGCAACTCAGGTCTCGTATCGGCGCAGTAGGAGCATCAAACTCGTAATAACCACCGCCATGCTTCAAATCATCAACCCAACGAGAAGACCTCATAACGCTGACTCGATTCGAAAATCCACAACTCGGACAAACATGCGTATCAATAAGCTCCCGACAATCAGAACAATCACAAGGACGACCCCAATCGCAATTAGGCATGAGAAAAACCTCCGTTCATTTAAACTACCGTAAGGTGGGATCGTTTGCACAATTAAATTCTATTCTAGATCCCTCCATTAATCATTTTAATTCAAGTCCAGCTGATCGACTCCACGGCAGCCTCCAGATCCTCAACGCCAGGCGTGGTGTAAATCATCGTTATAGCAATATTGGGTGTGCCATCTTCTTTGAAGTGGCCCATCAACATGGCTACCTTTTGTAAATCGTTTCCGGCCACAACCAGATCATGTCCAAAAGTATGCCGTATTTAATCGGTAATGGAACAATGTTCTTATCCCGTGACATGATACTACCTTATATCCGAATGTATAACCGATCAAGCCCTACTTGTTGTATAAGAAGAGCTTTGCTTGGTCTATTTCGTTGCGTAAGACAAGTGACCGATATTCATTTTTTCTGGATTGGTTTGAAGCACTTCTCTACCGCCAACTTGGTAATATCGATTGCTAATAACTACATCAAAGTGTGTCCGGATTTCTTCATCCCGAATAGCAGTCAAACAAATTAATTGAATTTTATTCTTCTGCGCAAGTTCGATGATTGGTCGAACCACATGCTCTGAAGATGCTTTACCAAAAGGATTATCGGCAATGATGGTTTTCCACATGGTTTCTTTGGAGTGCATTTTTTTGCGGATATGCGTAATCAAAATCATAAACATGACCATGTAGGAAGTGTAACCTTCTCCTCCGGACCAACTCGCTGCCTCTTCCCATCGGTGATAGGTCACTTCTTGTTGCAACATCGTCTTTTTACGTGGTTTTACAATAGTTACAATGCAGTTTGCAATAGGTGCAATCTGGTTTAGAAGCTGAATCGACGTCAATTGAGATAACATATACTGGTCAATGGCTTCGTCTGTTTTGCCTTCTCGTTTATACAATTGAATCATTTTTAAAAGATTGTTGATGTAGAGTTTCAACGAGGCCCGAGCCGAGACCTCATCATTGCGATTCCAAGTCATATCCACCATCTGAATCGTTCTGTTGAACAACTCAACTTTGGAATGTTTTGGAATTTCGCATATGCTTTCATAAAGCGTATTGCCGCGCTGGTAGGATTGCTCGACCAATTCCTGCAAATCCGATTCAAGTTCAGCCAGGTTCAAAGCCAGATTATGCTTCATTTGCCCAAGTGCATTAAATACTTGAACAAAACAGGATAGAACGTACTCAAAGTCAAAGAGTCTTCCCGTTTCCACCAAAGACTGACCCAATTCTTTTTCAAACTGTTTGACCTTTGCATTATTCGTACTTAAGAGGATGGCCTTATAAGCGTTATAGGTTTCTGTTGTTTTAACCTTCTCTTCTTCGTGAGCTTTTTTTACTTTCCGGAAGGCGGTCAATTTCGACTTAGCCCAATCGTACGCTTTCTCAATTCCGTCCCATTCTTCCGGAGTCATCGGCGAATAGCTACTTGCTGCTTCCGAACTAAAATCATCCGAACCTTCAAAATGGTCAGAGGCCTTCGTGATATCTGACGATTGTTCTCTCTTTGTTTTCATATCTTCTTGCGTTTGTTTCAGTTCAGCAAGCGCGGTTTGATGTTCAAATGCGTAGCCTTCCAATTCAAACTCATGCTGCTGACCAAATACAAACGGTGGTTTTTTATACTTCTCAGCAATTGCACTCGTCTTTCCTTCCATTACACCTTCACGCCAAGTCTTCTTCGATTTCAAGTCATCTAGGGATATTTGTTTATTACTTTGTGTATCTTCAAACTTTGCAATTTTTTGTTCCACCAAGGAGATCTCGTCGTCTTGTACGGAGCGTTGATTTACTTCACACCATGAAAGTGATACCGATTTCTTTTCAATGAAGCTTGATGCTTCGTCCATACGCTCTTTGTAGTTATTACGAAGCAAAATCGATTCGTTTAAACTTTTGTTTTTATTTTCGAGTTCATCCCGTACAGAGAGCCAATTTGATTTAGATGATAAAAAGGTCTCCATAGTCGAAACATCAATGTTTTCGGTACGAAGGCGCTGTAAACCGAGTTCTTTTCCCATTCGTTCAAGCGCACTCTTTTCTCTTAACCGTTCCTGGTGTGCCCTATCTCGTTGAGTGGCTTGTTCATTTAATCGTTCTTGATCAGACTCCATCTTCCGCAGAATCTCATCTTGCTCTGCAATTTGCTGTCCAATCGTGTGGTGGTCGTTCGCTACAAATTTCAGGTCGGAGAACTCACGTATAAATTGCTCCAACGCATCTTGCTGTTTGGCCAAGGGCTCGATTTCCTTCTGACAATCTTTGATATCATCTTCGTACGTTATAATTTGTGCTGTTGTATCTTCTGCTTGCTTTTTCAACTCTTTGAGTTCATTACCCATTTCGCTCAAAATACCGTTATGCCTATTGAGTTCCTCGTTCATCTTGCTCTCTGAGTAAACGTCATATTGCGCATAAAACTCTTTTGCGGAACGCAATACTTCTCGTCTGTGTGACTCGTTATCCTTCGTTGTTCGGTAACGTGAGTTGATGTTTTCTAGCTGCTGTTTGGTTGACTTTTTTATAGTCTCAAGTTCGGCCCGAGAAGAGAAAAGCTTGACATCTAAGTTTTGAAATGTATAAAATCCATCTTTAAGCACCGCCATTGAAGTGCCGTATAATTCACCTGGAATCAGCGATTGCTTTATTTGGAACAGGAACGGAATTTCGTACTTCTTTCCGGCTCTCCGTTCTAAGGAGCGAGTAATAGTCGGCATTAATCCCTCATCCACAACAAACGAAAAAGGTAGTAAAGGGAAGTTATCCAAATATGCCTGTTTTTCCTCTTCGCTCATGTTTTGTTCGGATAACCACTCACTCCCGAGTGACACCGGTGCACCATCGCGCTTTAACTGCACTTTCAAATCAATCATGGCCTCGTGTGGAACGTAGAAGTCGTGTTTATCAAGAAGATCAACTTGACCTTTCAATTCTGCCATCTCAAGAGCTAGCTTTTCCTTTTCTTTTTCCAGTTGTCCAATTTCAACACTCAATCCAAGTACATGTTCCTCTTGATCGCCAAACAAGTCGAATGTCATAACACCGGACTGAAGATATAGTTGATTGAGTTTTTCTTTTTCCTCTTCATAGGTTGCAATTAACTGCATTTGGGTCGTAATCATATGCTCGATGTTTGCAAATGCAACGCTAGTCGAAATTTCTTTTGTGCTAATATCGGTAAGGGTATTATCGCAAGTCTTGATTTGCGTGTCATTATCCTCGATTTGCTTTTTTAACGCGTCAATACTAGCCTCTACGCTTGCTTTCGTATTATCAGGTGTGAAAACTGCCGCCTCACCGTACAACGCTCCTAACCGTTCTTTTTCTGAGTGATAGCGGCTAATATAAGCTCCCAGCTCTGAATGTTTACGTTCCAATGTTGTTTTCGTTTGCTCGTTTTCTTTTTTGTCTATCTTTAACTTATCGATTTCGCGTTTAACTTCTACAAGAGCATTGGAGGCTTCGTTTACCTTTTCAAATTCTTGCGAAACCAGGCTATTCCAGGACAGTTCGGTTGCTTTGAAATAATGCTCTATCTGCTTTTGTAACTCGGGATGACTCGCCCCCATGAGTTCGATATCTTTAGATAACTTGGTCCACTTTGACTTATTATCCAAATATGCTTCATAGGTTTGTAGTGCCTCAAGTTCAGACTTCTTTTGACGCTCAATCTCAATTTGACTCTCAATCGTACTAATATCATCTTTGATTTTAACGATTTCCTCATTCAACTTGTTGATTTCTAAGAATTCGAAATGGATTGGATGACTCTCCTTCTTCCATTCGAGCTCCAAAATCTGTTGTTTCATTAATTCTTCCTGTGTCAGAAGCGAAGCGATATTGGTGTCTAAAAACTCTTTCTTCTCTTTAAAACTCACATACGAGCGCATCATGGCAGTCGTAGCCATTTCAAGTTCTTCTTGTTTCTCTTTTGCAGCCTCAACCGCTTTAATGACAGTTTCCGCATGAGAGGTGATAACTTCAAAATCGGAGATATCTTGCCTGGTTTCCGGGATTTTCAGTAAGTTATCTTTGTACGTACTGTACGCTGAATGAATTTGTTTCTTCGCCGCTTCATCTCGGAAAATAATGCTTTCAACTGTCGGAATAAGTACTTGTGTGACTAAGTCTTCTGTCTTCTTTGCTTTTGCAAAATAATCGGATACACCGGATTCATCTCCGTTAATTTTCCGAATGGCCTGCCACTCTTCTTCGATTATATGAAAGTTACGTAGGGCGCGTTTGTATTCCGTTTGCGTATCGTAAATCGTCACTATAGGATGCTCGACTTTGCGCAGGAAGGAGCGAAGTTCATTGTATTTTGTCACGGATTGGTTTGTTTGTAGTGGCAGCGAACGAATTGTAAGTCCGCTATTGTCGTTATATTTGTAAATGTAATTGAAGTACTTCAGGTCATCTTCGTCCTTTTCTGCGTTCATAAACGAAAAGCCTGTACATACGTAGAAAGGATTGTCGCCTTCTACATACCATTCCGTTGCGATATGTCCATATGTCTGTTTCGCAAGCGTTTTTTTAAGCTGACGACCGGCAATCGAAGAGTTAGGCAGAACAGTTTGGGTTATAAGCTGTATCAAACTTGTTTTCCCTCCTCCGTTTTCGAGTAGTTGCAACACATTAAGACCATGCATTTGCCAAAGGGTGTCTGGGATAATTTTTTTACCTTCGTCTAAATGAATGCCTACCATACGAACATCGTTTAATACAGGCACTTTTGTTCCCCCTTATTTGAATAGCGTTAGCAGTTGATCTTTACGCTGTGTGTGATAGTAATACCGGATAATAAGCAAGTTCATTTTATCAGTAATGCTAACTTCACTATCTTCTCGAAGTATAATTAAGTCTTCGTCTTGTAAAAACTTCAAACAGTGCAGAATAAACCCAATTTGATTCTTCTTGGTATTGCGAATGTTCTTGGCTTTTTCGTTGTATTCCGGCAATGCTCCCCAGGCGTTAATAATGCCAGTAATATCAAGCATAGTCCTTATGGTTTGATTTTCAAGCTGCATTTCGGAATAAGACTGGAATTCGGAGATGTGCTTTTTCATAATATTCTGGATGGTTTCGACTCGAACAAACTGATTTGCTGCAAGCGTGTGGTCCTCACTGTTAAAGAACTGCGACAAGAGGACAATGATACAGAAGTAGAACAAGTAGATTTGCTCGTTCGAATCAAGTCCGAGTCGTTTCTTCAGTTCCGCATTGGAATAGCTTAGGAGATGGTTATCCAGTTGAGGAACGAGAAAGATATTGTTCTCGGACTCAAATATTTTCACATTGGCCTTCGGCTCAAACACTTCGCTCAGGAGCCGCTGTACGTTATCATTGCGGTAAAGTTTAATAGATTCCACGTCTTTTTTATCAATCTTACCGGCATTCACTAGTTGAAGAAACAAGCTAAATGCATCTTCTACCTCACTTTTTTGATATAGCATATAGGTCCCCCCGCTCTACTACGAAGTCGGATAATTTGAAGCCATTATCGAATGTAATTATATTGTCGGTCGGACGAAAAGAAAAATGACCGAGTGGTTGAAGATCTGGATATTCGTCAACCAGTTGCGCCAAACATCGTGATAATGTCGGTAAATGCACCTGGATCTCCTGTTTGATTCTATCGAATTTGTTGTAATCACTTTGGTGAAGATCAACAAGGAACGAGCAAAAGTGTGCTTGGTTTGTTATCTCTTGATAGAACTTCTCATTCTCTTCCTTTAAATTGTCTAGAACCGTTGAAATATGAATTTTGTCATTTTCCAGAAGCGGAAGAAGTACGATACGTAAGTAGCGACTAATTCGTTCCAGACGTAAGCGTTCTTTTTCTTTCTCTTCCATTTCAATCTGCAAAATCAAATCTTCATCCACGACTGGCACTTCAATCTCCCTTTCCTGTTTACGCACCTGCCGTTTTTGTTCGGAGAAAATGACCGCAGGATTAAAATAGGATGGAATCCGAAGCGGCATAAGGGGGTTAATGATTTGTTTGAGCGCATCCAAGTTCGAACCGGTTCGAACCACTTCTTGCAGGACCTCTCGCTCGAAATTAAGCTTTACAGAGAACGCATGTAAGATGAGTGATTCAAGTGCATTCGTCATGGCGTACTGAAGCCTTTGTTTCTCTTCAAAAAGCGACTCGTGAATGGACATCGCATCTTGGATTTTGCGATGAATCTCATGTATCAAATCGAGTCCCTTTTCTTCTTTCTCAGTCAGTTCACCGTTGTAGTAACTGGTTAGCTTCTCATCTACCAGCCCTTTTAAACTACGGAACATTTCGCGTTCGCGCTCCATCTTGTCATGTGCGCTGCTTAAGCGTTGTTCTAGCTCTTGCCGCTTCGAAACACCTAGCGCATCCCGCATAATATCCGAGCGTAAAGAGCGCATCTTTGACTTTTCACTTTGAATGAGACCAATCATATCGATAGCTGCCTTTAATGCTTCATTAAAAAGCCCTTTCAACATCTGTTGTTTAAAGTAAAGTTGTGTGATGGAGATTTGCAGCTCGTTGTACATTTCTTTCGTCTTAAACAGAAATTCAAGTCCCTTGTCTGTTAGCTTGATGTTGCTTCGATCTTCTTTCAGTTCAGATATACTCAGATTGTCATATTCAATCAGGTGAAACGCATATACCTCGTCCGATTTCGCTTCAAAACTATAGTAAGAGAACTTGTGGGGTGCTCCATCATTACGCAAAAACTCACGCACGAGGACAAGTCGGTACTCACTTGCTTGTTCAATGCTTAAGTGAATATCACATCGCTCCGAAAGTAAGGTTTGCAGAAACATGGTTAGACTTTCGGTCGTTGTTGGTGTGTTGGAGAGCATGTTATCGAGTATGAATAGCAGCGTCGCAAGTCCAGCAGATTCGTTCGGGTATTCGCTGTATCGCGTTTTCCCTTGCAAGTTGATGATGGACGAAAAAACGGCGATATTTCGCATCCGTTCATCAAAGCCTTGCAATATGCGTTCAAGATTCATGGTACTCCCCTTCCTCGCCATGCAGACGCAAAAAATCACTTCGGTTTAATCCCTCTTGAGGCAGATAACAGCCGCTATCAACGATTCCTTTTATTTCTAAGCACATTTCATTATCGATGAAACTAAAAAATGCTTCATTATTGGCTTTGGCGTTTTCTTGCTTCTTAGAACGCTTCGGCTTGCTCCGATTTTGGTATTTAGCTATTAACGACTCATAAAATGGAATAAAGGGCGAGATATCAACTGTGGCCACTTTGTGTAGGCTGGAGAAGATAGAAATGCCTTCAGGGTCAATATCACCAAAATAATAAGCATGGATAGTCTTGTCTCGACATTCCTCAATATCATCCATGAATTCGATGCTGCTTATTATCTTTTTGCCTTCGCCATAAATGAGCATATCGAATGTAGTACCGTACCAACAGTTCATACCATTTTTAAATAACAACCGAAGTGTATGGAACGTATCCTTGTTCTCCAAAATCAACGCGTTCACTACCGTCTTTTCCATTGACTCTTTTTTAACATAAAAAAAGGGCTCCGGGGTCCGATAACAGTTGAAAACGTCCAAGTCAATTTTGATGCGATTAAGCAATACGCTCCCGGCTTTACTTGTCATCCATTTCTCATCACCAAACAACTCAAAGGACCGTTCATTCACCGAAACAATGCAGCTGAGGTTGTTGTGACTTTCACTTCGCAGAAACGCATTAATCGCTTC
Organism: Paenibacillus sp. A3M_27_13; assembly: GCF_024213315.1. Lineage (NCBI taxonomy): Bacteria > Bacillati > Bacillota > Bacilli > Caryophanales > Paenibacillaceae > Paenibacillus > Paenibacillus sp. A3M_27_13. The sequence goes on from NZ_JANAVE010000006.1 coordinate 271,702, forward strand.
CAAATAAAACATGTCCTCTTGAAATTGATCAGGCGCTTTTAAGTAGAATGTCATCGTCAATTTGGGATGAAAGCTTGTTAGAAGACGACGTTCTAATTGTGGATCCACTGTTGCTTCTTCTACTCGTACCTGGTAGTAGTTGTAGAGTGGGCGAAATAATCCGTTTGTTTTACGAGCGATAACTGGCTGAATTTTATTCTCGGATACAAGCTCTTCCATGATGGCATGAAATCGGTCGTAACCACCTTGTTCATGGTATTCCTGTTTGAGATATCGATACACATATTTCTCTAAATCATAAGTAGCAAAGCGCTTTCCTTTTAAATTACGAATGAATGTTATTATAGTCTTTTTCAATCGCGATTCTCCTTCATGGAAATCAAGGTACTTCTGTTTGTTTCAAAATCATTAACAATGCAGTAGATACAATATTTCTCCCTTCATGGCAAAACCATACCAAAACGCTTATCGTGGTAAATAGTCAAATGTCGATTATCTCCGCGATGTTCATCTGGTTTCTAGGAACGACCGTGATATAACAATTTTATTCATTAATCTAGGAATCAGATTAGTCAGTAATCCTGAACTGCGATAAGGATTGAATCGGACTAACTTTAGAAAAATAGCAATCCCAGAGTTACGCAGCCTTGTTGCAGCAACCATTTGACGATAGATAATAAATGCTATGACTATTGCTACTGCCAAAAAAGATGCAAAACAGAAGCACCGATTGATTCTGTAACTGAATACATAAAGAAGAACGGGGCTATTAGCATAATTCCTGCAATAGCCTCATCAATAGAGATTTTCTGTTTTCTTCTCCGTCTTCTAGCTATTAATAATTTCCCCTTATTCTGTATATATCGACAATAAAGTGATTGGAATTAATAGGTAGAAGGAATTCAATACGGAATTGAACCGCGCGTGGATTCTGATCAGGCTATTAATATTTCTACTGTTAACGTTACCCTTGGCGCCTGGGCGGACCATGTAAAAAGGCCGGCACATTGGCCGACCTGATTTACCGAGGCTCAAAAGCTGCTGTGCGTTCCTTATTTGATTTTCCATGATTCAAATTTACGTCATTAAATGTGAGTCAAGATTGCTTTTGGAACATTGGACGGGTTTAATTATCACTAATGTGATGGTAATAGTGATCGCAATTCGAAATAGGACAAAGTGAGGATGGATAATGAATGACAGATATCACAAACGAAACAAATACAAACAAGCAAGAATACGAAATAATTAGTGATGAGGACGCTATCGAGCGAGGGTTGTTGGTAGACACCAGTAATGGACTATCTGAGGCAAAGACCCTGAAGACCAACCTGAGCAAACCCAGGAATATCAAGGAGGTGATGAATAACGGTATGCAGTATCTCGGCACTCGTCGAGGTTATAGCTGCAGAAATTGGCACAACCGAATCGCCGGCTGATTCAAACAAGACAAAATACGGAGCGTGGTATGGGCTTGACGGAAACCCGTGGTGTGATATGTTTCAAGCATGGTGTGCAAATCAAGCCGGAGCTCTGGATATATGCGGTAAATATGCTTATACCCCATCACACGCTAACTTTTTTCAGAACAAAGCAGCAGAAAGATGATTATGCATTCTTTCATAACGACACGCGTATTTGCCATATCGGATGGGTAGAGAAAGTTATTGATAATGACACCGTACAGACGGAAATGGTTCAGATGCTTATGGTGGACAAGTACAACGTTGCAAGCGTTCCATTAGCGGAACAAGGTCGTTGTACATAGCTGGCTTTGGATGCCCTGCATACGTAAGCGGTTGATTCAAGAAGCTCCATCACAATTAGTAACCCTATGACTGTTATTTGCAATTCAACAATGGCTTCTGTTGTATCATATAAGTTAGTCGTCTTTTTAAGTAGTTGGAGCTGATCAAGATTCCCTGCAGTTTGTGAGGACAGGAATCAAAAAGCCTTTTCAAACTGGTACTATCCCCTTTTAGTGGACAAGAGAAATAAAGACATCTGATAAGATGGATTTAATCTTGTTGAACGGAGGGGATATTTCATGGCCCAAAAGACAACCCCTGTTTGATCACTAAACGAATAGAAAGCAGCGTCAAAAAAGCCATGAACATGTTCGCTGTTTTTTCATACCGAGTGGCCAGTCGTGGATAGTTTTTTGTTTAGTTAGCAATGAAATCAAAAAACCTCTCATCCTTAAGGATTTATTTCTAACCCAAAGTACTCACCATCAACAGATTGCTTTAAATCAACTACACCCATTTTTAAGTTTATTTTTCGTATGAAGTTGAATGCTTTATTTTCAATATCATTTGGTAATTTATAAATACTGAATTTACAATTCCTAAGGCTTCTCCAATCAACCTCTTCGGTTTCTATTAATACAGTTGTTATTTCATTTCCAAACAATGCTCACGGAAATGTCGAGTCCCTTCAATGAACTCCTGATACATTGTTGAGCAAACCGTCATGTTGAGATCATCTTTCAAATCTTTTCGTCTATTTCAATTGCACTTAGTGAGGCTTTTCTTGTACCATGCATTGGTTTAATAAGTAGGCTTCTATTTAAACCATCAACAAAATTCAAAAGATCACTTTTTATTTTGAGTGACAATAGTTTAGAGTAAATGAACCCCTATTCCTTCGCAGTCTACATTTGTATTAGAAGCAGTTTCTTTTTCACTAATACCATTAATGTCTCAAAAGTTTTAATATTAATTTATTGGATTATAAACTTTATTAAGTTGAACATCTCTCATGTAATCACGGTATAAAGGGATGCCCTCAAATAATGATAAATGTTTCTTTGCCTCACAGGATATTATTCTTACATCAGTATCACTTACTTCTATGATTATAAAATAAAAAACCTCGTAACCCATATCATTAAATGCTATTAACCCCTCTAAACTTTTCAACGAGTCTAGGAATGAGATTGCTTTGCAAAAATAAAATGCTGCTTCATTAAAATTATTTGTTCGACAATAAATTAATGCAATATTATAAAAGGCGTGAGTAAAATCCGGATTAAACTCTAAAATCTGATGAAATCGTTGTATTGCTCTTTCGTTGTATCCCAAGTCTTTTAACAAATAAGCCGAGTTAAATAATGCGTATGGATGATTGGGGTTGAGTTTAATTGCTTTATCAAAGCATTTAAGTGCTTCCCAAATGTGCCAACAATCCTTAAGTAATAAACCTTTATTGTTGTATGCGTCATAGAAATAAGGGTTCATTTCAATACAAATGTCATAGCAAATTATGGCCATTTCATATTCCTTTTTTGCTGCTAGACATAATGCGATATTAAAGAAATAATTTTCCGATTGACTATCATCATCATTATCAATTGCTTCAACGAACTTATCTATTGCATCGTCGTAGTGCCCCTGATGATAATACATAAGCCCGAGGCTATTAAATACAGCGGCAGAATACGGATGTATCTGCAATGCCTTTTCGTACATTTCTTTTGCTTGGTTAAAATCTTCACGTGCCTCAAAGTAATTACCTAAAAGATCATAAGTCTCGAAACGTTTAGGGAAATTATCCAACATATGTTGGATAATTTCGAGGATTGTTTCATCATTAATAGAAAGTAAACCATAGTTATACCAAACTAAACAAGAACTCTTACATACTGGTGCAATTCGGCGATAAACGAGTTTTGCTTGATTATATTTGTGCTCTTCAATAAGATTCTCAGCTTCAATTAATTCGTTCTCAATATTATTTAGAATCGAACCAATTGTAGAATGAACATCACTCAATACATTACTAACAGTATTTACTTTTATAGCCAATGAAAAGTTAACGTAATACATCTCAATAATTCTAGTAAATTCTTTGAGGGAGTCCTCTGAAAATAGATTAAGAGTGTCCACTTTTATTGTTGTATCAGTCTCGTTATCCACTCTTTTCCAGCAAATGCTGGGTTCGCCATCTGAAGTAATACATACAACCATTAGTATTACTGGGCGACCATAACTTTTCCAATAATCCAGGTTCTGTTGAGTTACCGTTATACATAATTGCTTATTTTTGTTTATGTAAAATCTCGTTCGCGCTTTAATCTGAATAGAAATAACTGGTGGAAAGTTTCCAATTGATTTTGTTAGTTCTAGGTCAGCATCGACCCCTTTATCATGGTGCTGTATGTTCCGCATCAGAAATCCATAAGCTGCAGATTTCCATGTAATGATGCCAATACCTTGTTGTTCAATTAGTTTATTATGATCCTCATTCATTACATTCCCTCACTAATCATGGTTGGGTTATTTACATTAAAAAAGTCGTAAAAGTAGGTCTCCGGTAAACCCATAGCCTCAGTTATTAGGTCAAACTGGTTAACAGACATATTCTTATTTCCTATCACAACAGCATTACTATTCCCATATTCATTCTTGATCTGCACAAATTGTGTTGGTTCACTCCCTTGTTTTAGATATCTATTTAATTCTGCTCAAATTGTAGGTGTATGTTTCATATCAAACCCACCCTCCACATAAAAATACCAATATTCTACAATCATTTACCATTTTTGTTCAATGATCAGTGATTGTCAATATCTTTTTGCGCATCTACGTGAAAGTTTTTTATAAGGGTCTTTCTGTAAACGCGAAAACACCCTGCTTGTATTATGCAGCGGGATGTTTATTTGTAACTAACAGAGTCGGACAATTCTGTCCAAATCAATTCATTATTATTGCTGTTCCGCAGGTATTGTTGCAATAATGTCTTTCCCTTCATTAGGAAGAGCTTTTTTGCCTTCATAGATGATTTTGCCATTTTCATCGAATGTTCCAAATTTAACTTGCTCTGTTTTCCACAAGTCCTTAAAGAAATCTATTTTTCCTGTGAAGATTGGTCGATCTCCCCATTCCTTATTATTTACTTGGAGCACATTTGGAATCACACTCTTGTTGGGTTTACTCGTGCTTATTTGGCCTTCCCATTTAACCCAACAGCCCCATCTATAACCACAGCATATTGTGCTATTCCTCTATAGGCATAAATAAAGTTGTTGCTCTGTTTGTTGGGGGAGTAATAAGTTCCTCCATCCCCTCCTTCTTCAGTGCTGGCGAGTTCCTCATGTAGAGAAATCCTTGGTAATTGGATAGATGCGTTTCTGGATTCTTCTAGTTTATTGCTGGCAAAGCGTTGGAGTAGAGTTTGACTAGGCTTATAAATAACAACTGTTTTGGTATCAGGATTCCACAGTACTTTTGCATTTAATGCTTTCCCTATAAAACGAAAAGGTACATATACAGCACCTTCTTTAACAGTAGGATTTATCCCGACAGAAACCTTCTTATCGTTGACATACGCACTATTACTACCCACAGTTAGTTTCAGTTTATTTTTCGTATCTGAATCGGTTACTGTAACCGTCTTGGTTTTGTTGTCCCAGTCCACTTTTAGATTTGGAATAAGTGAAACTGTTCGTATTGGAACTAATGTTACATTGTCTATGACAATGGGATTCTGCCCATTGGCCACGCTACCATTAATATTTAAAGAAAGTTCTTCCTGACTTGAAGCTGCCATTGCACCCGTTGCGGTTAGCATTGCCAAGCTTAATAATAAGCTACATACAAATAAGCTCTTTTTCATCAATTCGATACCTCTACATAAGAAGTTTCAAAAACAAATCTCTCTACGACCTAGAAGAATGGCTCATTAAAATGGATGTATTGAAGATGGAAAACTACTAAGTAAATCGTATTTTCCATGTAGTCAATCAAGGGATGCCCTTTTCATCCCGAATATAGGGAATAAACGTTAAGAAGAATCATTTATTTTTCAAACGTTTTTGTAAGAGAGTCTCGAACTTCTGACAAGCATCATCATAATTAACGTACTGTTGGCCATACCGTCTCTCCAATCGCTGTAGCCAATCAGTATACAACTCATTTACTGTAACTGATTGTATTTGTTCCAACGTCATTCGACCCAGTACATTTCCACAATATGAAGCAATGGAGCACTCAACATTAACTTGGCGCCATTTCGTTTTTTTGGACACCGGTAGCTGCTGCTTAATTGAAGGTAAAAAATCAATATTAAACCGCTCAACGTGTGCCTGAAGGGCGTGTAAAGTGCTATTTTCATCAGTTTGACAAAAAAAACCGCCACGAACTCGATTCCATCCATAAAGGCGCATAAATTCTATGGTCATCAAATTTTCCGCATGCTCGGCCGTTGGGAAATCACAAACTCCGAGAGGCAGCTTACGAACTAACTCCTTCGGACGATGAAGTTGAGTCCAAACAGCCCCCTTCCCTTTCCAGTGATTTTTAATCCTCTTATCTATTTGGGTGGAGGTTCCAACATAAAAACAATCATGTTCTAGTTTCAATGCATATACAGTATAATCCTGTTTTTCCCTTGTTATATGCTGTTTGAGCAATATTCGCAATTCGTATAAGCGTTCTGTAATTAGATTACGGACAAAAGGATTTTCGGAATGATATTTTTGAAGTGACTTATACTCTGTATCATACTCCGCATAACTATATTCTGAACTAGACTCGCAACTATCCATTGGGCTACCTCCTAAGTAATTTAGTGCTACCGGGCTACTTTTTTAGAGTTACCCTTTTCAAGTTTTAATTACCTCTTTACACTTGTGTAACTCTAAGATGTTTTATACTTATATGTAAAACTCTTATTGGCGTATAGTAATTGTAATGATTGATTATACTGCTAATAGCCACCCGGGAAAGGGCCACACAATTACACAACATCATGAGGACATTGAGTTGCTGTAGAGCGCAGTTATAGCACTCACCGTCATACATATAAGATAGCGTGTCACTTAAGTTGGTAACGAGAAGTACAACCTAATCCAATAGAAAGTGGGCTGCGGGGAACGCCTGACGGCCTTATTTGTGCTTTTTAACTCTATTCTCTGCTAGAAGATTGTCCAACTACGCGGAGTAGCTTCAACGAGTCCTCATCAATTCCCTTTTTCCCACAAAATTCTGTTGAACATGACTTTCGTAGTTTAGCAGAGACATAGATAGTTACTATTCGTCCAGATAAATAAGTTTGGTACGAATCACCAACGTTTCACGATTCATATTCCGTTGTACAATTCTTTGTGTTTCATCCGGATCTCCAGTAAAGCCCAAATAGTCTAAGATGGTAACACCAAGCCCTTTTTCCATAGAAACAATTGCTTCTACAATGGGATCATTATTTTGGGGCTTTTCTCCCCCCCAAGCGGGAACGGAATTATGTCTGCTGCCATAATTTAATCTCCCTTATCGGTTGAATAACTACACTATATCACGGCTGGTATGCTGAATTGCTATATAAAATAATACCTCCCCTAGAACAGAGCCAATGACTAGACTGTACGAGCTAATATAGAGCATAACAGCATAGTAAAACTTTAGACAAATATACTTTAATGGATCAAACTATAATGGATTTTTGAACTTGGAAATACACAAATAGGTCACCTTGAGTCAGGCGACCTATTTGTTAAACAGTTTTATACCGGACGATTCAATATAAAATATAGTCGATAAGGCTAACAAATATACCATGTATATCTCGAAAATTTATTTAGCATAATGATAATCTATGTATTACTAGAGCGTGTCTTCAAAGTGTTTAAGTAGGAATATATTGGTTAAAACCATTAAGATACGAATGCAATCCGGGCTTTTTATGGAAGAACAGCGGGCCATCCCCGTGATTCCAGGTAAGAAAAACCGCCAAGTGCCCCCGAAATATGATCGGACATCTACAAAGAACGTCACTTAGTAGAATGTTTCTTTAATAAAGTAAAAAACCACCGTCGTCTGGCGACTCGCTATGATAAATTAGCGTGTACGTTCAAGGCGTTTTTAACCTTGGCATCCATTGTAGTGTAGCTTGCTTAAGTTTGAAGACACGCCCTAGTTCTTAAATTAAATAACAATTCCAAAACCAATTCATATGTTCTTACTAATACTTTGATGTCACAAAATCAAAATGTACTTTTGCTCGAATCCGATTTCATTGTTGCACTCAAACCTTTAATGGATTGCACTGGAATGTATGTAATTCCGTTAATAACTTTTGGAGCTGCACTAAACGTATAAGACTTACCATTATAGAATATCATTTTACTGCCAGCTTAAAGTTACCTTATATTTATCTTTAGTTAGACCAATCGTTCCAGTGATAGCTCCTTTACACGCATCTCACATCCAATTATATACAAAAGATATTATACAGCACATAAAGCTCAGCCCTTTCACAATCTTGCTAGCCTGAAGGCGGGCCTTGTGGAACGTGTATCATTCATTGATCGAACGTGGATAACCCATACTTCCTGCCCATTAAAGCCAGTTCACAAATCGAATCCTACTTCAAGAACGACCAAATTCCGGTCATGCCATACCCCACACGTTGCAGTCGCCGCCTCGAGTCAACGAGTCCCACATCAGTCCTATATCAATCAGATCGTGATGGTCGATCTCTTCGTTTAGTATAATGGAAGATTAGCCCGTTTGTAATATTAACTAGAATTCAAGACCAACCTTAACTTGTAATAGTCACTTTCCAATATTCACTTGTTCTACTAGTATTCTTTCTTTCTTCAAAAGTAAATAACAAGAAAGTGATATGAATAATGTAATAATAGATAAAATAACATATATATAATTTAATGATATATAATTCAACAAAAAACTTAGTATTAAAAACAAACTACATTTTATAATATTTTGAATAAAACTCATTGACGATTGATATGTGCTCATATAGTCTAAATTATTTGCGGATTCAATGATGAATATTTCAAATCTGAATAAGATATAGGAAAAAATAATTTGTTGGAATATTATAGATATAAAGAATATCGTTGGGTGATTAAAAATCATAAATAATAATGAAAAAGGTAAAATAAATATAGGTAAATAATCCAATTTTTTAAACTTATAAACATAGACACCGATATTTGATAAAAGAGGAAAAAAAGCATATACCATTCCGTACAATTCCACTGGCACCTTATACTCTTGGAAGAAGAATTGATAATATTCAAAATTGAAAATCAAAAATGAAGATCCTACACTGAAAAATAGCAACTCTGTTAAGCGAATTCTACTCGTAAAAATAATTGAAATTGTATTTTTTAGTACAAGACTCATTCTATCAACATTGTTATTACAATCAATCTTTGGTAAACCAATAAAAAGGACTGTAGCTATAGCTCCAAAAGCAAAAGTAACATAAAAATTTATTGAAGGATTTAACGCAAACAAAAGTCCGCTTACTAAAGTAAAAATAACATTGAAAAAATTTTGTGAAAACTGTATTTTTTTTTTCAAATCCTCAATTTTTAAATCATACTTTTCACATAGCGCCTTATAATAACTATTTTTAGAACCAGATAAACATGCTGCTGATACTGCCAAAAATATGTTAGTAAGAATTAATCCTGTAAAATCAGGAAATAGAACATAAAATAAAGCGTGAATAGAGAAAAATGCTATTCCAACAATTGAGCTTCTTCTATTTCCAAAACGATCAGCTAAAAGTCCTGTAGGTATCTCAAGTAAAAATATCGAAAAAGAAAAAATAGTCTTCAATAAAGATAATTCTTGTACGGTAATCAAAAACGAAAGCATATAAGCAGTTCGAATAGAGAGAATTAAGTTTTGTGAAGTTAACACTTCCGAAAAGATAATCTGCTTCTCAATTGTAATTTTTTTCATTACTTTGGCCTCTTTCAAAAAAATAATATTCTTTTATGAAATCAGAGTATACCTTTAAAGTAATCGTTTTACGTATAATTTATCGTCTTAACGAGAGAACTTTTCTGAGCCAAAGTAAGTATCTTGAAAGCCCTTTGCTACTTTGCTTAATAAAGAGAAGTAGAACCCTAAACGGTGACAGCAAAGCACCTTGTTATTGGATTACAATAAGTAGAGCCGCTTGAGAAAAAAGCAATCATTAGGAAAATAAATGTCAAAATATTATTTTATTTTATGTTTAATTTGTAATTACTTATTTTCTCTGTAAGTAGTACTGTCTCAAGATTATTTTTATGATGCACCTCTATATTGTCATGGCATTGCAATAAATACTGTAACATACATATATTCGCTTGAATAAAATTAGGAAAAGGAAGAATCACTCCATTTAATTCTATCCATTTATTCTCACTTAAAAGCCCATCATTATTTTCAATTAATGTTTCTTGAATTTTCACCTCTATAGTTATACTAAGTCCTTTCAATATAAAAGATTCTAATTTCCCATGATTATAAAAACAGTCACTCAGGTAGATTTTCTTTTGTGTAAGGTTTAAAATATAATTTAAAATATGTGGCAATCCATCAAATATACTAATATTCACGAGATTATACCATTCTATTTGAATATAATTTGATAATGACAAGTCCATAAATTTAGCATATTGCGGATCAAAGATCCTTGTGTATGGAACTACATAATTTATTCCTCTACTAATTAATAGATTATGTAGCTTAACCGCCTCATTGTAATTATTAGTGAACGGCTTTTCTATGACAAAATACTTACTACTAAATGATTTTTCTAATATACTATTGATGAGATTTAATTTAGGTTCAATGGGAAGAGAAAAAATTAAAATATCATAATTGGAAATCAACTCTACTTGGCTATCCAATAATAAATTAACATTATATTTACAAGCAAGACTTTTACTTTTTTCGTTGATTTGCCTAGTCACAAGAGTAATTTCTGCATTTAAAAATAAAAAGGAACTAAGAAATCGTTCAGCGCTTATACCAGTTCCAAAAACAGCAATTTTAAAGTGACTATCAATTAATAAATTCATATAACATTCTTCTGGACCAATAATCCATCTTAGAAGGAGGAATTTGTTTTGTCCCTATAAGTGGTCTACTAATCCATTCTTCATTTTCAAACCAATCTTTATCCTCGTAAATTATTTCATATTTTTCTGGATCTTCATATATGGGTGTACCAGGAAATAATCTTAATTGATTAAAAGTTACTAATGTCGGCTGAATTTTTTTAACAAATTTTATCGTTTCTATAAGATCCTCTTCTGTGTCCCCAGGACTGCCAAGAATAAAAGAAGCATGATACTCTAGTTTATGTTTCTTTAGAATTGCTATCTTTTCTTCTATAAACTCACGTGATAAGTTTTTTTTAATTTTTTCAGAAGATGAGCTATTTATGGTTTCAATTCCTACAAAAACTCTATAGGCCCCTGCTTCCTTTAAAGAAAGTATCCTACTTTCGGAAATATCTCTTATCCTTAAATTTGATGTGAATCGAATATCTAGTTTTCTTTTTTTGACTTCATCAAGAAAATCATCTATTCGTCTTTGTGAAAAAGCAAATGTATCGTCTGAAAAGAAAAAACTTTTGAATCCTTTTTTGAGTAAAAACTCTATTTCATCACAGAAACGATCAATATTAAACAGACGGAATTTAGATAATTTAGTTCGAACACAAAAAGCACAGTTACTTGGGCACCCCCTTGATGACCGAACTATTGTTTCAGAATCTCTATTATAGTATTTCTTTAAGTCGTACAGCTCTCTGTTATGAGTGGGTAGTATATTTAAATCTGAAACTTCAGTTACAAGAGGATTATTGACAACATTTTCATCAAATCTATAGGAAATATTAGGTATAGAATCAATTTCATTTTCATTATTTAGATAAGTCAAAAGATGTACCAATGTAAAGTCATTTTCCATTCTTAAAACTATATCAATACATGAATGTTTATTAAGTATTTTTTCAGGAATAAATGAAGCTACTTCACCTCTAATGCAAACTATACTTTTAGGGAACTCTTTTTTAGCTAGTTGTGCTGCTTTAATTGCTTCAATGTGATTAATCGCTGTGCCTTCAATGCAGATAATTTTAGGACTAAACTCTTTGATATGATTATATAATTGAATCGAGTCTATGTTATTAATCATGCAGTCTATTAAATAATTAGAAAAACCTCGTTCGTTGAGTATACTACTCATCATACACAACTCTAGAGATGGTAACATAAGATAGTTATTGTAGCAGTTTCGTGGGTGAATAAAAAGCACATCTACTTTTTTCATGAATATACCTCCTTCTTTTTGATTGGTAAATTTGAAACTTTGCAAGTATTTTTACATTTCTTATGTTTTGATAAAATAAAAGCTGTACTATCTTTATGAATGTTCCCCAATAAATTTCCATTCATAAAGTTGCAAACATATACATCACCTTTTGGTGAAATACTGATATTAGTATTGCATTGGCATCTATTCATATGTGTAAACTTTTCATAATTTTTTTCTGATATTTTTTTTTCTTGGAATAACTGTCTTGTTACTTTCAATAAACTCAAATCATGAAAGAAAAGATTAATATTTTGAACATCATTAAACATAACAAAATTTCTATATATTTCAGAATAATGGGAGTCAAGGCTGTGATGAAGTATTTTTTCTCCTTTCCTTTCCGCTAAAAAGCTAATATCAGAAACATTCTCTTTTATTGCTAGATCAAGAAGTTCTTTAAGTTCATTTTCATTCTCCTTAGTTACCGTAGTAGCAATTCCAACATTTACACTTGGTGCAAATCTCCTCATATTTCTTATTCCATTTATTGCTTTTTCCCATGCTCCTTTTTCCCCTCTATTTTCATCATGTTTCTCAGGGCTAATACTATCAACACTAATCATGCATTTCTTTATAGAGGATTGATCGATTTTAATTGCCATTTCTTTATCAATTAATGTACCATTACTCATTAAAATTTGATAAATCGGAAATTTTTTTATATATTTTACGAATTCAAAAAAATCTGGACACAATAATGGTTCCCCGTAAGTGTAATATAAATAAAAAAGCCCCTCTTCGACCAACTCAGGAATAAAATCTTTCAATTTTTTTATATTAGTGGCATTATCTTCTTCTTTATTAACAAAACAATGCTTGCATTTCAAATTGCAGTCAAAACTCAAACCAATATGTGCAGACAATATCAATTTAATGCACCTTCTTTCTTAAGACATTTATAAAGACTGTTAGTATGATCTTGATCTTATAATTTCATAAAACAAGTGGGTTCAAAGGAAATCCCTTTAAACCCACTTGTTCGCTTAGCAATGTAACATATAATTACGCTCTTTGACAGTTGGTTTGCTCCATACTTTCATGTTTATCACCTCCTTTGCAAACTTCTAATATTTTCGCCTCAAGAAACCTGTTAAGTAATATCTCTACATCTTCAGTAATTTCATCCTTTGTAACTGCATATTCTTGTAATAAAAAAGTATAGAGTTCTTCGATAGATTGAGGCTTATCCTTAAAAAATGAATAAATATCGTAGGCGACCATATCCATTTCAAAAGTACTTCCGCTATTTGTGTCAAAAACCATAAAAGTATTGTCAATAACTCTACCAATTAATGACCTATTACAACTAAATATTACTTTTTCTTGAATAATATAAATCACCTTCTATCAATAGAATATGTATCCATAAACAAAATAACATTTACAATCAAATCCAATATATGATTTTACTCACATTTCCGAACATTTTTTATTGATAGTTGTTTCAATTTGTACAGACAATACAAGTTGGCTATGTTCAAAGATAAGATTATACAATGTGAAAATGTTTTAATTCAAATAACTTCCATTACAAAAGAATTATTCGTGCTTTTTAGATTCTCTGTGTGCATTTATATTATTCTAAATAAATATGGAAAATATTTATATCTATCATTTTTTGAAGGGACTACACATACACACACTCAAATCACGAAAGGGAAATATGCTATGTCACAAATTGGCCAGATTGGTTTCAAGAAGTGTTACGCCAACGATTTTATGACTTAGAACAACAAGCTTCATGTTCATCAGAGGACAACAATCTATTCACTCAAATCAATCAATTTAAAACCAACCAAAACGAGGATATCGTCTATTACAAACAATCCATCTATATGGGGAGGGGTAAAAGACGGGACGCGATTGAATCTTCACGTCATGCAATCAAGAGCTTTTGTTAGCTCATTTATCGTTTTAGCTATGAGTTCTTTAGTCTACAAATTTAATTACTATGTACTATTTAAGCTTAAATGTTTTCGTGTATACTCATTCCACTTTTCAAGGCAAAAACAAAATGCGCTGGTGAGAGAATTGTAATTTTCTCCACCAACGCATTGAACAAATTATCATCGAATTGTTCCAGTATATCTTACCGCAAGCTTAAAAGTTGAATCATCTCATCGACACGTTTCCTTGCTTTGTTCCTTCTAGTCCTCTTCTTTCTCTAATATCATCATCTGTTGCCGTAACTCGTTTAGCCCACCTCATACCTTGATTAAAACACAAATGACCCACAAGGGGCTCTTTTTCAAAATGTCCTTCTCGTAGGTCATAGCTCAGATCTAATCATAAGTGTCTTTTTGGCACTTTCTTTATTTCAAAAGTCAAACAACGGAGTAGACAAGTAACGTTCACCTGTGTCTGCCAAGAGCACGACAATGTTTTTGCCTTTATTCTCAGGAAGCTTCGCAATTTGCGTCGCCGCATAGGCCACAGCTCCGGAAGAGATACCGACAAGCAGTCCTTCACTTCTGGCCAGTAGCCGTGCTGTTGCAAAAGCATCCTCATTCTTGACTTTGAACACTTCATCCACATATTCACTGTTGTAGTTATCCGGAACGAAGCCTGCTCCGATTCCCTGAATATGGTGCGATCCAGGCGATCCGCCGGAAAGCACCGGTGAATCGAACGGTTCCACGGCGATGATCTTGACCGAAGGTTTGCGCTCTTTCAGCACTTGGCCGACGCCTGAGACCGTTCCGCCGGTGCCGACGCCTGCAATAAAAATGTCCACTTCGCCGTCGGTATCACGCCATACTTCCTCCGCTGTAGTTTTACGGTGGATCTCCGGATTGGTAGGATTCTTGAATTGCTGCGGAATAAAGGAGTTTGGGTTCTCGGCAGCCAGTTCCTCCGCACGTTTAATCGCGCCTCTCATGCCTTCCGCTCCTGGGGTTAACACCAATTCGGCACCAAGCGCAAGCAGAAGCTTACGGCGTTCGATACTGAATGTTTCGGGAAGCGTAATGATCAGTTTATATCCAAGAGCCGCAGCGGCGAAAGCCAGCCCAATTCCGGTATTGCCGCTGGTCGGCTCGATAATGACAGAGCCTTTATTGATTAGTCCTCTATCTTCGGCGTCTTTGATCATCGCATAACCGATGCGGTCCTTTACACTGCCGGCGGGATTAAAATATTCCAGCTTAGCAATCAAATTTGCCTCAATATCTTGGGTTTGGCTGTAGTTCGTTAATGCCAGTAAAGGGGTGTTTCCGATGAGATCTGTCAGATTCTGATAAATTTTAGCCAAATTAATCCCTCCAAACTATTAATTCCTACCTATTTACTATAATATTGATGCTATCACAGAATTTCCCTCTCCACAATACCTTATTTTCCCTCTGGCTCCATCTGATATACAGCAAATTCGGGTCAGACATCAAGCAATGACGTTAATTAGCCGAATCGTGTAATCGATCAACGCATCAAACACTTGACGGAACTGGATTTTGGCTTCCCTACAAGTCGTAAATATGGTACGGACCGATCCTTCCGTTCAGCAGGGCAAATCTTATAACCGTCCGTCGTGCGGAGGAGAGTATGCGGTAAGCCATGCTTTTATGCTCGTAGAAGTCCAAAAAGGAAAAAAGCTTTTTTCAATTTCGCTCGGCATCCCCCGTATTCCTCCAAGGCGATAACTTTGCGATAAAAGTCCTGTAACAGGCTTTAAAGCCCCACGGAAGAAAATAAGAGGTGCATCGAACAGTCCGTAGAAAACAGATCGTTTTTTTAAAGAGTCCAGATAATTCTTCCATAGGAAGTTCAGTATATCGGTTAATAAAAATCATGGGGGCTCTATAGTATGAGGCATACGGCATTTGGGGATATGGTGCCGTCAAAATCGATCAAAATCATATCCAGCTTGGAAATTTCCGCCACGCTGCCACCTGCTTTCCGCGATTTCCGTAGAATTACTGCGCATGATTCGACCAGACGGCTTGTTCGGCGGCTTCCAGGTCGATTCTCTCCAGCAGCTCTGCGTCAATTCCCTTAAGCGAATTCAACAAGTATTTCACCCCGGTCTGCTTCATATCCTCATACTGAAAAGAGGTCGATGGCACACCAATGAAGGGCGCATTCAACGATTTAGCGACCTCGGCCACCGTGTTCACATCGTCGATGAACAACACCTCATGGTATTCCAGTCCATAAATGTCGCGGGTAATCTCTTTGATCCCCGGCCGAAAATCGTTAGTACATATATACGTTTCAAAAAAAGGCTTGCAATACTCATAATGGCTCAGGAGTTTCTCTTCCGCCAATCCGCCGTAACAAACTAGCCTTACATTCTGCGTGGAGAGCAGATTCAGAAACGCAAGGGCACCGTCAATAAGTCCCGAATCATGATTTGCCATATAGTTATCCCGTTCCCCGAAAAAATCCCGGAGCGAGTCGGCTTCGCTAGAGCTTACCCGGAACAGTTGTTTCAAGTAGGCGACCGCTTCCGAACGCTGCCGCGAAAAAACATTTCTCTCGATTTCGCGGGTATAGGGCATTCCCGCCTTCTTTACCAAGGATTTCAGCACTGGACTGAATGTGTCGGTCAGCAGGATGCCATCCACATCACATGCAATCAGTCGAATTGTATTCATAGCTCAGTCTCCTTTGCATTTATTTTTGCAGTATTTCTTGTTCCGGGGGCTGCCCTGCGGTTGTAGCTTCTAAATCTTTTACATCGGCGGGAGCCTGCTTCTGTGATTTTTTCTTTTTGGTTGGCGGTGAAGCAGCTTCACGGAGCTGTCCTTCTCGCAAGCCGGCGAGAAACTCCTCGGCCAGCAACAGGGATTGTATTTCATAGCTTCCGGCTTTGGCACCGTCTGACATAATCAGCCCTTGGAGCTGCAGCATATGGTTGTCTCCAACCTGAAAAGCTTCATGGCGCTCACTGTGTAAGACCACTTCCGCTGTCCGCAGAATAGGCCGCGTTAGCTTAATATTCATCGTTTTCAACACCGGGAGCAGTCCGCTTAACGGACGCTGGTCCGATCCGTTCTGGGCATAACCGAACACCCGCAAGCTTTGGCGGCATGCCTCCAGCAATACGACTGTGTCATGCCAGACTCCCGGAAAATCGCTGAAATAGGGGTTTTCAGGATCGATGCACAATCGGCACTCTAAACTTTCGCGATCCTTGCTGCTCTCCGCTCCGCTGATCATTACATTAATGTGTAGTCGTTTATTTACAAGCTCCTTAGATACAGGCAAAGACAGAGAAGTGTCATGTGTCCAGCTGGATGCTGCATCTCGCTCAGGCGGCAACAAATGCTTAATTTTATATGTCCCGCTGGCGACCAGACGTCCCTCCTGTATAATTTCTGTTTTGTAGCAGCCGAGATCCACTTCAGCTCCGCCGGCCGGCGGAGCGACCGCATGAACAACAGCTTTATTCGCTTTATGGCAATAATCATGAAATGCAAGCTGAGCCTCATACACAAAAACCGGTTCTTTCGGGTCCAGTCCCAACCTGAGCAGTTGCCCGGTTTTAGCCAATTGTCCCATCGCCTCAGCCAACTGCAGCCCGGAGATATGATCAAGCGGATGATCAAAAAAGAAAGGATGCGTTTCGTCGACAATTAAAGTTCCAGTCATGGTAAACGGATCATCTGAAGTAATGCGGACCTTGTCGCAAAGAAGATTTTGGGCAATCTCCTTCTGCCCACCATACACAGCCTGTATAGTCTTCTGATCCCAGCATTCCGGCAATGCGGCAGCCCTTGAAACCCTCCGCTTATTCCAGATATGACCGGCCAAACGACGTACGGTTATCTCTTCCTCAAGGAAAAGCTTGAGCAGTTCATTCCCTGCTTCCGGCGTATTCCATTCATGAAACGATGTCGCGATAGCCCGCACAATTTTCATTATCACAATAGAATCCGAGCTAAGCTGTGCCAAAGGACGGTCGAAAGAAATCTCTGCGGCAAGATAACCCGTCGCAGCGGCTACGATATTGGCAATAAGTGGCGAGATGTCATCTTCATCGGAATTATCTGCCACAGCCAGGGCCGCTTCCTCTGTTATGGAATGTTGAGGCCGGATTCTGGTCAATAATGTTGTCAATGGAGCAGAGAGGTCCGCCACCCAGTACCTTTCAGGGGCAAAGGGGTACGTCGGTAGGCTGCGTCGCCGCGGCTGCGCCCCCGTATACAGCCTGCTCCAGTCCAATGTCACCCCCTTTACCCATAGATCTAACAGCTGCGAGTATTTGCCTTTGGCCATCCAAATCTCCAGCACCTGCCGCATATCTTCATCCTTAAACAGCGTTGCCGTCTCGTGCCCCCGGTTTGCTCTTCCGCGGAAAATATCAGTCCTTCCCTGCATGAACCCTTCCAGTTTGAACTCCAGCTCCTGAAGGCTGCCAGCCGTGAACGCCAAGCGTTCTTCCAGCGCCTCGCGTCCAGTTTGAAGCGTGTAGGCGATATCTGCCAGTTCCCTTTCGTCAAAACGCTGGGCACGAATTTCGGCAAGCCATTGCTGGACAATGGCCAATAACCGGTCTTCCGTTTTCGCTGACCATACAAACAGCAAGGGATTGCAAGCAGCAAAATGTTGTTCCGTGTCTGAAGGTCGTTCGTCACGGTACTCCTCGATCACCACATGGGCGTTAGCTCCTCCGAAACCGAAAGAACTGACCCCGGCTCGTCGTGGAAGCAGGTGTCCGTGCTCATCCTCCGGTGCTTTCCATTCGACGGTCTCCCGCACAATATAAAACGGGGTATTCTCCAGACGGATGTGCGAATTCACCGGATCGCAATGCAGGCTTTTCACCAATGTTTGATGCTTCAATTGGAGCACTGTCTTGATGACTCCCGCGATGCCCGCGGCAAGCTCAAGGTGGCCGATGTTCGATTTCACCGAACCCAGGCCGCAATGGGCTTCACGAATATGCGGATCACCAGTCTCCTCGTAAAGCGCTTTAAACGCCGCCTTCAGCCCGTTGATTTCAATGGGATCACCAAGCTCGGTGCCTGTGCCATGGGCTTCGATATATCCGACGGTCCGCGGATCAATTCCGGCTCGGCGGTAGGCTGTCTGCAGCAGCGCGGCTTGCGCATTCGGATTGGGTGCCGTTAGGGAGTTGGCGCGCCCTCCGTGATTCTCGGCCGACGACCGGATGACCGCGTAGATCGAGTCACCGGCCTGTTCGGCGGCTCGCAGCCTCTTGAGCACCAGCATCCCAATCCCTTCTCCGCGCACATAACCGTTGGCAGCGCTTGAAAATGTTTTGCAGCGCCCGTCCTGAGCCAGCATTCCTGCCTTATTAAAGCCGATATGGGCATCGGGAGCAATCAGTGTATTGACGCCTCCAACGATGGCCATGCTGCAACTGCCGTTCTCCAACGCGCAGACGGCGCGGTGGATGGCAATGAGCGAACTGGAACATGCGGTTTCCACGGGCTCGCTCGGTCCATGGATGTCTAGAAAGTAGCTCATCCGGTTAGGTCCCATTGACGGCACGATCCCACTGAATGTATAACCTTCGATGGGTAAGCCTGCTCTGGAGACCAAATTGCTGTATCCGCTGCCCGCTGTTCCCACAAAAATCGCCGTATCGGTGCCGGCGATACTACTCGCAGCATAACCGGCATCTTCAAGCGCCTTCCAAACATACATCATTAAAAGCCGTTGCTGAGGGTCCATGAGTTCCGCTTCATGGGGAACAATGCCGAAAAATGCGGGATCAAATTCATCCACACCCTCGATAAATCCGCCCCATTTCACGTTGGTTTTATTGACCTCCGTGAGGGGATCGCCGTATATTTCCCGCCAATCCCAACGGTCTTTGGGAATTTCGGATATGCAGTCCTTGCCGGAAACGAGATTATCCCAAAATTGCTCCAGGTTATCAGCCATCGGAAACCTGCCGCTCATTCCGATAATGGCAATCGGTTCCTGTTGCACAGTAGCCTGCGTCCGAAGCTGCGGCGAAGTCTCATGCCGTCCAGCCCGCTTTGCGGCCGAATCCCTGGACATAGGAGGAGATGCTTGTCCAGCAAGCATCTCTTCCTGCAGAAAGCGTGCACTTCCCGGCTTTAGAGAGACTGAACAGTCCGTCAGGTTCTTCTCGGGTTTATCTTGCAGTTTCGCCGGATTCTCCGGTGAAACTGCGTTCCCTGCTCCAGTGATATGTTTTGCGGTAAGCTTCACCCGATGTTCCTGAACCAGATATTGAACGAGACTGTCCAGATTCGTCTGCTCAAAAAACAACGTGGGACTCAACTGCAACCCATACTCATCGTTGATACGATTGGCAAGCAGGGTGAAGCTCACAGAGTCAAAGCCATATTCACTCAGTTCGTTTTGTCCATCAAACGACTCCTCTACGATCTTGAGTAAATCGCAAATCAGCATTGAAAGCAGCCGTTGCACAGCTTCAATTAATTGGCTATCTCCGCCTGCTGCGGCACTATAGGCTTCTCCGATCATCTTCAATTGCTGCGCTGCTTCTTCACGGCTCAAGCTCCCGTCCCTAATGCGGCTGTATATACGAGATTCCATGCCTTCTCTCCTTTCAGTTTGCACCCAAAATCCGGAGTAGTTGCTCTTCCGTCAGTTCTCCCTGCACAATCCGATCAACAAGCTGCAAGTAGTCATTTTCGCCCTGCTTATCGTTTTCCGGTCCTGTCACATCAGTGGAATGTCCAGCACTGTCCACATCCAAATTCACGGTAGAAACGCGCATTTCTTCGTACGCCGCCTCCGCCGGCTGCTTCACATTTACCAGGTAAAGCGTCAGACTGTACAACGAAGGATGCTCATAGAATACTTCTGGCGAGAGATCCAACCCGTATTGTTCATTTAGAAGCTCGGCAAACCGGTGAAACAACGCGTAATCAAATCCGTATTCGCTCCATTCACCCTGGGGATCAATGGAATCACCCTTAACCGCAAGCAGCGCCGATGCTGTTTCAAGCAACACAGCCAGCACCTCCCGGATCGCACGATCTAAACCTTTGCCGGCGCTGTCGCCGCATGCCGGCGAATCCAGCAATTGAGGCCGCGACACCACCCAGAGTTGCTTCAACCGGATCATGTCCCCCTCCATGACCAAGGCTTGCGATTGGCCGGCTGCCCAACATTGCCCCAAAGCCCACATCCCCGTTGCCGTCTCTAGCGGCAGCATCCCAAGACGCTGCAGCATAAGCTGCTCTGTAGGCATATCCACCTGCATACCGCCGTCCCTCCACAGCGGCCAATTGATGCTCAAGGTACGGCCATGCCGTTGTCCCAGCGTTGTCAGTTCGTTTCTGTAGGCTGCATAAGCGTCCATGAACCCATTAGCTGCTGCATAGTCGGCTTGACCGGCATTTCCAAACGCTCCCGCCAACGAAGAGAATAGCAGAACGAAATCCAATGGTATACTTTTACTTGCCTGATCAAGATTCACCAGACCACGCACCTTCGATGCCAACACAGCATGCAGTTCATCTTCCGTTTTCTTTATTATGAAATTGTCGCGGTGTATACCGGCACTGTGAATGATGCCATGAAGAGCGCCGTGGCGGATGCGAATATCATGAATCATTGCGGCAGTCGCTTCACGGTCGGCTACATCGATAGAAATATACTCAACGCGGGTATCCTCATTTAAGGACAGCCTCAGCTTGTCCAGATCCCCCTGTGCTATCGCAGAACGGCCGGTAAGGATCAGCGTCGTCCCCCTCCAGGTACGGGATATTTCGTGGACCATAATCCTCCCGAGGCCGCCCGCGCCGCCTGTAATTAAATAGATTCCGTTATCTTTGCAGGGCAACGCAGGACATTCTTCCCTGCGCTGCACCAGCATATGCCATTCCAGCATCCGGCATTTATCGGCATCATAACGGATATGCTTCATATCTGGCCGAGTCGCGCTTTCCTGCAATTTGCGGAGTAATTCTGCAGCGCTATCGTCAGATGCGGTTTCGATGAGCTGTCCAACCAGCTGGGGATTTTCCGAAACGGCTGTTTGCAGCATTCCCGTTAATCCTGCCAATAGGCGCTGTTCTCCGCAATTTGGTATCGCTAGTTGAATTAGCACTTTGCCGCACGGCTTATCTTGAATAATGCTTTGGAGCTTTCGGAATGTCTGGGTAGCCGCTTCGCTGAAGCATTCATCGGCTCCGTTCGGCTCCCGGTTGAAGCCCAAATTCAGCACCTCGGTGGATGGCAATGTATCTAGGCATTGCTTAAAATCTTCGTATATAGCCTCGTTCTCCATTCCAAGTAGTACCACATGCTTGATGAAAGGCGGAACAGCTCCAACCGGCTCTTCTGGGCATTCACTCCAACTGGGCGCCAGCAGAAGTGCTCCCACTGAGTGAACAGCGTCTTTCGTCTGCGGAAAGAGCGGATCACCGTCGCATTCGCGCTTCCTAAGGCCCAGCTTATCCGAGGCAGGAAGCATTTTGGGTGTCTCCATTCCGATCAAGCGCTCCACGGCCCGTACCATCAATCCGGACAACCGGACACAGACCCGACCACCTTCCTCGCACAGGTCGATGTCCAGCTTCCCGGTGCCGCCTCCTCCTTTCCGGCGCCGGATCCACGCCCACATCCGTTTGCTCAGCTCCCCGTGCACCTCCAGGCTCTCCAGCGCAAAGGGCAACATTACCCGCTGATCTTCCTCGCCCAGCGCCAATCCCATGCAGCTCTGCAGCGCTCCGTCCAGCAGTCCCGGATGCAGTACATACTCCCCCCAGCTACTTTCCGCCGCCTCCGGCAGCCTCAGCTCCGCCAGCCCTTCGTCCACTCCTGTCCACACCGCTACGACCGACCGCATGCTCGCTCCGTAGCAAAGACCCACCTCCTCCAGAGCCGCATAGCACGCCTCTTTGCTCACCTTCCGACCGCAACGTCCGCGTATCGCTTCCAGTTTCACCTGCTCTCGCTC
>NZ_JANAVE010000007.1:0-288153 GCF_024213315.1 Paenibacillus sp. A3M_27_13
AAACTCTCCATTAAAGACCAACCGAAGTTGGTTTATAGAAAGAGCGATAAGCTCATTTTGAAACTGACGAGATAAAAATATCTCTTGTTTGATTTTGCGAACAAAATCGTTTTACTCACTCGTTGTTCAGTTTTCAAAGATCAAATCTGCATTTTGTCTTACTTTGTTTCACCACCGCGTCTCAGCGGCGACTTAAATAATGTAACACATAACCTCATTTTTCGTCAAGCTTTTTTTTGAAAATTCATTTTTCTGCTTGATGCAACACGTTTATCCTGCTTTAAACAGTTCAAAATTATTCATGCTGCTTAATGGGGCGAGTTATAACTTATCACATATTTTATATACTCGTCAACCTAAATTGATAATTTATATTTTTTAACTATTTATAAATACTAAATCACGTACAAAAAAAGGAAGAAAAGTCGGTTTAACAACCTTTCTTCCTGACAAATCAACCCCTGCACATCAAATAAGGGAGTAACGCAGTTCACGATTTTGTCCACGCTCCCTAAAATCCCCGGCAGCTGTTTCTCTAATAAGTGAACGATATACCAGTTTACGGAGCACGACGGTAAGATCCAATTGGAGATTCTTTAGCTCAGGATGGTTAATAAGTTCATTTATAGACCAAGGTTCCCGTCTGCTGCCTAATATACGGAATAGCGGAGATGAGCACTCCTCCATTTTTGACATAACTGAAAATTCACAAGCAAGCAGTACTAGTTCAACCCGTTGTTCCAAGGTTTCCGTACTTAATGTGAGTTCGTTATACAATTTGTCAATCGTTCGATCCAGAGGCCGTACCTGAACCCATAAGTGAATCTTTGGATAAATCCCCCGTTCAATGAGTTCAATAGATGCCCAATGATCCAATGCTTTCAGAACACTTTGATAAGCGTCAATGATCCGCCCTTCTCGCACCGCTCTTTTACCATGAACGTAATTGACCAGAAAGCGGGAGAACTCATGAAATCGCTTCTGCTCCCGCAGTGGATCGTTAAAATCAACAATTTCCTGTCTTAAAAGACGGACCCTGTCATCCCGTTCCCAGACAATACGACCTTCTAGCACATAATCTATAATGTTGGCTTGTTCACCAGCGATAATCCATTCCTTCAGACAACTGAGCGTTGCATACAACACTTGGCATCTTAATCCATTCATAAATAAGTGTTGAATAGAACGAACTGGCTTGGTGCCTTCTCCAATAATTAGAATGAGTTCATCAAAGTCATACAACATCGAACCGTGAAAATACTCTCCCGGCTTTCTATACGAAATAACACCTATCGAATCTTCCTGCAACAATTCATCATACATCAGGTTTAATTTGGTTAGCTGCACTTCTCCCTCCATATCTGCAAGGCGGCTATGACCGCAAATTGGATATTTGGATACATGTGATCATTTCTACATAAATAAGAGACTTCCTTCTTCAATTGTATAAATTTTTATCTTATTCACTTATTTTTTTCAGTGTTACCCAAGCGTTTGCATCAGCAAAAGTTCGATTCCACACACCAATTCCTCCAAGCTTCAGCGATTTGGCAAGTTCTACTCTTGCCTCCAGAGATACCTGATCCTCCAGCCAAATCTTTTTGACCACACCATCTTCTGTATACTCAACATAATTTTGACCTTCGGAAGCTCTAAACTTAGGCTTCAACTTAAATTTGGCTATGATATCCGCTGCTGCCTCCATACCAAGTGATTTGGAGGTGACCTTAATCTTCCCTTCTTTGGGAGTCTCGGACCACACGCGAGTATATAATGGAATACCTAAAACCACTTTTTGAGGCGGCACTTCATCTTCCTGAATAATTCGCTTAATTGACGCTTCCGTCCATGGTAGCGAGGCGACAGAACCAGCCTTTGGACTAGCCGCCCAATGTTCATCATATGCCATTACCATGAGGTAATCTGTGATGGTGCCTAATGATTTTCGATCTAAAAAAGCTGACCACATCTCACTTTGAGATTTAGGCGTTACATCAATGGATAGTATCAAATCGTGTTCCCGAGCCATCGGTTTAAGTTCCCGCAAAAATTGGGTGACATTTGGGCCATCCTTCGTATGAACATTTTCAAAGTCAATATTAATACCGTCCAGATCATTTTCTAGGGCTAGTGAAATCATCTGATCTACAATCGACTTTCGACGTTCAAAGGTGGACAAAGCTTCAGTTGTTAATTCGGGATTAAAGCTGTTGCTCAACAAGCCCCAAACCTCCATCCCCTTGCGATGTGCCCAACTGACATAGGCAGGATCTGCCTTGCTTTCTACAGTGCCTTCATGATCGACGACACTGAACCACGTAGGGCTCACCACGTTTACTCCAGGCATAGGATCAAACTTGGAAGGATCGGGCTTGCGATTATAGACAGCTTCCCAAGCGAGGTTTACCGATCTATCCTCCCAATGTTTTTCCGAGATGGACAAATCGTCCTTAACCGAAGGGATCACAAGCTCTTCTCCTTCAGCGACATGGTCTGACTTAATGTATCCCGCATAACCATTGTCTAACTGAACAAAATACCAATCGCCCTGTTTGGACCAAATACGCACCTTCGTCCGTTGAGATATATCTGTCAAAATGAAAGATAGGCTAGAGGCTTCTTTACGTAAGGCGATTCTAGCATCCTGTGAGCCATCCTTCTTTTCCACACTCCCCAGCCTGACCTTCTCTCCAGCCTTCATTAGGATGACAGCACCAGTCACAGGGTCTTCGTGTATAGAAACGCCGTATACTTCACGTACAGCCTCTATCGGGATATATACCTCTCCACTGATTACCTGAGGGGTTGCGCTCAGCGCATATGTTTTACCATTCAGTTCCCCTTGTGCCTTCGAAACCTTCATATAGAGCAGGTTTTGTCTCGTCGCCATAATGACGGTTTGGCTGTCATCCTCGTAGCGAACCGTAGGATCAATTTTACTTTGCACCAATTTAAGCGGCATCAGCATGTTCTTGCCGGAGCTCTGAGCTTCATACCCAGTCAACTTTCCCTGCATAAAAATAGGACGGACACTGCCCTGCCAATCGGGTTTCTCGTGAAGGGGATTGCCAAACCATACGACAGTAATTGCACATATAATCGCTGCAAATAATAGCAGGCTTGCCGCTCCTTTGAATCGTGAACGTTTACGGCGGCGTCTGGAATGATTTCTGGCCAATATTGAACCTCCATTGTATGAACTTTGAATTTCCGTATTTTGTAACCTCAACAGATTACTTAAAACAAAAATAAAGTGATTTAAACAAAAAAACGCGGTAAATCCCCGCTTATGGGGAATTCCTCACGTTTCCAATCCATTACAATATATACATACCGCACAAAAAACTTCTATTCCTTGTTTCGTTACGTTTGTTTGTTACTACAAGCTTTGCATACTCCGTGTAACTCCATACGATGTCCATGCACCTCGAAGCCTGTTTCCAACGCGGCATGGCGTTCCACATCGGCCAAATACGGATAACTGAAATCTTCAATCTTTCCGCATTTTTCGCAAATGATGTGATAGTGCTCCGAAATATTGGCATCATAACGACTGGCGTTATCTCCATAGGTCAACTCATGTACCATACCCGCTTCTATAAACATCTTTAAGTTATTATAAACCGTAGCCACACTCATACTTGGAAACTTGGACTCAAGCGCTCGATATATTTCATCTGCAGTCGGGTGCCCCATAGTTTCCATTAAATAGTTTAATATGGCATGACGCTGGGGTGTTATGCGTACACCTGTCTTCTTCAGAAGTTCCAAAGCATGCTGGACGCGTGCTGCCATATATGTCCACCGCCTTATCCCTTACTTACGATCCTATCAATTACCACGCATCTATTTACAATTCACTTCTAAACCTACTCACATTGTACGGTCTACTCAAGTTTCTTGTCAACGCGCCGTATTGTCGCCGGATATTCCTATAGAGGTATCTGTCTCAGAAGCTCCCGGTTCAGCCGCAGAGCTTTCAGATGTATCGGGCGCAGTCGTACCCCCGGAATCATCCAAGTCGGGTAACGACGGCATCAGTAACTTTTTAATGGTTAAATTACTGTTGCCCTCTACGTTGATCGCATACTTGCCTGTCCCGTTTTGGCCTGAAATACTTTTACTGTCTATTTTAAATGGAAAATCGGATTGAAGATTACCATAACTGCTTGAACCCTCTAACTGAAAATCTCCATTCGACGGAAGATCCAATACGATATCACCGACAGCACTGTATATTTTCCAATCTCCGCCTATCTGCTCGCTATGCACTTTGATAGAGCCATTAAGCGAATTTGCATTCAGCTTGGCTGTAGAATTCAGCACATTCATGTCACCATTCTGAGTATCTACGGTGATGTCCCCTTCCGAACGAGCGAGCTGAATATCACCTACCATGGTGTGCAGTGTCACAGCTCCTTCAATATCGCCTGCTTGCATGTCGCCACGGTTCGTGCGCACATCCACATCTCCAGAAATCCGATGCAATTTAACCTGACCGTTCAGCGTGCCTCCCTTGACATTGCCGATAGCGTCATTAACAGTGAGATTTCCATTACCGCTCTCAAGCCGAATGCTGTCAATTGCATCAACTCCATTCAAGGAAATATTCCCGTTGGAGGTTCTAATCTGCACATTGAACCGCCGGTCCTCCGGCACGGTGATCAGCATGTTCACACGAGGCTGACGTTTGCTTGATGCTCCGTACGACTTTGCCTCCGGACGAATCTGGATAGTCTTGCCGTCGGTAGAAGTCAGTGAAGAAGCTTGAGCAATCTTGTCCGCTTCGGCAGCAGGCGCTTGATCCACCCATAGAGTCCCTCGTACCTCTATATTGGACACAGGCCGTCTGATCAGTGTTACATCACCATTAACCGAATCAACTACTAAATCGGACGTCTGCATAGTTACAGGTACCAGCATACCACCCATATCATACCGATTCTCTTTAGCCTGGCTAAAATCCATAGAGGCTGACGTCAGATTGAGACTGACCCGGTTCCACAGATACATATAATGATTTTGCTGGGTCACGATAAAAACCGAGGCTGCCACTACCAAAGCGGACAGAATCCCCTTTAGGTCAGGTCTGAATCGCCTTCCGTTGTCAGACTTGCCTTCTTTCCAATAGTACATGGCAAAAAAAATCAGATACTCCAGTCCCCAAAGCACAAAGATTACGGGCCACCAAACGAGGAGCTGAAGCATATATTCAGTATTTTGAAACACATCTACAATAAGCAAAATGCCTACAGCCATCAACAGAAGCGAAGAGGTGTAGCGCCCGACTCTTATTTTGCGGTGCACGCCAGCTTCACCCTCTTTCTTTCAACTTTTTACGCTTAAAGTTCAGAAAGGCTTCCCTTAGAAAAAGGAATAAACCGATCATCATTAATAAAATGGCCAGCGTAAGGAATCCATAATCCTCAAAGAAATTACTCAACCAGCGAGGTTTCATGCGAAACAAAATCATAAGTCCACCGCCTGCCACCATTAGCACAGCAAAAGCAAAGCCTCTCTCCCATGCATAAAAAGGACTACTTTGCTGGCCTCTAGCATCCATTCGTGCATAACGATCTGGCTTACGCCGATAACGAACCATGTAATCTGCTGACTGTAAGACATCATATACATTATAAAAATATAAAACGGGTATGAACAATCCAAGCAAAATAAGTAATGGAATGTTGATCCTCAAGCCGTCAGAGGAAACATACAACATCGCAAAAATATCTAGCAGGAGCAATACAATAAAACTAAGCCCCCTAATAAACAGTCCTAAAAAAAGATGTCCCAGTCCGGGTAACAATGCCGCCATGATAATAGCAATCACTTTGCGAAATTTAGCGTATTTTAGACGTTTCCCCTGTCTGGGCTGTTCCCGCTGTTCCGACGCTTGTAGCTGTCCAGTCTCTCCAGACGGTAACGGTTGTTCCGAGTTCATGCCATCCTCCCCTTTGAATCCCATGCGTGGCTCCGCTGAAAATACTTCGATGCTTACATAGTACCCCAATCGGATTTAAGAGTAACTGTTAAAAAAAGGGAGACTATTACTCGACGGAGACAGCAGCTATATCTTCCCATTGTCGTAAATCAGCTGCAATACGTACGGGATTAAAATCATGACGGGCCAGCACCTCTAGGGAAACTTCCATACTCTGCCGATCTGGGTGTAATTCGTGAAATGGGACATTTTCATGTTCTTTAATCATTATTTTACGTATTTCCACTTTTTCTTGCTCTAAATAAGTCGAAATCTGCTCCAGCAGTCCGTGAGAGGACAATCCGTACAATGTAATAAGATGACGCTTGCGTCCACGCATATACCGAAGTTCAACTTTGTTAAACACCCATAAATTTAAAAATACGAGCACTGTCGCCGCTATAGACGGGAAATAAAAGCCTGCTCCCACCCCAAGGCCAATAGCAGCCACGACCCAAATGGAAGCCGCAGTCGTTAGTCCGGTAATGGATTTACCTGTGAACATAATCGTCCCTGCACCCAAAAAGCCTACGCCAGTGATCACAGCCGTAGCCAAACGAGCGGGATCTATGCGTACATTAACTTCTTTAATGAAATCGGCAAAGCCGTAAATGGAGAGTAGCATAATCAGCGTCGAACCAAGACTGACCATAATATGAGTCCTCAAACCAGCTGCGTGATTGGAACGTTCGCGTTCAAAACCAATGAATCCACCGAGAAGCATGGACAGTAAAAGCCGTAAAATGATATGTGAATCGTCTATAATCCACGGATTATTCATTCGAGTCTCTCCTCCCGGTTATGTCGTGCTTCCCACTCCGGGGGCGCGGTTTGTGGGCTTATGTGCATTTTTAATGCCAATTTAATGATATCTCAATGCTATTCCACCTTATGCAGATGGTAGGTGGTTAATTCCACGCCTGGGGCGACCTCGGCCGCAGATACGGGGCGAAAGCCATGTTTTCGATATAATGTCACCGCAGGAGTATTTAAGGTTCCTGTAGAGACGATAAACAACGGGATATTTTGATATTCACTCAAAACATGCTTCATTAAAGAGTCCGCAATGCCTTTACGAAAATGATCCGGGTGAACCATCATACGTGTAAGGGTAAGCGAATCGGGCGACTCAGACTGCACAGCCAGTGCTCCTAGCAATTCACCGTCCTCCAGCCACCCATAAAAAGACTCTCCACAGCTTTTCAGCGTATCCAATGTATCCATCAGTGGAGGAATCTCATCAAACCCAATCAGCTCAGCTTCCAACCTATAGGCAACGTGCTGTAGACGCCATATCTGACTGACGATATCATCATCTTCCAATGAACATAGGGTAACCATGCTGTTTTCCCTCCTAAGGAAACTTATAAAATGCCATCAGGATTCTAAAGCTTGTTCGCGCCAACCGTTCTCAGCGTCTATGCAAAAGGGGCCTGTCCCTAAAAGACAAGCCCCTGTCAAATCTATGCCATTAGCGGTTCAGCACTTCCGTCAGCAACTTATTAGCAAGACCAGGGTTTGCCTTCCCCTTGCTCTCCTTCATCACTTGACCGACTAGGAAGCCGATGGCCTTTTGCTTGCCAGCTTTGTAATCTTCGACCGATTGCGGGTTAGCTGCTACAACTTGTTCGACAATCGTCAGGATTGCACCCTCATCACTGATTTGTACAAGTCCTTTTTCTTCAACAATTTGCTGTGGCAGTTTATCACTTTCCAGCATTTCCTTGAAGACCGTTTTAGCGATTTTGCTATTGATCGTTCCCTTCTCCAGCAGTCCGATCATTTCACCCAAGCCCCGTCCGGTCAATTTAACCTGCGACAGCTCCACACCGGCACTGTTCAAATAACCGAGTAAATCCCCCATAATCCAGTTGGATACTGCTTTGGCATCCTTGGTGAATTGAAGGCTATCCTCGAACAAATCGGCCAATGGCTTGGAGGACGTAATCACCTGGGCATCATACTCAGGTAATCCATATTCCGAAGTGTAGCGTGCTTTACGCTGGTCAGGCAATTCAGGAATCGAAGCACGAATGCGTTCTTTCCATTCCTCATCTATATGCAGTGTAACGAGATCCGGGTCTGGGAAATAACGATAGTCATGGGCCTGTTCCTTACCACGCATGGATAAAGTTTTACCTTGCGCTTCATCCCAACGACGTGTCTCCTGTACAATCGTTCCGCCTTCGTCCAGCGTCTGCTCCTGGCGGAACTGTTCATATTCCAGTCCGCGCTGTACGCCACGGAAGGAGTTCATGTTTTTCAGTTCCGCTTTAGTTCCCAGCTCTTTTTGTCCATGCGGACGAAGGCTGATATTCGCGTCGCAGCGAAGTGATCCTTCCTCCATCTTCACATCGGATACGTCACAATACTGCATAATGGCACGTATTTTTTCCAGATAGGCCTTGGCTTCTTCCGGCGAAGATATTTCCGGCTCCGAAACGATCTCGACCAATGGTGTGCCGACCCGGTTAAAATCGACCAAAGATGCGTAGCCACCATCAACATGTGTTAATTTCCCTGCGTCTTCTTCCAGATGCAGTCGGGTAATACCGATACGCTTTGTCTCACCATTCACTTCAATATCAATCCAGCCATTTTCGCCAATGGGTTGATCGTATTGTGAGATTTGGTAAGCCTTAGGTGAGTCGGGGTAAAAATAGTTCTTGCGGTCAAACTTGCTCACATCAGCAATGGTGCAATTCAGCGCCATTGCTGCTTTCATCGCATAATCAACGGCCTGACGGTTCAATACCGGCAGCACCCCTGGATGACCGAGACAGACCGGACATGTATGAGAGTTGGGTGGTGCTCCGAAGGATGTCGAGCATCCACAGAATATTTTAGACTTCGTATGCAACTCCACGTGCACTTCAAGTCCGATGACCGTCTCATATTTGGATGTAGTTGTAGACATGAATAGGTTCCCTCCTTTTTGGCAAATTACAGCTGCGGACGCTGCTTGTGAAATTCGGTATTTTGTTCAAAAGCATGAGCTACGCGTAGCACGGAAGACTCGTCAAAGGCTTTTCCGATAATTTGTAGTCCGACTGGCATTCCATCCGCAAGACCACACGGAATGCTGATGGCTGGCACACCAGCCAAGCTTACCGGAATCGTCAAAATATCGTTCAAATACATTGTTAATGGATCGTCCACTTGCGAGCCGATTTTGAAAGCAGTTGTCGGTGCAGTAGGTCCGATAATCACATCATATTGTTCAAATACACGATCAAAATCCTGTTTAATCAGTGTGCGCACTTTTTGAGCTTTCAAATAATAGGCATCGTAGTACCCGGAGCTGAGTGCATAGGTACCCAGCATAATCCGACGCTTCACCTCGGGACCAAACCCCTGCGTACGGGACTGATGGTATAGATCAAGCAGGTTGTCCGGATTGTCAGAACGCACACCATAGCGCACGCCGTCAAAACGGGCCAGATTGGATGACGCTTCGGATGAAGCCAGCAGGTAATATGTAGCTACCGCATATTCTGTGTGAGGGAGAGACACTTCTTCCCAAACAGCACCCAGTCCTTCCAGCGTTTTCAGTGCATCCAGCACCTTTTCCTTGACCTGAGGATCGACGCCCTCACCAAGATACTCTTTAGGCACAGCGATACGAAGTCCTTTTACATCCCCGGTTAAAGCGTTCAAATAATCAGGAATGTCTACCTTCGCAGAAGTGGAGTCCTTCTGGTCATAACCTGCAATGGCTTGTAGGACATAGGCTGAATCCTGAACATTTTTAGTAATGGGTCCAATTTGGTCTAAAGAGGAGGCAAAAGCCACCAGTCCAAAACGGGATACTAGACCATAGGTTGGTTTCAGGCCAACTACACCGCAGTAAGAAGCAGGCTGGCGAATGGAACCACCTGTATCCGAACCGAGTGTGAAATAAGCCTCACCCGCTGCAACAGCCGCAGCTGAGCCGCCACTGGAACCGCCGGGAACACGTTCTAAATCCCAAGGGTTACGTGCAGGGAAAAAGCTGGAGTTCTCGTTAGAGCCGCCCATGGCGAATTCGTCCATGTTCATTTTACCGAGTGTCACGGTTTGCGCTGCGCGTAACTTGCTAACAACTGTGGCATCGTAAACGGGATCAAAATTTTTCAAAAACTGACTGCCACATGTTGTACGCAGCCCTTCTGTCACGATATTATCCTTAATACCAACCGGCAGGCCAAACAATAGCCCTCTTTCCTCTCCGGAAATCAGCTGATCATCCAACTGACGTGCGGATGCACGGGCCTGTTCCTCGTCAACGGTAATATAAGCTCTGATCTTGTCTTCCCGCGCACCAATCGTCTCCAGAGCGTGTCCCACCAGATCACTCACGGAAATTTCCTTTTGATGCAGCTTGTTATGTATCTCGGGCAATGTGTTATTGAACAAGCTCAATTTGCATCCTCCTTTCAAATATGAGATCTATTCCAGAACAGCAGGAACCTTAAACTGTCCGTCTTCTTCTTCAGGTGCATTGCGCATCACTTGCTCATGTGTCAAACTTTCGCGAACTTCGTCGTCTCGCATGACATTGCTGACGTGCAGCACATGAGTGGTCGGTTTTACCTGCTCCGTATCCAGCTCATTCAGCTTCTCCGCATAATGGAGAATGGCGTTTAATTGTCCTGTCATCGTTTCTTCCTCAGCCGCGGTCAGATTCAACCTGGACAGCTTGGCTACGTGACGGACATCTTCCGTGGAAATGTTCATACAAAACCCTCCTCATGTATATGAGGATTTTGCAAAAAATCCTATAGGCGGCTTCCAATGAGCAAGATATAGATCAAAATGGTTTAGTTCATCTATATATTGCACTTCGGAGCGACTGGAATTGAATTTTGCAAAATCCTGATATTAAAAAATGCTGCACCGAACTTCGAAATAACGTTTTTAATTATAGGATAGAACCCTTTACAATTCAATCTTTGACGCGGTACAGAAGCAAACTGTACATCAATGAGGTAAATGTTGCTAAAAGGATATAAAAAAAGCACCTCTCGGTGCTCTTTCGAGAAAACTATAGGAGCTGAGATTGTGCCCATTATATATTTTTAAAAAGAGTCGGCAGTAGCCGACTCCTATATCCAAGCACGCAAATTGACTTGTCTGATAAAATCAGCCTGTGACAACAACTCTGCCGCGGTTTCTTCTTCCTCTTCAGTCTCTACCGAATCAAGACCTCCGTTCATTACATGCTTGAACAGTTTCTCATTATGAGTAGCAAGGGCGTAATCTATCAGCGCTTCACGCTCAATCCGCTCGGCTTCCAGCTTGAGAATACTCTCTTCCAGCTCGATGTCCCCGGATGGTACAAAAAAGTTGCGGTTCACCTTCGGTACGCGAATGACATAGTCAAAAGCATTGTCCGCATTACGGTCGTAAGCAATGATATAACCATGTTCGCCCACAGGAAGATTCTGCTCAAAAGCATCCGCGACGATCATAATTCTAGCTCCTAAATGATGCATCGTTAGCCCCCCCCGTTTGTCTGAACTTATCTGCTAAGTCTACTAAAAAAAAAGTAGCTTGTCTATATCATCTATGTATCTTCATAATCGACCGTCTCCACGTCCCAACCTGTGTTCATTCAGCCTCACATGCCAGTTTTGTGAAGGGATTCCGCTCCGTCGTTTCACCTTTTTCCAAGTCATGATCTTCGGCTCGGAACCTACCACAGAATCTTCAATATCTATTATATTGGGAACACGGAAACTACCTCCAATCTCACGTTGTACCCCAAATATATGTTTTCTTTTCATTCTTGCTCCCCCTTGTGATCTGACGGCCTCATGCCTCTTTATCCTCTTAATGGGCAAAAAAAAGAACGCAAACCGGGATTCATCCACAGCTTGCGTGCTTCGCGAGTTTAGTATGTAACTTTAATAAATTTATGTTAACAAAAATAAAAACCTTTGTCTATACATAATTTATAATTTGTTGTCGAAATGGGGCAAAACCTGTCACACCTTTGATTTTGCCCCTACTGAAAACGTTCATCACATTTACCGGATATACGGATTATTAGCTTTCTCATAACCGATGGACGTTTTGGGACCGTGACCGGAATAGACTGTAACGTCATCTCCGAGCGGAAACAATTTGTTCTGAATAGAATCGTATAGATCCCGTTCCCGGCCACCCGTCAGATCCGTGCGTCCGACGCCCTGACGAAATAGCACATCCCCGGAAAAAAGATCTTTGCCGCACAAAAAGCTGACACTTCCGGGTGAATGGCCCGGTGTATGGAAAACCCGGAACGTGTGCCCGATCAGGTTCAATTGCTGACCTTCTGCCAAATCATATTCGGCAGGTTCCGTCGAGATCGGAGGGGATGCCTCTGGCCACATCAAGGAACCATTCAGCTTAGGAGATGTGAGCCAGTCTTGCTCCAAGGCGTGCAGATAAACCGGGCAGCCTTTGGTATTGCGAATCTCCTCTACTCCACCGATATGGTCAAAATGGGCATGAGTCAGCAGGATAGCTTCAATGGTCAGTGGCTCAATAGCTCTGAGCAAAGGACCCGGATTCATCCCCGGATCAATAATAACGGCGCGCTGCGGATCATCCCCTTGAAGCAAATAAGCATTTGTTTGGAGAGGACCGAGATTAAAGCTGCGAATAGATAACGTCATAAGTTAAAATCCCGAGATCAGCTCGCGTAATTCCTGAACAATTACAGGATGGACCTCGGTTCCCTCCCCATATTTTTCAGCCATTTCTTTACGAGCAACTGCGATTTTTTCTTGATAATCATCAGCTTCCCGATCTGGATTTTCACGTTTGAATCCGATCATAATTTGTTGGACATGTGCAGGGCGTGGTCCCCAGTGGCCAAGTACGTGACCTCCTGTATCCGCAAAAATCACAATCGGAACAGCACGTCCTCCCATTGTCAGGAAGTCATCCATCAGCGCCTGATGGTTTTCCAAGATTAATACTTCGGTCGGAATCCCGCTATTCTCCAGCGCACGGAACACAACTGGCACATTGCGCACCACGTCCCCACACCAGTCGGCAGCCAAAATAAGCACGCGCAGATCATCCCGATGGTTCAAGCTTTCAAAATACTCTCGATCCTCTTCGCGATTCCATACAAACTGATCGTACCCAGAGCGGAAGGCTTCTTTGTTCTTTTCCATGCCCTCCATAAACTGTTCAGGGCTTAAGCCCT
This sequence comes from Paenibacillus sp. A3M_27_13, assembly GCF_024213315.1. Classification (NCBI taxonomy): domain Bacteria; kingdom Bacillati; phylum Bacillota; class Bacilli; order Caryophanales; family Paenibacillaceae; genus Paenibacillus; species Paenibacillus sp. A3M_27_13. The sequence continues at coordinate 13,161 of NZ_JANAVE010000007.1, forward strand.
TTCCGAAGTATTGCGATACATTAGTACGGCTCATGTTATACACTTCCTTTTTTGTTTTTGGACAAAATCCACTTGATAACAAAATAAATGATCAAGAGTGCAAGGGCAACCAGCAAAATCGGTTTGATGTAAGGTGCTGCCACTTCGTCAATTTGCTCCCACTTGTCTCCTAGCAGCATACCTAAATATATAAACAAAACAGACCAAGGTATAATCGCTAGCGTTGTCAAAATAGTAAAGCGCCATACGTTCATTCGAGCCAACCCGGCAGGGATTGAGATGGCATGACGCACAACAGGAATAAAGCGAGCTGTGAAAATGACCCCTGTGCCGTATTTGTTAAACCAGGCTTCAGCATGGTCGACATGACTTTTTTTGATAAGTATGTATTTCCCATACTTATCTAATACCGGTCTGCCGCCATAGCGCCCAATCCAGTAAATGAACAACTGGGCCAGCACCCCGCCAATCGTTCCAAAAACGACTGCGCCAAAAAAATTAATATGACCCGAGGATACCAAAAAGCCACCATAAGCGAGGACAATTTCGCTTGGAATGACCTCAACCATCAAGCCTAGCATAATACCAAAATACCCAAGACTACGAATGATCTCAAACAAATAATTAATGATACTAGATATTTGGTCCACTTCTCTTCCCACTCCCTGCCTGTTTCTCTATTTTCATTAGTGTATCACAGCGACAGAACAAGTCGCCACTTCGCCCAAATAGGGAGGTCAGTGACCCCGGCCCCTCTGCCCGCATAAGTTGTGAGAGAGAGGAGGGGGTCAATATGCCTCCCGGCAAATTCCCCAAACATGACAATTCACAATCCCGTTTACCCACGGCTCGTGGTATTCGCCGCGCATGTATCAAAGAGTTGTATCGAACCTGCAAACGTCTGCCTGTTCACATTGCTCCTGATCTGGTCAAGCAGGGCGAGGAGCTATATTGCCGCAAGGTCGTCGGACACCTTATCTGGATTGCGGAAAACCATAGTAACCGCAAACTACTATGCGACTGGTGGGACGAAGATGTCAGTGAGGAGCTCGCAGCATTGTGGAAGGTGGATCGCGATGTTTTGTGCACCGCTTTTAGAAGTGCCTATGGTGGATAGATGTTTGCGTACTGCAACTATGAACCGTGAACTACAAAAAAAGTGGAGCCACCCCGCAGTGGCTCCACTTTTACTATATTCCTAGCTGTGTGTCTGCTTTTTCCCTGCTCCATCGGGAAGCAAATCCGCACAAGCGCGTTCCAAATAAGGATCAGCATGAATAAAATCCCGAAATGCTGTGTATTCATGCCACAGAACGGATTGTTCTCCCGCCTGCCCTTTGACGGCACGAATCAGAATGTTTTTAGGTGTATGCTCCATGTCGATAAATTCCAACAGCTGTGTCCGATATCCCATCATATCCAGCAGTTTGGCCCGGATTCCATCCGTTGCCAGTGCTGAAAAACGCTCCTTTAAAATACCATGGGAAAGCAACGGCTCCAATACCGGATTTTCCAGTTGGCTGAACAGCTCATGCTGGCAACACGGAACCGACAAAATGACGGAAGCTCCCCAGCGGACGGCCTTTTCCAGCGCCGCATCCGTTGCTGTATCACAAGCGTGCAAGGTAACAACCATATCCACCTGTTCCAGTTCGTTATAGTCTGCGATATCACCGACCAGAAACTCCAACTGTCGATATTGCAGCTTTTGAGCCAGAACATTACAGGTTTCAATGACATCTGCCTTCAAGTCCAAACCAACGATCTGCAATGGTCGCTTTTGCTGTACAGCCAAATAGTGATACAGCGCAAAGGTCAAATACGATTTGCCACAGCCAAAATCCACAATCGTCAATGGGCGGCCTACCGGAAGGCTAGGCAATACATCCTGCACCATTTCGAGAAACCGGTTAATTTGACGAAACTTATCATACTTGCGGGCCAGTACCTTACCATCCTCATTCATTATCCCGAGCTCAATCAGGAAAGGAATTCGTTCCCCTTCTTCGAGCACATATTGCTTTTTGCGATTATGAGACAGGTCGGCTTTACTTTTGCTCGGTGACTTTGTCAGAATGGATACTTTATATTTTTTACTGATCAGCACTTGGTAGTCTGCATCCTTGGCGCATAAAAGTCCTTGGCGGAACGTGTCCTCAAACAAGGCAGTCATACGCTCACTAGCTTCGTCAGGGGTCAGATTTTCATGAATGACTTTGTTGCTATAATGAAAAGCAAACTGGTAATGCAGCTTGTTTTTCAATTCTACAGGTTTGATTTGCACTTTAGTAAAAGAAGCATCCTCCCGTTTGCGAAGCTGACTCAGCGTCGCTGTTATGAGGGATCCTCCCGTGGTCAATTGGTATATAAGTTCGCGCAGTGAATCCAAAAGGTACATCTCACTTTCTTTCATGTAATTGGGTGATCTCGGTCAAACCCTCGGTGACTTCCTGGCGTGAAATTCCACCCAGCTCCAGCTCTGCATTGGTCTTATCCAGTAATTGACTATAAAACGTCTCCGCTTCCGCTAGCAGCTCTGGCTGCTCCCATGCCAATCCAAACCAGACATCGGCGGCTTCGTCCAGCCTGTTTTCTCGCTCGTAATGAACAGCCAACAGTTTGCTGGTTTCAGGGGGAAGCTCATATTCACGCACCAGTTTCACGATACACGCTATTCGTTCAGGCAAGACCTGCAGATCACGAGTCGCGCCATTCGTATCGCTGTACAAATATAAATGAAGAGATTTCATCAAGATTCGTATGCCCTCGTCTGTTCTGCTGGTTTCCAGGTAAATCACGGCTTCTTCTTCCAAAATGCGAGCCACCTGCTGAAGCTTATCCGCTTCAATTCCAGGGCCCAATCGGAAAAGCTCAATAATTTGTTCCGGCGGCAATCGTCTGAGCAAATCTGAACGAAGACGAAACTGCTTGTTGAGCAGGTCATCTAGCTGTTTTAGCGCTTCGACGTGTTTATTTTCACGCCTTAGACCGAGCACCGATGCTACTGCGGATGTCAATTCTTCCATCATACTGAGCAAATAATCTTTTCTAAGCAAGCCGTTCCCTTCCTTTCATTCCGATGCCTAGACAACCAGGAACCCTGTCCCTTCTGATTGTAAGACATCCTTGTCTAAAAGCCAAATGCCCTACCATGCAGAAATACCACTTATAACCTTCACCCTCAGTTAACAACATCAATGATCAGGAAGTCAGAATGCTCACGTATGGCAGTGAAATTCCTACGGTACAGTACTTTGTAGCTGATCATGTGAATAGCGAATGATGAGTTTTTTTAAAATCAATATTGCTTCTTTGTTAGTGTCGTGATATTTTTGTTTCATACGAAACAAAAAATAATCAGTATATTTAAACATTCTATAAAATAATTCATAGTAATTATTTTCTTTAGAAACAAAATTTATATGAATATTTTTGTGAGAAAGGATGATGGAGTTTGGGTAAACAATTTAGCTCGATATTACCGGAACATCAAGAGTTTATACAGCGGCAGCACATTTTCTTTGTAGGATCAGCACCGCTATCCAAGACAGGGCACGTTAACCTTTCCCCCAAGGGATATGATTCCTTTCGTATTCTATCGGACCAAAGGGTAGCCTATCTCGACTTGGCGGGAAGCGGCAACGAGACAAGCGCTCACATTATCGAGAATGGACGGGTAACAATCATGTTTTGTGCATTTGAGGGCGCTCCCAGTGTACTAAAGCTCTATGGTACTGGTACCGTCGCGCTGCCTGATACTAAGCAATGGAATGAGCTGTACCCACTCTTCAACCCGCTTCCCGGTGCAAGACAAATCATTGTTGTGGACATTCACATGGTTCAGAATTCATGTGGTTTTGCGGTTCCCTTCATGACATACACGAGCGAACGGGAAAAGCTGAAGGAAGTCTCAATTCAGATGGGAGAAGAAGCACTTAAAAGATATGCCTATGAGAAAAATCTGGAGAGTATTGACGGTTTGCCGACAGCGTTTGCCTTTAACAAAAGCAACATAAATTAGACACCTTACACTCCTAAAAATAATTGACTACACAAAAAACCAGAACCTTCTGATTATCACCTCAGAAGGTTCCGGTTTTTTGGGCTTCCCTTAGTCTATTTTTTCAAGTTCTGCTCTAATAATGTCAAGATAGCGTTCGCTAATAACTCCGGTGCTTCGAACAAGCTCATGTGACCTGCTTCCGGTAGGGTAACCTGAGTTACTCCGGCCCGATCTGTTGTAAACGTCCGCGCTGGAGGAACCGCCTGATCCTGCTCACCCGCTACTAAAAGGGCCGGCAATGCAGAAGCCGACAATACATCCCGACGATCAGTACGCTCGCGCATAGCCAGTGATGCTCCTACGGCTCCTTGTGGTGGTGTTTTGTAGCCAATTTCTTTGACTTTCAGTAATTGGCTGGACATCGACTCCACATGATCAGGAGCAAATAGCCCCGGTACAAGTCCATCTACAAAGGTTGTAATCCCCTCCGTTTGGATGGTGGATACAGCCTTATTCCGCTTTTCTTTACCTTCGTCCGTATCTGCATAAGCTGTGGAATGAATCAGTCCAAAGGCTGTAAGGCGCTCTGCATGTCTCTGCACTGCCGAAAGGGCTAGATAGCCTCCTAGGGAGTGACCAAACCAGGCAGCCTGAGGGATGTCCAATTGTTCTTGAAGTTTAAGCACATCATCTGCCATTTGATCAATAGTATAGGCTCCTAGTGGAGCATCGCTGCGTCCGTGTCCACGCAAGTCTGGAACAATACAACGATAGCTTTGGGACAGCAATGGAACAACCTCATCCCAATAGGAGGAACTTCCGCAAAAACCGTGCAATAAAATGATCGGTTCTCCTTTTCCCTGTTCGGCATAGCAGATCGTCGTTCCTTCGCATAATACCTTTTCCATATGGAACCCTTCCTTCTCTGTATATAATCTATTGGAGCTGAATATATTATTAAGTAGAACAATGCTGATGTATATTATTAAGCAGACCATCAATATCTGAAACGGTAACCCTCTGGAAAATCTTGCGAAGCTGTTTTCAAACCAAATTCATAAGCCGCCGCATTAGCAATATGCGCAGCCATTGTCATGACCAAGTGAAGCGACGTCATTTGGAGTGTCCAATAGGGTTTGGGGCTGCGCTCATTTACAATCGCTGCAACACTATAATGACCAACAGACGGCAGAGACAGCCCCACCGATCGCGCAGGAGTTAGCGGTTCACGCGCAATAAGAAACATTCCCGTTGAGCCGTGCTGTCCAAGACATGCATCTATGGCGATCACATGATGATCTTGGGGAATGCACTCCAAGTATGAAACCAGATGATCCGCATCACAGGGCTCCGTCATTGTGCCAATCACGTGCGGAAAGCCTTGCTCCTTGAGCATGGTGCCTACCAGTGGCCCGAGTGAATCACCCGATGAGCGATCTGTACCGATGCAAACAAAAGTCAACTTATCTATAGCATGCTGATGATGAATTTCTCGGAAAAACGGCGCGAGTCCATCTCGATCTATTTTCTTTACATTATGTTCTAAGGACGAGCGACCGGGTGCGGAAGCTCGATTATACAAAGACAACTTTGTCCATCCTCCTTGATTCGGTTGTATATCGGTAATCTGGCTTTCAGTACATTCTACAACAAAAACATGATACAATACAGGCAACTTCCCCTGTTATGAAAGGATGGAAAATTAACGATGGATTTGTCTGTACCGTCTCATGCCAACATTGAGTATATGATTGAGGGTATTAAAACTAAACTCCGTATGGCGAGTGGTGCTGCTATGCAGGCATCCGCTTTCTCGCTGGAGCAATACGAGGACATTCATGATGTCTATGATATGGTGATAAGCAAGCCTAACCTGAGCATTTCAGAGGTTGAAGCTATTGTTTCTGAACTGGGCAGATTGCGCAAGTCCTCCTGAATCAGCTTGTAGGACAGCCAGCTTAGCTGTATTACATCCTATCATCATGAGCAACAGCCTTCATGATAGTAGCCCTGTCAGCGTAAATAAAGCTCGTATCTCCGGTCGTCTCAGCAGACGTGCAACGGGATACGAGCTTTATTTTTTCGATTGCATATACGCATTTTCATACACTTCTTCACTCAAGGATGCTTCAAGGCAAATCAGCTAACACCAGTTCAGATATATCCTCATTCCCTGTAGCTCGTATCTTTAATGTACAGCTTTTTTGAATTCGCGCGGCATCACCAGGCCCTAACTGAAAATCCCCATCCTGGCACGTAACTTCCACATGACCGCTAACTACATAGATGTGGGTGCGGCGCTCCTCTTGCTGCGGATATTCAAGCTGCTGTCCTTTTTCCAATCTGCTCAGATACAGATTTATATCCTGCGCGATGGATAACGCTCCCTCCACTTCTGAACCAGACACAACAGGCTGAAGCCTATTTAGACGTTCACTGTGCTTGAATCTTTGCACCTGATAAGAAGGCTGAATGCCAGGACTCTCGGGTAAAAACCACATTTGCAAAAAACGAACTGGTCTTTCATCCCCAGTATTTCGCTCTTCATGTTCAATTCCGGTGCCTGCACTCAGAACCTGGATCGAGCCGCTTTTCAAATCCTGCTCATGTCCTAAGCTGTCGCTATGATGCAATTGGCCTTCAATTACATAGGTGATGATTTCCAAATCGTGATGCGGATGTCTTTTGAAGCCTTGCTGCGGTTCAAGCTCGTTATCATTATGGGCTAGCATACAGCCAAAATGGGCATTGCTCGGATCTTCATAATCGGCAAACGAAAAGCTAAACTCGCTATGAATCCACCCTTTATTTGAGGTATGTCTTTCTGCCGATGTCACTATTTTAATCATCCTTAACACCTCCATGGATTACAGTTCCGTAAAGCAGCTTTGCTTCGTGATGACTATTCCACTTCCGGCCCTGGCATTACAAACGCTGTGATACGTTCCCTTTACCCCGGGCTTATATGCCTCAATCAGCCTGTCGTCTCCGTCGGGTTTTGCTCTTAAGTTCATTATTAGTTAAGTTAATAGTACGAAAAATTGAATCTATCACAGCCATAAGGAGGAGATTTATTACATATGCTATCTCATGAACCCCAATCATCCCGTTTCCTACCGAGCTATTTGCGCCGTAGTCTGTATGCATCTATTATCATGATCGCTGTGTTGCTTCTCGTCGCCTACTCTGTGAAATGGATTGGCACAGCTCCTTTTCTATATTGGGATGAACGCATACAGGATGCCATTTTTCCAGACACAGCAGCTGCTCGCTACCAACTGCTAACCATCGCTATATTCATTACATCTTTCGGTTCATTCCGCATGTCCTTAATCATCGCCCTCGGTGCTGCCACCTTGTGTTGGGTCAGTCTTCGCTCAAAAGCTTATTCCTTTGCGATCCTAAGCAGCTTTACGGCAATGTGGGTGCTGAATACGCTCATTAAAGAAATTTTGCAACGGGAACGCCCATCACTTCAACATTTGGTTGAAGCCGGGGGCTACAGTTTTCCCAGCGGTCATGCGATGATTTCCATGGGATTTTTCGGAATGATATTTGCCATTTGGGCCATAGAACGAAAGATTCGTGGGCGTTCGCTCTTTCTTCCGTGTGTTCTTGGTGCACTACTGATTCTCTTGATTGGATTAAGCCGCGTATATCTAGGCGTTCACTTTCCTACAGATATTGTGGGTGGCTATATTGCAGGTATAATTTGGCTGGTGTTTACCGTTCCTGTGATCTATTGGCGAGCGCGCATGAAGCTTCCTTCCACTCCCCACTGGTAAATGTCCGAGACGGCTTTTTGTTTCACTCCGGGTCACGACGTTTATATACGAAGTAAGCAAGGCTCAGCAATATCGAAGCTCAGCCTTCATTAAAAACGTTATGGTTTTGTGAACTTAGGATAAGGGAGGCGATCCTTGTGTGGGGAATTGTACTAAGTATTGTAATGGCTATTATTATCGGATTGATTGGCGATGCACTGGCTGGTCATGAAATGCCTGGCGGCATTGCGGGCTCTATGATTGCTGGATTTGTAGGAGCTTGGCTAGGTGTCATGCTATTGGGAGACTGGGGCCCGGTCATCGGAGATTTTGCAGTCATTCCAGCCATACTCGGAACCGCATTGTTCGTGTTCTTGCTCGGACTTGTGTCCAGGCTATTAAGAAGGGCTACCTAACATTTATATATATTTTTTATTCTATAAGAGGAGTGATATAACATGAGTAACATTGACAATCAAAATATGGCAGGTACTTCAGGTTTTGCAAAAGGTTTATTTATTGGAGGTTTGATTGGTGCTGCCGCAGCCCTGCTGTTCGCGCCGAAGCCGGGTCGTGATTTGCGTAGTGATCTGTCTGATAAAATTACAGTTGTCTCCGATAAAACAAAGGACGTGGCATCTGTAGTTAGCAGCAAAGCGACAGATTTGGCCAAAACCGTTTCCACCAAAACAGCAGATGTAGCCAAAACGGTATCCGAGAGCAAAGACAATATCGTTTCCAGCGTAACCAAAGCTTCTGCCGATGTGGCTAATGAAGCGGCCAAAGCGGATAAAGAAGTTATGGATGCAACGGCTCAGGCGGCCAAGGATACACAGAAACAATTGAATGCTAATTCCTAATAGTTACACATTCAGATGACAAAAAAATAAGCCCTAGACACTGAACAGCCAGCATGCAAGAAGCTGGCTGTTTTTAAATGATAGAAAGGCTGGGATGACAATGAGCAAGCCAAACTCCTATGGAGATGATCTTACCGCGAACAACAAAAGAACCTTTCATCCCCTACAGGCTCAAGATCAGCCAGATGAGGTTTCATCCAAGCAGGCTTCTTCTACTCCCAATCATGTTAAAACGCATGATCACGAGAGAGACTTTGATGTAAATGAGCATCCTTTTGAGCTGCGCCATGAGGTCAAGCGGCTTAACAAACGCTTAGATCAAATAGCAGATACGCTCGAAAGAGCAGAGTTCAAAGATATTCTGGAGAACTACTCCAGCACTAAAAGAAGAATTATGAGCAATCTGACCGCAGGGATTGCACGTGGTCTCGGCCTTACGCTGGGTACAGTGGTCATACTCGCCTTGCTCGCTTGGTTGCTCAGTTTCCTGGTACAATTAAATCTTCCGGTCATCGGAGATTTCATCGCCGAATTATTAGGATATATCAAAATGAGCCAAGGTACTAAGTAATTGTTCCTATCTCATTTAAAAACGATCCATCGTAACCGATAACAGACTCCTCAAAGAGCCTCCAGTTACGATGGATCGTTTTTTATTTGTAAATTGTAACAGCTGTAGTCAGCCGCTACAATTTGTTGCGCTTGTTAGCCTTCAATAAGTCTCCTGTCCACCCCTTCATCATCAGCCAGCCGTACATTCCCGCCATACTTAGCAGTGTGGCAATAATCACGGTGGTAAAACCCCAGCCTGTTTTAATCCAAGGCAGATTTTCAAAGTTCATGCCCCATATAGCGCCCACTACAGTTGCTGGTGTAAATACGGCGGTGACAATGGTGAGCGTCTTTGTAATCTCATTCCCCCTAAATGCAGAAATGGCGTCGTCAATGGAGATCAATGTGTCGATTTCCTTTTCATAATGCAGGAAAAGTCCTTCCATCCGAGTAACACGGTAAAGTAACTGCTTGAAAAAACGATTCTCCTCCAGTTTATCCAGATATGCCTCCCGAGAAGCCGTCACCAGCTCTGAAAAGGGAATGAACATATTGCTCCAATACAACAGCTCGAAACGTGCATTCAATATAGAATCCATCAGCGTACGAGCATTCCTTTTCTCCATGTCCTCTTCCAGTCTTCTCAGGTTGATCTCGAACTTATCCATACCTGTATGAAAGTAATGGAGCACGGCTCTCGCCAATACAAACATGCCATCAGCTGCATCCTTACACTGTTCCAGCATTTTTTGGCGTTCCGCGGTGTGCATGATTTCACGGGTATTTTGATCCAGATTTAACGTCACTAACTTCTGATTTAGGACCAGAAAATAAAACTTGTTGCAATTGCGCTGACTGTCGATCTCCTCCTGAACAGAGTAGATCAGCGACCCGTACATTAAGGGCTGATTGCCATCTGGAAAGCGCACAGATATAAAGCTGGATGGAATGTCCTCTACCTTGTCCAGCCATTCTGAGGCTTCTGGGAGCTTCTCCTTCAAATGCTGTATGACCGAATCTTGCCAATTCCCAGCACTGATGTCCCACCATTCCCATCCTCCACGAAAGGAAGAAATCTGTTCAAATGCTGTCATGGATTCCAACCTTCCTCCCAACCTTTTTCGCTTTATAAAAAGGACACGCTTCCCATATCGGAATAACGTGTCCTTACGATGTGACGTCAAATATTTTAAGCCATATAATCTGCCATCTACTCATGAAATAGAGGAATTAGACATAATCTGCTTCAGCTTTTCCGTTGCCCGCTTCTGAATACGGGAAACGCTCATCTGCGATACGCCCAACGTCTGTGCAATCGCACGTTGAGATTGACCGTCCTGAAATGCCAGAAGAAGCACCTTTTGTTCCTGCTCCTTCAGTTGGCTTAAAGCCTGCTGCAAATCCATTCGTTTTTCCACAGTGTCATAATCGTTAGCATCCGAGCTAATGAGCTCGCCTAACGTAGCTGCACTCTCATCCTGGGATAAAGGCGAGTCCAGTGAAACATAGTGATAGCACTCACGGCCAGCAAGCACCTCAATCGTTTCTTCCACGGTAAGATCCAAATAGGTTGCAATCTCATCCACATTGGGTGAGCGTTCCAATTTAACGGTCAGTTCATCAATAGCATGTTGAACAAGCGCACCCTTTTCTTTAATGCGGCGAGGAACCTGGATGTACCAGGATTTGTCGCGCAAATAATTTTTCATATGTCCCAGCATACTTTTCATAGCGTATGGTTCAAATGGGATACCCAAGCTGATATCGTATTGCTGAAGCAGACGTATCAAAGCCATCTGACCGGTCTGATATAAATCCTCGTATAAGTCCGGACGGTTACGGGAGATCTTCCCAGCAGCCATCTTGACCATCGGCTCATACTTACGGATCAGCACGGTAGCAATCTCGTTATCTTTTGTTTGCTGGTACTCCCAGATTAGACCAACGGCTTCATCCATCGACTCCGGGGGAGTTACCTTTTCATTCATACTCTTTCCTCACTTCTGGTCAGTCGCTTTACAAGCACCACTTCGGTGCCTTTTCCTGTCTCATTCAAGATATGGACATCGTCCATAAGCGCCTGCATGAGATAAAAGCCTAATCCGCCTATCTGCGCATCATTCAACTCCTTGTCATGCAAGGATGCGATACGGGACGGGTCCTCCACACGTTCAAAGCTCTCCCCTTCATCTTTGACACGAATGGACAACGAAACTTCATCAAATTCGAATATTACTTCCACGACTCCCCCCTCATGACCATAAGCATAAAGGACAGAGTTATTACACGCTTCCGATACAGCCACTTTCATGTCTTCAATATCCTCATAAGAGAATCCCATTTTCGCGGCAATACCGTATAAATTTAATCTTACAATATCAACAAAGTCAGCAGTTGCCGGCAAATTAAGAACTACTTTTTGAATTTGAGCATTCATTTCTTTTTCTTTCCTTTCCTATTGGGAATTCTCCTGGGGGACAAAGAATTTGGCAATACCGGTCATATCAAACAGCTTTTGAATTTGAGGCGGTACCTCTTGAACAGCAAAGCGAGACTCCATCCCATGCCTTGCTTTTAAAATGGATAACAAGATACCAATCCCCGTGCTGTCAATGTATTTAAGGTCTCTCAAGTTAATAATCAAATCTTGGCTGGACTCCCCCACCAAAGGCTCCATCACCAGACGAAAATCAGGTGCTACCGAAAGATCCAACTCTCCACTCAGATAAACGGTATTTACGCCATCGGTTGTTTCTGTAATTGCATTAAACTTCTCATTTTTATTTGTATTCATAGGCCTACTCTCCCGAAAAAAGATTTCCCTACATACTAACCCATTATACGATCGTTTGAATCACGGTATAACTTTTTAAACACTACCAAATGCCACCATCTAGGCTTCATTGATTTGTTCTTTACCCGGCTGCATTGGAAAATGGTCCGGAGAATGCCGTAGCAACGCCTGTTTTACACTGCTGATTTTAACGGGCTTACTGATATAATCGTTCATCCCAGCTTCAATACATCGAGGCTGAATACCCTCCATCACATTAGCCGTCATGGCGATAATGGCAGGTTGGGATCTTCCCGCCAATTGCTCACGCACTCTACCCGTACACTCCAGACCGTCCATCACAGGCATCTGCAAGTCCATAAAGATATAGTCATAGTCCTGATTCGCCATGACCATATCAAGCGCCTGTTGCCCATCTGCTGCCACATCTGAAGCTAAACCGAGCTTATCCAGTATATTAACCATCAGCTTCTGGTTAATCGGATGATCATCTACGACCAGTACAGGTTTACGGCTTGGAGATTCCCGATGTGGAATTTCCCAGTCGTGGCTGGACTCCCCCTCCAGTTCATTTTCCTGAGCAAAGCCAAGCTTCATTGTAAAATGAAACGTCACGCCCTGTTCTCCGCTCGTATCTACACGGATATCTCCGCCCATCATATTCACTAAGGTTTTACAAATGGCGAGTCCTAACCCGGTTCCACCATATTTACGCGTCATTGAAGAATCCAGTTGGGAAAAGGGCTGAAACAGCCTTCCAACCTTAGCGGGATCAATACCAATGCCTGTATCCTTCACAGAAAACTCAACGGTAAGTCCATTGTCGCTTTGCTCTTTGACAGATGCGAAGACATACACCCCGCCCCGGTCTGTAAATTTGACGGCATTGGATACCAGGTTAATCAATACTTGACGCAATCTTCCCATATCTCCGAATAACACAGGAGGCATCTGTTCATCGAGGAAATAAACCAGTTCCAAGTTCTTTCGGTTCACCTCTACCGTAAATAGGCTGAAAACTTCCTTGATACAGGAAACCAGATCAAAAGGATATTCCTCTACCTCCATTTTGCCTGACTCCAGCTTAGTGAAGTCCAGAATATCATTAATGACTGCTACCAGCGCATCTGCACTACGACGGATGATATCGGCATATTCCTGTTGGTCGCTTTGCAACTCCGTCTCCATCAGCAAATCAATCATGCCAATGACGCCGTTCATAGGTGTGCGGATCTCATGGCTCATCATCGCCAGAAATTCCGTTTTGGCATTGGCAGCAATCTCTGCTGCCTCCTTGGCGGCAATCAGTTCGCTGTTCATCTTCTCCAGCTGCTGGGTCTTCTGATGAAGCAGCATGGACTGTGTCTTCAAGCGCTTGTTTGTCAGATACATTTGCACGAAGCCTTCAATTTTGGACTTGAGAATTTGAGGGATGAACGGCTTCACCATATAATCAATACCGCCCGCTGAATACCCCGCAAATAAATGCTCCGCTTCCTTGCTGTTAGCTGAAATAAAGATAATCGGAATATCCTTCGTTTTCTCTCTGGCCTTGATTAACTTTGCGGTCTCAATTCCATCCATACCTGGCATCTGTACATCGAGGACTACGATTGCAAATTCATCTTTTAATAGACATCGCAGCGCTTCTTCCCCGGATGTGGCCTTTACCAAATTATATTGTTCACTCTCCAGCACCGCCTCAAGAGCGAGCAGGTTCTCAGGTCTGTCATCTACCAGCAATATATGAATCGGTTCATGAAGCCCCATGGAATCCTCCTAAGCATCTCTATTTAATCTTCCGGTAAATTTTTTCTATCCGGTCCAGCGGCTCGTAGGAATCACTATAATCGGTAAAATGTATGGATTCCTTGGCCCCAAGCACCAACACACCAAAATGACTCAAACTATCATAAAACAACCCATGCACGTGGTTGCGAAGTTCGTCGTTAAAATAGATCATGACATTCCGGCAAAAAATAACATTGAACTCGTTAAAGGACCGGTCAGTCGCTAAGTTGTGCTCCGCAAAAATAATATTTTTCCGTAAAAAAGGATGAAACATCACTGAATCATACTTGGCTGTATAATATTCAGAGAACGATTGCGTGCCCCCGGACTCCAAATAATTTTTGGTATACAGCTTCATTCTGTCGATCCCGTATACGCCTTCCTTCGCCTGCTGTAAAGACAGGTTATTCATATCCGTCGCATAAATGCGGGCCTTATCATATAAGCCTTCTTCATGCAGCAAGATCGCCATAGAATATACTTCCTCACCTGTGGAGCAACCTGCATGCCATATTCGAATGTACGGATACGTTCGCAAAATAGGAATGATTTTCTGCCTAAAATTCAGAAACAGCTCCGGGTCACGGAACATCTCGGTCACCGGAATGGAAAGGCTTTGCACCAGTCTATCGAAGGCGCTGCGATCATGCAGCACCTTCTCCTGAAGTCCTGATATCGTGCTTACATTCTCGGACTGCGCATGATAATAAACACGCCGCTTAATCGATGGCAGAGCGTAGTTACGAAAATCGTAGCCGTACAGCCGATGTATACCTTCCAGCAACAGCTCAATCTCAATCAATTCCCGCTCAGTATCATTCGATTTCACTTCATTAGCAGCATTATCCGCCATATCCTTAGATGTCATAATCTCTCTCCAATTCCTAAATAGGTTTTGCCTGTGCCGCTCCAATCATGTGTCGATTTATATTACCCAATTTTTTGGGTTACGAATACAACCACACCCGCATTAATGATAAAAGCTGTTCGGTTTGAATCGGTTTTTTTACATAATCGGAAGCGCCTGCCTCAATACACTTGGAACGATCATCCTTCATGGCCTTGGCTGTCAGGGCAATAATAGGCAACTTCTCGAATTGTGGCATTAGCCGGATACGTCGCATCGCTTCATATCCATCCATTTCCGGCATCATCATATCCATCAGAACCAGATCAAAATCAGGTGTCTGTTCCAGCAGTTCCAGTGCTTCTCTTCCATTTTCCGCAAAGGTAACCTCCATACGATAGCTTTCCAGCACACTGGACAGAGCAAATACATTGCGAATATCATCGTCTACCAACAATATTTTTTTACCTTCAAACAGCTCTTCCTTGTTGTATAGCTTCTGCAAAATTTTGCGTTTGTCCTCAGGAAGATTCGCCTCTACACGATGCAAGAACAACGTTGTTTCGTCCAAAAGCCGTTCCGGCGATTTAACATCCTTAATAATAATAGACTCTGCAAATTTGCGAAGTTGCGTTTCTTCTTTGCTATCCAGATCTTTGCCTGTATAAATAATGATCGGCAGATCAGTTAGCTGCTCGTTCTCTCGAATACGATCCAGCAGTTCAAAACCAGTCATGTCGCTCAGCATCAGATCCAGTACCATGCAGTCATACCGCTGAGTAGCCAGCTCATTCAGTGCTTCCTGACCTGTCGATACCGCCGTAATGGCAACATCATCATGATCGATCAGCTCAATAATGGATTTACGCTGATTATCATCATCTTCAACCACAAGGAGACGTTTGACCATTTGGTCCGTATACGATTTTATATGTGAAAATGCCTTATCCAGACTTTCCTTCGAGGAAGGCTTTTTGAGATAGGCAATCGCGCCCATCATTAAGCCCTGCTTCACATCATCTATGACCGAAATAACATGCACTGGAATATGACGTGTTGATGAATTTCCTTTTAGCTCACCCAAAATGGACCATCCATCCATTACAGGTAATTGAATATCTAGTATAATAGCGTCCGGCAAATAAGATTGAGCCATGTTGAGCCCATCGTCTCCTTGGAGAGCGATCAGTGCTTTAAAGCCCCGGCTACGGGCCATATCGTACAAAATATTAGCAAAATTAATATCATCCTCAATAATCAGCAGCACTTTATCCTGCGAGGTAATCTCGTTTCGGTCGTCCCCCGGATGTATAATGTCCTCCGCTTTGTTTTTCGAAGGCATCTGATATAATGGCAACCGTTTAGCAGGCATAATCATGGGAAGGTCCGTTTCTACCGAGGCTGCGACACTCTCAAAATCCGAATTCACATCCGCACCGTTAAATTCCTCTCTCGAATGAGACTCCATATCCTCAGCCGTTGGTGTTTGTTCCGGCAAATACAATGTAAAACAACTGCCCTGTCCCTGCTCGGATTCCACCGTAATAACGCCGCCCAACAATCTGGAAAGCTCGCGGCTGATCGACAGACCTAGTCCTGTCCCCCCATATTTCCGGCTGGTTGTACCGTCTACCTGCTGGAAGGCTTCGAAGATCAGATCCGTTTTATCGGAAGCAATCCCAATGCCCGTATCACGCACAGATAGAGCCAGATAGGATCTTCGTGGATTTAGCAGACCAGGAAGCTGCTCTCCGTTTGCCCGAGATACAATGAAACTAATAGAACCTTCCGTGGTGAACTTGAAGGCATTAGACAGCAAATTACGTAAAATTTGTTTGAGACGATAACCGTCACTGATAATGGCATCTGGCAAGTTCTCTTCGATTTCGGTATGCAGTTGAAGCTCACGTTTGGCTGCGACCGGAGCAAAATTCTGCTCCACAAACAGTTCCAGTTCCTTCAAATGGACCGCTTCATGGTTAATATCCATTTTTCCAGCGTCCACTTTGGATAAATCCAGAATTTCATCAATCATTTTCAACAAGTCCGCGCCTGACATATAAATGGTTTGTGCATATTCCACCTGCTTTGGCTTGAGATTGCCTTCCTTGTTCTCAGACAAGAGCTGAGAAAGAATAAGCAAGCTATTTAGCGGAGTACGCAGCTCATGAGACATATTGGCCAAAAACTCAGATTTGTATTTGCTTGTGATTCCTAGCTGCATGGCCTGTTGCTCCAACTGAGCTCGTGCATGTTCAATCTCATCGTTCTTTTCTTCCACTTCTCGAACTTGTTCTTCCAGCGCTCTAGTTTTGGCAATCAGTTCAGTATTAAAATGCTCCAATTCTTCCTGTTGACGCTGTAACAATTCCTCTGAACGCTTGAGCTCCTCTGTTTGCTCCTCCAAATTTTCGTTGGAGCGCTTGAGTTCCTCTTGCTGAGTTTGCAGCTCCTCGGACTGGCATTGCAATTCCTCAGTAAGTGCCTGGGATTCGCGCAGCAATTGCTCTACACGCATCCGTCCCTTGATATTGTTCAGAATGATCCCCAAGCTCTCTACTAATTGAGCAAATAGCTTCGTTTCCAGATCACTGAAGCGATCCAGTGACGCTATTTCTATAGCACCGATGCACTCATCCTCGAACAAAATAGGGAAAATCATAATTCCCACTGGCTTACTTTCTCCTAAGGCAGAGCCTATGGACAAATATCCGTCAGGAGCCTCTGTAATCAAGATCGGCTTACGATCCAGAACACATTGTCCGAGCAATCCTTCGCCCACATGGATAACGTCCCTAATCGAATTTTCGCCAGTCACCTTTGCATAGGAGCCGTATAACTTAAAACGGTTGTCTTCTACATCTTTTCCTTGCAAATAGATGGCTCCATAGCTGCCTCCCAAGATGGGCGTAAACTCACTAATGAACATCTGAGCAACCTGCTCCAGTGAATTCACGCCACGGAACAGCTCAGTCACCCGAGCAGTATTGGCATTAAGCCAAGTTTGATCCTTCTGCGTTTGAAGGACAGAATGCTCGAATTTCCGCTTTTCTTCCAAGTCCCCGGCCATTTGTTGAAATACACGAGCGACCTCACCGATTTCATCTTTGGAGGCAACACTCATTCGGCTGATGGCCCTGTACTTTCCCTTGCCAAAACCATTAATCATGAGACTAACGATATTTAGACCTTTGGCAATGCTTGGGAGCACCCACAAAATAACCAGTAAGCCCATGATCAGACCGGCGGCCATCAGAATTGTGGTAATCTGTACAGATTCCTCATAGGCCTGATTGGCTTGCTTCATGTCGTTATCAATCTCCCGATCCTGAAAAACGGCAAGGGCATTAATGCTGTCCATTGCCTCCTCTTGAGCAGGCAAACCAGTACTATTGCGGAAAGCGTTAGCCTCATCAATGCGATCTTGTCCCAGCAAGGAAACTAACCTTTGTTCGTAACTTAGAAATTCATTCCAGGCGACGGCTACCCGATCAACCTGCTGCTGCTCTTCACTGGTGCCTGAGTTTGTTTGCAGACTTGCCAGCACTTTCGTTCCAGTAGCGGAAATATCATCGAGCTCACGTTTGGCCTCGCCGACGGAGGAGCCCGGATTCAAAATCAGGTTGGCCATAACTTTGGCCATATCATTCACCTGACCGCGAATAGCCGTTGTTTTCCGGACCTTCACATATCGGTCCTGGTAAACCTGATTCAGCTGCTCATTCAGGCTCCCCATACGGTCATAGCTGATTAGCGTCAGCACAAGGAGGATCGCCATAAGCGATCCAAAGCCGATCAGCAGTTTATTTCTGATTTTCATGCAAGCTCTCTCCCTCTTTCAATGAAATCCAGATCAGGCACTTATCATCATCGCGATCCTGTGGCGCCTCATTACGAAAAAATGCATCCAGCATCGCTTCTTCATTCCAATCCTCATACTTACGTAGACACTCAGTCAGATACTCCAACTGCTCTTCATATTCACCTTCCACCGCTTCCAGCAAGCCATCCGTATACAAAGCGATATGTCCAGTTCCTTCATAATGAATCGTGTGCATTTCTGCATCAATCTTATCAAACAAACCAACCGGGCTACATGCACGGTCAAATTTGGTAATGCTGCCATCCTGGTTGAACAGCAAACCGGGAGGATGTCCCGCATTTACATAGTCAATTCGCCGTGAACGGGTATCAATCACCATATAAATCGCCGTAAAATAATACTGTACCAGCTGCTTGCCCAGATCCAGTTGATTAAAACGACGATTCAGCTCTTGTATGACTTTCTCAGGCTCCACATATGTGGTCACCGTATCCTTAAGTACAGACGCAATGAACATGCAGAACAGCGAGGAAGAAATGCCATGCCCCATCATATCAAGCAAAATGATGGCATATCGCCCCTCCCCTAACGGATACCATGAATATAAATCCCCTGCCAGTTCAAAGGAAGGCTGATAGAGCGCATTCACTTGCAGCACCGGGTCCTGAATGGCAGGACTAAGCACCGCCTGCTGCACCATCGCGGCCAGCTTCAACTCATCCTGAATTCGCTGATCCCGATCCTTATGCCAGTCCTTCTCCTGTTTGAGTCGCAAAGCAGACCGGATTCGCGCCATTAGCTCTACCTTGTTGATCGGCTTCGTGACATAATCGACGGCTCCCACATCCAGAGCTTCGGCCAATTTTTTGGAATCGCCTACTGCCGTTACCATAATAATCGGGATATCTTTTAAATGCTCATATTCCTGCACAATACTGCAAGCTTCAATGCCGTCCATTTCAGGCATCATCATGTCCAGCAGCACCAAATCAATATCTGAAGGACGGGGTCGAAGACTAATGGTACGATCGCCGATTCCCAGATGCTCCAACATTTCTGCGGCCGAGCTAGCAGAGATCACATCCCGATAATTTTCTTTTTTCAGTATTTCACGAATAATAATGACATTCGTCGGGTTATCGTCAACAATTAGAATTCTCATTGGCCTCTCCTTATCTGTAACTCATGTATTATACTATACCTGCTTAAACGGCAACACCCTTGTTCATTAGAAGTAGTGTTTCCGTAAGAAGGCATTCCAAAAACATAGATAAGGAATGAGGCTGGAACCCCATTCCTTATCTATGTTTTTGGAGGACCCGCGAAACACTTGTGCTGCGGTCAACATCCTCTTTTTCGAATCTAATGCCACTCTGCTTTTATGGTGAACAGCAATATCACGCTTTTTTAGCAATGACCAGCACTTTACCCTGATCCAGTTCTTTTTCATAAAAGTCAGCTTCGGTATCTGTAAATCCCAAGGAAGTAATTTTAGCGCGAAGCTCATCGCCGCGGGAACGGAACAAGTTGGCTAATGAGTCGAAAACGCCCTCTTCCTTAATCCCGATTTCCTTGGCATCCACTGTATCGGCAATACGATCTGTCCGATCCTGATCATGAGCGAGCACGAACACATCCTCATAACGATAGCCCGTGTTACGCAACTCATTTACTGCTTCAACGGCTTGTACACCGTTATCTACCACTTTGGCATAAGATTTATGATTGGTCTGATTCATGTTTCTCACGCTCCTTTAAGGATTGACTTCTCTGACTATTACACTTCACACATCCATTTGAAACTTCCATGTTATGTCACGCCTCGGAAAAATCAATTACCATTCCGTTTCATCAAAAAACTCAACATACTTAGGTTTATCAGACGTCTCATCCATAAACACTTTGATTGCACGTTGTCCGCGTACATAGACCTCTCCGTCTTCCGCCGTGAATTGCGAGCCACCCAGCGCCTGATCCAGCGTTTTCCGTTGCAGTGGCAGCCACTCATCATTTACCTTGATTCGACCGGCAGCAGGGTCTACATGCACATAAGAAACGACGTCCTCACGCATACCAACTACAACATCTGGATATTGGTATTCTGTAGAAAGCAGCAGCATATCCTTTTTGACTCGTAGTGGCTTGCCCAGCTTTTTCAATACATCGGCACGTGTATCATCCAAAGATATGCCATTTAAGGTATGAAAATCTGCTGGTACAGCATGTGGAGCGGGTATCGTCTGCACAGTCCTAACCATATGCCCCGCTGTTTGCGGGGAAACGGTTTGCTGAACCGTATCCTGTCCGGAAAAGGGAGTGAGCAAACCAGCAGCTAGTAATAACGTCTTCATCATAAATCTCACCCTTTCAATGAATTTCCTGTAGTTTACGGTTCAGCCACTATGCTACTGACGCATTTTCTGCCACACCCCAGCAGCGATGTCTACATAACCCAACCAGTTTTTACCCGGCTTGGCCGCAGGCTCCTCATAAGTCGCATTGTAGCTCTGAACCGTCCGCTCCGTTGCGGTCAAAGGTCTATTCGGTGTCGTTGCCTTAATCGCATTATCCGTTCTGGAAGTATTACTCGCAGCGCTATGCGATTTCTGAAACCGTGTCATTAACGCTGTTGAAGCCTGCTTGGCAGCCAGCGTCACTTCGCTGAGTACCTCCCCCAAGTTTCTAACCGATTCCATCACTGGCTCCACTTGCTTCAATTTATGATCAACATCTGCGGTGATGTCATTCGCATGTCGAACCGTTTGTTTTACTTCATAACTCAGTTCATCTACCGTTTTTTGCACATCCTGTAAGGTTTGAGTCACCTTATCCAGTGAGCCTTGTGCTGCTTTCAACGTTTTAATGAGGAAAATAACGAGAACTGCAAATGCGATAGCAATAATAAAAATGCTGACCTGTGTTAACATGGCGTAACCTCTCTTTCGTCTTTCACGATGATGTTTATGATTACTGCATAGTTACCCTTTAGATTCAGACACGAAACAACGTCCAGGCTGGCTTCTTCTCCGCTCCAAACGTTATGATTCACGGACTCTCGCACCGTTTAAAACAACATATAACGATGGCACAGCCACGAGTAATCTATAGAAGTCACCGTCATCTGCAACCACGCTCTATCGGGGCATGAGTATGCCACATTATATACAATTAAAGGAGGATACAGAACATGCTAAAATGGTCCGCTTTATTCTTAATTTTTGCTGTGATCGCCGGAATCTTAGGTTTTTTTGGTATCGTCGTGTCCATAGCTGCTACAATCGCTAAAATATTATTTGTGATATTTCTGGTGTTGTTCGTCATTTCACTCTTTACCGGAAGAAGACGGGTTTCATAGTTATCGGATGCTAGCTGTACAAAAGCAATATTCTAATGTTTATAAAAAAAGGATGTTCCCACCCTGGTCAACAGGGCTGTGGAACATCCTTTTTTGATGCAGCTTTTTTACGGTTAACGGCGCTTTTATTGAATCACGCTGCCCCCAAACAGGAAACGGTCCTGCCAAGGCTTGCTGAAATCCGTAACTTTTACACCGCCACCCGCTACAGAAAACGTATGGAGAAGCTTGTTGTCTCCCAAATATACAGCTACGTGTGTAATCGTTTGGGAGGAATTATCCAAGGACGTGTACGCCCCAGAAGATGCATTATAATTTGTAAAGAAGAGCAAATCGCCACGCTTCAGCGTAGTCATGTCCATATTCGGCTGACTGTTTTGCTTGATCCACTCACCCTGTGAACGGGAATCTGCCGGAAGCTGGATACCTGCAGCCTGACGGAAAATTTGACGGGTAAATGCCGAGCAATCAAAAGTAGCCGTACTGTTACGATCCGAACCATATTCATATGGAGTTCCGAGATAAGTCATCCCCGTGTTAATAACCTGCTCTATTGCAGCCGCTGCATCACCGGAAAACATGTTCATAGTTGACGCAGGAGATGCTGTCACAGGTATTGCGGTAGTATCAGGAGTGGTTGTCACCGGAGCAGCCACAGGCTGCTGCACAACAACGCCCTCGCCAATACGAATATACTGTGGAGACGAGCTGACGTAGCCCACCGTACCATCAGCATTGGTAACCTTGAACCAATAAGCATTACTTGGATCGGTAATCGTAACGACATCCCCTGCATTCAAATAGCCCAAAACCTCGGAAGAAGTGGATGCCTCCGCCCGCAAACGAACGGACGTTTGAATCGTGGCTTTCGTTTGACCGGCAGAACTATTCACTGAGGCCACAGCCTCTTTAGCTGAAACATTTTTAACTGACTCTGCGGCTTCCGGTTTACGGCTGGCAGATGAGGTGACAGCAGCAGCGACGCTGGTAGCGCCAACTTTTATGTACTTGTCGGAGCTGCTAGTGTATCCGGTTACTCCATCAGAAGTCTTGATCTTATACCAATAGCTGTTCGTTTTCTCCAATACCGTTACGGCCTCTCCCTGCTTCATAAAGCTGACTACATCCCCTGTAGTCGAAGGACCGGATCTAAGCTTTACAGCCGCCTGAATAACCGCCTTCTGTCCTGTGGATGCTGTTGATGCCGCTGCGTCAACCTGACCCGGCGCCACATGAATTGCTGCCAACAGCGCGGCTGACGTCATGAGCATTCCCATCACGCGTCTTCTCAATGTTGCACCTCCTGGCTGTTTTTACGAATTTGAAGAGCATATCCAATTCCGACGAATATAGCCGGACATGCCTTCATTATAGTAAAAGCAGCAGGAAGAGAGATATAATCCAAACGTCACAAAAGGAAGCGTATACGCCTTTTTCATATAGGTCTAAAGTCACTTTTAACACTAAATATTCAATAAATAATCTATAATTTGGGTTCTACATGGACATGGACATGCATCGTATTATGAACCTCTTGCAGACGTTCCTCAATCCGGTCGCTGATCCGATGCCCTTCAATCAGGCTGAGTTGCGGATTGACCTCAATGACCACATCCACCAGCGCATGATTGCCGTGTACACGTGCCTTAACGTCCCGAATCCCCTCTACTCCAGGTATACAGGCAATCGTACTCCGTAAGTCAGACAGCTCTTGCTCATCAAATCCATCGGTCAAGCTGTGCGTGGAATCCTTAAAAATATCCCACGCTGTTTTACAAATGATAAATCCTACCGCGATCGCAGCTACAGTATCCAGCCAGGGTAGGCCGAACTGTGCGCCGATAATGCCAACTGCTGCCCCAACACTGACAAGTGCATCCGATAGATTATCCTTGGCCGCTGCCAGCAAAGCCTTATTGTTAATTTGCCGTGCCAGTCTGTTATTGTAAAGGTACACTCCCAGCATAATCACTGCACAAATCACAGCTACACCCGCGGAGGTGATATCCGGTATTTGCTTTCCGCCCTTGAAAATGCTCCCGATCCCATCAATAAGCACCTGCAAACCGACGACAGCCATAATAAAGGACGCCAGCAGCGCCGCGATCGTTTCTGCCCGAAAATGTCCATAGGCATGGTCAGAGTCCGGTGGCTTTTGGGAAATTCTCAGTCCAACCAGTACAGCAACCGACACTACAATATCGGTGACATTATTGAAGCCATCCGCCCGCAACGCGCTAGAAGCAAATATATATCCGCTAATCAGCTTAAAGGCGGACAACAAGAGATAAGCAGCAATGCTCACCCACGCCCCACGCTCACCTTTTCGTATCTCTTCATAGACATTTACCACAACGTAGGACACTCCTTCAAATATATAGTTCCCAGCAGAACGATCTCACCGGGCCCAAAAATAAAAATAGCAGCGTTGCTGCCCTGAATAATATCAATTTTCTTTGGTTAACTGTTATTTTCAGGATAGCAGACGAACTTTGTGTGGGTCTAGAGAAACAGTCTTTCCGCTCTGCATCGCTGTAGTAACAACGAAAAAGTATTGCCAGGCCCCATTCCTGTAGGTTATACAAAACATTTTTTACTTCACGCAAAAAACAGAGGTTTTCTCTTCCAACCCACCCCAGATGTGTGTTATCATTGTTGCCCTTGTCCCTTCTTTTAAAAACGTATAAAATGAGGACACAGCCGCGTTTTTATTCAATCCAGCATGATTGACATGAATTTGGCGGCAACAGGAGGAATTTATTCATGAGCGATGCTAATGAACCACGTAAAGTTAATCTCGCAGATGCCATTCGGGAAAAGCTGGCACAAAAAAAACAGCAGTCCGGCGCTTCACAGCAGGGCGGCTTTCAAGGCGGTTCCGCCAAAACACTGAAAAGCCAAAATACGAAGAAGCCGAACAACCAACGTCGTCGTACAGGCGGATCATAAGCCACCTCATAGCCTTTATAGGGTACCAAAGGTCTGGCGAAGTCTATCTTACCTCACTGCCAGAACCAAGTAAGCTATGGGCATGACACAAAAACGAAAAAGAGGAGTCTCCCCGCCATCTAAATGGCCTAAGGAGCTCCTCTTTCGTTTATCTAGTTGTTGAAGTTAGCCGGTTTGGATTTTAGCCGATTTCTACCGGATACATACGTTCACGCAATTTTGTGATTTCTTCATTTTCCAAGTATTCATCATAGCTCATCGTACGGTCGATTACGCCGTTTGGTGTAATTTCCACGATTCGATTCGCGATCGTTTGAATAAACTGGTGGTCATGGGATGTGAACAATATAGTACCGTCAAAATCAATCAGACCATTGTTCAGCGCTGTAATGGATTCCAGATCCAAGTGATTGGTCGGTTCTTCCAGCAACAGCACATTGGCACCGTTCAGCATCATTTTCGCCAGCATACAGCGAACCTTTTCGCCCCCGGACAGCACACTTGCTTTCTTAAGCGCTTCTTCTCCAGAGAAAAGCATACGTCCCAAGAAGCCGCGCAGGAACGTTTCGTCCTGATCCTTGGAATATTGACGCAGCCATTCCACAAGATTCATATCCACACCTTCAAAATAGGTGGAATTATCTTTCGGGAAATAAGCCTGGCTAGTTGTAATCCCCCAAGAGAATTCTCCGCTATCCGCTTCGATCTCGTTCATCAACACCTGGAAGAGCGTCGATTTAGGCATGCCGTTCGGGCCAACAAACGCGATTTTATCGCCTTTGTTCACAACCAGACTGAACTCATTCAGCACTTGCTCGCCTTCAACAGTTTTACTGAGGCGGTCTACTGTCAGGAGTTGTTTGCCTGCTTCGCGTTCAGGCTTGAAGTTCAGGAAAGGATATTTACGGTTCGATGGACGGATGTCATCCAACGTAATTTTATCCAGTTGTTTTTTACGTGAAGTAGCCTGTTTGGACTTGGAAGCATTCGCGGAAAAGCGCTGAATAAAGGCTTGCAGTTCCTTGATCTTCTCTTCCTTCTTCTTGTTGGCATCACGAGTCAAGGCAAGCGCAAGCTGGCTAGACTCATACCAGAAGTCGTAGTTGCCGACGTACATCTGGATTTTGCCAAAATCAATATCCGCAATATGCGTACATACCTTGTTCAGGAAGTGACGATCATGGGATACAACGATGACGGTGCCTTCATAGTCCATCAAGAAATTTTCCAGCCATTGAATGGATTCGAGGTCCAGATGGTTGGTAGGCTCATCGAGCAGCAAATTGTTCGGACGACCAAACAACGCTTGAGCCAGGAGAACACGTACCTTGTCATTACCACTCAGCTCAGACATGTTCTTGTCATGCAGGTCGCGGGGAATACCAAGACCGATCAGCAAGGAAGCTGCATCTGGCTCGGCATCCCATCCGTTCAGCTCCGCAAATTCACCTTCAAGCTCACCGGCACGTAGACCGTCCGCTTCGGTAAATTCCGTTTTGGCATACAGCGCATCCTTTTCCTTCATGATTTCATACAGACGCGTGTGGCCCATAATAACGGTTTCCAGAACCGGGAATTCATCGTATTCATAATGGTTCTGCTTGAGGACTGCCATCCGTTCACCCGGTGTCATGTGAACCTCGCCAGAATTGGCTTCAATTTCACCGGAAAGAATTTTCAAAAAGGTGGATTTACCCGCGCCATTCGCCCCAATCAGGCCGTAGCAGTTCCCAGGAGTAAATTTGATATTTACGTCTTCAAAAAGTGGGCGTTTACCATAACGAAGCGTTACGCCGCTTGTACTGATCATATAAGCATACCATCCTTATCATTAGTAAAGTGCTAAACACAAAATTACCGACGGCAATAGTATAACACACAAAAGATCGGATTCGAACCGTAGTATAAGTATAACCGCCCCTGAATCTCATCCAATATCTTATAAATAAAATAAAAAATGCTTCTGTCTCCACCATTGTCGCCTGACAAACACATGGACCAGAACCATTTTCATGTTCTAAATTCGTTGAGATGCCGTTAGGACAGACGCGTTATTCAGTCGCGGCATTGATGTTCCATGCGCTTGTAATTGTCAGGAAACCCCGACACCTAACGGAATGAGGTACATGCCGACTTCATCATCCTGTTTGATTACGACCTCCACGTCATAGACCGTCTGGATCAGTTCAGATGTAACGACCTCTGTAGGTGGGCCGTTCGCTATAATACGCCCTTCCTTCATGGCAATCATCACATCGCTATACCGAATAGCCTGATTGATATCATGCAGCACCATCACGATTGTCAGTCCATGTTCCTGGTTTAACTGCCGAATGAGCTCTAAAATTTCAAGCTGGTAGTACATATCCAAATAGGTGGTCGGCTCATCCAAAAATAAAATTGGCGTCCGCTGTGCCAAGGCCATTGCAATCCATACACGCTGCCGTTCTCCTCCTGAGAGCTGATCCAATGTGCGAGTTCTACGTTCGTTCAGGTTAGTGCAGGCTATTGCCCACTCAATCGCCTCCTCATCCTCGTCACGCCTCGCTGTGAACATGTTCTTATGCGGCAACCTGCCGAAGCTTACGAGCTTTTCTACAGTCAAGTCGGAAGGTGCCTCGTTCTGCTGATGGACTACCGCCAGTTGACGGGCCAGCTCCTTGGGCTTGTAGTGGGCTATCTCCTTGCCGTCCAGAATCACTTGGCCCAAGCGGGGAACAGCATTGTTGGACATCACGCTGAGCAGCGTTGATTTGCCGCATCCGTTGGGACCGATAATGGTAGTGATCCGTCCCGACTCAATAACAGCATTAATAGCATGCAGACGATCTGTTTTCCGATCATAAGAGAAGGTTATATCCTTAATGTCCATAGGTGCGATCCGCCTTTCTGATCAGGAATATCAGGAACGGCCCGCCAATGACGGCCATAATAATAGAAGCCGGGATTTCATTGGGAGCAAGCACTGTCCGCCCCAGTGTATCCGCGAGCAGCAGCAGCAAGCCGCCGCATAAGGCGGAAAATGGAATCAACCACTTATGATCCGAGCCAACTAGGTAGCGGGCACAATGCGGAACGAGCAGACCGATAAAGGCAATCACTCCCGCGATGGCTGTAGCCGTTGCTGCAAGCAGCACTGCAATCACAGAAATCAAAAGTCGTGCACGCGTTACATTGAATCCCAGATTTTTAGCTGTTTTATCTTGAAGGGACAAGAAATTGCACCAAGAGAACACGAGCATGGCTAAAATTAGCCCAATCCCGCCATAGGTCACAATAACCTCGACATCTACCCATTTTTTCATAGACAAGGTTGAAGTGGTAACCTGATTAATGCTAGTGACTGCATAACTGCCTCGATAGTTAAACGACTGACCTAGGCCGGAAAAAATGGCGTTCACAGCCACCCCGATCAGAATGAGACGAATCGGATGCAAGCCAGATTTCCATGAAAAACCATAAACCATTAGACAGGCTAACGCACCGCCAATAAATGAAAAGAACGGCATCCAGAAATAAAGCGCAGGAAAGACCGTCACCGCAATCAGCGAGATCAATGCCGCTCCCGAAGAAATGCCGATAACCCCTGCATCCGCCAGTGGGTTTTTCATGACGGCTTGCAGCAAAACACCCGCTACTGCAAGTGCTGCACCTGCCATTACGGACACGAAAATTCTCGGTAGTCTCAGGTCCTTGACCACATTCACCTGATCATCTGTACCTGTCCACAATCCGGTCATCAACTGACTCAAATCCACCTTGAGACTGCCTGTCATCGCTGAATACAGCATGACGCCAACGAGCAAGACAATTACAACAATAAGGCTCCATACTTTTTTGGACATGTCATCAGCTTCCTTTAATTCGAAGGATACAGCATTTTCATCAGCTCATCCAGCGCCGAGTTTGCCGCTAAATTCCCTGTTGTGCCAAACAACGGTTCAGGCAGATCATAGACATGCCCATTTTTCACAGCGTTGAAATGCTTCCAGATATCGTTAGTTTTGAACTCTTCATCGAACATTTTCACTACTTCATCCGGCATCCCGTGTGCAGCGCGCAAAATGATATCGGGGTTGGATTGCTGCAAGGCTTCGGTATTGTGGGCAATGAACTCCACCTTCTCGCCCTGAACCACATTGGTTCCCCCTGCAATTTTAACCAGATCCCCAATATAGGAATGCTCGGTAGCCACCAGATAGCTTCCCGGTACTCCCAGCAAAATCAATACTTTAGGGGATTTCTTCCCTTTGATCTTTTGTTGAATCTCGGCTACTTTCGCATCCAAAGCTCCATTAATCTCTTTGGCCTTATCGGCTTTGCCAAACGTGTCTCCCAGCTTTTGAATTTCTTTTTGCATATTCGCGAGACTTTCAAAATTTAAAAATTCGGCATTGATTTTCAAATCTTTAAATTTAGGCTCCAGATCATATTTCAGTGTCGTCACCGACAGTACGTCCGTCGGCTTCAATGACATCACTTTTTCCATATCAGGACTCATCGGATTACCCACATCAGGCACATCCTTGTAACGGTCAGGCAGCACTTTTGTGCTTGTCGGCTTGCCTGCCAAATCCAGGCCCAGTGCATTCGTGATTTCCGCAATGGCTACCGTAGTCGCCACAATACGAGGAGCTTGAGCTTTACCGTCAGACGACTTTCCGGTTGCATTAGATATTGCCGCTGATTTCGAACCATCGCTCTGGTTCTGCCCGGCCTGTGCCCCTCCCGAACATCCAGCCAGCAACAAGATCACGATGCCGATTAACATATACAAACCAAATGTTTTTCCTTGAGCCAATGCTATATACCGTTTCATGAAAATCCAGTCACCTCAATTCAAAATATAGAAAAACAGTAGGAGCCCCAACTTTTCGGGTATCAGGATTTTGCAAAATTCGATCCCAGTCGCTCCAAGGTGCAATATATAGACGAACTAGACCATTTCGATCTACATATTGTTCATTAGAAGTCGCTTATTGGATTTTTGCAAATTCCTCGGGTATGTAAATGCTGACAAGTCTTGATGCCGGGGCACCAAGACTTGCTCGCATACAAACTTTGCTGTTATTCAGACTACATTGATTATCACAACCTGAGGCTACTTCGCTTTTAGGCTTGCTTCATCAAATTGAAACTGAACTGTATACCAGTGATCATACGGCACTCCACCAAGGACCAAGCCAGGCACAATGACGTGTGTGTAAGCACTGATTTTCTGGGACAAGTCCCCTACCTCGAATTGAACGACACGTGTATCGCCGGATTTCGAGATCACTTCTACATCTTTCAGGGTACCGTTTTGCTCCACTTGTAGAGTTGGCATCCAAGAGCTATTTTTCAAGGTCACTTGGATATAGCGCTTGTCTCCCTTTTCAATCAGTGTGGCTGGCTTGTCGAGATAACCGTCCATAACGGAAGCTTCACTCGTTTTGTCTTTAAATACGTTGTAATTAATCGTGTATTGCTTCTCGGAAGCCGTTTGAGCCGGTTGCTCAACTACTGGTTTTTTTTCTGTCACAAGTGTGGTCGTTTCTGCTGCCTTGTCCGTAGAAGCTGCTGTCGGTTCAGTAGCAGGTGCGTTTGTAGCTGCATTGACTCCCTCACCTTTAAGCGATGCACGGTCAAATTGAATCTGTCCGCCGAATTTCTCATTTAGAATGTATTTCTCAGGCAGATATACCTGTGTGTACACACTCAACTTTTTATCCAAATCAGGCACTTCGAATGCAATAGTGTGCGTGCCACCTTTGGTGTCTGAACCCATAATCGTCGGATTGGCATAACGGCCTTCAAAATCCGTTTGGAACAGCTTCAAAGCCTGGTTGTCCGTAACGGTTACATGGGCCTGAACCTTACCATTTTTCACAATCAATTTCGCCAGATTTTGTACAAAAGGAGCCGCTAGAGAATCCTTGTCCGTTCCGTTCGCCAGCACACGGAAGTTCGCACTGTACTCTCCATCCGCTAAGTTGTTTTTCCCTTGCTCTACTTCGTCTGCTTTAGTTTCGTTGTAGTAAGAAACATCACTGGTGTTAAATTTAAATTCAAAATCGTATACCTTCTCTACCCGATCCTCAGTCTTAAAGACCATCGGAGTGGAACTTGCCACTTTAGGGGCTTCATAGACAACCAGTTGGCCTTTTACATTGTTTTTAAAGTCATTCACGCTAAAACGAACGTGCTTCGTATTGCTTGTTGCATCTTCCTGTGTCACTTCTGCGTCTCGGTAGTCCCCGCTTGCGTTGTCCCAAATGCGCAGCGCCTTCACTTCATTACTGTTTTGCAGCTTCAGACCTACAAACCGTTTGTCGCCTTCCACGACCAATTGCGCCGATTCGTCAGTGATGAAGCGTTGAGCCGGAGAATCCACTCCTGTGGAACCATCAGACAAAACGATACTGAATTTCAAAGCATATTTACCATTGGCAAGCTTGTCGAAATCCAATTTAACAATGGGATCAGCTGCACCCGAAGAGGAAGGCTCGACAAAGCTGCGAATGGTAGCAGGCTCGAATTGATACTGCACATCATATACGTGATCATATGGGATGCCGCCCAAATCCAATCCAGGTACGATCACATGCGTATTCACTGTCACTTTATCCGAGAGATTTGGCACTTCAAATTGTACTGTTCTTGTATCTGCGGAGGTAGATTGATCGACAACCTGAGCCTCTGCACCATTTACTTTGAACGTTTTAATCCAACTGCTCTTGTCCATTTTGATCTGAATCACATTTTTACCGGACTGTCTTAGCAGCGTGGCTGGTTTCTGCATATAGCCATCCATCACAGATATTTCATTGCTTCCGTTTTTAAGTACAGAGAAATCAATGCTGTATCTGCCGTTTTCAGTCACGGGAGTTGTGCCGCCGTCTGTTCCTTTTACCGCAATGCTGCTGCGGTCAAATTGAAGACGAAGCTTATGATCCATCTCATAAACCCCACCTGGATAGGTCGTGCTCACATGTACCTGTGCATTCATAATAGCGTCCAAATCGGCCACTTTGAATTTCACAACACGTGTGTCCGCTTTCTTGTCCACGCTTACGATATCTGCATCTGTTAACGTTCCGTTTTGTTCTGTTTTGAACTCCGTCACTGTGGCGCTGTCTTTGATCGTGAAGGAAGCTTCATACTTGCCTTTTGATACCGTCAGTGTTGCCGGAGATAATAAATATTGCGCCATTGCCGATTTTTGATCTTTTGTTGCGTGCAATGCATTGAACTGGATCGAATACGTTCCATCAGCTAAAACTTTTCCTGGCGTACCTGGCGTCCCAGGATCAACCGGGGATGTTGCCGTTCCTAATTGGAGATCGACATTATATGTTTCCACATAATTTAACTCAGGCCAGTTGATGCTTACCCATGCGTTCAGCTTGGCAGGCACTTCTTTAACCTCAAATTCGATAACACGTGTATTCGCCGTTTGATTTTCGCTTACTACGGCCGTATTGGTCAATACTCCGTTTTGTTCTACTTTAAAGCCGTCAATCTGTTTGCTCTTTTTCAAAGTGAACTGTACATATTTCCTGCCCTTACGTTCAACCAGGGTACCCGGTTTTTCTGTATATCCATCCATCATGGACTTTTCACTTGAACCGTCTTTTAACAGCGTAAAGTCCAGATTTGACGTTACTGGAGTTGAACCGTTGTCCGTTCCTGGCTGGTCAAATTTAAGGCGTATTTTGTGGTCTGCACTATACGTACCCATGAGAATATGGACTTGTGCGTTCAAAACTGTATCCAGATTCGCTACCTTGAATTTCACCACACGCGTATTGGCTGTTTTGTCCTCACTTACAATATCCGCATCCGTCAACGTTCCATTTTGTTCTGTTTTGAATTCCGTTACTGTAGTGCTGTCTTTAATGGTGAAGGAAACTTCTTTTTGCCCCTTCAATACCGTCAAAGTCCCTGGAGACACCAGATATTGCGCCATTCTCGATGCTTGATCTTTTGTTGCATCCAGCGCATTAAAGTTAATAGAGTACGTTCCATCCGCCAAGGTCGGTGGTGCACTAGGGTCAGGTGTAATACTTGTGTCAAACTTGATTTGAACATGATACCAATGATCGTATGGTACTCCTCCCAGTTCCAAACCAGGCACAATCACATGAGTGTAAGCATTCAATTTATTGGATAAGTTGCTTACTTCAAACTCAACCGTACGCTGATTAGCGTCACTAACCTCTGAAATAGTTGCTGCTTCTACAAATTTACCGTTTTGCTCTGTTTGAAATGAAGGAATCCAGCTACTGTTATTAAACGTCAGTTGAATATACCATTTATCTCCTTTTTGAACGAGCTTTGCAGGCTTTGAGGCGTAACCGTCCATCACAGAAACTTCTTCTGATTTGTCCTTCAGTATTGTAAAATTAAGGACACCCGGTTTCAAGGGAACTTCCGGCTCAGGTGAAGGGGTAGGGGGAGTTACGGGTCCCTCTTTTAAAGCTATAGTTGATGGATCAAATTCAATCCAGTTTTGTCTGAGTCTATTATTTAAATTGTAATTCACATCAATTTTCTGTTCCAAATTATACACATCAAATGTTACTGTTCGTGGTTCATACGTCTTTTCCCCTTTTACTAAATCTGAAATATGGGCAGGAACGGTTTCTCCGTTTTGTCTAAATTCGATATCTGTAAAGGGAGTATTAGGATTGTCGAGAATTAAAGAAACATGATACGTAGCCTGCCCTACAGTAGAACTCTGTTCAACCGTCAACGTAGCTGGCTTTAGGAACATATCATTATAAGGGGAAGTCACTACCCCTGACACCTTGCTTTCACTTTTAACAACGTAGCTAATAGAATATTCATTAGTATCCTTCACAGTGCTGGAACTCTGTGAGTCTGCGGCTGCTACTGTGTACGCACTTGCCACATCTACTGTTGGAACCACTTCTTCTGGACTTGGCTCTATCGGATATACATCTTGCGTCACAGAGGGCTCGGATACACCAGATTCAGTTGATGAGCTTGTCTCATCAGAAGCAGATACGGTCGGAGCAAATGGGAAAACAACTGAGAGCAGCATAACAATAGCTGCAAACGTCATTAAGTATTTTTTCAATTGCCTTTTCAAGTGTATTAATCCCCCTACTTAAAATATACTCATTTGGAGCTCAATAGAATTCCAAATGAGTATAAGATCAATGTATAATTACTCCACTATTAGATGGAATCTTCGTCAAATAAAAATTGAACAGTGTAATCGTGATCATATGGAATGCCGCCAGTGTATTCTTTAGGCACACTTACATGCAACTTAACATTCAATTTTTGGGAAAAACTACTTACAGGGAACTCTACTATTCTTGTATCACCTGAGGTACTTACCACACTCGCATTTACATACTGGCCGTTTTGTTGCGTTTTGAATTCAGTGACCCAAGCACTTTTAGTAATAGCTACTCTAACTTTGTATTGACCATTATTAGCGATTAATGTAGCGGGTTTGGCGACATAACCGTTTGAGTCCATGTATGAGGTTTCATTGGTACCATCTTTGTACACTGTATAATCAACGTTATACGTTCCATTAGGCAAAGCCGCATTCGCTTTATTGGCAGAAAATGGAGCTAGTACCACAAAAACAAGCGCTGCCATCAGTACAGTAAGCATTACTTTTTTCAAAGACAATTTTTCCATACGATTCATAATCATGTTCATGTTTTTAATCTCCTTTTACGTTTTATTTTGGATTAGATTTCGTCGAACTGCAGTTGTACATCGTACTTGCCTGTGTAGCCGATTACTGGAATTGTGATCTCAGCGTAAGCATTCACTTTTGCATTCAGATCAGCAACTTCGAATTCCACTACACGAGTGTTGCTAGCAGTATCTGTGCTTACTACAGTCGCATCTTGCAGTACGCCATTTTGCTCTACTTTGAACGTTGTAATCAGATTGCTGCTTTTCACAGTCAGACGAACGACATTTTTGCCATTAGCTACTGTAACCTGAGCAGGCTTCGTCAGGTAGCTATCCAATCGAGAAGTCTCATTGGTTTGATCCTTCAGAACGGTATAGTCTACGTTATACGTGCCGTCGGCTGCTGCTGCCGCTTTAGCTGAGAATGGAGCAACGAGGGCAAAAACAAGCGCTGTCATGATCAATGCGACGAATACCTTCTTAAAAGAAAATTGCTCAAAGCGATTCATTACCATATTCATATCTACACACACTCCTCAATTTTTTATGCTTGAATTTATGTTGATTTTATGAACGATAAAGATAACTTGAATTTACTTCTTGGAAGATTTAGTTGATTTCGCTGGCTGAACGGCTGTTACTTTTTTGACGCTTTTGGAATCAAAAGCGAAGCGGATCGTATAGTCATGATCGTAGTTATACGCAGGGACAGTAACATGAATTTTAGAGATTAGCGGGCTGTTCACACTCGTAATTGGAAATTGTACGGTGCGGGTATCGGTTTTGGCATCCTTATGGATGACCTTTGTATCGATGATTTTGCCTTTGTAATCTACTTTAAACCCAGTTGTCCATTCGCTATGATTCAGCTTAATTTGCATGGTCATTTGACCTTTTTTTACATACAACTTAGCTGGTTTTTCAAAATAATCATTAGCCATGGACACCGAATCATTTTCTGCCTTGAGGATATTGTATTTGAGCGTGTATGTACCATCCGCCAATTTTGGAGAAGCCGCAGCGGCTACTACAGATGACGAAGTTGGCCAAAAGCTCAGCACACTCACCAGCAGAAACACAGCAATAATTGCAGAATACCCCTTCTTCATTATGACAGCAGTCCCTCCCCACGAGAATTTAAGTAATTGATTATCATTCTCAATTGATAATTAAAAAAAATAGCTCTTTTTGAGCCGTGTCTTCCCACCTTTCTATTCCAGAATTTCGCAAAATAAAGTAAACCCATCACCAATATATCTTACACTTTTCGAAAATGTCAATATGTATTTGCATGTACATAACCCCTTGATATATGCTATTTTTTAAGAAAAATTTGTAGTTCCTTCTTCTATAATTCGAATATATCCCTTTTGTTTTTAGTTCAAAATTTATTTAAAAATTTGCTTTTTTCAATTGACAATCCCCAGTGATATTCATTATCATTCTCTTATACATAAATGAAAATGATTATCATTATTGTTTAAATCAAAATTGCAGGAGGAATAACATGAAATCTTATGTGTTGTGGTCGTCCGCAGCGCTTTTATTGGCAGTTACCGGATGTAGTAATGGTGCCTCGACCGCAGATCACAAACCAACCAGTGCATCCGTATCTGCCACTTCTGGCACGACAAGCAGTGCGGTGATTCAAGTTACTGATTTTTCTAAACGGACGTTAGCGTTTCAAAAGGTCCCTCAACATATCATTGCGCTCAGCAATGGCGATCTGGATATCATATACGCATTGGGTGGAACTGCCGTGGGCAGGCCCAACTCCAATGGACCTGCCATCGTACCTGCTGCTGAGAACGTTCAGCAAGTAGGCTCCACTCATGAAGTCGATCTGGAGAAAATTACGATGCTCAAACCGGATGTCGTGCTAGGCAATTATCCTATGAATGAAAAAGACATTCCAGCCATTGAAGGAGTCGGTTCACAGCTGCTGCTGACAGGAGCCAATTCAGTTCACGATATTCAGTCGCAAATTACGCTGTTCGGGCAATTACTGCAAAAGCAGGCTCAGGCCGTGAAGCTGAACCAGCGAATTGACCAACAAGTAGCTAAGCTGCAAAAGGAAACCGCTTCTGCCTCCAAACCGAAGGTGTTGCTCGTCTACGGAGCCCCGGCTACGTATATGGCGGCACTGCCGAATTCACTGAGTGGAAACATTCTGGAAGCTGCAGGTGGCTCCAACATCGCCGCTGATTTTCCGGGCCTGCAAAATTTCCCACAATATGCGCAGCTGAACACAGAACGCATCATACAGGCTGACCCTGACTACATCTTCATCATGACCCATGGCAATACGGAAGATGTTAAGGCCGCATTTATAAAAGAAATGCAGGAAAATGCAGCTTGGAACGGAATCCGAGCAGTCAAAAACAATCAGGTCGAGGTTTTACCTTCAGACCTGTTCGGTACGAATCCGGGCACACGTGTCACTAAAGCGCTGGATTTGATGCATCAAAAGCTGTATCCGGCGAAATAGGTGATGGAGATGAACAAACTACAGCGCGCCAGAAGACGCACCATCGCCTGGATTACCCTTCCGATTCTACTGCTGGCCGTCTCTGTGTACGGTCTGGCCTACGGCTCGGTGTCGATTCCACTTCAAGAAATTAATCATGTTTTGCTACATAATGATGAATCTACATATCGCACGATCCTGATGGATCTCCGGCTACCCAGAGTATTAGTAGGTTTACTGGTAGGAGCTTGTCTCGCAGCTTCCGGAGCACTTCTTCAAGGTGTCATGAAAAATCCATTGGCTGACCCTGGCATTATTGGTGTATCGGCAGGAGGTGGACTTGCCGCCGTCATTACCATGGTGATGCTTCCACAGCTTAGCTACCTTCTTCCGATAACCGCCTTTTTGGGAGCCTTTCTGAGCGCAATCGTCATTTATCTGCTGGCTTGGGACCGAGGGGCATCGCCTGTTAAAATTGTGCTCGCTGGCGTTGCGATCAACGCGCTGCTGGGCGCACTCACCAACGGCGTAATGGTCATGTACAGCGACCGCGTACAGGCCGTTCTTCCTTGGCTATCCGGCGGATTAAACGGAAGAAGTTGGCATCATCTAGAGTTCATGGCTCCTTACGCCATCATTGGATTAATCGCCTCTTTCTTTGCGATTAAACCTGCTAATCTACTGCTGCTGGGCGACGATTCAGCACAGCTGCTGGGCCAGCGAGTAGAGCTTCAACGCATGCTCATTATCCTGCTTTCTGCCCTGCTTGCCGGTACAGCAGTCAGTGTAGCCGGGTTGATCGGCTTTGTAGGACTGGTCGTTCCCCATGTCATACGGCTGCTGATCGGGGAAGATTATCGTTTCCTCCTTCCCCTTTCCATTGTGGGCGGCGGAACGCTGGTTGTTCTCGCAGATACGGTGGCGCGATCCTGGTTTGACCCGATTGAACTGCCTGTAGGTATTTTGCTGGCCGTCATCGGGGCACCGTTCTTCTTAATCCTGCTCAAGAAACGGGGGAATTTTGGATGACAGCCATTCAGGGTGAGCATATCTCCATACAACGTGGGTATTTCAAGCTGGACGATGTGAATATCACCTTGCCCGCTGGTCAGCTCACCGCGATCGTCGGACCGAACGGTTCAGGCAAGTCCACGCTTTTGCGGATCATGACCCGGCTGCTCAAGCAGGATCAGGGTCAGGTTTCCGTCCTCGGCAAGCCCGTGCAGGAATACAAGCGGCGTGATTTTGCCCAGACGATTACAATGCTACCGCAAATGAAGGATATGCTGCCGTTATTGACGGTCCGCGAGCTGGTCGCTTACGGAAGATCTCCTCATGCCAAGGGCTTGAGGGTACGCCATACCGGACAGGACCAGCAAATCGTGGACCATGTCATGAAGATCACGGGCATCCAGCCCTATGCAGATCGGATGTTCCATACTCTATCGGGAGGTGAACAACAAAAAGCACGAATTGCAATGGCCTTGGCCCAACAAACGGATATTCTTTTGCTCGATGAACCGACCACTTTTCTGGATATCGCCCACCAATTTGAAGTTATGGATATGCTGCGGCGTATCAATCACGAGTCCGGCTTGACGATTGTTATGGTACTGCATGATTTGCAGCAAGCTGCGGCCTATTGTCATCATATGATTGCGCTTAAAAAGGGACGAATCGCCGTTGCCGGCGAACCCCGTGAGATTTTGACGTCTGCTTTTCTTCGCGACATTTATGAAATGAACGCTACCATCAAATTTGAGAATGGCTATCCGGTTATTATACCGACCATACCACATCATTCAGGAGGAATTTAATATGGTTATCGTTACAAATACATCTAAAATCACACCGGGCAATGCACATCTACTCATCGAAAGATTTAACAAAGAAGGAAAAGTTGAAAAAATGGAAGGTTTTCTCGGTCTGGAAGTGCTGCTGACTGAAAACACGAAGGATTATGAGGAAGTAACGATCAGTACACGCTGGAAAGAAAAGGAGAACTTCCAAGGCTGGACGAAAAGCGAAGCATTCCGCGAATCCCATAGCCACCGTCAAATTCCGGACTATATTATTGAAAATAAAATCACGTTCTATGAAGTTAAAATCGTTCGTCATCCCATCGCCAACAGCGATTCCTCTTTGGCGAGTGATACGGAAGCAGTTTAATCCTGCATCACAGCCTAAAAACAAAAAAAGCGACTCCGCAGACAATATCAATTGTCCGCAGAGTCGCTTTTTCTATAAGGATTATGTCGAATTCCTCAGATTGTAGTTGAGCAGCGACGTCCAATTTTCAGCGTCTCTCCGTGCCCCAGAACATGAATGCGTTCCTTCGCAATACCCATACGCTCACGCTCCGCTTCGAGACGATCCAGCGCCTCTCTTGGCGTATCATCCGCCAGCTTGAAGGCTCCGTAGTGCATCGGAATCATCTGATCTGCGCCGCAATCTACAAACCCTTGCAATGCCTCCTCCGGTGTCACATGCTGCGAGGTCATGAACCATTCCGGTTCATACGCACCAATCGGCATAAAGGTCAGGTCAATGGCAAAGCGTTCGCCAATCTCCTTAAACCCACGAAAATATCCAGTGTCTCCCACAAAATACAACGTCGGTGTATGCTCTGAATCTGTATTCGAATGAGGATGAGGTTCCGTGACGGACGTGGCAGAGCCAATCACCTGCTGCTCATTTTGCAGAACGTATCCCCCCCAATGCGAAGTGTTCGTATCAAACGGCGTGCGTCGTGTCCAATGCTGGGCTGGAACAAACGTAAATCGCACCCCTCCTACCGTAAGATGCTCCCACCATTGCAGCTCATGACAGTTACGAAAACCTTTGCGGATCATTTTCGCCTTTAACCCCGTGGGTACGAGCATCAGCGTATCTGCACGATATAATTTCCGCAACGATTCTAAATGTAAATGATCATAATGTGAATGAGACAGCAGAATGATGTCCAGTGGTGGTACATCCTGAATACGAATGCCGGGCGGAGCCAACCTTTTATCAAAAGCCATACGC
Source organism: Paenibacillus sp. A3M_27_13 (assembly GCF_024213315.1). Lineage (NCBI taxonomy): Bacteria > Bacillati > Bacillota > Bacilli > Caryophanales > Paenibacillaceae > Paenibacillus > Paenibacillus sp. A3M_27_13. The sequence continues at coordinate 53,056 of NZ_JANAVE010000007.1, forward strand.
TCTGCCCATACCGGATCGGTGACGATATTCAGCCCAAGATACTGGATGAAAAAGGTGGAATGTCCCACCCAGGTGGCTGTCGCCATCTCCCGATTGCTATGCAGGAACTCCAACTCTGGAGGATGGTTTGGCACAACGAACGTATAATCCTTTATTTTGCTGCGTCGCTCCTGCCGCCATTGTCTGAATTGCTTAATTGTTTTATCGGTATTTACATGATCCATATTGTTAAAACGAACTTTGGGCATGATGCAGCTCCCTCCCTGATGAACCCGTTCTCCAAAAAACGCAGCGGTTCAATTTAACTATATATTGTCACTCGAGTGTGAACATAAAATGATGCAACATCCTGATATATGTAAAGTATAATTCAATCACGTCTGTAAAGGAAATTCTGCGATAATACAGCAAAAACAGACCTCCCGAATCAATCAGGAAGGCCTGTTCCACCTGTTGTTGTCAGTCTTGTGGATTTTTAAAGCGTGCCGAATAAATAAACAAAAACACAATCGCCACGACAATAATGATAGGTGACTCGTACATAATCGTAAAATGCTCGAAAGCAGCCACTCTAACTCACCCTTTCTTCCCTTCATGTCCGCGCACATATTTTGCATCGAACAGAAACAATCTTAATATCAGGATTAGCGAAGGGATCAGCACCAGCAGACCCGCAACAAACGCCGTAATCAATGCATACGCCATCGTAGAATTTGTAAAGCTGTCGTAGACATTAATGTAGGGATACAGAACATACGGGAGATGCGAGCGGCCGTAGCCATACCAGGCAAATGCAAATTGCAGCATCACCAATATGAATGAAACCCCCAGATGCCGCCGCTGCCATACCAGATAAACTGCTCCCGCAAAGCATATGAAGGATGCAACAAACATCCAGGCTATGTTCAGCATATTGGTAAAATGATCTGGATTTTGTTTGTTAATCTGAAAAAATGCGAGCAGACTCGCCAAAATCGTAGGAGCACTCCAGAGCAACGCGTACCCTCGTACGATTTCGAAAGCAACCTTGTCCCCTGCCCTTTTGGCATAAAAGGACAAAAACATCGCCGAGATATACAATACACTCACCAGCGCCAGAATAATAACCGCCCACGTGTAGGGGTTGCTTAATAGCTGGCCCCATTGCAGATGAACACCTGTGCTGTTTTCTACAATAATGCCGCCTTCCGAAATGGCAAGAACCGTGGATAGTGCCGCCGGAATCAGCAACCCTGTCGCACCGTATAACGCCATGTAGACGATATTATTTTTACCGGAATGCCCATACGTATTGTATGCATAATACACTCCTCGGATGGCAAGAAGCACAATCGCAATACTGCCGGGAACGAGTAACGCCGTACCATAGTAATATGCCGCATCCGGGAAGAACCCGTTTAATCCCACCACAAAAAAGATGAGAAATACGTTTGTTACCTCCCACACCGGGGACAGATACCGTTGAATGATATTGTGGATTTTGTTCTGGTGGCCTGTTAACACACTGTAAAAGCTGAAAAACCCTGCACCAAAATCAATGGATGCCACAAGCAAATATCCGAACAGGAACGTCCACAAAATGGCGATACCTACAATCTCATAGCTCACTTGCCTTCAGCCCCTTCCAGGCCCAGCTGCCTTATCTCTTCTACCGCATCCTTATTGCGGAATAGCTTGCTGAGTACCTTAATGGCCGAGAAACACAACACCAGATACAAAATAACAAACAGCATCAGCATCCACCCGACACTCGTAGAAGTGGTCGCTGCTTCGGAGACTTTCATATATCCGCGTAAAATCCACGGCTGTCTACCGACCTCCGCAAACATCCATCCGAGCTCAATAGCTACCATCGCCATCGGCCCCACCAGAATGAGCGCCAACAGCAGCCATCTGGGGTATGGTTTGCGACCTGGCAAACGCTTGCGGATCAGATATAGCAGCGGAATGACGAGAATCAGCACCCCTGTAGTGATTTTGAGGTCAAACATATAATGGATAGACAGTGGCGGACGCTGATCTACGGGATAATCATTTAAGCCCTTGACCTCCGTACTGGGCAGGTTCCCGGCCAACACACTAAGTGCATAAGGCACTTTCAGCGCATACTTGATTTCACCGTTCTTATCCATATATCCGCCATATACGAAGGGCGCGTGCGTCATCGTATCAAAATGCCATTCGGCGGCGGCCAGCTTCTCTGGCTGATATTTGGCCAGAAATTTACCGGATGCATCTCCAATCATCACGGTACTGATGGCAAACACAATGGTACAGGTAGCAGTCAGCTTCAGCGCCTTTTTGAAATAAGGGTGATTACGTCCCCTCAGCATGCTGTAAGCCACCAGTCCCATCAGCACCCCAGCGCTCAATGTATACGAAGAAGCCAGTACATGAGAGACTTTAGTCGGGGTAGCCGGATTTAGCATGGCCTGGATGGGATGAATATCAGTCATGACTCCATTTTTGAGTGTAAAACCTTGAGGTTGGTTCATGAACGAGTTCACAGTCGTAATAAAAACCGCTGATGCAGATGAGGCAATCGCTACCGGGATGAGCAGCATCAGGTGAAAATATTTGCTTTTAAACCGATCCCAGGTATACAAGTAGATGCCCAGGAATATAGCTTCGATGAAAAAAGCAAACGTCTCCAAAAACAGGGGCAGCGCAATCGCTTGTCCAGCCACCCGCATAAAGGTGGGCCAAAGCAAGCTGAGCTGTAGACCAATGGAGGTGCCTGTAACGACACCCACGGCAACGGTAATGACAAACCCTCGCGCCCACCGTCGGGCCAGCAGTGTATAATGCGGATCACCGGTTCGCAGCCCACGCCATTCTGCTAGTGCAATCATTAAGGGTACGCCAACGCCGATGGATGCAAATACGATATGAACAAACAGGGTAATTCCGGTCAGCATCCGGCTTAGCAATACAGGGTCCAGTGAAGACAAATGGGTTTCACTCCTTTATTTCACATTTTAAACATCGCGGATCACTCTGGATTACCAACTAAGGAGTCAAGCGAGCTATGCTTTTAATTACGGCATATAGCATAATGGCCGCAATTACTATACATACAATAATGAGCGTTCTTTCCTGCTTGCGGAACATAGGAACGCCTCCTTCACTTATCTATTGGCGCATTTTGGTAACCTATTCACAGTTTGGTTCATTCTTCCGAGTTTTAACCCTGCTTCTGTATTGAATGTAGCCGTATTTCTTTTTAGATATTGTCTTATGCATTTCAATACGTTATATTGATATATAGTTAGATAACCTAATTATATGAAAAGGGTGAACTTATGCCACCAAAACAAAGTAAGCGGGACACCGTCCAGCAACCCCTTCCCCGTCTGGGTCCAGAACCTTATCTGGAGTTAATGGATCAAACTGCCCTTGCAGGAACGGACCGACAACTTGCCCGCATTGGTCTCTTCTTGCTGTGGACGGGTGATAACGTGCTGGACGCGATCGATCTAGATCTATCTGCCTACGGCCTCACAGAGAGTAAGCTAGATCTGTTGTTGCTGTTGACACTACACCAATCTCAGGCTCAGATGAGCCCCTCTATGATTGCCGACCGTCTGGGAATCCGTCGTGCATCTGTTACATCAATCTTGGACTGGACAGAGCAACGAGGATGGATTATCAGAGAACATAATTCTACAGATCGACGCAAAATTCATGTACGCATTACAGAAGCGGGGACTCATCTTGTACAGCAGGTGCTCCCTGTATTTTGGTCTTCTTGTGCTTCTCTAGCGAGTATTTTGGAGCCAGAGGAGCAGGTCGTTTTTTCGCGGATTATAGAAAAAATCCATCATCATATGGAAGGCAGATTGGGGGTGGGTAGATAAATTTTTTTAAACAGATAATTAGGTTATCTAATATATTTAATTGCGCGTATCAACAAGCTGCTTATTTTATGATCAAGGAGTGTTCAATTGATGAGTAAATTACGAACCAATCATACCGTTATACAGAAAGAAAATGTGGCTCTCCCTTATGCATGGATGACTGTAATCCTATGCTGGTCAGCGGTTGCCGTTATGTCCAGCCTGTATGTGACGATCCCTTTGGTCCCTCTTTTTGCTAAAGTGTTTGGAAAAGCGCTTGCTGAAGCAGCCCTGCCGGGCAGTATCTTTTCCTTAGGCTTTGCGGCGGGATGTCTTGTTTATGGTGGATTGTCTGACCGCTTTGGACGAAAGCAGGTTATCGTCACCGGACTGCTCGCATTAACGATTATTTCGTTATCCATCAGCTTAACCAGTCAATATTCTGTATTAGTTACACTGCGCTTGCTTCAGGGTTTAGCTGCGGCCACCTTTTCTCCCGTTGCTCTTGCATACGCTGTCGATATGTTCCCGACCGAAAAACGGGTAACGGCTATCGGCTTTATCAGCACCGGTTTTCTAGTAGCAGGTATCGCTGGTCAGGTATTTAGTATTGTCATTAGCGAGCAAATGGGGTGGAATCCGGTATTTCGGATGCTAGGCATTTTATATGCAATTACCTTCCTAATCGTCCTTTTTTTCCTGCCTAAAACCCCCTCCCCTCAACGAGGTGTTCGCATTTGGTCAGCTTTCAGTCAGTTAGGGACCGTTCTGCGCTCGTATCCTTTATGGTTAAGCTATACGGTTGCTTTTGTTCTCCTGATGTCCTTTGTGAGCATGTATACGGTTTTGGGTAGCTATCTTGGCGGCCCTGAATTTGGCCTGAATAGCCGACAGATGCTTTATGTCAGATCCGCTGGTATCATCGGCATGCTCCTTTCACCATTCGCCGGAAAGTTAGCCCAGAAATACGGTGTGCACCTTATATTACGTACAGCTCTTATTCTTTCCATTCTGAGTTTGGCGCTGATGGGAATGACACACTCTCTTATGACTATCGTGGTGTTGAGTGTATGCTTTGTCAGCGGCATTGCCCTGAGTGTTCCTTCACTCATAGCAATCGTCGGCCAGCTCGGCGGCGCAGCGAGGGCTATAGCTGTCTCACTATATACCTTCATCCTGTTTGCCGGTACAAGTCTAGCTCCTGTGCTTTCCATTCGCTTGATGGATAATGGCGGTAATCAGACGACTACATTTATGCTGCTGGCAGCTGTTCTGTCTCTAGGCTTTATCGCCTCCCTGCTCATTCGCAACCACCAGAACGATCCGCTGAAGCGGAATGCATAGACAGCATCAAACTATAAACCAAACTTAAAAGCTACCTATAGCGCCACTGCGCAGTCGGATGGTGCTTCCCATCGCCACCGCTACGCTTGTACAGCACCATTCCGCCACTCCGTTTTCATGTTAATTTTTCGAGTTCGGCTTATATAGCATCCTGTTTTTATTAAAAAAACCTCCATATTCATCAGCCATGTTCACATGAATTAGTGTGAGATATGTCATTGTGTTTTCCTCGGAAACACGAACTTCTCTTTGGAGACATTCGCAGAATGAGTTACAATACAGATAAGCTATATATGGAGAACTTTTGAACAGGAGGCTGTACTGAGCTATGAAAATAACATCTATCGAGCCAACTCCCAGTCCGAACACCATGATGCTGCATCTGGATGAGCGACTGGAAGCGGGTATCCGCAGAACATATACACGGGACAATGAGCGTTCCGCTCCTCCATTTATCCGGCGCATGCTGGGCATTGAAGGGGTCAAAAGCGTGTTTCACACGACCGACTTTGTAGCCCTTGACCGCAAAGGGAATGCAGACTGGTCCACCATTTTGGGTCAAGTCCGGGATCGGCTAGGCGAGGAAGGCGCTGACGCCAATTGGGATTTGCCAGAGGAAACCTCTGGAGAAGCATTTGGCGAGGCACAGGTCTTTGTGCAATTTTTTCGCGGCATTCCTATGCAAATTCGAGTCAAGGCGGGGCAGCAGGAGGAACGAATTTCCTTGTCTGACCGCTTTGTGCAAGCCGTTACCCGTGTAGCGAGTGCAACGCTGATTAAGGAACGCAAGCTGAGTGATTACGGCGTCCGCTATGGTGAACTACCGGACATTGCACGCGAGGTCGAGCAGGAACTGGAAGCTGCCTTTCCGCAAGAGCGGCTGGAGCAGATTATCCAACAGGCGATTGCCCACGGCGCAAACAACAGCGAATTCGTGGAGGAACGCCGCGAGTGGAGCGATGCCGAGTTGGGGCAGGCCCTGCAACACGAGGATTGGCGCACACGCTACGCTGCGCTGGATCGGCTGGAACCGACGCCCGAGCATTTGCCGCTTATCCGGCAAGCGCTGCATGACGACAAAATGCAGCTGCGGCGGCTGGGCGTCGTCTATCTGGGCGATATTCGCTCACCGGAGGCGATGGATCTGCTAGCTGAGGCACTGCGCGATCCTTCAGCGGCAGTACGCCGCACCGCAGGCGACACGTTGTCGGACATCGGCGACCCGGTCGCTACCAGCGCAATGATCGGAGCCCTGTCGGATAGCAGCAAGTTGGTGCGCTGGCGGGCGGCACGTTTTTTATACGAGGTTGGAACTGAGGATGCGCGTGATGCGCTGGAGAAGGCCGTCGATGATCCCGAATTCGAGGTTAGTCTACAGGCTAAAATGGCGCTGGAGCGCATCGAATCAGGCGAACAAGCCGCGGGAACAGTTTGGCAGCAGATGGCCAAGCGGAACTCTTAATTTAAGATTCTACGAGTGATTTTCAAAAAATTGTCGATTGTCAGAAGATGTACAGGTACGATATACTGTAGTTCGCTATACAATAAAATATCATGTCATACACCTCATCAACCCTGTTTTATGATGAGGTAGAGGTCGCGGATGTAATCAGTACACCGGAGGAGACGATAAGAGCCGTCTGAGATTCCAGTGGAAAGGTACACCCGCCGAAGTATGCGGAGCTGACTCTTTGTAAATACTCCGAATGCTGGGGCTGCTAACCGAAAGGAGCAGAACTGTCACACGCTGTCCTAACACAGACACGTGTGTTGAGCTATCTTGTTATAGAAGAAGGTATGGTGCGGAATGCATAGACAAGACCGCAGGCGTATTCCCTGCGGTTTTTTGATTTATATACTCCCCCTCCTTCTGGCTCTTGCCCTGACATGAAATACAATTTCATGAAGGAGTGTTTGAACGTGCAACACAAAGCAACACCTGACGCAACCTTGCGTAAAAGTCTCAAAGCCCGCCATATGACGATGATCGCCCTCGGCGGCTCTATCGGAACAGGTCTGTTCCTCGCCAGTGGAGGCGCGGTTGCCGAAGCTGGACCCGGTGGTGCCCTGCTGGCTTATGCAGCAGTTGGTCTCATGGTCTACTTCCTCATGACCAGCCTCGGTGAGTTGGCTACATTTATGCCTGAATCTGGCTCTTTTAACACCTATGCAGGTCGCTTCGTCGATCCGGCTTTTGGTTTCGCCATGGGATGGAACTTCTGGTACAACTGGGCAGTGACGATTGCTGCCGAATTGGCAGCAGCGACCGTGCTCATCAAATACTGGTTCCCGGAAAGCCACTCTGCCTGGTGGAGCCTGTTATTCCTAGCCGTAATCTTCGCGCTCAACGCGTTGACCGTCAAAGGCTACGGTGAGTCTGAATACTGGTTCGCCATGATTAAAATTGTGACCGTCGTCATCTTTTTGACTGTAGGTGTGCTGATGATCTTTGGCATTATGGGTGGCCCTGCGATCGGCTTTGCCAACTTCACGGTAGGAGACGCCCCGTTCCATGGCGGATTCTTTGCTGTATTGGGCGTATTCATGGCAGCGGGCTTTTCCTTTCAGGGAACGGAGCTGATTGGGGTAGCCGCTGGAGAGAGCGAAAATCCGCGTGAAAATGTGCCGCGCGCCATCCGTCAAATCTTTTGGCGCATCCTGTTCTTTTATATTCTGGCGATTCTCGTGATTGGATTGATCATTCCGTACACCAATCCGAATCTGCTGCGGGGAGACATCAGTGACATCGGGGTCAGCCCGTTCACGCTCGTATTTGAAAAAGCAGGGCTTGCGATTGCTGCTTCTGTTATGAACGCCGTTATTCTGACTTCCGTATTGTCGGCAGGTAACTCGGGTATGTACGCGGCAACTCGGGTACTGTACGCTTTGGCACGGGAAGGTAAAGCCCCGCGTTTTCTCGGACATATCAATAGACGCGGCATTCCTATGAACGCGCTGCTGATCACGACCGCTGTCGGTATGCTGGCCTTTCTCGCCTCTCTGTATGGAGACGGTGTAGTCTATAACTGGCTGCTGAATGCCTCCGGAATGTGTGGATTTATTACGTGGGTCGGGATTGCGGTCAGCCATTATCGTTTCCGCCGTGCCTTTACTGCACAGGGTCACAGTCTAAGTGAGCTGCCATACAAAGCCCGCTGGTTCCCGTTTGGGCCGTTGTTCGCCTTCGCTCTGTGTATCATTGTCATTATCGGGCAAGGGGCGGATGCCTTCACCGGACAGGAGATTGACTGGAAAACGATGATCGCTACGTACATGAGTGTGCCGCTGTTCCTTCTGCTGTGGCTCGGCTACAAATGGACCAAACGTACTAAAATCGTTCCATTAAAAGAATGTGATTTGAGTCCGGATGCTTCTTCGGATAAATAATAGAAAACAGTAAAAAAAGCCCGTCTCCACATATCAGGGAAAACACGCTGGTAAACCTGGTCCAAGACCGTTTATCCGCATTTTCACCTGTATATGCCCGGAGACGGGCTTTTTCTGTTTATTTGGAGGAAGGTTCCAATGAAGCTGACAAAGACATGGATAAGGCACGACGACTAAAAATACCGTATATAACAGCAATCAGCGTCAGCACTGCAGAAAACAAGTACAAATTAACGATGCCCAGATGATCTGCAATCCAGCCCATTAAAAGCAGCGATATACAAAAGGTCAAACTTGTCAGTGTGGCCTGGGCAGACAGCACCTTGGGCAAATCATGTACGGACACACTCATTTGCATCATCGTGCGGCGGGATACGACGGACATTTCCGCAGGTAGTCCCATCAACAACACGATAAGCAGCGTTAGTGGCGGTAATGTGTTCAGTGCATACCACGCTGTCAGCAGCCCGTAGCCTGCCATCCCCGCCAACATGGCGGGCAGCAGTCTGCGCTGCAAATGCTTGACGCAGGCGAGGACAACGATGCCGCCGCCAATCGCTCCTGCAAAATACGCTGCATTGATGTATCCCCACCATGCCTCACTCTTGTGCAAAACCTGCTGAGCGAAAGCAAGCGTGAACGCGCCTACCCAAACCGAACCCCCTAGAAGGTCAATCATATCCATAAAAATAAGAGCTTTCAGTCTGCGACTGGCTCCGATGAGGCTCCAGCCTTCACGGAGTATTTCCTTTTTACGTTTGGGAGGTAGTGCGGTGCTCTCTGATTCCGGGCCATACAGTGTATCTTCCAACCGTGCAGGAGGCAAGTCATGATGCCCTTGCCCGGACTCAGTACCAGTTTCGGAAACTGAGACATCTCCACCTCGCACCCTTGTTCCAGGTTGCAGCAAATAATGGGCTTTGCCCTCTAGTGGATCTCGAATCAGACTGGTGAAGATCATTGCTACCATATACAGCCCGCCGGCCACCAGTAGTGTTTTTTCTGAGCCTAGCATGGCTACGAGCACACCACTAAGCCCCCACCCCGCTAATTGCACCGTCTGATCGCTAACCGATACCAGACTGTTTGCCCGCATGAGTCCTTCCCCAGACGCAAGGCGGGGAATCAGCGCATTACGCGCAGGCGTGGTCCATCCGTCCAGAAAGGACATGGCTGCCACCAACGTAAACACCATCACCCATATCGGCTCCGTACCCGCTGACCACAAGTGGCCCAGCAGAACAGCAAAGAAAGCCAATTGCCCGAACTGAGAAACGAATAAAATAAAAGGAAGCTGGAATCGGACCAAAATGAGCGGTGCTAAAAAGCCGCTGATCATCTGTGCCCCCATTCGCAGCAACGGGACGAGTACCGAAGAGAAGATCGAGTCCGTTTCATGAAAAACCAGAGACACAAGTGCCATAATGTAAAGAATGTCGGCCGCATTGGACATAGTCTGCGTGCCAAGCAAGTAGGTAAAGGAACGCTTGTGCATATAAATAGAATACTCCTTTGTTAATGTAGCTTTTTACAGCAAGATGATTAGGTCCATTTCAGGGTTACACGAAGATTGCCGGTACTTCCTAGATCCGTAATTTGATAAGAAATGGATTTCAAACCGAGTTGATATAAGGATTGTAAATCCTCCTTGAGACTTCGCTCCGTTCCCTGATAGGCGAAGGTAAGTGTTGTCCCTCCCTTATTTACAATCTTACGCACCTGTTCCTTAATGTCGGCGGATGTTTTAACCAGACCCTTGCCGTCTTGCAGCGGATATTCGAGGGTATTGTACAGTTTTTGATACACAGCAGCCTTTGATCCTCCGGTAGCTACCAGTGCTGATAAGGTTTCCCGATACGATGTATTCGCCTGAGGATACGGCTTAACCCATGAGTGATCCCGCCGCATTTCGGTATCCGTCAACAGATAATATGAAGTGCTTACCTCATTCGCGCGATCCGGGGTTGGATCATCCCATGTCGTATCCATGTGATACCATCGATCATCTAATAAAACAAGATTCCAGGCATGCAGCTGGCCCCCTGCTCTTCCTTCCACAATCCGGTTCGTAATGCCTGCACGTTCCAGCATTTTATAGGCCAACAGTGAATAACCCTGACAGACTGTGCTTCCCGTTTTCAGGCCATCATAGGCTGTGTACTTTTGTTGTGCTTCATCATACTTCAGGCGAACGACGATCCAATCATGAATGGCCTTTACCTTCTCATGATCCGTCATTCCCTTCGTAATAATATCCCCCAGCACTGCTTTAACTGTGCTATCCACATATGCTGTCTGTTCCTTCGTCTCCCGGTAGCTTAGACGAATCGTAACCTGAGCGGAGGTCGTTGTGCCTGTATAGCTGAATGCGTAGCTTTTGATCGTATAATTCACATACGGATCGCTCTCCATGGCCTGTTGGATGGCCGTCTGTAATTGTTGCTTGAGACCGTTCACTCGCCCTTGATATGTAAAGGTCAGCGTTTCACTCCGCGTAGCCATTGCCTGTAAAAGCTTGTTCTGAAGCTGCTGCGATGATACGGATGGAGCCGGCTTGGTCGATGCCGCATACACATTGCTACCCCACTCCACAGCCTGCGGCAGCAACACAGCCAGCGCTGCACCCGCAACCAGACATTTTACAAGCCTAACCCCGATTTTTCTGTTCATACAGAGCGTTCCTGCCCTTCTTAGCATAGTTGTAAACAGCTATATCTTACCATAAAAACAGTTGCCCCAAACGCTCTAGTTTTGTCGGTTGCAGACGAGTAAGGGAGCAGTTCAAGACAGGGTGTGACATTATACTCGCCTATATAACAGATGGGACAATGAGCAGACTTGTCGTTCGCAGAGAGTTTTATCACAGCAATCTAGGTTTCCTCATGATATGGTACTGGCATCGGAAGTAAATGATATTGATTCTCATTCTAGATCAGAAAGGCTGAGCACCATGCCAGAATGTATCTCACTCCTTCGTACACCATTAGGTCAAACTGTGCGTTTGCAATCTCTTGCCCCTCTTCATCCCTCATTGCGCCGTCGCTTAACAGATATGGGTATCAACGAAGGTTCCATCATACGATTAAAGAAAATCAGTTTATTGGGCGGTCCTATCGTCATTGAATGCAACGGCCAGCTGGTTGGCCTCCGTCAAAATCAAGTGAAGCAACTGGAGGTTGTTCCAACATGGACATGATCGCTCTATTCGGTAATCCCAACACAGGAAAAACCTCATTATTCAACAAGCTGACTCGTACGTATGCAGAAGTAGGAAACTGGTCCGGCGTCACAGTGGAAAAGAAAACAGGAATCCTGCGTGACAAGTCTGCCGTATTGGTGGATTTGCCGGGCGCCTACTCTTTACTCCCTCTTTCGCTGGATGAAGGTGTCGCAACTCGATATTTGCTGGAAGAACCTCCTACGGCCCTGATCAACATTGTGGATGCCTCCCAGCTCCAGCGTAATCTCTATCTAACCGTACAACTACTGGAGTATGGCCGTCCGCTTGTACTTGGCTTAAACATGACTGACGTAGCCGATGCCACGGGTCTTCGCGTAAACAAGGAATTGTTAGCCGATCAGTTGAACGTTCCCATCATTCCTATGGTGGCGCGTACAGGCAGTGGAAGTAAGCAAATGCTTGCTTCTCTTCGGGAGGTAAGACGTACATCCAATGCTTTTCAATTGGACTACGGTCCTGCCGTTGAAGCTGCCATTACGGATATTTGCAACTTGCTGCCAAATGCACCTGTGCCGCAACTGCGGTGGGCCGCACTGCAATGTCTGGAAGGCAATCCTGTCGTCATGGAATGGATGACGAATGAGGTACAGCGTGAACAAGTAACTGTGCGCATCCACCGTTGCGAGGAAGAACTTCTCGGTGAAGGCCATGCCATCACCCCTGCTCAGCATATTCGTTCTGTACGAACAGCATGGATTGCTGATCTGTGCACCAAGGCACTCGACACCTCCAAACTCAGACCGCACAGCCTGACGGATAGGCTGGATGCACTATTAACTCACCGGTATCTGGGGATTCCGATCTTTTTGCTGCTGATGTACGCTACCTTCAAGTTCACCTTCGATTGGGCGGGTACGATCCTTTCAGATATGCTGGATGGATTTTTTTCAGGGACACTCAGCACTTGGATTTCTGAGTTACTCGTTCACTTGAACGCGTCCGCTTTTACGCAAAGTCTAGTCGTGGACGGCATCGTGGCTGGAGTCGGGGGTGTGCTTGTTTTTCTGCCTCAAATTGCTATTTTATTTCTGATAATTTCAGTGATCGAAGACTCCGGGTATATGGCACGGGTCACGATACTAATGGATCGCCTGATGCAAGCCGTTGGCTTGAACGGGAAAAGCTTCATTCCCTTTATCATCGGATTTGGCTGCAATGTCCCTGCGATTATGGCGGCACGCACCATTGAACAGCCCAGAGAACGTCTCATTACAACATTGCTGGTGCCCTTTATGTCGTGTTCGGCCCGCCTGCCGGTATATGCGTTGTTTGCGGGTGTGTTTTTCCCAACACATGCGGCAAGCATCATCATGCTGATGTATGTGTTAGGAATCATCGTTTCACTTATACTTGCCAAAATTTTTTCCAAAGTATCCATTTTGTCGGGTGAGCCCTCCCTCTTCATCGTGGAACTTCCTCCCTATCGAGTGCCGCAGGCTCTTACACTATTCCGCAGCACATGGGAGAAGGTCAAAGGCTTCGTCCGTAAAGCTGGAACAATTATTCTTGCAGGTTCCGTTGGCATCTGGCTCTTGTCCAATTTCGGTCCGCAGGGCTTCGGGGCAGAAATGGATGACAGCCTGCTTGCCACCGTTGGAGGTTGGTTCGCTCCATTACTGGCCCCTCTCGGTTTTGGCACCTGGCAAGCAGGTGCTTCCCTACTCACAGGCTTTATGGCCAAGGAAGTTGTCGTATCAACGATGAATATTATTTACCACGTTCCTGATATGCAGGGACTTGAACTACAAGTCAGACAGGCCTTTACACCGCTTGCCTCTTTTAGCTTTATGGTGTTCATTCTGTTGTATGTTCCGTGTCTGGCTACGGTAGCGGTCATTCGTAAAGAAACCCTTTCGTGGCGTTGGACCGCATTTTCTGTGATCTATCCTTTGACCGTCGCATATATCATCGCCGTCTTGATCTATCAATGTGGCAGATTATTAGGTTGGGGTTAAGTCAGGCCCTACAGTAAATAAAAGGAAGTGGATTCCATGATCAATATCATCATTTTATTGGCGATCCTCGGTTATAGTGCGTGGGTGCTGGTACGATTTTTGCGAAAAAGTCGTCAAGGCGCCTGTGCGGGGTGTTCGTCGAGCAAGTCATGTCCTGGCTGTGCCGGGAGTTCTATGAATGAAGATCATGCGAAAATCGAGAAAAGTATTTAATTCAAACTCATCATCACATGAAAAAAAAGCGGCTCCGGGGGTTTCTTACACCCGAAGCCGCTTTTCATTTACGCTCAAAACTCACCGTATTCAGCGATATACTGCCAAATGCTCACTTAGCTCTCGCGTATGCAGGTAAACTTCACGGTACAGTTCGTATAGGCCTTCATACCGTGCCACATGTTCCGGGTTTGGTGAATATCTCGCTGCTTCACGCAGAAAAGCTTCAGCACACGCTTGCAGAGATTCTAACCAGCCACTACCATAAGCAGCCAGCATGGCCGCCCCCAATGCAGGTCCCTGCTCGCTTTCCAGCTTGATGATATCCGCATTAAAAATATCTGCCTGCATTTGCAGCCATGCCTCATTACGCGCACCGCCGCCGATGGAAATGACTTCGTTCACCGTTTTGCCCGTTCCTCTGAGAATATCAATGGATTCCTTGAGCGAAAACGTAATTCCCTCCAGTACCGCCCGTGTAAAATGCGCAAGCTTATGCCCCGCATCCATCCCGATAAAGCTGCCTCGAATGGTTGCATCTGGATGAGGTGTACGTTCGCCGACGATATAAGGCGTGAACAGCAGCCCTTGGCTGCCCGGCTCAATAGAGTTCACATCTGCCAACAGTGCATCAAAAGAATGCCCTGGTGCAAAGGTATCCTTAAACCAAGTCAAGCTGTATCCGGCCGCGAGCGTAACCCCCATAATATAATAAGCATCCTGCTCACTATGATTAAAAAAATGCGCCCGCCCCTGCACATCAATATCCTTGCGTTCCTCATAAGAAAGTACAACCCCTGAGGTGCCGATGCTGCACAGGGTGCGGCCTTCGCTCAAAATGCCGGCGCCAATCGCGCCACATGCGTTGTCCGCACCACCTGCAAAGACCTTCGTTTCAGGCGAAAGCCCGCTCTGCTCCGCAATCTCCGGCAGTAGCGTACCCGTCTGATCAAAGGATTCCACTAGCGGCGGGAACAGCGACAACGGTAGGTCAAACGCGGCAGCGATCTCTTCGCTCCACTGCTTGTTCGCAATATCCAGCAGCAGCGTGCCCGCCGCATCCGAATACTCCGTCGCCAGCTCTCCTGTCAGACAGTAGCGCACATAATCCTTGGGCAGCATAAAATGTGCCGCACGGGCCAGCACGTCTGGCTCATGCTCCTGCACCCACAGCAGCTTGGGCAGCGTGAAGCCTTCCAGCGCGCGATTACGTGCGATGTTCAGCAGCTCCGATCCGAGCTTTTCTTCAATACGACGGCATTGTGCTGTTGTACGCGTGTCATTCCACAGAATAGCCGGACGAAGCACTTGGCCTTCCTTGTCAGTCAGCACAAGCCCGTGCATCTGTCCCGAAAAGCTAATACCGTCCACGGCATCTGTGCCGCCGATTCCAGCCTTCTCCACAAGCTGTTTTAGTGATGCTAACGTGCCACTGACCCAGTCCTCAGGGTGCTGTTCGCTATACCCCGCCTTCGGCTGATGGAGCGGATAAGACTGGGAGGTTTCATAAGACACCTGCCCCTTGCGGTTAACCAGCACCGTTTTGACCGCGCTGGTACCCAAATCTACGCCGATGACATAGCGTTCCTGCTCCTGATTTAGCTTCTCCTGCATTGGAGTTCCTCCTTCCCTGTTATCGTACTACCCTTATAAGTTCTGGCATTAGTCAGCTAAAATGTATTGATTTAATGTTGCTTTCAGATATTCCTGACGACCGGATACGTTTTTGCGTGGTGTTTCGTTCGCCAAAGCATATTCAGCAAGAGAAGCAAGCGTTGCTTTTCCGGATACGATGTCTGCTCCAATACCTTCTTTAAAGCTGCTGTAGCGCTTCTCAATAAAGTTTTCAAACACACGATCTTCGATCAGTTTGGCGGCTACCTTCAGTCCCTTCGCATACGTATCCATACCTGCGATGTGCGCAAGGAACAAGTCTTCTGGCTCAAATGATGCTCTGCGCACCTTGGCATCAAAGTTGATACCGCCACGGCCCAAGCCTTCATTTTGCAGCACTTCATACATGGTCAGTGTGGCATCATACAGATCAACCGGGAATTCGTCCGTATCCCAGCCCAGCAGCAAATCTCCCTGATTTGCATCCAGTGATCCCAGCATGCCGTTAATCCGTGCTACACGTACTTCATGATCAAAAGTATGCCCCGCCAAAGTTGCATGATTAGCTTCCAGATTAAGCTTGAAATGCTGATCCAGATCATATTTTTGCAGGAAGGCAATCGTCGTCGCCGCATCAAAATCATACTGATGCTTCGTTGGCTCCTTCGGTTTTGGCTCAATCAGGAACTGAGCGTCAAAGCCGATTTCACGCGCATAGTCTACGGCCATATGGAACATACGTCCCAAATTGTCCTGCTCCAGCTTCAAATCCGTGTTCAGCAGTGTTTCGTAGCCTTCACGGCCTCCCCAGAAAACATAGTTATCCGCGCCCAGACGTTTGCCCACTTCCAACCCTTTTTTAATCTGAGCAGCTGCGTGTGCGTATACATCTGCATTGCAAGTCGACGCAGCTCCATGCAAATAACGTGGATGGCTAAACATGTTCGCCGTATTCCACAGCAGTTTTTTCCCCGTAGCTTTCATATGTTCCTCAATCAGATCCACGATGGTATCCAGATTGCTGTAAAATTCCTTCAATGACGCGCCTTCTGGTGCAATATCCACATCGTGGAAAGCAAAATAAGGTAAATTCAGCTTATCCAGCAGCTCAAAGGCAGCTTCCACACGTGCCTTCGCCAAATCCAGCCCGGTAAACTTGGACCATGGACGTTCCGCTGTTTCTACACCAAAAGGATCAGAGCCGCCTGCAACCAGTGTATGCCAATAGGCCATGCTAAAACGCAAATGCTCCTCCATCGTTTTTCCCGCTACAATTTCCTGTGGATTATAAAATTTGAACGCAAAAGGATTGTCGGATTGCTTGCCCTCAAAGTTAATTTTAGATACCTGTTCGAAATAAGCCATTATAAGTTCCTCCTTTATAGTAAACGTTTACAAAAACGATTCTAGCACAGCTAAAAGACTTTGTCTATTGCTTAAACTAAGTTTGTTTTTATGATATAATATCAGGAATTACACCAACAGGAAGTGAATTAACATGAATGTCACTGGCGATCAGGCGCTTGTCAAAAAGCTGAATAAATCCATTGTGCTGGAGCGTATTCGCCTTCATGCTCCGCTATCCCGGGCACAGTTATCCAGTCAAACTGGATTAAACAAGGCCACCGTTTCCAATCTGGTGGCAGAGCTCATCACCGATGGACTTGTGTATGAGACGGGATTAGGGGAATCCAGCGGCGGGCGTAAGCCTTTGATGCTACTGTTCAACAGCCGTGCAGGCTTTGTACTCGGTATTGAGGTGAGTGTACAGTACATCAAGGGCGCTCTGACCGATCTGGCAGGTACCATTGAAACCGAGCTTACCTTTTCCCTAACCCAGCATGATCCTGCCTTTGTTATGGAACAGATTCGAAAGCTCGTTCAGGAGCTCATGCAGGTCACTCCTCCCTCCCCTCATGGTATCGTCGGCATTGGGCTGGGGGTACCGGGTATGGTGGATGAAACCGGAACCGTTTTGTTCGCACCCAATCTGGGCTGGGAAGAGGTTCCGCTGCGGCGGCAGCTTGAGGCCGAGCTAGGTCTGCCCGTCGTAGTGGATAACGAAGCCAACGTCGGCGCACAGGGCGAGTTGTACTATGGTATGGACGGTGATCACCGACAGCTGGTGCGGGATCTGGTCTACATCAGTGCAGGGTCCGGGATCGGGGCCGGGATTATCATTGACGGCAAGCCGTATCAAGGAGCTTGGGGGTACGCCGGGGAGACGGGTCATATGACCATTGATTGGAACGGACGGCTCTGCTCTTGCGGTAGTCGCGGCTGCTGGGAGCTGTATGCTTCGGAGAAGGCGTACGCAGCATCCACATTGAAACTGCCTGCACATAATACAGCGGAATTACTGCCGTTTGCTCAGCAAGGTGAAGCGAGTACATTAAGCGTCCTTAGTGATATTGGGCGATATTTGGGTGTGGGTATTACCAACATTGTGAACAGCCTCAACCCCGGAATGCTTATCATCGGCGGTCCACTGGCGGAAGCCAGACCTTGGTTGGAGCAAAGTATGCGTGAAGTGATTGACGAACGTGCTCTGCCCTATCACCGTCGGCAACTACAGATTCGTTTCTCCACGCTTGGCAGCCGTTCGACGATGCTAGGTGCCGCCTATGCAGCAACAGCTCCTTTTCTCGGGCGTGTACGCGTATCTTTATAAGAAAAAAAGCGTACGGGAACACTCAAGTTCCTGTACGCCCACTTTTCTCGAGATTTTGGAAAATCCTCTTCTTACAACCCGTTATTGGAGATAACATCCTTATACCAGTAGAAGCTCTTTTTTCGTTTTCTTTCTAGTGTCCCGTTACCGTCATTGTCTTTGTCCACATATATAAATCCGTATCTTTTTTCCATTTCAGATGAGGAATAACTGACCAAGTCGATCGCTCCCCAGCTGGTGTAACCCATGAGTTCAACCCCGTCTAGAATCGCTTCATGCATTTGTTCAAAATGTGCACGGAAGTAATCAATACGGTAATCATCCTGAATACTACCATCTTCCTCTACCTTGTCGTATGCCCCCAAACCATTTTCTACAATGAACAATGGTACTTCATAGCGGCTGTACAGCTCACTCAGAGAAAGTCTCAAGCCGACCGGGTCAACCTGCCAGCCCCAATCACTCGTTTCCAGATAAGGATTTTTAACGCCGCCAATCGTATTCCCACTGACTTTTTCCATGCCTTCACTATCCGCACTAGCAACCAACGACATATAGTAACTAAAGGAAATGAAATCCACCGGATGCGTCTTCAAAATTTCATCGTCACCCTCGAGCTTTTCAATCACGATTTCCTTTTCACGGAAGAAGCGTTTCATATAATGGGGATACGCTCCGCGAACCTGTACATCCGTGAAAAAATAGTTGAACTGATTATCTTTAAACGCTGCCAGAATATCTTGCGGATTACAGGTGTGCGGATACGTCGTTAGCCGGGTTAACATACAGCCGATTTTAGAATCTGGAATGATTTCGTGACAGTATTTTACGGCCAGAGCACTAGCTATAAATTGATGATGCAGACCCTGATAAACCGCTAGCTCTACATTTTCAAAGCGCTCCGGTAAAATACCACCGCTCGTAAACGGATGGCGCACGATACTATCTATTTCATTAAAAGTGATCCAGTGCTTTACTTTATTTTGGTATCTTTTAAATACAGTCTTACAAAAATGGATAAAGAAATCTACAACTTTCCGTTGGGTCCAGCCTCCGTAATGGTTTACAAGATACATTGGCATTTCGTAATGGGACAGGGTGACAAGTGGCTCTATCCCGTTTTTATGCATTTCATCAAACAGCCGATCATAAAATTGCAGTCCAGCCTCGTTGGGCTTGTCCTCATCTCCGTTGGGGAAAATACGCGTCCAAGCAATAGAAACTCGCAACGTTTTAAATCCCATTTCACCAAACAATGCTAAATCTTCGGGATAGCGGTGATAAAAATCAATTCCCTGACGTTTGGGATAATCATGATCTGACGTGTCCTGCATCGCCTTTTGGATATGTTCCTCAGTCATTGAATTGTGTTTTTTATAATCAGCTTTGCTCACATTCTTTTTGTAAATAGCCATATCTGCTGTAGATATCCCTTTACCATCGACATTCCAGGCGCCCTCCACCTGATTTGCGGCTATCGCTCCTCCCCATAAAAAGCCTTTCGGAAATGTTCTTTTTATTTCTGTCATCTCTAGCTCCTCCTCTTTAATTTCTACTTATGACTCGTTTTAAGTGAATGATCAGATACATAAGTTCTTCATCCGGGATCAAAAGTTCGAATTTGGCTTCAATATATTGTTGAATCGATAACGCACACTTCTCTTCTTCAGGGTACTTGTTCACAATTTGGCTCATTAATTCTGGATCTTGAGAATCCAACATTTTATGCTCAAGTAATCTCTGAACAAAAAATTGAAGGTGCGTTAGAAAACGCGAATAGTTGATGCTGTGGGTATCCAGTTCGATTTGGTAATGCAGTTTAATGATGTTCAAAATGTCTTTGACCGTATTGGTCATCAATAAAACCTGGTTCATATTGTTATCGGTTTGTTGAGCATTAACCAAATGAAAGGCGATATTCGCCGCTTCCTCTTCAGGCAGTTCTAGACCGATACGCTTTTCAATCAAGGAGAGCGCATACAAGCCAATACCGAACTCTTCCGGATAAAACTTTTTGACCTCCCACAGCATCCGATTCTGAATCTTCATATTTTCTTTAAATCGTTTGGTTGCCATGTACAGATGGTCTGTCAGGGATACATATAAATGCTCATTCAAGTGACTGGATAGTGCATTTTTGGCATAAGATATGATTTCGTCTGCCAGAATCAAATACTCTTTGGGTGTTTCCTTCATTAGCGCCGTCAGATCAGAAGACATGCTTTCATTTTCAAGAACATATATCTTTTCAATCTCGTTCTCATCGACGAAGTCACCAGGTTTGCTTTTAAAGCCGATCCCTTTCCCCATCACGATAATTTCTTTGTGATCCTCACGTTTGGCAAGAACAATACTCGTATTGAGAACTTTAATTACTTTCATATCCAGCGACATCTCACTTTCCAGGCTTGATTCCCCCAACAAACACACTGTTAAAGTACAGTAATTAGAGGCTTCTCCGGCCCTGTCTTTTCTGAACTTTCATGACCCATGATTTCCAGATAGTCCGCCGTGTTGGTCACAATAATCGGAGTTATCGTATCATACCCCGCCCTTTGTATAGCTTCAAGTTCAAATTCAATCAGAAGTTGCCCATGCTTAATTTCGTCCCCTTCCTGTACATGCACAGTAAAATGCTGGCCTTTCAGCTTAACGGTATCCAAACCGATATGAATGAGCAGTTCTACACCTTCAACTGATTTTAAGGCTATGGAATGCTTGGTGCGGAATACATTTGCTACGATGCCGTCAAAAGGTGCGACCACTTTTCCGCTACTTGGTTGAATAGCCATCCCTTTACCCACTGCTTCCTGAGAAAATGCTTCATCTTTGACCTGTTGTAAGGGAATTACGGTGCCCTCCATAGGTGCGAAAATAACGGTTTTAGATTTGAAGCTTTTACTTATACTTTGTGCTTTAGCAGGCTCGGGACGAGCTTCTTTTTTAGCCGGTTCGGTAACCGTATCTTGAAAGCCGATCATATAAACTGCAATAAAAGTCACAATGATCGAAATAGCCATCGTAATAAGCGCATATACCAGGTTAGAGTGATCTTCACTGATAAACATCGGCAGTGATGCAAAACCTGGACCCACAGCTGCATAAGCTTTTAAATTCATAAGACCTGCAAACAATCCGGCAACCCCGGCTCCAATCATACAGGCGAACAGTGTTTTTTTCAGGCGTAAATGTACGCCATACAAAGCGGGTTCCGTAATGCCGAATACCCCTGAAATACCTGCGGACAAAGCAATTTGTTTGAACTTGGGATCTTTCGTTTTCAGCGAGACGGCAAATGCACCCGCGCCTTGGGCCATATTGGAAGCCAACATGGCAACCAGTACCAATGTTTCATATCCTGGTGAAGCCAGCGCAGCAAAAATAATAGGATAGAATACTTTGTGCATGCCGAACATGACGATTAGCGGCATCACGATAGACATCAATACGACTGTAAGCCAGCCGATTCGTTCCTGAATCCAGAATACACCGTTGGACATACCTAAGCCCAAATACGTACCTAGAGGTCCTAAGGCAATGAGAGAAACAGGTGCGACAATCAGAATGACTATTAATGGTTTTAGAAATATTTTCACAGGTCCGGGAGAGATTTTATCAGCAAATTTCTCAATATATGACATGAGCCATATGGTCAAAATAATAGGAATAACGGAGGTAGCGTATTGTACCGATGCTACGGGCAGGCCCGCAAATGTGACAGCTTTCTCACCTCCTAGCAAACTGATTAAGTTCGGATGAAGTAGCACACCCCCTAGGAGTACGGATACGAATGGATTAGTCTTGAATTTCTGCGCGCTGGAGAAAGCCAGCAGCATAGGCAGAAAATAAAATGCCGCATCCGAGATTACACTTAGGATCATATACGTTTGGCTTTCTTTGCTCATGATTCCGGTTACTGTGCATAGCAAAAGCAGTGCTTTTAACATCCCTGATGCAGCAATGGCCGGAATAATGGGCTGGAAAATACCTGCAATCATGCTCGCAAAACTATTGAACAATCCCTTAAAGCTTCGATCCATCTTCACTTTTTCGGCTTCATCGGAAGACGATTGATTCGGGTCCAGCAATTTGACTAGCTCATTGTAGACATAGCCTACATCATTTCCTATAATGACCTGATATTGTCCACCGCTATTCACGGCTCCCATAACTCCGTCCAAAGCTTTAATTTCATCTGTTTGTGCCAATTCCGGCTTACGAAGCGTCATCCGTAATCGAGTAGAGCAATGAATAACACTGTTAATATTATCGTTCCCGCCCACTTTGTTAAAAATGGCTTGTGCGATATCTTTGTAATTCATGAGTTACACCTACCTTCTTAAAATAAGGAACAAAAAAAGACCTAAAAAGGGTAGGGAAAAATATCCTACCCAATCTAGGTCTTGCCTGCCGAACAGTAACACGCCTTTATTGGATATTGTGCTATTTAGTTAATTAGAAGTCATAATTGATGGTGCATTGATGAATTGTTACATAGAAGCAACCCGGGTTTTAAGCGCTTACAATTAAAATATAGCACCGATTATCTACAGATGCAATACTTTCGACAAAATTCTCTCTTTTTAAAAAGAAGTAAAAAGACCTCCATCGCAGCATGTAACTGCAATGAGGGTCTTATTAAACCATATAACGATCATAGGACCGTCATCTGCTGTTGGTTGGATTAAGCGTTCAGCACTTTTTCAAACTTGGTTTTGTTCATACCGGAAATACGTTCTTCCCCGATCAAAGTCAATGGAACGGCACGAATGCCCATATCCCAAACCTCTTGAGCAAAAGCTTCATTGGTTTCAATGTTGCGTTCTTCGTACTCCACGCCTTTTTCACTCAAATAGCTTTTTACTTGACGGCAATGCGGGCAGTTTGTAGATGTGTATACAATTGCTTTTTCCATGAATATCACCTCATCATTTATTTTGTTACATCATATTTATTCAACCTTGCGAAGATCATTACAGGGCCAGTGCGCTGTGCTCCAAGCTTTCGATGTATTTCTCGCTGTCCATAGCAGCCATGCAGCCACTACCTGCTGCGGTAATTGCTTGTCTGTAGCGTGTATCCTGTACGTCGCCACAAGCGAATACGCCTGGCACGTTTGTTTCGGAAGTCCCCGGATTTACGACGATATAACCGTTCGCATCCGTTGTAATTTGCCCCTCGAGGAAGCCTGTATTCGGATGATGACCAATCGCCACGAATACGCCGCTAACTGTAATGATCTCCTCTTCGCCTGTTGCATTATTCAGCACTTTCAAGCCAGTGACTCCGTTCTCGTCAGCGATCACTTCTACAGGAGTACGATTAAGCGCCCATTCAATTTTGTTGTTCGCACGAGCACGATCCTGCATAATTTTGGAGGCGCGCATTTCTTCACGACGATGCACCAACGTTACTTTGGAGGCAAAACGAGTCAGGAAATTGGCTTCCTCCAGTGCAGAGTCTCCACCGCCGATGACAACAATTTCTTTGCCACGGAAAAAGAAGCCGTCGCATGTTGCGCAAGTGCTTACGCCACGTCCGATATTATCCTGTTCACCGGGAATACCCAAATATTTGGCAGTCGCCCCTGTGGAAATAATCAGTGTATCGGTAACCAGTTCACCCAAACCTTCTACATCCAATGTAAATGGACGAGCAGTTGTGTCTACCTTGTTTACCCAACCTGTGCGGAATTCAGCGCCAAAACGCTCCGCTTGCTTACGCATATTATCCATCAAATCGGGCCCCATGATTCCTTCAGGAAAACCCGGGAAATTTTCGACTTCCGTAGTCGTGGTTAATTGTCCGCCTGGCTGTGGTCCTTCGATCACCAGTGGGCTCATGTTAGCGCGTGCCAGATAAATTGCAGCGGTCAAACCGGCAGGGCCGGTACCTATAATAATGGACTTGTACATATCTTGGTTCCTCCTAAAATATCATAAGTATTATATAACGAGTTTTCGACACCGGGCGCTGGGCAGCTGCATATACTCTAAAAGTAATTCCACCAAAAGCTTATCCCAAAATGTGGACACCCGGATATTGCAAAAACGAATCACTTGTTTTGTAGGTTCTTATGACTTAGACTGATTCTAAATCCTAATTTCATTATGCGGAAATAGCTGTAAACAGTCAAATGAAGTTTTCATGAAGCGAAGCTTAAAGATAAATTAGGTATGGAGGGATTATCCCGATTATGAATGACGTTTTTGTAGGTAGCTTTATTTCTGCCCTGTCCACTGGACTCGGCGCCGTGCCCATACTATTTATGCGTAATATCACGCATCGGCTTCGCGATGTTTTGTTGGCTTATGCCGCAGGAATTATGACCTCTGCATCCGTGTATAACCTCATTCCCGAAGCGATCGAGCATTCCAATTGGTTCGTGCTGACTGCGGGAATCCTGCTCGGCTGTCTCGTATTACTGGTGATGGAAATGTACATTCCCCATGCGGATTTGGAGGACCCGGACTCCAAGACCTTTCATCTGGAGTCCAAATCTTTTCTCATTATCGCAGCTATTACATTGCACAATTTGCCAGAAGGGCTTTCCGTTGGAGTCAGCTATGCAAGTGAGACTCACAATCTCGGCAATCTGATCGCCTTCTCTATCGGCCTGCAAAATGCCCCGGAAGGCTTTATCGTAGCATTATTCCTTGTGAATCAAAACATCGGCCGTTTCAAGGCATTGGGCATTGCTACCCTCACCGGAGCCGTGGAAATCATAACGAGTCTGATCGGCTTTTATTTGAGCAGCTGGGTGAACGGACTGGTACCTTATGGGCTTGCTTTTGCCGCTGGAGCCATGATGTTTATCGTCTACAAGGAACTGATTCCCGAGAGTCACGGGGATGGCAATCAGCGGATCGCCACATTCTCTTTTATTCTCGGCTTAATTACGATGATTGGGCTAACCGAATGGCTATAGCCGAGCAACACAAAAAGGCTGCCTTCTGCCTGTAATCCAGACAGATAAGCAGCCTTTTTGGCATGTTCAAATAGAGATACCTCATTTTTTTTGGTTCATGGAGCGCAGTGCTTCACGGTACTGCTCGTCCTCACTTTTGTGAGTCTCCTTCTCTCCATTGGATATTTGGGAACGTCCATCCTTTTCTTCGTCTTTTCCAGCAAAACCACGTAAAGCCGCACGATAATCCTGATCTCCGTAAGCATCTTTGAGGTTCTCGCGATCCTTTTCTACCTTCTTATCCGTCTGGATATCAGGCACCTTATGTTGTTCCTGCGCATGATGTTCTTCGACGTCGAGATTTTTATGCTGCATCTCTCGCGTATGATCTGTCAATTCACGCACCTCAGGTTCCACCTGCACAGGATAAGGACGTTTGCTTCTTTGCCGTGTATCCTCTTCGGTGGGGTGAGTCTTGGGAGAGGACTTGCGCGTCATCTTCGTATTAAATACCAGCAAAAAAATAAAGGCAACCGCAGCTACTACGATAAAAGCAATGGTCATCGGCGGCCTCCTATTCTCTTTCAGCGCTACGGTACCGTCCGGCTATCTCAGCGACCCGTTTGCCCAAAGAGCGACCTAGTGCAAGATCATCACCCGTTGGAAGATTAGGCGGTCCATTGGGGTCTGTCTCCACCGGACATGTTATCCCTACGCCGTAATAGGAGCCGTATAACGCATTTTCCGTAATATTAGCTGGCAGTCCTACAACAATCATGCCTTGATGAAGCATCGGAGTAATCAAATTCAGAAGTGTGGATTCTAATCCACCATGAACAGTAGCGGTTGTGCAAAACACAGCGCCGATTTTATCCACCAGCTTGCCCTGTGCCCACAGATACCCCAGCTTATCAATCCAGATTTTCAGACCGCTACTAATGGTACCAAAATGGCCCGGGCAACCCCATATGATCGCGTCCACACTCACTAGCTCATTCACATCGGCCTCGTTCACATGCTTTAGCAACACTTCCGTGTGCTCAAGGCGCGCGCCTTCTGCGATGGAGCGAGCGAGACGTTCGGTATGCCCATTTTCACTGTCATATACAATCATGATTCTGGTCGTCATTATGCGCATCATCCTTTGTCAGCAAAATCATCCTTTTCGCATGCGCTCTTAACCTTGCCCAAAATCCATCTGAATATTATGAATCGTTTGACGCATACTTTGAAAATCCAAGAACTAGGGAGGCATGTTACACATGAATTCACGCGCCATATTAGTCAACCTGCTAGTTATTATCATTATTCTGGCAGGAGGTGGAGCCGCCGCCTATTACTATAATCAATCCGCCAACTACATAAAAACCGATAATGCCCAAGTGAGCGGACAAGCGGTTACCGTTGCCTCTCCAAGCGCGGGCAAGCTCACAGGCTGGAATGCTGAAGTTGGTAAAACCTACACCGCTGGAAGCACGCTTGGGAATATAGAAGGAGGCGGAAGCCGAATTACCGTTACGATTCCAACCGATGGTACCATCGTGCAGCAATCTGCGGTCAATAACTCGATTGTTGGGGCAGGCACGCCTTTAGCGAAGGCTTTTGATCTAAACAATTTATGGATTACCGCCAATATAGACGAAACGGCTGTACAGGATCTTCAAGTAGGACAGACCGTAGATGTATATATTGATGCTTACCCGGATACGTCCCTGAGCGGTAAACTCGAAAAGATCGGTCTGGCGACCGCATCAACTTTTTCACTACTGCCCACTTCTAACACCACTGCCAACTATACCAAGGTGACACAGGTCGTGCCTGTCAACATTTCCATTCAAGGTTATAAAGGGCTGGGTATTATCCCGGGAATGAGTGCGACCATCAGAGTTCACAAGTAGGAGGCTGTCATGGATCAAAAAATGTCCGTCGGACGTATTCTGTCCGTGCTGCTGCTAGGCGCCTTCATTTCGATTTTGAATCAAACGCTGCTTAACGTGGCCATTCCACACTTGATGAATGATTTCAATGTATCTGCAACGACCGTTCAATGGCTATCCACCGGATATATGCTAACCAACGGGATTTTGATTCCAATCACCGCTTTTCTGATTGAGTCATTCGGAACACGTGCGCTGTTCATATCCGCGATGGGGTTATTTACTGCCGGGTCTGTCGTCTGTGCTGCCAGTACCGGCTTTGCGCCTATGCTGGTTGGACGCGTTATCCAGGCCAGCGGAGCGGGCATCATCATGCCTGTGGTCATGAACGTGTTCCTGACTGTGTTTCCTCCGGAAAAACGGGGCGCTGCCATGGGTACCATGGGGATCGCCATGATGTTTGCCCCGGCGATTGGACCGACTTTATCCGGCTGGATTGTGGAGCATTACAGCTGGCGGCTGCTATTTTTGCTGGTTATTCCGCTGGCGATCATTGATATTCTGTTCGCCATACGCTGGCTCAAAAATGTATCCAAGCTAACAAAACCGAACTTTGACCTGTTGGGAACCATCTTTTCCACCCTTGGTTTTGGCTTTCTGCTGTATGGCTTTAGTTCAGCTGGAGACAAAGGCTGGAGTAGCAATACGGTAATACTTACACTCGCTGCCGGGATTGTGTTTATTGTAATGTTTATCGTACGTGAGCTGAACATGATACAACCGATGCTGGAGTTCCGTGTGTTTAAATATGATATTTTCACTGTATCGACCTTAGTCGGGGCTACCGTCAACATGACAATGTTCGGCGGGATGCTGCTGCTGCCGATCTATTTGCAAAATATACGCGGCTTTACACCGCTGCAATCCGGTCTGCTGCTGTTGCCGGGTGCACTGCTGATGGGTGTGATGTCACCGATATCAGGGGCAGTATTTGACCGTATCGGCGCGAGGCCGTTGGCGATCATTGGACTGATCATTACGGCAGTCACGACATGGGAATTCAGTCTGCTGACCGATGCCACCACCTACGGACATATTATGATCATCTATACGATTCGCAGCTTCGGAATGTCATTGCTGATGATGTCCGTCCAGACGGAAGGGCTAAACCAGCTACCTGCCCATCTCGGTAGCCACGGTACAGCCATGTCCAACACAGTACGGCAAATCGCTGGGTCTATCGGTACCGCTTGGCTCATTACTGTAATGAGCAGCCGGACCACGATTCATGTAGCGGATTATGCGAATGTCGCTACCACCGCCAATGTTCCTTTAACCGAAGGAGTAGCACAGTTGGGACAAACCCTCGCGCAAACAGCGGGCGTTTCAACAGAAAGTGGTTCAGCGTTGGCGCTACAACAGGTGTACCGCAGTGCTGTTACGGAATCGACGATCCATGGCATTAATGATGCCTTCATCATTGCTACAGGGATTGCGCTTGCAGGGCTATTGTTTTCCTTGTTCTTGCGACGGTCTACACCGCGACGAAGATAGACGTACAGCGTTAGCGAACTAGAGGTATGAGATGAACTTGCCTTTCAGACAGATAGGCTGGCACTGCAAAAGAAGGAGCATTCATCCCCCTGGATTTTAACAGGTATGAATGCTCCTTCCTGTTTGTCATCTTGTAATTATTAGTCCTATGACCGCAATAAGCGCAGGCCATTCAAAATGACAAGTAATGTGCTGCCTTCATGCCCAATAACCCCAAATGGCAGGGCTATATCTTGCACAAAGTTGCTGATCACAAGCAGCAAAATGACACTTACCGCGAAGATCATATTTTGTTTGACCACCCGCTGCGCCTTGCGCGCCAGTGCTATCGTCGGAGCAATCTCCTCGATTCCATCGTTCATCAGTACCACGTCAGCGACCTCTAGCGCTGCTCCGCTGCCATGCATCCCCATGCCTAGTCCTACGGTTGCCGCAGTCAACGCTGGAGCGTCATTCACACCGTCGCCGACCATGACGACATGCCCGTACTGCTCCCGCAGCATGCGAATATGGCTGACTTTGTCCTCCGGCATTAAGCCAGCATATACGGCGTCGACTCCGGCCTGCTCCGCGATCACAGCAGCCGTTTCTGGGCGGTCTCCGGTCAGCATGACGACCCAGATCCCCTGCGCTTGCAGGCGTTTCACGGACTCTTGGGCCTGCGGACGCAGCTCGTCGCGTAGTGCCAGCATCCCGGCAATCCGATCATCCGCGAGGATAATGGATACGGTTTTGCCCTCAGCTTCCAGCCGGGCCCGACTCTCCATCCACTGTGGCTCTGCCAGAGGACTAGGTCCATCCAGTACATTTGTACGACCGATTTTCCACTTCACCCCGCCTATGATGCCTTCCATCCCCCATCCGGTGAGTGCCTGCACTTGCTCGGTTGGGAGCAGCTCTCTCTGTCCCAATTCAGCTTCGGCTTTGGCTACAATCGCTCGCGCCAGCGGATGCAAAGAATAACTTTCGATTGTAGCGACAATGTGCAATAGCTCATCGGCATCGTATTCTGCGGCGGTAATCCAATCCGTGACGACAGGTGACCCCATCGTTAACGTGCCTGTTTTGTCAAAAGCAACAACAGAAGTCAATGCCATATTCTCCACATGTGCGCCACCTTTGAACAGGATGCCCCGCCGGGCACGGTTGGAAATGGCCGATAGCATCACTGGCATAATGGATGACACGAGCGCACAGGGTGAGGCCACGACGAGGAACACCATAGCCTTGTAGAACGCTGCTGCCCACGTCCAGCCTAATGCTATGGGTGCACCGGCAATGACGATCAGCGTGACAGCAACAACAATTCGAGCGTACACCGATTCAAACGTTTTAATAAACCGCTGGGAATCAGGAACTTCGGTCTGAGCCTCTTCCACCATACGAATGATTTTTGAAAATAAAGTGTCCTCCGAGGACTGACTAACCTCTACATATAGCACGCCTTCTCCATTAATGGTGCCGGCATATACTTCGTCACCTTCCACCTTATTTACCGGAACAGATTCCCCGGTAATAGATGCCTGATTCACTGCCGAAACGCCCTTGGAGATTCGCCCGTCCGCCGGAATCAGTTCGCCCGGCTTCACCAGCAGCAGGTCGCCTGGCAACAGCTGCTCAATGCCGACCGTTTCCGTCCCCTCGCGAGACAAGCGCAAAGCCGTTTCCGGCTTCAACGCCATGAGCTCAGAAATATCCTTACTACTACGCTCGGTGGTATAGCTCTCCAGCGCACCGCTGAGTGCAAAAATAAAGATCAGCATGGCTCCTTCATTCCAATAGCCAATGGCCGCAGCTCCTAGGGAGGCAGCGATCATGAGCAGATTAACATCCAGATCATGTTCTCGGATCAGTGTTTCGATCCCTTCTCTGGCTTTGGACCAGCCCCCAAGGGCGTAAGACACCACATACAGAATGACCGATAGCCATTGCCACCAATGTGAAATCCCCCATGCCATTAGCATCAGCAATCCACTACCTAGAGCAGCTTGCATCTCCTTGTTTTTCAGCATGCTTTTAAGCTGAAATTGCGGCTTGCGATTCGGACCGGGTCGTCCGCTGCCACTGTTTTTTGAAAGGGTTCGGTTAGAGGAAGACAATGTATCTTGTAATCGTTGAGCAGCTTGCATCATGTCACGTTCCTTTCCATATTTTGTTCCTTGTACTAGCATCTCATTGAGAATGATATCCATTGTTAAGTGCCCTAAAATAGCACATGCTGCTTCGGGAAGCCCGAAGCAGCATGTTTGGCAATGAGAATGATAATCATTTTTGCATCTATACAATTATTTTGGTTTAGAGAAACTTTTGTTTTATTATATACCTTTTCTTTTCCACTTGTAAACCAGTAATGGCCTAAATAAAAAAAGATACCCGCGCAAACACCGCAGGTATCCTCCATATTTAAAGTATCCTATTCAGGATTTGCAAAATTCGATTCCAGTCGCTCCAAAGTGCAATATATAGACGAACTAGACCATTTCGATCTATATATTGTTCATTGAAAGTCGCTTATTGGATTTTTGCAAAATCCTCTATTACATGAATTCGGGTTATCTTCAGGCTAAAGGAAACTTCCACGCATGGTTGTGTGCAGTTCCTGAAGTGTGCTGACGATCTGCGGGCTGTTGCAGTTCCAAACGCGCAGCCGCAAGGCGTGCAGCGGGAACTGCTGTGTCCGGGCAAATGACCCCCGTCAGCTCATTCTCCCAGATCGAAATCCCTTCCAGAGACTGGTTAATTTCATCTATTGCTACCCATAAAGGAAGCTCGGGCTTTACACGCCGAACAGCCTCCATTATGCATTTTATCGTATCACTAGTATTCACATGACCATCGACACCGGATGGAATCAACTGATTCTCAGCCCTAATGTCATCGGATGGAGTTGGTATGACTTCTAAAATGATCGTATCGGCAAAGCGTGCCAGATCTGCAGCTTGAGCCACCTGCTTGATCTGTCGTGCGCCCACTTCGGACATGTTATTGGGGTTGGCTGACTCCCCCGACCGTGCGGCTGGCCTGTTCCCTGTTTGGCTTACGTTAGGCACCAAAGACGGATCAACTGTCAAAAGTACGCCTACCCGATATGGAATGCACCGAAGACGTTCGCATAAGGTCTGCTCCGCAACGCCGTCAATCCAGTCTCGGGTTGCCCGGAATTCGTCCACGTCAGCCGGATTGCGCACCATAATCTCCAGCTTGGGTTCCCCCCCCTGCCGCACGCTCCGTAACGCCGCACGCAGTAATGCCTCCAGCTGCATATCTTGCAGGCTTCCAAGACCCACTGCATTGTTTTGCTCAATTAGAGCTATAGTGAGTGGTGATCCGTTCAAAGACTCGAATAAGCCTTCATATTCTGTTTCCAGCAAACTGATAATTCGGCGGGACAAATGCTCACACAATCCAGGCAGGCCAGATGCCTGGTTAAAGGTTTTGTACGTGTCAGATGCACGAGAACCGGGAATAAGGATGGGATCGGGCTCCCCGTCAGGGGCATGAATCATCTGTCCAGACTCAGCTACGTCCAGATAGGCATAGCATAATTCCCCCACGCGGCCAGATGCCTGTGACAAGGGACCATGCAGAAGACTATAACCGTCAAAACTGCCTATTTCTGATGCTGTCTCTGTACTGATGCGACTCAAACTTGCAGGAGCATCGGCATAAATCCGTATGGAGGTACGCCTGTATTCATCGCTCCATTTTAGGAGTGTGCCCATTGCTTGCCCAATATCGTTGCTGTTATTCAGCATCGTTTCCCCAAGTAATTCCGGATTCGCAGCCATCAAAGCCTCCGCTCGACTGATTACGCCCTGCTCAGCTAAACCAACCAGCCAGCCCAACGGATCTTCCTCCTGCGTAGCAGATACTTCATGGCTGCCTGCCCTTAGCGTCTCCATAGCCAACCTCTGTGCAGCAGCCTCCGTACCCGACTCTGGAACTTTGAGATCCCGGCTGTTTTTGCCACCCAACAGCTCTGCGAATACATGCATCAGTTTAGCCTCCATGCTATTAATCCATCCTTTCTTCCGTCAGCAAGTTGGCACACACGAATTCGAGTACCCCTCCAAACAAAGAAAACGCTTACTCATTATGGAGCAACCGAATCTTACATGGGCCTTACCTGTAAAGCCCCTACCTTAACGTATTAGGCACGCCACACATTTATACATCTGGGCACAACCACCCTACATCCCAAAATAAATCTCTATACTGCTGGCACAAGACCACTCGAAAAAGGAACCTATAAAATAAACACCCCCGGTCTTCACAGGATGCCTATACATCCAATGCTAACCCAGGGGTGTTTATTTTTATTCGTAAGAACGAACCTTCAATACACGCATCACATTCAATACGGCTAGCAATGTTACACCTACATCGGAAAATACAGCCTCCCACATAGTAGCAATACCGAATGCTCCCAGCGTAAGAAACACAGCTTTGACGCCTAGCGCAAATATAATGTTTTGCCATACGATACGACGTGTGCGCTTAGCGATATGGATCGCCGTAACTAGCCTTGAAGGCTCGTCGTTCATGATTACGATATCTGCCGCCTCAATCGCAGCATCCGATCCCAAACCGCCCATCGCTACACCGACATCTGCCAGTGCCAGTACGGGTGTATCATTAATCCCATCGCCTACGAACAAAATTTTGTCGCTCGTTTTTTTACTTGCAGACAACTGCTCGATGGCTTCAGCTTTGTGCTGAGGTAACAGCTCTGCCCGTACTTCATCCAAACCCAGCTGTCGTCCTACAGCCTCGGCAACTGTCCGATTGTCACCCGTCAGCATGATGGTTTTCACCACACCCAACTTTTTCAGTGAAGCAACCGTTTGGGCTGCGTCTTCCTTAACCTCATCTGAAATCAGAATGCACCCAGCATACGTTCCGTCTACAGCCACATGTACGACCGTTCCTTCATCCAGCGTCCCTGCTTGCTGCGCCGCGTTAAAAGCCACATGCTCCCGCTCCATCAGCTTGGCGTTCCCGGCCGATACCAGACGACCATCTATTTGTGCCTGAATCCCGTGACCCGATATTTCACTATATTGCTGAACCCGTTCTGCTCTGAGCTCTTTACCGTAGGATTCACGCAAAGACGCAGCAATAGGGTGTGTGGAATGCAGCTCCGCCAAAGCGGCGGTTTCGAGCAAGCTTTCGTTTGTAAAATCTCCGGCAGGATAAATCCCTGTTACACGGAAAACACCTTTGGTGAGTGTGCCCGTTTTATCGAAAACAGCGTATTTCACATGATTCAGAGCTTCAAGATAGTTCCCGCCCTTGATCAGAATACCTGAACGGGAGGCTGCCCCGATTCCCCCAAAGAAGCCCAGTGGAATGGATACTACCAGCGCACAAGGACAAGAAATAACGAGGAAAACAAGCGCACGGTATACCCAATCTGCAAATTGTGCACCTGGCACAACAAGCGGTGGAACAACCGCCAACAACAGCGCTACAATAACCACTACTGGAGTATAGTATCTGGAAAATTTCGTGATAAACTTTTCAGTCGGCGCTTTTTTGGCACTCGCATTTTGCACTAATTCCAAAATTTTAGAGACCGCGGATTCACTAAATTCTTTGCTAACCTCTACCGTTAGAAGTCCGTTCGTATTGATAAATCCACTCAACACACTGCTTCCCGGCTCTACAGTACGAGGCACCGATTCACCAGTCAACGCAGAGGTATCCACATGCGATTTACCATCTATAACTTTACCATCCAGCGGGATCTTCTCGCCCGGCTTAATTACAATCAAATCCCCAATGCGAACGTCTTCTGGGGACACTCTCCGTACGGACTCAGCCGTCTTCAGGTTGGCATAGTCCGGTCTAATATCCATCAGATCACTGATGGACTTACGTGAACGGTTAACTGCAATGCCTTGAAACAGCTCTCCGATTTGATAAAAGAACATGACAGCTACGCCTTCCGGGTATTCCCCAATCGCAAATGCACCCACAGTAGCCAGCGTCATCAGGAAGTATTCGTCAAAGGCCATTCCACGCACCAGGCTGCGCGCAGCCTGCAAGACAACATCACCGCCAACGATGATATATGCCAGTAAAAATAGGGCCAGCTTGCCTACACCTTCGACAGGTAACCACCAGGCAACAGCCGCAACGACCGCACCAATAGCCAAACGCGCAATCATGCGGCGCATACCGTCCGTACCGTGATCATGCGTATGTCCAGCGTGGCCATCATCTCCATGCGAATGTGAATGAGCGTGGGTGGCTTCACCATGTTCGTGCTCTGCATGGTGGTTGTGATGCTCGTGTCCATGATCGCCGTGGTTGTGTCCATCGTGCGTATGGGCTTGCTTGCCATGTGCTCCATGATGATGACCAGCGTGGCTGTGAGCCGCATGTTGCCCGACCTCGTGTGTATGCCCTTCACCTTCACCATCATGCTCATGACCGCATGCACAATCCTCTGTGCTGTCTGACTGTACTGCACCAGCATTGCTTCGGCTGTCTTCACGCAAGCGTCCACGAGCATTTTTTACAACCATTCGAACATGCGGCTCGAGTCTGTGAACCTTCCGTTCAGTCTGGCGAAAAACCTCTTCTTTTTGATCCGAACTTGTGGTCATCGTCAACGTTTTCGTAACAAAATTGACCGAGCAATCCAGGACCCCTTCTATTTTACTGACTCCATTTTCAATCTTTAGAGCACAGTTGGCGCAATCCAAACCTTCCAAAATCCATTCATGCCGTTCCGTTCTTTTTAGAGCATCCATAATCCATCGGCCTCCAATTAACTATATATGAGCAACTGTTCATATATTATTTGTTAAGGCCATTATATTCAGGATCAGGGTCAAAAGTCAATGACTCTAGCCCCTTTTTAACAAAAAAATCGACTTCAACGGACAAACGCCAAAAGAGCGCCAATCACTTGGCGCCCTACTGTTGTTTTATTCCAAAAAATCATTGATGTGATATGTGCTGATGGGTTTGCAAAAAGATCTGCTCCACATGATTATCATCCAGTGAATAAAACACCGTCTTGCCTTCCTTGCGTCGTTTGACAATACGCAGGTTGCGCAAATAGCGAAGCTGGTGGGATACCGCAGATTGTCCCATGTTCAACACCTGGGTCAGATCATGAACACACAATTCTTTTTGTGCCAGGGCATAAATCAGCTTAATCCGTGTCGGGTCACCCAGTGCTTTAAACAGCTCCGACATTTTGTATGCGATGGAATCCTCGACAAGGGAAGATTTTATGCGCTCGATTTCCTGATCTGAACCGTGACAAGCCGGCTCGCAATCCAAAGCTTCCGTTTCAGAATTCATCCTTTTCACCCCGTGTATTTCGACTTGATGCTTCTATTATAGCAAATTCGTAGAGTTTACGAATAGCTTATATTACAGCTTGCCCTGTAACAGAAAACTTCCAAGTTTCAATGCTTGCCTAACACTATAGCTTTACACGACATAAAGCTTAATTCAACGTCTTTAATACTTCATCACTGTAAGGAATAATTTCTTCTATTTGTTGATCACGTAACTTCACCGCAAACGCTGGATCAACCAACAAAGCACGCCCAACCGCAACCAGATCAGCTTCCTCTCGTTCTACTTGCCCCACGAGTTGTTCTAATCTTGCCTCTACACTACTGGATTGATCGGTTTGACGATTATTATTTTTTTCCAAATCACTCAAAAAGGCCTTCTCCAAACCAATCGAGCCCACAGTAATCACTGGCTTGCCTGTTATCTTTTTGGTCCAAGCTGCCAGGTTTAGATCAGACCCTTCAAATTCCGGTTCCCAAAAACGGCGGCTTGAGCAATGGAATATATCCACCCCGGCCTTCACTAATGGAGTGAGAAACTGTTCAAGTTCCTGTGGTGTCTGTGCCAGCTTTTCTTCATAGTGATACATCTTCCACTGGGAGAATCGCAGTACAATTGGGAAATTCGGCCCCACTGCACGACGGCAAGCCTCAATGACCTCCACCGCAAACCGAGTACGCTGGACCAAATTGCCTCCGTATTGATCGGTACGCTTATTCGTTTTGTCCCAGAAAAATTGATCGATTAAATAGCCATGTGCTCCATGAAGCTCAATACCGTCAAACCCCACTCGCTGGGCATCGGCAGCGGCCTGAGCATAAGCGGAGATAATATCCGCAATCTCAGCCTCCGTCAATGGCTCGACCACCTTTTCACCAGCGGGAGAAATACCGGACGGACCGACAGGCAATGCCTCGGGATTCGGTTGATTATCTGCACCTATTTTACGGGCCGTACCCACATGCCAGAGCTGCGGTATAATCTTGCCACCTACCGCATGAACCTCCTCAACTACCTTGGCCCATCCCTCTAATCCCTCTCCATAAAAATTAGGAATGCTTGTGTGCTCCACAGCTGCAGGATGATTAATAGCAGTGCCCTCCGTAATAATCAATCCAACTGCATTTTCCGCACGGCGACGATAATACGCGGCCACTTCAGGCCCTGGAATACCTTGAGGAGAAAAATTCCGTGTCATAGGCGCCATAACAATCCGATTGGGAAGAGATAAATTACCTGCCTTAAAAGGTTTAAACAGTAATTCTGTGTTCATTAATTTTTCCTCCGCTCTCCACTAGTATTATCGTTTTCACTCTACTGTTATACAATTCCATTTTACACATATGTAAACTTGAGTTCAAGAAGCCACAGTTTTATTTTTAATAAGCTACACAAAAAAAGAAGAAGCGGCTCTAAGTCCGCTTCTTCTTTCCTAATTCGTTTTTACTTGAGTGATTTTGCAAAAATCCTGTTATTAGTGTGCTACCATGTTGTATTCCATAATCCATACAGAACCACCAACAATGGTCAACAGGATAACTACCCCGAAAATCAAAGTCATGACATTCCAGCGTGGTCCATTGCTTTCACGAATGTGCATGAAGAAGAAAAGCTGAACCAGAAATTGCAGCACTGCCGCGGCTAAAATAACAACCATGGTCGAAGTGCGGCTCAACATATGATTCATAACCACACCGAGAGGAATGATGGTCAGTACGATGGACAGAATAAACCCGATAACATAGGATTTCACTGAACCGTGAGAATCATCATGACCATGCGAACCCGCTCCTGTTTGATGCTGTGCCATCTACATCACCCCCATCAAATAGACGACTGTCAGCAAGAAGATCCAGACAGCGTCCAAAAAGTGCCAGTACAAGCTCAATGCCGAAACTTTGCCCTTCGTCTCTGGTGTAAGCCCGCGTTTCTTCAACTGGAACATGAGTCCAATCATCCAAACCAGACCTAACGAAACGTGAAGTCCATGCGTTCCGACTAAAGTGAAGAATGCCGACAAGAACGCGCTGGTTCCAAAATTGGCTCCTTCGTGTACCAACTCAACAAACTCGTAAACCTCAAAACCGATAAAACCAAGACCCAGGATCGCCGTCACGATTAACCAGTTAATTAATCCCTTCATGCTTCCTTTGTTCATGGCCAACACAGCCAGACCACTTGTGAAGCTGCTCGTGAGCAAGAGGAACGTTTCAATAATAACGCCCGTCATGTTAAACAGCTCTGCGCCACCCGGTCCTCCGGCTGTGTTGTTCCGAAGGACGACGAAGGTTGCGAACAAGGTACTGAACAGGATTACGTCCGTTACGAGGAAGATCCAAAAACCAAGCATCTTCAATTCTTGCGGATCGTGATGCCCGTGGTCATGATCATGGCTTTGGTGTGCTGCTGCTTGTGCCATTATACAGACCCCCTTATTGCCGCTTCCGTGCGTTTTACTTCATCCGCAGGGATATAGTAGTCGCCATCATAGGAGAAGAACGAACGGCAAATCATACAAATTGCCACACCGATCAACCCTGGAATATAGAAGAACGACCATCCGAATACGAACCCGAAACCTGCAATGAAAAAGAATACCGACATAATGAATGGAATCGCCGAGTTCTTCGGCATATGAATCGCTTCAATTGGCGGTTGCTTTCTGAAAATACCTTTTGCACGTTTATCTTTTTCTGCCCACCAGTCATCACGTTCTTCTACTTGTGGAATGGTAGCAAAATTGTACTCCGGTGCAGGTGAAGGAATCGACCATTCCAACGTATGGCCACCCCAAGGGTCGCCTGTTGTATCCTTCAGCTTACGATAATTCTTGATGCCCAGAAGAATTTGAAGAACCTGGAACAAGAAACCAATACCCATCAGGAATGCCCCAACGGTCGAAACGAGGTTAAGCGGCTGCCAGCCGGTATCCCAGCCATAAGTGCTCAGACGACGCGTCATACCCATCAGACCGAGAGAATATTGCGGAATAAAACATACATAGAAACCGATGTTCCAGAACCAGAAAGCCCATTTACCAGGCGTTTCAGGCAATGTGAAACCGAACATTTTAGGCCACCAATAGTACAGACCTGCCAAGTAACCGAACACTACACCACCAATCAGAGCGGAGTGAAAGTGAGCGATCAGGAAGTAACTGTTATGGAACTGGAAGTCAGCAGGCGCTACAGACAACATGACGCCCGTCAAACCAGCAATCAAGAAGTTAGGAATAAAAGCAATTGACCACATCATAGGGGTCTTGAATGTAATCTTACCCCGATACATGGTGAACAGCCAGTTAAATACTTTAACCCCTGTTGGTATTGCGATAACCATCGTCGAAATCGCAAAGAATGCATTAACATCTGCGCCTGATCCCATCGTGAAGAAGTGATGCGCCCAGGTGAAGAAGGACAAGATCGCAATAATGAACATGGCGTAAACCATGGACTTGTATCCAAACAATTTCTTTTTGGAGAATACACTGATGACCTCGGAATAAATACCGAAGGCAGGCAAAACTACAATGTATACCTCAGGGTGACCCCACATCCAGATCAAGTTGATATACATCATCGGGTTACCGCCGAAATCAAGCGTAAAGAAGTGTCCTCCTCCAAAGCGGTCAAGGAATAGCAAGGCTAAAGTAACCGTCAGAATTGGAAACGCGAAAATGATAATAACACATGATGAAAATACGGACCACGTAAAGACAGGAATCTTCATCCAAGTCATACCAGGTGCACGCATTTTAATGATAGTAACAATAAAGTTGATCCCTGTAGCCAATGAACCTATACCCGAAATCTGAATACCCCAGATATAGAAGTTCTGACCAACGCCGGGACTAAATTGCATTTCTGAAAGCGGTGGATAACTCAACCAACCTGCATCTGGCGAACCGCCGATAACGAAGGACAGGTTGAACAACATCGCTCCCATAAAGAAAAGCCAGAAGCTCAATGCGTTCAGGAAAGGGAACGCAACGTCGCGCGCACCAATTTGAAGTGGTACGGCAATGTTAAACAAACCAAACATCAACGGCATCGCCATAAACAAGATCATGATCGTGCCATGTGTTGTAAAAATCTGGTTGTAATGCTCAGGATGCAGTAGTGTAACATCCGGTGTAGCAAGTTGAACACGCATCAATAATGCATCCACGCCTCCGCGGAATAACATCAAGATGGCCGCAAGAATATACATAATACCGACTTTTTTATGGTCAACGGTAGTCAACCAGTTTTTCCAAAGCCAGCCCCATTTTTTGAAATAAGTGAGCACAAACACGATCCCGATCGTTGCTAGTGCGATGGAAACGTCCGCTCCATAGATCATCGGGTCTCCAGTAACGAAGAAAGTGGATGCAAACTCTTTTATTTTGTCAAGCATTGGGGGCCTCCTTCCCTGTAATCATTTAATGGTGTCCGCTCATATTCATATGACTCATGTCCATTGCAGCTTCATCTTCTGTATCGGACTTGGAAGAACCTTCTGTGGATGTGTGTCCGCCATGTCCAGCATGCGGGTTAGAAGCACCATCCACTACATACTTGCTTACAATGTCTTGGAACAAGCCATCTGGAATTGAAGAATACTCATCAGGTTGGGACAAACCTGGTTTTGCAAGCGCCAAATAGCCGTCTTTCGTCAGCGGCTTAGACTGCTTCTTGATGTTAGCGACCCAGTTTTTGTACTCTTCATCCGACTGAACCTCTACATCAAAACGCATTTGTCCAAAATGCTCACCGCTAAAGTTTGCACCCGAACCAAAGTATGTTCCTTCGTGGTCGGCCTGCAAATGCAGTTTCATTGCCATGCCTGACATGGTGTAGATCTGACCGCCCAATTGCGGAATCCAGAACGAGTTCATCGGGGCGTCGGCAGTCAGTTCAAAACGGACTGGAACACCTTTAGGAATGTGAATTTCATTGACTGTAGCAATACCTTCTTCAGGGTACATAAAGAGCCATTTCCAGTCCAGTGAAGTCACTTGAATGGTTACTGGCTTTTGTGTACTTGCCAACGGCTTGGAAGGCTCCAGCAAGTAGGTATATCTCGCAGTTATAACCGCAAGAATGCAGATAACGATGATTGGAATAGCCCACCATACGGTCTCCAGCTTTTTGCTGTCATCCCAATGAGGTTGGTACTTGGCTTTGTTATCCGGTGCGTCGCGATATCGCCAAATGATGAAAAAAGTCAAAATCATGACCGGTACAATCAGCAGTGCAGCCATAGACGTTGAAAGAATGATCAGCTCTTTTTGTGCTTGCCCAATAGGTCCTTTTGGATCGAAAACAACGTATTTTCCGCCAGCATAAAAACACGTCCAAATGAGCAATGCTACCGTGAGCACGGTCAAAACCAACGCAATAATCGCTTTTGGTTTTTTGTTCATGTTGTTCCCCTCTCCTTAAATAATAAATTACTCAAAACTTACGAACTCCTGTAATGTTGCCCTTATATAAGATAGCAGAAAAGCGGCCACTTTTTTTATTGTTAACAGAATTGTCGATTATTTGTCCGTTTTTTGTGAAAAACATCTCTAAAAATAAAATTTCTCTTGCAAATTCAAAATTTCTTATTAATACAAAGATGACATAATAAAAACGTTATTTGTGTATCTTAAAGAAGTTATATTAAAGAAAAAAGGGGACTCCTTACAGTTATCATCCTACACTGCTCGAAGCCCCACATTGTTGTTTTCGGTATATATTGCTTTAAATCATTTTTAAATTGTATTAACTGCGGCCGTTTTCCTGGTCTTCCTTCTTGCGTGCAATGACAAATGATTTCCCAACTAGAAAAATAAAAATCCCGGCAACAACGCAGCCAATACCTGTCATTAAATATATATTTCGATCAGTTAAATTACCTATATCAAGCAAAATAAGGATAATTCCTGCAATACAGGCGATCCAAGCGATAACAGATACCGTGCGGCTCATTTGGTTATCATTTGATCCTGATTTCCTAACATTCGAAGCCATACCCTCCACTCCCTCTGGTTTAAAATGGTTTAAAACGCCCTCGTCAGGTATTTTTTTCAGTATGCACACTTCTTATTTTTTTATTCCTGCTGTCTCTACATACTTGAAACAACCTGCATTCATCTTGGTTATTATTACCCCAGAGGGCCTCCTATTCAAACAAAAGGGAGCAGAGACAGGCGTAAATCTGCTTTATTTTCAAAACATCTCTTCGTTTAACGTCTGGTCTCCAACCAGTTATTACTTACTACATTTCGATACCAATAGTAACTTTCCTTCGGGGTGCGGACCTGTGTGCGGAAATCGACATGAATCATGCCAAATCTCATATTATATCCCTCTGCCCACTCAAAATTGTCCATAAGTGACCATGCCATATATCCTTTGACATGAAGGCCGTCATGAATAGCCCGGTGTACCTGCACCAAATGCTGCTGCATATACGAAATCCGACGGTCATCCTGAACCTTGCCATTCACGACATCATCGTTGATGCAAGCCCCATTCTCTGTGATATAAATATCGAGGTTACCGTATTTTTGCAAATAATGCAGTACCTCGTACAGCCCACGCGACTCCACTGGCCAACCGATATCCGTTACAGGTAGCCCCATATTGATTTCTTCAGATTGAAGGAACCCGGCTTCAGGATTAAAACGATTAACTGACATAGCATAGTAATTGATACCGATCATATCAATAGGCTCGCCGATAATATCCATATCCCCATCCTGAATAGGCACGGTGGCTCCCTGCTCCGCAAACCAGTCTACCAAAAACTGAGGATACGAGCCTTGATAAATAGGTTGAAGAAACCAGTCACTGTGCAGGGAAATGGTGCGCGCACAAGCGGCTTTATCTTCCTCAGATGTGCTGTAAGGAACAGCCCAGGAGACATTGGGAGCGATACCGATCTGGCCACTGGTGCCCAGCTCGCGGAAGCGGCGCACAGAAAGACCATGCGCAACTAGCAAATGATGTCCTACATCAATGGCTGTCTGAAGATTTGTCAGACCCGGGGCATGAACACCCAGCATATTGGATAAAAAGGCGATGCACCACGGTTCATTGAATGTTAGCCATTGGTGTATTTTACCGTGAAACTCGCGGAACATCGTTTCTGCAAACTGGACAAATGCTTGAATCGTGCGACGATTCTCCCAGCCTCCAGCATCCTGAAGCGCTTGAGGCAGATCCCAATGGTACAGTGTACAAAACGGTTCAATCCCATTTTCGTTCAACAAATCGACTACGCGATGATAATAGTCCAATCCTTCTTGATTGACTTCACCGTCACCATTGGGAAATATACGCGGCCAGGACACTGAAAAACGGTATGTACGAATGCCCAGCTCCTTCATTAGGCGGATATCTTCCTCGTAGCGATGATAGCTGTCACAAGCTACATTGCCGTTATCACCGTTGAATACTTTGCCAGGCGTATGGGCAAAGGTATCCCAGATCGACAAACCTCTCCCATCCTCCTCATAAGCTCCCTCGATTTGATAGGCTGCCGTCGCGGTCCCCCACATGAAGTCCTGCGGAAATTGAAAAATGGTCATAATGTCTCTTCCTCTCCTTTAATTATAATCGTATGTCCGTTCGTTATTTCCTGCTCTTTGGTAAAAATCCATGACAAAATGAATCCTCCATGCTCAGGATCAGGCAGAGCCTGACGGGCATCAGCGCTAAACGGATGTGCACTGCGAATCGTGCAGCTTCCTGCTGAGATGGATGTGGCCAGTTCAGCACGGACAAGCCGGGAACCGGACCATTCCATACCGACCGTCATCCCGCCATGTCCCTTCAATCCACTGACCCGTCCCTCCGACCAGGCCGTTGGCAGGGCAGGCAGTAACGTCAGCTCTCCCGGACGGCTTTGTAGCAGCATTTCTGCGATCCCCGCCGCCGCACCAAAATTACCGTCGATCTGAAAAGGCGGGTGAGCGTCGAATAAATTAGGATAGGTCGATCGCGACAGCAACGTGCGAACATACCGATGTGCGGCATCGCCATCTTCCAGTCGAGCATACAGGTTAATCAACCAGGCACAGCTCCATCCGGTGTGCCCACCACCGTGATCAAGCCGTCGACGCAGCGATATACGGGCCGCCTCAGCCAGCTCCGGGGTATCACGGATGTGAATTTGTCGACCGGGGTACAACCCATATAGATGCGAGACATGCCGATGCCCAGGCTCCGCTTCCTCAAAATCGACAAACCATTCCTGTAACTGACCGTGACGGCCAATTTGATAGGGCATTAACCTGTCCCGTGTCTCCTCGCAGCGGTTGCGGAACTCATCGTCTAATTCCAGCAGGTCCGCAGCTTGAATGCAGTTACCCAACAGCTCCCGAATCAGCGTCATATCCATGGTGGAGCCCATAGATATACTGCATTCCTCGCCGTCCGGCGTTTTGAATTTATTTTCAGGTGATGTGGATGGGGATGTCACAAGCCAACCCTCCGGGCCTTCCACGAGCCAGTCCATGCAAAAGGCTGCCGCCCCCTTCATGAGTGGATAAGCTTGTTCTGCCAAATAGGCTGTATCCAGGGTAAACAGATAGCGCTCCCATAGATGGGCGGTCAGCCATACACCCCCAAGCGGCCAAAACGCCCAACTGGCATGGCCCCCTGAAGGTCCAGCGTATCTCCACACATCTACATTGTGATGAGCTGCCCACCCTTGAGCACCATAATGGATGGAGGCTACCCTCCGTCCCGTGCGGGCAACTTCTCCAATCATGTGCAGCAATGGTTCATGGCACTCGGCAAGATT
This sequence comes from Paenibacillus sp. A3M_27_13, assembly GCF_024213315.1. Classification (NCBI taxonomy): domain Bacteria; kingdom Bacillati; phylum Bacillota; class Bacilli; order Caryophanales; family Paenibacillaceae; genus Paenibacillus; species Paenibacillus sp. A3M_27_13. The sequence continues at coordinate 97,747 of NZ_JANAVE010000007.1, forward strand.
GCATACCTCAGCGGGCCAATAGTTCATCTGAGCATTGATATTGGTTGTATAATTACTGTTCCACGGCGGCTGCACCCGGTCATTCCAGATGCCCTGAAGATTGGCAGGCTGACTCCCCGGACGCGAGCTGCCCATGAGCAAATAGCGGCCATACTGAAATAACAGCACCTCCAGCCCCGGGTCGTCCTGACCTTTCTGATAACGTTCTAATCGCAGATCGGTCGGTAGAACGGAGTCGTCGGTTAAAGTATCACCTCTCAGTTCTAATACAACGCGGTCAAACAGCTTTCGGTGATCCTGTTCATGGCGTTGCCGCACCTGCTCACTTCCCAGCGAAATTGCTCCGTCTAAAATGACTTGACATGCTTCTGCTGACTCCGTTGCATCACTATTCGGCATAGTGTGAAATCCCCGAAATCCGGTAGCTGCTGCCAAATACACCGTGATTTTATCCGCGCCTGAGATGATCAGTGCTCCATCAGCACCCTTCGTCAAGGTTCCTCCCTCGGGAATAACCCTCGCCTGAACTGCAAAAGCCATCCCCAAATCATTTTCATAAACAACAGACTGTGGATGATCGCCGTGATAATTAGATTCCACATGACTGGGCGCTCGTCCAGTCAACGTAATAAAGTCCCCGGACGGCTCCTCGGATGGAGCGTCCTCCTTATCGCTATCCCATTTGGATGAATCACCAAAATGTATATCCTCTCCAACCTCGTCTTCACAAGGATGGAGGGAAGTGATGCGCACGGATGCATGGATCTTCCCAAGCTTATTCGCAGTCAGTGACACCATCATGACTCCATCTGGCGCACTGGCGATAACTTCACGGGTATAGCAGACTCCAGCACTCTGAAAAGTGACCGCTGCCGTTCCGGTCAGCAAATCCAGTTCCCGTTCATAATGTGCAATTTCCCCTAGGCCCTCCTGCGTAATCCACAAATCTCCCAAAGGCTGATAGGCTTCCGTATCGCGACCTAGCATATTCGCATTAATCAGTTGTTCCGCTTCCTTGTATTTTCCATCTGCAATCAGCTTTCTGACAGGCTGCAAATATCGCAATGCATCATACTGAACGCCGTCTCTGGGAAATCCGGACCAGAGCGTATCCTCGTTTAATTGCAAATGCTCCTCTCTGATTCCGCCAAATACCATAGCTCCCAGCCTTCCGTTACCGACTGGCAATGCTTCCTCCCATACCTCAGCAGGCTGGCGATACCATAAACGCAGGGACTGTGGTCTTTCGCTTTTCGTCACATCAAACCCTCCCCCATCAAGATGAAACAGAGCGCTAATCCCGTATGGACCACAAGGACAAGCGCTCTGTCATTCCGGCATTCAAAATTTCGTTAAAAGCAGTCAGCTATTTAGAAGCCTTGCCACTCCATAACTCCACTCTGTCCTTCACCAGTTGCGTGTATTGCTGTTCCATTTGGACAGCTCCGGCGGCATCCAGTTCTTTAATCATGTTGTCGTATACCGTATCAAAATTGGAAGCCGGTGCTAAAATAGCTTCCGGTATACGTTTGCGGATAATGTCTGTCGTTTTTTTGAATGTAACGTTATAGCTGGATTCATTGTCTGTTGTCAGGTTATAGGCTGCGCCCCAAGGCTTTACATCAAATTCTTTCTTGTCCGGGAACAGATCTTTCCACGTTTTTACGCCATACGCTTTAAGTGATTCTTTCTCCGGCTTCGAATAAGCCGCGATAATTTGTTCCGGGAATTTGGCAGTATAGTAGTTACCTGTAGGGTCCTTCACGCCGTCACCATAGTGTCCGCTGATGAGCGTGTACAAATCTATACCCGTAGATTTATTGAAGTTGGTTGTATTGTTCGTTTTTTGTTCCAGTACATCAGCAGGAATGACACGTTTGCCGTCTTTAATTTCATAATGCTTGCCTTCGATCCCCCAGTTCACTAGCACCTGTCCTTCATCGGAAGCTAAATAATCAAGGAATTTAATAGCCCGCACCGGGTCCTTGCAATTCTCTGTAATACCTACTCCATAACCGGACGTGAAGCCCGTATCCTGAAAGGAACGATCCTTGTATTCCTCCGAAAGTGTAACTGGAAAATGCGCGTAGCTGGATTCGGATTTACCTGACGCTTTTAACGCATTTTCGGCATCCTGATAACCCCACTCCTGGTCGATCAGACCGAGGACACGGCCGCTGGCAATTTTGGATTTGTATTGATCACTTTTTTGCACAAATGAATCTTTATCGAGCAGTCCTTCATTGTACATGTGGTTCAACCAACGGAAATATTCCTTTTCTTCCGGACGTTTGTAATGAAGCTTCGCTTCAAATGTTTTGGGATCAATAAAATATTCACCATCATCCGGCGCTCCAGTCGTCTGGAAGGCAGGATTCGTTACGGTAATCATAATTCTCCAGTCGTCTGCATCCAACGTAAGTGGGATCGTTTTTTTGCCATTGATCGTCGGATGTTTGGCTGCATAGGTTTTGAGTACGTTTTCATAATCCTGTAGCGTTCTTACCTTTGGATATCCTAGCTCCTTGAGCACCTTATGCTGAATTTCAAATCCCCCCGTCGCGTCAAAACTCTCCTGTCCCACACCTGCATACGTAGGAAGGACATAAATGGATTGATCTTTATTACTGTATTTCAAACGATCCATATAGGGTCCATATAGCTTTTTGAGATTGGGTGCATGATCGTTGATCAGATCTGTCAGATCAATCATGGCCCCCGCATCCACAAGCTTGTTAATATTCGCTTTAGGAGAAACCAAGTCCGGGTATTCTCCACTTGCTGCCATCAAAGCAATTCGGTCATCTCCACCTCCACCGCTGACATCAAATTCCGCATTCAAGGTTACACCTGTTTTTTTGGTGATTTCCTTGCCTATTTCATCCTTCATTCCGTTCCATTGTGGGCTTGTATCTGCTCCGAAGAAGCTAAACGTAATCGGGTCTGTGCCGCTGGATGTGCCTTCCTTCGCTGCTTTATCGCTTCCTCCACAACCTGCGAGTGCGGTAAGGGACACCGCGAGCAAGGGAATCAGTGCAAATCTGGACCAGTGTTTTTTCATGTATAAATCCTCCTATATTCCTATGATGACTTCTCCTGCAAATAACTGCTATTTTACTACCGGAATCCTGTCTTTTATGATTTCACTGCCCCCAGTGTCATCCCGCCTACAAAATATTTTTGCAGGAACGGATATACCATCAGGATGGGGAGCGTAACCGTAATCGTGATTGCCATTTTAATCGACTCTGGTGAAATTTGAGCCATTTGCTTAGCCATATCGTTACTATTCGTCATACTGGAGCCGCCTTGCTGCGTACTTTGCAGTATCTTCATCAGCTCATACTGTAGCGTCGTCCATTGCGGCGCCCCACCATTATACAAATACGTATCAAACCAAGCATTCCACTGACCTACTGCCAGAAAAAGAGCAATCGTTGCCAATACTGGTTTGCACAGCGGCAAAATAATTCTCCAGTAAATCGTAAAATCATTCGCCCCATCGAGTTTGGCAGACTCCTGTAGCGCATATGGCAAACCATCCATAAAGGAACGAATAACAAACACGTTAAAAGCGCTAATTAAGCCTGGAAAAATGTACACCCAAAACGAACCCAGCAGATGCAGATCACGCATCAAAATAAACACGGGCACCATCCCGCCAGAAAAATACATCGTCAACGCCAAAAACGTAGAAATAAACTTACGAGCGCGAAACTCGACCCGACTCAATGTAAAAGCAAGCATAGACGCGCAAATCAATCCGAGTACTGTTCCGACCAAAGTACGAAGAATAGATATTTGCAGTCCCTGAAGAAGGCCATCGTACTGGAAAATCGTTTTGTAATTTTCGAGCGTAAATTGGCGGGGCCATATATAAATTCCACCGCGAACCGTGTCCGTTGAATTGTTCAGGGAAATCGCAAGTACGTTCAGAAACGGGTACAGCGTCAACACCACGATCAGAGCCATGAGGATATAATTGAACAGGTCAAACAGCTTCTCAGACCGGGTAGCATTAAATGCCTTATTCGTCATTTCGCTTCTCCCTCCCTACATGATGCTTTCTTTGGTCAGTTTTTTGAATATACCGTTCGCCGTAAACAACAGCAAAATGCTAACCAGTGAGTTGAAAATACCAATTGCCGTCCCATAAGAGAAGCGACCCAAATTAATCCCGTAATTGAGCGCGTACAGATCCAACACCTCGGAATAATCCGTCACGAGACTATTGCCAAGCAAGAACTGCTTTTCAAAACCATTGCTCACCAGATGCCCAATCGCCATAATGAACAGAACGGCAATCGTCGAGCGGATACCCGGCAGTGTAATATGCCACATCTGTCTCCAGCGGCTCGCTCCATCCACGCGCGATGCTTCATACTGCTCTTGATCAATTCCGGTGATTGCAGCTAAATAAATAATCGTATTCCAACCTGTCTCTTTCCATATGTCGGAAGCGGTTACAATGTACCAGAACCAGCTCCCCTTTGCCATGAACTGAATCGGCTCATCCACAATATGAAGCGCTACCAATATATCGTTGACAATGCCTCCGTCAATGGACAGCATTTTCGTGACCAATCCAGCCACAACTACCCAGGATACAAAATGCGGGAGGTAGGATATCGTCTGCACAAACCGTTTGAACAGCATTCCCCGCAACTCGTTTAACAGAATTGCAAAAAAGATCGGTACGACAAAACCAAATATAATCCCCATCAGGCTCATCGCCAGTGTATTACGTAATACTAGATAAAATCGTTCGTCCTGAAATAACTCAATAAAGTTATTCAGCCCTACCCATTTCTGGTCCGTAAAGGATTTGGCTGGCTTATAATTTTGAAACGCCATCGTCCAGCCCCAGAGCGGCAGATAGCTGAAAACAAACACCCATATGACGAAAGGAATGGACATAAAATAAAGATACTTTTGCTGCTTCACACTGTCCCACAAGCCTTTTCTACCACGTTCAGGCTTCGGGCCGCGAGCCTTGCGTGGTCTTCCACGATTGGATTCAGGAATCACAGCACCATTGTTGGAAGCGGTTTCAGTTGAAGATTCCATAACAAGCTCCTCCTCATCTCTAGATACTATTATCATACTTTGCTGGCTTGGAAGCGGGTACCCGACGAATTAGGAGAAAAATCAGTTCAAAATTAGATATATGAGGGGTCTCTATGCCTTCCAAGCATAACTTTTTTGCGGATTCCAAACAAAATCGATCCTATAGTGAAAGATGACTAAAATTGTATTGGGGTTTACATTATAATCAAACTTGACAAACTTATTGGATGGAGGAGACTTTATGGAAACTAACGTAATAACATTACCTCTTTTTCATGTTGCAGGTTACAGAATCGAAGCCAATATTAATGAATTTGAGTCTGGTCTTGGCAAGAGCATCTATCATTCATTAATTGAAAGAAAAGATGAAATTCGGGACAGGAAAAATGAGAATGTAATTTTAATGCAAATTTATCCCATGAAGCCTGATTTTAATCCTCAGGTAGATAAGTTTACAAATATAATCTGTTATGAAATAAGTAAACTAGGTGAGGTTCCATTAAATATGATAAGTCATACTGTAAATGAAAGTAAGTATGTAACTTTCACACATAAGGGGCTCGAATCGGAGCTTGATCATTCGTATGACTACATATATGGCCAATGGATTAAAGATACCGGAAATGAACCGAAGGATTACGATTTTGAAATTTGGGGTGAGAAATATAATCCAGAAAGTTCAGACAATGAGATTGAATTATTTATAGCATTGAAATGAGCAAGACACAACAATAGCCCCCAGCACAAAATGTGTCGAGGGCTATAAGTTTGCTTAGGTCATTCTATTCCTATTTCATAGACTCGGATGATCCAGCTCATACAGGTTGCGGTATCGGGGCTGCTCCTGCCAAAGCTGTTCATGACTGCCCCGCATGGAAATGGTGCCCTGCTCCATAAAGATCACCTCGTCCATATGCTCCATTCCTGTCAGATGATGCGTGATCCAGATCAATGTTTTGCCTTTCAGCACACGAAACATCGTCTGCATGAGTTCATGCTCTGTCAGTGGGTCAAGTCCCACTGTTGGCTCATCCAGCAAAACAATCGGGTGATTTTGCAGCAAAATCCGCGCCAGTGCAATTCGCTGTTTTTCTCCACCGGAAAAACGAAGCCCCGTCTCCTGCATTCGGGTATCGTAGCCCTCCGGCAAAGAATCAATTAGAGTTCCAAGCCCTACCTGCTCTGTTACTGCACGAACCTCATCCAGCGTAGCATCAGGTCGTCCCAGCCGAATATTGTTCGCTACCGTTGTATCGAATAAATACGGCTGCTGGTTTAGCACCGCAAATAAACTGGAGTATGCTCCACCTGTATATACGGGAATCCCTGCGACAGTGACGCTACCTTCATCAGGCTGCAATGCTCCCTGAATCAGGTTCAGCAGCGTGGACTTGCCCGCACCACTGCGGCCAAGCAATGCAACCTTGCCCCCCTGCGGTACGTGTAGGGAGATATTACGCACGCTCCATTCCTGCGTTGCCGCATAGCGGTAGCTTACGTTGTTCAGCAGCAGGTCTCCTCCGAGGCCCAATCGCATAGCGGTAGCCTGTTCCTCTAGAATGTCTGCTGTTCCGCCTGCTCCCGGTGTAGGTGTGTCTTTCTCCGAATCCTTTAACCGTCGAAGTGAATCCTGATACTCCGGTGCATGAACCACCGCTTCTCCAGCGCGAACGAAGGCATCCAGCAATGGAAAAGCCACAAGGGCAAAGGATGCCAGCCATGTGGCTTCTATACGATTCTGTGCTACCAGTCCCCCGGCCCACACAGTCATAATCACAATCCCGCCGCCTACAACGCATTGTGCGATCCAATGAGAACGCCACTCGCTCCGGCGAAGTGAATTCTCCATCACGGCAGCCCTATTGTGCCGTTGTGTAAAGGTACTCAGGAAATGCCCAGTCCGTCCGCTCAGCACCAGGTCACTCATGCCGAACAGAGCATCCGTCAGCTCCTGATAGGCTTTACTCCGTTCCTGCTTGAACATTCGCCGTTTGGCGAGTGAGGTCCATAGTGAGATAGCTGGGGCAATAAAAAGCAAAAATCCGCCATATAGCGCCATGAGCAAGGCAAAGGTTCCGTCCATCCGTCCGAGCTCCAAGATGCCTGCTGCATAAATCAGCAAAGCCGATAGCGCAGGCAGAACTAGCTTCAGATAGATGTTTTGAAGCTGCTCAATATCCTCTGCCAGCAATCCTAATAGATCCCCTGTACGGAATTTGCTGCGAATCATCAGCGCCTGCGGTTCTACTGCCCGATATAAGCGTACCCGCATACGGGACACCAGACGCAGTGCGGCATCATGCCCTACCAAGCGCTCCAGGTACTGAATAACCGCTTTACTAAAGCCAAATGTTCGCACAAGCACAATTGGAACGTACACCATTAATATATTTTCCGGTTTTAAGGCCGAACGGGTAATCAGATGACCGGACGTAAAGAGCAACGCGCCCGCACATCCAATGGCCAGCGCGCCCAAAAGAGCAGCTACCAGAAAGGCCCAAAAATATTGTCTCAGATACGTCACAAACCAGCCTTGTCTGCTATTGTCCGTTACTCTCATATCGTCCGTTCCCTCCTTCCGATATCCCCGTCAGCAATCGGTAATATGCTCCCTTACGGGCAATCAATTGCTGATGGGAGCCTACTTCTTCCAGGCGACCTTGATCCATCATCCAGACACAGTCCATTTCTGGCATCCAATGAAGCCGGTGGGTGGCAAGAAACATTCTCTTATGTTTCAAAACCGATAAAATCGTCTGTTTTAGCTCCCATTCTGTCTCAATATCCAGATGGGCCGTAGGCTCATCCAATAAAACGACCGGACGATTACTGAGCAATGCCCGCGCCAATGCAATCCGTTGCGCCTGCCCTCCGCTCAGTGTCCGACCTGCTTCACCAATGGGCTCATTCAATCCACCCGGAAGACCGTCTACCAGTTCACGCAGTCCAACCGCGTCAATCGCCCACTCTACCTGCTGGTTGGATGCCTCCGGTTCATAAAAGCGGATATTATCTGCCAGAGAAGCGCTAAACAGGTATGGATGCTGTGGAATATAGGCAATATGCCGTTGCCATTCAGCTTTGGCAACCCCAGCCAATCCGCATCCATTCAGGAGCAGCTCACCCGAAGTGGGATCAGCAAAGCCGCCAAGCAGACTGAGCAGCGTCGTTTTACCTGCACCGCTAGCTCCAACGATACCGATCATGTTCATGTGCGGTTCAACATTTGCAGACACATGTTCAAGCCGAGCCGAACCGTCTTCATTAAGGAGGCACACATCAGATAGCTCGAGACTATCCTGTCCCGTGATGTCCAATCCTTTATCGCTAGCTGCCTGTTTATTCGGCTCGGTCGCATTATCTTCTGTACTGAGAATGGAGCGTATTGCTCCCCAAGCCTCCTTACCATCCAGTGAAGCATGATAGTCTGATCCCAACTGGCGTATGGGCATAAAATATTCTGGTGCCAGAATAAGCACCGCAAGCGCTGCCTCCAAACCTACCGAGCCACTAATCAGGCGCAAACCCAAGCCTACCGCGACAAAAGCGACCGATAGCATACTAAAAAAATCGAGGGCAAATGAGGAAAGAAACGCTACCCGCAGCGTGCGCATCGTTGCCGTGCGGTATTGGTCGCTGACCTTCCCAACCGATTCCCCATGCTCTTGGCTACGCCCCAAAAACCTTAGTGTCTGAAGTCCACGCAGCGAATCCGTGAAATGGTGAGATAACAGACGATAGGAACGCCATTGCTTGTCTGCCTGCTTCCGCGCTGCCAAGCCGAGCAAAATAAAGAAGCCCACCAGAATCGGCATCGTAGTCGTCAAAATTACACCTGAAATGACATCCAATGTGAAAACATACACAAGCACAAGTATAGTTACAGCCATCATGTCAATCATTCGAGGAATGGACAGTTCCAAATACGTGCGAAAACGATCCATGCCGTCCAGCGCTAGCGTCACCAACTTGCCGCTGCCTTCCTGCGCTGCAAAACCCGGCCCCCGTTCGAACAAACGTGCAAGCAGACGCTCCCGTAAGGAAGCGCCTGAAGCTTCGGCAAAACGGCCGGCTGTCCGTCGTTGCAGCCAGATCATCGTATGCCTCATTGCAAAAGCAGCGAAAAACAACGCCAGTGACGGCCAAGCCATCACCAGCGGATTTTTATCAAATAAAATCGTAACAGCCTTTGCCAAGAAGACTGCTTGTGCAATCACAGCAGCCCCCTGGAGCAGGGAAAGGGCAGCCAGTAGCAGCATTACTGGCCGAATGCCCTTTAATTCTAACCATGCCTTATCCATTAGTATTCCAAATGATCCTTCTCACTGAGACGCTTATGGAAAACAAAATAGCTCCACGCCTGATAAGCCAGCACAAAGGGTAAAAGCGTTGCTGCAACAATCGTCATGGCTTTCAGTGTGTAATGACTGGAGCTTGCATTATAAATCGTCAAATCAAAAGCACTGTTAATCGAGCTCACCATAAATCTTGGGAACAAACCAACGAATAACGAAACGAAGGTCAGCAAAATCAATGCACCTGTCATCCCGAAGGCCCATCCTTCGCGGCCCTGCTTCAGGAAGTACCACGTCAGCACATAGGCGACAATTCCCACTGCTACCGCAGCATACATAAAGGGACCGCGACGTGCAAATAAATCCGTTGCAAAATAAGTCCATACCACCATGCCAGCGAGTAAAATGCCCAATACCGGAAGAAATTTGGACGCAATCACGCGAGCACGATCCCGTACTTCTCCAATCGTCCGCAGAGAAATGAACGTCAGCCCATGCATTAGGCACATTCCGACCACTGTCAGTCCAATCCATACGGTGTATCCATTGAACACATCGGAAAATCCAGCTTTCAAATCCATGTTTTGCTGAATAGGTACACCTTTCACCAAAGCCGCAAAAGCCATACCGAACAGCATCGGCGGTAGAAAGCTACCAATCAGAATGCAGGCATCCCACGTTCCTGTCCACCATTTCCCTTCAGCCTTGCCGCGGAACTCAAAAGAAACTCCACGCAAAATCAAACCTAGCAAAATAAAGACAAATACCAGATAATATCCGCTGAACATAGTTGCATAAAAATGCGGGAAAGCGGCAAACATCGCACCTGCTGCTGTAATCAGCCACACTTCGTTGGCATCCCAAAATGGACCAATCGTATTGATCATCAAACGTTTTTGTTGGTCATTGCGCGGTACCAATCCCGTGGCCATCCCCACGCCAAAATCAAAGCCCTCCAGAAAAAAGAAACCGGTAAACAACACTGCGATCAATAAGAACCATAAATCATTTAGCGTCATTATTGTCACCCCCTTGGGCAAATGGATCATGAATTACCGTTTGCTGATGTGGCTCGATATCTGGACCTTTGCGAGCCGTACGGTAAAACAGAAATGCCAGCACACCTGTTAAAATTAAATACAATGTGGTAAATGAGATGAACGAGAACAGCACTTCTCCTGCCACAACCGTGGGCGAAACAGAATCTTTTGTTTGAAGCAAACCAAATACAGTCCACGGTTGGCGACCTATTTCGGTCATGATCCAACCAGCAGTATTCCCAATGAATGGAAGGGATATCCCCCATATCATAAGACGGAAGAACCAGCGATGTGAACCTTCCAGCTTTTTACGGAACGTCAGGTAAGTACCGTATAAAGCGAGTGCAATCATGCCACATCCCGCCGCAATCATAATACGGAAGCTCCAGAACGTGGTACGTACTGGCGGGATATAATCGCCCGGACCATAGGTTTTTTCATATTCTGCTTGAAGCTCATTCATACCAGGCACAGAGCCGGAAAATTTACTATAAGATAGAAAACTCAGAGCAAAAGGAACTTTAATTTCAAAGGTATTTTCCTTCTTTTCAGGATCAATACCCGCGATAACTGTCCAAGGAGCGGGGTCACCGCTGTTCTCCCATAAGCCCTCACTGGCAGCCATCTTCATCGGTTGTGTTTTCACTAAATATTGAGCCTGACCATGACCAAACAAAGGAATAGCAATGGCACTGATTAAGGCAACAATAATGCTCAATTTAAAAGAAGGTTTAAAAAAGTCCATATTCTTTTTGTGCATCAGCTTCCATGCACTGATACCCGCGATAAGAAATGCCCCCGTTGCAAAAGCAGCAAACAACGTATGCGGAAATTCCCATAACAGTTGTTCATTCGTTAACAGAGCAGCAAAATCTTTCATTTCTGCACGTCCATTTTGAATCTCATATCCTACTGGACGCTGCATGAATGAATTAGCAGCTAGAATCCACAACGCCGATAACATCGTACCGATAGATACCAGCCACATACAGATTAAATGGACCGTTTTGGACAATCTTTCCCAACCGAATACCCATAATCCGATAAAGGTCGATTCCAGGAAAAATGCAAGTAGCGCTTCAATCGCCAGCGGCGTACCGAATACATCACCCACAAAACGGGAAAAGTCCGACCAGTTCATCCCGAACTGGAATTCTTGCAAAATCCCGGTGACTACGCCCAGTGCAAAGTTAATCAGCAGAAACGTTCCCCAGAATTGAGCCATTTTTTTGTACAAGTCATTTTTTTTGATAACATACATAGTCTCCATAATTGCCACCAATAACGACAATCCAATGGAGATCGGCACATAAACAAAGTGAAGAATCGTTGTGGTTGCAAACTGCAACCGTGCCAAATCCAATACGTCCATGATGTTGCTCCTCCCCCTGCACTTCTCTTAACATTGATTTATAGTGTCTGTAATCTGAAGTCTTCTACATTTGTGATAGTATTCACATTCTTACATATGCAGCGGTCACTTTTTAGAAAATGACTCACTCAACTACCTTCACCATGGTTGTCATGATCCGGCTTCAGATTATCCCCATTATATAGAATAAATTTAAATGAAATAGAATCGAAAATGTGAACATCGTGTCAAATATGTGTCATAACGATGGCGATTTGATGAAAACGGCCTAAACTACATAATAAATGTGACATTTTCGATTGATCTATCCATTTATCCGCCATAAAAAAGAGCCTCTCTTCGTTCGGAGGTCGTACCTCCGACATCTGTAAGAGAGACTTCATAGCGTTAAACCTAGGGATTCTATCAACAGCCATCTGTTCCTCCGTTCTTTTGAACCCGATTACGGTAGGAGGAAGGTGACATTCCAACATACTTTTTAAATTTACTATGAAAATAATCTGCATTCGCATATCCTACGCGTTCCGCCACCTGGTGCACCTTAATTCCTTGAGCAAGCAATTCTCTTGCTCGCTCAATCCTCACCTTATCCAGGTAGGCATTAAAGGCCTCGCCAGTATGACTTTTGAACAGTTTGCCCAAATAGCCACTATTGTAATTGAACATATCTGCCAGTAACTCCAGTCGCAAATTTTCATCATAATGACTATGTATAAAGTCAATCATTTGTTTCATGATGATGCCCTTGCCACCAGATTCAGTCTGGCCAATCCATTGCAACACATGCTCCAGCGAGTGATCCACCAGCTCGCCCAATGTGGAATAAGCATATACATCGATTATAAAGCTGGAGTGCTCCTCTAGCACGGTTCGGCTGTGATCCTGTCCGGCTGCATACTTGTTCAACGCCAGTGTGAATGTTTGGGCGAACGCCGCCTTGATTGCAGATTCTGTGCGATAAATCCGTGGAAATTGGCCTTCCATTTCCTTAATGACACGGGTTGCAGCTTCACTATTAGCCATATCTAGCGCATAATACAGCTTTTCTGCATAACGTAGGGGATCATCTGTGGCACTATCAGACGCTCCACTCCTTTCAGTCTCGACTGTCTCCAATTCGTGTAGGTCTCCGGAAAGCATGGCTCTTTCTGCCCGGAACAAAAACGTACGTTCTAACAATCGTAGTGCCTGCTCAAAAGACCTGGGAATGTCGTTAAGAATGGCTACAGGATCACCGGCAGCCACATAAATTTCCTTTGCCCACGGCTTTAGCTCCTGTCGCCAAGCAGCCAGTAACTGAACAGCATCTTTCTCCGTTTTTAACGTGGCGGGAAGCAAAAGACCCATATATATTCCAGCCTCAAACACGATACCTCTGCCCTGCTCATGGCACAATTCTGTTAGCCGCTGCTTTGCTGCCGCCAGCCGAGCTTGCCGATCCCAGTCAGGAATACGTAAATCGAGCAGAATAACCTGATAGCTACTCCAGTCCAACGCTGGTAACACGGGCTGTTGTCCATGTTTTCCGTTACCGCTTTGATGTTCAGCTTGCTTGGATGCTCTGTGAAGAGAATCGCTGCTTTCCACAGCATTACGAGCATGCTCTTGATGAACCGGAAACAATAGTGCTTCGATCCAATTACGCTCATGGGAAGGCGGACTTCCCCATTTGCCATCTTCTTTCTCGTCCTCAATGTTTTGCCGTACCCGTTTCAACTCTGTCGTCATTTCTTCCTCATCAACTGGCTTCAGTAGGTAGCCATCCACCCCGAAGCCCATGGCTTGCCGTGCATAATCAAAGTCTGCATATCCGCTTAATATGAGAAAGTGAAACGGCTCTCCGTTCTTTTCACGTATGCTTCGTATGACCTCCAGCCCACTCATCCCGGGCATACGAATATCTACAATGACCAGCTCCGGTCGATGCTCTCCGAACTTATCCAGAGCCTCGCGTCCGTTCCCTGCCGTATCGACAATACGGAAGCCACAATTCCCCCAGTCAATAATGGAGGACAATCCTTCACGAATCGCAGGCTCATCATCTACAATCATTGCTTTATACATTCGACTCTTCCCCCCTTGGTATGGAAAAGTATACGGTTGTTCCTTCTTGTAATGCGCTTTCAATATGCAGTCCATAACGTTCGCCGTACATCAATGTTAGACGTTGATGTACATTACGCAGGCCAATACTGCTTCCTTCCGGCTCTTCCGTCCCCCTGATCCGAGCTAGCAGACGGGTCAGTTGCCCAGCTTCCATGCCAATCCCATCATCTTCTACTTTAATTTTTAGCTCTCTTCGTTCTATTGCAATATCTACCTTCACGGTAACTGGCTCTTCCTTATTTTCCAGGCCATGAATGACTGCATTTTCCACCAGCGGTTGTATGATTAAGGGAGGAATCGACAGGTCCGTCGCGCTTTCTTCCAAATTCACTTCATAAATCAAACGATTTCCAAATCTGAACTGCTGAATTTGTAAATAGGATCGCACCATATCCAGCTCCTGTAGTACCGTCGTTTTACCACTGCCAATCTCCAGATTCCGGCGCATCAGCCTGCCAAGCAAACGCACCGTCGTTGCAATTTCCGCTTCCCCATTCAGATGTGCTTTCATTCGAATGGATTCTAACGCATTAAACAGAAAATGCGGATTAATTTGGCTAGCCATCATTTTTAGCTTGATATCCTTTTGTGCCAATTCCAGTCTGTTGTTATGCTCACTCGTCTCATAGACCTGCGCCATGAGTTGGCGAATACTGTTCACCATATAGTTGAAACGGCGGGATAAATCCCCGATCTCGTCCCTTCCCTCCACACTCGATACCACATGAAAATCGCCCGCGGCTACCTTACCCAGTTCATAGCTCAACCGCTGTAGGCGTTTGGTAATCAGCCAGGAAATGATGGTGATCAGAATCAGTGCCATAACCAGCACCGCAAGAACACATAGAGCACCAATCAAGCTAATTCGGTTGGCTCCCTGTACAATATGCTCCGTCGAAAACACTGAAATAATCGTAAATCCGCTCACACTGGAGGCGGGCAGCAGCTCATCCACGATGATGTTGGAGGACTTTCCGTTGATTTTCGCTTCATATATTCCCTTACCCGCACGCTGAACATCAAAGCCCAAATGTAAATCTCCCAACGTCTGACCCACCGACTGCGGACGAGTAGCTGCGACCACAATACCATTACGATCTGCAATCAATGTTTCAAAGGGCTCCTTGCTCAGCATATGATTCAACTCGGTCTGACTCAGCGATATCATCAGAACTCCCTTGGTATTGTATTCGGGAAATGGAATTTGCCGTACCAGGCTCAGGCGATTAACCGGGTTATCTTCCTTATCATGAATGTAAAACCAGTTAATCGCCGTCCCCTTCAAAGCCGTTTGGAACCACTGCTGCCGCTCAATGTTAGAGTCCACTGGAATAAACTCCAGATTATTGACAAGCGTCGGATTGTACGAATAGAACCGGATGGTAGCAATCTCTCTATATTGCTGAGTATACTCATTAAAATCCTTGTATTGATGATACGCATTCATCAGCTCCACCATACCCGGATACCGTCTGTTCGCCATCTCCCTCAACCTCTTATCGAACATGAGCCCATTTGAAATATCCGTTGGCACACGCAGTAAATTTGCCGTCTGGCTCTTGATCTTTTCCACATTGTTTACTGTCTGGGCAATTGCACTATTCAATGCCTGCTCTCGCAAATAAAAAGTAACGCAGCCGCCTACCACCAGCACCGGGATCATGACAATCAGTACATAGGAGAACAGCAGCTTATTCCGCATACGCATATTATTCATCAGAAGCCGTACTCCACGATTCATGTCATCCCTCCCATAAGATAAGCGCTTACATTTTTGTGTATTTTCACATCCTCTATCACGAGCTACATGTTTCCAGTTTAAAGCTTCGTAACCTCTATATCCATATTTTTTTGCAAAATTAAAAAAATGTGGCGAACGGAGTCACCACACTTTACGGATCATGAGCTATTTACGTACAAAAGGTTCGATATGCACTCCCTGCGGCAGCTTGTGCGGATCTTCCGGATTGATACGGTCATAGAACATAATACCGTCCAAATGGTCCATTTCATGCTGTACTACAATCGCTGCATAACCTTTGAAAGTCAATAGCTCCTGTGTTCCGTCTGGCAAATTGGCCTTAATACGAATTTTTTCATAACGAGGTACATATCCGGCTACGTACCGATCTACAGACAAGCACCCCTCACCTTGTTCCAAATAAATCATGGACGTGGAGTGGCTGACCAGCTTCGGATTAAACAACGCATACTCTACCGTTTTGTCCCCATCTTCATAATAAATAGCGCACATTCTTTTGTTCAAACCTACCTGGTTCGCAGATAATCCCACACCCGGGCGCAGTTCATAGCGGGTAGCCAGCTCTTCATTTTGGCTATTTTTCAGATAATCCAGCATCCATTGCATCTGTTGAAGATCCTCTTCAGACAGTGGCAAGCATACCGGATCAACCTTCGTACGCAAAATAGACTCCCCTTCACGCACGATATCCTTCGTGAGAAGCATGTCCATCGATTGATTACTCATTCGTCAGCCTCGATTCATTAAAATAAATATACTTTCATGTTATTCAGCAAAAGTTAGGGGAGTTCCCAATATTCCTACAAGTTTTATCCCATAAATTATATCTATTCATGAAATGAATTGTCAAAATGAAGCGGTAGTGGAGTGTAAGCAAACAATATGGCTTTTAATAAAAAAATAAAACCGCTCCTTAGAACGGTTCTATAAACTATATTAATATACTATTTTGAAAGCTTAAAAGATGTACTATTTCCACTAATTGTGACTTGAGTATTGGCTACTTCATCTTTAACTGGTGTTTTGGCTATCCCGTCAATTGATATTTCACTTAGAGTAGAATTCATCTGCCCGCTTGCTCCGGAACCAGCAATAGTTGCTAACAACTTATAATTAACTACACTGTTCACTCCAATATTTGATTTAGAAAAGATAGTGGTCAGCTTAGTATCACCATGTCTTGAACATCCAAGATCCGCACATATAGCAGTTCCCGCAAGTTTTAATCTTACAGCGTTATGTTCAACACCACTAGTATAGTTCCTCCATAAGTCCATCTGAACTGGCTGTCCAGTAATATACCCATTTTTATATTGTACCTGATTATAACCATCAAGTAGATATGAAGTTGACAGTGGATCGTCCCCACCTATTTTAAGATAAGGCTGCCAAACTCCCGGAGCATCTCCTTTACTATAAGCCAATCCTGCATCAACTTCCAATCCCCTTGCTGTAAACCCTGTATACATATACGGGGTTCCATTTGTAGCCAGCAAAGTAGAGTTACTTGATGTAGTAATGGCCCTAGTCTCAATGTAGTTACCTGTCGTACTATTGACCAATACCCTTCCTCCAAATCCTCCTTGTATTGCTTGTGGTTTAATAACGTGTGTTTCCTCTCTACCATTTTCAACTGGTAAAATAATCAACTCTGGATCTTTAATTGAAGAATCCTCATAAAAAAAGAGGTTAGTATCGTCCAAATAACAGTAGTCAACAGTTTCATATGTAGAAGATTCAATAGATGCATTCAATGATTGACTATTTGCTTTTTCTTCTCTAACAACTTTTTTGGCTTGAATAATAAAGTTGTTTATCTTTTCCTGGCTAACCTCAGCATCATTTTTTACTGTAACATTTTTAGAATGTTCTAATCCATAAGTTGATTGCGTTACTGAATCGCTAACTTTTTCCGTAATATCTTCGTTATTAGCCGAAGCAGTAACACCAATTGAAGAGAATAACAGAAAGATAATTATTGAGAACTTTACCTTTTTCATTCACTCTCACCTCATCCTAATTTTTGAGAAAAATTTTTGCTATTCCCCTTCCCTAATATTGTAAAAATTTTCACCCAAAACATATAATAGTATTTCATTATTCATTTGTCTACATTTTTTATGGAAACAAATACATATTAGCTGGATTTATTTGCAATTTCTTTCTTGTTTATGGTTATATGATATTAGAAGTTATTTCAAAAAAGGAGAGAGCATATCTTGAAAAATCAAAATTTAAAGCAATGTTTCATAGCTTTATCAGTTATTTTATTAATTTTCTCCTCTTGCTTAGTTTCAAAAGAAGCATATTCAAACGAATATGTAAAACCATCTCCAGATATAGTTCAATTTTCAAGCAGTGGTGAACATACTTACGCTATTGACAATCAAGGAAAGCTACTTGCATGGGGGCGTAATGAAGATGGGGAATTAGGCTCAGAAGACGGCATAAATCGTTCCGTACCCTCTCCTGTGGTTTCTATGTCATCTGATACTTTTAAACAGGTCACCACGGGTCGCTTTGGTTCTCTAGCCATAAAAACAGATGGTACCGTTGTTAGTTGGCAAAGTAAAAAAAATCAAGGTCGTAGTGTTGCCCCTAAAACCTTCTCAAGCCTAAAAAATGTTGTAAAAATTGCCGCCGGAGGAGATCACTTTTTAGCATTAGATCAAAGCGGGCAGGTTTGGGGCTGGGGTGATAATTCTCGGGGACAATTAGCCAACTTTAAGTCATCTTTCATCAATGAACCAACTTTAATAAAAGATCTACCCATGAATATTGTGGGTATAGCAGCTACGAATCAGGGTTCCTTTGCACTTTCCAAGGATGGAACATTGCTCTATTGGGGCGGCGACAATGAAGATGCGAATATTAAAGAACCACAGCTGCTTAAACAACTTAAAAAAATTAAAATGATTAAAAGTGGAGATTTTGCTATAAGTGCAATTGATATGAATGGCAACGGGTGGACATATAATCCGCTAGAGAGCAAAACTAAACAGTTTAAAATTCCACAGAAGTTAAAAGATATCTCTGCTCAATTCGACCACACTGTTTCATTTGTAACAACTACTGGCGATGTCTGGATTTCTGCTGGTAATTCCAATCCAGAGAAAGTAAAGGGGCTTGCTAATATATCGGAAGTAAACTCTGGAAACGACTTTACAATCGTAAGAACGGAAAACAATAAATTATGGAGTTGGGGGAGCAACGTTAACGGTCAACTTGGAATTGACTCGACATTGAAAAATGTAAAGCAACCGACTATTGTAGTGAAGCCTATTCAATTGACCGTAGATGGCTCTATCATGGATCTGACTACCACTCCCAAATTACTGAACGGCTCAGTCTATGTTCCTTTCAGAGGAATATTTGAAAAATCAGGAGCTAAAGTCATTTGGAATAGTAGCCAAAGGGATCATGTCACCATCACAAAAGGTAAACTGACTATAGAACTAGTTGTAAACCAAAAATTCGCATTGGTTAATGGAAAAAAAGTAAGTCTCGCTGCTCCTCCAAAATATATAAACGGGAGTATTTTGGTACCGATCAGATTCATTTCTCAAACCTTGGGTGCAAAGGTAAACTGGAACGCATCAAAATATGAGGTAACTGTCAATAATCAATAGAAGCCAAGAAAGAACGAGCGATCATCCCATTAAATATGAATAGCCTTAATAGTTCACAAGCTTAACTCTTAACTATCCTTATTAATTTAACACAAGCAAAAATCTCCTATACCAATGAAATGGTCAGGAGATTTTTTGCCGTTATCATACCTTTGAAATTAATCATACGTATCTTTTCTTACTATTAAGATGGCTGCTCCAACGCACTTGGAGCTTCACTAAACAGCTGCGCCTTTGGATTCGGCTGTGTCCAGGTATTATAATATTGCGAGTTCTTGCCGTAGGAATTGTCAATGACAACGTGCGGCATATCAAGCAGACAGGCCAGAATGTGACCGTGCAGCCGTGAAGTGCGAACCTCGCGGTAAGAGCTGAACAGCGTAACCGCTTTGTTCATGAGATGGTCTGTGTACTTGTACCAGAACGTACGTGTAGGCAACGGTCCACCGATTTTCTTATCCAGTCGATAAAACTTCTGGAAATAGACAATTCCCTTCACTTCCAGCGGAGTGAACAAAGTATCCCAGTCCAGCCGGTGAGCGGCATCTGCCTCGTCATCGAACTTCTTTTGTCCACCCACCGTTTCAATATCAGTCCGCAGGAAATACAATACATCCTTCACGGTTTCCGTAGTCGGCTTCAATGGCCAGAGCTGGTGCGCCATATCAGGGCATAGTGTGATACTGCACTGGTTCAGCTTGTCCTTAGCCCACTGATAAGAGCGTGTATCCCGCACAAACATATGTAGATCCGGATGAGCATTGAACAAGGCAGCGACTTCATTAGCCTTCTGTTCAGATTGAAAGTGGATCGTCTGCGGCATAATTACAATTCGGTGGTTAGGGAAATCGCGAACGATGCGTTCTCGCAAATTTTGGTGATTTGAATAGAGATCGCCGAAGTTGCCGCCGCCGTGGCACACGATAATCCAGTCACCCGGAATTTGAAGCCGATCGGGAATATCCATAGCGCTATAACGGGCACGGACACGGATGCCATTATCCTTGAAGAACGCTTCGGTGCCTTTCATGATGAGTACATCCCCACCGTTATTATAGACGGGATAATCGACATAAATGATATTCGAACCTTGGGGGACTACGTCGAGAATGACGCTCAGCTTATTTTTCAGTTTAGCCATGGGATGCAAATTCGGCATCTTTCAGTTCTCCCTTCCTGCGCTTCTTTTGTATAGTCTGAATGACAAATGTAATGTCACTTTTATCAAAAATGATCCGTGATAGCGGAACATTGAAAAACATCGGGAATGAGAACAGTGAGAACGCCAATCGTACACAAGCGCCTACAAGCAAAGCAATCGCAATGCCGTCCAGACCAAAGATCGGTGTACAAATAAAAAATAGACCGACGGTGATCGCATAGGCTACAATTTGCCGGAACAATACCAGTCCCGGACGTCCCAGCGCGTTAAAGGCCGAAGCCAGAATCCATGAGCCGCCACCAATGATACATTCCAGTGACAGCAGGTAGAACGTTAGCGATGCTTCCAGAAAAGCGGGGCCGTACAGCAAACCCAGCATGTATCGTCCAATGAAGAGAGCAGGCACAATGACGATTAGCATCGCAGCCATAGAGATGCGAAAAGCACGACCTACTGTTTCGACAATCTTGCTGTGCTCCATCCCCGTCACCTTAGGAAAAGTAACGTTAGTGACGGCATTTTGCACCACATTGAACACACGAGACAAGGCGTAGACGACAGAGTACAGACCGAACGCTTTGGGTGATAGCAGCGCC
This sequence comes from Paenibacillus sp. A3M_27_13, assembly GCF_024213315.1. NCBI lineage: Bacteria > Bacillati > Bacillota > Bacilli > Caryophanales > Paenibacillaceae > Paenibacillus > Paenibacillus sp. A3M_27_13. The sequence goes on from NZ_JANAVE010000007.1 coordinate 118,776, forward strand.
ACAATAACGATTTTGTCCGTTTGTGTGGACAGCGTCCCCATCAGCTCCATCCCGTAAACCCTCGCTCCATAGCTATAATAAGGACGAAGCACTTGGCGGCTGGTAAATGGACGGAAAGCACGCAAATTCATATACTTGCGCAAACGGAGGAACGCCCATACTAGCGCAAGGAAACTCGCGGCAAAATTCACTGCTCCTGCCAGCTGCACATTGAGCAGGCCCATCAGCCACAGTGTCACCAGACCGATGAAATTCAGTAATGGGTAGTAAAACAGCAGGCCGTTATATACGCTAAATCGATCCAGCCCTTGCGACAATGCTGTCGTCAGCGCTGTAAGCACTGCCAGCGGTATGGCTGCCGCACAATAAAGCTGGGACAGCTGGATGATGTCCGCACCATAACCATTCAGCCACAGCGGCATGCATATCCAGGCCACCGCTCCCGCCAACAAGCTGGCAGGCAACTGAATCCAGAGCGACAACGCCAGCAGTTCTTCCGTCGTGCCTGTTTTCTTCTTGATGTTATAAATTAACGACGTTGGTAATCCGAAGCTCAACACACTGCCGATCAACGTAGGCCAGAACAGAACTGCCGCCAGTTCTCCTTTCCCCTCTACTCCGAGCATACGTGCGGTCAGGATGGAAGTCAGGGTCGTGACGATTAGCACAAAAAAATTGTTAAAGCTCGTGCGCATGATCGTTTTGGCGAGACTGTCACCCGTGAATACTTTCCTTGCTGCTGTCCATGTGCTCATGTTACGTCCAACTCCTGTTCCTTATTAAGCCTCTCGTCTCTAAGCTCACATTGCGTCTTTTGACGCACCTCCATCAGCCTACCGTTTTTTTGGAATTGCGTTCAGGCAACTGTCCCCCGCCAACAGGCTCCTTTGGACTTGAAAAGATTGCTTTCAACGCTCTTCTATAGCCTTGAATGGCAGTATGATTTTTCTTGGGCTTTTCTCTCAAAATCTGATACAACGTCGTCCAGTATAGTGCTGCATAACCAATCGGCCCAGATCCCTCGTCACGCAGCAAATGAATATGATTCATCACCCGCATATAAGTAACCTGCTCCATATTGTCGCGCGAGGACGGCGATTCGTGATGAAGTAGCGTAAGCGCCGGGTTAATGTATAACGGACCGCTTTTCATTGCGATGCGCGAAAGTAATAAATCCTCGCCTACGCTATAGCTTTGCAACCAAGGTACCGGCTCCAGACTGCGAATCGCCTCACGGCGAAATGACATATTGCAGCCATGAAAAAACTGGGTTCTAAACGTCTTCTTGGCTTTATGCCAGTTATACATCGAGCCGGACTGACCGCTGAGGGACAACCTCCCTTTGGACAAAGACTGCTGGAATGACAGCAAGCATCGAATCGTTCCCATGAAGCTGTTACTCATTCCCTGTGCAATACCGCCGACACCAGCGGCCTGCGGGTAAGCCTCATAGGTACGCATCAACTCATTCAAATAGTTGCTCGGCAGCTCAACGTCATCGTCAAGGAACAAAATGATGTCACCCTGCGCAAGTTCAGCTGTCTTTACACGAGATAACCATAATCCCGGCTGCTCCTTGCGATGATATCGGTAGGTAATTCCCGCTCTGCCCAACTGACGCTCATAACGTTCCAGCACATGCTTCGGCAGTTCTCCGTCGTCAATAATCCATAGCTCGGTTTCACATGCCTCCGGTGCTCCCCCAATGGCAATTGAATTAATGCATCGGGTCAGATCATCAACCCGATTTCGGGTGCACAGAGCAATGGACAAGCTTAACATCATACTCCCCCTTTATCCTGTCAGTGTGTAAAGAAAACAGTTTACTGAACCGCCGGGCCTAAATATTCGTTATATTTTTGCTTGCGCGGGTTCAGAATGAACAACACCCCCTGCTTGTATCCATCTGCGGCATTAAAATTGCGACGCAGCGTTTCTTTGAGCATCAAGTAGGATAAGGTCCATAAAAGGGCTCCATACTGAATCACTCCAGCCTTTTTCAAAGCAAGAAAATAATAGTGGTTAATTGCTGTAGCCTTGGCTACTTTGCCCGCCTTATCGCGCGAGCTTGGAGATTCATGATGAATGATGGTTAAGTCAGGATTGATAACCAATTTGCCGTAACGGCTCGCCAACTGGCACATGTACAAATCGTCAGCCACGGCATAACTGGTCATCCACGGATACGGCTTCATGTCCCGAAGCGCATCCCTCCGAAATGACATATTGCAGCCATGGAAAAATTCTGTATCGAAAACCTCAGTCGCTTCGCCCCAACGTAGCAAAGAACCTGCCAGACTACTAGGCGAGAGCTTGCCGAGGGATGAAGACATCTGAAATGTCAAAACGCCCAGCAGCTTTCCTGCCCGGCTCGAATGTAATCCCTTTGCAATCCCTCCAACACCCACAATCGTTTCATCCTGATCATAGGTATCGAGCAAGCGCCGGATATAGAGTTTATCGTCCAGTTCTGCATCATCGTCAAAATACAGCACAATATCATACCGCACAAGAGACAAGGCCTCATAGCGGGACAACCAAACGCCGGGACGACTTTTTTTATAATATTTCAAAACGCCTTGAGGCAATCCGGATACCATGTGACGGTACTGCTCGATCTGTTGGTCGGAAATATCGCCGTCATCAACAATCAGCAGTTCTACAGCCGTATGATCCAATTGCTGCTGTACTGCAATAGATTGTATACAGCGTGTCAGGTCTTCGATCCGGTTGCGGGTACAAATGATGATGGAGACATCGGACATGCCATTACCTCCTGTGTGTGTATCCAGATGCTTTGGAAGAGATATTCAAAGTTTTTCCAATTGCTGGATTATATATGTTTATTGTATCTTTGACAGCGTTTTAGTGTATATACCTCTTTTGTATACTTTTTCAGTCTCCAAAAGGGTAGCCAATCCTCTAAAAAGAGCAAAAAAATAGGATTGGCTTCTAGTGCCAATCCTGATTTACCCCTGGAAGTCCAGAAACAACGTCGCATTCACATACCGACGTGCCATGGACAAAAAATAACTATTTTGCACCGCTACCGCTGCCACCAGCAAAGTATTACGCACTGCTTCACACTGGTTAGGGGTCAAATGCTGTAAACGGCTGGTGTATTGATCGGCCGCCTGAACCAGCAGCTCCTCTGTCGCAGCTTCCTGGCGCTGCTGTCCTGTAACGGAATTTCCGTTGTCCTTTGCATAGCCTGCTCCAGCAACATCGAGCAGTTGGTCTCCGTTCGCATCCAGCTCCTCAAACAAAGTTGAATAAGCGGCGTACAAATCGACCGGCTGAATCAGATCGTCCGTATCATCTTCGGGTTGTTGGAACAGGATATGAAATAGCTGACGAATGGATTCAAAATCAAGACATGATTTTAAATCTTCCACAATGAGCAATATAGCTGCCTGGTTGACCGAGTATTTTTTGCCGATCTTCGGAGCGCCGAGAAATTCCTTGAAGTCGCGTTTGACCCAATTTTGCATAGATGCCAGTGAGACATGACTGTATTCGACCAGTTGACCCAGGGAAACGATCTCCTGCAGCGAAAAGGCTGCGCTGTGCTTACCCTTGATGATTTTATCTAGCACAGGTGTCACGTCGGTGTATAAAAATGTCGGCATCGTGCTCCCGGAACGGGCGAGATGGCTATGAGTGCGCCTCCAGGCGTCCTGTAGAACGGCCAAAGGCTGCAATTCGCGGCGACCTTCCATGGCCAGCAGCAAATGGGCCATATCACGACGAGTAAGGGTAAAAGACTCCATCTGCTTTCCTCCCTTTATTACATTTCAAGTTCATTTGAACTCATCATACGCCCTCAAACTAGGCTTGTAAAGTGAAGCAATGAGCCGTGCGGGTTCTATTATGCCTTATTTTCCGTGTAAATTGGAGGTAGGTGACCTGCTATGATTCCATATGAACCTTGTATATTTCCTTTTAAGTTCTTAAAATAAGTTCAAGTGAACTTAAAATGGAGTTCCTTAAAAAATTGAACGAAAAAGGGATGAGTGAAAATTATATGGGTATAGGTGTCAGTCTATTTTTGTTTGCGGTGTTGATTTTATTTAGTGCTTTTTTCGTGGCTACCGAGTTTGCGATTATTAAAATCCGTTCCAGCCGGGTCGATCAGCTGGTCGTGGAGAACCGTAAAAACGCACTGGCGCTACAAAAAGTCGTCAATAATCTGGACGGCTACCTGTCCGCCTGTCAGCTTGGTATTACGATTACAGCGTTGGGACTCGGCTGGCTCGGTGAACCGACCGTAGTCAAATTGCTGGAGCCTCTCTTTCAACAGCTCAACATCAATGGGGATTTTTCACATATCCTGGCCTTTATTATTTCATTCGTCATTGTAACTTACCTGCACGTGGTGATCGGCGAACTGGCTCCCAAAACATTGGCGATCCGCAAAGCGGAAGCTGTCAGTCTGTTAACCTCCCCAGTCATTGTGTGGTTTAATCGGATTATGTATCCGTTTATTTGGCTCCTTAACGGCTCGGCCAATCGTCTGGTTCGTCTGTTTGGTCTTCAACCGGCTAGTGAGCATGAAGAAGCGCACTCTCAGGAAGAAATTCAGATCATTTTGTCCGAAAGCGTGGAAAGTGGTAAGATCAATAACACCGAATATGGCTACGTAAATCGTATCTTTGCTTTTGACGAGACCGTTGCCAAAGAAATTATGGTACCACGTACAGATATGGTATGCTTGTTTACGAATCGCTCGCTACAAGAAAACATGCTGACTATTCACGAAGAGCAGTATACCCGTTTTCCGGTGGCGACAGACAGCAAGGATCAGATCATTGGTATGATTAATACCAAACAGCTATTCCTTGAGTATGATCGCAATCCAGAGCTTGTTTTCGACAGTCTGATTCAACCGATCTTGACCGTTCCGGAAGTTATCCCCGTCAACACACTGCTGAAACGTATGCAGAAGGAGCAGGTTCATATCGCTCTCCTGGTCGATGAATACGGTGGAACCTCCGGCCTCATTACCATTGAGGACATTTTGGAGGAGATTGTTGGCGAAATTCGGGACGAATTTGATAAGGATGAACGGAAGGAAATCGAGAAACTGACGGAGAACAGTTATTTGATGGATGGTAAAGTGATGCTTTCCGATCTGAGTGATCTGACGGGCTTGACATTGGACGATGAAGACGTGGATACTGTCGGAGGGTGGGTGTATAGCCGGGTTCCGGAACCTAGACAGGGCAAGGAATTCATAGAAGAGAATGTGAAATTTATCATTCGTGAAATGGGTAAAAATCGTATTCGTCGGGTGGAGATTATTTTACACCACACATCCCCCGCATCTGAATTGGAAGCAGAATCGGACACTTCTTCCCGGGAGTGAACCGTGTGACCTGAGCGTTTATCTTTGCACTTGACACTTGTGTTCACTCCTACTGAAATGACATATTCCCAGGGCAAACGGCTTAGGTCGTTTGCCCTGCACGCGTGTAAGGAGGAGCTAGTAAAGTGGATATTTTATCTTCTATTATTATGGGAATTATTGAAGGACTGACAGAGTTTTTGCCGGTCTCTTCGACGGGTCACATGATCCTTACGGCTAATCTTCTAGGATTAAACACAGAGAATGATACGGTCAAAACGTTTGAGGTTATCGTACAATTAGGTGCTGTGCTGGCAGTCGTCGTATTATACTGGCGCAGATTCCTGAGCCTGTTTGATTTCAGACGCAAAATCTCGAGTCAGCCACGTCTAAACCTGTTACATATTATTTTAGCCATGATCCCAGCGGGGCTAATTGGCGTACTGTTCCGTGATGTAATTAAGCAATACCTGTTTGGTCCTGAAACGGTTTTATACAGTTTGGTGATCGGGGGCCTGCTCATGATCGCGGCTGAAAAATTTCATCCGCCTATTAGATCACATACGCTGGATGAGATCACGTACAAACAAGCTTTTACGATCGGTTTGTTCCAAGTCCTAGCCCTATGGCCAGGATTCTCCCGTTCAGGCTCAACCATGTCTGGGGGCCTATTCGCACGTGTAAGCCATACGGCAGCCGCGGAATTTACATTCCTCGTATCTGTTCCGGTCATGCTGGGTGCATCGGGTATTGATATGATCAAAAGTATGGATCATCTGTCTATGAGTGATTTCCCAGTGTTCGCGGCCGGCTTTATTACTGCCTTTATCGTCGGGATGCTGGCGATCAAAACATTCCTCGGTCTGCTCAAACGCTTGAGCCTGACTACGTTCGCCATTTACCGCTTCGTGCTGGCGGCTGTGTTCTTTTTCATTATTTTATAAGCCATCGTTTGGTACCAATAAATAGTAAAAGGGATATCCATAGGATCTGAATGATCAGCCTTGGATATCCCTTTTACTATTTTGCTGAAAGGAAAGATAGTCTGGAACTATCCCTATCATGCGTTCTGATTATTGTTTGGATTCCAGCGTAGTCAAATATTCCGAGATTTGAGCTGGCGTTTTAGCGTATTTGCTGTGCAAATGAGCAATTTTTTCGCCATTACGGAACACGAGCAGACTCGGAATGCCGCGCACTTGATTTTCTTCTGCAATCGGCTGGAATTTCTCCGCATCAAGCGCAAAGAAACGCTTATCTGCGTTTTCCTCAATAATGCCGTCCATAAATTTATCCAGTGTCTTGCAATCCGGACACCAGGTTGTATCAAATTTCACGACAGTCAGACCGTCACCATTAATTAAATCCTGATATTGCTGCTGAGATTCGATGCGTTCCATTCGTTGGTCCCTCCTAGAGTGTATTTATAACGTCTCCATATTCACATATGAATTATAAACCGAGGCTTATTCCTATATTGTAATGATTCTTTTATAAATTGCAACTGGGACGGGTACATGTTTGACACTTGTCCTATACTTGCTCGGATTAGCGGTATTGCGCATCATACCGATTGGCTCGGCTGATTTGCTGTAGCGTCTGCCGCTCTTGCCTGGTTAGCGGTGCAATATCCGCAGCAGAAATATTATGCTCCAATTGTCCCAAAGAGCTTGCACCCGGAATAACAGCAGCGACAGTCGGATGAGACAGGCTATAACGGATCGCTGTCTGACCCATACTCCGGTCCGCACCTGCAAATGCCTTTAATTGCTTACGCACGTCCAGCAGCTCTGCTTCATTGTAGTCCAGATATCCCTTGGCTATCTTCCCTTCCCCTTGGTCAGCCAATACACCACTGGCCACTGGCCCACGTGCAATCACGCTAATTCCCCGCTCCTGAAGCAAAGGCAGTACCTCTTCCTCTGCACGCCGATCCAGCAAACTATACTGATTCATAACACTAACGATATTCGAGCGTTTGACATATTCACGGATGACATGAGGGCGAATTGAGGAAATACCATAATAACGGATGACTCCCTCCCGCTGCAATTGCTCAAAAGCCTCTATGGTTTCGTCCATCGGATCGTCAATCGTCCCTCCGTGCAACTGATACAGGTCGATGTAGTCCGTTCCAAGGCGGCGTAGGCTCTCTTTAACAGCAGACAGAATATATTTCTTGGATGGGTCCCATCCCCAGCCCTCCTGCCCCGGTAGACGCCGATTGCCAACCTTGGTCGCCAGGATGACCTCCTGTCGCCGTCCACGGATCGCTGCACCTACGATTTCTTCATTGCGTCCGTGCTGGTACAAATCGGCTGTATCCAACAGGTTTACGCCCCTGTCTAGCGCTTCATGAATCAAGTAAACACCTTGCTGCTCATCCGTACCGACCGACATACATCCCAAGCCAATCTCACCTACCAGCAAATCTGAAGATCCCAGGCGGTTTTTTTCATTTATGCTCCCCTCACTTCCAATAACGTATAATTTTAAATTTTTAATATTTCTCTATTGAATCAATTTCATAAATGATTAAACTAACGAAATGTAAACCTCATATAGACAAATTAAACCATTTTGATCTATATGTACTCTTTATTAAAGCTACTCAAGGTATTATGAAATTGATTCTATTATACGAAAAAAAATATACAAAAAAAACAACCCCAAAGGCATAGAGACTCCACGCTCTCCAATCCTTTGAGGTTGTTGTATGAAATTCGTATTCCATTCATGCTATCCGAACAGCCATCGGACGGCCTTAGGAAATTGACGCTGAAAACAATCCACACGATGCACCGCATCCTGATCCAACTCAAGGAGCACATCTTTTGCATCCAGTCCCTGTGTCCGCAGCACCTCGTGTGCCTGGAGGGTCAGCGGAACCATATCTTTTTGTACATTCGTCTTCCCTTCACCTTCACGGGTCCCGACAGATATATAAAAGCGATGTATCCCATCCCTCACAGTTGCACAAGATGCAGATTGCATATAACCAATCATACCCGGATACCAATACGAGCCTGAGATGGAACCGACGCGTCCGAATATGTCCTTATACTTGAAGACGGCATACATGGAAATTAATCCGCCCAATGAGGCGCCGATGATTCCCGTATGCTCCGGTCCGGTTTTTACCGGATATCTCCCCTCGACGTACGGCATTACTTTTGTAACCACAAACGCCAGATAGGCATCTCCGTCACCACCAAAAGCAGGTCTTCCTTCTACTAAAGCAGCTGCCTTCCAAGGCGTATAATCATCCAGCCGATTTACGGGCTGAATACCTACCAGCACGACACGGGGCAACTCTCCCGTAGAAAAACCTCTTTCCAGCTCATCCAACCCGCTTAGAAATAAAGAGCTGCCATCCTGCACATACAGCACAGGATACAGCTCATTATGACTCACGGAGACGGGAGGTGTATAGACGTGCACAAGGTACCCATCTAATGGAATTTCATCTACATGACCTTTCATCCTACACAGTCCCCCATGATGTGAATGTATTCATTACAGTGCAGCATCCATTTCCTTGATCATTTCAGACACAGATTCCAGACCATTACCTGACAGGTACCAGTAGTTAGGATCAAGGTATACAATATGACCGTTTTTAAATGCATTGGTTTTCTTCACCAGTTCATTCTCAATGGTTTGTTTACCTGTAACCTGTTCCTTGCCTTCCTCGACCACCACAGCCCCACGGTCAACAACAAAAATATAATCCGGATTTTTTTGCTGTACATATTCAAAAGAAACCTTTTGTCCATGCGTGGATACTTTAATGCCCGGATCTACAGGGGTTACGCCAAAAGCATCATGAATGATACCGAAACGGGATTGTGAGCCATATGCGCTCAGGCTTCCTTCATTCGTCAGCACGATCAGTCCTTTAGCTTTGCTCGCTACAGCCTTGTCATGTACGGCCTTGATGGAGCTATCAATCGCAGCCAGTTCCTGCTTGGCAACATCCTCTTTGTCGAAGATTTGACCCAATGTTTCAACGTTTTTCTTAAAGGAATTGATATAATCCTTGGTGTCTACAGCCATCGAAATGGTCGGTGCAATTTTGCTCAACTCTTTATATGCATCAGCTTGTCTGCCGCCGATGATGATGAGTTCAGGAGACAGATCACTGATTTTCTCGTAATCCGGTTCAAACAGCGTGCCCGCACTTGCATATTTGGAATCTTTATATTTGCTCAAATACGTAGGAAGATCCTGCTGCGCTACTGCCGCAACGTCAACGCCCAGCTTATCCAGCGTATCCAATGAACCAAAATCAAAGACAACGACATTTTTTGGATTAACTTTGACTTGGACCGGGTTTTCATCCAGTGCGTGTTTGACCGAGATAGTTTTGGATTCCGTTGTTGCAGCAGAGGAGTCGTTTCCAGTCGCTTCCGGTGTTGCCGGAGCTGCTTTGCCACAGGCTGACACGATCAGTACCAATGCAAGCATCAGCGTTAAAAACATCATATTTTTCTTCATTTAACATTCCCCCTAAGTGAAATAAACGCAAATTTTATGGTCACCAATCTGTTGAATCGGAATATCCATATCGTACAAATCCTTTAATACCTGACTATCAATCATCTCGTCAGCCGTTCCTTGTTTTAGCAACCTGCCATCCTTCATCCCTACAATATAGTCTGAATAGCAGGAGGCGAAATTAATGTCATGCAACACGACCAGAATCGTTTTGCCGAGATCATCCACCAAACCGCGCAGCGTCTTCATAATCTGAACCGAATGCTTCATATCCAGATTGTTCAGCGGCTCATCCAACAGGATGTATTCTGTGTCCTGAGCCAGAATCATGGCAATAAAAGCCCGCTGTCGCTGTCCCCCACTAAGCAAATCAATATGCTTATCCTTCATATCCTCCAGTCCCATGTAGGCCATAGACTGCTCCACCATTTTGCGATCCTCGCTGTTCAATCTGCCCTTGGAATACGGAAAACGGCCGAAGCTGACCAGTTCCTTCACGGTTAAGCGGATATTGACATCGTTCGTCTGTTTTAAAATAGATATCTTCCGGGCTAGCTCCTCACTTTTCGTCAGACTCACGGCCTGCCCGTCAATGAGGATTTCTCCCTCATCACTGTCAGTCAGGCGACTGATCATCGACAACAAGGTGCTTTTTCCAGCGCCGTTAGGTCCAATAAAGGAGGTAATGGTACCTTTAGGTACAGTGACGGATACCTGATCCACCACATTTTTATTCCCGTAGCGTTTGGATACGTTTCTGACTTCTACCATGACTTATTCTCCCGCAGCAAAAGGTACAGGAAGTACACCCCCCCGATAAAGTTAATAATGACACTGACCGTTGTCGATAAGTCGAATACTCTTTCTGCCAGCAGTTGGCATCCTGCCAACGCAATGACACTGACACAAATAGAGGCCGGAATAATATAACGATGCTGATAGGTTTTCATCACCTGATAAGCCACATTGGCCACAATTAACCCTAGAAACGTAATCGGCCCGACAAGTGCCGTGGATATGGAGATAAGAATCGCTACGATAATTAGCAGCCTTTTGATAATAAAACTATAAGGGAGCCCTAAATTAATCGCATGCTCTCGTCCGAGCGACAGCACGTCCAGATACTTGATGAATCTCCACGCATAAGCAAATACGAGCACAAGAATGAATACAGAAAGCCACAGTAGTTCGGTGTTTACATTACTGAAGCTGGCAAAGCTCTTGTCTTGGATTTTCGCAAATTCGTTCGGGTCAATCAGTACCTCCATAAAGGTAGACAGACTGTTGAATAGTGTGCCGAACACCAGACCGATCAGCAAAAGTACATAAATCCCGCGTCCATCTTTGCGGAAAATTAATTTGTATAGCAGTCCTGCGAACAGCACCATCAGCCCTACCGACAGCAAAAAGTTCAATTCTTTGCTGGTCGAAATGAAAGGGACGGAACCAAATGCAAAAATAATCGTCGTCTGAATCAGCATATACAGTGAATCCAGTCCAATAATACCGGGAGTCAAAATCTTATTATTCGTAACCGTCTGGAAAATAACTGTTGCAAAAGCAATGGAGCCACCTGTCAGAATGAAGGCTGCGATCTTTTTCAATCGTCGTGGCAGCGCGTAATGCCAGGTATGTGGAAGATCTATAAACACGAAAGCAGCAATCAACACAAGCGCGGCAGCGGCTAATATTCCGATTTTTAATTTAGGATTCATAAGCCCTTCTCCTCAGCAGCAAATACAAAAACAACGCGCTCCCGATCACACCAACCGTAAGCCCTACAGAAATTTCATACGGATAAATGATCACCCGTCCCAAAATATCGCAAAACAGCACAAAGACGGCGCCCAAGATCGCTGTATGGGCCAGGCTTTTTTTCAGATTATCCCCCATATACATGCTGACCAGATTGGGTACAACCAGCCCCAAAAAGGGAATCGTTCCGACCGTTAAGATGACAACAGAAGAAACCAAAGCCACGATCACCAAACCGACATTGACGGTGCGCTTGTAATGTACACCCAAGTTGGCCGCAAAATCCTCACCCATGCCTGCAATTGTAAAACGATTCGCATATATGTACGCCAACGCAACCAAAGGAATACTAAGATATAGCATCTCGTAGCGACCACTCATGATTAGAGAAAAGTCTCCCTGCATCCACGAAGAAATGCCCTGGATCAGATTGTATTTGTAAGCAAAAAAGGTCGTTACCGAATTTAAAATGCCTCCAAACATCAAACCGACAAGCGGGATAAATACCGGGTCCTTGAAACGGATTTTATCCAGTATTTTCATGAAAATCAGTGTTCCCCCTAGAGCAAATCCGAAAGCCGTCAGCATCTTCGTCCAAAATCCTGCTGCTCCAAACACCATAATAGCCATCAGCACACCCAATCGTGCCGCATCCATCGTCCCTGCAGTGGTGGGAGAAACAAATCGGTTCCGGGTAAGCTGCTGCATAATGAGCCCACAGATACTCATACTCGCCCCTGCAATAATGATACTGATCAATCGTGGGAATCTGCTAATCAGGAGTACCTGCGCCTGATCGTTGGTTAAGTGGAACACATCAAGTGGAGTTACATCATGAACACCGATAAAAACCGAGGCGAAGGCCAGTACCAGAAAAGCCAGTATTAAATAACGCAATTTCATGTTCTAACCAAGGGAGCCTGTTCTCCAACAACCTGTACCAAGCTTCGGCCCTGTCCTCCCCTCCAATAATGATAATGATTATCAAAATCAACTAGCATAAATTATATCAGTCATACCGTATCTGTCAATGTGATGAGGTTTTAAAGCTGGACAAAAAAGCTGCAGAGAACTTTCTCGACACCCCACCTGGACAACCCAAGGAGCAAATAAGAGTAAAATCCGGTAAACTGGAAATAGAGAGTTTGGGAGCCCTTTTTTATGTTTATGGTGAGCAGTTCTGGAAACCGAGTTCATTAACTTTGGTTAGTAAAAAAATAGGAGGAGAATGATGAATCACATATTAATCATCGAGGACGATATCGCCTTGAGTAACGGTATTGTTCTTGCCCTTAAAGAACCTAACAACGTATTTACGCAAATGTATGACATAGCTACTGCAAAAGAACAATTGAACGTTACCGCCTTTGACCTAGTGATTCTTGATGTAAATTTGCCGGATGGAAGTGGACTCGATCTGTTAACCCATATACGAAAAAGAACAACTTTACCAGTCATCGTTCTGACTGCGAATGATATGGAAACAGATGTCGTCACTGGTTTTGAGCTGGGTGCTGACGATTATATAACCAAGCCTTTCAGTCTTATGGTACTGAGAGCAAGAGTTGGCGTTCAGCTAAAGAAATCCAGATACTCGCTTGCAGACTCCATTCAGCTAGACAATTTTTCTTTTTCATTCGAGAGAATGGAATTTATTAAGAATGGTACACCTATTGAACTAAGTAAAACTGAGCAAAAATTGTTGCGTATCCTAGTCGATAATCGAGGCAACACCGTTTCGCGCGATCATTTGATAGATAGCATCTGGACTGATGGAGCTGAGTATGTAGGTGAAAACGCATTGTCTGTTACAGTAAAAAGGCTACGGGATAAATTAGAGGATTCCCCCTCTTCTCCTCTATACATTAAGACGGTTTATGGGCTGGGCTACACATGGGCGTTGAAATGACAACACTCCTCTATATATGTATTGGAATTGCCGTTGTTGCTGTATGCACCGCTGTGTGTGCTATTATGCTTTATCGCAGGAGCATCCATAAAACAATGAAAACCATTGAGAACATGCTGGATGCCGCGATAAATGGCAGCTTCTCGGAGGATGTCTTTGATGAATCCGTTCTCTCTGCAATAGAAGCTAAATTTGCGAAGTTTCTTTCCATTTGTTCCGTGTCCTCCAAAAATCTGCTTGCCGAAAAGAATAAAATAAATGAGCTGATTTCCGATATTTCACACCAAACGAAAACACCATTGGCTAACATCCTGCTTTATTCCCAACTACTTAGCGAATACGAACTATCGCAGGATACCTCCACTTGTGTGAAAGCTCTATCTGCACAGGCCGAAAAGCTTAACTTTCTTATCCAGGCATTGTTGAAAACATCGCGGCTTGAAACGGGGATTATCACGGTATCGCCAAGGCGAGAATCTGTTCAAAAGCTCCTTGATGCTGCACTGGAGCAAATGATGCCAAAAGCAGACGCCAAAGGGATTTCAGTTGTTATGGAGGACACAGTTACCCATGCTTATTTTGACCTAAAGTGGACGAGTGAAGCTGTCTATAACATTATGGATAACGCCATAAAATATACAGAGACAGGCGGAAGCATGAATATAAAAGTAATGGCATACGATTTGTTTTGCCGAATTGATATTACCGACAACGGCATAGGGATTGCAGAAGATGAACAAGGGAATATCTTTACCCGCTTCTATCGCTCCCCTACTGTAAACACGCAGGAAGGTGTCGGTATTGGACTGTTTTTAGCTAGAGAAATCATCGCTGCGGAGGGTGGTTACATCAAGGTACGGTCACGCTACGGCAGTGGCTCCACCTTTTCTATTTTCCTTTCTATGGATACTTAATTCTTTCAATACCGTTAGATTTCAGAAAGATTGTAGAAAGATTAGTGTGTTAATGTCTGTACTGTAGATGACTACGATCCAGACATTTTTTTGTGGAGGAGAACGTATATGGCTCTATTAAAAACTCAGGCACTAAAAAAGCATTATGGTAATGGGGATACTGCTGTTCATGCCTTAGACGGCGTGAATCTGGAGGTGGAAAGCGGTGAATTTGTCGCCATTGTCGGTACGTCCGGGAGCGGCAAATCTACTCTTCTTCATATGCTGGGTGGACTTGATCGTCCGACAAGCGGAAGCGTTACGATTGACGGCAAAGATATTTTTTCATTGAAAGACGAAGAATTGACCATTTTTCGCAGACGAAAGATTGGCTTCGTGTTTCAAAATTACAACCTGGTGCCTGTCTTGAATGTCTACGAAAATATTGTACTGCCCATTGAACTGGACGGTAAAGAACCGGACGAAACTTACATAGATAAAATTGTACATACCTTGGGCCTTGACCACAAAATGAATAATCTGCCAAACAATCTTTCCGGTGGACAACAGCAACGTGTAGCCATTGCCAGAGCACTGGCAGCCAAGCCCGCAATTGTCTTAGCAGATGAACCCACCGGAAACCTGGACAGTAAAACCAGTCTGGATGTGATGGGGTTGATCAAAGTATCCAGCCAACAGTTCCGCCAAACGATAGTGATGATTACCCACAACGAGGAAATCGCGCAAATGGCAGACCGGATCATCCGGATTGAGGACGGTAAAATAGTTGGCGGTGAAGGCAAATGATCAAGGTAAAGAACAAAAAAGTAATCCGCAATCTGGCTGATAAGAGTTTCAAAGTGAACAAAACCCGTAACATTATTGCCATTGTTGCCATAGCACTAACCTCATTGCTATTTACAACACTGTTCACTATGGGGATTGGCGCTGTGGAAAACTTACAACGGGCGACCATGCGCCAGGTCGGTGGAGATGGACATGCCGTACTTAAATATATAACGGATGACGAATTTAATCATGTCAAGGATCATCCGTTGATCAAGGAAATAGCTTATAACCGTATATTAAGCGATCGAGTTATGAACGATAATTTTCTAAAACGCCATACGGAGTTCTGGTATTACGACGATGTAGGGATGAAGCTTGGTTTTATTGAGCTTAAAGAGGGGCACAAGCCTGCGGCGGAAAATGAAGTAATCGCAGACTCCAAGACGTTGCAGCTATTGGGTGTTCCACTGGAGGTTGGAGCACCTTTGAGACTAAAGCTTGACATACGAGGTAAAGAAGTACAGCGTGATTTTATCCTCTCCGGCTGGTGGAAAAGCGATCCTGTGTTTAACACAGGACAAATATTCGCCTCCAGATCCTATGTCGATGCTCATGCTCAGGAATTACAAAGCAACTATAAAAAGGATCACTTCTATACAGGAACCATTAGTGCATATATGATGTTCGACAACAGCCTTGATTTGCAGGGAAAGCTCAGTAAAGTGATTACCGAAAGCGGGTATTCGCTTGACGAAGAGGCACCGAACTATATCGCGAATAATGTAAATTGGTCATACATCTCGACCAATTTCAGTATGGATGCGGGAACAATCATGGCACTTACTTCTGCCCTGATACTGATCGTATTTACCGGCTATTTGATCATCTATAACATTTTTCAAATATCGGTGATGCGAGATATTCGTTTTTATGGTCTTTTAAAGACGATCGGCACAAGCGGCAAGCAGATCCGCCGGATCATTCGCAGACAGGCGTTAGTTCTTTCAGTGATAGGAATCCCGTTTGGATTAATAGCAGGTTTTTTTGTCGGTAAAGCACTTATACCACTTCTTATGAACAACACTACCTTTGCTGGCACCGAGATATCGGTATCTCCCAACCCATGGATTTTTATAGGATCGGCTTTGTTCGCGCTCATTACCGTAATGATCAGCACTTTCAAGCCAGGCAGGATTGCGGCAGCTGTTTCGCCGGTTGAGGCAGTAAGATACACAGACGGAAATACCAAGGGCAGCCGTAAGCTGAAAAAATCCACCAAAGGCGCTAAAATGATCCACATGGCTCGCTCCAACTTGGGGCGCAATACAAAGCGTACCGTGTTGGTAGTCATCAGTCTTTCGTTGAGCCTTGTACTTCTTAACACGGCCTTCACCCTGTCTAAGAGCATTGATATGGATAAGTTTGTATCCAATTTCAATGACACCGACTTTCTCATTGCTCATGCTGAATATTTCCATAGCCCCTTTTTTAAAGGCCCTGAAAATGAGACCTCCGAGAGTTTTATTCAGGCTGTACAGACACAGCCCGGCTTTGAAGAGGGCGGTCGCTTGTACGGCGGCAAATTAGTGCTTACTGTCGAGAATGGAAAAGACACCCATGAGGACGATGTGACTGACTCTCGCGGCAACTTCATGGCGACAGTATATGGGCTGGAAGATTTACCATTGCACCGTTTGCAATTGCTAGACGGTGAGCTTGATTTTGAGAAGCTGGCTTCCGGTAAGTATATATTGGAAGGGGTAGATTTAGATGACCATAACATCCCCCATATGGAAGAAGCTCTTTATAAGGTGGGTGAAAAGGTCACGCTTCACAGTTATATGGGAGCAGCAGAAGCTCCGCTGGATAAAGAGTATACTACGCATGCATTCACAGTGCTTGGTCATGTTGCAATTAAATATATGACCAATTCTGATCGCCTTTCAGATAAGTATAATTTTTATCTTCCAGCGAATATTTACAAGCCGCTTGCGGAGCAACCTGCTGTGATGAGCTATGCCTTTAATGTATCCCCTGATCAGGAAGAGGCCATGGAGGTTTTTTTAAAAAGTTACACCGAAACTACAGAGCCGGTAATGAACTACACATCCAAATTTACTTCAATGAATGAGTTTTCCGGTATGCAAAACACCATCATGATGATCGGCGGCACGCTTAGTCTGATTATCGGCCTAATTGGTATCCTCAACTTTGTAAACGCAATTCTGACGAGTATATTGACACGGCGTCAGGAGTTTGCCATGCTGCAAAGTATCGGCATGACCAAAAAGCAATTGCGGGGTATGCTGATCTATGAAGGGCTATATTATGTTCTCGGCACCGCCCTATTCTCCATTTTATTAGGGATCATATTTTCTATTTCAATTGTGAAACCCCTAAGCAGTATGATGTGGTTTTTGAGCTATCACTTTATAATCTGGCCACTTCTAGTCTTATTACCTTTACTGTTATTGCTTGGGATATTAATTCCATTAGTGGTTTACTCTTTGAGCAACAAACAAAGTATTGTAGAGCAACTTCGGCAGGCAGAATAGATTTACTGAGAAATTCCAAAATACCAGTGTGAATAATAAAAAGATGACTCCTGATCAATTCGAGGCCACCGAAAAACCAGCCTTTCGTGAAAAAAACAAGAACACGAATCAAAAAGACGACGGTTTATTCTGAATTCACAGAATGAACCGTCGTCTTTTCTCTTGCTCTCCGCCTCATGTGGCCCTTGCTTACTCCATCAGTTTCAATATTCGTTTTAAATTGACAGTGAATATCGCCATAGCCCCCTGGATTTCCATACCTATCAGACCCGAGGAGGACGCTACATCGTACCCGTGTCTGTGCTTCAGTTCACTATTCTTCGCCTCAATTTTGTATCGTTCTTTGGCCTTGGCTTTAAAGCTTTCGCTTTCTTGAAACGTAACTTCTTCAAATGCTCATGGCTTTTTATACTTTTTTGCCTTCACGCGCTCTGCGGATCGCCAGATGTCCAGCTTTGCATACGTACATTCCCGCATCTTTGTTAAACTCGAACTCGTCTTGTCGTGACAATAGGTTTCGTTCAGTTCCTCATAAATAAAGCTAAAGTCCACCAATTCGTCCATTCTTCCGTAACAGATGGTCTTTGGGAATCAACAGATTGTATAGTTCAATATATGGACTTAGACCATGCTTTGCTGTTTCGGAAGCACCGGAACCACCCGCCTTTATTTGGATATTTTAATTATACCGAAAAAGCGAGACAGTAACCTCTGTTATGGAGGAACTGTCTCGCTTTAGAATTTAGGACTTTTTCAGTGGCCTCGGGATATCCGGGGTTGTCTTTTTTTCATCCTTAATCTTTTTCTGAATGAGCAGCTCCACTTGCTTCTTCCAGAGAATGAATGAGAAGTCTATGATCGATCGGTGACGACATGACAAGCAGGCTCGTGTAGGTTCCATACTTATCGCACTGGTTGCTAAACTCTTCGAGGGTGCGTGTCGAGCTGGTCACTACTTTTAATAAATAACTGTGTTCTCCGCTTATACGATGGCACTCGGCAACATGTGGAGATGTATGAACAAAATCAAGAAATGCATGGCAATCTCTAGTCCGAAACAATATATAGGCTGCCGTATCCTTTCCTATTTTTTCAGGAGAGATGATAGTGCGATACCCCTTGATAATACCTTTTTCTTCCATTCTTTTAACTCGTTCTGTTACAGCAGGTTGGGATAAACCCACGCATTTCCCTAGCTCTGTCATTGAAATTCTCGCCTGACTTTGAAGATAAAAGAGGATTTGTTTGTCTACATGATCCACTTTGAATTCTCTCCTTTAAATTTAACGTTTTTATGAGAAATTCATTTAATTACTTTGTATAATCATCATAATGGATTGATTGCGTTATGTAAAATGAATGATTTAGATTATATAATAAAACTCATATCGATAAGGTGAACCAAACATGAAAAGATAGAGAGGATGGCTGCCCTTGAGCAAATACGTTTTTAATAAGGTAGGAACAGTAGCAGATTTAGAAGTACATATTGAAGAGGCTATTGATCGTACAATTGTCGAAAAAAGGCTGGTTGGTGCTGGTATACGAGTTACGCTTAATGAGGCGCAATATTATAGTTGCGCTGCCGGATGTCCAGACCGTGAACAAAAGTCTGGAGGGACCTCTCAGTGAGCCTCTCCCTCTCCCGCAAAAATATAATTGCATTGGCTGCTATATGTTTGTCCGCATTGATGTTCGGCCTCGAAATTTCCAGTGTGCCAGTGATACTGCCAACTCTGGAGAAAGTATTGCATGGCGATCTTAAGGATATGCAGTGGATTATGAACGCTTATACCATTGCATGTGCCACAGTTCTGATGGCTGTTGGAACGCTGGCTGACCGGTATGGAAGGAGGCGTATTTTTATTATCAGCCTCGTCTTGTTCGGTGTTACATCCTTGATTTGTGGCTTGGCGCAAAGCACATCGGTTCTGATCATCAGTCGGTTTCTTCAAGGGGTGGGTGCTGGTGCGATGCAGATTTGCCAGATAGCAATTCTTTCACATCGGTTTCAGGAAGGACAAGAACGCAGCAAAGCCTTTGGCATATGGGGGATTGTGTTCGGTATCGGCCTCGGTTTTGGACCTATCATCGGCGGCATAATCGTGGCCGTGTTGAACTGGCATTGGGTTTTCCTGGTCCACGTTCCGTTGACCATCCTCAATTTGATTCTTGTTTTTGGTGGCATAGAAGAGTCCAGAGATCCGCAGGTGAAAAAGCTGGACATTATCGGCATCGTCACGCTTTCATTGACAGTTTTTGGCCTTGCATACTTTATCACGCAAGGGCCGGAACTCGGCTTTACCAGCAGAGCATCCATCAGCATCCTTGTTGCAGTAGCAATAAGTTTCATTATTTTTCTATTTGCGGAAAAGCTCAGCGCCCATCCGATGTTTGACTTTTCCGTATTCAAGATACGTAATTTCTCCGGCGCTCTCCTTGGCTCCATCGGCATGAACTTCAGTTTCTGGCCGTTCATGATCTATCTGCCGATCTATTTCCAGAGTGGCCTGGGTTACGGCATCGTAGCCGCCGGGCTGTCTCTCTTGGCTTATGCGCTGCCCACCTTGGTAATTCCACCTCTGGCAGAGCGTTTTTCGCTCCGCTACCAGCCGCGCATAGTCATTCCATCAGGTCTGTTCATCCTCGGTATGGGCTTCATTTTGATGAAATATGGCAGCGGCAGCGATCACGCCAGTTGGTTGACCATGCTCCCTGGCTCCTTGTTGGCTGGTATTGGGCTTGGCTTAACGAACACGCCTGTGACCAACACGACCACCGGCTCTGTTCCAAGTGCCCGTGCAGGCATGGCTTCCGGTATAGATATGAGTGCTAGATTGATCAGTCTAGCCATCAATATCGCTGTGATGGGATTCATCTTGCAGGCAGGTATTTTGTCTTATTTGAAGAGTGCCCTTTCCGGGACTCTCAGTGCAGTGCAATTGCGGTCTGTAGCCGAAAAAGTAGCCGCCGGAAATACTGTATCTCTCAGGCAGAGTTTGCCAGAACTCTCCTCCCTGGATGCGTCTGGAGCCGTCGTCCATGCGGCGCTTATGCACGGCTTTGGCTTGATAATGCTCTATGGCGGTATTGGTGTCTGGGTTCTAGCCGCGATCAGTTTTATGATTTTTGGACCTAAGAGAGCATAAAGACAATCCCGGGGATATCGAGGTACTGAAAAAGTCCCCCATTGTTGAGAGTAAGAGAATATCCAAAGAAAAACGAGCCTCTAGAATCGCTTCTAAGGCTCGTTTCGCGTTCAGGGAGACATATTTGTACCCCTAAAATCTTTGTATTTTCGGAAATCAACAGTTTTTCAGTGGCCTTGATCAATTCAGAGGTCATCTTTTTATGCTTAGAAAGGTACTTTGTATGAACAACTACAGTTCCCACTCTTCCCGTAAAAGCCCCATTCGGATCGAATCATAATACTCTCCATTATAATATCTGCACTTGCGAAGCCTGGCTTCGAGGGTCATGCCTAGCTTCTCCCCCACCTTCATCATCCGATGGTTTCCTGACCAGGTTGTAAAGCCCACTCTCACTAGAGGTAGTGTATTAAACAAATGTGTGATCCATAGTCGAAGTGCCCTCGTACCATACCCACCGCTCCAATACCGCGAATCATAAATACCTATCCCCATTTCAAGCCATTGTGAAGGCTGATGCTCCCAGTAGTAGCTCACTGATCCTATGACCTTGCCTTCCACTTCAATGATCCAAAAGTCATCTTGTCCGATTCGCTTTTCCTTATCTTTTAAATAATCATCCAAAGAAAGTGTCTTATGTTCATAATAAGGCGCATCCCATTGTTTCCATTCCGGTGCTTCTTCTTTATAAGTTAACGTCCAAAGAGCCCGTAAGTCTTCTTCTGTAACGGGCCTAATGGTTAAATCCTTATCCGTATACAACGAACACACTCCTTTTATAATAAAATTCATTCTATCTATATTGGGCTATATTGTATCTGCTTTTGCACTATTTCGAATTTCTATTTTTGTCCGTCTTTGGAGTCAGTGTCTAATTCAAGTTGACAAACAATCAAAAATGATATATCTTAATATAAAGATAATAAATATTAAGCAACGTTGACTACTGTTCATTTCGCTTTTACATGCTAATCATATAAAACCAAGGAGGACAATGACATGAAACTGTTAGGATTGCATCACGTTTCGGCGATTACGGCGGCGGCGGCTAAGAATGTTGATTTTTATACTCAGGTAATGGGTCTTCGACTCATTAAGAAAACGGTGAATCAGGATGATGTGAGCGTTTATCACCTCTTCTACGGAGATGAGCGTGGAACTGCGGGTACGGAAGTCACTTTCTTTGAAATTCCACATGCGGGACAAACTCGTACAGGCAATAACAGCATTTCAGCGCTCTCCCTACGGGTACCGAATGACAAGGCACTGGATTACTGGAAAAACCGCTTCGAGCAGCTGGATGTAAAGCATGGTGAAATTACGGATCAAGCAGGACGCTTGGCGCTTTCGTTTGAGGATTTTGAAGGACAACGCTTCTTCCTCGTTTCAGATGAACATGATAACGGAATGCGCGGCGGCACGCCTTGGGAGAAAAGCCCTGTCCCTGCCGAGTACGGCATTGTAGGACTTGGGCCGGTTCATCTGACCATTCCTAAAGCGGAGAATACCATTCTCATTCTTGAACAGGTTATGGGCTTCCGCAAAAAAGGCTCTTACCCTTCCCCCGTTGCCGGACAACCAGATGTGGTCATCTATGAAACAGGTGAAGGCGGTACGGGAACTGAAGTTCATCTGGAAGAGCGCAACGATCTGCCACAAGAACGACCAGGACGTGGCAGTGTGCATCACGTAGCCTTCCGTGTTGAAACTGAGGAAGAGCTCAAACAGTGGGTAGACCGTATTGGGCAGCTGCAAATTTCCAACTCAGGCTTTGTAGATCGCTTTTACTTCCGTTCATTGTATTTCCGTGAGCCGAACGGCATTCTGTTTGAATTGGCGACCGATGGACCCGGCTTTGATACGGATGAGGAACTGGAGTTTCTGGGTGAATCGCTGGCGTTACCGCCATTTTTGGAATCACGCCGTGCCTCTATTGAAGCCAATCTCAAACCGCTTAACACCAAACATGAATAGAGTTATATTTGCTCTAAAATCACGCAAAGCCGGGACTTCTACATCATGTAGAGGTTCCCGGCTTTTTTCGTGCAACTGTTCTATTTTCATTCTAAAAAGGATCTCATCTGCAAGCTTTTCAGCTTTGACAGGTAAGCGAAATGCCCTTTTTAGTTATGCTTACAGCTTTTTATCATCCACACTGTTCAGCCATGCTTCGATTTCTCCGATTACAGAGGCGATACAGCCATCTTGGAACGGCGAGATTAGTCCAGCCAACTCAACCAATCCGGTAAAAGATCGACTTCCCCCAGCACGGCATAGCTTCAAATAATCTTCCCACGCAGCTGCCCGGTCGATACTCATGCGTTTCCAGAATTGGAACGCACACAGTTGCGCGAGTGTATAGTCAATATAGTAGAACGGGGATTGAAAAATATGACCCTGTTTGTGCCAAAACCCGCCCTGCTCCAGATACTCGTTGCCTTCATAATCCAGATGCGGTTTATACTTACGTTCAATGGAGCGCCATGCGCTTTTACGTTCGGCTGGGGTCCAGTCTGGATGTTCGTATACGGCATGCTGGAATTCGTCCACGGCTACGCCGTAAGGCACGAACAGCAACGATGAGGATAGATGTTCAAAGTGATATTTGTCCGTATCTTCCTCGAAGAACAGATTCATCCATGGCCATGCGAAAAACTCCATGCTCATAGAGTGGATCTCAGCCGCCTCCATGGTTGGCCAATGGTACTCAGGAATTTCAAAATGTCGGCTTTCATAGACCTGGAAGGCATGACCTGCTTCATGCGTCAATACGTCGATGTCACCGGATGTACCATTGAAATTGGAGAAAATAAACGGCGTGCCATATTCACTCAAAAATGTACAATAGCCTCCACTTTGCTTGCCCTTTTTGCTGATCAAATCCATCAATCCACGTTCGATCATAAAGCTGAAAAATTCATGTGTTTCCGCTGAAAGTTCCTCATACATACGTGCTCCATTACGAATGATCCACTCCGGGTCACCTTTAGGCGTAGGATTGCCTGACAGGAAGTTGAAGCCCTCGTCATAATAGCGAAGCTGATCTACTCCGATCCGTTCGCGCTGGCGTTCCTTCAGCTTGGTTGCCAGAGGAACGATGTGCTTCAGCACCTGCTCGCGGAAATTGGCTACCATTTCGGCATTGTAATCTGTACGTCCCAAGCGAGCATAGCCCAATTCTACGAAGTTGTCATAGCCCAGCTTGTGTGCCATGCGCGTGCGCACCTTCACCAGTTCATCATAAATCCGGTCCAGCTCGTCCTCATGCTCACTCATAAATTGATATTTAGCCTCGGAGGCCTGTTTGCGCGTCTCCCGGTTGGTAGCCATTTCAAAAGGCAGGAGCTGCGACAATGTGCGTTCTTCTCCCTCGAACGGGATCTTCGCTGAAGCAATCAATTGAGCATACTCCGAGGTCAGCTTATTTTCCTGCTGCAAATCCTCAATAATATCCGGATGGAACGACTTGAGTGCTACTTCGGCAATACTGAAAAGCTGACTGCCCCATTGACTCTCCAACTCGGTTCGGAATGGAGAATCCACCAATGCACGGTAGTAATCGGTTACATACTCCTGAATAACCGGCATGAAATCATCAGCGTACTCTTGCTCCGCTTTGTAAAAGGCGTCCTCCGTATTAATGGAGTGCCGAACTTCCACCAATTGCAATTGCGTTTCCACGTTACTGCGCAGCTTGTTAATCGCATGAATCACTTCATTTTGACGTTCTACGCTGTCCGCTTCACGAAACTGCTGCAACAGCGTTTTAAACCGCTGTTCAATTTCAGGTTGCTCTGGTCGGCTGTAAGCCATTTGGCTGAATAATGTCATTGCTTCGGTTCCTCCTTAAATATAATAAATCTGATGCCTATTATACAGTACGCTTAGACCAAACTGGAAGCTATAATTCCAAAAAAATACAACCTCAAGAGCCGCAATACCATGTATTGCGGCTCTTGAGCCTCATCTAACTCTATATATCAAAAAAGTCATGGTCTAAAACAATCTAATATATATTCAGCCTGATGGAGATTTATAAGTCTTTCTAAGATCGCAGACCTTTATGCTTTATTGATTTTGCAAACGATGTGCCGCATGCAAAGTCGGACCGACGAATTCATTCAGCTTGAAGCTACCTTCAATGGCCTGTGTAATGAATCTCTTGGCCTGATCCACTGCTTCACGTACAGTCAGCCCTTGAGCCAAACCAGCCGTTACCGCTGCCGAAGTGGTGCAGCCTGCACCGTGGGTAAAGTTTGTTTTTACAACATCGGCTTCAAACCAGTCAAAAGTGATTCCGTCATATAGCAGATCCATCGCTTTACCTGCGCGAATTTTGCCACGGTCCTTGATCAGTACATGCTTAGCTCCACGCTCATGGATAATCGCAGCCGCTTCCTGCATCTGCTCCAGTGTCGTGATCGGTCCATTCTTCGCCAGTTGCGAAGCCTCGAACAAGTTCGGTGTTACCAGGTCAGCGCCAGGAATCAACAATTCCAGCATCGCCTCTGTATTTTCCGGCTGGAGCACTTCATCCGTGCCTTTGCAGACCATGACCGGGTCAATTACGATCCGCTTCAGATCATGCTTTTTCAAATGGCTGGCTACCAGCTCGATAATTTCAACGGAACCAAGCATACCTGTTTTCATCGCATCAAAACCGATACCTTCCAATACAGTACGCAGCTGCGCTTCTACCACATCCAACGCAACAGGATATACAAGATGATCCCAGGTTTTAGGACCCATCGCTACTACGGTTGTCAATACGGTCATGCCATATACGCCAAGCTCCTGAAAGGTTTTCAGGTCTGCCTGAATACCCGCTCCACCGCTTGTGTCGGAGCCGGCTATCGTTAATGTTTTGGGAATCGTCATTTGTACATGCTCTCCTTCACTTTCTGTGCTGCATTTATCCTAATCCCGCTCGCGAAACTTGTCAACGCGCAAAACGGTCCTCTCTATGCTAAAAGTCACAGGCGACGACAGTAGCTAAAAAACGAGAACATCCCCTTTTGAAACAGGAACATCCTCGCAATAACGTGTTATATGAAGAATTCGAATGAAATTTAGAATTATAAATACCCACCGGTACTATGATCATAGGCATGATTCTTTTCATTTGCACGTACGCCTAAGCACAGACTCTGATACAACTGCTGCTGTTCCAGTGTAGCAAAATTCCGATGCTGCTCAAATAAAGCCATACAACCAATGATATGTTCTGTATAGCTATTATCGACAGACAGTTGCAAGCAATGCAGTGTTTGTCCCACTCCCTCGGGGTAATCGCCTTTTCGGAAATAGTATTCCGCATACACCTTACAAAAGGATGCAAAGCGAAATGCGTTAAAGTGCTTGCGATAATGAGTGTCCCATCGTTCCGGTGCAAGCTGCCAAAAGCTTTTGAGTTGCTGACTAAATAGTCCCAGTTCGGCATCCACGAAATAACCAAACCGGTTCGCTGATTCGAGCAAGGTGTTCAAGCCCTCCAGTGTCTCATCCGGATGCTCACGCAGGTAAGTAATATAATCATAGATTGCAGAAGTGTTGCCCATTTTAATTTCAATACAAAGTCGGTTGCCCTGTGCATATACACGATGTAGGTTGACCACTTTCCAGCCTTCCTCGTCTAAACCCTCAAACCAGCTCAAATCTGCATAACCTTCAATCCATTGCTTGGATTCCTCATATCTACCCTGAAACTCATAGCAACTGGCCTTGAGCAGATGCCCCTGAGCATAGTAATAAACGAGCGGCTTAAGCAGCTCCAGGTGCTCATCTCCAAAACGGTTCCGATTGCGATACAATGCCTGCGCCAGCTCTCTCAGCTCGTCCGCATACATTTCCATCTCGGACCATTGCATTTTTAAAGCAAACACTTGAGATAGCATATGTAAGCCTTCCAGTGCGTAAATTTCCGGTAGACGACTACGGTACAAATGGAATTGTACAGCAGCCTTCAAGTTCCGTTGGTTATCCTTAATCTGAATCTGGAATATACGGAAATAGCTGATCGCCAATCGTTCAGAGTGGGTATACTTTTCACTCTCGATGACACAATCATACAGAAGCATGGAAGCTTCATGTCTGCCATCCTCAAACATCGCTTCTGCGGTCTCAAAAATAGCAGGAACGTTCGATAAATCGTCCATCAAATAGCCAAGTACACTGCGTATACACTCCAGCTTGTTCAACTCTGAGCAACGCAGGAGAAACGGACGCAACCTTCTCCAGTGTGGTAAGGAATGAATAAAACATTCATCAACATACATCTCGAACAAAGATCCTTCTTCCAATCCCATGGCCTCGGTAATCAAATCCAGCTGATTGACTGAGATCGGCCGTGGTGGGTTCCGGTTAAGTATACCGCTAAGTGTACCCGGATTTACCTTGGAAGCATCTGCAAAACATTGCATTGAAATGCCTTCACTTTGAATATACTTTTCTATTTCTGCGCGGATCGTGGTGTTTTTTTCCAAAGGGACACCCCCTCAAACGAATGATGGTGACTTTTTCATTACCTTTTAAACCAAAATTTGTTTAATCAAAGTATATGTCTATTTATACGAGAGGTCAATAACTTTAAATACGACTCAGGACATATAAAATCACGAATTTTGTACGATTTTAAAACTGTTTTATGAAAAAAGACCGTCCTCTGTGGGACAGTCTTTTTCTATTATTTTGATGCTGTGGACTTATAGGACAAAAACAAGTTAGCAGTTTTACCGTGAACGTCCGAAATCGAGGGCAAACTTAGCGTATCCCTCTACCGTTAACCCTTCATAAAGCAACTCCGAATAGGCATTAGCGGCATCCGTTGCTTGCGGTGAGGTCAGGAAGGTCACATGCGGACGCCCTGACCATGGGGCGAGGGACCAATGGCCATCAGCTTTTGGCGTCAACGTCTTCATATGCCGCACGTATTCAGTCAGCACATGACGGTTCTCATCCGGTGAAGCAAGTATGATTCGCTCTCCACCCGGATTGACCAGCGCAGAGGAAAACGCGCGATAGTTATTCGTAACAACCAGATAATTTCGCTGCATATCCATCGGTTCGTCATCAAAAGACATCTGAATGATTCTGTGTGCATCTGGGTCCTTTAGGCCCCCGTCAGCATCATATCTGGCTGGCTGTGTTACATCAATCTGATACCTGATGCCGTCGATGATATCGAAATTAAAGCTTGGAAAATCAGAATTAATCAGCTCTTGCTCTTGTTCTGCTGAAGGATCAATTTGCCGGAATTGTCCAGCAGACCACTCCAGCCATTCCCGGATTTCCGTTCCGCTCAGCCGAACGACATGCAACGTATTCGGAAAATTGTACAGATCGGCGATATGCTTGATCGCCAACGTCCCCGCCGGAATATGGGTATAGTACGATGGGCCATATCTGCCACCTGTTTTAAAAGGAGCTGCTGCCGACAGAACGGGCAATCCTTCGTGCTCGCTCCCTTGCATCTGCTGCTTCACATACCACATTTGCGCATCATTCACCAGCTGAACCGAAGCATCATCCATCACCTGAGCAAAAAAGCTGTTCACCGCCACCGTCGTCTGACCTACAGGTGCACGAATATACTCCAGTGTTCCGGCGTGCTCTTCTGCTACCGCCAGCTGAATGGCAGTATCCGGTTGTACCAGCGCCTCCTTGCGTATCGGATCATACACCGGGCGTACCTCGGCAGCAGATGCAGCCACTTGCCACTTCTCTCCACTAAAGGTCAGCTCCAGATCAATGATACCCAGATGATCCCCCCAAAAGCCCGGCTCCACTGCTGGGATATCGTGGATGGTACCTCGCTTTACATCAACACCTGTTTTCCCCATAAACGAAGGTCCGGGAAATACTTTATGTGCATGACCAAACACAATGGCATCGATCCCTTCCACCCTGCTAAGATGCAGCACCGCATTTTCCATATCAAGCGTTTCGGGAATATCCTCAAAGCCTGCATGGGGCATAGCAATGATGAGATCGGCTCCCGCCGCCTTCATTTGTGGAATAAACCGTCTTGCCGTTTCCAGCATATCTTTGACGATGATTTTCCCCTCCAGCCATGCCTTGTCCCATTGCATAATTTGCGTAGGGACAAAGCCGATGACTCCCACCTTCAACAGATGCTTACCACCTGCTTCATCCTCTACCGTCTTATCCAGCAATAGATAAGGTGTAAAGTAATTTCGTTCTTGTTCTCCCGCTATATAAATGTTGGCATTCACATAAGGAAATTGCGCTCCTCGAAGGCAAGTCTGCAAGTATTCCAGTCCGTAATTAAATTCATGATTCCCGATATTGCCTGCCTCATATCCAAGCAGATTCATAGCTTTATAGGCGGGATGCACCGCGCTTGGGTCCTGTTGGATTCGCTGTACAGCATAATCTCCCATTGGATTCCCCTGAATCACATCTCCGTTATCCAGCAGCAGGTGATTGGGTACCTCCGCCCGGGCTATTTGAATCAAGCTGGCTGTTTGCGCCAGACCGTAATGCAGCGTCTCCTGATCCGTATAATAATCGTAATTCCACAAGCTGACATGCAAATCGGTTGTAACCATAATGCGGAATTTCACTCTCACAAGGCTTACATTGTCCTGGTCTGCCTTTTCGTTAATATCCAAAATATCCAATCTTGTTCTCTCCCTCAGCTTCGGTCATAGAGCTTGAACAAGTCTAACAGAGCACTGTTAAGAGAATGTTAAAACAAGCATTTTGCATAAATCCAGAAAATGGTTTTAAGCATACGATAAATTTTACATCATTTTTACCAAAGTCAGGAGTGGTTTTTACCCTAGCTACGGGACTAGCTGTTAAGATTTGGTTTGTCACAGCATTTACAGGTTTTTTATTATCGTTATCACTATGTTTAGGGGGAAATTATTTTGTTCAAAAAAGCACTGACCTTGTGCATGACTTTCACACTGGCAGCGGGTCTAGCCGCTTGTGGCTCCAATGCAAGCAATAACAACAGCGCGTCCACTCCGGGTACAGATGGCTCTAAAAACGAAAGCACAGCCTATGTTCCTAAGGAGTTAAAGGTACAGTTCGTTCCTTCTCAAAATGCAGATACGCTCGAAGCCAAAGCCAAACCGCTCGAAAATCTACTGGGTGACAAGCTTGGGATCCCGGTGAAAGTAACGGTATCTCCTGACTACAATACGATTGTGGAAGCCATGTCTTCCAAACAGGTAGATGTAGGATTCCTTCCGCCGAATGCTTATGTACTGGCCCACGATAACCGTAAAGCAGCCGACTTGCTGTTGCAAGCTCAACGCTACGGAATTGAAGATGCTACAGGCAAGGACACGACTGAAAAAGTAAACTTTTATAAAGCAATGATCGTGGTGAAAAAGGATTCTCCGATTCAAAGTCTAGCTGATCTGAAAGGCAAGAAGGTTGGCTGGCAAAATGTAACCTCCTCCGCAGGCTACGTGTACCCTGCAGCAGAGCTAAAAAAAGCTGGCGTGGACCCCGACACGGATGTGCAGGGTGTGACAATCAAAGGCCACGATGCTGCTATTCTGGCGTTGCTGAACGGTCAAGTTGATGCGGTAGCTGTTTTCCAGGATGCACGTAACACGGTGAAGAAGGAAATCCCGGATGTATTTGAAAAAACTCGCGTCATTCATTACACAGCTAAAATTCCAAATGATACCGTCAGCGTACGTTCTGATATGGATCAAGCGTGGAGAGACAAGATCAGCCAAGCCTTTATTGACATCGCTAAAGATCCTGCAGGCGGCGAAATCATTAAAGAGATTTACACCCATGTAGGTTATGAAAAGGGCGACGATAAAAACTTCGACTCTGTGCGTGAATACGCCGAAGCCGTTGGTCAAGCGGTTAAGTAATCGGAGCAAACAAGGTACTGTAATGAAGTAACAGCTACGAAACAGGCTTTACGAATGACAGGGCAACACCGTCCATGTATTCATGGCGGTGTTGTTTTCATTCCACCCCATCAGGGGAGAAAGTTGGGAGCATATGATCGAATTTCGTAACGTATCGAAAACATACCCGAACGGCACCAAAGGGTTAAACAATATTAATTTGACGATTCAGGAGGGAGAAATGGTCGTCATCGTCGGCTTATCCGGTGCAGGTAAGTCTACCCTGCTGCGTTCCATTAACCGACTGCATGACATTACGTCCGGCGACATTGTCGTGGGTGGCAGGTCCGTCACGTCTGCTGGAAGCAGCGAGCTGCGGCGCATTCGCCGTGATATTGGCATGATCTTTCAAAGCTTCAATCTGGTTAAGCGTTCGACGGTGCTCCGCAATGTACTTTCCGGCCGCGTCGGCTATCATTCAACGCTGCGAACCATTCTCGGCCTCTTTCCGAAGGAAGATATCGAACTGGCACTAACAGCGCTGGAGCGCGTGAACATCCGCGAAAAGGCCTACAGCCGGGCAGATGAGCTGTCCGGTGGCCAACAGCAGCGCGTATCCATCGCCCGTGCTCTGGCGCAGGAGGCTAAAATCATTCTGGCGGACGAGCCTGTCGCATCGCTGGATCCGCTGACCACCCGCCAGGTAATGGATGACCTTCAGCGGATCAATCGTGAAATGCAGATTACGACCATCGTCAATCTGCATTTCATTGATCTCGCGCGCGAATATGCAACGCGGATCATCGGATTGCGCGCCGGGGAAGTGGTCTTTGACGGCACACCGGAGGAGGCTACGGATGAGGCCTTTGCGGAGATCTACGGCCGGGCCATCAAGCATGATGAGCTGCTGGGAGTGGGATCATGAAGCCCGACTCTACTGCCCAGCCGCTCTCTTCGACGCAACCGTCACCGCATGCTGGACCGCCGCAACCTGGCAAGACGCCCGCAGGGCCACCTTTGCCAGGACGTTACAAGCGTTATGCCACCTGGATGATTTTTATCGTGGTGCTGGTAGCCTGCTCCATTCATACGGATGCCACACCGTACCAGTTGATCGTCGGCTTGCCGGAGATGGGCAAATTGTTGGGGGAAATGTTTCCACCCGACTGGAGCTACTTGCCTACCATCTGGAAACCGATGCTGGAAACGATCCAGATCGCCATTGTTGGCACGACACTGGGAGCCATATTAGCGATCCCTGTCGCGTTGCTGTGTGCCTATAATGTGATGCCGCGCAAGCTGATTTCGCTCCCGATGCGCACGATCCTGAATCTAGTACGGACGATTCCCGATTTGCTGTTTGCCTCGATCTTTGTGGCGGTGTTCGGCATCGGGCCGTTTGCAGGGATGCTCGCCCTGCTCTTCTTCTCCTTTGGCATCATAGCCAAGCTGACCTTTGAGGCGATTGAAGCCATTGATCCCGGGCCGCTGGAAGCCATGACCGCTGTTGGCGCGAGCCGCATTCAAGTCATCGCCTTTGGTGTGGTTCCGCAGGCTCTTCCTTATTTTGTGTCGTACTTGCTGTATACCTTTGAGGTTAATGTACGCGCAGCTTCCGTTCTGGGCCTGGTCGGGGCTGGCGGTATCGGTCTGTTGCTTGACCGTTCTCTGGGGCTGTTCCGATATGATCGGGCAAGCATCATTATTCTACTGACCCTCGTCATCGTCCTTGCGATTGATTACGGCAGTAACCTGCTACGGAGGAAATTATTATGAATGATCCTACGCTTCGCAGACCTATTGGCTCCCGCCTGCGCCTATGGGCGATAGCTATTCTGCTAATCATCATTTATATTTGGGCTTTTCGCGGGATGCAGTTTGAAGGATTACAGGGGACGGCTAAAAGTGTCTCTGTCGCTATATTGGACGGCTTCCTTCATCCCGACTGGTCGTTCGTCTACATCCCTGAGGGAGAGGATTTGCTGCGCGGGTTGCTGGATACGCTGGTCATTTCAGTGCTCGGAACCTTCGTATCCGCATTTGTCTGCCTTCCGTTCGCCTTTTGGGCGTCCAGCAATATGACCCGTCTGCGTCCCTTATCGGGTAGCGGGAAATTTGTGCTTAGTGTCATCCGGGTATTTCCCGAAATGATCGTCGCCATCTTGTTTATCAAAGCCGTAGGGCCCGGCTCGTTTGCGGGTGTTCTCGCCCTTGGCATTCACTCCATCGGCATGCTGGCGAAGCTTTTCTCGGAAACGATCGAAAGCGTCGATCACGGGCCCCAGGAAGCTTTGATCGCGTGCGGTGCCAATCGTTGGCAGGTGATCTTCTTCGCCGTGCTACCACAGGTGATTCCACAGTTTCTTTCGTATTCGCTTTACCGTTTTGAAATTAATATCCGTTCTGCTACCACGCTCGGTCTGGTCGGTGCAGGTGGTATCGGTACTCCGCTATTATTTGCACTCCAAATGCGCAACTGGAACCGTGTAGGCGTTATTTTGCTCGGCATTGTGGTTCTGATCATTTTGACGGATCTGATTTCCGGCTGGCTGCGCAAACGGATCGTATAATTAGAACTCTAAAAGCCCAAAAAGCCTCTCCTGTGTAAAAAGGGACATGTCATGCTCCCATTCACTCGGAAGAGGCTTTTGTCGTTCAACATCTCCCTGCCAATTCATCTATGACCCGTCGGACTTCCTCAGCCGTATTGTAAAAATGAGGAGCCACACGGATAACATCCTTTCGTGCTGAAACGATCATATTTTGGCTTCTCAAATTCCTCTCCATAGCCGACACGTCGGCTACTTCAACAGCGAGCAGGCTTGGTAATGTGCCTCCCCTGTAAGGTACACGTATGTGTAGCCCTTTGCGCCGTCCATATTCAACGGAAAAATCCAACAACTCACTCATATAGGCCTGAATATTCGTGACTCCGATCTCTAGCAGCAGCTTTAAAGCCGCATTGGCGGCAAAAATGCTAATGAAAGAAGGCAATCCCGTCTCAAAGCGTCGGGCTCCCGCCGCCGGAACCGGGTGAGCAATATCAAACCGGGAAGCAGGCTCCTGCCCAAGCCAGCCTGTAAGACGTGGCTTGAAGCGGTCTATTCGGTCCTTGCTTACATAAAGAAAAGCCACGCCCGGAATTCCCAGCATATATTTGCGTGCTCCCGCGACCAAAATATCTACGCCCATCGCCTTAACATCCACTGGAACGATCCCTGCAGACTGGTAAGCATCCACAAACAGCAACGCCTGATTTCGGTGAGCTATATCTGCAATGGATTTTAAATCCTGCTGAAATCCGTTGGTATAGTTCACTTGTGACACCATAACGAGCGCAGTTTTCTCCGTAACATGCTCCTCATACTGCTCTATCGTCACTTCTCCCTCGATGGAGGGGATACAGCAGATGTGATCATGGAACATCTCCTGTGCCTGCCAGATGTGTCCCACCGTCGGAAAGTCGGTGTCCGCATACACAATGCTTTCTTTACCTGGTACATAAGGAAGGGCTGTAGCCACCCCAGCAATCGCCTCAGAGGCTGAGGACAGGACCGCAATTTCGTCAGGCTCCGCCCCGATGAGCTTGGCAAAATGCCCTCTGGCCTCCTCCAAACGTGCCATAGACAGATCGCCGTTATGACCATGTTGCAGCAAACTTCGATGATATTCCTCAATGGCAGCGGAAACCGGCCTCGATACAGCCCCCTGTGAACAGCTCCCTACATGGATATGTGAGGACAGCACTGGAAACAGCTGACGGTAGGACTGAAACGGATGTTTCATTTTTCCCTTCGCTCCTCCTGGGCACACCAACGTGCCTTGATATGATCATTTTATTATCCATATAAGCCACCTTAGAACAAGGGCCTCTCTTCCCATCTTCTCGCCGTTAACAGACGATAGACGCAAAGAGAGGCCCTGAGGGATCATATACAAAATCATAAATTAATGCACGCGTTTGCGTCCAAACCAGCTTTTAAGTACCAAGGTTGCCAGAGCAAGTAACAACAACAACGAGGCCACCGCAAAAGATGCCGAGAACTGATATTCGTTATACAAAATTTCTACATGCAGCGGCAGTGTATTCGTCTCTCCACGGATATGTCCAGAAACGACGGACACTGCACCGAACTCACCCATGGCTCGCGCATTACACAAAATGATGCCATACAACAAACCCCACTTGATGTTCGGCAGCGTCACTTTCCAGAAAATGCGCCAGCCGCGCGCGCCCAGCATGACCGCCGCTTCTTCCTCCTGCTGTCCCTGATCTTCCATCATTGGAATGAGTTCTCGCGCCACAAATGGAAAGGTGATGAACAGCGTCGCTAAAATAATACCAGGCAAAGCAAATATAATTTTAATATCATGCTCGTCCAACCACGGTCCAAGCCAGCCCTGTGCGCCGAACACTAATACATACATCAGCCC
Organism: Paenibacillus sp. A3M_27_13; assembly: GCF_024213315.1. NCBI lineage: Bacteria > Bacillati > Bacillota > Bacilli > Caryophanales > Paenibacillaceae > Paenibacillus > Paenibacillus sp. A3M_27_13. Next base: position 153,940 of record NZ_JANAVE010000007.1, read on the forward strand.
TCCGACGACAGGAGAGATGGCAAAGGGTAAATCAATTAAGGTGACCAGCAAGCCTTTGCCGCGAAATTGAAATTTCGTGATCAGCCAAGCGGCAGCTACACCAAATACCGTATTCAGCGGTACCGTTATCGCTGCCACCAGCAGCGTCAACCGCAATGCGGACATGGCATCCGGGTCCCGTAACGCTTCGACGTATACGCCCCATCCTTGCTTGAGTGCTTCGGTAAGCACGACGATTAGCGGCAATACCAGCACCCAGAGCAAAGCTAAAAAAGCAGCACCAATCAGCGTCCACTTCACCCAAGCGGCCTCGGTCGTGACCCTGTTGGGCGGTGCAGATGAAGGCACTGGTGCAGAAGCAAGCTCCTGCCCAGTTATCGCTTGTGACATAATCTATCCCTCCTTAGAACGTGGGTATCATGCGCAGCCCTGCATGTTAACATTAGATAGTCACATTAGACAGTTGCGTTTAGGCAGTACGCCGTCGTGACCAGCGCTGAATGCTGTTAATCACGAGTAACAGCACGAATGAAATTACCAACAGCATCAACGCTACTGCCGTAGCTCCTGCATAATCATTTTGCTCCAGCTTGGACATTATGAGCAGTGGAGCAATTTCCGTCTTCATCGGCATATTGCCAGAGATGAAGACGACAGAACCATACTCGCCAATGCCACGGGCAAAGGCGAGCGCAAAACCCGTCAGCAGCGGTGGCACCAGCTCCGGCACAATAACGCTGCAGAAGATACGCCATCTGCCAGCTCCCAGCGTAGCAGCGACCTCCTCCTCATCCTTGTCCAGCTCCTCCAGCACCGGCTGCACTGTCCGTACAACGAACGGAATGCCAATAAACATCAATGCTAGCGTAATCCCCGTCTGTGAGTACGCCATCCTCCATCCAAGCGGTTCAAACAATGAACCGATCCAGCCGTTCTGCGCATACAGAGCAGTCAAAGCAACCCCTGCTACCGCAGTAGGCAAAGCAAAGGGCAGATCAATCACCGCATCAAAAATTCGTTTTCCCGGAAACTCATAACGCACCAGCACCCAAGCTATCAATAAACCGAGAAACAGGTCGATCAGCGCCGCAGCCGCAGCACACAAAAAGCTTACCTTGTAGGAAGCCAGCACCCTAACATCAGTCGCCACGTCCCAAAATTTCTCCCACGTCAGTCCAGTTGAATTCAGAAGCAGTGCCGATAAAGGCACCAGCACCACCAGACTGAGATACAGCACACTATAACCCATTGTTAACCCGAACCCGGGAAGTACGCGTTTTCGAGTGGCTTGCACTTGATTCATGTTCTGTCCATCCCTCTCTGAATCCATTGACTATGACACTCGCGGCTACCGACCCAATCCCTACACAGTCCACCTATTTTATGAACTGCCGGGTACATAAATCTGGTCAAAAATGCCCTTGTCGCTGAAATGCTTCTGCTGCGTCTCCTTCCATGTCCCGAATACATCCTTCAAGGTCACGAGCTCCAATTTAGGAAATTGATCCTTGAACTTTGCCGTCACGCTCTCCAGTGTTGGGCGATAATAATTTTCGGCAGCAATGGTCTGCCCTTCTTCACTGTACAAATATTTCAGGTATGCGTCCGCCACCTCGCGTGTACCTTTTTTATCTACCACCTTATCAACTACCGCTACCGGTGGTTCCGCCAAAATACTGATCGACGGATACACGATATCGAATTTGTCCGCACCCAGCTCCTTCACCGAGAGCAGTGCTTCATTTTCCCAAGCGATCAGTACATCGCCAATTCCACGCTCTACGAAAGTCGTTGTCGCTCCACGTGCTCCGCTATCCAGTACCGGCACATGCTTATACAGCTCCTGTACAAACTGCTGGGCCTTGGCTTCATCGTTATTGTTCTTCTTGAGCGCATAGGCCCAGGCTGCAAGATAGTTCCAACGTGCTCCACCCGAAGTTTTAGGATTCGGTGTAATAACTTGCACATCGCCACGGATTAAATCGTCCCAGTCCTTAATCCCTTTCGGGTTCCCTTTGCGTACCAGTAACACGATGGTTGAAGTGTACGGGGCGCTGTTATGCTCATATTTACTTTGCCACCCCTCTTTAACGAGTCCTTTTTCCTGTAGCGCATCAATATCATAACCCAGGGCCAGAGTTACCACGTCCGCGTCCAGTCCGTCCTGCACAGAACGACTTTGCTTGCCAGATCCTCCGTGAGATTGCTTGATCGTAACCTTCTGCCCTTTCTCCTTCTCCCAATGGGCGGCAAATGCTTTATTATATGCCTCATACAGCTCACGGGTCGGATCATAAGAAACATTGAGTAACTCCACGTCCTTGGAACCGGCAGCAGAGCTACCATCCGCCTGCGTCCCTCCCTTGCTTGCCCCGCAAGCGCTTAGCATAATCGTTAAAACCAAAGATAGTCCGAGAATAAGTCCACTTTTCCATTGCCTCTTCATCAAGACACCCCGAATTCTATGTAATTTGTATTCATTTACGCCTGTTATTGACAGACATAATCAAAAAAAGAGCGGAGAATTCCCTGATGCAGCCCTGATAGGTCAAACCTGTCACGTGGACAGTGTCTGCCTGCTGTTCCTAGAGGTTCTCCGCCAAAATGGCGAGATCATACATTAATTCTTTAATTCCTACCTGTTTAATGAGTTATATGGATATAATACGAGAGTTTAGGAGTGATGTCAAACCTTTTTTTGGTATGTATCATCTGGACTTTTCTTTCTTTAGGGGGGGGCAGTCAGAAACATTATATATGTTTCCGACCGTTTAGAGGTCATTTACACACGAAGTACGACTTAGTTGGCAACCGTTTCAAGATTAATCGAAAAGACTCCAAAAAGCTTCGGATTGTCCGTAGCTCTTCTCAACCACAGTTCACCCGATCCCACCATGACTCCCTGATAATTAACAAACAAATCATCTGTCTTTTGATTCACCAGCGCCTCGCGAATTGCGTCCGTAAAAATCTGATCATACTTGGCCATAAAATCTTTCTTATTCGGAATCGTTAGCGACTTTTCACTATCATTAACACGCAGAGGGTACAAAATATAATTGGCCACTTTTTCCTTGTCATTGTCGGCAACTGCCTTCTGCAGCGCTTTGAACGTGTTCAAAAACGCTTTAGGATCTTGAATACCTGCTACCTCAAATGGATTTTGCGATGGATTGGAGGCTGCCGGAGAAGAAGATGTATCCGATGAAGCAGATGGAGCCGAAGGAGTTGATTTTTGTGCATCAGTACCGCTGTTTTCTGCACTCTTGCTCTCTTTCGCTGTTTTGTCACTTTGGGCTGAACCGCTACGACTACCACCGGCTCCGTTCTCGATCACGCTTGTACTGCTTCCAGTATCAATGGTTTCAGCATTCTTATCCTGACCACAGCCAGTAAGTGCTACAAAGGTAAGTGTAAGTAAAATGGCTGTGAGTGACAGCCTCCGTGACATCTTTTGATTACCGAATTCATGGTTTTTGGGCACAACGGGTCATCCTTTCTGCTTTCTGCTCTGACCTATTCTGTTCATTAAGTCTTCAACCGTTCTATTGTAACATAAGTAGACTAATGACCGCATGTCGTGCCCTTTCTGGAAGGAGCTTACAGTGTAATATATGCGAAGGTTTTAACGTTTCCTTGCGATCCATCGTCCGTACTTACTTTCAAAATCATCTCTTTCAAGGAGTCATTTGCAGCTTCATCCTGTCCCTCTGGCTTTACAAACACCAGATCGTGGCGTTCTCCCGGCTGCAACGTTCGGCTGGAAAACCCGCTCGTTGACCCTTGCAAGTCTAATCCATTCGCACTATTGAGCTTGTATTGTACGGGTTGCTTACCTGTATTCTTGATACTGATGTACAGCTTGCGTTCCTCTCCACCATTTGATTTCCTCCTCTTCTTATCTATCCTTCAGTCGTCACCGTGATTGCACAGATGGAACGGCTTATCTTCTATAAGGAAGCGATTCAGCCAGGTCATTTTATATATAAAATCGGGTGCCGATTCGATGAATCCATTCACAATGTCCAAGGAGCGTAGATTTTTCAGGTTTTGTAATTCAGGAGGCAACGTACGGATTCCGCTATACTGAATATCCAGATACTCCAGTTGTTGCAGCTCTCCGATTTCAGGAGGCAAATGCCGAAATGCCAGCTCCGCCTTGGGAATCACTTTGAAATCTGGGGCCGGACGATCATAGCATCCACAGCTGATCCTCAGGTTTTTGAGATGGGTCAGCTTGGCAATGTCAGCGGGTAGCTCTTCCAAATCCGCTACTTGTATCGTCAGTGACTCCAACGATTCCAATTCGAACAAAGCGTGCGGTAGTGTTCGTATATCCTGCTCGAAAATAGTCAGATGCTTCAGGGAATACAATTCTCTAATCCGTTCCGGTATCTCCCTCAAGCCAAACCGCATAAGCTCTACTCGATCCGGTTGATGTCGAATAGCATCGTCCAGAAAAATATCTATATTCTGATGATATTCAGGTTTGTGAATAAACACACCGGGGATAAGCTTCTCCAATTCATCCGCTTCTTCTGTAGCCATGTTTAGTCCACCTATTCGTTCGTGAGCTATGTTAATGATCCAATCCCTTCCCTCCGCATTCTGGAAGCACAAATCCTCAGGTAATTGGGGATGTACCCAGGAAAACAAACTAGACGCCGCCTGCTTTAATAATCCCCCTGCCTCGGGCGCACACTGGTATCGGTAAAATGTTCCTTGTGTGTAGGCAATGGAATGGATGCCCCTAATTTCCTCATAAGAGTGTGTGGACAGCATAAAAGGATTCAATTGCTGTAACAATTCCTTGAACAGGACATCCTGGTCGATCACTCCATTCTCATCCTCTGTCGCCCATTTATGTATGCCCAGCATAAACGTGTCTGCCCGTTCCATAGCATAATCAATCAGTCTTTCATAGGCTGCTCCCCGGACATCGCTGTATAATCTGAACATGTCTCTCCCCCTCTGTGCAACCCTCGGCCTTACAATAAAAAAAGCCGAACTCATATCTATTATGAGTCCGGCTGTCATATTTTTCAAACTTGATCAAAGACACTCAACACGACTTTATAAATATGGCTTATCGCTTACTCTGTCACTGTTCCGTAGATTAGCACTGGCGCTTCCGCGTGATCCGCAATACGGATGTTGGCGTAGATTTTCTCCAGCACTTGGGCTACATCTTCACGGTTCGCATGGATAGTAACCAGTGAATCGCCTTTTTGAACAGCATCCCCGACCTTTTTGTTCAGCATCAAGCCGACAGCCAGATCAATCTCGGATTCTTTGGTCGCACGTCCTGCTCCAAGCAACATCGCTGCGGTACCGATTTCGTCAGCCACGATTTCAGCTACCACACCGTCCTGCTTCGCAGGCACCTCAATAAGATATTGCGCTTGCGGCAAGCGTTCAGGATGATCCACTACAGAAGCGTCACCGCCCTGATTTGCAATAAACTCTTTGAATTTCTCCAGTGCTTTGCCATTGCGAATGACTTCTTTGAGCTTCTCTTCGGCGTTTTCGAGGGATTCTGCTTTCCCTGCCAAAAACACCATCTGACTGCCCAAAGCCATACACAGCTCTTCCAGATCTTTTGGTCCTTCGCCACGCAGCGTATCAATCGCTTCTTTCACTTCCAGCGAGTTACCGATGGCCAGACCCAGCGGTTGACTCATATCGGAAATGACTGCCATCGTTTTTCGACCCACATTGTTACCGATGCTCACCATGGCATGTGCCAGTGCTTTGGCATCATCTACGGTTTTCATAAATGCCCCTGCACCTGTTTTTACATCAAGCACGATGGCATCGGAGCCAGCAGCGATTTTCTTACTCATAATCGAGCTGGCAATCAGCGGAATCGAATTGACCGTCGCTGTAACGTCACGCAAGGCATACAGCTTTTTGTCCGCAGGTGTCAGGTTGCCGCTTTGCCCGATGACCGCAATTTTGCTGCGATTCACCAAATCCACAAATTCGTCCTTGCTGATTTCGACGTGGAAGCCTGCAATAGCTTCCAGCTTGTCGATCGTTCCTCCGGTATGTCCGAGGCCGCGGCCTGACATTTTGGCTACCGGAATGTCCAAGGCCGCTACGAGCGGAGCCAGTACCAGCGTTGTCGTATCACCCACACCGCCAGTGGAATGCTTATCGACCTTTACACCTTCAATCGCGGACAGATCAATGGTATCACCCGAATGAACCATCGCCATTGTCAGATCAGCGCGTTCGCGTTCAGTCATATCTTTGAAGAAAATGGACATCGCCAATGCACTGACTTGATAATCAGGAATTTCACCCTGAGTGTAGCCTTGGATAATAAAATTAATTTCCTCTGTACTCAGTTCTTTTCCGTCACGTTTTTTCTCAATCAAGTCTACCATTCTCATATGTCATTTCTCCTCACTGTGCGTATGATCGTTTACAGAGATACTGCTGTATCCAGTGCAACTTCCATCATTTCTTTAAAGGTTGTTTGCCGTTCTTCTGCGGTCGTTTCTTCCCCCGTCAGCAAATGATCGCTTACCGTCAGAATCGTCAGTGCGTTTACGCCAAACTTGGCTGCCAGCGTGTACAAAGCCGAAGTTTCCATCTCTACACCCAGCACGCCGTATTCCATCAGCTTTTGTACCACTGATTTGTCATCACGGTAGAAGCTGTCTGAGCTGAATACATTGCCGACATGCATGTTCAAGCCTTTGGCAACACCGCGATCATAAGCGCCCTTCAATAGATTGAAGCTGGCAATCGGCGAGTAATCGTAGCCGCCAAAGATATGGCGGTTCATGCCGGAATCCGTACAGGATGCCTGTGCCAAAATGACGTCACGAACGTGCACATGCTCCTTCATTCCGCCGCATGTACCCACGCGGAACAGGTTTTTCACACCATATTCGCTAATCAGTTCGTTGACATAAATACTGATGGAAGGCAGCCCCATCCCAGTTCCCTGTACAGATAGGCGTTTGCCTTGGTACGTACCCGTGAATCCGAGCATTCCGCGTACCTCGTTGTAGCAGGTCACGTCCTCCAGATACGTTTCAGCAATAAACTTAGCCCGTAACGGGTCTCCTGGCAGCAAAATCGTTTCTGCAATTTCTCCGGGTTTGGCTCCAATGTGTACACTCATGTTTTTTTATTCCTCCGTCCCATTTGTCCATGCTTGTATCGTTATTTATATCGTTACTAGTAATCCTGCTTGTACTCTTGCTGGTCCTTGATTACTGAAGCTCTGCCAAAAAGCTCGTTCCATGTTCAGGCAGTTTCACATCAAAGTTATCCGCCACGGTCGCTCCAATATCAGCAAAGGTTTTACGAACTGCAAGCTCCTTGCCCCCAGCTGTAAAACGCGGGGAATATGCCAGCAAAGGTACATATTCGCGGGTGTGATCCGTTCCCCGATATGTCGGGTCATTCCCATGGTCCGCAGTGATGATTAGCAGATCGTCATCGGTCATTTTGGCAAAAACCTCTGGCAGACGCGCATCGTAATCGTCCAAGGCTTGACCATATCCCTGCGGATCACGACGGTGACCGTATACAGCGTCAAAGTCCACCAAATTCAGAAAACTTAATCCGGTGAAATCCTCATCGAGCGTAGCCACCAGCTTATCCATGCCGTCCATATTGGACACCGTACGCACCGCCTTCGTCACACCCTCACCGTCATAAATGTCGGAGATTTTACCCAAGGCGATCACATCTAGACCTGCATCCTTCAGCTCGTTCATGGTGGTGCGACCAAACGGTTTGAGCGCATAATCATGTCGGTTGGAGGTACGAGAGAAGTTCCCTGCCTCGCCTACGAACGGACGTGCAATAATGCGACCCAGCATGTACGGATCTTCCAGCGTGATTTTACGGCAGAACTCGCAAATCTCATAGAGCTCTTTCAAAGGTACAACTTCCTCATGCGCCGCAATTTGCAGCACAGAGTCCGCCGAGGTATAGATGATGAGCGCTCCAGTTTTCACGTGTTCTTCGCCCAGCTCATCCATGATTTCCGTTCCGCTGGCAGGCTTATTGCCAATAACTTTGCGGCCTGTGTGCTCCTCAATGCGCTGAATCAGCTCATCCGGGAACCCATCAGGAAATACACGGAAAGGAACGGCAATATTCAAGCCCATGATTTCCCAATGACCCGTCATCGTATCCTTGCCATTGGACGCTTCCTGCATCTTAGTGTAATACGCAAGCGGCTTGTCGGCTGCTGCCACACCTTCTATGGAACGAATATTGGATAGACCGAGCTTACCCATATTCGGCATCTTTAGACCACCGCGTTCGCGGGCAATATGACCGAGTGTATCTACATCGTAATCATCAAACTGGGCAGCATCCGGCGCTTCGCCGATACCAACCGAGTCCATAACCACCAAGTGAATTCGTTTGAATTTAGACATCATAAAAATCCTTTCCTAACTCGCTGTTTTTTTTACAAAAACAACCCTGCAATCGTTGCCGACAGCACGCTAACCAGCGTTGCCCCGTACAACAGCTTCAGACCAAAGCGGGCCACCACATTTCCCTGTTTTTCATGCAAACCCTTCACAGCCCCGGAAATGATACCGATGGATGAGAAGTTAGCAAAGGATACGAGGAATACCGATACGATCCCGACCGTGCGCTCCGACAAGCCTGTTTGCTTGGTCAGATCAAGCATAGCCACGAATTCGTTGGATACGAGTTTGGTAGCCATAATGCTGCCCGCCTGAACGGCTTCGTTCCACGGAATACCCATGACAAAAGCGAAAGGCGCAAACACATATCCAAGCAGCGCCTGAAAGCTGATTCCAAACAACCAAGAGAAAATCCCGTTAACCATGGCAATCAACGCCACAAAACCGATCAGCATTGCAGCTACCGTAATAGCAACCTTGAAACCGTCCATAATATATTCCCCGAGCATTTCGAAGAAGGACTGCTTCTCTTCCTCCTGAACCTCCAGTAAATCGTCTTCCTTCTCAATCTTGTACGGATTAATAATGGAAGCGATAATAAAGCCGCCGAACAGGTTCAATACCAAAGCTGTGACCACATATTTGGGATTTAACATTTGCATGTAAGCTCCCACAATCGACATGGACACCGTAGACATCGCAGACGCACACAGTGTATACAACCGATGTTTTGGCAGCAGACCAATTTGCTTCTTAACGGAAATAAACACCTCGGATTGACCCAAGATAGCCGAAGCTACAGCGTTGTAGGATTCCAGTTTACCCATTCCGTTTACTTTGCTCAAGACAAGCCCGATATATTTAATAATAAAAGGTAACACTTTTACATATTGCAATATACCAATCAGCGCAGATATAAACACGATTGGCAGCAGTACACCGATAAAGAACGGTGCTGCTCCTTCATTCGCAATTCCGCCAAAAACAAAGTTAATCCCTTCAGTTGCATATGCCAAAAGACTATTAAAACCTTTTGCAAAGCCTTTGACCAGAAATTCGCCAATACGTGTATTTAATAGCACACAAGCAAGCGCTGCTTGCAGAACAACCATAACTATCAGCGGACGATACCTGATTTTACGCTTGTCACTGCTGGCAACGTAAGTAAGTGCAAATACAACGAGCAGTCCCACCAGAGCGATTACATATTTCATTTAATTTCCCCCTCATTACATTAAGCGCTTACATTCCCCGTAAAAAGAATGCGCTCCAAAGAGGCATTCTTTTTTTTATTTCCCCAGATCCGCAGGTCGAAAAGCACCCGGCAGTAATTGATCCACCGTCCACTCTTCCGTGTTGCCATGAAGGTTTGTCAGATAAATTTTGGTATCTTGATGAGCAAATTCGGAAATAACCTGACGACAGGCCCCACATGGAGACACAGGTCCTTCCGTATCAGCTACTATCGCAATCGAATCAATTTGACGGCAGCCTTCGGATACCATTTTGAAAATCGCTGTCCGCTCTGCACAATTGCATAAGCCGTAGGAGGCATTTTCCACATTACATCCGTGATAAATCGTGCCATCGCTTCCGAGAACCGCAGCACCCACCTGAAAATTCGAATACGGAACGTATGCCTGTTTACGCGCCTCAAGCGCTTTCTGAATCAATTGATCCTTCATCGCGAATCCCTCCATGACTTTAAAATAAACTTAGTAGGAAGATGTAGACTGCTCGCCCTCGATAATCTTCACACCGGAACTTGCACCGATCCGACTTGCGCCAGCTTCTACTAATTTTTGCACGTCTTCCAAACTGCGTACACCGCCTGAAGCCTTGACACCAATCTCAGGTCCTACCGTTTTGCGCATCAAAGCCACATCTTCCGCAGTAGCTCCACCTGTTGAGAAGCCTGTCGAGGTTTTCACAAAATTCGCTCCCGCTTTGACGGACAGCTCACATGCCAGTACCTTCTCTTCGTCTGTTAGCAGGCATGTTTCGATAATCACTTTTACCAGTGTACCGGCAGCTGCCTCCACGACCGCACGGATGTCCTGCTCGACGAGCTGTACATCACGTGCCTTCAAAGCACCTATGTTAATAACCATATCGATTTCAGTCGCACCGTTAGCAATAGCATCTTTCGTTTCAAATGCTTTCGTTGCGGACGTGCTCGCTCCCAGCGGGAAACCGATAACTGTACAGATGGCTACGCCTGTGCCTGCGAGCTGTTCTGCTGCATAAGCTACCCACGTCGGGTTCACACATACAGAAGCAAACTGATATTTTTTTGCCTCGGTAGTCAATTTCGTAAATTCATCCTTCGTCGCATCTGCACGCAACAATGTATGGTCGATTAATGCTGCAATGTTCATATCTAAAAGCTCCTTCATTAGATAAATAGTGTGAAGACAAAAGTCCTTTATTTCTCTGTGATGAGACCATCATAGCATGCCTTTGAACATATGTAAAACACATTTTGAAATTATGTTCAAGCTTATGCGCAAGGCGTCACCTACAATTCATATTACCCTGTAGGGAAACGCCATAACCGTGTATTTTGCTGGATTGAGAACGACTTGCTCTATTGTAAAAGTGCTTGTGCCGTAAACTGATCTGTCACCAAGATATTCGCATACTTTCCACGCAGCGATGCCCGAATGGCCTCCACTTTACGCTGGCCTCCAGCGACGAGAATGGACTTCTCCTTCTTTCGCAAATCAGGCAAATCAATCCCGACGGTACGGCTATTGATTTCCTGACTGCATATGTTGCCCTCAGCGTCAAAAAAGCGCGAGCAAATATCGCCCTTGCCGATTCTTTGCAGTAGCTTCTGCTCTTCCCCGTTAAAATAACCCAATCGGAACAGCAATGCATCCTCCTTGACCGTACCCACCGTAAACACAGCGATGTTCGCCTGCTTGCCAAGTTCAATGATACGCTGGATATGCCGATCCTCCTCGACCATTTTCTTAACGGCGTGACTGTCGAAAATCACAGGCAGCGGCAAATACCGTGCTATGGTATGAAAGGCTTCTGCGAACAAATTCACGGTTTCCACGGCATATGTGTTGACATGTGAATGGCTCACGCCTCCTTTGAGCTGAACCACCTCAACACCCTTGACCTGCTTTTGTTGGAGATGAAGGGCCACGGCATGCATCGTTGTTCCCCATGTCACTCCAATAATATCAGCATCCTGTACCGTTTCATGCAAATAATCGGCTGCTTTTTTGCTGATATGCTTCTTGATCTCCTGATATTCATTTAACGGCGAATAACAGACTAACACGGTATCCAGTCCGTACTTCTTCTTCACCTGCTCTCCGAGCGCGTCCATATCCTCCATCGGGTCCACAATACTGATCCGCACGTATCCCTGTTCCTTGGCAGCCTGCAGTAACCGCGATACCGTAGGACGCGAAACCCCGAGTCTGACCGCGATATCTTGCTGACTGTAGTCGTTTAGATAGTATAATCTGGCTGCCTCGATACTTAATCGCTGCTTTTCATGATCCATTCTACCTCAACCCGCTTATCTTAAAATGTAGTGCCAGCGGACACAACTTTAGTCCCAAACATTATATATGAAGGGAAACTTAAAGCCACGCCTTGGCCGTATAGTTGTTAATTTGGAAGATTTAACTGCTCGTTTGTGATATTCTGTGATTAACTACAACTACTTTACCGCATCCTCAACTTTATCGTTCCATCTGTCAAAACGCAATAGTTAACCCATTTTACCGCTCATTCACAACCTGTGATGGCTTATCTGAATATGTAAGGAGAATTGCTATGTCTGAATTTATTGTGTGCAGTCTGGCGGACAAAAAGTTCGCGTTAAACTTTGTGGAAGTAGAAGAAGTCATGAATGCCAAAAAAGGAACGCCGCTTCCCTTTTCCGAGACGTGGCATGAAGGAATGGTGACTATTCGTGGCAACGTATTTACGATCCTTAATTTACGCAAAAAGCTGTTTCTTCCTGCATCAAGCGATTCCGCCGAGGACAAAATGATTTTGCTCAGCCGTGCGAAGATTGCTCTACTTGTCGATCAGGTGGAGGACACGGCTTCTGCCGAGGACAGTCAGCTACAAAGCAATGAGGAAGAGTGGCAGCGCGAGTTGTTCCCTACTGTGATGGAGCATCAGGGTACCCTCATTCCGGTGATCGATATGGACGCTTTTCTTGCATCCACCAAGACAAACTAAAACGCAAAATACTCCCAAACCTTGAGCCGGCTTGCACTCATCGTTCGGGAGTATTTTCAGTTATTGGAGTCCCTGCCCCTCTTTCATGTGAACCAGCGTGTTCAGCTGCTCCAGCAACGTATTCCCGCCAGTCAGCGAAATCGTGCCAATCTTCTCGCAGATTTTTTCCATGAATTCCAGTTCTTTAAGACGAAAGAGGGTGGCATTCTCGTCCATCAGCTTGGCCGTATTGAGCAGACTACGAGTGGATGCCGTCTCTTCACGTCGTGTGATGAGGTTGGCCTGTGCCTTCTTCTCTGCCAACAGCACGGTATTCAGAATATCCTTGATATCCCCCGGCAAAATAATATCCTTCACCCCTGCTGACGTAAAAGTCACTCCATATTCGCCGCTCTGCTCATTCAGTCGAGTCAAAACATATTCCGCAATCTCCTGCTTCATTTTCAGCAAATCATCCAGCTTCATCGTGCCAACATATTCGCGCAGCAGCAGTTGAAGCATAATGTACATTTGTTCCTCGTATGCCCTGAATTCCAACGCCCGCAACGGGTCGATGATACGGTACTGACAGACGAAGTTGAGGCGCAGCGTGATTTTGTCCTCTGTCATGATTTCCTGTCCCATCAGGTCCATCTGCTGTTGTCGCATATCTATCGTTTTGATCTCTGTATTCACTGTGGACATCCAGAAATAATATTTGCCCGGTTTCAGCTCACCCTGCAACACATTATCGTAATATAAAAATCCCAATTCATAGCTGCCCACCTGAAGTGCCTTCCAGAAGCCCGGTGTCTTGGACAAGAATGCTTGCCCCAATGCCTTATCAATCGCAGGCTGCCGAGTATCTGCACGAACAAAACGATGTTTCTTGAGCATGTTCCAAAAAGCATATTTTCCTGCCGTCAGTAGCTCCACAAATCGATTATCCTCATAATGCAACACATATTCATGGTCCTCTACATCAATGACATTCAATTGCTCAAGCAATAGGGGATCTGTCAAAAACAAACGAATGTCATGATCAGGTACAAAAAATGGTTCGGCTACATTCAAAATTTCAACTGCTTCCTGCCGAAATGTTTTCAATAGGTAAGTTCCTGGGTGCAACAACTTGTGGTAGCTTCCTTTTTTGAACAGCAGCCCGCGCTCATCAGATTTAATCGTTATCTTCTTAAACATCGTATCACTCCTAGTATTTAAAATCCTCAACTTAAAAATGTACATTTCCGCGTGTAGCGGCTTCACGTTCCATTTGATCTTCCGATCGCTGTTGCAGTGGAATTCCTTCAATTACATAAAACATTCAAAGGTAGGAATTCCACTGCAAAGGCGAACGCTTCGCTTCTTCAGATTCAAATGGTCCGCTCCGCTGATTCGCATGTTATAGTAAACACACATTTTTAAAATGAGGATTTTTTATTTTTATTTGTTGTAGTAGGGTTAGTGACCCTTGCAGAGCATCCCTTCGGTGTGGACGGCGGGGTCAAGCTTAAGGAAAAAGAAAGATACCGCCTGTTTCCGTGTTCTAGGGATGGAATTCATCAGCCCAACATCGATTGTGAATCTGTATCCCCGAAGCCTCGAACCCTGTCGGCGCTTGCTCTCTCCGGTATCCGCTGGCCGCATAGCCATCGCCCCGGTACCTGTCATCGAGACCAGACATGGGATGCTCTTATCCGGGTCTTTTCATTGTTTTTATTCGATCATTCGAATACTCTACCAGAAGTCGCGTGGAAGGCGATTGGGAATTGAACCCTAATGTTGGTGGATACATCAGAATTACAGGATACCTGACCCCATCAGGGCAGGCACTGCGGGACCTTTGGAAATCCTCGCCTCGGTAATATCTTCCTGTATCAGCCTTTATCATTATCGCGCAACCTGGAACTCACGAACATGGCGAAAGTATTACGACCCTATAAAAAAACAAAAAAAGACACAGGAGAAGCGTATTTGCTTCCCTTGTGTCTTTCTTTCTATAGTTAACTGTCGCGTTCGTATCTTAGGCCTGATCCACTAGGATGTTTTTTCGAAAACGGGATCAACGCTCGGTAGTGGAAGTTGTGGAACGTCTGTCGTTGTAGAAGCAGTCTGCTGGTGTGTATAGCTGAATGAAGGGGTCTCGTATTGCAATCCCGCCTTTTCATAGGTAAACCAATAGCTGACAGCCTTCCCAATATCGAGGTCTGTAACCCGCTGCTCCCAGACACCGCCGTTGTTTGTCATTCGGTAATTGAGCTGTTGTCCACCCGTTAAAGTATAATGCACGTCAACATAGGCCGAGGCTGTTTTGGGTGTAAATTGAAGCAATGCTTCATGATCGCTGACAAAGCGAGCTCCTACTTTATAATCCTCTGTTTCTCCGCCACCCTCATTACCGCCAGATGCTGGCTCTGTCGTTACCCCTACCGCATTGCTTGCTGCAGATAGGTTACCAGCTGCATCGCGAGCCTTAACGGTAAAGCTGTAAGTGGAAGCTGCATTCAGCCCTGTAATTGAAGCGGAAGTACCGCTTATCTCTGCGGCCTGAGCCCCGTTCTTATAAACGATATAACCCGTAACGCCAACATTGTCTGTAGCTGCATCCCACTCCAAAGTGACTACCGAAGCCGTTTTGGTCGTAGCTCGAACATTCGCCGGGATGGATGGAGCCTCTGTATCAGGTTGCGGATTGCCACCGCCGCTCCCATTTCCGGTATTAAAGCTATTCGGCTGCACGGTAATAGTGTGCCCATCTGAGAAGGTTACCGTTTTAACCTGGTTTGTAAAATTGTAGGCCACATAAGTTTTTACACCGTTTTTATGAAATACGGCATAAATAGGTGAATTAGCAGTGATGCTGCGGTCGATGTTGCCTAAAGCATCCAAATTGTAGATCCAGTGGTAGGCATTCGCCTTGGAATTCCCCGCTTCCGGTGTCATGGCCGCTACGCGTGCACTGAATTTGGCCTTGGCATCGGACGGGTCCGAGATCGCTCTGTACATATACACAATATCTTCCCATGGACTGAAATTCCCACCGTTTTTTCGCAGCAGATCGTTATAATTTTTAGCTGCATAATCTGAATACTGCGTCAGATACAAGGAAGCCGAGGTGATCGGTAGCCAGTTGATACCATGAACCTCTGCGGCATTATTGGTCCACCATGTTGCATTCCCTACGGTTTTACCACCCCAGATCATGCTTGCCGTCGCGCTTTGCATCCCTGCAGGGGTGTTTGTGCCATGCACATCAAACCAGTATTCGTTAATCGCATTCATTTCCGTTGTGTATAGATAGATGCCCAGATCACGAGTTTGAGTATTTCCCGTCGCCTCGCCCCATAAAATAAGACCTGCCCAAGCATTCATCGCTTCCGAGGAGGATTCATTGTTGTTGCCATCACCAAATTTGGCATGGCCGGAAGCCCAGGTATGCCCGGCATAGGGATCAAAATTACGCAAATACGGAAATTTCGAATCAGACCTGTCGATATTGGCGATGTCGCGAATGAGCAGCTGTACCATCTGCCCCCATTGGGAATTGGATGCCCAGCTCTTGTCCACACGTGCAATTTCGGCTGCGGCCTTGATAAAGTATCCATAATGGAAGTGATGGTCATTTAATTCTACCGCACTGCCAAAGCTGTCGGGATAACCGATCAGTGTCCCCCAATTGTTGTTATACACAAATAGACTGGAGCTTTTCAGATTACCCGAGCTGTCACTGGCCTTAAACCAGTCCTGCAGCCGGCTTTTGATCTCATTGCGGAACTGGGTCGCTGCTGCGGTATTGCCAGCCTGGTCGGCAATCGGCGCCAGCGCTGCTAGCTTGCCCAGACGTTTTCCAGTCCAGTACGTGTCTCTATCGCCGGAGTAGACTTCCGCTTTCGCTTCGTCTATATAACTGTTGAGCGTATTTTTATCGTAGGACCCCAAGTCGGGCAGGGAAGGCAGTACCCCTGTAAACTTCATTTTCGTTTGAAAAGAAGCACCTTCTGCTGTTTTCATCAGACCGCGTACAGAATTGTACGTATAGCCTAGCAGGGGTTGTGATGAATTTTTCCACTGATGCGGGTATAAGGCAAAAATAGTACCGCTTTGCGTGCCTTCCTTCGCTGTTGTCGCAACAGTAAAGGTGGTCGTCACTTCGGAAGAGGCTTCGTTATAGCTGTACTGTGCTTTGGAGTTTGTAACGAAAGAATAGGCGTATTGCTGAAATTTGTCCAATGTCGCGGTTGTTTTGTCAGGCAAAGCCGCCACTGTAAAATAGTTTTTCCCGTTCAATTGATTGATCAGAGTACTCGTTCCGAGGCCAGACCAGGTGCTGCCGGAAGGACCAAACAGACCATAGTGTGAGCCATTAACCGTAATGCCAAGCACAGGGGAACTAGCTGACCCAGACCAAACCTCTGGCACCCCATTAAATGAAAGCTTGGGATTGCCACCGCCAAACTCAAAAAAAACATAGGGGGAGCCGTGTCCATAGGTAGCACTCATTTTATTGCTGCCGCTTTGAAATAATGATTTGACAAACCAGTCGCTGAAACCGTCCACCTTGGCATCAGGAAATGAAACGCTTACAGAATGACCGACGGAAAAATCGTTCACATCATCCATCCAACCTGCGATGTATCCCGGATTTACCGTAATTTTCCCACTCGGGTTAAAGATGCGTAAACCGTTTTGCTGATTTTTCAAGGCAAGGGGATGCGGATATTGAGCCTCGGAGTACGGTACCCAGGCGAGGCTGCTCCACCAGTCATTGGTAGGCATTGGGCTGTTTACATTCGCTGTTTTGTAAATCTCGTTTTGCGGTGTTGCTGCTCCGGCAGGTAGTGTGGTTGAATATGAGCCAGCGCCTTGTGTGACCTCACCCGAAAAGGCTTTAGTAGAAACCGGTGCAGCTAAAAATATCAGACTGGCACTTAACAAGCATAATAACGTTTTTTTCACAACCTACATCCTCCTTTGAATTCTATAATCCCTTTCACTGCAAGGCTTTTCCCTTCTCTTCCAAGTTGATTTCAACTTCATTGTGCTTGATCTCAATTTCCAGGTCAATCCTTTCATTTCTATATTCTAACTAAACGAGGCGAAAGTCTCTAAAAATACATAAGAAACCAGGACGAAAAACCCAAGCATGTGTAATTATGTTATCTCGAATTCACCCCATTAGACATTTACCCTATGAGTTATTCATCCCATTAATCATTCACCCTAATAAACGTTTAGTATATAAAAAAAGAATCCTCCAGGCCTTGTAGCCCTTCAGATTCTCTGTTCTTTTAAGTATATAAGCTTTTGAGTATTTAAGTCCTTTTGCCTTTCCCATGCTCCACACCATTTCGAAAAAATGAGTGACTTTGCGGTGGGCAGTAGCGGAGCGAAGGGGTTGAATCTGGAGAAGCGTAAGCGTTCGCCTTTGCAGTGGGATTCTTACCTTTAAATGTCTTATACAATCCGAAGAATCCCACTGCAACAGCGATCGGAAGATCAACCCCTTAGTGGAGTGCCTTCTCCCCCGCAAACAACACTCATTTTTCCCGCTCAAAATACCCTTCTAGTTTCCAGTCTACACCAACCTGTGTCACGCTCAAATCATGCAATGCCACCGCATCGCTCATCGCAGACACGCCCTCTCCCCCGAGAAATCCCGGGGCTGCGCGTCCTCCAACCAGCTTTGGTGCCATGTACAGCACCAGCTTGTCTGCCAGCCCTTGCTGCACGAAGGAAGCGTTCACCTCGGCTCCGCCTTCCACGAACACCGATGATACCTCTGCCGCACCCAAAATATCCAGCATTTGCGGCAGGTTAACCCGATCGCTGTTTTCATCCTGAGTCGGAAATACCTTTACACCTAGCTGTTCCAACTGGCTACGCTTGCCTTCATCATAAGCGCGTCCTGTGAATATCCAGGTAGGCGCCTCCCCATCTGTAATGACACGGGCATCCAATGGAATTCGAAGCTTGCTATCCAAAATGATACGAATCGGATTCCGTCCTTCTGGTAGACGAGTCGTAAGCTGAGGATTATCGTGAATCACCGTCTGTACACCGACCAGGATTCCCACATGCTCGTTACGAAGACGATGCACATCCTCCCGTGCAGCCTCAGATGTAATCCATTTGCTTTCCGAGGTCCGGGTTGCAATTTTACCGTCCAGTGTTACTGCCGATTTGATCGTAATAAAAGGACGCTTGCTCACAATATATTGATTGAACACTTCATTCATGCGGATGGATTCCTGCTCACATACTCCGACAATGACCTCAATGCCCGCATCTTTCAAAATCTGTACCCCTCTGCCGGAAACCAGCGGGTTCGGGTCCAGCGCTGCAACCACCACCCGACGAATGCCTGCCTTCACAATGGCTTCCGCGCACGGGCCTGTCCGACCGTGATGGGAACACGGCTCCAGCGTTACGTAAATTGTCGCTCCCTGAGCGTGTTCACCCGCCATACGCAACGCATGAATCTCGGCATGTGGCTCGCCGGGCTTCAGATGAGCGCCGATCCCAACGATACGACCGTTGTTGACAATGACTGATCCGACGAGCGGATTCGGTTCTGTTTGCCCTTTAGCACTTCTGGCATTTTCCAGTGCCAGGCGCATATATTTTTCGTGAGTGGTCATAGAACCTCCCTGAGATCGGAATCCCGCAAATGGCCGGATCGTTCCACTTTTGTATTCAAATACCGTTCATTATATTGCGACACATCGCCCCAGAGCGGCATGCGACCCGCCACATTCATACCCGATTTCTTCAAGGCATCCAGTTTTTTGGGATTATTTGTGATCAGGGTTACTGGTTTTTGTCTCAGGTGACGGAGCACACTAATGGCATCCGCATAGTTGCGTGTATCATCTTCAAAACCCAATTGATGATTGGCTTCTACAGTATCCATGCCTTCTTCCTGCAGAATATAAGCCATTGCTTTACTAAACAAACCGATTCCGCGGCCTTCATGGTTAGCCAGATAGAACAATGCACCCGTTCCATGTTCCACAATCATTTTCATGGACTGGTGGAGTTGAAATCCGCAATCACAACGCTTGCTACCAAAAATATCTCCAGTATGGCAAATACTATGCATGCGAACTAATGCATTTTCCGACTGTTGAAGATCGCCATACACCAAAACGCTTGACTGTTGTCCCTCTGCCAAATCCAGTGTGGACAATCGCTTCACAATCGTCTCAGCGGTGGCATTCAGTAAGTCCTGACGATCTTCCTCATCCCGTACAGGCAACCAGCAGTACCACTGAAAAACAACCGTTTCTCCTTCCATATTAACTGGCAGCTTGATCGGTCCTACTAAAATCGTCGAAGATTGCTCTCCGCGAACGGTTTGAATTTTATCGTTAAGTAGCGTAGCTACATCTTTTTGGTTCATCTCTCTGCACCATCCTTTATATAAACTCTATATATGAAAATTCCGGTAATTCATGTTGTTGTCAGGATTTATATCCTTTGATTATCGGCTTGTAAGAAATGTTCATGAAACGTGGATTCCATCGTCAGCTGCCGTTCCTGAAGCTCGGTGACAGCCTGTCGTCGTCCGTCTTCGAACGCCTTTAGGTCTCCTGCGGTATAGCTCTTCTGTCGTAAACGAAGAAGCTCACTAGCTAGCACATCGGCATCCTTTAACGCTGCATTCAAGCCAAAAGCTCCGGTAGGTGTCATGGTATGCGCCGCATCTCCAATAAGGACCAGCCCGTTCTGCGCCCAGGTGTCACTGCGACTGCTGAAAATATCCAACGGTACGAAGTCCTTCCATGAACGAATGTGATCATGCACACTATGCTTCAAATCCGGAAAAGCCTCGGTAAGCCGTTGTATAAAGGGTTCAAAGGATTGCTTAAACAGGGTTGGAAAGCTACCTTCCTCCACATTCCAGCCAATTTGAATATAGCCCTCAGCCTGCGAGAATAAAGCCAACTGCCCTCCGTTGACCCGTGCCAGACGAGTGACGGGCTCCCACCCAGCAGGTGCTGTGATTTTCGCCCATAGCAGATCATAGCCGTGTCGAATGTTTGTCACAGGCATCTGCGCCAGCTTGCGCACAGTCGAATAGCGACCGTCTGCCCCTACAATCAACGAACTGTCAATCGTGATCTCATGACCGTTCTTATCGCGGGCGGCCAAGCCCGTGTACCCCTGCTCGCTCTTACCTTCCAAGGTAGTCACAGTTGTACCCGCCAGGTAACGGAAGGACTCGTAGGTTGACGCCTGCTTGAGCAGAGCCTCCAAAAATCGAGGCTGTGGAATATGAACCCCCACATTACCATCTACTGATGCTGGCTTGACCGTCTTCACTTGCTGCTGATGCTCCCAATATTCGATTCTTGTAGAGGCGAGAACATAGTCCTTATGAATTTGTTCGAGCAGCTTATGCTTTTGGATCACTTCCTGACCCTCATCATTCAAGATTTCACCGCGGAAAGCCTTTCCCGCTATGCTCTGCCGCTCAATCAATATCGTGGATACACCCTGCGCCGCCAGTAGACAGGACAACAAAGTTCCTGCGGGTCCCCCTCCAACTACGCACACTTCACATTCCAACTTCATCTGACTTCCCCCTACGCCCAAACCATCACCATAACGATTAGTTCGTATCTGTTCATTTAATTACATCATTAATAATATCAAAAATAATATCAAATTAAGTTCAAATTTTAAGTATTCATATCTCAAGCTCCGTATCAAAGCCAACAAGTTACTTTATGTAACAAAGTATATTTATATCACACCATTTCGTCAAGTAATAAATTTATGTAAAGTAAAATCATTTACTTTTAACAGTGGATCGTTAATAATAGGAGCATGAGGTGATCACATGAACATTCCGCAGATGTGCCCACGGTTTGAAAAAGCTATGGAGCTACTGAGTAAGCGTTGGACGGTGTTGATCGTATTTCAACTAACTAATGGTCCGCAACGTTTCGTCGCTATTGAGAATTCAATCCCTAATTTAAGTGGAAAGGTCCTTTCCGACCGTCTAAAAGAGCTGGAGGAAGAAGGAATCATACAACGTATGGTTTATCCTGAGAAGCCTGTACGGATTGAATACTCTCTTACAGATAAGGGACGCGATTTAGCTCCTTTGTTTGACCATATCGGTACTTGGGCTACACGCTGGATTGAGGTTCTACCAGCACTTGAAAAGCAATGATCCATATGGGCTACAGCTATTTTTCCTAAACTAACATGATAAAAACACACAGACTGCTAACATGCCAAAGAACGCCTTTGCTCTAAGTACAATTTGTACTCATAGTGCAAGGCGTTCTATTTTTCATATGAAGGAACTTTATTGATTCACCTACATATCGATTCCATTATTTAAACGTTTCCCTCACCGCTGCGTTGCATTTCCTCACGAATGGATTGCACCCGTTTTTTCCCCCAGTCATACATCATCTCCACAATGGGCAAAATCGTCATCCCCAGTTCAGTCATCGAATACTCCACCTTTGGAGGTACCTCGGGATACACTTCCCGGTGCACAATACCGTCCTCCATCAACTCCCGCAGCTGATTGGTCAGCACTTTATGCGACAGCTTCGGAAACAGCCTTTGCAGGTCACTGAAACGGTGCGCCCCTTCTACACCCAGATGCCATAAAATGACGATCTTCCACTTTCCGCTTAAGACCGAAAGGGTCAGTTCCTTTTCGCAGTTATAGTCTCCGTTGACGATCTTCTCCCGTATTTCTTCTCTTAGCGTATCGGACATATATCAATTAACTCCTTCTAAATCATCATGGTCTTGCACTCTAATAGTAACCTACAGGTAACCTCCGTACTTGAAAGTGCATTCTTCACAGCCTGACAAGTCCACCCTACAATAGTAGGTAACGTTACACATTCAAGGAGGAATAAAGTATGAGTAAAAAAGCTCTTTTTATTATACCCCCAGAGCGCTTTAATGAGGATGAATTGTTTAAACCAAAGGAAGCACTGGAGCAAGCAGGTGTTACTGTGACGCTAGCTAGTACAAAAACAGGCGAAATCATAGGTGACTACAACGGTAAAGCGACAGCTGATCTTGTTTTTACTGACGCTGTGCTGGCTGATTATGATGTGGTATCTGTGATCGGCGGATCAGGAACGAATGACTATCTTTGGAATAACGCGGATCTCCAAGCTCTGCTGAAACAAACTCATGAGCAAAAGAAACTATTGGCTGGCATCTGCGCAGGTTCTGTAGCCGTGGCTCAAACTGGACTGCTCTCCGGCAGAACGGCTACATGTTATCCTGTGGATGTACAAAAGGACCAGCTCCAATCGCATCAAGCCGAATATGTGGCACAGCATGTCGTTGCGCATAGCGACATTATTACAGCCGACGGTCCAGATGGTGCACAGGACTTCGGCGCAGCACTTGTCAAAGCCCTGCAATAAGCACATCTTTGAGGTTCTAGGTGGGCACTTTAAACAGCACTCCAAAAAGCCGCATCGCGTCCTTTCTTTTGTATGGGACCCGATGCGGCTTCTTTGTGCCATTTTCATGCTTAAGTGATTAATTTAATTGTATGGTCCTGGATTTTCGTGTTAGCTTTAAAGAATCGACGTTTAGTATAGGAGGCTTATATGCCGTGTTTAGGAAAGGCAAAATCCATTTACATCAGGTAACGTCCGAATCGTTGCGACTGGGCGCCTTACTATCATTAGTAGGGGGCTTTTTGGACACATATACCTTTGTTGGAAGAGGCGGTGTTTTCGCCAACGCACAGACAGGCAATATCGTGCTGCTGGCTGTTAAAGTCATTCAGGGGCACTGGATTCAGGCATTATCCTATATCCCGCCTCTGATCGCCTTTTCACTGGGGGTTTTTGTTGCTGAAGGGATTAAACGCAAATCAACCCACCGTTTAACTCCAGACTGGACCCGCGCAATTCTTTTACTGGAAATCGCGATTTTTTTCATCGTGGGATTGATTCCGCAAGGAGTTCCCAATACGGTAGTAGTGGTGATCGTCTCATTCGTCGCTTCCGTGCAAATGACTTCCTTCCGCAAGCTCATTGATGTGCCGTACACCTCCACGGTCAGCACCGGTAACCTTCGATCAGCTATCGAGGCTGTGTATGTCGCTGTAACGACTAAGGACACGAACGCTGCCATTCGAGCGATGCGTTATGGTGTCATCCTGGCTGCCTTCTTGGTAGGAGCCTTGCTGGGGGGATTTCTGACTTTGACGATTGGGGATAAAGCCGTTTGGGGCGCTGTTGTTGCACTTATTTTTTCTTTTATTTTATTTACAGAAGAGGAAAAGTGGAAGCTGCCGCTTCGTCACTAATCCTCCATTACATCAGCCCTGAATGAACTGCCGCTGGGCCGTTTCAAAGAAATTCAAAAGGTCTTCGCGGGACGAGAATGCAGCCTGAGCAGATTGGTTGCTACCGCCCCCCTTACCGTGAAACGCGCCCAGATTCTCTTTCAAAAATGCTCCGCAGGCAACAGGCTGGGTGCCGTTATGTGCCAGAATGATTTTGTTTTCTGCTGTTGTGGCAAATAAAACAAGCAGATCATGCTCAGCTGTCAGCTTGGTAGCCAATTGCTGCATGTCCTGAAGGGATTTTTGTTCGAATACATGAGCAAGAACATGCCCCTGCACAGCAGATAGCAACTCTTTCGCCTGGTACGAAGCATTTTCCTCTTGTAGGAGCTCCACTTGCGCCTTAAGCTGCTTATGCTCCTGCTCCCACTTTTCGAATCGGGTCAAAATATCTTTTCGCCCGGTATTGAACTTCGTAGATAACACATCTAGTATCTGAACACTATCGTTAAAGTCCTGGAGTGCGCGAACGCCACATTTGAAATGGATTCTTACCATCCCCTTCTGCTTCTCCCATTTTAAGCATTTAATCATTCCAATTTCCCCGGTCTGAGCTACATGAGTACCGCCGCAAGCATTATATTCAATGCCCTCGATCTCGACAATCCGAATATTTTCCGTCACTTTGGGCGTTTTCACCAGCGGAATATCCTTCAATTGCTCACTGGTTACAAAAAAACTTTTTATGTTGCGATTACTATAGATTTGCTGATTTACTTCCTGTTCGATTGCCGATAGCTGCGCAGGTGTTACATCCGAACAGTTCACATCAATCGTGGCATATTCTTGTCCCAGATGAAAGCTTTCAGTACGCGCACCCAACAACTCCAGACAAACCGCTGACAGCAAATGCTGCCCGCTATGCTGCTGCATATGATCAAATCTGCGCTCCCAATCCAATTGGCAGGCTACTTTCCTATCCTCCGGCAAATGCTCTACCTGATGCCAAATATCCCCATCCTCGAGAACAACATCTAATACACGGACGCCCTGAATTGTTCCTGTATCACAAGGCTGGCCTCCGCCATGCGGATAAAAGGCCGTTTCCTCCAGCATAACCAAATATTTTCCGTCTCTTTCCATGCTCTGTGTAATATGAGTGTCCCACTCCGTAAGATTTGGAGCAGTGTAGTATAATTTTGTCGTCATTCCAGATTCCTCACTTTTAGGTTCTTTGTCTCGTACGATATCCACTTATTATCAAGCACTTCATTGTAAATATCAATGTAGGGAAAAGCTTGAACCATGGCACGAACAACTGTAGAAAGAAAATAAAGTACTAGACTGGATATGTTGGTCCCACGCGACATTTCGAATTATAAAACCGTCAGATCTCGTAAAAAAAGTATTAGACTGGCCCCAGCTATAAAAACAGCGGCAGCCGTGGACGAGAAAATAAAGTCCTAGACTGTCGCTGTTTTATTGAACTAAAGTTCTCCGTTAGTATAACAATGCATCATCTTTACGGTTCCCGAAGGAGTTAATGCACAATGAGGACTGGGCAACTTGATAGCTGTGAAACCTTGTGGCTGACACTTCCAAGCATCATTTCTTTTATGCCACTTAGCCCACGGCTTCCAATAATAATGAGTTGCTGCTTGGAATCTCTTGCATAATCTAATATTTCATGTGCAGGATCTCCCTTAAGATGAAGTGTTTCCGGGTTAATCCCCGCAGATTCTAATTTGGATTTGGCTTGTTGCAACTGTTCCAAACTCGCTTTCTCCATTTCGTTCAATATTTCTTCCAAGAAATGCCCTGGTAAATATGTCATGCCATTCGATACATATTCCTGGCTGACATTAACCAAGGTAACTTGAGTTTGTTTGTTTCGAGCTATTTCAACGGTTGCATCGAGGAGTTTGTTCGTTATTTCAGCTTTATCAATTGCCACAATAATTTTGTCAAACATATTTATCGTCCTTTCCGTGGCAGCTCGTAACTATTTCGGCTACCTACAAAACGGTTTCTTGCTGCTCCTATACCGACTAAAAAGAGTAAGACCGAAGCGCCAAGCAGAATGAAAAGTGGCAGATTCCAACTATTTGTCGCATCATGCAGAAATCCTATAAGGGCAGGACCGATTGCGGCAAGAAAATATCCGATCGATTGCGCCATGCCAGACAGTTCCGCTGCTTGATGCGCATTTTCAGTACGTAAACCGAAAAACATCATGGACAAACTAAAGGCGCAGCCTCCACCAATTCCGAGTATTATAATCCACAACAGAATGATATTGGAGCTTCCGTATAGAAGTCCGAGCGTTCCCGTTAAAAGCAAAATGATTGTGATGACCACTAACAAACGTTGGCTAGACATGCGCCCAGCAATAACGGGGACAATAAAGGTAAATGGAAGCAGAGCTAACTGCATTATCGAGAGGTACCATCCTGATTGGTTTGAGCCAATTCCTTGCTGCTTTAAAATTTCAGGCAACCATGCGATCAACACATAGAAAACCATGGACTGTATACCCATAAACAAGGTTACTTGCCAGGCAAGAGGGGATCGCCAAACATTCACATCGTTGCTGGCCATCTGTTGACTCGTCGTGGTTGTTTGCTTCGTTTGATTTCTTAATTGGGGTAACCAACAGAGAATCGATACAAAGCTTAGAATCCCCCATATTCCCAATGCTCCCTGCCATTTTAGACCTGCGTTCACGGCTAGCGGTACACTGATTCCCGATGCGATTGCTCCAAATAAACTCATTGAAATTGAGTAAACACCTGTCATGGAGCCAATTTTATTTGGGATATCCCTTTTGATTAAACTTGGCAATAATACATTACATACGGCAATTGCGAATCCAAGAATTGCTGTCCCAATATATAGATTAGCTGCGCCAGATAAAGAACGTATTACAATGCCAACAGTCAGAACGATTAGGGCAATCAAAATGATACGTTCAATCCCATACCTTCGTCCAAATTTGGGTACTAGAGGTGATAATAAAGCAAAGGCAAGCAAAGGTAGCGTTGTTATCAGGCCTGCTACTGTATTTGAAATACGAACGTCATCCCTTATGAGACTCACTAAAGGACCGACTGAGGTTAAGGGAGCACGTAAATTAGCTGCAATAATAATAATGCCGAGAATTATCAGTCCTATAGAGGATGGTACGGCTTTTATATTTTGTTTGTTCGACATTCTTCATTTCTCCTTACTAAATTCATACGTAAAATTTGTTTCCTGCTGATTGAAAAACTATGAAATAACATCCGCGCGAACAATAAAAGTATATTATAATATATTATTTTTAACAATAAGTATTTTATAACACACATTAACTCATCTAAAAACAAAAATACAACTCTGAATTCCCGTCATGGAATTCGGAGTTGTATTTAATAAGTGGAATTTTCGACTTTTAGAAACCATACTTTAAGGATATATGGAGCACTGTTTCGCTATTCGTACGATTGGTATAAGAGTGAGGACAATCTGCACGAAAACTGATCGTATCATATTGATTCAATGTGTAAATCTCTCCATTGACTTGAATTTCAATGGAACCAGTCATTACTGTCGCAATTTCAGTTGTATTCACATGATGACCTTCAGGGTGATACGAGCTATTCGGCTGTAAGTAAGCCCGACACATTTCAATATCGTTGCTTGCGTTTTTAAAGACCGGTTCAATGATCCAATTTTTTTGATCATTAGAAAACCGCAGTCCTTCGCCTGCTCGATACAAACTAACAGGGTCTTCTGATTTCAACAAAGCTAATAGCGGTAAAGATATGCCTTTTGAAATTTTCCATATAATCGCCAAAGTTGGATTTGTATCGCCACGTTCGATATTCCCCAGAGTAAGTTTGCTTACACCCGTTAATTCCGCTAAGTCGTCTAAGCTCATGTTTTTTTCTTTTCTGTACTTTTTCAAGACACCGCCGATTTGTAATACAATTTGTTTTGATTCATCGATTTCATCCATTTGATATGCACCTCAACAAAAAACAATTATAGCTAGTATACTGTTTATCTAGACTCTTTTCCATACAATTAGTATGGGATGGTGGACTACACTCCTATGCAAAATTCTGACGTCTATGTAACTAATCTGCCAGTTAGCTTAATGAAGCATCGTCAGTCTAACACTTTATTTTTCAGTCTAATACTTTATTTTCTTTTGACAACAACCTCCATATAGTGAAAAATCCACATGACGATTAACAAAATTTAGCTTGAAATTCATTTTTGAATAGATTAAGATTAGTCGGCTAACTAATTTGTTGATTGGAACATACTGTAAGAAGAAAGGAGAACCCTATGGATTTTGATTTACGGGACTTGCCCACTCGTGAGGCGCTGCAAGAATTTTCTAAGCGTATCCCCGAGATTGATGTAAGAGCGACAGAAGCTATGCTATTTTTTATGCGAGTATCTTCCAGTGTTTTTAAAGTCAGTTTTGAGGGCTTTGAGAAGTTCGGTATATCTCATGGAAAATTTTCAATACTAATTCTTCTGTACCGCAACATCCATACAGGATTGCTGGCTACAGAGCTTGCGGAGAAAGTAGGGGTTAGCAAGCCTACCGTTACCGGTCTGCTTGACCGCCTGGAACGCGATGGGCTTACTATGAGATCCGTACACCCTTCCGACCGCCGTATGAGCATTGTTAAACTGACCGAACAAGGAACAGAAATGATGGAAAGACTGCTGCCTACACATTTCACAAGCACTTCCACACTGATGAGCCACCTATCCACCGATGAAAAAGAGCTGCTCCTGACATTACTCCAAAAAATAGAAAGCGGCATCCCTCAAGCAAAAGAGATATATAAAGCAGCAAAACCAGAATAAGTTTTAATTTTGCGTTTTAGTTAGCCGACTAACTTTTAAATTATTAAATAAAAGAATAAATAAAATGTACATACCAGGATATTTATTCGAGTCTATGTTTAACTCATTTTATGAATGTAAGGAGCGTATTACTCATGAATCGCACACAAGTCGCCAGCCTCATCATCCCTGTCATTTCTATTGCCTGCCTTATCGGCGGGGGGTTCCTGCTTCAGACTAACGGACAAGATCAAGTCAATGCTTCTCGATCTGTTAAAGGCACAACACTAAATGCGGATAGCATTCATGTATCGTTTGAACAAGTAGGCGGCAAAATCCTGAACATCCCGGTAACAGAAGAAACTAAGGTGAAAAAAGGAACTGTCCTTATGACTTTGGATTCTAAAGATGTGGATTTGCAAATTGAGCAGCTGCGGACACAAATCGCCCAGTTCAATACGCAAATCAGCCAACAACAACAATCCATCCATTTAGGGTATACACGAGCAGCAACTCAGGAAAAACAGGCACAGCTAGATATCGCGCAAGCTCAAGTGACTGAGAGTAAAAGTCAGGCCGCATTGCAGCGGGCACAAGCGGCTGAGCGTCAAGCCACTGCTGCGGAACAACAGGTCAATAACGGGGCTCGGGATGAAGATGTTCAGCAGCAACGAATTGCCGTAGCCTCAGCCACCAAAAACGTTCAGACAGCGCAAACCAACTATAAGCGTAATAAAGCACTCTATGATGCAGGAAGTGCATCCAAAGCAGCGTTGGATGATGCCGAATCCTCTTTGA
The DNA here is from genome assembly GCF_024213315.1 of Paenibacillus sp. A3M_27_13. Classification (NCBI taxonomy): domain Bacteria; kingdom Bacillati; phylum Bacillota; class Bacilli; order Caryophanales; family Paenibacillaceae; genus Paenibacillus; species Paenibacillus sp. A3M_27_13. Next base: position 183,463 of record NZ_JANAVE010000007.1, read on the forward strand.
CTTTAGCGACAAATCAGTTGAGCCAGCAAAAAGAGTCTCTTCAAAAGCTACTTCATGGTGCCACTTCTGAAGAACGTATGCAGGCCAGTGAACAGACGACACAAGCAGCCGTTTCGGTAAAACAAGCCGAGGAAGAAATTCGCGGTGCCCAATTGTCCGTCGATCGTTCCAAGACCCAACTGGAAACCATTCAGCAGAGTCGTCAACAGTTGGCAGATCAGAAGCTGGCTATTGACCTCTTAAAGCAGCAAAAAGACACACAGGAAGTTCAGCTTAAAACGTTGCTGCTCAAAAAAGAACGCCTGGTGTTAAAAGCACCACAGGATGGCAAGGTTACTTCGATTAGTACCAAAGTCGGCGAAAATGTGGCGCAAGGGGCTCCTGTGATTACCCTGGAAACCAATGATTTATATTACGATCTCTATGTGAATGAAGAACAAGCGGGGAAATTCAAGGCCAATCAAGAAATTAAAACTCATATCTCTGGTCTCAATAAGGACCTGAAAGGTACGGTACGCTATGTAACTGCTGCACCACAATTCGCTAATGTAAAGATGTCCCGTGAAAAAGGAGAAGCAGATACCGCTACATTCCAGGTACGTGTATATGTAACAAGAGAAGCAGCTTTGCTACCAGGCATGACAGTTGAGGTGAATACAAATGAAATCTCTTCGTGATGAATGGTCGTATCTGGTTCACTCCAAGTATCCGATCATAGCAATCATCTTCCCGTTGATTGCCGTACTGGGGTATTCACTGTTGCTCCCAAGCAGCCAAATTAACGACGCTAACGTGGTAGTGGTGGATCAAGATAACACAGCTTACAGCCGTGAGTTCATTCAGAAAATAGATGCTTCCCCGTATATGAACGTAGCTGAGATTGTTTCGTATACGGACAACCCTGAACAGTATTTTTATCATGAGCAATATTTGGCTGTTATTTCCCTGCCGCATGGTTTAGAGGATAATCACAATCGTTCCCTTTCCAGCCGCGTGGGTCTCATTCTCGATAATACCAATGTTCAATCTATTACTTCGATTCGTACAGCTATGCAGGAAATTAGCGTTTCCGAGAATATGGAACTGTCTGTTCCAGCTATGTTGAAAACCGGGATGAACGCAGAACAGGCCCAAGGGGCCCTCAATGGTATCGCCTTGGAAGTGCGTTCCCTGTTTAATCCAACGAATGACTATCAGAATACGACGATACTTGCATTCACTTGTATGTTCTCTTTTATGATACTCAATATAAATAGCTTACCTCTGGTCGCTAGACTCCGGGTTTCCAAGAGGCTGGCTGCTGAGCTGCAAAATCCGTTCAACATACTACTGCGTATGCTTCCTTATACGCTGTTTTCGACGGCTGGCTTAATCTTCTCTCTCGGGATGCTTAAAGTGTTTGGAGGAGGCCGTTTCGAGGCCAATCCGATTCTCTTTATAATTCCGGTTGTCCTGTATGTATTCGGCACCGTTTGTATCAATGTCCTGGTTGCATGGGGCGCTGCACATCCAGGAATAGCCATCGGCAGAATGGTGATGATACTCATGCCTGCTTTTGTTTTATCAGGGGCTGTTCTTTCCAGATCACTGTTTCCACCTTTAGCGATTCAAATCGGTGATTTCTTCCCCTTTGTATGGATGTACAAATTCCTTCGTACCATGGGTCTGCGTGGTGCACCTTTGCAAGAGATGCTTCCCGAACTCGGTTCTCTGTTACTATATGTGGGTGTACTCTCCATGCTGGTTATCGCCAGAGCACTGTGGGAAAAACAAAAGCTGGCCAAGCAAACTGCTGGCAATGCTTCTGAAAAGGGATCACCACATCCCGTTGTTCCAGCAAGCTCAACTGGCGGCGGGTTATCTATGCAAGGGGCACCATCAGCACCTATGCATGAGCCTATAAAAGGATAGAGTCTCGTCTATAAAATAAAAAAGGGTTAAGTGCCGTCTAACGAGCCTTAACCCTTTTTCAATAATCAGGATTTTGCAAAATTCTCAATAATATTAAATTGTCATTGTTATCAGAATAAAATTCACTTATATGCCCGACCTAATTGATAAGCGTGCTCCAGTAAACCTTCAATGTATTCTTTCGATTCGGACAAAGTATCATAGAAGAACTCCACCTTGGACTCTCTTACTCTTGCGTAACCAGCAATGGCTTTATTCAAATAATTAGTAACTAAATCGTGATATTCATACTTGATCAGATGTTCTTTCGTTCCTCCCGCCAAGCACAGCCACAAGACCTGTTTTGTCTTGAACTCCTCAAGTAAACCTATGTTCCAGACTTTATCCAGGTACCCTTTTAGCATGGAAGGAACACTGTACCACCATAGAGGAAACACAAAGACCAGAGCATCCGCAGCAGCAATTCTGTCCATCTCTCTCCGTGTTTCAGGAGCATATTGTTTATGAGGCGTATTCCAATCCAGCTCATCTGCCGCGCTATATACCGGATTGTATCCATCCCGATACAAGTCCAAAATATCTACCTCGTGCTTATTCTCTTTCAATCCCTCTACAAAACGATTCATGACCGCAAGGGTAAGTGAATCTTCTCTAGGATGCGTGACGACCAATAGAACTTTCATGTATCCGTAACCTTCTTTCTCCTCGTGATTGGTGTACCCTGTTTACAGATGCTATTATGGTTGATATATGTGAAAGTGTGAAGTACGCACTTCATTGTACCGTAGGTACTTTAAGGTTCCTTAGTGCTTTTAGAACTACAAATTGGAGGGGGAAAGTTTATGGAAGATAACGCCAAAACCTATATGCTCGGGATCGAGGCAACTTTGGAGGTCATCAGTGGAAAGTGGAAAGGCATCATCCTACACCATTTAATCAGCGGCAGAAAACGTACATACGAACTTCGTCAACTCATTCCGAAAATCACCCAAAAAGTGCTCACCCAACAGCTTAGAGAGCTTGAAAAGGATGGAATCATCCACCGTATCATTTATAACCAGGTTCCACCCAAAGTGGAGTACGAGCTTAGTGAATATGGATGGGATTTTAAAGATCTGCTTGATCGTTTTTGCTTATGGGGAGAAGATCATTTGGATAGGATCTATGGAGATAAAACAAAGGTGCTGGAAGAGTATACTGTGAAGGAAAAAAACGCCAAACAAGCACCACCTCTTTAAGGAAGCGTGCTTGTTTGAAATACTATAGCCCTATGAAATGACTAACCACAGGTATAAGCCGAGTAGGGTCATAAAAAGTGTAGGAATGGTTAAGACAATGCCTGTCTTAAAATAAGCCCCCCAAGAAATTTTCACGTTTTTCGAACGAAGCACATGCAGCCACAACAACGTGGCTAATGAACCAATCGGAGTTATTTTCGGCCCTAGATCCGATCCAATCACGTTAGCATAAATCAACGCCTCTTTGACCATACCGGTTGCATGGGTGGCATCAATGGCAAGCGCATTAATCATGACCGTAGGCATGTTATTCATGACCGACGAGATAATCGCTGCAATAAAACCCATGCCCATGGTGGCCACAAACATACCTTGATCGGCAGCCGCTTGAATCACATGGGCCAGCAGATCCGTCAAACCGGCATTACGTAGACCATACACCACAACATACATTCCGATGGAGAAAAATACGATAGCCCATGGAGCGCCCTTGATGACTTCTTTCATCGGCACTGCAGGGCTTCTACGCGCCATCAATAAGAAAAAGATAGCAATAATACCGGCCACCACCGAAACGGGAATATTAAAAAATTCGCATGCAAAGTAGCCAATGAACAAAACCGCGAGAACGATCCAGGACATACGGAACATCTTTGGATCTTTAATCGCTTCCGCAGGCCTGATTAATTGTGTCGCATCAAACGTTTTCGGAATCCTTTTACGAAAAAAGAGATACAGTACTCCTATACTGGCTGCTAAAGAAAATAAATTAGGTATAATCATGCGACTCGCATATTCCATAAAGGTGATACCAAAGAAATCGGCTGACACAATATTAACCAAGTTGCTGACCACAAGCGGAAGCGACGTCGTGTCTGAAATAAAACCGCTCGCTATGATAAAAGGAAAAACCATTTTCTCATCCAATTTAAGTGCCCGAACCATCGCCAGTACAATCGGTGTCAGTATTAAGGCCGCACCGTCATTCGCAAAAAAAGCAGCAACAACTGCGCCAAGAATGGTCACATAAACAAACATCCGGGTTCCGCTTCCTCGCGCAGCTCGTGCCATGTGAAGCGCCGCCCATTCGAAGAAGCCTATTTTATCAAGCACCAACGAAATCAGAATAATGGCTACAAAAGCCAGTGTCGCATTCCAGACAATATGAGTAACTTCCCAAACATCATGCAAATCGACGACACCCACCAGCAAGGCGAGTATGGCACCGCCGCAGGCAGACCATCCGATGGACAAATTTTTAGGCTGCCAGATCACCAACACTAAAGTGGCTAAGAATATAATGCATGCCAACAAAATCAATGTTTTAAACCTCCATTACATCACCTTATAAACATATACTTATATTAAAAACATCTTTATCCCTGCAAGGAGTTAAACGGAGCAGCCTTTAGGATGAGCAGCAAGCCGATGAATCCGGTCCACAAGATGCGATCGGCTCCTCTTTATTCAGCCATTTTAAAATCTGCTTAGAGTTTGGCATACTCTCAAGAACAGCTTGAATATGCGGCTTGTCGTCTACATTTAAGGAATAGTATACCCACTGACTTCGTCGTTCTTCTTTTACAATCCCTTGCGACTTTAATTTTCTCAAATGTTGGCTAATTGCTGGCTGCGACATATCAAAGATATCTACAAATTCGCAAACACACCATTCTCTCTCTCTTAGCAGGGAAAGCATGGCCAGCCGAGTTTTATCCCCCAATAGCTTTAAATGATCGGCTACATAACCAAGTTGATCCAAGGTGTGCCCCCCCTTCCACTTATATAACTATATGCTTATATACTAATGTAGTACGGTTTTAATATCAAGCACGAATAATACTTATTCGTTCACCAATTGCATAATCCAGTCTTTTATATCCACGATTCGCAGTGTTTTGGGGCGTGTATTCGTTCCAGAAATAATTAATGGGACAAGGGAATCTTTTTCATGCAGCGATCCATGAGCTCCCCCTCCGATGTGAGTAGGGGAACTTTCGCCGACAAGTTCATATCCAGGTTGGACCGTGACGACAACATATCTTCCTTCATGTGAATTCATTGCCCCGTGTAGCCTCGCCAAAACGTCTGGATATTTTCCATATTGGATCCGGTTGTTATTCACCGTAATATCCACAAGGTCCTCTTCGCCCGACAAGGTCCACGATTGCCCATATTCATCGATGAATTTTCCACCGGGATGATAAGAAAACAGCTTATCCTTTTTTCCCTTTGTAACATGAATATTGTTTTTACCATCTTTCATAGCGATAATGTCGAGCTTGTCCTCATGCTGTAAAAGCTTCGCCACGTTGGACAGCTCTACGTTATCGTTTATCGCATAGATATAGGCCATCCGTTCATTAGCGGCAATCACGATTTGGTCATCACTTCTTACAGGTTGATTTAATTTTGCAATACGGTAATGATTCAAAAGCGACTTTAAATCAACAGTGGCAACCTGTCGATCATCATAAACAGCGCTTTGCGCACTGTCACCCATGACAACCCATATCGCATCGTTTACAGCCTGTTCCCACGAACCATATGCATTCAACACAGTTTGCAGTGCTTGATCTGCTTTTTCGATTCCCTCCAGTTGAGTCGGGCCCTTTCTATGCGCTAAATTATCATTCTCTGGAAAGTATGTGATGGTTACGTCTGGAAGTTTCTTCTGGCTTATTAGAAAAGCGGTATCTTTTGCGGAAAATTCGTCGTTCATCCCAAATTTTTTCCACAAAGGAGTATTCCAGCTATTTTTCGGATTCAATTGTGCCAAAGCTGCATAAGATAACCATTTAGGCCCTGTTACTATCATTTTTTCTGGCACCCTGCTGCTATTCGCTATGAAGTCAGGCACTTTTAAGGCATGTTTCGTTTTCCCTCTGAAGACAATAGCATTGATGGACGCGGATTCTTTTCCTTTGTCAGCCAATTCCTCATGTATGGTTTTCGTTTTTTTATTCAAATGAACTTGGTTTAATTGGTAAATTGCGTCTAAGAATACTTGCAGTTGGTCTATCTTCAAGGCTTCTTTGGCACCATTGCCGTAGAGAATCATGCGTTTCTTTTGGTCGCTGTACCAAACGAGTCCGGGCACATGATGTTGGTCGGCATACGTTCCCGTTAATAATGTACTGTCGATTGTCACAGACATCGTGGGAAATGAACTCACTACTTGCGGGAAATATTGCCCTTGATGAAGGAGATATTGCATCGCGGGTGCACGGCCTTCTTGAATCGCATCTTGCAAAGGCTTATCCATTAATGAATCAATCAAGATCACAATGACAGGTTTTTTGCCCATTTGATTTACTATGATAGGTGACTTCACACTTTGTTGTTTTAGCTGTTGACTGGAGTCCGCTCTACAGCCCAAGATCATCAACAATAAACTTAGCACTAGTGCTATGGTAACTTTATTTTTCATGCCCATGTATGTGTCCCTTTCTTAGAAAAACTTGATCCTCTTATTTTTTTCTTGTACTAAAAATATTATTCCTGTATTGGATCATCGGGACAAAGGTATTTCATACAAGCAATTAAAGTTACGCCTCCATGAATTTTTTGGATCTAATAGGCCAAATTTAAGATCAAACCATTCAGGGAGGGAGCATAACCATGGCTACTACAAACATAAACGAATACTCTATGCATTACATGGATTCTGGTGAAGGAATGGCCATCCTATTCATTCACCCTCCAGTACTCACAAGCTTAAATTTTACATACCAATTCCAAGAGTTATCATCCGATTTTCGAACTATAGCTTTTGATATCAGAGGACACGGTAAAAGTCAGCCTTCCGAACAAACGGTTACTTATCCTCTCATCGCCCTGGATATTAAACATTTGATGGACCGGATGAGCTTAGATAAAGTATTTTTGTGTGGATATTCTACCGGAGGCTCGATAGTACTTGAGTTCCTCTTGACTTATCCAGATCGGGCATGGGGAGGAATTGTTATCAGTGGAATGTCGGAAGTAAACGAATGGCGACTAAGAAACAAAATTTCTTTGGGCATTGCTCTTTCCAAAATCGGCGCAGTCGGTACGCTTGCCCTTTCTATTGCTTGGTCACAAACGAAACAGCTATCTTTGTTCCGTAAGTTATTCAACGATGCGAAGCAGGGAAATCCCAGGAATGTCGAACAATATTACCGTTACAGCTTGAAGTACAACTGCACCTCTCGGCTCAAGGAAATCCAGCTTCCTGTCCTGCTCGTTTATGGTGAAGAAGATAAGCACTTTCATCCCTATGCCAAAATATTGCATCAACAATTACCAAATAGTGAGCTGGTTTTCCTTAAGAAAGCTGATCATCGCCTTCCTACGAAGGCCGCCAGATTATTGAATGAACTGATCAAGCAGTTCGTAGATCGCTTCAGTCTTTAAGGTAAATCCTACAGGAAAATTCCACATACATATCTACATCCCACTCCTGTTACGTAAGCGTCAAGTAGCCCCCACCTGTTCAACTAAATGAGGGCTAAGTTATGCTGAATTATGATTTAACAAGTTAGCGGAAGTGATGCTGACCGAGGTGTTTCGGTCAATCTCGCCTTTGAACCCTTCCATAAACGAAGCAAGAAGCTGAGTTCTGAAAATCATTTTATCGGAGATTGGAGATTGAGCTGTCTTCACAATTGTGAAACAAACAACCCCAGCCGAAAGGCAGGAATCAGCACATTACATGCCGTTTTCTGCGCCATCGTCGCGCAACCTTACAAGAGTGTTAGGCAATTGTCATCTAGATCAATGGTATGAACCTAGCTGCTCCTCTATACTAATCCATTGATAGGATTATTTTTAAGGAGGAGTTGGCGTGAGGTTTTTTGAAATGCTGCTATTCTTTTCAAGTGCTTGTTTGTTGGCACTCCTGTTCATTATCAATCAACGTATTCGAAAACCAGCTTTGCTCCTGACAAGCGGAGCAGGCTCCATTTTTTTAGTGATACATTTGCTTGTCGAAGGATACAGGGTTCAGCTTTTATTTTTATACGGATTTACGATCCTGATGCTTATGCTCTCACTTATAGACGTTTTCATAACGCTGAAAGTCGTTCGGACTGCCTCGCGAATCCGTAGGGTGCTGGGCCGCCTTTTTATCGTGATTGGGCTAATCGCAACGGGGTGCTTCCTCTATGTGTTTCCCGTATTCGACTTTCCGGCGCCAACCGGCGAGTTGAAGGTAGGTACGCAAGTCTTTCATTTCATCGATCCAAGCCGGGAGGAGACATTTGGCAAAACCACGACAGGCAAAAGGGAATTGATGGTTCAGGTATGGTATCCAGCTCAAGCTGGCATCGGCAAGTATGCTCCCTTTATTCCCGAAACCCAGATTTTACGTTATATGGCCGCGGACTATGGCCTTCCCGGGTTTACTTTTCAACACCTGAAGTACGTACCCAGTCATGCTTATTCGGGGGCCGAAGTCTCTTGGGCACAGACTTCATACCCGCTGATCCTTGCGAATCCCGGCAACGGCTCTTCCAGGTACCTCCACACGTCGCAAGCCGAAAATCTCGCGAGTCATGGATATATCGTGGCAGTGATCGACCACACCTACAATACATTTGCAACCGAGTTTCCGGACGGGCGAATCACGACCAGCACAACCAACGACTTATTCTCGCCCGACCATGATTACCAGACGAGTAGAGGAAATCGCGACAAGTTGGGACAAGTTTTAACCGGCGATGTGGCGTTTGCGCTGGACCAATTCGAGCTCATCCAATCGGGACAGATTCCAAGTCATCTAAAAGGGAGAATTGATCTTGGTCATGTCGGGGTGTTCGGTCATTCCATCGGCGGAGCGACGGCCTATGACGCTTCTTACGATCCGCGAATCGCGGTTGGAATAGACCTTGATGGAGGGCTTTATCGACTGCGTGACAGAGAGGGTCTGCGAAAGCCGTTTTTGTTCATCAACTCGGAAAGCTATTTCGAAAAATTAAAAATGGTGATGGATAACCGGGTCTACACGGATGCAGAGCTTAACCATATGGGCTCAACAAGAGAGTGGGAGGATCAAGTAACGGAAGATAAAAAGTTGGAGCTTGAACGGATGCGCGAAACGGTCGACGAAGGAGGACAAGTCCTCTATATCGAAAATACGGAGCATTTGAATTTTGCCGACGTACAGTTCATTTCTCCGATTTTCAAAATGCTGGGCATTACAGGAAAGATTGCGCCCGAAAGAGCGAACTCCGTTATCAATGCCTATATGCTGGATTTCTTCGATAGGTATCTGAAAAATCAAGGCGGAATCTTAATGAAAGGACCGGATAGCCGCTTTCCGGAGGTGAAGTTCGTAACCTCGCTATTATAAATTACGGAACAGGCTACCGATTTTGATATGCTCCCCTTCAAGTAGACAGGTTTAATAAATAAACCGCTACTTGAAGGGGAGTTTTCCTTTGTCTAAGAAGAACGAATACAATGCGATTGAGAAACTAGCCATCATACAGGAGTTAAAAGCAGGACAGAGCAGCCGTGTGGAAGTAGCAAAAAACATAACATCAGCGTTACCACCTTAGTAAAATGGCTACTACTTCTTCCTTGCCTGTAGGCCATTGAAATCTGCCACGTTCTAGGCTGCGATAGTAAAGCCAGAACCCATTGTGACCCCAATATAGAATTTTGAGCTTGTTGCATGCCCGGTTACAGAATACGAATAAGCGGAGGAGAACGGATTCAGACCAAAGCTTTCCTGAACGATGGCAGCAAGTCCGTCGATCGACTTGCGCAGATCGGTGGAACCACAAGCAAGAAACACACGCTGATGCTTGGAAAGGTCAGCATGGTGAAGTAAGCGCGTGAATCACTTCGCGCAAAAGCATTGGGTCAAAGCGGGAATGAAGCTCGATACTGGCTACACCGATATGAAGGATTAGAGAAGGAGAAACGCTGCCAGGTGGATCTACAGTGGCAAGAGGTACAAACTGTACGGGAGAAGTCTTTGGATCTGGAGTAGCTGAGGATGATACCGCTTTATTTTGTACAGCAATATTTCAATTGTTCGACAGAACAATGATTTGCGGAGCACCAAGCTTTCATCGTGAGGCCACTTGCCCGATAGGCTGCGATACGTGTGTGCCAATCTTGTCTGCGTTGTTCTTTGGCATTCATGAGTTACCCTCCGTATTCAGGTTAATCTCATGATCTCATAGCTAGGTTAGTAGTTGAAGGTATGGAGAGTTTGACTCTTAGCCTGTTACTGTATCTTTGCCTGTATATTGACCTGCTCCTCAAAGTGAAAAATAATATATAATATTTCACACCATGTAAATATACATTTTATACTAAAATCATATATAGTTTAGTAAGGATAGATATGTTTCTGCTACTAAATCCGAAGGGGTGTAAAAAAGAAATGCTAAAGCGTATTCAAAATCTTTTCGTTATCCCTAACTACCCATTGTTCATGATCTGCATGTTATTGCAAGGCATGGCTATATCCATCAGCGCACCTTTTTTAGCTGTATATTTTACAAGTACACTTGGCGTATCTGTGGGAACCTTTGGTGTGTTTACAGCGGTGACTTTGATTTGTGGCATATGGATAAGCTCTCTGATTGCCAAACGTTCTGATACCGGATTAGATCGTAAACAAATTTTGGTGATTTGTACGTTATTTAATGCCGTAGCATTTGCAGGATATCTTGTAATCCAAAATTTTTATGTACTTTTTGTTTATATGACGATCTTTACGGCCATTGGTGCTCCTGGGATGCCGCAGTTATTTGCCAGTGCACGTGAAGCAGTAGATCGCAGTAAATCTGCGGATCACGCCTTTGCTAATTCAACGCTTCGGTCTATGTTTTCTCTTGGCTTTATTACTGGGCCGCTTTTTGGTTCCTTTTTGATTGCACATACGGGCTTTAAAGGTATCTTTATGGGAACGACCTCTATTTTTGTTCTCATTGCTGTTCTTTTATTCTTTTTTATCCAGCAGACTCCCGCTCAGCTTAAACATAAGAATCAACTTTCACTTCATCACATTACATTACATAAAAATATTGAGATTCTGATCCCCTTTTTAGTTCTTACTCTGCTCTATACGTCTCACTGGATGAACAGTTTAAATATTTCTTTGTTCATCATTCACAATTTAAAAGGTGACACGAGTGACGTTGCTCTAGTATCCAGTATTTGCGCCATTTTAGAAATCCCCTTGATGCTCATGCTAGGCGTACTAGCAGCTAAATACTCCAACCGTTTGCTTGTATTTTTAGGGGCATTAACAGGAGTTGTCTATTATATCCTTGTTATTATGTCTACGGAGATGTGGCAGCTATTCGTGGGGCAACTTCTTCTAGCCTTCTTTGTTGCAGTGATTTCTGCCATTGGCATTAGTTACATGCAGGATTTGTTGCCCTCTCTTCCAGGGTACGCATCGACGCTATATTCCAATGCGACAACCATCGGAAGACTGGTAGGGAGCTTGATGGGCGGATTAACCGCTCAATGGATTGGTTACCGAAACACCTATTGGGTATGTTTGGCCCTAATCATCTGCTCCCTTGGTCTCCTGGCAATTTCGAAGAAATTAGAGTTTGAAAAATCTGCTGCTTTAAAAGAAAGGAATCACAGTATATAGACTGCGCTTATTTTTCTATGGTGGAGAAATGACTCATAATTGTATCTGCAGCATGTCTATACCCACCAGCCTGGCGTAATGATTCGCCGATCACATGAGCCTGTTCTTTATAGGTTGGATGACTCAATACCTCTAATAAGGCAGCTCTCAAACTAGCGGGTGTAAGCTCATTTTTATCCACAACAACACCCGCTCCCAGTTCCTGCACCCGACTGGCTACGATCGGCTGATCCGATGTTAAAGGAATCATGACCTGCGGTACATTGTAATATAGGGCTTCACTTGTACTGTTCATCCCCGCATGTGTAACAAAAGCGTCCACATGCTGAAGCATTTCCAATTGCGGAATATAAGGCTTGATTATAAAATTGTCAGGGATACACGGGGCCAATGGCTCCATGTCTGTATAATTGCCTGAAGACAGCACAAACTGCACAGGCAAATCGCGAAATGCTGCAAAACAAAGCTTATAAAATTCTAAGTCTTTATTCAATATAGTACCCATTGAAATGTAAACCGCCTGTGGATGCAGAACACGAAGTTGTTCGAACGGGAAAGATGGAGCATCTTTACGCGGTACAATAGAAGGACCTGTAAAAATAAAACTGTGATCCAGTTTTTCGGCTTGCGGTTGAAAATAGCGGCTTGTATAAACTATTCTTAAGCGCCCGCCATGAGGAGCAATCTCTTCTATAGCCGGAGCGTCAACCTGAAGCTCATTAGCTAGTTGATGCGTTATTTGCATCGTAGCCGTGTACAACTTTTTTACCTCCGGATCATTGTCATTCATGCCTTGTCCCGATCCCAACGGCTCTACGAAAGCAAAAGAAGCGATAGAGCACACAGCAGGGATTCCTAGCTTCTGTGCAATAATCGTGCCTCCCCAGCCCATCAAAGAATCATAGATTAAATAATCATAGGTTCTGTTTTCAATAACTCTCAAAACCTCTGGAATAATCGGAAGAATCATACCTTTTACCATCATGTACACAAATTGATAATGATGTTTGTATTCTGCTGGCTTTAAATCAGAGTCTTTAGAAAAAGCATCATCAACAAAAGGGTAGGTGATCATCTGTGCTCCTGTCTGTTGAATTCTCGTACGATATTCTTCCGTACACACATAGTCAACATCCTCCCCACTGTCTACCAACCTTTTCACTAATCCTAGTGTCGGATTAACATGGCCTTCAGCAGGCGTGATCACTACTAACACACGTGCCATACCTTACACCTCCAAATCAATAATAAATTACAATTTGAAATAAATGCACTTTTAACATAGCAAACATTTACCATATAAACAAGTATTTTCAACACCGAAAATTAAGTATGTATCCTCTACTCAAACTATAGAAATAAGCGAGGCTGAACGCTAGAAGCGCTTGCCCCGCTTAACCATTGAACATCAAATTTAAAGACGCCAATCCCAATGGTCTGTCCCGCCCAGAACAGTTTCAACGGTGTACTGGCTTGCTTCATCGGCGGTAAGCTGTTTGGCCCAAGGTACACGCCCGCTACTTTCCGCACCTGGCCCAAAGTTGTCAAACTCTCCAAATCTTGCGGTCTGCTCATTGGATTCCTTACCCCAATTGTTCCAGCCGCCCGGCTTGATATGGTCATCCATATAGGTCTTCAAAAAAGTAACATGAGCATAAGGGCGCCATGGCCGTCCGAGATCCACCTTGCCTGTCAAGCCATTTTCTGTTGTCAGACGACATTGAATAAATACAAAGCCCGGCTTGTTCTCTTCTGTTGAAGCTGCTGTCACATATCCAGCACGCAGGCTGTGTATGATCGAATTATCAAACACGGCAGGTGCATTGCCAAATATAAAATCTACACTGCCACTGATGTAGCTGTCCTTGAAATACTGTCTGCCACGGTTCACAAGCAACGTATCCTGTAGGCCGGTAATTTTGACATTGTGATACTTACCACGATCGCCTTCGGCATATAACGCTACAGCCTGCACCTGCCCAGTTCCTTCTGTATTGGCAACCGTGACATTCTCCAACACAAAATCGGGACTTTGCACACGCATTGTATAGCTGTTGCTTGTTCCTAATTCTTTTCCGTCCACCACGGTTTTGGCCGTATCATCAAAAGAAATGATCGTTTTGTCGCGATCTTCTCCGATAATGCTCAGATTTTTTTTGGAGGAATTCACCTTTATTTTTTCACGATACGTACCGTTTTTGAGATGGATAACTGTCCTTGTGTTGCTGTCGTCAGGGACTGCGTCAATAGCTGCCTGAAGAGATCTAAAGTCAGCAGGGCCATAGGTCGCTACCACCACACTAGTGGGATGAGTTCCTCCTGAGTCTGTCAGGTTGCGGATGGTGACATTGCTGAATTCCGACGTATTGTAATTCCATACATCGTTTTGTTGTTTGGATGCATCGGTAGCCAACCCGAACAATAACGGCTGATTATCTGGCACATCTATAACAGTTTCACCAACCTTCTCCCAGTTCGTCACACCATCTGCGGATACCCAGCCGGTAACCTTTTGTCCTTGTCGTACAAGACGAACCGAATATGGCGTTGTAATAAAAGCCTCCATTGACGCGCGTTTCGTCTTACCATCGGTTTGATCACGACTGATAAGAATACCCTGTTTGCCATATTTAACAAATGCTAAAGACATAAAAGCCATTTTTGATCCAGGCTTCAGCGATTCACGAATCATTACACCCGCTTCGGCATTATCATCCACCGGGGTAATTTGTTCCACACGGGCTGTGATCTCAGTGTCACCTTCCCATTTTTGATAAGCATAATGGAAAATATCTGCCTTACCGTCAACGTCTCCCGCTGACTTCAGTCGTATGCTGCTACCGCTTGCATCTTCTTTTAAGACCTGAGTATGCCCTTTTATATAACCATCGTTGCCCTCAGAGCCAATCTCTTCGCTGAGCCAACTTCCCGATGGCGCAGTCGTATTGACGTGAATGGTAACAGGATTGGAAAATACAGCAGTCCCCTTGCGGTCAGTCACCCGTACAATAATATTGTGGGTACCGTCTGTTACATGATTCCAATCGAGATGATAAGGCGCGGTCTCTACTTTACCAACAAGTTTGCCGTCAATGATAAATTCAACATGAGCAATACCATCTTTGTCCTTGGCTGTTGCTGTTATGGTCGCATCACGGCCTGCTTCCAAAATATCGTTATGCTTTAGTGAACGTCCGTTTGCATCCGACACCTGAACGACGGCCTCTGGATTATCCACCTCATTTCCATTCGACAGCTTCTCAATAAGATCATTTAAATAGACCTCAAGATTCGTATAACCCTTGGCAAAATGAGCATACGCCCCTGTACCGGCAAGCCCCTGACCGTTACGGTCATCTGCATTATTGGGGTCCAGCCCATGGGCACGTTCCCATTCATCCGGCATTCCATCATGGTCACTGTCAGAAATCTCCGTCGTCGTTACGTTAGAATCGTCGTAAATCCACCCTGCTTCACGCGGAGAGTTAATAAACGCACCCGTTCCATTCTTCACATCATTCATAATTCGGGCGTCCACCGCATCTCTTCTTGGCAGCGTGGCTCCTGAGCCGGCAAGCACCTCCGTATATGCGGTTTGTGCATCCGTCGCTTGATATGGACCATACGCATCCGGTGAAATTCCGTTGTCGTATTCCCCTCTGACTTCAATCGGCTCCGCCAAACGGGTGGAAGGATCAATAATTGACCCAATGGATGTTCCAAGCTGCCAGTTGTCTTTTGTAACCGAGTCATTGCCGTACATGTAGTTACCACCAATAAAGATGCGTGTTTTATATTTTTTACTACCCACGTCCACAAAGATTTGACCGCGAACGTCCTGATATGTGTTGGGGCCATACTTATAATAGTTATTTAGCACATTATACGATCCTTCACCGCCGCCGTATGAAGAGAAAAATCCCCAGTTATAAATGACATTATTGGTCATTTCCACAGCGTCGATTTGTTTTTTATCGGTTGGAAAACGCGGATTACGGCTTGCATTGTGAGCCAACAAGTTATGATGATAGGTGGAATTTCGTCCGCCCCATATGCCGCCATAGCCATGGCGACCTTTCTGGTGCGTGGTCATTAGCATACTTTCGGACGCAATGGACCATTGTACCGTTGTATTGACGTTGTCATACAGGCTCAGTACCTCATCCACCGACCAGCTAAAGGAACAGTGATCAATCATTATGTTTTTATGGTATCTGGCCCCTAACGCGTCATCCTCACTGGGGTAACGGTCGGTCAATCGGAAACGCAGGTAACGGAGAATGACGTTATCTGCATCAATTCCTGTTGTGTAATCGCTTACAGTTATACCGTCGCCAGGAGCTGTCTGACCAGCAACCGTCAGGTTGTTTCCCAAGATTTTAAGTGGCTCCTTGAGATGAATCGTTCCACCCACCCGGAATACGACCGTCCGATTATCGGAGCTGACCGCTGCGCGAAGAGATCCGGGTATGATCTGTTCCCCTTTGCCGTAGTCTGCCAGCGTGGTGACCTCATACACTTCACCTCCGCGTCCACCAGTAACATATTTACCGCCACCCTCAGCCCCCGGAAACGCCGGAATATCCGTCGCCACTTTTGCCACCTTTGCGATCTCTGTTCCTACCGCAGTCTCCGCTTGGATTAGTGGTGGGCACAAGGTCAACAACAATGAACCCACAACCACATTACATAGCACCTTTTTCCATGTACGCTGCTTGCTCATATTCTGTTTCCTCCCTAAGATTTTCTTCCACATCAGCGCATATTTTTATAAAAACACGATTCGAGACGTTCAGAAGCGCCTTCACCTCCTTTCATCAATCTTTTCTGCTTTTATCATTGGCAGGTTGTCATATATACTGTTGGTATATGAATGCGCTTACTTATCTTAATTTGTAAAGGAAGAAGCACATGAATGAAATGAAAGAAGATAAATATGTCATTGGCGAACAACAATTTTCCATTCATCACATCTATCGTACCGGTTTCACAGTCATGCCCCGGCCTCATGTCCATGAGAACTATGAGCTGTATCTCTTACTGCGAGGCGAACGCATCTATTTTATGAATGGCAAGGTATACACCGCTCGCAAGGGGGATCTGATATTCATCCTTCCTCATGACTTGCACTCTACCGCCAGTACGCAATTGCAGGAAACAGAGCGCATCTTGATTCATTTTTCTCCGACGTTTCTCCCACAGCAGGATCATGACATTCTTGACCTGCCGCCGTATCAGCAATCCGCGTTGCTTCGCTTACCTGCGAGAGAGCAAGTGGAAGTTGAACGTTTATTCCTACAGATGAATACCGAATGCAGGAATAAGCAGCCTCTGCATGACCGTTGCGTACAGCATCTACTGCTGGAAATGCTGATCCTGGTGCACCGATCGGAAGCGATCGAGCGTAGTGAACCTGTTTCCTCTCATCCCATGCATCAGAAAATCACGGAAATTTCTTCTTTTATTCAGGATCATTACAATGAACCGTTAACTCTCGAACAAGTGGCCGCCTGCTTTTTCATTAGTCCAGCGTACCTAAGCCGTATCTTTCTAAAGTTGACTGGTTTTCATTTCAGCGAATACATCCGCGTAGTGAGGGTCAGGGCGGCCCAAACCAGACTTCGAACCACCAAGGACAAAATCCAGCATATTGCAGAGGATGTCGGGTTCGGTCATGCTTCCCACTTTAATAAAATCTTCAAAAAAATAACTGGGCTCTCCCCTCTTCAGTACCGCAAGCAGGTTCGGTAGATATTCAGTGTAAAGAATTAGACGCCGATTTTATACCTCCGCTCTTGTCTTGTTTTCCCATTTTTATATCCACTTGCTCTTTCATGGAACTAAAGACAAGCCACTTTGGAATAAGTAAAATGCACACAAAAAAACCATACTTCGCTGCAATGCATGCAACGAAGTATGGCTATTACATAGTCATTCTACATCTTTAAAATTATAAATTACTCTTTCTATGACCTTTATCGCAATGCTTTAATATCCTGAATTAGCAATTCAACATTTTCTTTCTTCGTTGCCCAACTGGTACAGAATCGAACAGCACTATGTGCATCATCAACCTTTTCCCAAAAGGAGTAAGTATATTTTTCACTCAATGCCTTTAGTATACGATCTGGTAAAATCGGAAACTGCTGATTGGTTGTAGAACGGTATTGAAAAGAAAACCCTTGCTCAGATAATCCGTTTTGAAGCAGCATGGCCATATCTATAGCGTGTTTGGAAATTTCAACGTATAAACCGTCTTCAAACAAAGTTTCGAATTGAATGCCCAACATTCTTCCCTTAGCCAGCAGCCCTCCTTTTTGCTTGATCATATATCGAAAATCTTTTTTCAATGTACCATTTAGAATGACTACTGCTTCTCCCATCAAGGCTCCAATTTTGGTCCCACCAATATAAAATACATCGCATAGCTTCGCTATATCTGCTAAAGATGCATCGCTATCTTCGGCCACCAAGCCATAGCCTAATCGGGCTCCATCTATAAACAGTGGTAAACCACACTCTTGACAGACTCTACTTAATGCTTCTAGCTCTGATTTGCTATAAATCGTTCCATTTTCAGTAGGTTGGGAAATATAAACCATCCCGGGCTGTACACTATGCTCAGGAGCGGCATCATTCCAGTGAGCGTCATACAGCTCCTTTACCTGCACGGCCCGGATTTTCCCATCATCACTTGGCAAAGTAAGTACTTTATGCCCAGTAGCTTCAATCGCTCCGGTCTCATGTACGGCAATATGTCCAGAAACTGCCGCAACGACGCCTTGATGCGGACGCAGAATAGAAGAAATAACGGTGGTATTGGTCTGTGTACCTCCAACCAAAAAGTGTACATCCGCATTTGGGAAGTCACATGCTTCTTTAATATATGCTCTGGCTTTTTCACAATGATCGTCCACACCATAACCTGGAGTTTGTTCATCATTAGTCTCCAGTAGTCGCTTTAATATGCGCTCATGGGCACCTTCGGTATAGTCGCATTCAAATCGTATCATTCTGTATCCTCTCCAAATTATCCAATTTCTTCTGAATTAACAACATAGAAGCATGTAATTCCTTTATCTCTTCTTCTGAAAGTCCTTGAACTAATTTTAGAATTTGTTCATCAGACCTTTCATTCAGTTGGTTATAGAACTCCTTTCCTTTAGGAGTCAAACGAATCAGATTTGTTCTATTATCCAACGTTGAATTTTCCTTAACAAGAAAGCCCTCTTTGCAAAATTTAGCAATGATCCTACTCATATAGCTGCGATCAATTTTAAGAGATTCGACAAGAGTATTCGCAATACATGGCTCGATCAACCCGATCTCTATAATGACACGGGCCTCGGTAAAGGAATATCCGCTATCCAGCACATGTCTATCTAAAACACCCAGTATATTCGTATAGAACCGATTAAAACGCCTCATATCCGCTATCATATTAGCATTTATATTGATCATAACTCCCCCAATTTAGTGGACTTTTGCAACAATTATAGTAATGATTTTTGTGGACTATGTCAATGAAATAATAATCACAAAAGAAAAATCGTACATTAAGACACTCGTCTAATGTACGATTTCATAATAATAAGGAGATAATGAAGTATATTCTTTTCTATATTTACTTACAAGGTCATTGAGCTATCGCTATTTATAGCCTTTTCCTTCTTATGCTTCCGTTTCAGCTTCAGATGAGCTACGACCATATAAAGAGTCGGAACTACAAACAACGTTAAAATGGTTGAAAAAATCAGTCCGAATATAATGGTCGCTGCCAATGGCTTGAATAGAATTTCTCCCATCGTAGCAATCGGTATCATTCCGACGATCGCAGTTAGCGAGGTGAGCAAGATCGGACGGAAACGGGCAGAGCATGCCATTAAGATGGCTTCTGTTAATTCTGCGCCTTCACGCCGCGCATCTTCAATAAACTCGATCAATACAATACCATTGCGCACGACGATACCGGCAAGTGAAATGATACCCATAATACTCATAAAACCAATTGGCATACCTGTAATAAAGCTACCAAGCACTCCTCCTGCTGCTGCCAGGTACACAGTCGTCATTATAATGATCGGTGTGGAAACCGAGTAAAACTGCATGGTGATCAAGAGCAGAATGAGAAAAACAACGATAACGGCTAATTTGCCTAAATCCTTAAACAAATCGGTCTGCGTAGATGTTTCCCCGTCCATTTCCCAAGTGTACCCCGAATCGAAATGTGTACTTGTAAGCTTGCTACGGATGTCCTGGGTGAGCTCCGTAGCCGTACGCCCTTTTGCATTGGCGGAGATCGTTACCGTCCGTTCCAAATCATAGCGGTGGATTTGCTGAATGGAAAAGTCCGGTTTCATCGTTGCTAACTGGGATAACGGGATCTGCTCTCCTCCCGCATTAGTGACACTTAGCTGTTGGAATAACACCTCAGGATCATGGTTAGGTTTATCCATGTACATATTGATATCCAGCAGTTCCTTACCCGTGTCAAAATCCGTGACCTTCACTCCGTCACCCATTAGCAACAAAGTGCGGGTTAAGTTGGAATAGTTGACCTGATATTTATCCAAGGCCTGCTGGTTGACTTGAAAATTCAAATTATAGCTTTGCATCCCCATATTATCGGTCACATCTACAGCTCCAGAAGTTCCCGCAACAATTTCTTTTATTTTTGTGGTCATCGTTTGCAACTTTCCAAGGTCTTCTCCTTTAATACGGACAGATACTGCACTACCGACTGGGATGCCTAATTGAGGAACACGTATACTTATTAATGCTGCTGGATATTTGGCTTGCAGCGTACTTGTCCAGCTGTCCACTGTTTTTTTGATATCAAAGACTCCCTCTTTACCAACAACAGTAAGTTGTCCGTGTACCGCTCCCACGGAGCCACTACCAGCTACTATATCGCTGTACATTTGAGGTGCTCCACCACCTGCCGTTGCTGCCAAATGTTCGGTTTCTGGCTGCTTTTTAACCCAGTTCTCAATCTCGGTTATAACCTGATTGGTTGCCTGCAACGACGTTCCTTCTGGCATCGTTACGTTGATTGTGGCATCCGGTTGGTCCGATTCAGGAAATAATTGAATGGGCACAATAGCAAGCAGTCCATAAGCTGCCGTACCAATCATAAGACCAATAAGCGCAGTGAAAAGTGGTCGACGCAGTATTCTCGGCATCCAGTTTTTAGCGTATACATTAGAGAGGGACTGAATTTGATTGCCAAGAAGCCCTGGAGGCTTGGTCGGTTTGCTACGTTCTTTACCTTTATGACGGTTATCGTACCATTGACGGAAAATAGGAATGATCGTAAGCGACATAATCATGGAGGCCAGCATCGTTAACGAAATAACGGTAGGGATCGGTTTAATAAAGTCTCCCATATTGCCCGGTAGAAATAAAAGCGGGGCAAATGCTGCAACCGTAGCCAGCGTGGCTGTAATGATCGATAAGGATACTTCTTTCGTTCCTTTAATTGCCGCCTCCGTAGCATCTTCCCCAAATTCAGAGCGTCGGCGTTCAATGTTGTCGTTTACCACAACGGCATCATCAACCAGTATCCCCAGTACGATGATTAATCCGATGACTGAAATTTGATTCAGCGTCGTTCCTGTCATCGGCAAGACAATAAAACCGATGGCAATAGAAACAGGGATAGCCAAGGCCACAAATGCAGAGGTCAGCAAGTTCAAACCTAATGTACAAATCACAATAACCGATGCAATAGCAATCATCATCTCTTTGGAGAGATTACCAAATATTTCACTTACACGGTCATTTTGAGCGAAAAGTAGTTCAAAATGTACATCCTTAGGTAAACTACTCGCAAGTTCGTTGATTTTGGCTGTTGCCGCTTTGGATACCGTTGGTACGTCTGTGCCTTTATCTCCACTCAAACTGATTGAAATAGCAGGCTTGGTATTCACATACGTATAACTCCCCGTTTTTTTTAAAACAAGCGAGGCTGAACCTATATCCTTCAAGGATATAGGGAACCCTTCTTCGTTGCTTGAAATCTGAACATTATTTAAAACATTGGGATCAGTTGAAGCATCTACTGTCAACTGATACGTACGCTGATTGAAATCCAGACTTCCTGTAGGCACTCTATCGTTTTCATTTTTAATGGCTTGAACGACCTGTTCCCAGGAGATGTCATATTGCTGCATTTTTTGAGTGTTCAGGCTTATCCGTACTTCTTGTTCTGGAATTCCTTGAATATTAACTTTTGAAATTCCTGAGACCGTTTTTAATTGATCTTTCCATTTATTCATCAATTCATTTAACGCATATAAATTTTCAACTTTATCAGAAGTGATTGCGTATGACCCGATGAAGGAGCCTGCCATACTATCATTGATAATGGGCTGCATCGCATCGTCCGGAAGTTCAGACTGCGCATCCTGTACCTTTGTACGAAGATCGGCCCACACTTTTGTCGGATTTGCCTCATCCAAAGCTTCTATACTTATACTAGATTGGCCCTTAGATGAAGTGGAAGAAATAGTTTTGACACCCTCCACTTCTTTAATTTTCTGTTCCAATATCTTCGTAATGGTTTGTTCGATTCTTTCAGGTGAGGCCCCTGGATACACAGTTGTGACACTGGCTGACATAGGAATAACGTCGGGCATCTCCTGTTTAGGTAACGATGCAAAATTGTAAATCCCTAGCAAAATACACATGCCAAAGAAAATAAGTGTGATTTTCTGCTTTTTAACGATATATTTAATCATTCGGACGACTCCTCCGATTTCCCAAGTACATCATTCCCAATTAAATCACCATTAAATAAGGTTCCTGCTCCTTGCGTAACGATTTGATCGCCTGCCTGTAGCCCAGAGACCACTTCGAGTAGATTATTAGTCACTTTCCCCAGTTTAATCGCGGCTTTTACGGCCTTTCCATTCACAACTTTAAAGACATACGGGTCATTTTCCGTACTAATTACAGCCTCTACGGGTACTAAAAGCGCTTCGTTTTGATTCATGCTTTTAGAAGCACTAATGACTTGACCAGGCTTCCAATTCAGTTCAGGATTGGGAATGCTAACTTCCACATTGATGCTTCCCGTTTTGGAGTTAGTCGATGGATAGATCTGGGTAACAGTCCCTGTTCTAATTTCATCATAGAGAGACATATTTACTTTTTGGTTTTTCTTCCAAGATAAGATTTCACTGTCCGGTACGGGGAGGAGTACTTTTAAAGTCTTGATATTCCCGACAACAAATGCCTCACTCCCGCTGGAGCCCAGTTGACCATCAGATATCTTTTTTTCAATCACAACACCTGTGATCGGGGAGGTTAAAGTAGCTTTTTTCAGTGACAAGGATGACTGTTCATAAGCAGCCAGTGCATCCTCATAGGTAGCCTGCGCCTGGGCTTTGCTGGCTATCCCTTGTTGCCTAGTAGCCCTAGCTGACTCCAGCCCTGCTCTAGCCTGATCTACCCCAGCCGAAGCTTGTGCACGTTGTTCTTGGGATGCCCCTGCAAGCAAAAGAGACAATTTCTCTTGCGCATCACTTAAACTTTCTTGTGCGTTCGTTAATTCCAGCTGTGCATTCTCATTTTCCGTTAAGGATACTGCACCTGCCTGGAATAGACTTTGGGACCGTGCGGCATCCGCTTTCTTCTTGTTGTAATTATTAGTTGCTACAGTAACCGCATTTTGAGACTGTGCAATCTCCTGCTTTTTGGCGCCATTGTTCAATTCCTGCAATTTGGATTGGGCCGCATTGACCTGGGATTGTGAACTATGAATGCCCGCCTGTGCCGATTGAACAGAAGCCTCCGCTTGGCTAACACCAGCCTTTGCCTTTTCCATGGTTGCCTTTGCCCGATCCAGCTGTAACTGATAAGCAGATGTATCTAACTTCGCAAGGACACTCCCTTTTTCTACTGAATCTCCAACCTCGACCATGGTGTTCAATATACGTCCATCCGCTTCAAAGGAAACATTGGCCTCATTACTTGCCTGCAATGTCCCCGCCAAATTAAAATCATTGGCCAAAGGTTTCATTGCAAGTTTCTCCACTTTTACCGGGTGACTGGCTTGTGTTACAGAGTTCTCCGTTGCACTGGAGCAACCAGAAGCTACTATAGCTAATACAACCCCTGCAATCATTATTCTGATTCCTTTTCTCTTCAACTAATGTCATCCTCTCTGATTCTCTCTTCTAAAGGTGCTATCAGCAACCCGTGGGTCAAGTAAACTTTTTCATCCTTTTTTCATGTTATAACAATGAACAAACAAAAAAATCGTACAAAGGGGCAAGCACCTTATGTACGACTGGGCAAATAAATAACATATTTTCAGTTATTATTTCTAAAGCTGTAAAATACCACGTTCCAACGAAACAGCAACAGCTTCGGATCTGGAATCAACACCAAGCTTGTTATAAATATTCGTTAAATGTGCCTTTACGGTACGCTCGGAAATTCCCATATCAAACGCAATTTCCTTACTTTTATAACCATGTGCAACAGACTTTAATATGTGCTTTTCCTTATCAGTCAGAACTAAGTTTCTTTCGTGTGACTCTATCTCAGCTTCTCTCTTATTCGTGGCAGCGAATACCCTTGCTGTTATCTCTGGCTGAAGCAGCGTTTCCCCCCTTAGCGCAGACTCAATAGTGCGAAATAAATTTTCTCGACTGGTATCTTTTAATAAATATCCTTTTGCTCCCAAAGAGAGCCCCTTAATCATTAAATCATCTTCGTTATAGGTCGTCAGGATAATGACTGGTGTTTCATTTTGTTTTTCTCTGAGGGCTTTCATGGTTTCCAAACCACTCATTTGTGGCATATATAAATCCAACAATATGACATGCGGCTGAAGTTCTTCAATCAATTTAAGAGCCGTTACACCTTCTCCGGCTTCACCAATAACCTCATAACTGTCATTGGTCTCCAGCACCAGCTTTAATCCTTCTCTAACTACCCAATGATCGTCGACAATTAAAATCTTGTATTTCATGATAGGTCTCCTTTAGTAAGAGGCGCCTCTATTTTTATAGCTGTACCTTCTTGAAATATACTGCTAATATTGATTTTTCCACCCAGTATCCGTACACGTTCATGTATACCTATTATTCCGTAATGCCCTGTTTGCTTGGCAATAATATCCGTATCAAATCCTTTTCCATCATCGCGAATCTCGATTTCAATCTTGCCTTCGTTATCTAAAATATTAATCCATACGGTATTAGCATGTGAATGCTTCGCTACGTTGGTTAAACACTCGCTTATAATAAACAATCCATGTTCGAACACCAGTCTGGGAACTGAAGCTTTAATTTTGATGTTGCGTATTACACGAATGCTCGTAGCCATCGTAAATCGCTGTATTTCTTCCTCCACTGCTTCTGCAAAATCAACTTCCGAGATGGTTTTCGAACGCAGATTGTCTATAGCTCGCCTTGAATCAGACAATGTTCTTCGCACTTGTGACATCGATTGTTGGACGATCTCCTGAGCTCTTTGCGTACTTCCTTTTGTCAGATGGGCATCAATGGCTTCAAGTTGCATGATTAGCCCAGCAAGCCCTTGAGCCAGCGTATCATGAAGATCACGGGCCATACGTTGTCGTTCGTTAGCAATTGTAAGTTCTTCGACCTTTTGATGTGCAATTTCAAGTTCTTTAAGAACGTTTTGCGTTCGGATTCGTGCTTGGACTTGTTTGAGAAAAAGAACGGCATAAGCTACTATAACAACTGCAATTAGAAAAAATAGCGGGATGAACAACACAAATTGCTTGCCATCATTATGCCAGACCACAGCCACACAAAAAAGTACATAGGAGATCAAAAATACAAGAATAACCTTAAGCGGCTTGTAATAAATGCCTATACTCTGACCCACCAAAACTGGCATTAACCCAACCAGTACAATGGAGAAACTTTCAGGTAGAAGAAATGCACTTGAAAAGATCAATCCCCCTTGCACAACAAAATAAGCCCATGAAAAATATTTTGCAACTCTTTGAGCATGCAAGTACAAGAGGATGTGCAATATGATGATTACAGTGAATAAGACACTTTGCGGCAGATTTAGACCGCTGGACAAATGTTGAAGAATGACAGACTCACTATAAATTATAAAAATCCATATTATAGTTAACACTTTTGAAATATCTTTCTTCTCAAATTCACCTTCACTTTCACTTATTTCTGGATCTAGATTTTGAATCTGTTCATTGAATACATCAATCATAATTCCCTCCTACAATTCTGAATTCGGCTTTTCAACTTATTAGAGACAACGCCGCTATGAGAGCGCCTGGTCCATTTAGTTTGAACAGAAATCATTTATATATTATTTTACAAAAAAACAAAAAGAAAAAAACGTACACATGGGCAATATCATTTGTACGTTTGGGCATTAAATACTATTTGCTTTTTAAGAATCATCTTCATTTCGGTATAAAAGCTTAATGCTGACTCTCCTCTGCACGTTACCTGCAGCTTCATTGTCTTCAGCAATCACCTGCCACTGTCTGCCGATGAGCCCTTGTAAAGTATCAATTTCGATAGGATCAAGATACAGATTTTTCAACGTGATCCCATCTTGCTCATAATCGCGATCTAGGGCTCGATCCAAACGAAAATAAAGCAGCCTTTTCAATCCATTGATGTGTAAAAACTTAAATTCATAACCACTAAGGATCGCTTCTTCCCACTCGTCTCCTATGTCTTCTGCCGTTTGACAACGTTCTTTGAAATCCATTGTTTTTTCTTTAACCTTGTCGAGCAAAGGAGTGAAATCCTGTTTTTTGATACATTCAATGATGACGTCTTTTGGTTCACCACTCGTACATAAGTTCTCGATCAGAAAGGCCACTGGGATGGACAATTTCACTTTACTCATTGGAGTATACTCCTTTACTCAAGTAGGAATTGAACCAAGCCACCACTTGTTCAAAGTTATCCACACGAAGGGACGGTTTACCGCTCTTTAGCAATGAATGATTGGACCCGGGATATCGAATGAGGCGTGTTATTTTACCCAACCGCTTAAGAGCCGTAAACAACTCATCCCCTTGGCTAACAGGACAGCGCAGGTCTTCCTCGCCGTGTAAAATCAGCAACGGAGTTTCAATGCTATTTACATGTGCCAATGGGGATTTGAACCAGAGTAGCTCAGGATCTTCCCACGGGTTAGCCCCAACGATTCCCTCTGTGTAGGAAATACCAATATCGCTCAAGCCATAGAAGGAGAGCCAGTTGGAGATGCAGCGTTGCGTAACGGCAGCTCGAAATCGGTTCGTGTGAGAAATGATCCAGTTGGTCATCAGGCCGCCATAACTGCCGCCAGCCACCCCGAGCCTGGTTTCATCTATACAATCAAACTGGTTCAGCGCAAAGTCCAAGGCGTCCAGCAGATCACGATAATCTCCTCCCCCAAAGTCCCCCCGGCAGGCCTGAGCAAAATCCTGACCATAACCAAAGCTACCGCGCGGATTGGTCATGAGCACGGCATATCCCTGCGCAAGGAGCGTCTGCATTTCATGGCTATACGTGCCGGTATACATCGCATGGGGTCCGCCGTGAATTTGTAAGATCAAAGGAACCTGATCCCCCGGTACCATTCCGGCCGGTTTGAAAATCCATCCTTGTACCTTGAAGCCATCCGAAGCCTCAAACCAAAACGTCTCTGGTGAACTCACTTGCAAGGAAGCCATATGATCGTCGTTATGGTGCGTAAGTCGCTTCTCTTCCCCTGTCTCCAGATTCATTTGATACAGCTCGCCTGGCCGGTCCACATCAAGTGCAGCAAAAACCAAATAGCGGCCGTCATCAGATAGCGTGTACTGATAGATATCTCTATCACTTCCGCCAGTCACCGCTTGAACATCCCCGTCCATTGTGATGCGGTATATATGAACAGCACCCTGCAACGTCCCGAGCACATACATTTCTGGCTTCAATCGTGCAGGAGCATATAACGGAGATGGAGACGGACCAAATGATTTCATATCGCTTAAGGCGAAGTTGCCGATTTGCATGTCTAATTCAGGAACCAATAGTTCCGGGGCTCCCCCCGTAACAGGCACGGTGTATAGTCGATTCTGGCTACCACTTCCATAAATGCGATCACTAGCGATCAGAGTCAATGATTTTCCGTCTGGGGCATACGAAAATTGGCTAATCGCCAAGCTGGAATCCGTAACTTTCACCAGATTACCGCCGTCGCAATCGATCGTATACACATCCGAAAACGAAAGCATGTCTGCATCCTTCATGTCGTCGTCTACACGTTTGGACAAGAAGGAAATCTGCTTGCTGTCCGTGGACCATACAGGGTAAGATGCATTCCAAGGTCCCGACGTTATTGGCGTGATCCGGCCGTTTTCAAGCTCCAATACATATAAATGACTAAATAGACCATTCCACCAGCCCGATCCTTCAGCTTTGGGAGTGGTGCGATCCACGATACGTCCCCGCTCACCGGATTGCTTGCTATATTCCTCAAGCCCCATGGCTTCCCGCTCAGCGTGTATACTCACCATACTTGTGAATACAATATACTTTCCGTCCGGTGACCAGACGAATGCACCCACTCCCCGCTTCACCTCCGTCTGCTGCTGTCCCTCTCCACCTTCAGCCGGAACCGTCCATAGCTGTTTGCTTCCATTCGCCAGACGTAAAAAAGCTAGCTGTAATCCATCGGGTGACCAAGCTGGAGCCGAATCCTTGTGGCCACCGGTCAACGGCTGATCGTCGTTCCCAAGAAGGGATGCGACACGGATGTGTGTTTGGTAGTCATTCTTTGGGCGATCTATGCTTTTATTGACGTAGGCAATCGTTCCATCGGGGCTTATTGTGGGATCACTGATCCACTGATATCCGTACAAATCCTCCGGTACAATTGATCGTTTATTCATGAGTAGCCTCCTTTTTTTGGTTAACGCCTACTTCCAAAAGTTCATCTATTCGTGAGCCACCTGCTCATGCAGGGGAAAATGACAGGCAGCAATATGTCCTGGAGTATGCTCTTCGAGCAATGGACTCTGTAGTCGGCATATCTCTTGTGCATAGGGGCAACGCGTGTGAAAAGTACAGCCCGAAGGCGGATTGGCAGGATTGGGGATTTCCCCCGTCAATGTGATCCGTTCTTTACGCAGCCTCGGATCAGGAACAGGCACTGCCTCAAGCAATGCTTTTGTATACGGATGTTGCGGTCTTGCAAACAACTCGTCACGATCTGCAAGCTCCACGATTTTGCCCAAGTACATCACCGCGATGCGGTCGCTAATATGCTTGACGGAGGGCAACCCGTGGGCAATAAAAATGTAGGTAAGCTGGAACTGCTGCTGAAGCTCCTTTAACAAATTCAAAATCTGAGCCTGAATTGACACATCCAGCGCGGATACAGGTTCATCACAAACAATGAGCTTCGGTTTCATAGCCAGTGCTCTCGCTATGCCAATCCGTTGACGCTGCCCGCCACTGAATTCATGGGGATGCCGATCCGCTAAATGCGCGCCTAACCCTACCGTTTCCAACAGTCGAAAAACTTCAGCTTTAAGCTCCTTGCCTCTAGCAATCCCGTGTACCTGCAGCGGTTCCGCGACGATATCAAAAACCTTCATTCTTGGATTTAAAGAGGAATACGGGTCTTGAAATACAAATTGCAAATCTCGTCTGACTTTGCGGACTTCTTCGTCTGTTAAATCAGACAGGCTTTGCCCTTGAAAACGAATTTCGCCTGCCGTGGGTTCTAATAGTTGTGTAATCATTTGTCCTGTTGTTGATTTGCCACACCCTGATTCCCCTACAATACCTAAGGTTTCTCCTGGCATCACCTTAAAGCTCAAATCATCAACCGCCCGTACATAACCGCTCTTTCTGGAAAACCAGCCCTTGTTCATCGGAAAATATTTCTTGAGCCCATTCACTTCGAGAAGCGGTGTTTTCTGTGTTGTCTCGTTCATACTGACACCTCCTCCATCCGTAAACATCTGACATAGTGTCCTGGATTCTTAGCCTGTATTTCAGGATGAATCCTTGTGCACTGTTCCTGGGCATAAGGACAGCGGGGATGAAATGGACAACCACTTGGCATCTGCATCATATTAGGAACGGTACCGGGAATGGAATCCAGCCATTCTCTCTGTTCCGTAAGCTTAGGGAGTGATCCTAGCAGTCCGATCGTATAGGGATGGCCCGGCTTTTCGAACAATTCAAATACGTCCGCTTCCTCGACTACTTCCCCGGCATACATCACGACTACCCGGTCAGCCATTTCCGCGACGACACCTAAATCGTGGGTAATAAGAATGATGCCTGTATTCTCTTCCTTGCTCAGCTTGTGGATTAAATTCAAAATTTGAGCCTGTATCGTTACATCCAGAGCCGTCGTCGGCTCATCAGCGATGAGCAGTTTTGGCTGGCAGGCCAAGGCCATTGCGATCATCACCCGCTGACGCATTCCTCCCGACAACTGATGTGGGAAATAACCTACCACTTTCGACGCGCCAGGTATACCTACCCTTTCCAGCATCTCTATACTTTTCTGCCGTGCTTCGGATTTGCTCAGCTTCTGATGCTGCCGGATGACCTCACTGATTTGGTTGCCAATCGTAAATACAGGATTCAACGAACTCATTGGCTCCTGAAAAATCATGGATACCTCGTTTCCCCGATATTTGCGCATTTCTCCCTTGGACAATTGGAGCAAGTCTCGTCCTTCAAGCAGAATCTCCCCGCCCACGACTTTACCTGGTGCTGCCACTAAACCCATAATAGACAAGGAGGTTACACTTTTACCGGAACCGGACTCTCCAACAATAGCTACTGTTTCGCCTGGATTCACAGTCAAGCTGACACCGTTGACTGAAGGAACGATGCCATCCTCCGTTTTAAAGTAGGTTTTCAAATGATTCACTTCAAGCAATCTCGTGGTCATCTTTTCCGATCCCCCGCTTTCTGTTATTCTTTCGCTTTCATATGGGGATCTAACACGTCGCGAAGCCAGTCACCGAGAAAAATGACGCCCAGGACTGTGATGGTAATCGCCAGACCGGGAAACGTTGCCACCCACCAGCTCGTGGCTATATACTGTCTCCCATCGCTCAGCATGCCACCCCAAGACACTGCCGGCGGTGTAATCCCTAACCCGAGAAAACTAAGAGAAGCTTCCATAATAATCGTCGTTGCTACATTCATACCGGAAATGACGATAAACGAAGACAGGACATTCGGTAAAATGTGCTTCAACAAAATCCTACTATTTTTAGAGCCAATCGCCTTGGCTGCTTTAACAAAGTCTCGTTCCTTGATACTCAATACCTCGCCCCGGACAACTCTCGTATAAGAAACCCAATTTGTAACCCCAATGACGAAAATGAGCGTAGTCATGCCAGGCCCTACCACGGCCAAGACAACCAGCATCAGCAGAATAGCCGGAATAGCCAAAAAGGCGTCGGCAACTCTCATTATGGTGGCATCCACCCATTTACCATAAAACCCGGCGAGGAGGCCGAGGATTGCGCCAATGGTGCCTGAGACCAGAACTGCACCAATACCGACGATAAGCGAAACTCTCGCTCCATATACGATACGACTCCACATATCTCGTCCTAGGTTATCTGTACCAAGCCAATGTTTCGGCAATCCACCATCCAGCCACATAGGCGGCTTCAGACGGTTAAGCGGGTCAATTTCCGCAGGATTGTGACTGGCCAGCATAGGGGCACATAATGCCGTTAAACTAACGAGCAGTAAGATTACTGCGCCGACTGTTCCGGTTTTACTTCGTAACAGTTGCTTCCATATGCGTCCGATACCGGACGGTTGTGTCTGCTTTTTGCCATCCAGGTTTAGATCTGGACCAAGGGCTTGTACATCATGAATGCCTGCCACGCTTCCCCCTCCCCTCTCTAGTTGTATTTAATCCTTGGATCAAGCAGTCGGTAAACGACATCGGTTAAAATATTGCTGACCACCACAATAAAGGCAATCACAAATACAGCAGCCTGAACGATAGCCATGTCGTGCGTATTCACAGCGACGACAAGTAACTGTCCCAAACCCGGCCATGCAAATACCGTCTCTGTAATCAGTGTACCGCCGATCAAGCTCGTAAATTGCAAGCTCATAATCGTAACGACCGGAATCAATCCATTACGGAAAGCGTGTTTTCCGATAACCACGATTTCTAGAATCCCTTTACTTCGGGCTGTTCGAATATAGTCCTGATTCAAAATGTCCAGCATACTGGAGCGAATGAGTCGGGTCATCTGTGCAGAAAGGCCGACACCCAGTGTAAAGGCGGGGAGTATTAAATGATCCATCCCGCCCCGGCCGGACACCGGAAGCATCCCTAACATGACGGAAAATAATAAGATGAGCATAATCCCCATCCAAAAGTTAGGCATGGCCTTGCCGACTACGGATAAACTGGAAATGATTAAATCGGTAAAGGTATTCCGTTTGACTGCTGAGATGACGCCCAACGGCACAGCAATGATGACCGCAAAAATCATGGCGGCTACTGCCAATTCAAAACTGGCAGGCAGCCGTTCCAATACTAACGGCAAAGCCGATTCACCATAGCGAAACGAGGTACCAAAATCTCCTTGTAAGGCACTGCCAATAAATTTAATGTATTGCGTATATAAGGGCTGATCTAGCCCCAGCGCCTGCGTTAACACTGCACGATCCTCAGCTGTAGCGGTCTCCGGCAGCATAAGGGCCACAGGGTCCCCGGTTACCCTCACCAGGATGAATACAATAAGGGAGACAATCAACAGTACAGGAATAACCTGAAGCAGTGATTTAGCGATATACGTTTTCAATCTGTCACCTCCGTAACCAGCAGGCTTTTTTTAAAAGGACGGGCAGGAACCTTCATTGAGGTCCCCGCCCGTTCATTTCTCTTCTTTATTTAGCAGGTGTAATATCCTCTGCATAGAACATTTCATCGCTTCTCGGTTGGAAGTTCACACCGTTACCGGTGCCATAAATCCCTTCCATTTGGAACAAATATACGGCTGGACGATCTTCAGCCAAAATCTGTTGCACTTGCTGATACTCTTTTTCACGCGAGGCTGTATCCAAATTCGTCAGCGCATGCTGCAGCAGCTTCTCTACCTTCGGATTGTTATAATCCGTTTCGCCTTTTGCCTCTTCTACCAGATAGCGATTATAGTTGTTGGAAGCATCAAATAGAGAATTACCAATGCCGATCATAAACATTTCTTTGAAAGATTTGGAACTGTAACGCTCACTGAAAGCACTTGGCTCCAGCACGTCCAATTTAATGTTGAATCCTTCTTTATTTAACATGGCGGCTACGACCTCGGCATACTCTTTGTATATTGAGGATACTGAAAGGGTCAATGTCGGGCCTGCGCCAGCATAACCGGCTTGCTTCAGCAGTTCCTTAGCTTTAGCCGGATCATATAATGTTTTCTCATATAAGGAAGGATCGGCACCAAAGTTGCCTGGTGTAACGGAAGTACGGGTTACAATCCCAGCACCGCCTGCGATGCTGTCTACGATTCCTTTTTTATCAATCGCGAGATCTATCGCTTCTCTCACTTTGGAGTCAGCCGTAACACTGCCCTGACTTTGACGTAAAATCAATTGCAGCACACGCTGGATCGGAGCCTTAACGATTTTTTTACCCTCTTCGCCTTGAACACGTTCTATATCCGTGGAAGGGATACCAGATGCAATGTCAATCGAGCCTGCGAGCAGTTCAGATACACGCGTAGAGGCTTCTGGAATGGAGCGGAAGACAACTTGATCCCATTTGGGCTGACCTTCGTAATACTTATCGTTTTTAACGAGTACCACCCGGTCATCCTTGATCCATTGGCTAAATTTATAAGGGCCCGTACCTATCGGATTCTTAAGGAATGCCTCTATCCCATTTTTCTCAATATACTTGGAAGGTAAGATGCCAGCTCCCATTTTGGATAAACGATTCAACAGCAACGGATCAGGTCCATCGGTGATGATGTCTGCCGTATGTTCATCTACCACTTTCACTTCTTTGATATTTTTAAAGTAGGAATTTTGTTTGAGTGTGTTATCCTTTGCTACTCTTTCTATCGTGTACTTCACATCTTCGGCTGTGAATGGATCACCGTTATGGAAGGTTACCCCTTCGCGCAGATGAAAACGCCAAGTGGTATCATCTACCTTTTCCCAGGAAGTAGCGAGTCCAGGTACTTTCTTTTGCTGACTATCATTTTTCAATAAGTAGTCAAATACGTTAACCAGAACAGCTTCACTCGCCGTATTGTTATTGTTATGTGGATCAAAACTTTCAATATCCGTAGCATTAGCAATTGTCAGTACTTTACTGTCGGTCGATGTTGCGCTGTCTTTACTATCGCCTGTGGATTGGGTACCGCAGCCTGCCAGGATCATCGCAGCAATCAGTAACGTAATCCCGCCTCTAAACCACTTATGTCTATTCATCTTGTCCACTCCACTCCATTAAGGTTGTATATTGCCACACAGCTGCATTTGAGCGTCTTAATCCCAATTTTATGTTGTCTTCAAAAAATTCAGCGCGATGGCCGACATCATGGCTACCCCATAAGGCAGTACCATTTCATCTAAATCAAATCTGGGATGATGTAATGGATAGCTAGTATCTTCATCACCTCTCCCACATCCCAGCCGGAAAAACACGCCGGGTACCTGCTCACAATAAAAAGCGAAATCCTCCCCGCCTGTTGACGGTTTGATGTAGTCCCACTCCTTGGAGCCAAACAATTGCTCACTCGTTTCCGTCATCAGATCGACCATATCCGGGTCGTTCTGCACAACCGGGTAGCCCTGCTGATAACTCAGCTCATATCCAGCCCCGAACGACTCACACACCCCACGGACCACCTGTTCGATCAGCTCAGGCATCCGGTTACGCAGTTCCGCAGATAGGGTACGCACGGTACCGATCATCTCTACTTCCGGTGCAATGGCCGCTCCCATATACCCGCCACTAATTTTGCCAATCGTAATGACCATGGTTTCAAGGGGATCAACCATACGACTTGGAATGTTTTGCAGGGCAGAAATAACCTGCGCGGACACGGCAATGGCGTCTATTCCCTCATGTGGACGGGCAGCATGACCGCCTTTGCCTAGAATCTTAATGGTTAAGCTATCTGCCGATGCAAAAGCGACCCCTTTGCTGACCCCCAGTGTTCCTGTCTTCAGACCCGGGAACATATGTAGTCCTGCCATCGCATCCACTTTTGGATTCTCCAATACACCGTCATCGATCATAGCCTTGGCCCCTGCCAAACCTTCTTCAGCCGGCTGAAAGACAAATTTGATATTTCCTCTTTCAGGTCGCTCCAAATGAGCAAGTAACTGTGCAGTTCCCATCAGTATGGCTGTATGGGCATCATGCCCACATAAATGGGCCTTACCTGGGATCTCCGAACGATAGGGAACCGTTTTTTGATCCTGAATCGGTAATGCATCCATATCTGCCCTTAGACCGATGGTAGGCCCTGGGCTTTTTCCCCGTAACAGAGCCACAACCCCGGTTTTCCCTACCTGGGTTGTCACCTCCAACCCGAGACTACGCAAGTGCTCGGCTACAATGCCCGATGTTCGAATCTCTTCATAACCCGTTTCAGGATGGCGATGAAAATCCCTTCGCCATGTGATCAATTGCTCTTGAAGTGGTCTAGATAAAGCCAAAAGCTCGTGTATGTTCATGTTTTCACCCTCCCCACTCGAATCGTATTCTTTTCTGTATGATATCGTTAGCCTTTTGCAACTACTCTTGCATAAATGGCATCTGCGGAATGTCCGATATGATGCTTCATCATTTCCCGCGACTTCTCAGCATCTCGTGCCCGAAGTGCACTCAAAATTTCTGTATGGACGTCGTAATTCACCGTCCGAATCTGATCATCATAGGGCATGAGATCAAGTGCCGGGTTAATCTTGGTACGAATCTGCCTAACCGCATCTTCACAAAATGGATTACCGGATGCTTTGGCAATGGCCAGATGGAATTTAACATCCAAGGCCCGAAACCATTCTCGGGTACAGTCCGCTTCAATGCTCTGTTCCAGGTAATGCTGAAGCAGGTCCAGTTCATCCGTGGTGATCCGCGCAGCCGCTAAAAAAGCACCCTCTGGCTCCACAATCATCCGATATTCAAAGACCTTCAGCATGTGCTCCCAATCTTTTGCAATTTCTTCCCGGGTACGTTTATGAGAGTTTGCTGTCACTGGAAGAACAAAGGTCCCTCCCTTGGCACCTACTCTCTTTTCAATGAGTCCCTTGGATTCCAATTGAGATAACGCCTCACGAACTGTAATTCTACTGGCATTAAATATTTCTGCGAGTTCCCGTTCTGTCGGTAGTTGCTCCTCGCTAAGCAATTCCTTTAAAATAATAGCCTCTTCCAACTGCTCTCTAATAAAATCACTCACTTTTTTAGCTGATACTTTTTCAAAGCGCAGAGGAGTTTGGATTAACATATGAACACTCCGATCATAAATCTTTAAGGTCTAAACCTTATACCATTGTAAAAAACAAAAAAATATAAATCTGTTGTTATCATAATACCTAGTAAACCTATATGCAATACTTTTTTTAAAAATATTTATGATGCTTTCGAAACAATAAAAAGAAGCAGCCCCTTACAGAGCTGCTAAATCTTTGGTTATCCTTATGCATCATATAAAAAGCACGCAACAGGTTATCCTGTGCGCGCTCGGTCATTCTCTATTTCTCCTCCAACTCATCCGGTACATCGTATTTATTGATATGTGAGGTCATTGCTGCAACTGCTTCGCTGGCATCCGTCGTGGCCGGCACTTCTCTAACCACATCATCCGTCTGGTCACGAAAATTCAAACGGTCTGCCTCGACTACTTTCTGTTGATTTGGTTTCATTTTTCATATCGCTCCTTTCTTATTCCAGTACCTGATCTCTTTCCGTTAACGTGTACAAAGGTACTTCCCGTTCCTCTTCTGGATGGTTCAGCGCATAAATGCGTGCCGTCTCACTCTGCTCGTTCACATGCTGAATATAAATGGGTAACCCATCACACAACACATTCGCCATTATGGAAGAGGACGCTATTTCTTGCGCTCTTTGAACATTCACTTAGAAAAAACCTCCCTTGCTAAGTAGAGTTCCCCCTTACTATGCACGAGGTAAATATTTGTTATACACATTTCATGCCAACATGTTTTTCATGATCATGAAAGGATATCATTTGAAAAAATAAATATTATTGTTATTATGGATTGAGAGATTCAGTGAAAACTGCGATCTTAATTGTAGAGAAAAGGAGTAATGATGAATGTTAAACATATTAATGGTTAACTTTCCGGCAGAAGGACATGTAAACCCTACGATCGGGATGACGCAAGCCTTTGCAGCACGAGGGGACCAAGTACATTACATTACAACTGAGAAATACAAGGACAGACTCGAAGCCGTTGGAGCGAAGGTTCACCTGCATTCTGATCTGGTCAGGACTGCTTCCATTAATACCAATACTTCGGCAGGACTGAACGCATTTATGAATATCCATATCCAGACTTCAATGGACATCTTAGCCATTACCCAGCAGCTGTCTGAAAGCATTGATTTTGACTTTGTATTCTATGATAGATTCGGAGCTGGCGAGTTAGTTAGAGACTATTTGAAAATCCCTGGTATTGCTTCCTCCCCATCTTTTCTGATTTCGCAGAATCGGATGGCTACCAATCTCTTTCGCTCTAATAGAAATGAGCCGTTTCAACTTGATGAACAGGCCACGACCTCACTGCAGCTCATGAAAGAAAGGTTCGGTGTTGCTCCCAAAAATATGGTTCAATTTATGAGCAATACAGGGGCTTTGAATGTTGTATATACCAGTCGATATTTCCAACCAGACGCTGACAGCTTTGGTGAAGAGAATCTCTTTATTGGTCCCAGCTTCCCAGAACGCAAAGGGGAAAATTCATTTCCTTTGGACGCACTACAAGATAAAAAAGTTCTGTATATTTCGATGGGAACGGTTTTGGATCATGTTGAGGACTTTTTCAACACCTGTATTGAAGCTTTTTCCGATTTTGAAGGTATCGTCGTGATTGCAGCTGGCGAGAAAGCTGACTTTACGAAAATCAATCCAGCCCCAGAGCACTTTATCATCTCGCCCTATGTTCCCCAATTGGAGGTACTACGTCATTCAGATGTATTTATTACTCATGGTGGAATGAACAGTGTGAATGAAGGGATTCACTTTAATGTACCCTTGGTTGTACTGCCTCAGGACAAGGATCAGCCCATGGTCGCGCAGCGGTTAACAGAACTTCAGGCTGGCTATCGAATAACCAAAGACCAAATCAATGTCCAATCGTTAAGAGATGCCGTAGATGAGGTAATGTCGAACGCGGCGTATAAAGAGGGCGTACAAAAAATAAATGATAGCTTCCAGCAATCTGGCGGTACAGAAGAAGCCCTCGCAAAAATTGATGCCTATCTTCAAAATAAGCTTGTGTAAATCACACGATTACAATTCTACAAAAAACAGGAGCCCTGACCATCAATGGTCGGGTTCCTGTTTGTCATGCATTTCCTATGTGGATATATCCCACTTCTGAAACGAAGCAATCGTACACTTTCCGCTCGCGAACGCTCGAATGCCCGTAGATTCCACTCCCGGATACACTCTTCCCGTGAGGACGTATTCACCATCGCCGATGAATATTTCCACCGAGCTTTTATCGACAAAAACCCGAAGCTCCAGACGGCCCTCGTGTAAGCCCACAGGCACTCTTCTCTCCCCGCCCGGGCCTATACCGGCACGTTCTCGGTTGAAACGGAACAGACCGTCATCGGGACGGTACGACAGTACAGTCTCCTCTTCACTACCCACCCGCAGTTTCAAACCGAATTCATCGGTGTTACTGGCCTCAAACTCAAATACGACCTTCAGTTCGTAGCTATCTCCGCGCGTGTCCATAATCTGCTCACCTGTCAGTAAGATATTCCGCTGCTCGAACAGATTGGATCGGTAATTCTTTACCTCTTCAAGCGGACGGAACAGCAGCCTGGCGCCGTCGATAACCACTTCCCGCGGAAGACTCATCGCACCAGCCCAATGGTGCCCCTCCTGAGTCGGCATCTCCGACTCCCACATATCCATCCATCCGATAACGATACGCCGCCCTTTATCATCCAAGGTTGACTGTGGAGCATAGAAATCGAATCCGTGATCCACCTGAGCATACCGCTCTGCCGTAAATGTTCCGGCAGCGGAATTGAAATCACCTATACCGTACATGGTGGAATGCAGATTGCGGTAAGCCTCCCCCTGCGCAGGCATGCGCTGCGGGGACAGCATAAATACGTGCCGACCACCGAGCGGGAACAGATCCGGGCACTCCCAATTATCGCCGAAGCGTCCGTCACTCACGGCTAGTACATTGACATACGTCCAGCTTTTCAGGTCTTCAGAACGGTAAAGCAGTACAAGTCCGTTCCCTTTCGCATCATTAGAACCGAGAACGGCGTAATATTGACCTTCGTGTCTGAACACCTTAGGGTCACGGAAGTCTTTACGGCTGATCGTGTCCGGTATGGCGTCATAACCGATGACCGGGTTGCCCTCCCACTTTTCGAACGTTACTCCGTCTTCTGATACTGCGATTCCCTGCGACTGCTTGTAATCCTGATCTTTGTCAGGCCCGGTTACAACATGTCCGGTATACATCAGGACAAGCTTCCCGTCCTGCTCAATCGCACTGCCGGAGAAGCAGCCATCCTGGTCGAACTCACCGTCCGGTGCCAAAGCGATCGGCAGATAATCCCACTTCATAAGATCGCGGCTGACTGCATGTCCCCAGTGCATCGGTCCCCATACTGATTTATACGGGTAATGTTGATAGAACAAGTGATACTGCCCGTGATATTGAATGAAGCCGTTCGGATCGTTCATCCAGCCGAATTCAGCCATTAAGTGGTAGTTCAGCCGATAATCCGGCCGAAGCATATGCTTCGATTGGGAAATAAATTGATCTGCACGCTCTCTCGTATACGCTTTAGTCTGTTTGATAAAGCATCCTTCCCCTGCAGTTATTTAATCGAACCTTGCATAACACCCTGAATAATATACTTCTGGGCGAACAGATAGATGATAATGATCGGAAATATCGTCAGTACCAAACTTGCCATCAATGGACCATAATCCACTGTATAGGTTCCATAAAAGTTGTACGTGGACAATGGAAGTGTCCTTTGCTCCGGATCGACCAGAATGAGGGAAGGCAGCAGAAAATCATTCCAGATCCACAGCACATTGAGAATGGAAATGGTGGCCGTCGTGGGCATCAGTACCGGAAACACGATCCGGAAGAATGTCTGAAACCGCGTGCATCCGTCAATTAGCGCCGCTTCCTCCAGTTCCTTTGGAATACTCTTTACAAAACCATGATAAATGAAGACGGCCAGCGAGCTGCCAAAACCGATATACATGTAAATCAGCGACCACTTACTGTTCAGCAGATCAAGGGACCCGTAGATTTTCACCAATGGAATCATGATAGCCTGGAATGGAATGATCATGGATGCAACCATCAGCATAAATGTATATTGGTTGAACTTGGTGTTGTTTCTGACAAAATAATGAGCCGTCATCGCCGCGAACAGTGAGATAAACAGAACACTTAACACCGTTATGACCAATGAGTTGGTGAAGGCAGCGATGTAATTCATTTTATCGAATGCATTCATATAATTGACCATACTGAAGCTCTCTGGAAGCGATAACGGATTTGAGGTGATGGCCATGTTTTCCTTGAACGAATTGATCAGCAGAAAGACGAACGGTACGATGAACAATATGAGTATGACTGTCAACACAATGAATTTGATCACGGAGGAAGCAACTCTTTTTCTTGCCATTACGCCTCCACCTCCAACTTCTTGCTAAAATAAACCTGAAGCAGAGTGATGAGAGCAACCATCAGGAACAACACGAATGCTTCTGCCTGCCCCACACCATAATCACGGGAAAGGAATGCCTTTTCATACACATGCATCGACACCATTTGAGTACTGCTGAACGGCCCACCTTTCGTGAGCGCAAGGTTCACGTCATAGACCATAAAACCGCGCTGCAGGGACAAAAATATACATACGATGAAAGAAGGAACCATCAAGGGCAGCACCATTTTCCGCAGTCTGGTCCAGCTGTTTGCCCCATCAATGCTTGCGGCCTCCATAATATCATTCGGCACACCCGTCAATCCCGCGATGTAAATGACCATCATGTAACCCGCGTTCTGCCACACGGTTACAATCACGAGTGCCCAGAACGCTTTGTCGGGATCAGCCAGCCAAGTCGTGCTGAGCGACTGTATGCTGGCATGTTGTCCCAAATAGACAAGCACGTTGTTGAATATAAACTGCCATATAAAGCCGAGTACAATGCCGCCGACAAGGTTGGGCAGGAAAAATCCCGCTCGGAAAACACTCTGTCCTTTTAACCCTTTAGTCAGCACATAAGCCAGCATAAAAGCGATCACATTAATAAGAACAACGGTATAAAACACATACTTGAGCGTCAAGCTGAACGATTTCCAAAACTCAATATCTCTAAAAACAGCCAGATAGTTTTGGATGCCTACCAGCGATAGTGTGGTGGAAATACCATCCCAGTTTGTGAACGTCAGATAGATGCCATACAAAAATGGAATAATCATTACCGTTATGAAGGCAAACAAGGTTGGGCCGGTAAACAGTAGCCGCGTCCGCAGCCGGTTCCATACTCCTTTTTCCGTAATCATGATGATCCCTCCCTTTGTTCCGGGTTTCTCTCTCTATTCCAGGTAATTTGAAAATAACCTTATTTAACCGTTTTCCAGTAGTTTTCGATTTCTTTAACCAGTGTTGCACGATCGCCCTGTTTCGCCAGATACTTTTGCATGGAAGATCCTGTCTTGGACCAGTGGTCGGCAGGCAGCATGCTCATCGACTGCTCTGACTTGCCTTTTGCAATATAATCCTGGATGGACTTGCCAAGCGGGTCGGCCGCAGGCAGTGTAATATTTTTGAACGCCGGGATAATGTTCGCTTGGTTCACGAGGAAATCCTGGCCTTTCGCATCATATACGATCCAGTTCAGGAACTTCTTCGCCGCCTCTTGCTGTTCCGGAGTAGTCTTCTCCTTGTCAATAACAATGCGCTTGGATACAGCGGACGAAATCTCCTGATTGCCGTAGTCATCGGCATTGTTACTGATGGGTACAGGCAAGAAACCATATTCTTTATTAGCGGTATCAAAACTGTTGATTTGCGGCCATGCCCAGTTGCCCATGAACCAAATGCCAACTTCACCTTTGCCGAGCAGCTCCGGTCCGCGTTCATAAGCTCCTGCTAGCGGAGAAGCCTGATCGATGTTGTATTTCATCATGAGGTCGAATGTATCCATAAGTCCGTTAAATACAGGATTATTAGCCAAGCTAGCCTGGCCCGCTTTTAGTGACGCCATGAATTTGTCCACTTCAGCCATGTCTTTGTTCTGGCCTGCATAAGCAAGAGGCAAATAATGAGCGCCCAGAGACCAGTCCATTGGTGAAATCACCAATGCTTTCTTACCAGATGCCTCGATTTGCTGAAACAGTTTTTCAAGGTCATTTCGGGTTTTAATTGTGGTGGGATCAAAGCTTCCGCCT
The DNA here is from genome assembly GCF_024213315.1 of Paenibacillus sp. A3M_27_13. Taxonomy (NCBI): domain Bacteria; kingdom Bacillati; phylum Bacillota; class Bacilli; order Caryophanales; family Paenibacillaceae; genus Paenibacillus; species Paenibacillus sp. A3M_27_13. The sequence continues at coordinate 225,867 of NZ_JANAVE010000007.1, forward strand.
ATCGCTTTATCTACAACGGCTTTGTTGTAAATGAATCCGTAGCCTTCAACAGCCAGCGGAAACGCGTAATTTTTACCATCAAATGTCGTAGCAGTGGTAGCGTTTTCAACAGTGTCCGCATTCCACTTTTCCCCACTTAGATCGAGGATACGGTCCTTGAATTTCTCAACATCACCTGTATCTAGCATGATCATGGTCGGCGGGTTTCCTGATGCATACAATGCGGAGGCACGCTCAAAAGGAGAACCACCAGTCGGAACCGGCTGGATTTCAACAGTAATGCCCGGATTGTCTTTCTGGAACGCCTTCGCGGCTTCCTCCAGCTGTGGAAGGATTTCGCCTTTGGAGTTCAAAAGCGTAATTTTCACATTTTTCGAATCCCCTGATCCCCCTCCAGAAACCGAATTACCTTCTCCTCCGGAGCCACTGCATGCAGACACCACCATAACCAAAAGAAGCAGCATTACCATCCATTGAACTCTTTTGAATTTCCTCATTGTTGTCATCCCCTTATTTATATAATGGCTCTGAACACTTAAATAAAACGCTTACAAACGGATTATATGTCAAAGGTTTAACTTGTGTCAATCGTTTGACATGTTGAATTTTTAACATGTACTAAAAAAAATCTGTTCCCCTTGTTAGAGGAACAGATTTTCATTCAGGTCGTTGCACGCTCAATTAGTGCAACAGGCAGCAGATTGACAGGTTGTACCTGCTCCCCTTCCGCCTGCCTGCGGATCAGCTCGACCGCCAGTCTGCCGATGTCTGCAATCGGCTGTCTTACCGATGTAAGTTCCGGCGTCAGCCAGGAAGCAACGCTTACATCATCGAAGCCTACAATGCGCACATTCTCTGGCACATGCCTTCCAGCGCGAATATATTCTTTCAGCGCAAAAGCGGCAATAATATCACTTGTTGCGAACACTCCATCCACATCCGGATGTTCATGAACGAGTTTTGAAATGATTCGCTCGTACTCCTTCTGATCGAACACATTCAAGTCTGTTTGAACGATCACATGCTCGACACCATTCCTGCCCACGACATCCCGGAATGCTTTGGTCCGCTCATTGGACAGCATGTTCAGCTCCAGATTTCCGCAGATATGCGCAATTTTCTGGCAGCCTTTGCGAATGAGCAGCTCCGTAGCCAGCTCGCCTCCGCGATAATTATCCGAGGATATGTAAGGAATATACGGGTCGATCTGCCTATCAAACGTCACGATCGGTGAATTCAAATGTCGGTACTCTTCTACTTCTAATGTATGGCTACCCATAATGATGCCATCCACCCGGTTCCGCTTCAACATATCGATATATACTTTTTCCTTCACGGGATCCATATGTGAATTGCACAGCAGGACCTTGCAGTCATGCTGATAGGCATAATACTCGACCTGATTGGCAAGCTCACCGAAGAAAGGATGCGAGACATTGGGAATAATAAGGCCAATAATATTGGACTGCTTACGTAGCAGAGATCGTGCTATTTCATTCGGTTGATAATTAAGCTCCTCCATTGCGTCAAACACTTTTTTGCGTGTAGTTTCGCTGATATATCCTCGGTTATTCATTACACGGGATACTGTAGTGACTGACACGCCCGCTTTTAATGCTACATCATGAATTGTCGCCATATTAACCTCTTCCCGCACAAAATAAATACATACAAACTATACTCTCTCCTCATCATTTCAACAACCTTACATAACGGAAGGCCTCAAAATGGCCTTAAATGTTAGGTGACTGAACTTTGCGAATCCAAAATTAAAGGTCACAATTGCTCTAAACCATAATGATAGCAAGGCCCCCTTAAAAAGGTCTTGCTATCTTTTCTTTAACCATCCTTCTTGGATTCAACTTCCCCGCCGGACGTAAAGGCTCTGGTTATCGGGGTGAGTAGCGTAGCGGCCCAGCGGTGCATTTTTAAACCACAACTTGATAAAATTTAGGTTTTTTTAAATTATGTTTCAAGCGTTAAGTTTGCTATAGTCTACGCCTCAATTTCAAGCTACAATGAAGATACCAAATATGGAAGCGTTTTATATTTTTTCGGTAAGCCGGTCAATACTTGAAATAATGTATCATTGTCAGCCGCTTCTTTCATGTTTGGTCAATCTTTTATGGAGGTGTAACATGAAGAAGAAATCTTGGTTTACTTTACTGGCAACTGGAATTGTCTCTCTGTTTTTTTCAGTAAGCGTTTATGCGGGGAATGTTTTTTGGGAACCACTTAATGGTTTCAATTCTGGTGCATGGCAAAAAGCGGATGGATATTCCAATGGGAACATGTTTAATTGCACTTGGCGTGCCAATAATATCAATTTTACGAACGATGGCAAAATGAAGCTTGGCTTAACAAGTTCTGCGTACAATAAATTTGATTGCGGAGAGTATCGATCGACGAACACTTACAGATACGGCTTATACGAGGTCAGCATGAAGCCGGCTAAAAATACAGGGATCGTATCTTCCTTTTTTACGTATACGGGACCTACTGATGGCACGCAATGGGATGAAATAGATATTGAATTTTTAGGCAAAGACACGACAAAAGTGCAATTCAACTATTATACAAACGGGGTCGGTGGTCACGAGAAGATTGTAGACCTGGGCTTCGATGCATCAAAAGGCTTTCACACCTATGCATTCGATTGGCAGCCAGGATACATTAAGTGGTATGTTGACGGGGTTCTAAAGCATACGGCAACTACAAACATACCAAGCACGCCAGGCAAGATTATGATGAATTTATGGAATGGCACTGGCGTTGACGACTGGCTAGGTTCGTATAATGGAGCGAATCCGCTATACGCTGAATATGATTGGGTAAAATACACGAGCAATTAGCCCATAGTACCAAAAGCAGCCCTGTAGTGGCTGTTTTTTTTGATGATGCATTCGGCCATGAATAAAATCGCTGGAAATCTATTCAAAGCTGGCGATCACCGATGCGCAGCTGAATATAATCAGGTATTTAATAAATCCCCTGTTTAACCCATATGTTTGCGGATGGTTAGCATTTTCCTGCTTCAATTACTTTAAAGATACCAATACAGGAAAGGGGTTATGTAACTCCAATCGGTTTATAACTCAGGAATCAACTTTAATGAAAGGAAGTCAGACAACAAGTATTACGTTTGAAGGAATCATCCCCGGTTCAGCTTCAAGTTCAAGCTTATATTGCTGTCCATTCCACCTTAGGATACTCACGCTCGCGTTTTCTATTTTCTTTCCTGACCATATACTGCTTATTGACATCTGCTTAGCGACTCGCTTTGATACATTAACATGTGCCTTTCAAGGCTTTTTGGACGTTGGCTTCAATTATGAACAGGCTAGCTTAGGTTTGAAATATGTCCCTAGCAATTCATTGACCAGTAAAAGTATGGATGATATAATCATAAAAGGAAAAAATCATTGGTATAGAGCCCTGTGTGAATGGGCTTTTCTCATAGTTTCTTTTGTAAGCGCGTACAATGATTATTTTCCATATATACCACGGAGGAGGCGATCAAAGAATCCATTTTATCAAAATAAATGTCTTCTTTTTTTTTTATTTTTAATGCAACCGGTTGCATTATCTATTCCACTAAATATTATCAGGAGGTTGTTAACTTGCTAGGAAAAAAAACTGGGAGTTTTATTTCTTGGTTGATTATTTTGTCGCTTTGCTTCAACTTCTTCGGTTTACCCGGCGTAGCTTCGGCCAGTAGCACCGATTATACAGCCACCTACACGAATTCCACAGCGACTACCCTTCCCTCTACAACCGCTTCGATCACGTCTACCGTTACCGCAACGTATGCACCTACCACAATACCTAAATCAACTCAAACTGGGTTAACGGTTCACTTTAAGAAACCTTCAAGCTGGAATTCAGCGATTCGAATCCATTACTGGAATCTGAATCCGACAACCGTTCCGATAAGCGGAGCGTGGCCGGGAATCCTGATGAAGTCGGATGGAAACGACTGGTACAGCTACACCATTGCCGAGGCCACAGGCTCAAGTCTCATCTTTAATGACGGTAGCGGCAAACAGACGGCCGACTTGTCCCGCAGTGTGAAAGAGGGCTGGTATTACACAGATAACACATGGTATGATACCAGCCCGGAAATGCCTAAAATTCCGGCGATTTCCGCCTCTCCTGTACCCAAAACATATGATTCGTCCCAATCGGTGACGCTTTCCAGCACCAACAGTGACGATAAGATTTACTATACGATAGACGGCTCGACACCTACGACATCCTCTACCTTGTATACCTCTCCAATCCAAGTTGCTTCCTCTTTGACCATTAAGGCCTTCGGTGTCAACTCAATCGGTCAAACTGGAAATGCATCCTCTTTCGCTTATATGATTGACCTGAATTCAGATCTGCAAGCTCCGACAATCACAGCGAATTTGCCTACCAGACATTCCGATTCCTCCGTGACTGTATCCTTCAACCTAAATGATAACAAGGCGGCAACGACCAAGGCATACTACACGGACGATGGTACGGAACCAACCATAAACTCGAAAGTATATATCCTCGGCAACGCTATGGCCGGATTGACCGGACCGTCCATCCTTATTTCCAAGACCACGACATTAAAATTTCTCGTTATAGACGGCGCTGGCAATCAAACCAAACAAAGCTTTGTTTATAATATTGGAAATAAAGGTGATTTTCGGGAAGATACTATTTACTTCGTGATTACTTCCCGGTTCTATGACGGTGATCCGAGCAACAACATGCACGCATGGGATGATGCCAAGGCGCGTAATCCGGATTCGGACCCGGCTTGGAGAGGGGACTTTAAGGGGCTGATTCAAAAGCTCGATTATATCAAAGCCCTCGGATTCAGCGCCGTCTGGATTACACCTGTTGTGCAGAATGCCAGCGGTTATGATTATCATGGTTACCATGCAATAAATTTCGCCAAAGTAGACCCAAGATATGAATCAGCGGGAGCTTCTTACCAGGATTTGATCAATGCGGCCCATGCCAAAGGGCTGAAGGTTATTCAAGACATCGTTGTCAATCATACCGGTAATTTCGGTGAAGAGAATCTGTACCCCATGTTCAAGAAAGATCCGGCTAAACCGGATACGGCTAACAACTTGGTGAAAACTACGGATAAGCTGCCGTCAAACTATGATACTATGACACCCGATCAGCAGTATCAGGCAAGGCTCGCTTTAATGAAGAACGCGGAAACGAACAATAACATTTACCATACAGAGAAAAGTCTCTCCTGGGAATCCTATACTGTTCAAACTGGTCAGATAGCGGGAGATTGCGTGGATTTGAACACGGAAAACCCTGCAGTTAACAAATATTTAATTGATACCTACAATCACTATATAGACATGGGTGTTGACGCTTTCCGTGTCGATACGGTGAAGCATGTGAGCCGGTATATTTTCAATAAATACTATATTCCTGCCTGGAAGACAAGAGGCGGCTCGGATTTCTATATTTTTGGAGAAGTAGCCACCCGTTACAGAGATGTCTGGAACAGTGGAATTCCGGCGATCTCGACGCCATTCTATACTTGGAAAAGCTCGAAATCGTATCCGGGCGATGGAAAGAATGATTACGCCTCCAATAAAGTGTCGGTTGAACAAGAGTGGGCGGACAACTCTACTACAGCAGGACAGCCAACCTCGAACAATGCTCTCTTAAACGGAAATACCTATCATACGCCTGACTATTCAATGAAATCGGGCATGGATGTGATTGATTTTCCGATGCACTGGGCATTCAAGACCGCGCAGGAAGCATTCAATATGAGAAGTGGCGATCAATACTATAATGATGCTACCTGGAATGTAACCTATATCGACTCGCATGACTATGCGCCCGACCAGGCTCCGGAAAATCAAAGATTTGCGGGCACACAGGACACTTGGGCCGAGAATCTCGATCTGATGTTCACCTTCCGCGGAATACCCGCTATCTTCTATGGTTCCGAAATCGAATTCCAAAAGGGGGCTGTCATTGATCCGGGTCCAAACGCACCGCTAAGCAAAACGGGACGGGCATATTTCGGCGATCACATGGAAGGCAATGTTACAGTACAAGATTACGGCAAATACACAAATGCTACCGGCACGCTTGCGGAATCGCTCAACCATCCTCTGGCCAAACATATCAGACAGCTTAATTTAATCAGAAGAGCTGTTCCCGCCTTGCAAAAAGGACAGTATTCCACAGAGAATGTAACGGGCAATCTGGCGTTTAAGAGAAGATATACCGACAGCGCCAAAGGCATTGACAGCTTTGCATTGGTCACGATTTCAGGAAACGCCACATTTACCGGAATTCCGAACGGAACCTATGTGGATGCGGTGACTGGTAATTCCAAAACCGTTACTGATGGCAAGATTACCCTGACATGCTCCGGCAAAGGAAACGCAAGGGTATATGTATTGAATGGCAGCGGTGGAATTGGAGAAACGGGAACCTATCTGAAGTAAGCGGCAGTATGTCTTAGTTAACTGAAGCAACCTCAGTTCGGTATTGCACCGTGCTAAGGTTGCTTCCAATTAAAAAGTATATCCAAGAGAGAGAGTCAGGATATTGCTCTGGACTAAATTTTTAACGGATGGGGAGTGAACCAAGATGCACCAACGACAGCTTCTATGTGCGTACATTCCTCCGTATATTTAATGACCAACAACCATCAAGTATTAACGGGTTCTGGCCGGTCATCCGGATATGTTCTACCGCATACAACGGTACAAGCGTTAGACCAAAAGTACCTAAAGCATATGATAATTGAGGATGTCCTTCATGAATGTATAATGCTATTGCCATAATAATGATAGGCAAAACTGTAATACAATTATTATAGTTGTTTCCTCCATTTGCATTGTATTTCACACACGTTTCTTTAACAATTTTTTCAGCTGTGTGTTCGGGTCAGCAAAAGACTGAATAATCTCCTTCATACCTTCTAGAACGTTTTTTGAAGTTGTTAGATACAAATCTATTACTTCCGCAGGCCAGCTGTTAAAGTTGGCCGTGATTTTTATAACTTCTGTTCTTAAAGAAAAAGCACTTAAATTATTAGGGTCTAATCCCGCATTATTAAGCAAATGGGTCAATCCATGCACAAGTTCTACTCTTGAGCGATCGAGATTTTCAATAGGATTGAAAACATCTAATATATCCCTTAGCTTAGGGATAGCCCAGGTGATTTGTATAAATTTAACCCACGAATTTTTCCTTCTAAGCAACGACTTTGATTTGAATTACGGATATGAGATTATAGGGGGTGTAAAAAACGCCGGTGACCTTAAGCAGGTGACCGGCGTTTTCATATTAGCGTTTCGGCATTTTGCTCTCATCCATGTACAGCAGGTTCCAGCGGTGACCGTCCAGGTCGGCAAATCCTGCGCCGTACATCCAGCCGTCAATTTCACTCGGTTTGCCAAAGATGTTTCCTCCGGCAAACTCTACTTTTTGAATAAAGGCATCTACTTCTTCTCTGCTTTCAGCGCCAATGGAAAATATTACTTCTGCGGTATGGGAAGTATCTGCGATTTTTGAACCTGTAAATTTCTCAAACGCCGCATCCGGGAACAGCAGAATCGTTGTTTGGCCTATGGCAAGCTTGGCTCTCTCGTTACCAACGCTAGCCGCATGGAATCCAATCTCATTGAAAAAGGCAGTTGACCTCTCAACATCTTTGACCGGCAGATTAATCCATATCTCCTGTGACATGGCTGTAGCCTCCTGGAATATATTTCCAACTACTCCTACTATACTCTACTTCTGGCAGCAGAAGCGAATCTTATAAAAGAAACCGCAAGGTATCGATCTAGCCAAGAATGGATTTCGCATCAAAGTAATGACTCTCTTACAACAATTCTGCACTCTTCAAGTTCTTCGGGATCCGTATCTAGGTAAAGAAGCTTCCAGTCAGTTGGGTATATTGAATGCGCATGCCGATAATGGATACCCAAAGGTGTCACTGAAGCAAAATCATATATTTTCAAAGAATCTGATTTTAGGGGCATCATCGTTCCTCCCTTTAGCTTATAACTATATTTATTGGCAATAAGATTTTTTATATTTATAAAACAATAAAATATCCGAGTATCAATAAATTGAATACGATTCAGTCAAGAATATATTCAACTCTTCATGCGTAGTTAGAGCTTTCACACTGAATTCCGTCTTTTAACCGAGATGGGGGGCGCTGAAGCTTAATCATGGAGCTTGCAACTGGAGCACTTGCGTAGGAAGCCCTGTTCAACTTTAACGGTGGAGAGTCTTAGCGAAAGAATCTCCATTTCAAGTTATTACTTAGTTATACAAATTCTTTAGATTTTCTTTAGAAATATACTCATTAATTCCTTAGTTTTTTTTATTATGCTTTCTGAAAGAAAAAGAGAGAAGTTCAAAATGGTCAGTAATAACTTAATAAATCTAATTAACGCTATGCCTATCTATTCTTATTTCGCCCTCTCTCTGAGTTCTTTTAGAATACAATCCCATATGAAACTTCATCTAGTATCCTCGTATCTGGCCCACGGTAAGGATGAAGCGTACGTAGCCACAATAATTGAACATAAACCCGCTTGCATACTCCCATCAACAATGCCGATCGTATGGAGTTGTTCATAGAGATTGCGCTAGGTGTAACCATCACACAGTACCCCGCAGGCAGCTTATTCACAGCCACTGCTAACTGAACCAAGTAGTTTGCTTGCCAGGCGGATATGGAAGCTATACTTAACCTGCTAGTTTATTTTGCTGACGCTATTTGTCCTAGCAACGCGGTTTGAATGAAAATGCTAACGGTTTACTGCTGGGTTCCTCCCCAAGAGTACTGATGGCTTGGGTCACGGATGAAGATCTCCTTCATTTACTGGATCTAATTAACCACCGACCCCGAAAATGTCTGGATTGGAGGACCGCTCACGAATCTTTCACAGAAGTCCTGTCGCATTTGGTTTGACAATCCGTCTTGTATTAAAAATATCGATATTATTTTGTCCGAAGGTGGAGTCGACGACACAATGAGAGAATTGCTTCGAAAGCTTAAAATTTTACAGCTATTTTTGGCTTTGTACCGTGCTAAAATTATTAGGATACTGATTCCTGTAGCTATTTTAGTCATTATCTATGTGTATGGAAGACACGAGATTCAGAATATTAACTTAGCTAAAATTATTCATGAATTACGCATGATGCCCGTTCATGTCGTTATTCAATTGATCATTGCTTCTTTTATAGCGGTATCTGTAATGAGTACTTATGATTATTTAATACGAAAACAATTTAAGCTTGATATCAATTGGAAAACGACTTATCGATATGCATGGATAGCCAATACATTTAATAATATGATTGGGTTCGCTGGTCTTACCGGTCTAGGACTACGTACATTACTGTATAAGAGAAGTGGCGTTCCTATGAAAACAATGGGAGCTGCTGCACTCTTTTTATCGCCTATCGTATTAGTCGGTCTATCTTTACTTGGCTGTCTTGTACTGGTCGGTGTTTTTCCTGTTGAACCTATTTTTGAACAACTTCCTTGGCTTCGTATCGGTGTATGGGGAGTTTCATTGTACTTACCGTTCTTCCTATTAATGCAACGATCTTCCCTGTTCGCCAAATGGTTTCATAAGGGCGATGGCAAGTTACCTTGGAAAGTAGTCATCGCTTCTCTAGGTTCCTCTGTTCTAGAGTGGGCTTGTGCAGGGGCATTATTTTGGTTATTCACTTTTTATGATCTGAATCATTTACCGTTTGCCCCGGTATTCGGTGTGTATATTGTAGCAGCAATTGCAGGGATTATTAGTATGGCGCCAGGTGGTATTGGAGCATTTGATCTGATCGTGTTGCTTGGACTTCAGACATTAGGTGTTGATCCATCACGTGCACTAACGATTTTGTTATTGTTCCGCATTTTTTACTTTGTAGTTCCTTGGTTGATCGGTCTTGTGCTAGCTACGTTTGAGATGAGTCCGAACAGTAAACAAATGCGTGAAATGATTACAACTAGTCTGGACGCTTCACGTAACACATGGGTCAAATTCTGGGGCTGGCCTTCTCATTTCGGTCTACTTAGTGATCTAGGAGCATGGGCGCTTGGAAAGTTAGTATTCACCAGTGGTATCATATTACTACTTTCTGCGGCTACCCCAGGCCTAATTGCTCGCCTACGTTTTATGGAACATGTGTTATCTTTACCTATTATGCGTTTTTCAGAACAGTTATCTGTGACTATCGGTATTATGCTTATTATCGTATCACGTGGTATTTCAATGCGTACTCGTCGCGCTTACATATGGACGGGAGCATTGTTGTTAGCAGGTGCTATCTTCACATTTGCCAAAGGGTTCGATTACGAGGAAGCTATTATTTTACTTATTGTTGCATTGGTGCTATGGATATCACGGGCTCGATTTAACAGTGAAAGTGCTAGTATTTCTTTACGTAGTATCTGGATTTGGGCGTTCCTTGCTTTTATCTCATCGTTATCGTATTACGTTATTGGTACACATATTCATCCAGCTATTTTGCGACATCTACCAATGCGTACTCAACAATGGTTTTTGAACCCGCATGAATATGCAGTGACGGCCCTTGTTGGATTAATCGGTGCTTTAATTTTAATGGCATCTATATTCACCTTACGCCCGCATCGCTACACAGGAATACGTCCAGATGAGGCGGGTATAGAGAAATTAACTCAATTTATTGCCAAAGAAGACGGTAATCTTTTGACTCATCTTCTCTATCTAGGAGACAAAAATTTTTATTGGGCGCAAAATGATCAAATTTTAATTCCCTATTCTCGAGTGCGTCACAAATTAATTGTACTTGGCGACCCAGTTGGTAATAAAAATCTTGTCTCTGCTGCGATTCAAGAATTTCAGAGGTATGCGGATCAGTATGCATTAACCGTTGTTTTTTATCAAGCAACACCTGAATATCTATCGATCTATCATGAGAATGGTTACAAATTCTTCAAACTAGGCGAAGAAGCTTTGGTTCCTCTAACTACATTCACATTAAGTGGGAAAAGTAAGCAGAACTTGCGAACTGCTAAAAATAAATCAGATCGTGAAGGTCAAATATTTGAAGTGCTTGCCCCACCCTATCATTCAGAATTACTGTCTGAATTACGTCAGATTTCGGATGAGTGGCTAGGCGATCGTAAAGAAAAAGCTTATTCTTTAGGCTGGTTCAACGAAGCGTATATTCAACGCTCTCCCTTAACATTGCTTCGTAATGCTGAGGGTCACATTTTGGCTTTTGCAACATTAGCTCCAGCTTATGACCAAAATAAAGTGATCTCAATTGATCTGATGCGCCATTTGAATGATACACCGAATGGAACGATGGATGTGTTATTTGTACGTATAATTGAATGGGCAAAAGAACAAGGTTATTCTTATTTCAATTTGGGTATGTCTCCTCTCTCCAGTGTGGGTGAAAATCAGAATGCGCATCGTGAAGAAAAATTAGCTCGGCTGGTGTTCCGATATGGTGGGCACTGGTATGGATTTGAGGGATTGCGCCGTTACAAGGAAAAATTCTCACCTGAATGGCAAGCAAGATATTTAGCTTATCCGGCAGGTATGACACTTCCAATGCTTACGCTGGATCTTGTCCGACTGGTATCTCGTCGTCCAGAACAAGTAGAGCTTCTTTAACCTTCAGAATAAATTCTTTGGATAGGCTACAGTTACGTGGACTGAAAAAATGAGGGTAATAGAATGAAAGTAATTATTTTTCACGGTTAGATATTCGCAATTCCTTCACATCCTAAGGTGGTCAAATGACCACCTTTTAATGTTTTGACTCAACTATTCTACCTACACTCTTCTAGACATAAAAAACGTGGTTTATTGTATTAGATAACAGATAAACTAGAGGTATTGGTTGGATCAATAAAAAGATATTTAAGGATCAGAGCTTGAAAAAAAAGCTCTTTCAGCAAAAAGAATACTGTCAGTCCTACTGCTTATTAGGTTCTTCCCAATCAGTTCATGAAATATATCTTAATTTAATATGTTTAGAAGCTCTGTACAGCGACGACTTCACGGCAGCTTCGCTCTTGTTTAAAATTTTAGCTGTTTCTTTTATGGAGTATCCTTGGACTAGGCGCAATTCGAGTACAGTCCTTTGCACGTCATTACTTACCATCAAAAGAATTCGCTCGACTTCCTCTTGAATTACAAAATCGAGGGTATCCCAGTGATAATCAAATAGTTCTCTATGTGAAGAGTATTCTCTCATCTTTTTTCGTTTTCTTAATACATCTATAGCAAGATTTTTGGCATTACTTTTCCTTCCTGCTTCGATTGCTTTTCAACAAATACTGCACCCTCAACAATACCTATTTACGTTTCATGAACATTTTTCAATAAAATTATTCGTATCTCAATGCATCTATCGGCTTCAATCTCGCTGCTTTATAAGCTGGGTATACCCCAAATAAGATACCTATACCTGCAGAGCTAAGAAACGAATATATGATCGGCGAGACCGTGAATTCAATGGTCATACGAGTTGTTGCTTCAATTATTTTAGACGCTCCTATGCCAGCAGCAACCCCAAGTATACCTCCCATTAGACCGAAAATGACTGCTTCGAACAGGAATTGAATCATAATATCTCTAGGCTTGGCGCCAATCGCTTTGCGAATACCGATTTCTCTTGTACGCTCTATAACGGAGACCATCATAATATTCATAATTCCGATTCCCCCTACCACGAGCGATATTGCGGCTACACCTCCCAGCAATTTGCTCATGATATTATCTACACCCAAAGCTGCACCTGCTGCTTCGGACAGACTCATAGTTTGAAATTGATCCGGTTCTGAGGGTTTTAGCTGATGCGTCACACGCAAGCTCCCCAATATATCTGAATGAGCTTGATCCATCTGACCTGGTGACTTGGCGGAGACATCTAGGCTGGTGATATTTTTCTCACCCAGACGGTTCATCATGGTTGTAGCAGGGATGTAAATTTGATCATTTGTACTGCGGCTTAAATTCGTAACGGGCTGAGAATTCAATACTCCGATCACTTTGAAGGGGATCTGTTTAATTTGAAACGTTCGTCCCACCACGTTTTTGGTATCCCCACCAAAAAGACGTACAACCGCTTGGCTTTCCAGAATAGCAACATTCATACGTTTATCCAACTCATCGTTGGTAAATGTCCTGCCTTCAGCAAAGGAAAACTTTTTAACTTTATAAAATGAAGCGGATGTTCCTATAATAGTTGCATTATAGTTATATCGACCCCATACAACTTTTGAATTGCTCGAAATACTGGGCATTAATGCCGCAATCGAACTCTTTTGTTCCATTGCCTTGATATCAACCCACGTAAAGGAGGGCAAGTTGTCCCCATTGATTTCTTCCTCGGTCATTGGCATGGCTGGAGCAACCATAATCACGTTATTCCCTAGACTATTTATTTCCTCCTTAATACTGGCTTTAGAACCGTTTCCGATTGCCATAATGGCAATAACCGCTGCCACCCCAATAATAATACCGAGTATCGTTAAAAATGAACGCATCTTGTTGGTGGTTAAGCTATTCATTAATACACGGATCGTTTCCATCACATTCATAGGCTTACCGTCCTTGATGAAATTCGTCTATTCGTAATTTGCTCATCCCGCTCAATATTGCCATCCCGAAAACTAATCAATCGTTTGGCATATTCAGCTATTTCCAGCTCATGAGTAACCAGAACTATAGTTTTTCCCAGCTCATTCAACCCTTGAAACAGTTCCATAATCTCAATACTCGTTTTCGTATCCAGTGCGCCCGTAGGTTCATCTGCCAGCAGAATAACAGGATTATTTACCAATGCACGTGCAATGGAGACACGCTGCTGCTGACCACCAGAAAGCTCGTTAGGCTTGTTATACATCCGTTCGGCAAGGCCAACGCTTCGTAGCGCCTCCACGGCTCGTTCCCGGCGTTCCTTGGCAGGTATACCTGCATACATCATAGGTAGCTCTACATTGGCTAATGCTGTAGTTCGGGGAAGTAAATAAAATTTTTGAAACACAAAACCTAGTTTCTGATTTCTAATCTCCGAAAGTTCTTTCTCACGAGCATCCAATATGGAATACCCATCCAGGTAGTATTTTCCGGTATCCGGATGATCCAGGCAACCAATGACATTCATCATGGTAGACTTGCCCGAACCAGAGGGTCCCATGATAGCAACAAACTCACCTTCGCTAATGGATAAATTCACGCTGCGCAGAGCCTGAATCTCCTGACCGCCTACTTCATACATTTTTTTCAGTTCTTTAATTTCGATCACCGTTTTATTGGATTGAGTTTCGCTCATTGTGCCTGCCCCCCTCCACTGCCATTCGGATCAGCACTGCTGTTCTGAGGAGGAATAACAATAGTTTCGCCTTCCTTGACACCAGACTTGATTTCGGCCTGATCCGCTGTATAGACGCCTAGTTTCACCGGTCTAAATCCATAATCAGCAGGATTTGCCGCGTTCTTCGCCACATATACTCCATCTACACCACCTTCAGATCTCAATGCAAACAATGGCACAGACAGCGCGTCTTTGTGTTCAGCTAACAGAAGGGATACATCCATGTTCATCCCCGGTTGCAGCCTTATTTTTTGGCTATCCAAAGACAATTCAACTTTGTATGTAGTCACATTGGATTCCACAACTGGCTCTGGAGAAACAAAAAGAACTTCTCCTTTGAATTGCTTGTCCGGAAATGAATTGGTATGCATTGTAGCCTGAAGTCCGGTCTTCAATTTGGCGATATCACTTTCGTTAACCTTGGCACTAACCTTCATGACCCCTGTATTGGAGTTATTCATTATGATAAAAGGTGCAGTAGGACTGGTGCCCACATCGCCGTTGACCTTCAAAACAATCCCATCCCACGGCGCCGTAACCTGTAATTTATTCAGAACACTTTTCTTTTGCTCCAATTCTGTTTCGGCCTGCTGTAAAGAAGCCTGTGCAGATTGAATGTTGGAAGCTTCAGGCGGGGACTGTGCTGCCTTTAATTGAATTAAAGCGGTTTTATAACCCATTTCAGCATCTTCAATAGCCTGGTTTTGTCTGATCTGTGCCTTCTTGTATTGAAGCTCGGCATTACTCATATCCAATTTTGCCTTATCCAAGCTTTGCTTGGCCGTCGCCAGGTCACTTTCTGCGGCCGCATCATTCTGAACTAGATAAGTCTGGTCATCATAATCCTTCTGGGCTTTATCCAAGGTCACCTTGGCAACCTCTTTTTGTGCAGCGGCTTCCTCTAACTCCGTCCCGTCCTTGGCTGTTTTAATCGCCATCTGTGTCTTTAGGACATTTGCCTTCTGGAGCTCAATATCAATTTGCTTTGGTCCACGCTTGGCTTCCTCTAGCTTGGCCCTTGCAATCGCAACATTGGACTGGGCATCTTTAATTTGTAATTTGGCATCTGAATCATCTAAACGAGCTAAAACCTGGCCCGCCTTAACACTATCTCCTGCTTTGACATTGACCGCAATGAGCTTGGCACCCTCGACATTTGTAAAATTAATATTCACTTCCTTGGAAGCCTGAACGGTCCCAGTCACGGCAAGCGATTCGGTTATATTGGTTTTTTTCACCTGAACAATCTGATTCGCAGGACCCTCCACGGGCTTTTCCTGCCCCCTATTCATATAAACAGTACCACCGATTCCCACTATAATGATCAAGGCCAGAATACCTATGATCACTTTTAATCTTCTTTTTTTTCTTAATATTTGCAATGCATCTTTTTTTACTGTTTCCGGCAATGTCATATCCCCTTAAATATATTTTTTTAAATCCTATACACTCCACGGTTTGTTTAAAGCATGTTGTAACTGTGTCATTTGAACAATCAATTCATCCATATTCCGTTCTATTTGCTTCACTTTTAACTGATTAGTAGCGACCTCCGTACCTGTGGCAAATCCCCGTTCCTTTTTTTTACGAGAAATGTTTAATACTTTATTAGCGTTCTGCAGATTACTTTGCAGTTGTTCGTATTGCTCATCATTTTGCTGTAAATTAAAGTACATACTCTTCAATGTTTCTGCCAATTGGTCTTTGGTATTTTCCAGTCCACCTTGTGCTGAATCTACATCAATCTGTTTAATTTCATAATCATCATTCCCTGAGTTCCACGTGTAATATTTAACTTCCATCTTTGCCAGCTTGACAGCCTCCTCCTGTCTCCATACCGAAGGACTCGCCGAAATGGCACGTGTCACAAGCGTATCCAAATTCGTGCTATCCATTTTTCGGTAAACAGGTCGATCCACCAGTTCATAGACCGTACCTTGCGGTTGCCCCATTTGGGTATTTAGTGAATCCATCGCTTTTTGCAACGCAGCTTTTGCAATCTCTATATTTTTTTGTGCTTCTATACGAGTCTGAATAATGCTGCTTTGATCACTTGGAGAAATTTTTCCACGGTTGGCTTTTGCCTCAGCAGCTTTTTCCTCCAATAATGCAAGCGAAAGTGCATCCTCACTGCTCTTCACCTTGTTATCAGCCAGAAGTACCTCATAATAGTTCTTCATTGTAGTGTAGTCTGTCTGATCTTGGGCAAGCTCGATTTGCTTCTTGGATTCCAGATAAGAAACCGTCGATGAGGCATACCCCTTCCATGCTGAACTACTGGCCGCATCCTCTTCTCCATTACCTGTACCTGCGGGAATGAAGTCCAGATTCTTACCTGCATTTTTCAAGTTAATCCGATTGCGATCTATCGTTTGCTGGGCCTCCTTCAAGCTAAAGCTATTGGATCGCGCCCATTGCTGGGCTTGACTCAATGTTAGTTTCACACTTGCATTGGAAGCCAATTGCTGCCCCTCTGCTTGAACAAAGGACCCTGAAAAAGAACTGGTTGATAAGGCCAACAGCAATAAAATGAACATACGTTTTTTCATAGAACCCCCTCTTTCTATTTTTAAATAATTGTACAAACACATTCTTATATGAATTATCTATTGTTCTCTTTTGAGCAACTACAAATGAATCATAGACACGTGCAGATTGCTTTCTGCTTTGGCTAAAAGTATTTCGGGATGAAACGATCTAGCAATGTAATCATATGTCAGGGTTTTCTCATAAAATGAGATATGAATGAGCGTCTCTCTTTACTCAGCAGAAACATGACGCTCGCCTCCTTTCAGAGTCAGGCGATTTCTATGTCCCCGTAGGTATGATAAGGCTATGCCCGCCGATCGGTACAACAGCTCTCCGGCTAGGATACCGCCAACGACATCTGCTAGTACATGCTGCTTGACCAGCAAAGTGGACGCTATAATGACAATAGACATCGCGGTGACTGCCCAGCGAATCGTTCTTCCGAATACCCTTGCTCCACGAAGCATCAGGTAGCTGGTTAGCACATGAATGCTCGGGAAACAGTTAAACGGCTGGTCATGGCTGTACACCAACCAGACCAAACGGTTGATGACGCCTGTCTGGGCTAGATTGTCTGGACGGTGAACAGCCGTTTGGAAAAGGGCATAGACGATATAAGAAAGGATCAGCCCTCCACAGAGCGCAAGTAGCGTCCGGTAATAAGCTGTTCTGTCCTTGAACGCAAGTCCGATCAGTACAGATGCAATGAACGGGTACCAAAGAACATAAGGAATAATAAAGGACGGAACGAATGGCGTTAGGCGATCTAGATCCGTTACGAGGCTATAGACGTGTTCGGTAGGATGGTTAAGTATACCGTAGAAAATATACAATAACGGAACCACTGTAAGCCATAGAAGAGACAGCCAAGTTGAAAGGAAGGTTTGTTTTGTAGGGTGAGTCACGTTATCATCTCCTGATTAGGTTCATCTATAGCAATGAACCCATCATAATGATAAACTCTGAAGAACTTTAGAGGATTTTTCTAAAGAATTCCTTAACATTAGTTGGTAAGGGGTATTCCCTCTCACATCTTATTTATAGGGAATCTTATCAACAATTTACGTAATAAAAAGCCTCGCCAACTTTTTTGTTGGCAAGGCTTTTTGGGTTCTTCAATCAGATCAGCTTTCTGATTTTCATGCACTTCTTGCAGACTTCGAGTCTGAATAGTGTACATATCTTCAGATTTTCTTTAGATATATCCTCGTAAAATCCTTAGATTTTTTCGTTACTATTTTTATATTGATATAAATAACAAAACGAGGAGATATGGCAATATGTTTTGGATTATTCCTTCCAGTTGTTCGGTATATCATCCCTTTATTTGTTGGGTACCCAAAAGGGAGAAATTAAATAATGGGGGAAAAACAGTTGAATATCAGTGAATGTCTACTTTTTTTGCAAGGTTTTCTCACAAATCCACAACGAGTAGGAAGTGTTATACCTAGCTCCCGATTTCTAGCAGCTAAAATCGTTGAGTCTATACCATGGAATGAGGTAAAGGCAGTCGCAGAACTCGGGTCAGGTACAGGTGCTATTACACGTTTCATGAAGCCACAGTTAACCGGATCAACAAGAGTGCTATTGTTCGAAAGGGATAAGAAAATGAGAGCTACTCTGAAGACAAAATACCCGGATTTCGCGTGTCATTCAAACGCTTGCCAATTAATCAAAAAATTGAATCAAGATGACATCGGCCAGCTTGATTGTATTATTAGCGGATTGCCATTTTTTAATTTTACGAGTGAAATGCGAGAAACCTTACTTAGTCAGATTATTAAGGCACTAAAACCAGAAGGGATTTTTGTCGCTTATCAGTACTCACTTCAAATGAAAAAAAAATTTGCCGAAGATTTAATCATCGAAAAAATCGAGTTCGTACCTTTCAATTTCCCTCCAGCTTTTGTATATACCTGTCGCAAAAGGGGAGGCAATAATCGGTATTAATAAACTTTTCGTAGCAATCATTGGGTTTGTCTTAATTATAGAATTTTAGTAGCCGTAATCATAAAAAGTAGGAAAGGGGCATCATGTAATGGATACAATACTTGTTGTAGGTGACGATACAGAGATTCGAGATGTCATTCACGTTTATTTGCGCAATGAAGGATACTTTGTCATAGAAGTTGCAAATGGTCTGGAAGCGTTAGATTTAATAAGATCAATCTCTTTCGAACTGGTCATCTTAGATATTAAGATGCCACAAATGGATGGCATTAATGCTTGCATTAAAATAAGGGAAATATCGAGCACCCCCATTATCATGCTATCGGGGGAGGAAGAAGATATTGGTAAAATTTCGGGTCTTACTCCCGGTGCGGACGATTACATGATAAAACCCTTTAATCCGTTAGAATTACTCGCTCGAGTAAAAGCTCATTTGCAGCGACAATCATTAATAGGAAAAGAAGAATTTAATTCTGTTATATTCATCAAAGATCTTGTGATCGATAAGAGTAAACATTCCGTTACATTGAAAGAAAATAACATTTCGCTGACCCCTCTTGAGTTTTCAATTCTAGAGTTGCTTGCAAGCCACCCTGGGCAAGTATTTAGCTTTGATAAGATTTACGAAAGCGTGTGGAAAGATCCTATTGGGTATTCCGATAATACCGTGATGGTCCATATTCGTAATTTACGAGAGAAATTAGAGGAGTTTCCCAGAGATCCTCAGTATATTAAAACGATTTGGGGAGTTGGTTATAAAATTGACTGAACATGTGCAAAAACCAAAACGAAAAAAAAGGATGATTCAGGTCAATATTTTAATCAGAATGATGCTAAGTCTCATTATCGCCACAACCATAAATAACATGCTTATTTTACTTTTACTGGATATTGGCCATGGCATGGAATCCGAGTGGCTCCTCAATTTCATTCCGTATATTTTCCCCCCCCTGTTTATGGTTAACTTTATTATTACTTTCCTAGCTTTAACTCGACGAATCGTAAGAGACTTAATTTCGTTGGAGCAGGGGCTTCAAATTATATCCGAGGGTAATTTAAGCTATCGAGTGCCTGTCATGCGAAATGATGAGCTTGGGAGGGTTGCGTTTAATATCAACTTGATGGCGGAACGTCTACAACAGCAGATCGAAAAGGAACGTGAACTAGAAATCTCCAAGTTGGAAATGATAACAGGCATATCACACGACTTGCGTACGCCACTTACAAGCATTATTGGCTATATAGAACTCTTAAGAACAAATTCATTTCAAAATAAAGATGAATATACGCGATTTGTTCAAAACACTTATAACAAAGCTATTCATTTAAAAAAATTGCTCGATGATTTGTTTGAATATACCCGACTTACTTCGGTCGATACCCGCCTGGACCTAAATAAAATCGATGTATTCCAGCTTCTAGATCAATTAATTTTTGAATTTGAACCGATCGCTCAAGAGAACGGTATCCATATTATTAAAGACTTAGGTAACTCTCCTATTATAACCGTTATTGACAGTAAAAAAATTGCCAGAGCAATCGATAATCTACTCATGAATGCCCTTAAGTACTCTGTAAAGCCAGGAACCGTACGTATTTTAATGAAGTTGGATAATAAGCAAATTAGTATTGAGATCGAAAATAAAGGGAATCCCCTCACACAAGAGCAAGAAAATAAACTCTTCAATCGTTTTTATAAAGTAGACCATTCAAGAAGTAGTGAAGGCATTCAAACGGGAGCAGGTCTGGGCCTTTCTATTGCTAGAAACATTATTGAGTTGCATGGAGGAACCTTAACGCTCATTCATATAAATAACATATTTAAATTTACTCTTACTTTGCCTTTCGAAGGAGTTCTGACCCGTTCCATTGGATCAGAAGAAGGCCACTCCGGCAACCTTGATGTATAAGTAAAAAAACTTAAGCCCCGAACAATACTTTGTCCTGGGCTTAAGTTTTGATTTTTAGTATCCAAATTAAACTTACTCTGTTTTTTAAATAATCTTCGAGAGTGCTGACAGTTAATGTGTTTATGTAAAACAAAAAAGCCGCGCTTATCACGGCCGTACCATAATTAATGCTCATATATTTAGCCTGTTCATTATGCAGCTCTTTTCTCATCTACTCTCTGAAAACAATACCCCGTATATAATGCTTCAATGATAAATTCATTTAATGCCTCCAACATGTATGCAGGTGCATCCCTATCTGCTCCAAATGTTTGCCCGCTATCATGAAGAACGATAACAGCTCCACCCCTTAGCTTGGACAGCAGCCTTTGCTTAATTTTTTGCTTGCCGCCAGAGCTCTTCCAGTCACCTACAATAACAGACCAAAGAATCATGCGAAATTGCTTCATCAGAAAAAAATCAAATAGGTTAATGACTCCCCACGGGGGCCGATAATAGAAGGCTTTCTCCCCAATAATACGATTAATGACATTGGCCGTTTTGTTTACCTGCTCGCGAACCCTCTTAGGACTCATTAAAGCATTTGACCAATGTACATAATTATGGATTCCGACAAGATGTCCTTCATTGTGCATCCGTTGGATTAAATCGGGATATTTCTCTGCTTTGCGACCAAGGACAAAAAAGGTACCCTTTATATTATATTTCTTTAATAAATCAAGCAAAAGAGGCGTAAATTCTGGGTCCGGACCGTCATCAAAAGTTAACGCAATGGGCTGCTCGCCCGTTCCCCTTTTATAAACTCCGATTCCAAATAGTCGGATTATAAGGGTCGGGATAATCGTGTATACGAGTAATGCACTAATGAGAATTATGAATGTCTGCTTCATGATCCTGCTCCTTTTTAACAGTAATAAATCCATGCTTGCCTTTTTTCTAGGAGCATATCTTTATTTCACTGGATCTATTATTCATTGCAATAGTTCCAAAAATAACTTCTAATGAAGCAAACGCGGACTCTTTAGGATGGAGCTGTTTAGTATTTTCTATCATATGTTGAAGAAGTTTTGCATCATCTAGTAATTCCGATAGGCGCTCGGTTAGATCCCCAGATGTCTCTGCATGAATGGCTACCCCAGAACGAACTAAAAATTTGGCATTATCCTGTTCTTGACCAGGAATTGGTTTACAAAGTAGCATCGGCAGTTCCATAGCAATCGCCTCAAAAGTCGTGACTCCTCCTGGTTTGGTAATCATAATATCAGATATAGCCATTAACTCATGAACATAGTTAATATAACCTGTTAAATAGATGCGATGTTTGGAAATTTTCAGACTCTCATTCAATTTCATTCGAAGTTTTTCATTATGCCCACAAACAATGATGAATTGTACAGGCTGTGACAATAGATCAAATTTCTGAATAGTAGAGCTTCCATCGCCAATCATGCCGCAACCTCCTCCCATCACAAGCACAGTAGGCATATGAGGATCTAAACCATACTTCTTAGCTGTTTTCTCTCTTTCTATGGACTGAGAAAATTGCGGGCGAATGGGAATTCCCGTATCTGCAATCCGAGTCTCTTCAACACCTAATTGAATTAAAGAATCACGTACACTTCTGGAACCCACAATATATTGATCTGTATATGGATAAATCCATGAACTATGATCCGTGTGATCGGTAATGATAGTAACAGTATGAATATCGATTGAACCATATGATTTCAACTTCGACATCACGCCTGCCGCCAAAGGGAAGGTGCATACTACAATAGCAGGCTGTATTTCATTAATCAATTTCATCATTCGTCCGATTCCTGTAGAAAAAACGGTCTTTATGATATAGGATAGGGTGTTTTGTCTCCGCGTTTTCTGATATAGATATCCATAAACTTGAGGGAATGTTTTTACGGCTTGGAGATAAACATTTCGACTCAAATGATTCATATAAGGATGGACCCATTCCATAAAATCAATAATGACAGGTTCCATATGAGGAAATCGAATTTGCATCGCATCCTGTATCGCTTGGGCTACTTGAATGTGACCATCTCCATAATTTCCGGTAAGAATCAACATTTTTTCTTTCGTTCCTTTTTTCATGGATCACAGCTCTCCTTTTCAAAAAATCAAATCTCAGAAACGTTTAAGAATCACTTTCCTTTTATGTTAAGAGAAATCGGCATAAACTGAAGGCACAGAAAGGATGCTTTCATATGCCAAAGAAACGATTCTTATTATTGATGATGAAATGAAATTCGGGAGTTGGTGGGGGTATATCTGACCTATGACGATTAATATTTTTAAATCAGCATTTCGCCTTATGTGAAAATCGTTTGAGCTGCTAGAATATATAGCAACAGTGAAATCATAACTTTGTTGTATTTCCTTTAAATCTATCAAAAGAGAACTTGCGAACCTTCGGGCAAATCGAAAATGTATTTAAACATGTGTCGGGTCAGTTTAAAAAAAGGGGAAAATAAAGGCTGGTCTAGCTTTAGAA
Organism: Paenibacillus sp. A3M_27_13; assembly: GCF_024213315.1. Classification (NCBI taxonomy): domain Bacteria; kingdom Bacillati; phylum Bacillota; class Bacilli; order Caryophanales; family Paenibacillaceae; genus Paenibacillus; species Paenibacillus sp. A3M_27_13. The sequence continues at coordinate 249,138 of NZ_JANAVE010000007.1, forward strand.
AAAAATATCCCGCTTGTAATCGATTTACAAACAAATTGATACAAGTTATTACAATGGCGAAACTGAGATATGCAATGACAAGACTGAAAACTAACGCCAAAAAAATCTCAAAGCAAACATTTCTTTTGCCGTTTATCAGTTTCAATTTTCTACCCAACTCCCCAAACGGTTTTTATATATCGCGGCTCTCTTGGAAGATCATCTATTTTCTCGTGTAAATTCAGAATTTGAACTACTACCGTATTATCTAAATCTCCTAAAGGTTGATTCCACACATCACGCTTTGCTCCTTTTCCGACTTTTAAGAATCATGAATATGACAATTCCTATGATTAAGGCAAGTCCCACATATATACCGTAGTGATAAATCATTGTCCCGATTGTTTCCACATGACCACCTGCAAATTGGCCAACTACAAAAAAGACAGACGTCCAAACAAGCCCGGCTGTATAGGAATAAAGAATATAACGGCGAAATGACATTTTATTAATTCCGACTAAATAGGGAACAATATGCCTCACCACCGGAAAAAAGTAGCTAAAACTCAATGCAATATTTCCATATTTATTTAGAAGGTGTTCTGATGTTTGTATATGCTTCCCCAAATTTTTTTTATGGCGAAGTTTATCCAGCACCGGCGAACCGAAAAACCTGCCTAGAATATAACCAAGAGATAGCCCGGAGATAACTCCTAAATAAGTGATAATAAATGCTGGGAAATAGTGGAGTAATCCTACTTTGCTAACGGCTCCGCCGGTCATAACGACAACCTCGTCCGGTATTGGCATTCCAACAATTCCGAGCCATAATGCAAAGAATAAAGCAGCATAACCAAACTGCGCAATCCAATGAATTAGTGTGTCATAACTCACTTAAATCCCCTCTTTCTTACGGCATGTATAAACAAAAGCAGGAGGAAAATTGAGGGGCACAAAATCGATTTTATCAATAATGAATTTCTCAGATAAATGTTTCTTCATTTGAAGGGAGTATTGAAAAGCGATAAATTTGCCCTCTGGTTTTAAGGATTCGGTAATTTGATGGAGTAAAGTTTCTCTTAATTCGCTCTTAAAATTAAAAAAGGGTAATCCGCTAATAATACAGTCCAACGAATCAATACCTTTTTGATTCATTATTTTTGTTAAATGACAAGCGTTTGAATGACATGAGAAGTTTGGGTAGGTTGTTTGCAAAACCCTCCTCATCTTATCGTCCATTTCAAACAATAACACCTTAGCAGATCGATTTACTCGCAGTTCGATAAAGCGTGTGATAGCTCCTGTGCCAGAACCGAATTCTGCAATTGTGCTCACATCATCCCATGACACAGATTGAACCATTTTACTCGCCAGAAACCGTGAACTGGGCAAAACACTTCCAACTCGCTTTGGATTTTTAATAAATCGTTGCAAGAACATTGCATACTGATTTGAAGTCAAATGACTCTCCCCCTTTCTTCTATTTTTTTCATTTGTTCACCAGCTTATGCAGTAAAGTTGGATAATTTCGACTTGAACCACTTGGTTGTGATAAAGGTGCCAACGGCTATCATTAGAGCAACCACGGCCAATTTAGGATCGATCAAATCTAGCAAAGCCAATATATAATGTCCAAGGAACTTGCCAAAGGTAAAGAACGTAGCGGTCCAAACAAACGCGCTGGAATACGAAATCAAAGCAAACTTCTTGTATGAGGTACCGTTTAGACCAACGAATACAGGCAAAATATACCGAATGACTGGTATGAAATGTCCAAGACACATTGCGATATCTCCGTGCTGTTCAAAAAATTTCTCTGCTTTCTGAAAGTGACGGTTGTTTTGAAACTTTAGTTTAAATTTTTCTCCAAAGATTCTGCCCGCAAAATAAGCAATTGTAATTGCTGTAAATAAGCCAGCGAGAATAACAATATATACAATCCACGGGTTTAAAGCTCCGTTGTTACTCAAAATTCCACCTGTTAGTATGGTTATTTCATTTGGAACCGGGACGCCGAATGGGCCTAGGCAGAAGGCTAAGAAAAAAAAGAGATATCCATAATGATCGACTAGCTGTAAGACGATATCACTAATCATGTTCTAACCTCCTCGTTAATGTCGATGAAAGTATATTATTATAAAAATCTTAGGAGCTTATAGGGATATTTCTAAAGAAATTCTGAAGTAATACAAAAACGCCTTTAATTCTCCCCTCCAAGCCATGGCTTGACATCTTAAACTGTTTTACGCCCAATGTAGGAAAGGTCTGATCAGCTTTTAACCAAGCTAATCAGACCTCAACTTTATCCTAACACTTTGGTAATTCTACTTCTTTAGCACTGATGGAAATTTAAAAAGAGAGAGTTCACTCTCCTATTCCCACTCGTACTAGTGAAAACATAGCTTCACATACAAGTAGAAGAAAATACACGATCTCATAAACATCCCCCTCCCAACATTATGAAGGGATACAAATTAGAGTCGCACTAGGTCTTTCTATAGCCATAAATATCATTGAGTTGCGTGGCGGAACAGTTTGCCCTTATAAAAAAGCCTTACCGACTTGGTTGGTAAGGCTTTTTGGGTTGGATGATATAGATTTTAAACCTTCTATAGATGAATCTTTAGATTTTCTTTAGAAATATACTCATTAATTCCTTAGTTTTTTTCATTATGATTTCTGTATCGAAACAATAAAGAGGTGCAGAAATAGAGAGATTGGGCCATGTGCATCGGTATGTTCTTCCCAATCGTACGATATTTTCTCCCTATGTCTTCACTTCAATTTTCTCATTTTTAATCGTTTCGGTATCCATCCGTTTCGATAAAAGAAATAAATTTGTTAATTTTTGTGCCATATTCAGCATTGTTCCTGACAATAAAAACAGTAATGGAGGAAAATCAGTTGAAACTTAATGAATACCTTTTATTTTTGCAAAGCTTTATTCACAGCCCAAAAAATGTAGGCAGTGTTATACCAAGCTCTCGGTTTCTAGCGACCAAAATGGTTAAACAAGCCCCCTGGAACGAGATTAAGGCAGTCGCAGAACTCGGATCGGGTACAGGTGCCATCACCCGCTTTATCAACGCCCAGGTGAGTGAACCCACGAAAGTGTTATTGTTTGAGATGAATGAGACTATGAGGAATAATTTACAGACAGAATACCCAGACTTCTCCTGTCATCCGAACGCTGCTCAGTTACTAGAAGCAATGAAGAAAGAGAACATTCATCAGCTGGATTGTATTTTTAGCGGACTACCTTTTTTTAATTTTGAGCGTGAATTGAGAGATACCTTGGTTGAACAGATCTATAAAGCACTCAAACCTGGAGGCTTGTTTATCGCCTTTCAATATTCGCTTCAAATGAAAAAGCAGCTTTCCGAAAAATTTATCATTGAAAAAATTGATTTAGCACCTTTCAATATCCCTCCCGCTTTCGTTTACGTCTGTCGCAAAAAGGAAACAATTTAAATGATGATGACACTTTCATTCACTCCATTAAATGTTTCGCTTATGCCTATGTAGAAAAAGTGAAGACTTTACCTTATTATCAAGATATCTATACTAGTTGCGTAATTTCAGGTACCTTAAATACCTTAATTCTACCCAGTCAAAAAAGAAGGAGCAGTCAGTAATGAATACCATTCTTGTCGTGGATGATGATTCCGAGATTCGGGATGTCATTCATGTATATCTACGTAATGAAGGATACCATGTGATTGAAGCAGCCGATGGTGAAGAAGCCCTGGATGCCATAAAGACAACACCGATTCAACTGGTTATCTTGGATGTCATGATGCCACGAATGGATGGAATCAGAGCATGCCTTAAAATAAGGGAAATATCGAATACTCCGATTATCATGCTGTCAGCCAAGGAAGAAGATATTGATAAAATTAACGGACTGACTACCGGGGCCGATGACTACATGATCAAACCGTTCAATCCATTAGAATTGCTTGCTCGCGTAAAAGCGCAGCTACGTCGTCAAACATTAATAGGAAAAGAAGAATTTAATTCCCTTATTCTTATTAAAGACCTGATCATCGATAAGAGTAAACATTCCGTAAAGTTAAAGGGCAACGAAATTTCGTTGACTCCTCTGGAGTTTGCTATTCTGGTCTTGCTTGCCAGCCATCCTGGACAGGTTTTTAGTTCGGAGCACATTTACGAAAATGTATGGAAGGCACCATATGGATTTTCTGATAATACCGTAATGGTTCATATTCGTAATTTACGAGAAAAATTAGAGCAGTTCCCAAGAGATCCTCAGTATATTAAAACGGTGTGGGGAGTTGGCTATAAAATTGAATGAACATGTACAAAAGTCAAAACGAAAAAAACGAATTCAAGTCAACATTTTAATCAGAATGGTGCTAAGTTTTATTATCGCCATTGCTATAAATGATATTCTCATTTTACTTTTCTTGAAAATTAGCAGTACTATGGAATGGCATTGGTTTCGCAATTTTTTTCCTTATCTTCTTACCCCCTTGTTTATGGTAACGTTTATTTTTACTTTTTTAGTTTTGACACGGCGAATCGTTAGAGACTTAATTACATTGGAGCAAGGGCTTCAGATTATTTCCGAAGGTAATTTAAAATATCGGGTACCTGTTGTTCGGCAAGATGAACTTGGACGGGTTGCGCTCAACATCAATCGAATGACAGAACGTTTAGAGCAACAGATTGTAAAAGAACGTGAAATAGAGAAATCCAAGATGGATTTGATCACAGGTATTTCACATGACTTGCGCACGCCTCTGACAAGCATTATCGGCTATATCGAGCTTTTAAGAACAGACTCATATCAGGATAAAGATGAATATACGCGCTTTGTTCAAAACACCTATAACAAAGCGATTCATTTGAAGAAGTTGCTCGATGACTTGTTCGAATATACTCGGCTCACTTCAGTCGATACCCACTTAAATCTGAGAAGGATCAATTTATTTCAACTCTTGGATCAATTGCTGTTCGAGTTCGAACCCATTGCTCAAGAAAACGGTGTATATATCGTAAAAGATATCGGTGACTCCCCAGTGGTTACCTCCATTGATAGCGATAAAATTGCTAGAGCAATCGATAATCTTCTCATGAACGCCTTAAAGTATTCCTTGAAGCCGGGAGGCATTTGCATTCGACTGAAAACGAGTCATGAGCAAATTACGATTGAGGTCGAAAATAAAGGAGCTCCCCTCACGCAAGATCAAGAGGAGAAGCTATTTGATCGTTTTTATAAGGTTGACCATTCAAGAAGTAGCGAAGGTATCCAAACTGGAGCAGGACTGGGTCTTTCCATCGCTAGGAATATTGTTGAGTTACATCAAGGCACCCTAACGCTCAATCATAGTCATAACGTATTTACATTCCAATTGAATTTACCTTTTGTAAACAACTCAAGTAGCTAACCGCAGTCCTTAAAGAATATTTATACAGTGGCGGATTATTATAATTTTACATCTTAATAAATCCATTTACAGCGACTCAGGATATTCCTATTTCATAACCATTTCCTCAATATACTGAATGTCGCATATAACGTGCTTAAATGATCAATTTTCTTTTTCAAAGAATTATCTCTAATAATCTGTCCATCTTTAGTCCATTGTCCATATATTTGAACTAACCGCCCTGTAGTTCGTGAGAGTTCAAGAAGAAGTGCTGTCTTCAGATGCTCTTTTTGAACTAAAGTTAGGTTATTATCCATTTTTATTTTATTAAATTCTTCTATCAAATCTCTTACTAGTTCATTATTCACTTCTTTCAATGAAGCCATTGTCTTCTCCAAGAGCTTCACGTTTCCTTATTATCTCTTGATACCCTGGAACTAAACATACTTCGGTTTGGACATCTTTGTACTCTAATTCAGCAGATTTATAGATTGATTTTCCGCAAATAGTTAAAAAGTAGCTCAATTTATCTAAGTTTGGTTTCGCTAAATTCTTTTTCCCATTAAGTTGACCCTTGTGAACATAGTCCTTAAGCGAATCAATTATATCCACCATTAAACCGATAAACTCTTCCTTCTGATCTTCCTTAAAATTTTTTAACTCTCTCAATTAAATTGTCATAATAAACTGACAATAGGCTCTCGTTCGAGATATTTGAGACAAGTGTATTTATAAGTAACGAAAGATGTGATACGCAACAATTAGCAATAATAAGAATTTATAACAGTTTGAACTCTTCTGTCATCTAGTGAATTCAAACTATCTATTATTGGTTTAATATTAGTAGGTAATGGAACAAAGTAATCACCCCCTTCATCATATTCTTCGTAATCGAGTTCAGTTCCGTTAACGTCTTCTTTTCTAATTGTTGATTCTTCCTCTTCGTCTGTAATCGTTCTAAGTTTATAAATTCCATTATCGTGCTTTATTACTTTTATTTGTTGTTCTAAGGCTTCCAAGGTATCTAGTGTCACGGGAGCCGCACAGTCTTCGTGCCATCATACGATATTAAAAAACCTAATGAGGTGAGCCTATTGTTCGTTCAATTAACCGTGAGTGAGATAATGATCTGAAAACAAAAAAACTGGCACAAAAAATATCTCGATGGATAAGCCTTGAAAAAACAGCATCATTTTATGATAAATCTAAATGGGATTTATGCAGGAAATGCAGGATATAAAGAGAATCTTAAAAATCTCAATTCAGCTTATTCGACCCCTTTTACAAAAAAAACTACCAAGCAGATTTGGATGGTAGTCTGTTGTGTTTTGTCGATTTTCCAATAAATCGAAATAGTTACTCAGCGGCACTTGACGTCAGATTCCTGTGGTGGATTTTTCCCTTTCATTTGGAAAAAAACACCCGGCAGGATGCGTACCGAGAGAAATACGGCATACACCCAAGCCGGGTAAGGGATTAGAAAATAATATCAATGGCCTCTAGCACATCTTGCTCCTGTTCGGATTGCCCGTTCAGGGAAATATCCTTCAACAGCACCGAAGGCTGTTCGCAAATTTGGGTGATGATCACGAGCAGGTCCTGAGCGAAATTGTCGATCAGATTGAGCGTAAACAACTTGGTGGCATATTCAAACTGCCCGTTCATTCCCTCATCCAGCAACGAAATGACCAAGGTAAGATCAAATTGGGAAACCGTATGAGTTTCCGGATAAGATTCGATCTTGATATCCCCGAAGCTTTGAACGTTATCTTCCTTGGTTTCCAGAGCAAACATGACATCGAATATAGGATTGCGGCTTTGATCTCGCGGCGCCTGCAGCTTTTTCACAAGCTCCTCGAACGGATAATCCTGGTGGTCGTAGGCCCCCAGCATCGTTTCTTTGACTTCGTTCAAGTAAGCGAGGAACGTCTTCTCCCCGGACGGATAATGGCGAATCGCCAAAGTGTTGACAAACATTCCGATGAGCGGCTCCAGGTCGGCATGTGTGCGGCCCGAAACCGGCGTGCCTACAATGAAGTCTTCTTGTCCCGAGTACTTGCTGAGCAGGATTGAATAGGCCGCCAATAACACCATATAAAGGGTGGCACTGTTCTCATCGGCGATGCGCTGCAAGCTGTCGGTCATCTGCTTGTCGATGCTGAAAGGCAGCACATCTCCCTCAAAGCTGCGAGCGGCAGGTCTGACAAAGTCCGTAGGCAGTTCAAGCGTCGGCAGTTCGCCTTCCAGCACGTCCAGCCAGTAGGCTTCCTGACGTTTCAGCCGCTCTTTTACAGGTTCGGACTGCTGCCAAGCGGCGAATTCCTTGTATTGAATCCGAAGCGGTTCCAGAGTCTCGCGGTTATACAGGCGCAGCAGTTCTTCGACGAAGATGCCCATCGACATGCCATCCGTGACGATATGATGAATGTCCAGCATGAGCAGATGCCGTTCCGCTTCCCATTCGACTAAGCCCACACGTAGCAGCGGCGGCCGCTCCAAATCAAAGACGCGCACAAAGCCGTCTACGATGCTCTTCGTTTCACTTTCCGTCGCTTTCGTATACTCGACGGCAAACTTCAAGTCCGGATAAATCCGTTGTACCGGTTCGCCGTCGACCATTTCGAAGCCGGTTCGCAAAATTTCGTGACGAGCTATCAATCCTTTGAGCGCCGCCTCGAATTGATTCCGTTCCAAGCGCCCGACGAGAACCGTCATGCCGGACATGTTGTAGCTAAGCTCGGCGCCTTCCATCTGCTGCTGGATGTACAGCCGTTTTTGCACGGAGGAAAGCGGATAGTAATCCCTCTTATCCAGAACCGGAATGGAGAGGTATTCCTGCCGCTCCAATTGGCTGATCGCTTCGGCCATCGCTTCGATGGTCGAGTGCCGGAACACATCGCGCAGCGGCAGGTCCACGCTCAGCTCCTTGTGCACCTTGCTGACCAGCGTCGTCGCCCGCAGGGAGTGCCCGCCGAGGTCGAAGAAGTTGTCCGTCACGCCAATCGTGACCGGCCCGAGCACGTCCTGCCAGATGGCGACCAGTTTCGCCTCCAGTTCGGTGCGCGGCGCCACGTATTCGCGGCCTGCGCTTGCTCCCCCTTCCGGCGCCGGCAGCGCCTTCCGGTCGATTTTCCCGTTCGGCGTCAGAGGCAGGCGCTCCAGCTCGACGAAGTACGACGGGATCATGTAACCCGGCAGCTCGCTGGAGATCGCCCGTTTCAGGTCTGCCGCCGTCAGTTCGCCATCCGTTGTGTAGTACGCGCATAGCGCCTTCTGCCCGTTCGCGTCACTTCGAACCAGCACCACCGCTTCGCGCACACCTTCCACCCGCAGCAGCTGCGTCTCGATCTCGCCCGTCTCGATCCGGTAGCCCCGGATTTTCGCCTGGTTGTCGATCCGGCCGATGAAGTCCACGTTGCCGTCCTCCATCCACCGCGCCAAGTCTCCCGTGCGGTACAGCCGCTCGCCCGCGGCGAACGGGCTGTCTACGAACTTCTCTTCTGTCAGCTCCGGACGGTTCAAGTACCCGCGCGCCACTCCGACTCCGCCGATGACCAGCTCGCCCAGCACCCCGACCGGCACCGGATTCAGATGCGCATCCACGATGTAGAATTTCGCATTCAGCCACGCTTTGCCGATCGGCACATGGCCTGTCTGCGGCAGCTTCGTCAGCGGCTCGTCGTAGAAGCTTGAGTCGATCGCCGCTTCCGTCACGCCGTAGGCGTTGATGATCCGGAACAACGAGCCGAAGCGTTCCTGCAAGGTCCGGTAATCCGCCACGCTGCAGCTGTCCGAGCTCGTGATTAACAGCTCCATCCAGCTCATATCCAGCCGCTGCTCGTGCACGTACTCCAGGAACGGCACGATCAGCGCCGGTGTCGATTCGAAGATCGTCACTTGCTGCTGGCTGATCCAGTAGTGCAGACGAGACGGATCGATCCGGTCGTCCTTCGGCACAATCACCATCGTGCCTCCGTTGTACAGCGTCCGCGCGATATCTCCCACGAACACGTCGAACGAGAAGCTTGCCAGCTGCAGCAGCCGCACCGGGAACTGATCCAACCGGTATTCCCGCCGGTAGCCCGCCGCCGTGTTCACCAGGCTGCGGTGCTCGATCATCACGCCCTTCGGCTTGCCCGTCGTTCCCGACGTATAGATCACGTACGCCAGATCCTCCGGACGGGCTTCATGGAAGCTGTCGGTGCCAACATTCTGATGGCTCTCACCGTCGTCGTCCACAGCATCCGTCAGCTTGCCGGAGACCATGCCGGAGCCAATCGGCGCATTCGCCCGCTCCTCGCTGTACGACGCTTCGTCGTCCAGGTACAGCACCGCCGCCAGCGCCAGCTCCTCTTCGCCGAGCCAGGCTTCGGCACGCTCTCGCAGCAGCGTTTGCGTCAGCAGCACCTTCGCTCCGCTGTCTTCAAGCATGAATCGCACGCGGTCTGTCGGATAATCCGGGTCGAGCGGCACATACGCCCCGCCCGCTTTCCAGACGGCCAGCACGGCCACCAGCAAGTCCACCGAACGCTCGGCGAGAATGCCGACGATCGTCTCCCGGCCGATGCCGCTTGCGCGCAGCATAGCCGCCAAGCGGTTCGCCCGCTCGTTCAGCTCCGCATAGGTCAGCCGGTCATTCTCGTACACGACGGCCGCCTCTTCCGGCGTGCGCTCCGCCTGTTCCTCAAACAGCCGGTGGAACGCGGCCGCAGAAGCCGCTTCCGGCTGCGCCGGGTTAAACGCGCCGAGAATTTGCTCTTTTTCCGCCGGTGTCAAAATGCCCAGCTCGGCAATAGTCGCCGACGGGTTGCAGAGAATGGATTCAAGCAGCTGCAAGTAGTGAGCGGCCAATTTCTCCACCGTTTCGGTTTTATAAAGAGCAGTGGCGTATTCAAACAGATATTCCAAGCCTTCCTCGATCTCCGTGACGTCCAAGCTGAGATCGAATTTAGAAACAATTTCTTCGCTGGCATACGTCGACAAATGGAGTCCGGGAAGCTGGATTTCCAAATTCTCTGTATTCTGCAAAGCAAACATCGTATCGAACAGCGGATTGCGGCGTAAATCACGAGTCACGTTCACCTTATCCACCAGTTCCTCAAACGGATAATTCTGATGTTCAAAAGCGCCCAGCGTCGTCTCCTTGATTTCCTTCAAGTAGTCAAGGAACGTCTTACCGGCAGCCGGATAACTGCGGATGGCCAGGGTATTGACGAACATCCCGATCAGCGGCTGAATGTCGCTGTGATTTCTTCCCGCAATCGGCGTACCGACCACCACGTCTTCTTGCCCTGTATATTTATGCAATAATATTGTATAACCAGCAAGCAGAACCATGTAAAGCGTTGCGCCGTTCTCGGCTGCAAGCCGTTTCAGACCCTCGCTTTTCTCGCTATCCATAAACAATTGCAGCGTGCGGCCCTCGTAGCTCTGCATAGCCGGGCGCGGATAGTCCGTCGGCAATTCCAAAACCGGCAGCTCTCCGCGGAACATGTCGAGCCAGTAGGCTTCCTGCTTGGCAAGCTGAGCTTTCTGCTCGTCCGATTGCTGCCATACCGCATAATCTTTGTACTGAATGCGGAGCGGCTCCAACTGCTCCCCGCTGTACAAGCGGACGAACTCTTCGATCAGTACGTCAATCGAAACGCCGTCAGATACGATATGATGCGTATCGAACATTAGAATGTGCCGGTCCGGCGCCAGTTCGGCAAGGCCTACCCGCAGAAGTGGCGGCTTCGCTAGATCAAACGGACGAACGAATTGGCGCACCGTTTCTTCCGCCTGCTCCCCGCTGATCTGCACATATTCCACCTGGAAGGCGGCTTCTTCGTAAATCCGCTGAACCGCTTCGCCTTTTACCATCTCAAAGCCGGTACGCAGCGTTTCATGACGAGCTACGAGCCCGCGGAACGCTTCTTCAAACCGCTGCCGGTCGAGCTCCCCTTCGAGCAGCATAGCTCCCGGTATGTTGTAGCTCAGCTCGGCTCCTTCCAGCTGGTTCAAGATATAGAGACGTTTCTGAGCGGAAGAGAGCGGATAATACTCGCTAGGTTCCGCAGCCGGAATAGCCGTGAACGAGCCGATCTCCAGCTGCTCCATAGCCGCGGCCATTTCCTCAACCGTCGAGTAGCGGAATACGTCGCGAAGCGGGAATTCAACGCCTAGCTCCTTATGCATTTTGCTGACAAGCGTCGTCGCCCGCAGGGAGTGTCCGCCGAGGTCGAAGAAGTTGTCCGTTACGCCTACCGCCTTCTCCCGAACAAGCACATCGTGCCAAATGGCGGCCAGCTTCTCCTCAAGTTCGGTGCGCGGCGCCACGTATTCGCGGCCTCCGCCTGCTCCCCCTTCCGGTGCCGGCAGCGCCTTCCGGTCGATCTTTCCGTTCGGCGTCAGAGGCAGGCGCTCCAGCTCCACGAAGTACGACGGGATCATGTACCCCGGCAGCTCGCTGGCAATCGCCCGCTTCAGGTCCGCCGCCGTCAAGCCTTCTTCCGCTGTATAATAAGCGCACAAAGCTTTCTGACCTTCTTGATCTTCCCTGACGACGACGACCGCTTCCTTTACGCCACCTACACTCAGCAGCTTCGCTTCGACTTCGCCCGTCTCAATCCGGTACCCCCGGATTTTCGCCTGGTTGTCGATCCGGCCGATGAAGTCCACGTTCCCGTCCTCCATCCACCGCGCCAAGTCTCCCGTGCGGTACAGCCGCTCGCCCGCGGCGAACGGGCTGTCTACGAACTTCTCTTCCGTCAGCTCCGGACGGTTCAAGTACCCGCGCGCTACCCCGACTCCGCCGATGACCAGCTCGCCCAGCACCCCGACCGGCACCGGATTCAGATGCGCATCCACGATGTAGAATTTCGCATTCAGCCACGCTTTGCCAATCGGCACATGGCCTGTCTGCGGCAGCTTCGTCAGCGGCTCGTCGTAGAAGCTTGAGTCGATCGCCGCTTCCGTCACGCCGTAGGCGTTGATGATCCGGAACAACGAGCCGAAGCGTTCCTGCAAGGTCCGGTAATCCGCCACGCTGCAGCTGTCCGAGCTCGTGATTAACAGCTCCATCCAGCTCATATCCAGCCGCTGCTCGTGCACGTACTCCAGGAACGGCACGATCAGCGCCGGCGTCGATTCGAAGATTGTGACCCGCTCCCGCTCAATCCAGTAGTGCAGACGAGACGGATCGATCCGATCGTCCTTCGGCACAATCACCATCGTGCCTCCGTTGTACAGCGTCCGCGCGATATCTCCCACGAACACGTCGAACGAGAAGCTTGCCAGCTGCAGCAGCCGCACCGGGAACTGATCCAACCGGTATTCCCGCCGGTAGCCCGCCGCCGTGTTCACCAGGCTGCGGTGCTCGATCATCACGCCCTTCGGCTTGCCCGTCGTTCCCGACGTATAGATCACGTACGCCAGGTCCTCTGGACGGGCTTCATGGAAGCTGTCGGCATTCGTCCCCTCCTCGCTGTACGAAGTTTCGTCGTCGAGGTACAGCACCGCCGCCAGCGCCAGCTCCTCTTCGCCGAGCCAGGCTTCGGCGCGCTCTCGCAGCGCCGTTTGCGTCAGCAGCACCTTCGCTCCGCTGTCTTCAAGCATGAACCGCACGCGGTCTGCCGGATAATCCGGGTCGAGCGGCACATACGCCCCGCCCGCTTTCCAGACGGCCAGCACGGCCACCAGCAAGTCCACCGAACGCTCGGCGAGAATGCCGACGATCGTCTCCCGGCCGATGCCGCTTGCGCGCAGCGTAGCCGCCAAGCGATTCGCCCGCTCGTTCAGCTCCGCATACGTCAGCCGGTCGTTCTCGTACACGACAGCTGCCGCTTCCGGCGTGCGTTCCGCCTGTTCCTCGAACAGCCGGTGGAACGCCGACGCAGGAGCCGCTTCCGGCTGCGCCGGGTTAAACGCGCCAAGAATTTGCTCTTTTTCCGCCGCCGTCAAAAGCTCCAACTGATTCACGCGGATGTTTGGGTTAGCCGCAACCTTCTCCAGTGCCCGGGCAAAATGACCGTGGATCAGCCTGATGTCTTCCTCTCTGAACGTCAGCGCATTGTACGTAAACCGCAGCAAAATATGCTCTTCCGGAATGACGGTAATGTCCAGGTCGTAGTTCGTTTGCTCCGGCGACTGGATATTAGCGATTTTCAGCGCTTCTTTGTCTCCGCCGACGACCTGCTCAATCTGTTCTTCCATCGGATAATTTTCGAAGACCATGATATGGTTGATCAAATCGCGCTTTTGCTCGCTCAGCGACTGAATTTCGAACAGCGGGAACGTTTCGTAAGCTCCCGATGCCAGCGCTTGATCCTGGGTTTTTCTCAAGATATCGGCTACCGTCTCCTCGGCTTTGCCTTGAATACGGACCGGGATCGTATTAATAAACAGGCCGATCATGCTTTCGATGCCCGGAATTTCCGCCGGACGCCCGGATACGACGGAGCCGAATACGACATCCTCGCTGTTGTTGTATACCTGCAGAACCAGTCCCCATACGGTCTGCATGAACGTATTGAGCGTCACCTGCTGCTGGCGCGCCACCCGCTCGATTTGCCCGGTCAGTTCCTTGCTGAGTTCCACATCGATTTCAGCCGCTTCAAAAGCGCCCTGCTTCAGCTGCGTTTTCTCCTGGGGCAGCTTGGTCTGCTGATCGTAACCCGCCAAATACTCGGACCAGTAACGCGAAGCTTTCGCGGCATCTTGAGCTTCCAGCCATTCGATATACCGGGAGTACGAGGTAACCGGAGGAAGCTCCAGCGTCCGCTTCTCCTGGAACGCGAAGTAGGTGTCGAACACTTCCTTGATCATAAAGGACATGCACCAGCCGTCCATCAAAATGTGATGGTGACTCCAGATCACATGGTAGGACTCGTCGCCCGTGCGCAAAACTGTCACGCGCATAAGAGAGCCTCGGGCCATATCGAACTTGTTCGCTTTATCCGCGCTGACGAAATCGGCTATCGTCTTCTCCGGGTCTTCATCACTTACTGAGCGAATATCTTCGAAGTACACTTCACACTTCCGCTCACGGAATACCACTTGAATCGGCTCGTCTCTCCAGCCGGTAATAAAGTTGGTCCGCAGCGCCTCATTCCGCTGCACCAGCGTATCCAATCCTTGGGTGAAGGCTTCGACATTCAGGCTTCCGTACAGATCGAAGGTCACCTGTTCGAAGTAAGCTTCCGAATCGGCATCCAGCAGGCTGTGGAACAACATCCCTTTTTGCAGCGGAGTCAGGGTGTATACATTCTCCAGTTCGCCGAGCGCCGCCGTATGTTCGGTCAGCCGCTCCAGTTCCTCCAACGTCACATCTTGAAGCAGTACGTCGCTAGGCGTAAGCTCCGGCCGCTCTTTCGATACGCAATGGCTGATGACTTCACGCAAGCTCGAATGAAGCAGGGTGCCCAGGCGCTCTACCGTTTCCCGTTTATACTGGGTTTCCCCATAACGGATCGTGAGTTCCTGCACTCCTTCCGACACCATACCGTTGATATCGAGGACATAATCCATCACTGCATTCGGGCTTGAATCGGAGCCCGGGCTGAACGGAGACGGCCTCGAGCCGCTGCTTTCGTAAGCCTGGTCGAACTGACCCAAATAGTTAAAGCTGATCTCCGGCTCCAAAGCGAAGCGCTCGCCGTCACGCGGCGCCGACAAATAACGCAGGATGCCGTAGCCGATTCCTTTGTTCGGAATGCGACGCAAGCTTTCTTTAACCTGTTTCACCTGATGACCGAGCGCCTGGGCGTGACCCGGCTCCAGAACGACAGGGAATTGGCTTGTAAACCAGCCTACCGTGCGCGTAATGTCCACATCCGGCAATATATCTTCCCGGCCGTGGCCTTCGAGATTCACCAGCACGCGTTCCCGGCCGCTCCAAGCTTGTACCGCGAGGCCAAGCGCGGCAAGCAGCAAATCGTTCATTTCCGTATGGTAAGCACGGTGTGCCTGCTTCAGCAGCTGTTCGGTTTCCTCCGCCGTCCAGCGAACGGTCACGAGCCCGCTGTCCTTCAGCTTGGATCTGCCTTGTTCAAAATCTTTCGGAAGCGGCTCATAGGTCAATTGCTCGATATGCTGCCAATACTCTCTCTCGCTTTCCATCGCCGGACCGTTCGCATAATCAGCGAGCTGTTTCGCCCACGTTTGGAATGAATCCGTTTTGAGCGGCAGACGGATCGGCTGCCCTTGCAGCGCCTGCTCATAGCCGGCAGCAAAATCCTCAAGCAGAATCCGCCAGGATACGCCATCTACGACCAAGTGATGGATCGCGATGAGCAGGTGGTCGCCGTCGTCGCAGCGGAACAAGCCGAGCTTCACCAGCGGACCGTTTTCCAGATCGATGCTCGCTTGAATGTCATTCGCCTTAGCCTCTACCGCTTCTTTCACGTCGCCGACTCCCTTGAAATCGACAACTTCCAGATCGAACAGCGCTTCGTTCTCTCCGGCGCCGCGGTTCCAGGCGGTATAGCCGTTCTCGGTTTGGCGGTAAACCGTACGGAGAGCATCGTGATGCACGACAAGCTGACGCACCGCTTGGCGTAAAGCTTCTTCGTCAAAGCCTTGCTTGGAGAACTGCATGAACGCCTGGTTGCTGTGATGCACGTCGGCCGGATTTTGTTCAAAGAACCAGCGCTGAATCGGGGTCAAGATGACCTCTCCCCTCACTTCGGCCTGGCTTGCCGTTCTCTCCGCCGTTTGCAGCTGCAAACTAAGGGCGGAAATCGTCGGGTAATGGAACAAATCTTTCATGACCAGCTTGTACCCCGTTTGCAAAAGACGGGACGATACCTGCAAGGCCTTGATCGAATCGCCGCCGAGCGCAAAGAAATTGTCCATCGTGCCGACCTGATCCACGCCCAGCACCGACTGCCAGACCGACGCAAGTGCTTGCTCGGCAGGAGTACGAGGCGCCGTGTATGCAGCCTCGGCACGAATGCTTCCTTCCGGCACAGGCAGCGCTTTACGGTCGATCTTCCCGTTCGGCGTAAGCGGCATTTGATCCAGGCGCATGATGCGCGAAGGCACCATATGGGAAGGCAGCGCGGCGTCCAGATGGGCCACAAGCCCTTCCAGATCGAAGCTGGAATCCGCTACGACATACCCACACAAATATTTCTGCCCCCGCTCGTCCGTCCGGTCGATGACAAGCGCTTGACGCACGCCGGCAAAATTTTTCATAGCCGCTTCAATTTCACCAAGCTCGATCCGATAGCCGCGAATTTTCACCTGGTTGTCGATCCGGCCGATGAAGTCCACGTTGCCGTCCGGCATCCAGCGCGCCAGGTCGCCCGTCCGGTACAGACGCTCCCCAGCGGCGAACGGGCTGTCTACGAATTTCTCCGCCGTCAAATCCGGGCGGTTCAAGTAACCGCGGGCCACACCCGCTCCGCCGATAACCAGCTCGCCCAACACCCCGATCGGCACCGGCTTCAGATTCGCATCCACGATGTAGAACTTGGCGTTCAGCCACGCTTTCCCGATCGGCACGCTGCCCGTCTTCGGCAGCTTCTCCAGCGGCTCGTCATAGAAGCTGGAGTCAATCGCCGCTTCCGTTACGCCGTAGCTGTTAATAATACGGAACTGCGAGCCGAAGCGCTCCTGCAAGGTGCGGTAATCCGCTACGCTGCACGCATCCGAGCTTGTGATCAGCAGCTGCATCGAGCTGAGGTCCAGACCCTCGGCATGCACATGCTCCATGAACGGCACGATCAGCGCCGGAGTCGATTCGAACACCGTCACGGCGTAGTCGCGAATCCAGCCGTAGAGGCGGGTTGGATCAATCCGGTCGTCCTTCGGCACAATGACCATGGTGCCGCCGTTGTACAGCGTCCGCGCAATGTCGCCGACGAACACGTCGAACGAGAAGCTGGCGAGCTGCAGCAGCCGGATCGGGAACTGATCCAGGCGGTAGTCCCGCCGGTAGCCCGCCGCCGTGTTCACCAGGCTGCGGTTTTCCACCGCCACGCCCTTCGGACGGCCCGTCGTACCGGAGGTGTAGATGACGTAAGCCAAATCGCGCGGCTTGTTCACATTCGCCGGATTCGATGCGAGATCCGCCGCTAGTACGTTCTTCTCGGCTTCTGCCGTGGCGGACGTTTCGGCGGCAGCCGTTTCCGCTTGCGCCAAAGCCTCCGCCTCTGCGCCTGCTTCGCCCACAGCCGCTTCCGCCGCTCCGAGGCTGTACGTCGCGGCGTCGTCAAGCGCAAGCACCGTTTGCAGCACTAGAGCTCCGTCGCTGCGCCAAGCTTCCGCCTGCTCCAGCAGGCGGGTCTGCGTGAGCAGCACCGACGCCCCGCTGTCCGCGAGCATATACTCGATCCGCTCCGCCGGATAGTCCGGGTCGAGCGGCACATAAGCGCCGCCCGCTTTCCATACGGCGAGCACCCCGATCAACAGCTCCGCCGAACGGTCGGCCAGAATGCCGACCACCTGTTCCGGCTTCACCCCGCGCGCCCGCAGTGCATACGCCAGACGATTCGCTTTGGCGTTCAGCTCCGCATACGTCAGCTTACTGTCTTCGTAGACAACCGCCAACGCTCCCGGAGTGCGCTCCGCCTGCTCCTCGAACAGCTCGTGGAACGTTCTCTCTCTCCACGACTCATCCGCCTCCAAACCTGTACCCTCTGCGGCGGGTTGCTTCGCAAGAGCCGAAGACGACACGTCAAACCCGACCAGCAAATCATGCTTTTCGCTGTCCGTCAAGATATCCAAATCCGAAATCCGTGCACCCGGCTGAGCCAGGATCGACGCCAAAAGCTGCTCGTAATGACCCGCCAGCCGGACCATCGTTTCCTGTCTAAACAACGAGGTAGCGTACTCGATCTTGCAAACCAGCTCGTTATCGGCTTCCACGATATCAAAGCTAAGATCAAACTTTGCCGTCTTTTCCTCGATGTCGAACAGCGACCATTGCAAGCCTTCCAGGGTTAAATCCAAGCTTTCGTGCTTTTGCAAAGAAAACATGGTGTCAAACAGAGGATTCCGGCTTAAATCCCGGCTCACCTGAAGAGCTTCCACCAGCTCCTCGAACGGATAGTCCTGGTGCTCGTAGGCTCCAAGCGTCGTTTCCTTCACTTCCTGCAAGTAATCCAGGAACGTCCGCTCCGCCGCCGGACCCAAGCGAAGGGCCAGCGTATTGACGAACATGCCGATAATCGGCTGCAGGTCGGCGTGAGAACGGGCGGCAATCGGAGTGCCGACCACTATATCTTCCTGTCCCGCGTATTTATGAAGCAATACGGAGTACGCAGCCAGCAGAAGCATGTACAGCGTCGCTCCCGAATCGCCGGCAAGCCGTTTGAGAGCTTCGCTTTTCTCCGCATCCAGCGTAAACGTGAGCGTTTGACCGTCAAACTGCTGGACAGCCGGGCGGGAGAAGTCGAGAGGCAGCTCAAGAACCGGAAGCTCGGAGCTGAATACCCCGCGCCAGTATTCCTCCTGCCGTTTGATGCGCTGGCGCTGCTCCTCGGATTGCTGCCAAACGGCGTAATCCTTGTATTGAATCCGCAGCTCCGGCAATTCTTCCCCATTGTAAAGCCGCACGAATTCACGCAGCAGCACGTCCATGGAAAGGCCGTCGGAACCAATATGATGAATATCCAGCGCGAGCAGGAATTTCTCTTTCTCCAGTTCGATCAGCAGGGCGCGCAGCAAAGGCGGCTGGGTCAAGTCAAAAGGCTGAATGAAGCCTTCAAGAATGGCTGCAACCTGATCTTCGCTTGCTTGAAGCTTCTCGACCTTGAAAGCTACGAGCGGATGAATACGCTGAACCGGCTCCCCATTCACGATTTCAAATCCGGTGCGCAGCATATCGTGCCGGGCCACCAAAGTAGTCAGCGCCTTTTCCACTTTGGCCTCGTTCAAAGCCCCTCTCAATTGCAAGGCGCTTGGGAGATTATAATTCAGCTCCAAGCTATCCAGCTGGTGCAGGACGTACAGCCTTTTTTGCGCGGAGGAAACCGGATAGTACGCTTTCTCTTCCGCTTTCGGAATCGAGCTGTGCTGCGATTCTTCCAAGCTGGCAATAGCCCCGGCCATCGATTCTACCGTCATATAGCGGAACACATCGCGCAGCGGAAGTTCGACGTTCATTTCCTTCCGAATCTTGCTGACAAGGTTCGTCGCCCGCAAGGAGTGGCCTCCGAGCTCGAAGAAATTGTCCAGGACTCCAATACCGGAGTAACCCAGCACTTCCTCCCAGATCTTCACAAGCTCGGACTCCGTCCGGTTACGCGGTGCTACATATTCGACGCCCGTCTGCAAGCTGCCTTGGGGCTCCGGCAGCGCTTTGCGGTCTACTTTGCCGTTGGCCGTCAGCGGCATGCGCTCCAGCTGCACGAAGTACGACGGGATCATGTACCCCGGCATTCCCTGGGCCAGCGAGGTTCTCATTTCGCTGACCGTCAGTGTCCGGTCCGCCACAAAGTAGGCGACAAGTGCCTTCTCGCCCCCGCCGTCCTGACGGGCAAGCACCACCGCTTCTTCCACGCCCTCGACGTTCAGCAGCTGCGTCTCGATTTCGTCCAGTTCGATCCGGTAACCGCGGATTTTGACCTGGTGATCGATTCGGCCCAGGTATTCGATATTGCCGTCCGGCAGCCAAGCCGCCAAGTCGCCCGAGCGGTACAGTTTCTCCCCCTCCGCAAACGGGGAATCGACGAACTTCTCCGCCGTCAGATCCGGACGGTTCAGGTATCCTCTCGCAAGGCCTTCCCCGGCCACGTACATTTCGCCCGCTACGCCGATCGGCACAGGGCGGCAGCTTTCATCCAGGACATACACGCTCAGCGTCGGGATCGGCTTACCGATATTGCTCTTCGCCGCCTCTATTTCGACCCATGTGATTTCCTTATATGTAACGTGGACCGTCGTCTCGGTAATGCCGTACATATTGATTAGCTTCGTCTCCGGGTACTTCGTCTTGAAGCCCTTGAGCAGCAGCGGACTCAGCGCTTCGCCCCCAAAGATCACATTGCGAATCCGCAAATCGTATGGATGATCCGTCAAGACCTCACGCAGCAGCTGGTAGAAGTACGTTGGTGTCTGGTTCAAAATGGTAACCTGTTCGCGGCCCAGCAGCGCCAGGAAATCGGCCGGATTTTTCGCCGTGAGCGGCGGTACGATGACCAGCTTGCCTCCGTACAGCAGCGCTCCGTACATTTCCCAGACAGAGAAATCGAAGCAGAACGAGTGGAACAGCGTCCACGTGTCGGACGGCCCGAAGTCGAACAGGTTCTTGTCGTTGAACAGGAGCCGCACGACGTTCTTATGCTCGATCAGCGTTCCTTTCGGTCTGCCGGTCGTTCCCGACGTGTAGATGACATAAGCCAGGTTATCCGGCCCGGAAATCTGCTCCAGGTTCGAAGCGTCCAGCGCACCTTCGGAGTCCGCCTCTCTGTCCCTCCAAACGAAATCATCCAATTCGAGGCGCGTTCCTGCGAAGTCAGTCTTCTCGTGCAGATGCTTTTGAATCAGCAATAACGGCGCGCCCGAATCCTCGATCATGAAGCGGATGCGCTCCTCCGGGTAGTCGGGATCGACAGGCACGTAGGCTCCGCCCGCTTTGAGAATCGCCAGAATGCCGACAACCATATCGAGCGAGCGTTCGGCCAGAATCGCTACCAGCTGGTCCGCTTCTACTCCCGTCTCCCGCAGCTTCCGCGCAAGGCGGTTGGATCGCTCGTTCAGCTCGCGGTAGGTCAGCTGCCGCTCGTTCATGACGGCGGCCACGTTGTCCGGGTAAAGCTCCGCCTGCTCTTCGAACAAGCCGTGAATCGTCTGCTGTCGCGGGTAGTCCGCCTCCGAATCGTTGAAACCGCGCACCAGCTCGCGGATTTCCTCCTCCGTGAGCATTTCCAACGAGGCAATATCCCCGTCCGGCGCTGCTGCGATGGTTTCGAGCAGCTTGTCATAATGTCTGGCGAACCGCTCCGCGGTCTCTTGTTTATACAAAGCCGTAGCGTACTCCAACCGGCATTCGAGCTGACCGTCCAGCTCCGAAATATCCAGGAGCAGCTCGAACTTGGATGTTTGGTTTTCCAGTGGATAAAACGATTGCTCCAGCCCCTCGATGACAATTTGCTCGTTCTCCGTATTTTGTAGGGAGAAGAACGTGTCAAAGAGCGGATTCCGGCCGGTCGCGCGCGGAATGTGAAGACTTACTACCAAGTCTTCGAACAAATAATTTTGGTGTTCGAAAGCCCCGAGCGTGATGTCCTTGATTTCTTCCAGGTACGAAAGGTACGGCTTGGAACGCTCCGGACGGCTGCGAATGGCCAGCGTGTTGATAAACATCCCTACGATCGGCTGCACTTCTTCCTGCGTTCTTCCGGCAATCGGCGTTCCTACGATCAGATCTTCCTGACCCGAATATTTATGCATAAGGATGGTGTAAGCCGACAGCAGCACCATGTACAGGGTCGTCCCCGTCCGTGCCGCCAGTTCTTTCAGCTTCTCTGTCCGCTCTTTCCCGATATAAAACTTCACGGTCCGGCCGTCAAAGCTTTGCACGGCAGGCCGCGGGAAGTCCGTCGGCAGCTCCAAGACCGGCAGCTCGCCCGACAGCTGTTCCAGCCAGTACTCCTTCTGCGGCTGGAGCAGCTGCCCGTAAGCTTCGGAATGCTGCCAAACGGCATAATCTTTGTATTGAATGCGCAGCGGGGTCAGCTCCTCGCCCCGATACAGGCGGCTGAACTCGTCGAAGAGCAGCGCTGTCGAAATGCCGTCCGAGACGATATGGTGCATATCGAACAGCAGAATGTGGCGATCCTCGGCGACTTCGATCAGGCCGATGCGGAGAAGTGGGGGCTTGGTCACATCAAACGGATGATAGTAAGCTTCCACCACTTGGTCCACTTCCCGCTCGCTCCCCTGGAAATAATCGACAGCAAACTCTACCTCGTCATAGATGCGCTGGACAAGCTCGCCTTGAACCTGCTCGATCCCGGTACGCAGCGTCTCATGGCGCTGAATCAGCGCCCGGAACGCGTGCTCGACGCGCGTGCGGTCCAGCTTGCCTTCGAGAAGAAGCGCCGCCGACATATTGTAGCTGCGCTCGGCCCCGTCAAGCTGGCGCAGGACGTACAGACGCTTTTGCTCGGATGAAACCGGATAGTACTCGGCCTCAGCCGCCTTTGTGATCTCATACGTCTCCTGCTGCCTTAAACCGCTGATTCTTTGGGCCAGCTGTTCGATCGTGGTGTAGCGGAAAACTTCCCGCAGCGGAACCTCGACTTGCAGCTCTTTCCGAATCTTGGAAACAAGCGTGGAGGCCCGCAAGGAATGACCACCCAAGTCAAAGAAATCGTCTTGGACTCCAACTCGCGCAATACCCAGCACCTGCTGCCAAATGAGAGCAAGTCTTGTTTCCAGCGTTGTGCGAGGAGCAACATACTCACGGCCTGCTTCTACCTCTCCGGTCGGTTCAGGCAGCGCTTTACGGTCAATTTTGCCGTTCGGCGTGAGCGGAAGCTTGTCAAGAGACACCAGCCGGGCCGGGACCATATGGGCCGGCAGCTCTTGCTTCAATTGGGACAGCAGATCGCTCAGCTGCAAGGAAGCATCCGCCGCCACGTAGCCGCACAAATACTTTTGCCCCTGCTCATCCGTACGGTCGGTCACCACAGCCTGCTTGACGCCCGGGAAACGCAGCAGGGCCGTTTCAATTTCGCCGAGTTCGATCCGGAACCCGCGAATTTTCACCTGATAGTCGATCCGGCCGATGAAGTCGACGTTGCCGTCTTCCAGCCAGCGGGCCAAATCGCCTGTCCGGTACAGACGTTCGCCCGGCACAAACGGGCTGTCCGCAAACTTCTCGGCGGTTAGGTCCGGACGGTTCCAGTACCCGCGCGCCACCCCGGCGCCGCCGATGACAAGCTCGCCCGGAACCCCTACAGGAACCGGCTTTAACGCGGCATCGACAATGTAAAACCGGGCGTTCAGCCAAGCTTTGCCGATCGGCACATGACCCGACGGCGGCAGCTTATCCAGCGGCTCACCGTAAAAGCTGCTGTCAATGGCCGCTTCGGTAACGCCATAGCTGTTGATGATGCGGAATTGTCCGCCGAATCTTTCCTGCAGCAATCGGTAATCGGTGACACTGCAAGCATCCGAGCTGGTAATCAGCAACTGCATGGAGCTAACGTCCAGCCCTTCTTCATAAATATGCTGCATGAACGGCAGGATGAGCGCAGGCGTCGATTCGAATACCGTAATGTTTTGGTCCCGAATCCAGCCGTACAAGAGGTTCGGATCAATCCGGTCATCCTTCGGCACAATCACCATCGTGCCTCCGTTATACAGCGTCCGCGCGATGTCTCCGACGAACACGTCAAACGAGAAGCTGGCCAGCTGCAGCAGCCGCACCGGAAACTGATCCAACCGGTACTCGCGACGGTACGCATCCGCCGTATTCACGAGACTACCGTGCTCGATCATGACGCCTTTCGGGCGTCCCGTCGTACCCGAGGTGTAAATCACATAAGCCAAGTCTTGCAGGGCGCTGCCGGCAGATTCAAATTCCACGGCTAAGGCATCCCCGTTATAAATCTGTTCATCGTCCATGGCATAGACAGCTTGAAGCTTCAGCCGGTCATCGGCCAACCAACCTCCGGCCCGCTCCAACAGATGACGCTGCGTAAGCAGCACCGATGCATCGCTATCGCTGAGCATGTACTCAATCCGCTCCGCCGGATAATCGGGGTCCAGCGGTACATAGGCTCCGCCGGCTTTCCAAACAGCGAGCACCCCGACCAGCAGTTCCACCGAACGCTCCGCCCAGATCCCCGTAATCGTCTCCCTTCCCACGCCCTGTTCGCGAAGGAGAGAAGCCAGCCGCTCGGCGCGTTCGTTCAATTCGCCGTAGGTCAGCTGTTTGTCCATGTAGACGACTGCCGGATGATCCGGAATTTCCCGGGCAAACTTTTCAACATACCGATGAAACGCTTCTCCCTCGCTCAGCCCTGCCACCGGCGGGTTAAAAACGTTGAGAATGCGGTGTCTCTCCTCATCGCTCAGCAGAGAAATCTCGCGTACCGGCAGTTCGGGAGTCTGAAGAAACTGGTCCAGAACGGTTACATACTGTTCCATAATCCGATCAATCTCGGCCGTCTCGAACAGGCCGGTACGATAGGAAGCATGGAGAATTACATGGCCTTCATTCAGCATATGGTCGAAGCGCAGCAGCAAATCGTCCATCTCGTGCCTAGCGAAGTGAGCCTCCAGGCGTACCTTGATTTCTTCGTACTCCACGATTTTCAAAGGCAGATATTCCAGAGACGTGCGGAACAGCCCCGAAAGATCGTTGCGGCCGTGTTGTTCGCGTAAATCCTGGATCAATTGGTTATAAGGGTATTTCTGATACCTCAGATCCGCCGTATTTTCCTTGGAAACCGTTTGGATCAAGGAAAGCACGTGCCTGTCTGGATTCAGACGAATCCGCGTAGCCACGGTGCTGACGAACATGCCGATCGTTTCTTTTTCCTTCTTGCTGGTGCGATTGGCGAAAACCGTGCCGACCGGAACATCGGTGCTGTCGGTCAGCTTGTACAATAAGGCGTACATGGCGGACAGAAATAACGTATATAAGCTGACCTGATATTGTTCGCTAAAGGCCAGAATGCGTTCATACCGGGAACCGTCCAAAGTGATGGCCAGTTTATTGGATTCGCTGCCGATCGAGAATGGCGGATACGATTTAATGCCGGTCGTTTCAGGCAAAGTGTTGTACTTCGTCAGCCAGTATTCCTTGCCTTTTTGATAACGCTGCGATTGCTCATATTCACGCTCCGCGGAAATATAATCCAGATAGGAAGGGGCCTGGTAACTGCTGGAGATGCCTTTGCGCAGTTCCAGGTATTTTTCCATCACCGCATGCAACAAAGCATTGACGGACAAGCCGTCGGCGATAATATGATTTACCGTCAAATTGAGCCATACTTGGCCGTTCGCAAAATGGATAATCGTAAATTGGTAGAGGTGTTCGTCGAACACGCTGGCCGGTTTTTCGCTTACTTCTTTCACCCAAGCATAGAATTGTTCGGTTGTGCCTATTTCGAGGCGGCTTATCCTAGCTTGGACATTCTCCGGCTCTTCGAACCACTGCGTTGGATTTTGCAAATCCCCGCTAATGCGGATTCGGAAAACGTCATAGGTTTTGACGATCTCTGCCGCCGCTTGCTCCAGAAGCTGTGTGTTGATCTCGCCCGTAATCTGGTAGGTCGCGGAAAGCATCGTGATGGACGTTCCCGGATTCATAATTTCCATGAACCATATTCGGCGCTGGGCTTGCGTTAATCCATATTGCTCGTTGGTATTCTCTCTCACATCGACACACTCCCGGTTTAGAGATTCTTTATAGATAGGCTTTGTACCTAGATGTCACTTAGTCACTCTTAGAAGAACCGCGCAGGCCATTCCCGGAACGGCTCCTTCGGACTCTTCCTCCTTTTTCGTGTCTACGTTTTCTGGTAACTACCGGTTATAAAGTCATACCTTGGATTACTAAAAGACTCTGTCGCATTCGCAAGCAGGAAGCCGCCCGCCGTAAAGCGGGTCTAGCCGTACAGCCGGGCGTAATAACCCCCGAGCGCCAGCAGGTCCTGATGGCGGCCCCGCTCGACGACCATCCCTTGGTTCATGACGGTAATCAAATCCGCATGTTCCACGGTGCTGAGACGGTGGGCGATCAGAATGGTGGTGCGCCCCTTCATCAATACGTTCAGGGCCTGCTGTACCCAATGCTGGGATTCATTATCCAGCGCGGAAGTCGCTTCGTCCAGCAGCAGAATCGGGGCGTTTTTGAGAATCGCCCGGGCGATCGCAATTCGCTGCCTTTGTCCGCCCGACAACGACGCTCCTCTCTCTCCCACCGGCGTTTTATACTGTTCAGGAAGTTCCTGAATGAAATGGTGAGCGTACGCCGCTTTGGCCGCTTCGATCACTTCTTCATCCGTTGCATCCGGGTTGCCGTAGCGGATGTTTTCCTCAATCGTGCCGGTAAACAAGAACGGCTCCTGCGGAACGTATGCAATCTGCCTGCGGATTTCGTCCAGCGTGTAATGGCCGAACGGTTTGCCTTGGAGCAGGATTTCTCCGCTGTCCACAGGATAAAAGCCGAGCAGCAGCTTGATCAGCGTACTTTTGCCGCTGCCGCTGGCCCCCACGATAGCGGCGACCTGGCCGGGAAACACCTGCATGGACATGTCGACAAGCACCTTTTTATCCGCCTGATAGGAAAATTCCACATCGCGAAACTCCACCGCAGCCTCCGACACGAGCTCGCTGTGAGGAGATCCCAAACGCTCCGGTTCCTCTTCCTCTCTTAGTACCTCTTGAATCCGGTGAGCGCCCGCGAGCGAATTTTGGATCATCGACAGAACCATCCCCAAGTTCAACAAGGCGTGCGTCAGATTCACTTGCAGAACCGCCAGGGCGGCGACGCTTCCCATCCCCATCAATCCGTAGGCATAAAGAAGACTGCCGATGACGATGATGCCGCAGAACGTGACGTAGCTGATAAAATGGTTCACCGCAGCCTGCATGCCGTTCTTCTGCGCCGTTTGCCGAAGCGTCTGCGTCATTTGTTCGTTCAACGCCTCGTACTGGCCGTAAATCGTGCGGATGCGGAACAGCTTCACCAATTGAATGCCGCCCATAAAATCTTTGAATTTTTCGGTCATTTTACCGAGCGTTTGCAAGCCTTGTTCGGACAAGACGCGAACATCCCGCGCAAATTTCAGGCTGACCACGGAGGACAGCAGCAGAATGACAAAGGATACGCCGGCAAAACGCCAATCGATCAACACCATGGAGACAATGGAGCCGATGCAAAAGACAACTTGAAGCAGCAAAACGAAGTAAACCTGCGAGAATGTAAACTCAACGGTCGTTACGTCGTTGTTCACTCGCGACAGCAAGTCCCCATGGTGCGTCTGCTCCAGAAATTTCGGCCGCACCCGGCACAGCTTGTCATAAAGACGTTCGCGGATATTCAGCACAGTCAGCTCGACACTGCGCTGGTATAAGTAAATGAACCAGGGAGAAACTATATTTTCCAGGAACAGGGACACGCCCAAAATAATAAAGGCTTCCACCATCAGGGACGTATCTCGGGACACGGAGAAATCAACCAAGTTTTGTACGACCAAGCTGAAGGCGATCAGGAACAATGTCTGGGAGAGCGCCGTCACGACCAGGCCAATAGCGTACTGGGTTTTGCGCTTGCCGTTCATAAACGTCAGCAAGTAGCAGAGTTCTTTCACTTGCGAGAGCCATCCGCCCTTTTTCAAGTGTACGCCACCTCCCTGCGTTCGGCAGACTTGGTAAATTCCTGGTAGTACGACTGGGCGTACAGTCCCTTCATCTCCAGCAATTGTTCATGAGTGCCCTTTTCCACAATATTTCCTTGTTCCATGACCCAAATTTCGTCGGCGTTTTGTACTGTGGAAAGCCGGTGGGCAATAACCATCGTCGTTCTCTGCTTCAGCAATATGTTAAGCGCTTCCTGAACCGCGCTTTCCGACTCCGGATCAAGAGCCGACGTTGGCTCGTCCAGCAGCAGAACGGGAGCATCCTTCAGAAAAGCCCGGGCCATTGCAATGCGCTGGCGCTGCCCGCCGGACAAAAAGCCTCCGCGCTCTCCGACATACGTCTGATAGCCGCCAGGAAGCTGCATAATGAAGGAATGCGCCTGAGCGGCTTTGGCGGCTTCGATAATCTCGTCCATCGACGCTTCTTCCCGCCCGTAGCCGATATTTTCGGCGATCGTGCCGCTAAACAAATATGAATCCTGGGTTACCACGGAAAAATACGACCGAAGCTGCTCCGGATCGGCGCCGTGGATCAGGCTGCCGAACACGCGGATTTCTCCCTGGTCCTCCGGAAGTGGATAAAAGCCGCATACAAGCTTAAACACCGTGCTCTTCCCTCCGCCGCTCGCTCCGACAAGCCCGATCGTCTTTCCTTCCGGCACTGAGAAGCTGACATTCCGCAGAATCGGGGAGTTCTCCTCATACCCGAAGGTTACGTTCTGAAACTCGATGGGGGCGGCGCTTGCTTTCGGAAGCGAACGGCCATTTTCCGTTTCGGTCGGCTGCTCGACGATTTCGGAGACCCTTCTCAGGGCACCGGACATTTCGAACGTCCGCGTGATGAGCTCGGGAATATGCTCCAGCGGCTCCAGACACAGATTCAGCAAGTACAGGAAGGCAATCAGCTCTCCCGCACCTAGCTGCCCGTTGTAGATCAAATAGCTTCCGTAACTGACGGCGAAAATGATCGGGCTGATCATCAGCGTGGAAAGCAGCGGGTTGACCCAGGCTTCCCGCTTTTTCACGGCCAGCTTTTTTTGAGCCGTCAATTGCAGCAGCACTTGGTAGGAGCGAGATAACATGCCGGATAGCAGATAGCTTTTTACAATAGGCATACCCCCAAGCGTATCCTGGAGGTTGACGTTCATTCGGCCCATGTTCACCTGGGCTTCCTCCGTTAACCGCTCCAACTGCTTGCCGATCCATTGGGAAACCAGCAGCGCTAAGGGAAATAACAGCAGGCTGTACAACATCAGCTCCCATTGGAGGTAGATCAAATAAGCGAAACAGCCGATGAACAAAAGCGGATGATAAAACCACTGGGCGAAGTCCCGAACCATAAACTGCTGGATGAGCTGCAGGTCGTTGTTGACCCGCGACAACACGTCGCCGGAATGCTGCTTTTCCAAATAGGAGACCGGGAGTTTGCCGATATGACGCATGACATGATTGCGGATATCCTGCACCGCAGAGGCGCTGCTTCGCTCCACGCCGAAGCTCATGAAAAACTTCGCCGGCACACCGATCAAGATGACCACAAAGACCGTGTACACGATTTGCAGAACGACTGGCCCCGCCCCCTTCTCGGCCTGGGTGGTCAGCTGCTCGATCAAACTTCCCGTCCATACCTCAATAACGGCGGCGGCAATCGCGGACAAGATACCGACGATCATCCAGCCTTTGTGACGGCTTACATAGGACATCAGCCAGCGGAACGCTTTCCAGGCGGCGTAAGCGGTTTGGCGCCTGGAAGACGCCGCTGTGCCTTGTTCTAGAACAGACGGCTGTCGGTCAGCTTCCATGCAGTACCCCGGCCTCCGCTTCGATTTGCCGCTTGACTTGCTCTAAGATGTCCCGGATGACGACGGCCGTTTCTTCCACGCGCGCGAGTTCCAGCAATTCCTCGTGCGCGCCCTCCAGCCGGTAATCGGCATAAGCTTGCGTCGTTGCCCCCCGCCAGGAAGGCAATTGGTACTTCAAGCGGAACGCTTCGCTGTCCTTCGCAATCAGTTCGTAAATCCGGGCCGGGATCGTGCCGGAATTAATAAGCTGCGCTTCGTACGCCAAGGTCGCTTTGACCTTCCGATGAACCCGCTCCCGCACGAGCGGGTTGCTCATTAATTCCTTCTCTTCTTCGTCGAAATCAGCAAGCATTTCTTCAAGCTCTTTCTCCGACGTTTCGGAAGGCGTCAGCGCGTCCTTAATCCACGAGTCCACCATGAGCACGTCCGTTACGGAATACCCTCTTTTCTCCATCGTTTTGGCTACCTCGAACGTCAGGTTGCCTCCGAAGCAGTAGCCGAGCAGCACGTAAGGTCCTTCCGGCTGGATGCGGACGATCTCGTCCACATAACGGTTCAGCATGGCCTTGTAATCGACGGCATCGTCGATAAAATCAATGCCGTAGAGCACGAACCGGCCGTCGAGCCTGCTTGCGAGCTCTCGATAACCGATGCCGAAGCCGCTGCCCGGAGGGAAGCAGAACACGTTCAGATCTCCTGCTTTATTCAGCTTAATGAAGGAGTCTCCTCCTTTATCCAGGCCGAGATCCCCCTCTCCGAAAGCCATGGCTTCAACTGTTACATTATGGAATTGGCGGTTCAGCGGTATCTCAAATCCCGTTTCATCATAAACGGCTTGAACGAGCCTCATCAGACTTAACGAATTGCCACCCAACTCAAAAAAGTTATCCTTTACGCCGACCTGCGGAACGCCAAGCGTATCCTGCCAGACGCGGGCGATCTTCATTTCAAGCAGCGTTCTCGGCGCGACATATTCCGCTCCTCCGACCGCGGCTTCCTCCGGCGCGGGCAGCGCTTTGCGGTCGATTTTCCCGTTCGGGGTCAGCGGCATCCCCGAAAGCTGCACGAGGTACGAAGGAATCATATACCCCGGAAGCTGCTTGGCGAGCTCCTCCTTGAGTTCATGCGCCGCCAGCCTCGTTTCCGCGACATAGTAAGCGACAAGCTGCTTTTGGCCGTTCGCGTCGTCGCAGTCGAGCACCTTGGCTTCTTGCACGGCGGCGATCTTCAGCAGTTGCGTCTCGATTTCGTCCAGCTCGATCCGGTACCCGCGGATTTTGACCTGGTGGTCGATCCGTCCCAGGTATTCGATGTTGCCGTCCGGCAGCCAAGTCGCCAAGTCGCCCGAGCGGTACAGTTTCTCCCCCTCCGCAAACGGGGAATCGACGAACTTCTCCGCCGTCAGATCTGGACGGTTCAGGTATCCTCTCGCAAGCCCTTCCCCGGCCACGTACATTTCGCCCGCTACGCCGATCGGCACAGGGCGGTGGTTTTCATCCAGGACGTACACCCTCAGCGTCGGGATCGGCTTGCCGATATTGCTCTTCGCCGCCTCCATTTCGACCCACGTGATTTCCTTATACGTCACGTGAACCGTCGTCTCGGTAATGCCGTACATATTGATCAGCTTCGTCTCCGGGTACTTCGTTTTGAAGCCCTTGAGCAGCAGCGGACTGAGCGCTTCGCCCCCGAAGATGACGTTGCGAATCCGCAGATCGTACGGATGGTCCGCCAAGACCTTACGCAGCAGCTGGTAGAAGTACGTTGGCGTCTGGTTCAAAATCGTGACCTGTTCGCGGCCCAGCAGCGCCAGGAAATCGACCGGATTTTTCGCCGTGAGCGGCGGTACGATGACCAGCTTGCCTCCGTTCAGCAGCGCTCCGTACATTTCCCAGACGGAGAAATCGAAGCAGAACGAGTGGAACAGCGTCCACGTGTCGGACGGCCCGAAGTCGAACAGGTTCTTGTCGTTGAACAGGAGCCGCACGACGTTCTTATGCTCGATCAGCGTTCCTTTCGGTCTGCCGGTCGTTCCCGACGTGTAGATGACATATGCCAGGTTGCCCGGCCCGGAAATCGGCTCCAGGTTCGAAGCGTCCAGCGCATCGGCGGCGTCCGCCCCTCTGTCGCCCCAAACGAAATCGTCCAATTCGAGGCGCGTTCCTGCGAAGTCGGTCTTCTCGTGCAGATGCTTTTGAATCAGCAATAACGGCGCGCCCGAATCCTCGATCATGAAGCGGATGCGCTCCTCCGGGTAGTCGGGATCGACAGGCACGTAGGCTCCGCCCGCTTTGAGAATCGCCAGAATGCCGACAACCATATCGAGCGAGCGTTCGGCCAGAATCGCTACCAGCTGGTCCGCTTCTACTCCCGTCTCCCGCAGCTTCCGCGCAAGGCGGTTGGATCGCTCGTTCAGCTCGCGGTAGGTCAGCTGCCGCTCGTTCATGACGGCGGCCACGTTGTCCGGGTAAAGCTCCGCCTGTTCTTCGAACAAGCCGTAAATCGTTTTCCCCCGCTCGAACCCGGTTTCGGTGTCATTAAATCGCTTCAGCAGCGTCTCCCTCTCGTCTGGGGACAGCACATCGGCTTGTCCGAGCTCCAGATCCGGCTGAAATAAAAGCACGGACAGCAGCCGAACAAGATGGTCGGTCGCCTGTTCCACAAATGCCCGCTCGTACCGCTGCCCGTCAAAGCTTATTTCCAGCTCGATGGAGTGGTTTTGGCGGTCGAAGCGAAAAATCGTATCGGCCGCCACCCGGTTAACCAGCGGTTCCGGATGAATCGGGGCGAAGGATGCGACGGTGTTGACGACCGGGAGGCCGTCCCCCGTATAGTCCAGATGGAGCGGCTCCACCATTTTCCGAAAAGGCAGGTGCTGATGCTCCAGCGCCTCGCCGATGGAGGCTTTGATGCCCCCGAGCAGCGTTCTCAGCGTCGTCTGGCGGCTTACGGACGTCTTGATCACCAAGATGTCATGCGGCGGCGGAGTCCCGTCGGGGTCTGCGCTATAAGAAGGCATGCCGACCAGCACTTGGTCCCGCCCGGTATATTTGAACAGCAGGCTTTTTACTCCTGCCAAAACAATCATGTACAAAGCCAAATCCGAACCGTTGGCGAGGCAAATGATTCTCTCCGAGAGTTCGCTCGGCAGAGTACGGTGAAGCAAGCCCGGCTCGGCCGCAGCTTCCCCGTCGGCGGATAATTTGGAGGATTGACTGTAGGGAAGGAAGCTCAGGCTGTCATCGGCATCAAACTTGCCGCTCCAGTACCGTTCTTCCTTTTCAAACAAAGATTTCATTTGTACCTCCCCTAAAAATGAAGTGACCGCATGCCCTGGCGCAGGTCCGAAAAAGCTTGCTTTCGGCCTGCGCGTTTACGGGCTTGGACGTTGTTCGCCGTCTTCCTTGGGATGCGCGCCGCTTTCGCTTGACGGCGGAGGCGCGCTTGTAGGATTAGAACGCGAATTCGATCGTATCGACGGCACTCTTTGCGCCTGCCGCCGGTTTATGACATTCAATCCGACTTAGCTCGAGTTGTGGATTTTCCGCAATTTGAGACAGTACCCGCAGGTAATCCTCGGTCAAGGTGCGGATCATCGCTTCTTTGAACAGCTTGGTGGCGTAGAAGAAGCCCCCGCTCAGCGCCCCGTTGTTTTCATACATAAACAGCGTCAGATCGAACTTCGCTTCTTCCAAATGGTCAAGCTCGTAAGTCTTCAGGCTGACCCCTTCCAGCTCGGCGTCTCGTTCTTCGATATTTTGCAAGTCGAAAACGGCATCGAACAGCGGGAAGCGGCCCGGCTCCCGCTTCACATTCAAACGCTCCACGAGCTCCTCGAATGGATAATCCTGGTTCTCGAAAGCACCCAAAGCCGTTTCCTTCACTTCTTCCAGGTAGGACAAGAACGTTTTGTCGTCCGACGGACGATTGCGGATCGCCAGCGTATTGACAAACATCCCGATGACCGGTTCCAAATCGGCGTTCGTTCTTCCCGCCACCGGGGTGCCCACGACCAAGTCCTCCTGCCCGCTGTACTTGGA
This sequence comes from Paenibacillus sp. A3M_27_13, assembly GCF_024213315.1. Lineage (NCBI taxonomy): Bacteria > Bacillati > Bacillota > Bacilli > Caryophanales > Paenibacillaceae > Paenibacillus > Paenibacillus sp. A3M_27_13. The sequence continues at coordinate 282,656 of NZ_JANAVE010000007.1, forward strand.
CAGCAGCACGGTATAAGCCGCAAGCAGCACCATGAACAGCGTGCTTTCACGCTCGGCCGCCAATTCGCGCAGCCGCGCAGAGAGAGAAGCTTCGACGTCGAACTCCAGATGCGCGCCTTCGTAGCTGCGAGCCGCAGACCGTTCGTAGTCCATCGGCAGGTCCGCCGTCGGCAGCTCGCCTTCGAAGGTTTGCAGCCAGTACGCTTCCTGCCGCCCGATCCGCTCTCGGTGGGCCTTCGACTGCTGCCAAACGGCATAATCCTTGTATTGAATGCGCAGTGGCGGCAGTTCTTCCCCGGCGTAGAAACTTGAGAACTCATCGATCACAATCGCCATCGATACGCCGTCGGACACCATATGGTGCATGTCGAAAAGGAGAATATGCAGGTTCGACTCCAGCTCGATGACCCCGGCTCGCAGCAGCGGCGGCTTGCCGAGATCAAACGGACGAACGAAGCTGCGGACGATCTGCTCGATTTGAGCCGCATCCTCTTTATCCGCTTGATGATGCTCGATAGCAAAATCGACCTGCGGGTAAATCCGCTGAACCGCTTCGCCCTTCACGATTTCAAAACCGGTGCGCAGCGATTCATGCCGTGTTATCAATTTCCGCAAGGCGGCTTCCAACCGGTCTAAATCAAACTCGCCTTCCACCTGCACCAGCTCCGGCATGTTGTAAAGCTGATCCGCTCCATCCAGCGTGTGCTGAATGAACAGCCGTTTCTGGGCGGAGGACAGAGGGTAGTACTCTCTCTCCTCAGCTTGAGGAATGGCCTCATGCTCCCGCCGTTCCATCCGGGCGATCGCCTCGGCCATCGCCGCAATCGTCGAGTGACGGAATACGTCGCGCAGCGGCAGGTTGACGTTTAATTCCTTAAATACCTTGCCCGCCAGCGTTGTCGCTCGCAGGGAGTGGCCGCCGATGTCGAAGAAGTTGTCGTGAACGCCAATCTCCTTCGCAAGCCCCAGCACCTCCTGCCAAATCGCCGCCAGCTTCGTTTCCAGCTCATTGCGCGGTGCGACGTACTCCGTTCCGCTTCCCGCTTCCCCTTCCGGCGCCGGCAGCGCCTTCCGGTTAATCTTTCCGTTCGGCGTCAGAGGCAGGCGCTCCATCTCCACGAAGTACGACGGGATCATGTAGCCCGGCAGCTCCTGCGCCAGCGCGCTGCGCAAATCGTTCACCGCCAGCTCCGCTCCGGTATCCGGCGTGTAATACGCGCATAGCGCCTTCTGCCCGTTCGCGTCACTTCGAACCAGCACCACCGCTTCGCGCACGCCTTCCACCCGCAGCAGCTGCGACTCGATCTCGCCCGTCTCAATCCGGTAGCCCCGGATTTTCGCCTGGTTGTCGATCCGGCCGATGAAGTCCACGTTCCCGTCCTCCATCCACCGCGCCAAGTCTCCTGTGCGGTACAGCCGCTCGCCCGCGGCGAACGGGCTGTCTACGAACTTCTCTTCCGTCAGCTCCGGACGGTTCAAGTACCCGCGCGCCACCCCGACTCCGCCGATGACCAGCTCGCCCAGCACCCCGACCGGCACCGGGTTCAGATACGCGTCCACGATGTAGAATTTCGCATTCAGCCACGCTTTGCCGATCGGCACATGGCCTGTCTGCGGCAGCTTCGTCAGCGGCTCGTCGTAGAAGCTTGAGTCGATCGCCGCTTCCGTCACGCCGTAGGCGTTGATGATCCGGAACAACGAGCCGAAGCGTTCCTGCAAGGTCCGGTAATCCGCCACGCTGCAGCTGTCCGAGCTCGTGATTAACAGCTCCATCCAGCTCATATCCAGCCGCTGCTCGTGCACGTACTCCAGGAACGGCACGATCAGCGCCGGCGTCGATTCGAAGATTGTGACCCGCTCCCGCTCAATCCAGTAGTGCAGACGAGACGGATCGATCCGATCGTCCTTCGGCACAATCACCATCGTGCCTCCGTTATACAGCGTCCGCGCGATATCTCCCACGAACACGTCAAACGAGAAGCTTGCGAGCTGCAGCAGCCGCACCGGGAACTGGTCCAACCGGTATTCCCGCCGGTAGCCCGCCGCCGTGTTCACCAGGCTGCGGTGCTCGATCATCACGCCCTTCGGCTTGCCCGTCGTTCCCGACGTGTAGATCACGTACGCCAGGTCCTCCGGACGGCATTCGTGCAAGTGATCATCCGCTTCCAGCGGCGCATTCGCCCGCTCGTCGCTGTACGACGCTTCGTCGTCGAGGTACAGCACCGCCGCCAGCGCCAGCTCCTCTTCGCCGAACCAGGCTTCGGCACGCTCTCGCAGCGCCGTTTGCGTCAGCAGCACCTTCGCTCCGCTGTCTTCAAGCATGAACCGCACGCGGTCTGCCGGATAATCCGGGTCGAGCGGCACATACGCCCCGCCCGATTTCCAGACGGCCAGCACGGCCACCAGCAAGTCCACCGAACGCTCGGCGAGAATGCCGACGATCGTCTCCCGGCCGATGCCGCTTGCGCGCAGCGTGGCCGCCAAACGGTTCGCCCGCTCGTTCAGCTCCGCATACGTAAGCCGGTCGTTCTCGTACACGACGGCCTCCGCTTCCGGCGTGCGCTCCGCCTGTTCCTCGAACAGCCGGTGGAACGCGGCCACAGGAGCCGCTTCCGGCTGCGCTGGGTTGAACGCGCCGAGAATTTGTTCTTTTTCCTCTGCCGTCAGCAAGTTCAGCTCGGCGATCTTCGCATCTGGACGGCTTACGATCGTTACGAGCAGCTGCTCGTAATGTTTCGCCAGCCGTTCGATCGTCTCCCTTTTGTAGAGAGCCGTCGCATATTCGAAGCTGTAATCCAAGCCGCCGTTCTCCTCGCCCACATCCAAGCTGATATCAAACTTCGCGGTATCCAGTGCGCTCGGATAAGGAATCAGGCGAAGCCCTTCCAGCTCAAATTCCTCGTCCTCCGTATTCTGCATCGTAAACAGCGTGTCGAAGAGCGGATTGCGGCTTAAATCACGGGTGACTTGCACCTTGTCCACCAATTCTTCGAACGGATAGTTTTGATGCTCGAAGGCGTGGAGGGTCGTTTCTTTGACTTCGTTCAGGTATGACAGGAATGTCTTCTCCGAAGCCGGATAACTGCGGATAGCCAGCGTGTTTAAGAAAATCCCGATCAACGGCTGCACATCCCCATGATTCCTTCCGGCAATCGGCGTACCGACGATCACGTCTTCCTGACCTGAATATTTATGCAGAAGGACGTTATACGCCGCAAGCAGCACCATAAACAGCGTTGTGCCCGTTTCCGAGGCCAGCTGCTTCAGCCCGTCGGTTTTCGAAGCGTCGAAGAAAAACTCCAGCGTTTGGCCTTCGTAGCTCTGCACGGCCGGACGCGGATAGTCGGTCGGCATTTCCAGCACCGGAAGCTCGCCTTGGAACATGTCCAGCCAGTACGCCTCCTGACGCTGAAGCCGTTCCTTCTGCTCCTGCGAATGCTGCCAAACGGTGTAGTCTTTGTACTGAACGCGCAGAGGCTCCAATTGCTCGCCGCCGTACAAGCGGACGAATTCTTCAACAAAGATTTCCATCGAGACGCCGTCGGAAATAATATGATGCATGTCGTACATTAGAATATGGCGTTCCGGAGCCAGCTCGACAAGGCCTACCCTCAGCAGCGGAGGCTTCGCCAAGTCAAACGGACGGACGAAACGGCGAACCGTCTCTTCGGCCTCTTGCTCATCCACTCGATAGAACTCCACAGCAAAATTCACGTCATGGTATAACCGCTGCGATGCTTCGCCATCCACCATTTCGAACCCGGTGCGCAGCATTTCATGCCGCGCCACGAGCTTACGGAACGCTTCTTCGAACCTTGTCCGATCCAAAGCACCCTCCAGCAGCATCGCTTCCGGCATGTTGTAGCTAAGCTCCGCGCCTTCCAGTTGATTCAGGATAAAGAGACGTTTTTGAGCAAAAGATTGCGGGTACACCTCCCGGTCATCCGCCACCGGAATGGCAACGAATGTCTGCTCATCCAGCCGGGAAATGGCGGATGCCATGCTCTCGATCATGGAATGGCGGAACACGTCACGCAGCGGCAGATCCACGTTCAACTCTTTATGAATCTTGCTGACCAGCGTCGTCGCCCGCAGGGAGTGGCCGCCGATGTCGAAGAAGTTGTCGTGAACGCCAATCTCCTTCGCAAGCCCCAGCACCTCCTGCCAAATCGCCGCCAGCTTCGTTTCCAGCTCATTGCGCGGTGCGACGTACTCCGTTCCGCTTCCCGCTTCCCCTTCCGGCGCCGGCAGCGCCTTCCGGTCAATCTTTCCGTTCGGCGTCAGAGGCAGGCGCTCCAGCTCCACGAAGTACGACGGGATCATGTAGCCCGGCAGCTCCTGCGCCAGCGCGCCGCGCAGATCGTTCACTGCCAGCTCCGCTCCGGCATCCGGCGTGTAATACGCGCATAGCGCCTTCTGCCCGTTCGCGTCACTTCGAACCAGCACCACCGCTTCGCGCACGCCTTCCACCCGCAGCAGCTGCGACTCGATCTCGCCCGTCTCGATCCGGTAACCCCGGATTTTCGCCTGGTTGTCGATCCGGCCGATGAAGTCCACGTTCCCGTCTTCCATCCACCGCGCCAAGTCTCCCGTACGGTACAGCCGCTCGCCCGCGGCGAACGGGCTGTCTACGAACTTCTCTTCCGTCAGCTCCGGACGGTTCAAGTACCCGCGCGCCACTCCGACTCCGCCGATGACCAGCTCGCCTAGCACCCCGACCGGCACCGGGTTCAGATGCGCGTCCACGATGTAGAATTTCGCATTCAGCCACGCTTTGCCGATCGGCACATGGCCTGTCTGCGGCAGCTTCGCCAGCTCCTCGTCGTAGAGGCTTGAGTCGATCGCCGCTTCCGTCACGCCGTAAGCGTTGATGATCCGGAACAACGAGCCGAAGCGTTCCTGCAAGGTCCGGTAATCCGCCACGCTGCAGCTGTCCGAGCTCGTGATTAACAGCTCCATCCAGCTCATATCCAGCCGCTGCTCGTGCACGTACTCCAGGAACGGCACGATCAGCGCCGGTGTCGATTCGAAGATCGTCACTTGTTGCTGGCTGATCCAGTGGTGCAGACGAGACGGATCGATCCGGTCGTCCTTCGGCACAATCACCATCGTGCCTCCGTTGTACAGCGTCCGCGCGATATCTCCCACGAACACGTCGAACGAGAAGCTTGCGAGCTGCAGCAGCCGCACCGGGAACTGATCCAACCGGTATTCCCGCCGGTAGCCCGCCGCCGTGTTCACCAGGCTGCGGTGCTCGATCATCACGCCCTTCGGCTTGCCCGTCGTTCCCGACGTGTAGATCACGTACGCCAGATCCTCCGGACGGGCTTCATGGAAGCTGTCGGTGCCAACATTCTGATGGCTCTCACCGCCGTCGTCCACAGCATCCGTCAGCTTGCCGGAGACCATGCCGGAGCCAATCGGCGCATTCGCCCGCTCGTCGCTGTACGACGCTTCGTCGTCGAGGTACAGCACCGCCGCCAGCGCCAGCTCCTCTT
>NZ_JANAVE010000008.1:0-288105 GCF_024213315.1 Paenibacillus sp. A3M_27_13
AACACGACCGTTAAGCCCTCCAGCGCCGATGGTACTTGGACCGCAGGGTCCTGGGAGAGTAGGACGTCGCCAAGCAACAAACAAAAGAGACCATGATCTTCTGAAGATCATGGTCTCTTTTTTGCGTTAAAAGGCAGAGGGATTTTATTTAAAGTGAGTTTGTTATAAGTTCAACTGGATAAGTGGATATTAACTAGTAAATAAGAAGACGTTTTTAAAATAATTTAGTACCAGGTATTAGTATCTGGTGTTATAATGTGAATAAGGATTACAAAGGAGAGTGATCAGATTGTTGAATTCAAAAGCTAAGCTTACGGCCTTTGGCACTTATGTGCCTGAACGCATTTTGACAAACACCGATTTGGAGAAGCTTGTGGACACTAGTGACGAGTGGATTGTACAAAGAACGGGTATGCGTGAAAGACGAATTGCGGCTGAAGATCAATATGTATCTGATTTATGTATACAAGCTATTACACGTATGATTAACCTATACGACGTAAATATAAACGATGTTGAGATGATCATTGTAGCGACTAGTACACCTGATTACTACTTTCCAAGCACGGCTTCACGTATTCAGGCTCATTTTGATATTCCGAACACGGGGTCAATGGATATTAGTGCAGCATGTGCAGGTTTTTCCTATGGACTTCATTTGGCAAATGGCCTTATTACGAGTGGTCTGCATCGTAAGGTGCTAGTAGTGGGAGCCGAAACGTTGTCCAAAATTACAGATTATACGGATCGGACGACGTGTATACTTTTTGGAGATGGTGCAGGAGTTGCCCTTGTTGAATATGACGAGGATGAAGGATCATTTTTAACTTCTGATATAGGTACTTATGGGCAAGGAGGAGCACATCTTTACCGTGTGGGATTATCTGATCATTTGGATGGAGAGAAGCTGCAAGACCATGGATTTATTGCTCAAAATGGACGTGAGGTTTATAAATGGGCTGTTCGCTCTGTTCCAACGGGAATCGAACGATTATTGGATAAGGCAAATATGAAGAAGGAGGATCTTGACTGGTTTGTCCCTCATAGCGCTAATTTGAGAATGATCGAGTCCATATGTGAAAGAAGTACAGTACCTTTGGAAAAAACGCTGACCAGCGTAGAGTTGTATGGTAATACATCGGCGGCATCCATCCCGTTGGCTTTGCAGTGTGGTTTGGATGATGGACGTTTACGGTATGGACAACATGTGTTGTTATATGGATTTGGGGGAGGCCTCACCTATGCGGGTCTGCTATTAAAATGGAGTGTGCCTGATTTGTAAGTTATCCTAACCGATGTAGAAGCAATAGCAATAGTATGTACGATCATGTTAATAAGAGCCGTTGGCATTAGAATTTATCGTAAGATGGCAGGATGGTATAATTAACACTATGAGAGAAAGGAGCGTAACATGAAGGTATTGGTATTGGCAGAAAAACCGTCCGTGGCCAGAGAGATTGCACGTGTGATGGGTAGCCGCGAGAAGCATAAAAGTTATATAGAAGGACCCCAGTACGTGGTGACGTGGGCACTGGGACATTTGGTCGGCTTAGCAGAGCCGGTGGATTACGATTCTAAGTATGCGACCTGGAATTTGGAGGACCTGCCTATTCTTCCGAAGAGTTCAAAGTTAAAGGTGCTGCGCGAAAGTAACCATCAGTTCAAAGCTGTGCAGCAGCTCATGAAGCGGCAGGACATTGGAGAGCTTATCGTGGCAACAGATGCTGCTCGTGAAGGAGAATTGTTGGCACGCTGGATCATCCAAATGGCAAACTGGAAAAAGCCCTTCCGGCGCTTATGGATCTCCTCGCAGACGGACAAGGCGATTAAGGCAGGTTTTGCAAAGCTATTGCCTGGTCAGCAGTTTGATCGTTTATATGAATCGGCTCGCTGTAGAGCTGAAGCAGACTGGATGATTGGTCTCAATGTAACTCGCGCGTTGACTTGTCGTTATAACGCCCAACTTTCGGCTGGAAGAGTGCAGACGCCAACGCTGGGGATGATTATGGAGCGTGAGAAAGAAATTACCGAATTCCGTTCTCAGGAATATGATACTTTGACGGCGGATTTCGGCGATTTTCAGGCAACTTGGCGGGCAGAGAGCGGGGATTCACGCATGTTTGACCGCACTCAAGCAGAGGCTTTGCGCCGCAGGCTTGAGGGGGCCAAAGGCACAGTTGCGAGTGTTAAAAAGAGCGAAAAGAACGAGCCTCACCCGCTAGCGTATGATTTAACGGAGCTGCAAAGAGATGCTAATCAGCGCTATGGCTTTTCGGCTAAACAAACGTCTAATCTGCTTCAGCGTCTGTATGAACAGCATAAGCTGGTGACCTATCCACGTACGGACAGCCGTTATCTGACATCCGATATGGTGGACACACTTAAGGAAAGGCTCAGTAGTGTAGCAGTAGGTCCATATGCTTCCTTGGCACGTCCGCTATTGCGTAACAACCTACCAATCACAAAGCGAATTGTGGATGACAGTAAAGTTACGGATCATCATGCGATTATTCCTACTGAGCAGACATTATTGCTTAATCAGTTGAGCCCAGAGGAACGTAAACTGTATGATCTGATTGCACGACGTTTTATCAGTCTATTCTATCCACCTGCACGTTATGATGCTGTAGCCGTATCAGTAACGGTGGAGCAGGAGACGTTTCAGGTAAAAGGCACAACGGTAAAAGATAGCGGATGGCGTGCTGTATATGACGCGAACCATTATGGTATGGATGATGAAGAAGCAGAGGATCGGGAAAACAATGGACAAGGCGTTATTTTACCTGAGCTGCAAAAAGGAGATTCAGTCCGGTTACAACGTTGTCTTGTACGAGCTGGGCGAACGATGCCGCCGAAGCGGTATACAGAAGCAGCCCTGCTCGCTCAGATGGAAAAGCATGGACTGGGTACTCCTGCTACCCGTGCCGATCTGATTGAGAAGCTTGTCAGCTCGGATACGATTGAGCGTCAGGGGAACATGATGCATCCCACAGGGAAAGGTAAGCAACTGATTGAACTGGCGGCTCCACAGCTTAGAACGCCCGAACTGACGGCACGTTGGGAAGCGGAGCTGGAACGGATTGCTCGTGGTCAAGGACAACCGGAACCGTTTTTGAATTCTATTCGTGCTATGGCGAAAGAGTTGGTTTCCACTGTAAAAAATAGCAGTGCGGAGTACAAGCCCCACAACGTGACGAATAGTCATTGTCCTGATTGTGGTACAAAGCTGTTGGAGAAGAAGGGGAAGAAAGGAAAGTTCCTTGTATGTCCAAGTGCGGATTGCGGTTACCGTCGTTCAGGGGAAAAACGTTTGTCCAATCGACGTTGTCCGCAGTGTCATAAGAAAATGGAAATGAAAGAGGGCAAGGCAGGGCTATATGTAAGATGCCTGCCCTGCGGCATTACTGAGACGTTGGATAATGACAAGCAGCGGGTAAACAAACGGGAACAGCAAAAGCTAGTAAGACAATTTGAAAAGCAGGAATCTTTTGGCTCCAGTTTGGGTGATTTGCTAAAAGCAGCGATGGAACAAAAGCAGGGCAAATAACGGATGACCAAAAGTGCTGTAGTCAACATAATCAGCAGGTATACGTCGGTATAAAAACGATCACTCCTTGGCATGGTAATCCGAGGAGGTGAGTATTTATGCCCAAGCATAAGTCGCTTAAAATCAATAATCAGCAAAATAAATCAAGTATTCTGGAGGAAGAAATCGCTCCTCATCCAGAGAAGCAAGCGAAATATCCTCCAAGCTTGAATGGGATTCCCAAACAGCAGTCTTGATGCTACATGGGAGGAACAACGAATTACTGTTTAAGACCAAGACGATTGGATATCAGATGAAATAGTTACTAATGCTAGAATTGTCTCGCAAAAAAAAGAAGCAGCAGTTACGGTGGTCAACCGTAATCGCTGCTTCTTTTTCATAATAAAGATGATCTATTTATTTGATTTGGGATGACTGCTTTTAGTATTCATTAAAAAAGGATTGAATTTGGTTAACATCGTGTGTTTGGGTCAAAGCAAGCATGAGCAAAATCCGTGCTTTTTGCGGATTAAGCGAATCGGTCGACACAAAGTTCGATGCCGCGTCTTTTGTTGACGGGGACACAACTCCACTTCCCACGCGGCTGGAGCGGGCAATGATCACTCTTTTTTTACCTGCGGCCTCTGCGCCCTCTGAGGAGGTCTTGGACAAGGAACCATTACCGGAACCAGCTACGACAATACCCTTGGCACCAGCTGCTACGGCTGCATCATATAGATAGCGACCATTGTTTTGATACTCGTATAAAATATCTACTTGCGGCAGTTGAGTCAGGTTAGAGATGTCGAATACAGAAGAAGTCGTATGCTTGTGCGTGGATTTGTTGTAGTAGTACACTTGATCACCCACAACAGCTCCAAGGTATCCCTGCTCTACAGACTTGAACGTATCGACTGCTGTTGTGTTCGTTTTGGTGATGTATCTTGCTGCACCGATACGGTCGTTCAGCAGGACGAGTACACCCTGACCTTTAGAGGCCGAAGCCCCGGCGACTTTCACTGCATTATACAGGTTGAAGGGACCATCGGCACTGATGGCAGTAGCTGGACGCATAGAGCCAACGACAACTACTGGCTTATCGCTTTTGATAACAAGATTGAGGAAATAAGCGGTTTCTTCTAATGTATCTGTGCCATGTGTAATGACAATGCCGTCTACATCGTCTCTGGCAAGCAGTTCATTGGTACGTTTGGCAAGTTTTAAGAGGATTTCATTATTAACGTCGGGGCTACCTACATTAACAACTTGCTCACCACTGACATTTGCAATACTTTTCATCTCAGGAACGGCATTGATCAGAGTTTCCACACCTAACGCTCCTGCTTTGTAGCCGGTCGTATCCGTATTGACGGAAGATGATCCTGCAATGGTTCCTCCCGTGGCAAGTATTTTAATATTGGGTAAATGATTGGTTTGAGGATTTTCGGATTTGTCCGACGTTGTAGTGGCAGAAGTAGGTGCAGTTGTGCTGGTTGTAGCTGCTGCCGCAGCGTTGGCGGTAAATCCACTACTCCACAAGGTACTACCGAGAATAAAGCTAGCCAACAGGGGAATCATCGTCATTTTTTTCATGTTAGTCATATAAAGCTCCTCTCCAATCTTAAACCTCAAATATTAATGATAGATTAACTGACAAATAATTTGTCGAATTACGTTAATATCACGAATTATAGGGTGTAAAATTGTTTTTAGTCAACACTTATGTTAGGAAATATGACTTTAGAACTTGTTTATTATAAATGTAATCGATTTCAAAAAAATATTTGCAAAAACAACAAGCAGATATCTTATAAGAAGTCTGCTTGCTGTTATTGTGGAAGCTAAACAACGGAGTTTACCTTGTACTCAATTCTCAGGAAAAGCTGCAAGGTTAAGTTGATACTATACGTTAATAACGTGGCTATACAGCTTAACACAGATTCCTTGATCAAGGATTGTTGGTATGCTGTTTTGTCGGTAAGCTGGCGCTGGGAGTTCCTTTTCCTCGTTTACGGTTGCGTTCTGCCTTTTTTGCATTTTCTCGCAGCTTTTCAACGTATTCATGGGTGCTTTCCATCGCAGTTCCTCCTTTAAGACGAAATAGATGCACTCGGGGATCGCCCTTATGCCACCTTACTATTTCCGCAAAAGCACTATCCAAGTCAGGGGAGGCGTTGTTTCTGTAAAAGGGGGGGGGTTATAATGAGGGAGGAGCGCTATATAAGGCCTAATCCTGAACTTGGTAGGTGTGCAAAAGGAGGAGAGACATTGCAGACAGGCTTGTTGGTATGGCTGCTGTTTATCAATGCAGTAGGCTATCTGGTAATGTCGGAAGATAAAAAGAGAGCACGTAAACATCGCGATCGTGTACCTGAACGGACGTTGTTTTTCCTGGCCCTGTTCGGGGGAGCATTAGGCGTGCTAATTGCCATGTACCGCAAACGCCATAAAACACGGCATATGAGCTTCAGACTAGGTATTCCTGCGTTGCTATTCATGAACGCATTGCTGTATGGGTATTTTTTACGGTAAAGGGGAGGAGTTTAGGTTCTCATAGGGAAGTTTAATGATGAGTGAGAAGACTACTCCAGCCATCCAGTGATGACATGGCATGAACAACAGGACTACATATTTCAGGCTTTGGAATCAACAAACTGAATGAGGAAGAGGTGCGTAGTATGCTATTTTCAAAAATATTGCTTGCTTATGACGGTTCGGATGCATCCAACAAGGCTTTGTTGAAGGCGACTGAATTGGTCAAGGCATCACCGTCCTCGCAGCTTGAGGTGGTAACAGCATTTGATTTTCCACGGATTTTTATGGGCGAAGGTTTGGCTCCAATTCCAGCTTCGGTGAATAAAGAATATTACGATTTGGCCGAACAAACTACGGATGAAGTTAAAAAGCGGCTTGCTGAGCAAGGCGTAGATGCCAAGGTGGAGCTCATTCAAGGTTCGCCAGCCGAAGTCATTTTGGATTATGCTAATGAGAATGACTTCGATGTGATTGTGATCGGTAGCCGCGGTTTAGGTGGTATCCGTGAATTCGTATTGGGTAGCGTAAGCCACAATGTGGTGCAGCATGCGCGTATTCCTGTGCTGGTCGTAAAATAACTGAATAAAAAAGTAAAAGTCGGTTTACTGCCTGTATAGGGAGTGCCGACTTTTATTTTTGTCAGTGAAATGCGGTGCACTCGCTGTTATCAGGATAGGTGAGAGATAGCTAAATGTAATACAATAGTCCTGACCTATGGGTATATAAGGGTGTTGATTTTGTTAAACACGAACATTCTATTGTATGGTTATTATAATGTTCGTTTTCAAGTTGACATAAGGTGTAGGGAATTGTTAAACTAGGAAGTGTATTGTCGATAAAAAATGAACTTTAGGTACAATTTAATAAGGTACACATGTTTGAGCCGAAACTGACCATGATCATACTTGTAAAGAATATCGTTGGGTATGGAATAGGCACAATGCTAACTCGTATAATGCCGGGGATATGGCCTGGAAGTTTCTACCTGGAAACCTTAAATTTCCGGACTACGGGAGACATACGACTGAAGCCGCATTGGATGCGGTGGAAGAGGCTTGCTTTTGGCATGCCTTTAAGAGGCTCTGTCGTTTGTTTTTTCGTAGTCCGGTGTCTTGAAAATAACGTTATTTTCGAGTGCCGGATTTTTGGCGCTTATTGATAAACAGGGAGTGAAGGACATGTCAGTGCAGGTCGCTGTCATTATGGGCAGCACATCAGACTGGGACACCATGCAGCATGCATGTGCTGTGCTGGACGAGCTTGAAATCGGATATGAGAAAAAAGTAGTTTCAGCCCATCGTACACCGGATTTAATGTTTCGTTTTGCAGAAGAGGCCGCCGGGCGTGGACTAAAGGTCATTATTGCTGGAGCGGGTGGGGCTGCGCATTTGCCAGGGATGGTGGCTGCGAAGACATCCTTGCCGGTCATTGGTGTGCCTGTTCAGTCGAAGGCTCTGAACGGTCTGGACTCCCTGCTCTCCATTGTGCAGATGCCGGGTGGTATTCCGGTTGCCACTGTGGCAATCGGTAAGGCAGGTGCTACGAATGCAGGGCTGCTGGCAGCACAAATATTAGGCGCTTTTGACGAAAAGATAAGCCAACGGGTTTTGGCGAGACGCGACCGTATCCGTGATGAGGTGCTGGAAGGCAGTGACTCGCTATGAATGGGGCAGGTGAACCCACAGGCCGTATCCGACCTCCTGGTACAACGATTGGACTTTTGGGAGGCGGGCAATTAGGAAGAATGCTTGTACTGGCGGGAACCAATCTAGGATATCGCTTTGTGACACTGGACCCTACACCGGATAGCCCATGTGGACAGGTGTCAGAACAAATCCGCGCTGCCTATGATGATGAGCATGCAGCCAGAGAGCTGGCTGAGCGATGCGATGTGATCACGTATGAGTTTGAAAATGTGGACGCGGGTGTGGCTGCACTTTTGGAACAGGAATCCAGCGTTCCGCAAGGCAGCAGTCTTTTGTACACAACCCAGCATCGTCTGAGAGAGAAGCGTTCTATTGAAGCTGCTGGTGTCCCTGTCGCTCCGTATCGTGAAATCAGCAGTCTTGCGGATATGGTTCAAGCGGTAGCTGAACTGGGTGTACCGTGTGTGCTCAAGACAGCAGTCGGTGGTTATGATGGCAAGGGACAAGTGGTCATTCGCCAACCGGAGGAAGCCACGGCTGCCTACGAACAACTGGCAGGAGGCGGTGCAGAACTGGTATTGGAACAGTTCATCCGTTTTCGCTGCGAAATCTCGGTGATTGTAGCTCGCAGCACGAACGGTGAAGCCAAAGCCTTTCCACCTGCCGAAAACATTCACGTGAACAATATTTTGCACACGTCAATTGTGCCTGCGCGTGTGCCAGAACCTGTCCAGGAGGAAGCGCGAAAGTTAGCGCTGGCTGTGGCAGATTCGCTGGGTGCGGTGGGACTGCTCGCTGTGGAGATGTTTGTCACCGAAGATGGACAATTGTACGTTAATGAGTTGGCACCACGACCGCATAACTCCGGCCATTACACGATGGAGGGATGCGCGACGTCGCAATTCGAGCAGCACATACGTGCGATTTGCGGTTTACCCTTGGGCAGCACGAAGCTGCTGACTTCCGTCGTGATGGTCAATGTGTTAGGTGAGCATTTGGAGGACGTGGTTCGGCGGTTTGCGCAATCGGATGTTGAAGCTGAAAGATTGGATGTTGTACCCAAGCTGCATTTGTATGGAAAAAGTGAAGCCAAGCCAGGCCGAAAGATGGGACATATTAATCTATTGTGCCAGGATGCGGAACAAGCGCTGGAATGGATTGAACAAACCAATATTTGGGGGAATAAATAGTCATGATCGAACGCTATAGCAGACCGGAAATGAGAGCGATTTGGACGGAAGAAAATAAATTTAAAGCGTGGCTGGAAGTAGAGCTGTGTGCCTGTGAAGCTTGGGCGGAATTAGGAGTTATTCCCAAAGAGGATACTGTGGCTCTGCGTAAGAATGCAAGTTTTGATATTGAACGGATCTATGAAATTGAGCAGGAGACAAGACATGATGTCATTGCTTTTACCCGCACGGTGTCCGAAAGTCTTGGAGACGAGCGCAAATGGGTACATTATGGTTTGACCTCCACAGACGTAGTTGATACGGCACTGGGCTACCTGTTAAAGCAGGCAAATGAAATTCTGGAACGTGATATCTTGAATTTTATTGAAATTTTGAAGGAAAAGGCATTGGCTTACAAGCATACACCGATGATGGGGCGAACACACGGAGTACATGCTGAGCCAACAACGTTTGGACTGAAGATGGGATTGTGGTACGAGGAAATGAAGCGCAATCTGGAACGCTTTCGTTTTGCTGCTGACCAAGTACAATACGGTAAAATGTCCGGTGCAGTGGGAACATATGCCAACATTGACCCGGCTGTAGAAGAATTTGTATGCCGCAAGCTGGGCACCAAGCCTGCACCGATTTCTACACAGACGCTACAGCGCGACCGTCATGCCGAATACATGGCAACATTGGCGTTGATCGCCACATCGTTGGACAAATTTGCTACAGAAGTCCGTGCTCTGCAAAAGAGTGAGTTCCGCGAGGTGGAAGAAGCCTTTGCCAAGGGTCAAAAAGGATCTTCCGCGATGCCGCATAAACGCAATCCGATCGGAAGTGAAAACATCTCCGGTCTGGCACGCGTGATTCGTGGGCATATGGTATCGGCGTATGAGAACGTAACCCTGTGGCATGAACGCGACATTTCGCATTCTTCCGTAGAACGCATCATTCTGCCGGATGCAACGATGCTGTTGAACTACATGCTGAACCGTTTTGGTAATATCGTAAAAAATCTGACGGTCTTCCCTGAAAATATGAAGCGCAATATGGCCCGTACGTACGGCGTACCGTTCTCCGGTCGTATTATGACCAAGCTGATCGACAAAGGCTTTAGTCGTGAAAAAGCTTACGATACTGTGCAGCCGCGTGCTATGCAGGCGTGGGAAGAGCAACGCCAATTCCGCGAAATCGTCGAGGCGACCCCGGAAATTACTGCCGTGCTCAGCGCAGACGAAATCGAGGACGCGTTCAACCCAGCCTGGCATCTGAAGAACGTGGATACGATCTTCAAAAAGCTGGGATTAGGGGAGTAGGAGGGAATGTTGGTGCGTGGTGAGGCCGCTGCGCGAACGGATCATTCTTCCGATTGCTGTTGCCCCTGGATTCCTGTGATTGTATAAGACCAGATATTGGTTGGAATCCAGAGGCAAAGGCAAGCGCTAACGCTTCTCCAGAACGATTCCGTCCGCTCCGCTGCTTCCAGCACCAACCTTCATGAGGGAGCAGAACTAGGGGTGGTGCGGCACATAAGATGCCGCACCACCCCGAAGAACGATAGAAAAGCGTGTTCCACTGCTTTTCTATCGCAAAGCAACGTGCTCGTGAGGGCTGCCGAATTTGCGTAGCAAACAGCCCGCGGCCCTCACGAGCACGCGCAGGCTCAAGAAGCGAAGCCTTGAGCCACCGTATCCGTGCGCATGCGTAGCATATGCGCACAACAGGCGAAGCCCAATGCTCGCTGCACGGCATGCCGAGCTACGGCCACGGGCAGAATGGTTTGGCGGTATGTAGACGCTGAACCACGGTCGAGCTGTAAGCGGCATAAAACTTGTCGCTTAGAGTCGGAAGCGTTAATACATTGTTAATACGTAAAAACGTCGATCTGTACTAACGTAAAAGCGTTGCTGGATGAGGGCTTGTGCCAACAAGCCTTCATCCAGCGGAACGCGCTCACTCCACCGTAGCTCCAGTAACCCGTCATCCCCTGCTCACTAGCCAACCCTTGCGGGAGTCCCGAGGGCAGCAGCCCTGGGGGTCCTCCCTGAGGGGAGGATTTAGGAGGGGCAAGGTTGATTTAGGAGGGGTAATACTCTTTTGAAAGAGGTGTAATGAAATGTCATTGTCTACTGCCGAAGGTCTGATCCATGCGCCGCTCTTGTACAAAGGCAAGGTGCGTGAACTGTATGATCTCGGAGAGCATTTTCTGATTGTCGTGACGGACCGAATTTCGGCTTTTGATTATGTGTTAGAGCCGCCCGTGCCCGAAAAGGGGAACGTGCTGAATAAGCTCAGCGCTTTCTGGTTTGAGCAGACGAAAGACTTGTTGGAAAACCATGTCGTGCACACCGATGTGAACAAGCTCGGGCATGTGATCGACGAACAGAATAAAGAGTTGCTGAAGGACCGTATCATGGTCACGCTGAAGGCTGAACGCATCGACATTGAGTGTGTGGTGCGCGGATATATTACCGGAGGCGGCTGGCGTCAGTATGAGCAGAACGGTGAGGTGAACGGCATTCCATTGCCAGAGGGACTGCGTAAAAATGAGCGCTTTCCCAAGCCTTTATTTACACCGGCTGCAAAAAATGATGTTGGACACGACGAGGACATTTCTCTCCATCAGATGAAAGAGCTGGTCGGGGTTGAATTGACAGGCGAGCTTGAAGAAAAAAGCCTGGCGTTGTACGAATTTGCACGTGCTTTCTGTGAGAAGCGGGGGATTATTTTAGCCGATTGCAAGTTTGAGTTTGGTCTTGTTAACGGTAAGGTGATTTTGATTGACGAAATTTTCACTCCAGATTCATCCCGTTTTTGGGCGCAGGAAAAGTATGAGCTGGATGTTGAGATTGACAGCATGGACAAGGAGCCGGTACGAAGCTATTTGGCATCATCCGGTTGGGACAAGAATAGCAAGCCCGATCCGTTGCCTGCTGAGGTCGTAGAAGAAACAACTGCAAGATATACGGATATTTGGCGGCGTCTGACGGCACAGTAAATAGTAATCATAATTCAACCAATAGGATTCACTCATTCGGAGGAGGAACTGAAGGAACATGATGAAAGCAACAGTCTATGTCACGATTAAGCAAAGCGTTTTGGACCCGCAGGGGGTTGCGGTGCAAGGCGCACTGCATTCTATGGGTTTTGGAGAAGTGGACAGCGTCAGAATTGGTAAGTATATGGAATTGAATCTGGATACAACAGACCGCGAGAGTGCTGAAAAGCGCATCATTGAGATGTGCGAAAAGCTGTTGGCCAACACGGTCATTGAAGACTACCGCTACGAACTGGAGGGCTGATTCCATGAAATTTGCAGTTCTGGTTTTTCCGGGCTCCAACTGTGATATTGACTGCTATAAGGCGGTAGAGGACACGGTCGGTGAACCTGTCGATTATGTTTGGCATACTGCGACGGATCTGTCGCCTTATGATTGTATTCTTGTTCCAGGAGGCTTCTCCTACGGGGATTACCTGCGTTGCGGCGCGATTTCCCGGTTTGCTCCGGTGATGAAGGAAGTTGCCAAAGCGGCTGCCGAGGGCAAATATATTTTGGGGATTTGCAACGGTTTTCAAATTCTGACCGAAGCTGGGCTGTTGCCAGGCGCTTTGCGCCGTAATCTGTCGATGAAGTTCCGTTGCCATGATACGGTGTTGAAGGTTGCGAATAACCAAACACCTTTTACAAAAGATTACGCTGCTGGTGAAGAGATCGTCATTCCGATCGCCCACGGCGAAGGCAACTATTACTGTGATGATGAGACGCTGGCTCGCTTGCAGGCGAATAACCAGATCGTATTTACGTATAGAGATAATCCAAACGGTTCCGTGACGGATATCGCAGGGATTTGTAATGAACAAGGAAACGTGCTGGGCATGATGCCTCATCCGGAACGCGCGGTGGACGCATTGCTCGGAACGGATGACGGCAAACGTATGTTTACATCTATTTTGAATGCTTGGAGGGATCGACATGGCGCAGCAAGTGTCCGCTAAGGAACCGACGGCAGAGCAGGTTGCCGAACATAAACTGTATCAGCAGATGGGTGTATCGGACAGTGAATATGCGTTGATCTGTGAATTCATGGGACGTCAGCCGAATTATACGGAGATTGGCGTATTCAGTGTCATGTGGTCAGAGCATTGTGCTTACAAAAACTCTAAGCCGTTGCTGCGTCGTTTTCCAACGAGCGGTCCGCGAGTTCTGATGGGACCCGGCGAGGGCGCAGGCATTGTAGATATCGGTGACAACCAAGCGGTTGTATTTAAAATCGAAAGTCATAACCATCCGTCGGCTGTGGAGCCTTTTCAAGGGGCAGCGACTGGGGTAGGCGGTATCATCCGTGATATTTTCTCCATGGGTGCAAGACCAGTTGCGGTGTTGAACTCTCTGCGTTTTGGCAAGCTGGAGAGCGACCGTGTGAAATATTTGTTCGAGCATGTGGTATCTGGTATTGCGGGATACGGGAACTGTATCGGTATTCCGACTGTAGGTGGCGAGGTTGTATTTGATGAAAGCTACGAAGGCAATCCGCTCGTTAATGCAATGTGTGTTGGACTGATTGACCATGATAAGATCCAGCGTGGTGTTGCTAAGGGGGTCGGTAACCCGGTGTTCTATGTGGGCCCGCCGACAGGTCGTGATGGGATTCACGGAGCGACATTCGCATCGGTTGAGCTGACAGAAGAATCTGAAGCGAACCGGACTGCGGTTCAAGTAGGCGATCCTTTTATGGAGAAGCTGGTTATGGAATCCTGTCTGGAACTGATCGACAGCGGTATTGTGCTGGGTATTCAGGATATGGGTGCCGCAGGACTTACCTGCTCCAGCGCGGAGATGGCGAGTAAGGCTGGCAACGGCCTGGAGCTGTATCTGGATCAGGTACCGCAGCGTGAAGAGGGCATGACACCTTATGAAATGATGCTGTCCGAATCACAGGAACGGATGCTGTTCATAGTAGAGCCTAAGGATGAAGCACAGGCACTGGAAATTTTCGAGCGTTGGGGTGTTATTTGTGCCAAGGTCGGTAAAGTGACGGATGACGGTCGTTTGCGTTTGTTCCATCACAATGAAGTGGTCGGAGATATGCCAGTGACGGCGCTGGTTGACGAGTGTCCGATTTATGACAAGCCTTCCGAAGTCCCTGCTTATTATGAGCAAAATGCTGCTATTGACACACTGCGTTACGCTGAAGTGACGGATTTGAACGGTGCGTTGAAAAAGGTGCTGTCTTCACCAAGTGTAGCCAGTAAGAAATGGGTATACGAGCAGTATGACTACATGGTTCGCACGAGTACAGCCGTTCGTCCGGGATCGGATGCAGCTGTAGTGACTGTGCGCGGAACTCGTAAGGGACTCGCCATGACGACAGATTGTAACGGACGTTATGTATACCTTGATCCAGAGGTAGGTGGACGGATTGCAGTCAGCGAAGCAGCGCGTAACATTGTATGCTCCGGCGGCGAGCCGTTGGCGATTACGGATAACCTGAACTTCGGTAACCCTGAAAAGCCGGATATTTTCTGGCAAATGGAAAAAGCCGTGGACGGTATGGCAGAGGCTTGCCGTGTACTGGATACACCTGTTATCGGGGGCAATGTCAGCTTGTACAATGAAAATGCCAAAGGCTCCATCTATCCGACGCCTGTTGTCGGTATGGTAGGACTGGTTCATGATACAGATCATATTACGACACAAGGCTTCAAAGCCGAAGGTGATGTAATTTTCCTAGTGGGGGAAACGAAGGCCGAGCTGGGAGGCAGTGAGTTCCAAGCTGTCGTACACGGTGTATCCGAGGGACGCCCACCTGAGCTGGATTTGAACGTAGAGAAAAAACTGCTGACTGCGGTACTGGGAGCGATTCAGACCGGATTGGTACAATCTGCGCATGATTTGGCAGAGGGCGGATTGGCTGTAGCGCTTGCAGAATCCGGGATTAGCGGCGGATTGGGAGCACAGGTCAACGTAGAAACGAGCTTGCGTCCTGACCATGCGTTGTTTAGCGAAACTCAATCCCGTATTTTGTTATCTGCATCGCCGGATAAAGCGTCTGCTCTGGAAGCACATCTGCGTGGTTTGGAAGTGCCAGTTACCGTATTAGGAAAAGTTGAAGGATCACAATTGACAGTTGAGGTGAACGGACAACCCGCTTTGAACGAGGCAGTCGCCAGTTTGAAGCAAATCTGGGAGGATGTCATTCCATGTCTGATGAAATAACAGCACGGACGTTGTGGACTGGAGATTATTATAATGAAGGCTCTGGTAAAGAGGGGCTGTTTGATAAATTAAAAGAGGAATGCGGCGTGTTTGGAGTATATAGACACTCCGATGCCGCTTCCCTAGCATATTACGGATTGCATGCACTCCAGCATCGCGGGGAGGAAAGTGCGGGCATCTGTGTGAGCAGTGGCGACGAGTTCCATTATCATCGTGGAATGGGGCTTGTAAAAGAAGTATTCAATAAAGATTTGATGGCTTCGCTGACAGGCGATATTGCCATAGGACATGTGCGCTACTCGACAAGTGGAGACAGTAAGCTAACGAATGCACAGCCTTTGGTGTTTAAGTATCGTGATGGGGATCTAGCGGTAGCTACGAACGGGAATATCGTGAATGCTTTGCAAATCCGGCATGAGCTGGAGCAGGGCGGGTCTATTTTTCAAACAACCAGCGATACAGAAGTAGTGGCGCATTTGATCGCACGATCGTCCAAGGATTTGGTGGAGGCCGCCAAAGATGCATTGAAGCGTATCGTCGGAGGATTTGCTTTTCTCATTATGACCAATGATAAACTGCTGGTCGCTTCTGATCCCAATGGCTTGCGTCCGTTGACGATGGGCAGATTAGGTGATGCATATTTGTTTGCTTCCGAAACCTGTGCTTTGGAAACGATTGGAGCAGAGCTGTTGCGCGATATCGAGCCGGGTGAACTGTTGGTGTTGGACAAAAATGGTCTGCACGAAGACCGTTACAGTGAAGGCAAGCATCGTAAAGCACTGTGCGCGATGGAATATATTTATTTTGCCCGTCCTGACAGTGATTTGAATGGTTCCAATCTTCATGCTGCACGCAAAAGAATGGGGAGCCAGATGGCGCTGGAAGCTTTTGTCGATGCGGATCTGGTGACAGGAGTGCCGGATTCCAGTATTTCGGCTGCGATTGGTTATGCAGAGCAGACAGGTATTCCTTATGAGTTGGGTATGATTAAAAATAAATACACTGGACGTACCTTCATTCAGCCGAGTCAGGAGCTACGCGAGCAGGGTGTGAAAATGAAGCTGAGCGCTGTACGCCGTGTTGTTGAAGGTAAACGAGTCATTATGATCGACGATTCTATCGTACGGGGCACTACATCCCGTCGAATCGTGAATATGCTGCGGGATGCAGGGGCACTGGAGGTACATGTACGTATTACCTCACCGCCTTTCAAAAACCCGTGCTTCTATGGCATCGACACGCCGGATCGCCGGGAACTGATCGCTTCGTCCAAAACCGTCGAGGAAATTCGTGAGGAAATTAACGCCGATTCGCTCTACTTTATGAGCGCCGAGGGTTTGATTGCCGCTGTAGGAGGATATAACGAACAGGATTACAAAGGCGGCTTGTGCCTAGCCTGTTTCGATAATGATTACCCGACTCAGGTAGATTTCAAAGGTGAAGAAAAGTTCGGATGTAGTTGTTGAGAAAAGGGAACAAAAGAGGCACAGTGGTGCATGGCAGGAATGGGATGGCGGTTTTGAGGGGGCCACTCCGCGTGTGGAAGGTTCCTACGATCGCTGTTGCCGCTGGATTCTTGGATTGGAATAACCCTTACAGGGTTAGAATCCAGCGGCAAAGGCGAACGCTTTCGCTTCTCCAGAATCCTTCCACCCGCTGCGTTTCTCAGTTGTACATCCCTTTGCAGCAGTGCCTGTACCTCTTCTGTTCCCACGGGGAAGAGGATAGGTAAGGCAGTTAAAAACTCATGGCATAACTATTTCATGCCATGAGTTTTTAACGGAGCGGTGACTCACAAAAAGTCACCCTGCTCTTATAAGGTTGAGCCAGCGAAGCGAAGCTCAACAGCAGGCAAGGCGAAGCTGCCTGCCTCAATGGTCAAATAAGTAAGCCGCCCGTTGGCGCTGCTCACTTATTTGACCGGCACGTCCCCGCCTTTGCGAAGCAAACAGCCCGGGACGTGCCCCGCCGCCGCTGCATAGGCGGCCTTGCACTAAAGCGTGTCCTTTGTATTCGCGGGTATAGCCCACGAATACAAAGGACAACACGCGACTCACAGCACGAACCAACCACCAAGCAGCACCCAACCTTACACATCTGACCGACTCTTGAGGGGTCCAGGGGGAGCAGCCCCATGGAATCCTCCCTGCTAGGGAGGACTTAGGAGGGTCAATCATTTGAAGGAGTGTTCATGAATGTCCGAAGCATACAAAAACGCAGGGGTAGATATCGCTGCCGGTAATGAAGCAGTAGAACGGATGAAAAAGCACGTTAAACGTACCTTCCGTCCCGAAGTGCTGACGGACTTGGGCGGATTCGGTGCGTTGTTCGGCCTGAATAAGGATAAGTACGATGAGCCTGTACTCGTTTCCGGTACCGATGGTGTCGGCACGAAGCTGAAGCTTGCTTTCGCAATGGATCGTCATGACACCATTGGTATTGACGCGGTTGCGATGTGTGTAAACGACATTATCGTCGGGGGCGCGGAGCCACTCTTTTTTCTGGATTACCTCGCTTGTGACAAGGTTGTACCCGAGAAAATTGAAGCTATAGTCGCTGGAATCGCAGAGGGTTGCCATCAATCGGGCTGTGCGCTGGTCGGCGGTGAAACCGCAGAAATGCCAGGGATGTACAGCGAGGGTGAATATGATATTGCCGGATTCACGGTAGGGATTGTAGATAAAAGCAAAATCATCAACGGTAGCTCCATTGCTTCCGGAGATACAGTGATCGGACTGGCCTCCAGCGGAGTACACAGTAATGGCTTCTCACTGGTTCGCAAGCTGTTATTGGAACAGCAGGGCTATGATTTGCATGATGAAATCGAAGGCTTGAACGGCAAACTGGGCGATGTACTGCTGGAGCCGACGAAAATTTACGTGAAATCCGTTTTGGCATTGCTGGACAAGGTAAAAGTAAAAGGTATGGCGCATATCACAGGTGGCGGTTTTATTGAAAATATCCCTAGAGTGTTACCGGATCACGTCAATGTGGATATAGAATACGGCACTTGGCCGATTTTGCCAATCTTCCAGCTCATGCAGGAAAAAGGCGCAATCTCCAACAAAGACATGTTCACAACCTTTAATATGGGAATTGGGATGGTAATCGTTGTAGGCGAAGAGCATGCACAGACTGCACTGGAAGTTCTGAAGGAACAGGGCGAAGCTGCGTATGTGATCGGAAAAGTAACGGAAGGCAGTTCTATCGTGACCTTTACGGGAGCCGAGGTGTAATGAACGAGTACCGGATTGCTGTTTTTGCATCAGGCGAGGGGACGAATTTTCAGTCATTGGTGGATGCGGCTGCACGAGGAGAACTGGGCGGCGCCTCGGTAGAACTGCTCATCTGTGACAAGCCTGCGGCTCCTGCCGTAGCTAGAGCACAGAAAGCTGGAATTGCGTGCCATACTTTTCGACCCAAGGAATATCCTTCTCGAGAAGACTATGAGCGTGAACTGGTGACTTTACTGGATCAGAAATCAATTGATCTCATCGTGTTAGCTGGCTATATGCGTTTGCTATCCAGTGTCATGGTTGATGCCTACGCAGGAAAAATCATTAATATTCATCCGTCACTACTTCCGGCATTTCCAGGGAAAGATGCTGTTGGACAGGCATTGGCCTATGGGGTCAAGGTAAGTGGCGTCACCGTTCATTTTGTGGACGGGGGCATGGATACGGGTGCCATTATTGCCCAGCGTGTCGTGGAAGTTGACGACCATGATACAGCGGAATCCTTATCCGTAGCCATTCAATCCGTGGAACGTCAGCTATATCCAGAGGTAGTTGGCAAATTGGCCCAAGGCAAAATCCAATTAAATGGTCGCAAAGTGATTTCACTTCTCTAAGAATGATTGTAATTTGTCATATCATTGTCATATCAAGGATGCTGTACAGGCATTTTCCGATATTTCTCGGGAAATAAAATGATAAAAGAGAATTTTGCAAAATTCTGAAAGAGCTAAAGGAGGAGACAGGGTGAGTATTAAAAGAGCGCTCGTCAGCGTATCGGATAAGCGGGGGATCGTGGAATTTTGCCGCGAGTTGTCCAAATTGGGTGTGGAGATCGTTTCGACAGGGGGAACGAGCAGCTTGTTGTCGAAGGAGGGCATTCCCGTCATCGGCATTTCAGAGGTAACGGGTTTTCCTGAAATTATGGATGGACGTGTTAAAACACTCCACCCTGCGGTACACAGCGGCTTGCTGGCTGTTCGGGATAATGAAGAGCATCAGCGTCAGATGAAAGAACTTGGATTGGGTTATATAGATCTGGTCGTTGTGAATCTGTATCCTTTTGCGGAAACGATTGCCAAACCCGGTGTAACTTATGAGGACGCGATTGAAAATATCGACATCGGCGGTCCAACGATGCTGCGTTCTGCGGCAAAAAATCATGCTTTTGTCAGTGTGGTGGTCGATGCTGATGACTATAGCACAGTGTTGGAGGAAATCCGTAAGGATGGCGATACGGAACTGAATACCCGTAAGCGTTTGGCCGCAAAAGTTTTCCGTCATACGGCGTCATACGACGCTTTGATATCCGATTATTTGTCGAATGTGGCAGGCGAGCCGTTGCCTGAGCGTTACACTGTAACCTATGAAAAAATCCAGGATTTGCGTTATGGCGAAAATCCGCATCAGCAGGCGGCATTTTACCGTGAGCCATTGGCGGCAAAGGGTACACTGACAACAGCGAAACAACTTCACGGCAAAGAGCTGTCTTACAATAACATCAATGATGCTAATGCTGCTTTGCAAATCGTTAAAGAATTCAGCGAACCTACAGTAGTAGCAGTTAAGCATATGAATCCTTGCGGTGTGGGAATCGGCGGCAGTATTTATGAAGCGTACAGCAAGGCGTATGCAGCTGATCCAACCTCGATTTTTGGTGGCATCGTAGCGGCTAACCGGATTATTGATGGTGATACAGCGAATAAGCTGAGTGAGATCTTTTTGGAAATTGTACTGGCACCGGGATTTACGAAAGAAGCATTGGAGATTTTAACGAAAAAGAAAAATATTCGTTTGCTTGATCTGGGTGAGCTTTCCCGGTCTGAACAGGCAGAGAGCCGTTTCGTCGTGACTTCCATTGAAGGCGGCATGGTAGTTCAGCAAAATGACATTCACGCTGTAGACTCGGATGCACTTACAGTTGTAACGGAGCGGGCACCATCCGAGGAAGAACTGAAACAGCTTTTGTTTAGCTGGAAAGTGGTTAAGCATGTGAAATCCAACGCCATCGTACTGGCGGCAGATAATATGACCATTGGCGTAGGCGCAGGACAAATGAACCGTGTCGGTGCGGCCAAGATTGCTATCGAGCAGGCCGGTGACAAAGCAAAAGGTGCCGTACTGGCATCCGATGCATTTTTCCCGATGGGCGATACGTTGGAGTTGGCAGCTAAAGCAGGCATCACAGCAGTTATTCAGCCGGGCGGCTCCATCAAAGACGAAGAGTCCATCAAGGTTGCTAACGAATACGGCATTGCCATGGTCTTTACAGGCGTACGTCATTTCAAGCACTAACTTGTATGAGTTGAGGATGCAGCAGCATTTTCACCTGAACAATCTAATGGGAGCGGGAGGAAACACCTGAATGGATATTTTGGTTATCGGAGGGGGCGGCCGCGAACATGCAATTGTGTGGGCGCTGAAGAAGAGCCCCAAGGCCGGGCAAATCTATTGCGCACCAGGCAATGCTGGTATCGGACAGTTAGCGGAGTGCGTGCCGATTCCGGTGAGTGACTTTGACGCGCTGACAGAGCTGGCGGAATCCAAAAAGGTAGGACTTGTCGTGGTTGGTCCCGATGATCCGCTGGCAGATGGCATTGTGGATGCTTTTGAAGCGAAAGGCATTCCAGTCTTCGGACCGCGTAAAAATGCAGCTGAAATTGAAGGCAGCAAAATCTTCATGAAGGATTTGCTCCATAAATATCATATTCCGACAGCAACCTATCGCAAGTTTTATACTTACGAGGAAGCACATGCATACTTGAAGGAGCAACCGATCCCAGTCGTCATCAAGGCAGACGGACTGGCGGCAGGCAAAGGGGTAACGGTCGCGTACTCGATGGAGGAAGCGGAAAAGGCTCTCTCTGACATTATGGTGGCCAAGGTGTTTGGTGAAGCCGGGGCACAAGTCGTGATCGAGGAGTTTCTGGCTGGTCAGGAAATGTCGATTCTCTCCTTTGTCGACGGTGAAACGGTTCGTCCGATGGCTGCGGCGCAAGACCACAAGCCAATTTTTGATGGTGACAAAGGGCCGAATACAGGTGGCATGGGTACGTATTCTCCGTTGCCTCACATAGCCAATTCCATTATTGAGGAAGCTATTGAGACGATTATTAAGCCGACGGCCAAGGCGATGGTTGCTGAAGGGCGCCCGTTCCGAGGTGTATTATTTGCCGGATTGATGATTTCGCCGGACGGCAAGCCGAAGACCATTGAGTTTAATGCACGTTTCGGTGATCCGGAAACTCAAGTGGTTCTGCCTCGTTTAAAATCCGATCTGCTCGATATATTTCTCGCTGCTGTAAATGGCACGCTGGATCAGGTGGAGATTGAGTGGAAGGATGAAGCGGCGGTGTGCGTGGTACTGGCATCCGGAGGTTATCCTGCAGCTTACGCCAAAGGCGTACCTATCCACGGATTGGAACAGGTAGACGAAGCCATTGTGTTCCATGCTGGAACAGGCATCAACGAACAGGGTGAGTGGGTAACGAACGGCGGACGTGTATTAGGTGTGGTCGGCTTGGGACGTGATATTGCCGGGGCACGGAACAAAGCTTACGAACAGGCGGATCGTATTACCTTTGAAGGTAAACAAAACCGTACGGATATTGCGGCAAAAGCATTGCTGTAGCAGTAATATATAGGATAAAGAGGACCTCTGTGGAGGTTCTCTTTTTTCGTTTGACAAAAGTATACTTATCCTATAGGATTAAAAATACAAAACTGACTGACTGATCAATCGGGAGGAGGAAACCCATGCAGCCACGGAAGGCGAAGCAGTCCGAGACCGTCTCAAATGACCAACCTGCTGAGCACGCGGGAGAAGAAACAGACCGCAGAACACAGCTTCTTCACATTGCATTGAAGCGGTTCGCCGAGCAGGGTTACCATCAAACGAAGATTTCAGATATCGTGGTAGAGGCGGGAGTAGCCCAAGGCACGTTTTATTGGCATTTTAAAAGTAAAGAGGCACTGGCGCTGGAGATTATCGCTACTGGTCGTGAACAACTACTGTCAGCGATCGGACAGGGATATCGCCGTGACGCGGGAACGCTGGCTGATATGGTTAAGGCATCAGAGGCGCTGTTTGTTCGGTTATTTGATTTTGCATTGGAGAACCGCTATCTGATGGGTTTGCTGCTGATCGGCAGCGGTGTCGATGAACCGGTGCGCCAGAGTATCCGAGAGACAAGGGCCGCGATGGAGCTGGCATTCCGGCGCAATATGGAAAGAGCGATCGAGCTGAACATGTTGCCTGCTGAATTGGATGTCGAATTAAGGGCGGCACTACTCATGAGTATGATCGAAGGTGTCATTACACGCTGGCTATTCGGTTCAGAGGGAACACATGACCACATCACGCAGATAACTGCTAAAAGATTGGCAGCAGAGGCGGCTAATTTTGAGTTTTATGGACTATTAGGTCAAAGCTAGATGTGCAACATCGCATGAATGGGGCGTTGGCAACAAATAATATAGCCAAATCACATAGAAGAACTCAATCATTTACATCCAGACAGGAGAGAACGATACATGAAAACACGTAAAAAAGGGTTCTTGGTAACTACACTCATGGCTCTGGCATTGTTCAGCCTTGTGCTGAGCGCTTGCGGTACTAAGCCAGAAGCTTCTAATACTAGTAATGGAGCGGGTAGCAGTAATGTGGCAGCGAGTAACCAGCTCGAAGCAATCAAGAAGGCTGGTGTAATTAAGGTAGGCATGATGGGCACCTATCCGCCGTACAATTTTTTGAACGACAACAAGGAATTGGATGGATTTGATGTGGATATCGCCAAAGAATTGGCGAAGCGGATTGGAGTGAAACCGGAGTTCACGGCACAAGAATTCTCGGGACTGGTTCCAAGTTTGCAAAAGAAAAAATTCGATGCAGTGATTAGCCAGGTGACGATCACAGAGGATCGTAAGAAGGCCATTGACTTCACAGAACCTTATATCACAAACAATGTAAACATTATCGTAAACAGCAAAACAAATGATATTACCAAGCTGGAGGACTTTAAAGGCAAAACCATTGGTGTCGGCTTGGGAACGAATGATGAATCTTATCTGCGGAATGAAGTACTACCGAAGGTAGGCGATTTTGAGATTAAAACGTTTGATGATGTCATTACTTCCTTAAAGGATTTAAACTCTGGCCGTATTGACGCAACCATTAACAATCTGTATGCTCTCAAGCCCATTATTGATAAAAACGGGTTCCAAATTAAAGCCGTAGGCGAGCCGATTAAATCGGACCAAGCGGGTGTAGCTATTAACCAGAAAACTCCTGAGCTCAAAGAAGCCTTGAACAAGGCTTTGAAGGAAATGAAGGAAGACGGCACTTACAAAACAATTTTCAAAAAATGGTTTGGCGAGGAGCCAAAAGAATAACGTAAGCCTGTTAGAGGCGTCTGGCTCCAGTCTTGGCTTTTATGCTGACATGGGGCCACTCGTCTGAAAGAAGGGAATATAACCGATGCTTGAATTAATGTGGGAGAACGTCCCTTTTTTATTAAAGGGTGCTTATTATACGCTTTATATCACGATTGTCTCTATGTTTTTTGGCCTAATCATTGGTTTGGTTGTTGCTGTGGCCCGGTTGAAGGGGAATCGACCCGCTCGATGGCTGGCGCGCATGTATGTATCGATCATTCGGGGGACGCCGGTTTTGGTGCAGATTGCGGTCATTTATTACGGACTGGATGATTATGGAATATCATTCGGATCGCTGACGGCTGCTTGTCTGGCACTCAGTATTAATACAGGGGCGTACTTATCGGAGACGTTCCGTGGAGCTATTTTAGCCGTACCCCAGGGACAGACCGAGGCAGCTTATGCGACGGGAATGTCGCCCGGTCAAACGATGTGGCGCATTATTCTTCCTCAGGCGGTACGCATTGCAATTGCACCGATGGGGAATACATTTGTAGGTATGCTTAAAGAAACGTCGCTGGTGTCGGTTATCGGGGTCAGTGAATTGATGCGACAGGCACAGCTTTTACAGGCACAGTATTTGCTCTACATGCCGTTTCTGCTCGAAATTGGCCTGATGTACTGGATTATGAGCATTGGATTCTCCGCTATACTGGAGCGGGTGGAAAAGCGTCTGGCTCGAGCTTATTAAGGTGGAGATGATAGATGATGATAACAACAAACGGATTAGGTAAACGATTCGGACAGGTAGAGGTTCTGAAAAGCATTGATTTTCAGGTTGCCGCTCGTGAAATCGTCGTATTACTCGGCCCGAGCGGCTCAGGTAAAAGTACCTTGCTGCGCTGCCTGAACGGTCTTGAAGAGCTGTCTTCCGGCAAGTTTGAGGTGAATGGGATTGAGGTAGATGCTACGGCTCCCGTTCGTGTCCGCCAAGCAGCCATTCGTGATATTCGCAAACAGACGGGGATGGTGTTTCAGCAATTCAATCTGTATCCGCACAAAACCGCAATCGGCAATGTCATTGAAGGACTGCTGACAGTAAAAAAAATGCCGCGCGACAAGGCTATGTCCATCGGACAACGGTTGTTGGAGCGGGTGGGGTTATCGGATAAGCAGGATGTACATCCTTCACGTCTGTCCGGTGGACAGCAGCAGCGGGTAGCCATTGCACGTGCGCTGGCGATGGACCCGGCGATTATGCTGTTCGACGAGCCGACATCGGCGCTTGATCCCGAGCTGGTAGGGGAAGTGCTGGGTGTTATGCGAGAGTTGGCTCAAGACGGAATGACGATGGTCGTCGTTACTCATGAGATGAAATTTGCTCGCGAGGTGGCAGACAAGGTTATATTTATGGCAGATGGTATCATTTTGGAGGAGGCAGCGCCACAGGCGTTTTTTGACACTCCCCAGCACGAGAGAACACAGAAATTTTTACGCCAAATCAGCGAATTTTAAAGTAAGATCGAGGATAAATCATAGATTATTAAGATGGAAAGAAGGCCTTTGAACATGAAAGTATCTACAACTTGGCACGGCAAACGCGCGTTTACTTCGGAGGGACCATCCGGTTATTCTGTAGGGATGGATGCTACGGCGGCTTATGGCGGTGATGGTAAAGGGATGACACCCATGGAACTGCTGTTGGCAGGTCTGGCAGGATGTATGGGGATCGATATCACAATGATTTTGGATCGTTTCTTGTCGGACATTACTCGTATTGATATTGACGCAGAAGGTACGCGCAAGGAAGAAATGCCGACAGGCTTTACAGCGATTGATCTGACATTCAATGTAGATGGAGATATTCCAGATTACCGCGTATGGAAAGCGATTCAGATGGGTAAGGAAAAATATTGTGCAGTATCCGACTCCTTAAAAGCGGAAATTCGGATGCACCTCATATTGAATGGAACCGAAGTACCCTATCCAGCATAAGTGTCGAAGGGTAATGAAAGAGAGTCAGCCTGTGTTATGTACAGGTGGCTCTCTTTTTTATGTTATTTGAAAATATGACACGTAATGAAACTTTTTGTACTGTGTTTTCGTTTAAAATAGAAATTGAAATATAAAAATGGGAAAATAAACCTGTGTATGAAGTGTATACAGGGGGAGGTTATAGTGAAACGAAAGCGCCTTATCATAGTAGCAACTATTTTGGCTACAGTGCTCATCGTTATGGGAGTGGCAACAGGATTACTATCTTTCATGCAGAATCAAGTGGCTAATCCCCCGAATACCGTCCGGCCCACAACTGCGATTGCAGCCGAGGTTGAGGGTGAAACAAAGGAACAGGATGCTGCCACGCGTTTACTTCATTTTGTGGAGGAGAATGCAGAAAAAGTTTCGATTACGATTCTGAGAGATGAAAAAAAGCTGGCAGGCCAAGAGGAAAACCGGATGATGCCTTTGGCGAGCACCGTCAAAACAATCATTGCGATCGAATATGCCAAGCAAGCGGCGGTGGATCAGATCAACCCGGATGACAGAGTGAAGCTGATTTCGCTGGAAAGGTTTTATTTGCCGGGTTTGGATGGTGGTGCTCATACGGCGTGGCTACAGAATATGGAGGCTAAAGGGCGGATACAGAATGAAACTGTATCTGTACGAGACGTCGCCAAGGGGATGATTCAATTTAGTTCCAACGCCAATGCGGAGTATTTAATGGACAAACTGGGGGTGGATGCGATCAATCGGACGAGAGCCAAAATGGGGCTGCAAAATCATGATCCCATTTATCCGTTTGTATCCTCCATTTTGATTCCCTACGAATGGATGAAGGAGAGACAAGGTGAGAATTGGAATAATACAAAGAATAATATTTCTGCCAAAGAAGCCATTCAGGCGATGTCGGACACGGAGTTTCGCCGATATGCCCGCGTGATTCATAACAAGCTGCGCCGTGATGTGAGTGGTTCTTACAAGAAAAACGCAGATATTGAGACCTGGTATGATCAGGATTATGACCGTATTAATACGGATCGTTTTATAGCTTCAACGACAGCCGATTATGCCTCTTTAATGAGTAAGCTGAACCGCCGTCAAGGGTTCACAAAAGCTGAGCAAAAGTTATTGTCCGAGGTCATGGAGGAACCATTTATGGTTCTTCCTGAAAACCAGCAATTCCTGAAACATACTGGGCAAAAAGGAGGCTCCACGGCTTACGTTTTGACACTGGCAATGTATGCGACAGATAAGGAAGGGCATTCGACAGAGCTAGCTGTCTTTTTTAACGATTTGGACCCTAGCACAAATGCCAGCTTTCCTGAAATGATAAATGTTTTTAAAAAGAGGTTACTGCATGATGAATCGTTTAGAGAAGAAGTTAATCGGCGTATCGGTGTACAGGTAGCGCTGCTAAACGCTAGAGTATAGTACTGCGTTTAGCAGCGCTGCGCAACTTCTTATCCTAATCCTATCCGCTGCCTTTTTGTTTGCGTTCCCGCAGCAATAGATACAGAAAATATGGCGCGCCAATGACGGCTGTCACGATGCCAGCGGGAATTTCTAGCGGCGGCCTCAGCCCCCGTCCCAACGCATCGGCGAGGACGAGAATCAGGGCGCCGATCATCGCCGAGCCGGGCAATAGATAGCGGTGGCGATTCCCAAATAACCGCCGTGCCAGATGCGGTGCCAGCAGTCCGATAAAGCCGATGGAGCCGATGGCAGCAACACAGGAGGCAGCCAAGGCGACTGACACGGCTAGCAGTCCTGTACGCACGCGTTTCACGCTAAGTCCCAGCCCAGCAGAGCTTTCTTCATCTAGGCTCATAATGTCGAGCTTACGCTGTAGGGTATAGGCGAGAGGCAGCAACACGATTAACCACGGCATTAGCCCATACACTTCGTCCCAGCCTTTTCCCCACAGACTTCCAGCTAGCCAAGTGAGCGTGTCGCTGGCTTCGAGTGGATACTTGACCAGTATATAATCGGTCGCAGCCTGAAAAATAGCGCCCACCGCCAGTCCGGTCAAGGCTAGCATATTGGGACGCATGCCTCCCTTCATCGAAAGCTGTACGAGCAACAGTGCAGCTAGTCCGGCACCGACAAAGGCCGCTACAGGCAACAGCGCCACTGGGGATGAGGGTAGCAGTACGATGACGAGAACCGCCGCAAAGCCGGCCCCCTTGGATACACCTACCACATCTGGCGAGGCTAGCGGGTTGCGGATCATGCCTTGTAGCAGAACACCGGCTACTGCCAGCCCAGCTCCGGCCATGATGGCCAGCAGACCACGTGGCAGCCGATAGTGGTGAACGATGAACCAGGAAGAGGCATTCTGGTCAGTCAGAGCTGTGATCAGCTCAGAGGGCGTAATGTAGGTGCTGCCCACGCCTATAGCTATAAAAGCAACACCCAGCATTAGTGCGAGTAAAATCCACAGTTTTTTCATCGTGAAGTCCTCCCGTTCTTATGCGCCAGATATAAAAAGAAGGGCGCACCCACCAGCGCCGTTACAATACCAACGGGCGACTCATAAGGAAATGCAATGAATCGTCCAAGCACGTCTGCATATGTCAGCAGCAGAGCTCCGCAGATTGCAGACAGGGGAATGACCCGCTTGTAATTGTCACCTGTAAACATCTTGATGATATTCGGCACCATCAGGCCCACAAAGCCGATGGACCCGGCTACCGCTATGGCAGAGCCTGCCAGCATAATCACTGAGGCCGAGGCCAGTAGACGGACAAGACGTACGTTTTGTCCCAATCCTTGTGCGACTTCCGTCCCGAGGCTCAGCACAGATAGCGCGGGGGCCAGCGCCAGCGCAAGGATCATACCCACGGCGAACCATGGCAGCACCAGACGCGTGTCGGCCCAAGTGGAACCATCGATGGCTCCGGCGAGCCAATACAGCACATCGGATATTTGCTCGTTGAACACGAGCAGTCCCTGGGTGATGGAGGCCAGCAACAGATGCACGGCCATCCCGGCAAGGGCCAGCTTAACCGGCGTCATGCCCGCCGTTCCGGCCAGCGCATATACGAAGGAGCCGCCTGCGATGGCCCCGGCAAAAGCAAAATAAATGCTGCCGGACGATCCGATATTCGGCAGCAGCACGACGGACAGCACGACAGCCAGCGAAGCGCCTGAGCTGACCCCGAATACCTGCGGCGAGGCCAGCGGGTTGCGTGTGATGGCCTGCATCAGGGCTCCAGCCACGGCGAGCCCCGCCCCGACGATTAGGCCAATAACGGCACGCGGTAGGCGTACCGTCAAGACAATGAGCTGATCCTTGGACGGATGCTCGGTGAACAGCGCAGTCAGCATGGTGGGGATGTCCATCCTGACTGGGCCAATCGCCACGCTGAGCAGCAATCCAGCCAGCAACGCAGCGATAAGTGCAAAGAAGACCGGCTTATTCAGCCGGTCGCGTGAGACTTGTCCGATCAACGGGAGCCGTCTCCTTTACTTTGCGCGGGATACAGAAGCGAAATGGCTTGCTCCAGTATTTTCTCGGCTGAGCCGAGTCCACGGTACCGGGTCCATAGTGCCCGGTTCACTTCGTAAACTTCCCCTTTTTTGACTGCCGTAATGTTTTGCCAAAGCGGGTTTTGCTTCCATTCCGCAATCAGCTTCTCATCGGCTTCCACCAAAAAGATCACATCAGGATCCGCTTGTGCAATCTGTTCCAGCGTCAGCTTGACGGTAGGCTCGCTTGTATTTTGAAGGGCATTGTGAATACCCGCTTGCTCCAGCAGTTGTCCATCAAAGGATGAAGCACCGTGAGCCGATAGTGAATCAGAGCGGAATACCCCTAGCAATACGCTACGTGACTCGCCAGCTTTGATGCCTTCTTTTAACTTTTCCATGGTAGCTTTATGCGCAGTGAGAATTTGCTCGCCTTTTTCCTTCTCGCCCAACGCATCGGCGATGACACCGAAGGATGCCAGGTTTTGTTCATAGGAGGAATTGCGGCTCTTTAGAACAATGGTCGGAGCAATCTCGCTTAGTTCTTTGTATATGCTTTTATGACGATTCAGATCCGCAATAATCAAATCCGGCTTTAGGGAGCTAATCGTTTCCAGGTTTGGCTGTTTGCGCGTGCCTAATGGTGTGAAGTTGATTTTCTTACCGAGCAGCCCATCAATATCATCGTCATTTTCCTGAGCTATGCCGACAGGAGTAACGCCCAGTTGGGTTGTGGCATCGACAAAAGAGAATTCCAGGGTTACGATTCTTTTGGGTGTACCTGTAACCTTGGTTGCTCCCATCTCATGTTTAATCATTCGAGTGTCGCCTGTTGCTTGAGGTGCTACTGCGCTGTTATCTTGTGACTGGCGTCCACATCCCGCCATAATGACCGTCAGTAGTGCCAGGATCGCTGCAAGCAGCATGCCTGTGCGCAGTGGTTGTTTCGGTGTTGCCATACGTTATCCCCCGTTCCAGTATGATTATCAGAGAAACTGATAATCATTATCAATCAACTAACTGTTGATCATTCTAGCAATCGGGAAGGAGGACGTAAATAATGTGGTCATTTAAACCGTTTTGATCGATTAAGTGAATTAAATTCAATAAAATTATGAATAGGAAGAGGGGGAAGTAACAGGACATCAGAGTTGGGTGGTTTATGCATCCCTCCGCTGTCGCCGATAGATACGCTCCGGTCTGCCGACGGTTCCGTACACCTGATCGTGGTGCGCGTCGCCACTTTCCACTAAATACTCCAGATACCTTCTGGCTGTAGAACGACTCATACCCAGCTCAATTCCCACTGTACCTGTAGTCACCTCACCCCGTCGATTCAGGAGATCTAGCACTTTGTCGCAAGTTACTTTATCGATGCCTTTGGCCCATAATTCTCCGACTCCGTTCCCCGCCATCCGACCGGTGCCCGCGCTTTGAAGCAAACTGTCAATTTCAGATTGTTCGACTGTGGATTGTTCCTCTTGCCATGTTGTGATTTGTCGCCGAAACCGGGCATATTCCTCCAAGGTCGCACGCAATCTCTCGAATATAAGCGGCTTTACGATAAAATCAAACACGCCTGCTCGAACGGCTTGTACCACTGTTTCAGCTTCTTTGGCGGCAGTCAGCATAATAACATCTGTACCCGGATAGTGTTGCTTAATGAACGATAGCAGGGTTAGACCATCTGTATCAGGAAAATAAACATCCAGCACGACTAGAGGAGGACGGAGCACGTCCAGTTGAAGTTTTGCCTCAAATTCGTTCGTCGCGATTGCACATACGGTGAACCCGTCTACCTTTTCAATAAATCGGCGGTTAATCTCCGCAATTCGCGGATCGTCTTCAATAATAAGAACCTCAATGTCCGATAAAACTCGCTCATTCATGGGCATAACCTCCTTTTGCATCATTACTCATATCTGTCCTATGTAAAGGAATGTATACCTCAAAAATACTTCCACCACCAGGCCGTTCATGCACTTCAATAGAGCCGCCCATTCGTTCAGTGTACTCCAGCACGAGAGCAAGGCCATATCCATGTCCTGCATCTGCTTTGGTCGAAGCTCCCCTGACAAACAGCTTTTCTTGGATATCGTCCGAAATTCCCGATCCGTTATCCGCAACTTCGACGATGATGGCTTCAGTCGTTTCTTCAAGCCGGAACCAGACCTGTCCGTCAGAGATGGAGGACATCGCAACAGCTTCCATGGCATTGTCCAGCAGGTTTCCGGCTATGGAAGCGAGAAAGGACCACTCCAACGTAGGAGACTGGGTTGAGAATGCTCCTTTAATATCAAAATGGAGTAAAACCCCTTTTTCCAGCGCCTGTTTCTTCTTACCGATCAGTAGGCTGGCGATGATTGAATCGGTTAGGAGAGCTGTGCCAATCGGCCTGTGTACACGATATTCCTCTGATTCCTGGGTGATAAAGTCCACCGCTTCGTCATAACACTCCAACTGAATCAGGCCGGATATGAGATACAGCCGATTGGCGTATTCGTGTGTTTGTGATCGAAGTACTTCCGCGTAATCTTTGACCTCTGTCAACTGTTGTGTCATGTGGAGCAGTTCGGTCTTGTCACGCAGACTGGCAACCGTGCCCATGATGCGACCGGAACGATCCTGGATCGGCACACGGCTGACGACTACAATTCGCTGCTGGACCTCAATTTCCTTATTCCATATGTCCTGTCCCTGATCTGGCCCCATCGTTGAATGCTCTACTGTGTAATCGGCAACAAGCATATCAACCAGTACATCTGGAACACCTGTCAAGTGACGAAGGTCGCATCCGTAGATAGAGGTTTCCGCGGGGAGTCCGATCAAGCGAGCTGCCTGTGGATTGGCAAGTGTGATTTGTCCGTTACTATTAACCGCGATAATTCCTTCGCCGATGGACTCAATAATGGCTTGCTTTTCCTGGTACAACCGTCCGATCTCCACTGGCTCCAGTCCATGCAGTGCGCGTCGAACCCGTTGCGCTATAACCAGGCTTCCCAATATGCCGATCATCAGCGCGCCCACCATAAACCAGAGCCATGCATATGTGTATGTTCGAATATTTTGCTGCACATCTGTCATTAAAAAACCTACAGAGACGAGCCCGATGGCCTTACCTTGCGTATCATAAACGGCTGTTTTGGCGCGTATTGACGGTCCGAGAGAACCCGTCGATTCAGTGATAAAGGACTGCCCTTGCAGTACCTTATCATTCATGGGGTCTATCATAGGCGTGCCGATGCGCTCCGGGTTTACATGCCACTGTCGAATGAGATGACGATCAGCAATAGTAATAAAATCAGCGCCGCTGCTGGCTTGGACAGGCTTTATGACCTCGTTGATACGCGAACGCAATTGCGTCGTCTCAGTCTGCTCCAGAGCGTCTCTGACCTGCGCATCTACGGCGAGGGTATTGGCGACGGTGAGCGCCCTTTCTCCGATTTCATCATATAGAGCGGAGGTGATCATATATCGAAAGGATAATCCCAACAGCCCGGTAACTACCAGTACTAAAAGAGATATAAATACCATTAGTTTTGTCTGAAAACGCACATGCCTTCACCGCCGTTAAACAAAATATAGGAGGAACGGATCAGCTGATCTTCTCCCCCATACGATCTATTTTACTGTATTACAGAAACGCCCGCACTTTTATTCTGTCGAAAGAATGGTCTATAATAGAAATAGTTACATAATACGAGGAGGAACATAATATGATTATTATTCATGCCGATATGAAAGTTTTACCTGAAAAAAGAGAGACTTTTCTGCAACAAACCCAAGGGCTGATCAGCGCATCCCAAGCTGAAGAAGGCAATGTACGTTACACGTTAATGCAGGATCTGAATGATCCCAACGCATTTACGATGGTTGAAGAGTGGAAAGATGCTGCTGCTGTAGATTTCCATAATAATTCTGCCCATTTCCAGGCATTTGTTGCCGCGGCTAAAGAATTGTTGGCTGCTCCACTTCAAGTGAATGCTTTTCAGGATGCAACTAAACTGTAATCATCCCGTTGAATAATTCATAATCAGGAACAGGAGGAATAGACATGGGGAACATTGCGGATACAACTGTACTGAATAACGGAGTTCAGATGCCTTGGCTCGGTTTCGGTACTTACAAGGCGGAAGGCAATGAGGTCTACGAAGCGGTCAAAACAGCTATTGAGGTCGGTTACCGTCACATTGATACAGCGGCGATCTACGGCAACGAGGAACTGGTTGGACAAGCCATTCGTGATAGTGGAGCGGCTAGAGAAAACCTGTTTGTAACTACCAAGCTATGGAATCAGGATCAAGGCTACGATTCAACACTGCGTGCCTTTGAGGAAAGCCGTAAGCGGCTGGGTCTGGATATCATTGATCTGTATCTCATTCATTGGCCTGGCAAGGATAAGTACAAGGAAACCTGGAAGGCATTCGAACGACTGTATGAAGAAGGAAGCGTACGCGCTATCGGAGTTAGTAACTTCCAAGTTCACCATCTCGAAGACCTCCTCAAAGACAGCAACATGGTTCCTGTCATCAACCAAGTGGAGCTTCACCCTCGTCTGACTCAACAAGAGTTGCATCAATACTGCCGGGAGCACCAGATTCAGCTTGAATCGTGGAGTCCGCTGATGAAGGGGAAATTAACCGAGCAAGCGGACATCGTTGAGATTGCTGCCAAATACGGTAAAACCTCTTCGCAGGTTATTTTGCGTTGGCATCTGGATCGGGGGATTGTGACGATTCCCAAATCTGTAACCGCGCATCGTATTCGCGAAAATGCTGATTTATTCGATTTTGAATTGACGACTGAGGATATTGAACGAATCAATGGTCTTCATCTTGATGAGCGTGTAGGCACGCATCCTGATAAGCTGTTGTTCTAATATTAATATTTAAATGTACAAAGAACCTCCTATTCTACGTTTATCGTGGATTGGGAGGTTCCTTTTTTAGGTTCAGGTTTTAGAAAAAGATTTAGATCAGACTAATTAGGTTTGTAAAAGGCAGCGAAGTTGGCTATAATCAATTTATACTAAAAATAAGAATCTTAATTTAAAGAAAAAATGAGGAGGAAATATAAATGAAACACGTATTTCGTAAAGGAAATCATCCGCAAGCCCCGGTTATTTTGCTGTTGCATGGTACAGGCGGGAACGAACAAGACCTGATACCTTTGGCTGAGATGGTAGCACCGGGAGCTTCTGTATTAGGCGTGAGAGGAAATGTGCTGGAAAATGGGATGCCACGTTTCTTTCGCCGTTTGGCAGAAGGAGTGTTCGACATCGAGGATCTCGTATTTCGCACCAAAGAACTGAGCGAATTTGTGGACACAGCAGCAGAGCAATACGATTTTGACCGTAATAACGTGGTGGCTCTTGGCTATTCCAATGGTGCAAACATAGCCGCCAGCATGCTCTTTCACGATGCAAAAGCGTTACGTGGAGCTATTTTGCACCATGCAATGGTGCCGTTGCGTGGCCTGGATTTGCCAGCTTTGAATGGTATCCCTGTATTTTTGTCTTCCGGTGAGAATGATCCCATTGTTCCGATTTCGGAATCTCAGGAGCTGCAAGCATTATTGGAAGGGGCCGGAGCGCAGGTGGAAGCATATTGGGAACGCAATGGTCATCAATTGACTCGGACTGAAGCCGAAGCCGCAGGAAAGTGGTTTGGGGAGCATTTTAATGCATAAAATGATCCGATAGCGATCAAGCTACGGATTAGCGCTCTACTGAGCGACCCCATAATTAGGAGGCGACAAACGAATGGCAAAACCAGATAATCGAGCCGATAATGTTGAACATTTGCAACAAAGTATTCAGAACACACAGCAGAACCTGCATGAAGCTGAAGGATATCTAAACGAATTTTCCTCTGAAATCAGCAACGAGGAGCGTAAGCAGATCGAAGAAAAAAATAATCGTCGTAAAGAAAGTATTAGATCATTTCGGGAAGAAGTAAAGGACGAAGCAGCCCATTCCCAAGAGTAGTTAAAAAAGCGAGGCCCAACTTCGAGTTTCAATTCGAGTGGGGCCTCTTTTTTATGCAAAAATCATCATAGCCTCATTCAATTCATTTTCCCCCTATAATGCAAAGGAGACGCTAATCTGCGTTGAAAATAAATATTTTATAAATAATGTTGTTGTAAACTAATTTGTGTTGATGTTAAATAATAAAAGAAAGCGCAATCATTTACGAATTAGGATTTCATCATGCGAAGGGGGAAGGATATGCTGCTGCGAAGAAAACGCATGGCTTTGATGCTTATGGCGGTGGTTTTGATGGCTGGACTGCTGCAAGGCTGTTCTTTCAAGACCGATGAAAAGGATGGGCCGGGAACAGAACTTGTATTATGGACGTTCAATGAACTGCATGAGAAGTTTTTTCTGCAAATGGCTGACCAATGGAACCAACAGCACCCTGATGAATTGATTAATTTGAAAGCGAATACATTTCCTTATGATAACCATCACAGTAAGCTGTCGATTGCGCTGCAATCGGGGGTGGGAGCGCCGGATATCGCGGATATCGAGGTGAACAAGATCGGTAATTTCCTCAAAGGCATACCGCAGCTGGTCCCGCTCAATCCGGTGATTGACCCCGAGATCAATAACATTGTGCCTTCCAGAGTACAGATTTACGGCAAAGACGGTAAATATTACGGCATTGACTTCCACGTTGGGGCCGAAGTGATGTACTACAATAAAGAGATTATGGACCAGGCGGGGGTAAACCCGGATTCCATCGTCACCTGGGCAGACTATGCTGCTGCAGGCAAGCAAGTACTGGCGAAAACAGGCAAGCCCATGGCGACCTTAGAAACGAATGACCTATGGAGCTATTGGCCGATGATCTCCCAGCAAAATTCAGATTTTCTGGATGACAAGGGCGAGTTGACGTTGGATAACGAAACCAATATTAAAACACTCGAGTTTCTTCAACAGATGATAAAAGACAAAATCGCTATTCCCGCACCGGGCGGCGGGCATCACATGGAGGAATACTACGGATTTATGAACAAAGGTGGGGCCGCTTCGGTATGGATGCCGATGTGGTATATGGGACGTTTTACGGATTACATGCCTGACCTAAAAGGTAAAATTATCATCAGACCCATGCCAGCGTGGGAAAAAGGTGGTTTTCGCTCAGCGGGTATGGGTGGAACCGGAACAGTAGTCACGAACCAATCAGAGCACCAGGATCTGGCGATGCGCTTTCTGGCCTTTGCCAAGCTATCCAAGCAAGGGAATGTGGAGATCTGGAAGCAGCTTGGTTTTGATCCCATCCGTAGTGAAGTGTGGACCATGCCGGAAGCCAAAGCCAAGAATAAATTTACGGAGTATTTCGGAACGAATATTTTTGACACGCTCATCGAAGTCAAAGATGAAATCAATGCGGTGCATATCGGTCCGAAAACGCCTGATATCGCCAGTGCTGTGCGCAATAAAATACTTTATCGGACACTACAGAATGGCGAAGATCCAGCCACGGTGCT
The DNA here is from genome assembly GCF_024213315.1 of Paenibacillus sp. A3M_27_13. Classification (NCBI taxonomy): domain Bacteria; kingdom Bacillati; phylum Bacillota; class Bacilli; order Caryophanales; family Paenibacillaceae; genus Paenibacillus; species Paenibacillus sp. A3M_27_13. The sequence goes on from NZ_JANAVE010000008.1 coordinate 36,666, forward strand.
ACATGAGCTGGCAGATGAACTGAGATAGACCCCAACAGGAAAGGGAGTGAGATTCATGGCAACGCCCGTTCATACGAACGCTAATGTACCGACAGGTCAGCCGCCACAGCCTCAGCGTCCGACCAGAAGCCGATGGAGTCGCTTTATTCATTCCAGCCGTACGGCACCGTATGTGTTTGTCCTTCCATTTTTACTGTCCTTTGCGTTATTTTTTGCCTATCCGGTCATATCGACGGTCATTATGAGCTTTCAGGAAGTCCTGCCAGGGATAACAACTTATGTTGGACTGGAAAATTATAAGGACTTAATCAATCCTACGTTTGGAAAGGCGATATTGAATAGCGTCCTGTACACGCTCCTTACCCTGGTCGTGCTGATTCCTCTGCCGCTGGTATTGGCGGTATTGCTGAATTCGCCTAAAATGCCGGGCAGAGGGTTGTTTCGCTCCGTGATGTTTATCCCTGCACTAACCTCAGTGGTGGTAGCAGGAACGATCTTCCGCCTCATGTTCGGGGAATTGGATGGTTCGCTGATGAACTCCCTGTTGGGGGTATTCGGTCTGGAGCCTTACAAATGGCTAATGAATGCGAACACCGGCTTTTTAGCGTTGATTGTGCTGGCCTTGTGGAGATGGTTGGGCGTAAATATGTTGTACTACATGTCGGGACTCCAGAACATTCCTCCTGAGTTGTATGAGGCTGCGCAAATTGATGGAGCCAGTCGTTTCGATTCATTTTGGCGGATTACGATTCCTATGCTGAAACCAGTAACGATCTACGTATTTACGATTAGCATTTATGCGGGGTTGTCCATGTTCACGGAGAGCTACATGTTGTGGAACGGAAATAACTCCCCGAATGATATTGGTTTAACAATTGTTGGCTATCTCTATCGCCAAGGTCTGGAGCAGAACAGTATGGGATTCGGAGCTGCGGTGGGCATTGTATTGCTCGTATTTACACTCGTGCTGAACCTGATCCAGCTCAAATTTTTCGGTATGTTCCGGAAGGAGGATTAAGCGATGGCTCAGAAACAAAAAGGCTCGTTATCCGCATTGCTCGTTGTCCTGTTCATTCTGTTTGCCGGGTTTGCCCTGTTTCCGCTATTTGCCGTGACGCTTGCCTCGTTCAAGCCATCGACGGAGCTGCTGCGCTACGGCTTGAATCTTAAGCTGGAGTGGGGCATCATGTCCTTGAAAAACTATGCGTTCATCTTTCAGGGGACGACGGATTATTTTCAATGGTACTGGAACAGTATTGTCATTACCGTCTTGTTTACGGTGTTATGTCTGATATTGTCCGCGATGGTTGGCTACGGTCTGGAGATGTACCGTTTTAGATTGAAAAATGTGATTTTCACACTGGTACTGGTCGTGATGATGATCCCGGTAGAAATTATCATGCTGCCGCTCTACAAGCTAATGATTGGCATGAAGCTAATTAATACAGTATGGGGCGTAATTCTACCCTTCGTCGTCGCGCCGATCCCGATCTTTTTCTTCCGTCAATATTTGAGTGGTGTTCCCAAGGACTTCATGGATGCTGCGCGGGTTGACGGCTGTTCAGAATATGGCATTTTCGTGCGGATTATGATGCCTCTGATGGCGCCTGCATTTGCGGCAATGGCTATTTTGCAGGCGATGAACAGTTGGAATAACTTCCTGTGGCCGATGATTGTATTACGTACCAACGACATGCTGACACTGCCAATTGGACTGTCCAGTCTGCTGACGCCGTATGGCAACAATTATGATGTGCTGATCGCGGGATCCGTTTTGGCTATTTTACCGATTCTCGTCGTGTTCCTGTTCTTCCAGCGTTACTTTATTGAAGGGATGACGGCAGGCGGAGTAAAAGGATAATTGGAAGGGTATTAAATAGAGCAATGGAATACAAGAAATGTGCAACGTCAGAAAAGGCTGATCGGGTATTGTCCCGGTCTGCCTTTTTTTAGATTCGATTGATTTTCATTCTCATTTTCATGACTATCATCTGCACAAGCTATGGGTAAACGTGGTATGATATTTGAAAGATTTCAAATACAGCACTTTGCATAATTCGATTCCTGACGCTCAAAAGTACAATATATAGACGAACTAAACCGTTTCGATCTGTATATTGCTGATTTGAAATCGCTCTTGGGGTTTATGCAAAATGCTCAAATACAGAAATATTCAGGCGGAGCGTGGAGAACCTATGGAACCAACAGAAACCCAGAAAACTGACCCGACCATGGCGTCAACCGTTGGCATGGAAGATATTGTACGAGCGCATCATATGCTGCGTGAGGTGATTGTACGTACACCTTTACAGAGGGATGCCGTCCTATCGGCCAAATATAACTGTAATGTGTATCTGAAAAGAGAGGATCTCCAAGTCGTGCGGTCCTTTAAAATCCGTGGAGCTTACAACATGATCCGTAGCTTGACCCCTGAGCAAATGGAAAAAGGAATCGTGTGTGCGAGTGCAGGGAATCATGCGCAAGGTGTGGCTTTTTCATGTAATGCTCTTGGTATCCACGGTAAAATATTTATGCCGAGTACAACGCCCAATCAGAAGGTCAAGCAGGTTCGTCGCTTTGGCGGTAACAGTGTAGAGGTCATTCTGACCGGAGACACGTTTGATGATGCCTATGACGAGGCCATGAAGGTGTGCAGCGAGCAGGCAATGACCTTCATCCATCCGTTCGATCAGCCGAAAATTATTGCGGGCAATGGTACGATTGCGATGGAAGTGATGGAGAGCCTAGATACACCTATGGACTATGTGTTCGTAACGATTGGCGGCGGCGGTTTGGCGGCAGGCGTAGGTACGTATGTTAAAACCGTGAGTCCGTCCACCAAGGTAATTGGCGTGGAACCCCTCGGCGCGGCGTCGATGACGGAAGCGATGCGTGTGCACAAGGTGGTTACACTGGATCAAATAGACAAATTTGTTGACGGAGCTGCAGTGAAGCGTGTGGGTCAGCTGACATACGATATTTGTAAGCATACCTTGGACGATATTGTGAAGGTACCGGAAGGCAAAGCATGTACCGCGATTCTGGAGCTGTATAATGAAAATGCGATTGTTGTGGAGCCTGCGGGCTCACTGCCTGTTGCAGCACTTGATCTGTATCGCGAGCAGATTCAAGGCAAAACGGTTGTCTGTATCGTCAGCGGTGGTAACAACGATATAGATCGTATGCAGGAGATTAAGGAACGGTCCCTCATTTACGAAGGACTGAAGCATTATTTTATGGTGAATTTCCCGCAAAGAGCTGGGGCACTGCGTGAGTTTCTACAGGATGTGCTTGGACCAGACGACGATATTACTAGGTTTGAATATACGAAAAAGAATGATAAGGAAAATGGACCAGCTCTGGTCGGCATTGAGCTGTTCCACAAGGAAGACTATCTTCCTTTAATTGAACGAATGAACCGCAAGGGGCTTAAATACACGGAACTGAACAAAAACGAAAATCTATTTAATATGTTAATTTGAAAAGGAGCCTATGGGCTCCTTTTTTGTATCAGAATTTTGCAAAATCCTCGTATGTATATTGTTATGCGTAGTTTACGAATTTCTTTTTATTTGAAATAAAGCGTTTACAAAACTGAATGTGATAGGTTAATATATGGGTAACTTCATAAGTATAAACACTAATGTAATAGGTGTGTCACCTGAATTTCATTATAAGATACTCATTCGGAGGTGCGAAAGAATGTTGAAGGCATGGAAAAAATCAGTACAGAGTAAATTGACCCGAACGGCGTTTGCTGCCGTAACCTCGGCTGCTTTAATGCTGTCAGTGATGCCATCTGCATCCGCAGAGCATTGGGCGTTAACTGGCGATGTGGCAGTGCATGATCCGTCCATTACGAAGGAAGGCAACGCATGGTATATTTTCTCCACAGGGCAGGGGATACAGGTTCAAAGATCGGACGACGGACGCAATTTTTACAGATTGCCGCAAATATTTCTGTCGCCGCCATCATGGTGGAAAACGTATGTACCTAAGCAAAAGACTAACGATGTATGGGCACCGGATGCTCAAAAGTACAATGGACGGGTATGGCTGTACTATTCCATTTCTACTTTTGGTGCCCGGACCTCGGCTATCGGACTAGCTTCCGCAACGAGCATTGGCGCGGGGAGCTGGAGAGATGATGGACTAGTGCTGCGTACGACGGATGCTAACGATTATAATGCTATTGACCCGAATCTCGTCATTGACGCTTCCGGTAACCCGTGGCTTTCCTTTGGTTCATGGAATTCAGGCTTGAAAGTGACTCGACTGGATAAAAATACGATGAAGCCTACGGGCCAGATCTATTCTATCGCCAAGCGTACGGCTGGTGGTTTGGAAGCGCCACATGTTACATACCGCGACGGCTATTATTATCTGTTTGCTTCCATTGATAACTGCTGCAAAGGCGTAGACAGTAATTATAAGATTATTTACGGTCGCTCTACTAGTATTACCGGACCGTATGTGGACAAGAGCGGCAAAAGCCTGATGGATGGCGGTGGAACGATACTGGATGCAGGGAATGACCGTTGGAAGGGACCGGGTGGACAATCTGTCTATAACAACAGTGTGATTGCACGTCATGCCTATGATGCCACTGATGGTGGAAATCCAAAGCTTCTGATTAGTGATTTGAAATGGGATTCGGCAGGCTGGCCTACGTACTAAAGAGAGGACCGTTTGGAGTCATTTGTGCAGTAAAATCATATAGATATATTCAAAAACTGTTCCTCCTAAGGGGAACAGTTTTTGGCTTGCAATGTCATAGAAACATGCTATTATGTATCAAGTTGATAATAATTATCATTATCGTTATAAGAGACGTGATGATTTTCAGGTATGGAGGGAGTGACCTCACCAAATGCAGTCCAAAGACAGCATGGACAAACATACAGCTCTGACAGAGAGGGCAGTTCCTGAAGTAGACATAACAGCACGTCCAGTGCTTCGAGCGGGTAGGGTTCGGCAGGCGTTGTTGTTCACAGCTTCGGCTGTATTGTTGGCTTTGGCCATATTCGCCGCCATTTCTCTCGGAGCCAAGGATTTGACCGTAAGCACCGTGTGGTCGGCAGTATTTCACTATGATCGTTCGCTAATGACCCATCAGATCATTCACGAGCTGAGATTACCGCGTGTACTCGGTGCAGCTGTTATTGGAGCTGCGCTGGCGGTGGCAGGCTCTCTGATTCAGGGTATTACACGAAACCCGCTGGGAGATACAGGTGTGCTGGGCATTAACGCAGGAGCGATGTTTGTAGTTGCAGTGAGTTTTGCCTTTTTCCCCAATCTACCTTATGGGACGTTAATAGTATTGTCGTTCCTGGGGGCGCTGATGAGTACCTTACTAGTATTTGGTCTGGGAGCATCTGCACCGGGAGGATTGACACCTATGAGATTGACGGTGTCTGGAGCTGTGACGGCTGCCTTGTTAGGTTCCATGACTTCGGGGATTGCGATTTATTTTGATCTAAGTCAGGATTTAGCCTTCTGGTATGCGGGTGGCGTAGCCGGGATTAAATGGTCGCAGCTTGAGATTCTTGCACCGATTTTGCTTATTGTGATCGCCTGGTCTATGGGGCTGGCACGTTCCATTTCGCTGATTTCGATGGGCGATGAGGTGGCGTTAAACCTTGGGTTGAATCTCAGGCGTATCCGGCTTTTGGGTCTGCTGACTGTAGTGGTACTGGCCGGCCTATCTGTATCGGCTGCCGGAGCCATCGGCTTTGTAGGTTTGGTTATCCCACATATCGCTCGCAAGCTAATCGGTGTGGATTATCGCCAGATCGTGCCGTTGTCTGCGTTATTGGGAGCCGTATTACTGGTGCTGGCAGATTTGGGAGCGAGAATGGCAAATCCGCCAGAGGAGCTAGCTATTGGGATTATGGTGTCTTTTATCGGAGTACCCTTTTTCCTCTTTCTCGCCCGTAAGGAAAGGAGGGATTTATAGTGAGTCGCTCTTTAGGGATTGGGGACACAAGAACGAAAAAGGCTTGGCTCGTTTGTTTGGTATTGGCGGGGATCAGCTTTGCTGTCCTTGTTTTGGGTTTGAATACCGGAACGATTCGTATTCCACCGCTACGTGTGCTGGATACGTTGTTTGGCGGTGGCAACGGACGTGATCATATCGTTCTGTTCGAATATCGTCTGCCACGTATTGCTGTAACGGTGCTAGCTGGAGCGGGACTAGGCGCAGCCGGGGCGGTCATGCAAGGCTTGTCACGGAACGCACTTGCTGATCCGGGAGTGCTCGGTCTTCATGCGGGGGCTGCGTTGTGACTGGTGATGTTCGTTAGCTTTTTTCGCGACCTGGACGGATCGGCCGCCGTTCTGATCCCCTTGTTTACCTTTGCAGGAGGTGTCATTGCGGCGGTGCTAATTGTTTTGTTGTCCTATAACCGCAGCAGAGGAATCGTGCCGGTGCGTCTGATTTTGTCCGGCATCGGTGTAGCCTCGGGTCTTAGCGCCATAACGCTGTATTGGTCGTTGCGGCTGGATGAGGATACGTACGCATTTACTGCACGTTGGTTGGCTGGCAGCGTTTGGGGCCGGGATTGGATACACGCAGCGGCTTTGTTGCCTTGGATAGTCATTGTATTACCCTACGTTCTGTCGCAGACGCGCAGTCTGAACAATCTGTCGTTGGGCGACGAGACCGCAGCTGGAATCGGCACAAATGTGAAGCGCCAGCGTCTATTACTGCTGGGCGCAGCCGTGGCTCTATCCAGTGCCAGCGTATCCATGGCTGGAGGCATCGGTTTTATTGGGCTGATTGCGCCTCATCTGGCTCGCCGTCTGGTTGGGCCGATGTACCAGCATTTGCTGCCAGTAGCCTGTTTGGTCGGGGTCGTTATTCTGGTCACCGCAGACACGATTGGGCGTTCGGTGTTTCAGCCGAATGCGATTCCCGCAGGTGTGGTGGTTGCTGTGGTAGGAGCTCCATACTTTTTATTCCTGTTGTCCCGAACAAAATGACAGAAGGAATAGGTACATATGAAATCATATGATGCAAATGATGCAACCCGTTGAAATTAATAACTAAGCAGAAGCCTTCTATATTGATCATTATAATGTAGAGTTTCTGTAGCATAGGAGAGAGTAAACATGAGAAAGCACAAATTTGAGGGTTCAGATTTTAAACGTTCATGGGTAGTCACAACTCTTGTTGTATGCATGATCATGCTGTCCGCTTGCGGACAAGCAGCCGACAAACAGGCTACCGATACGAAAGCGGCTGGCAGTGCGCAGACAACCATTAGTGCGGATTCGCGCATTGCTTCGATGTCTATTCATTTGACAAACAACCTGCTGGCATTGGGCATTACTCCGGCTGGTTCGGTCATTGGTGGAGATGTGAAGGATTTTCTGCCCCATGTAAAAGATCGTCTTCAAACTACACGTAAGCTAGGTGTTGTCACAGACCCGGATATGGAAGCGGTATTGGAACTTCAACCTGATCATATTTTTTTGGACAAAAAATATTCGGGAACCGATGTGGCCAAGTTTGAAAAAATTGCGCCGACCGAAGTTTTTGATCTGGATGAAGGCACATGGAAGGATCAATTGAAAAAAATAGCTGCTATGGTCAAACATGAAGCACAGGCAGACGCATTTCTAAAAGATTATGATACACAGAAGGAACGAGTCAAAAAGCTGATTCATTCAAAAATTGGGGACGGAACGGTTATGGCTGTACGTGTGACGGCGAAAGAGGTTCGTGTTATGGGGATGAAGCGTCCCGTAGGACCGCTGTTGTATCAGGACTTGGGTTTGAAGCCAGCCAAGGGTGTAGAAAAGATCAACAAGGCTTATCAAGTTGTTTCCCAAGAGGTTTTACCGGATTATGATGCCGATGCGATCCTTGTTATCATCAGTAAAGGCGCGGATGCCCAAAAGGTATACAAACAGCTGGAAGGAAATACAGTATGGCAAGGTCTCAAAGCGGTGAAGCAAGGGCATGTCTACATGTTGGACGGACAGCCTTGGCTGGACTATTCCGCGATGGGACATAAAATTGCTCTGGATAATGCAGAACAACTATTTTCCAAATAAGTTTTAAAGTATATCAAGCCGTATTCCCCCATGCAGCTTCTTGCAGGCCAGGAGTACGGCTTTTTGGCGCACGCTCAAGCTGTAAGTCGGTTGCCTGATCGAAATGGAAAGGAGCTGCTATGATCCAAAATGAGGCAGCTCCATATAATGAGAATTGCGGGCTATGAACGCTTTTTACGCAGAAAAATCGGTTTGAGTCCAATAAAGCCGATGGCGGCGAGAATTAAATTTACCCAAGGTGAGATCCTGAATACCGGCAGTACACTGCGCAGCGCCAGTCCGGCGACAAGAATCACGACAACTAACACAACATACATCAAGATGGATTTGAGATTCATCTGGGGCTTTACAGGGGCATGGTCTGGCTGTTGTGTCTCCTCGCCTTCTTCGGGACGGTCCATAAAATTCATCAGGGCTTCAACGAGTAGAATGGCTCCTGCGGCGATGATGATAAGGGTGGATAGGCTGATTTTTTCAAAGGGTTTGATATCCCCACCTGTAAAGGTGACAAACCATCCGATAATTGCCTGTGTCAAAAAAAACATAGACAAGGCAATCCATGCAATAAGCGTATAATTTTTTGCTTTATTCATTTCTTCCTCCTGCTTTATGAGCGTATTCCGGGGTGATGGAACCGCCATTTCGTAACAAAGACAGTATACGTGAGGAAGCGTCGGATGGCAAAAGACTTTATCTATAAAATGTATATTACCGCTGCATTCTCCTCAAACTGGATACAGGGTGAGCACATAGAGCAACCTGAATATAAACGTTAAGAGGGTGTGGCATCATGAAACTGGAGAACCAGGCAGATTATTCAGTCCAAAAACGATTAGCAAACGCTTCGAACAGGAATAGCGGGGTGGCCTCGTCTACAAATGTGAGTCACCGGAGTGTTCAAGGAACTTCTCCAACCTACCGTATACTGGACGATATTGAAGTGGCTGAGGATACAGAATTTGCAGGTGAACTAGGTGCACAGAACTACCGCAGCCTGTGGCATGAGGATGAACATAACGGCGCCTCTTGTAAGCTGGAGTGGGAGGGACGAACGGAGACCCACCAAATGTTTAGGAACAGCTACGAATAACGAATGTCTACTTTAATGTAGTGGATTCACTCTAATAAGTGTAGTATAGCGTTCTCCGGAATCGCACCGGGGAGCGCTATTTGTTTACTTTTTTAACGATGTGAACTGACAGGTTGACAAGGAAGCAGGGCGATGATAGACTGACTTTACTATAAAACTTATTAAACTTATCGGAATTAAAGTGAATGAATATCCTGGATGGATATTCCACGTTACTATATGAGCTTGAATTCATAAATGTGTAGTGAAGCTTGAAACAGGGGGAATCAGGATGGAACGGCAAATTGGAATTCGCTTTGAACATGAAGAGCTGGCCGCAACAATTCATTATCCAAACCGTACAAATGAGGGAGAGCGTCAGAGACGAGTTCCCCTCGTTGTTATATGTCACGGTTTTGTGGGCAATCGTATCGGAGTAGATCGATTATTCGTCAAGACTGCGCGTGAACTGGCCGAAGGGGGATACTTTGTCCTGCGCTTTGATTTTGCCGGTTGTGGGGAAAGCACAGGTGAATACGGCAAGCAGGGGCTCGAATCCATGATTAATCAGACACGTACCGTGTTGGATTACGCCGTCAATTGTGCGGACATTGACCCAACCAAGGTGACGCTGATCGGTCACAGTCTGGGGGGCGCGGTTGCCCTTCTCACAGCCGTACGGGATAAGAGAGTACAAAATCTGGTTCTTTGGTCAGCAGTGGGCTATCCATTCAACGACATCGTCAAAATTACGGAGCGAAGCGTGTACGATGAGTCTGTTAAAACCGGTCATGCCGACTATTTGGGCTATAAGTTTACGCCTGCTTATTTTGAGTCGTTAGCTCAATTTCAGCCGTTCCAGGAGGCCGTTAAATTTAACGGAGATGTGCTCGTTGTTCATGGCACCTCGGATGATATTATTCCTGTGGATTATGCATTTCTGTTTCAAAAGATATTCTGGATGCGTCCAGAGGGACGCTGTGATAAAGAGATTATTTTCCAGGGGGATCACACTTTCTCGTCAGGTAAAGAGCGGCAACGGCTCATTGATCGGACACTTGAATGGCTGGATGAACAGGAAAATATTCAACGGGATTGGCAGCACTGGATGATCTGATTTCAGTGTGTAACGGATTGTATTGGAAATTGCGCCTCCGCCGGAGTAAAATGGAAGAGTAACACTATACTGGCGTGTGGAGGTTGGCAGCGATGACATTACCCTCAATTTTTGTTGCGCATGGTTCACCGACACTGGCTGTAGAAAATAACGCATATACCAGCTTTCTTGCAAAGCTGGGCGCGAGCCTGCCCCGACCCAAAGGAATTGTCATTTTTTCAGCGCATTGGGATAGCCCCGATCAATGTATTGGCGCGGATGATCAGCATGCAGCGTTGCACGATTTCTATGGCTTTCCCGAAGAAATGTACTCAATCGATTACCCTGCACCAGGCGATCCGAAGCTGTATGAGGAGATAGAGCATCTGTTCAGTCAGCATAACCTGTTCCACCAGCCGGTTCGGAACCGAGGACTGGATCATGGAGCATGGGTGGTTTTGCGGCATATATATCCTGATGCGGACATACCGGTCGTACCCTTATCCATTGATTCTCGGCGCGCTCCCCAGGAGCAATACGAGATTGGACGGATGCTGGCGCCTTTGCGAGAACAAGGGATTTTGATTATCGGTAGCGGCGGATTGGTCCACAACTTGCGGACACTCAAGCAGACGAGTGAGCCAGCCGATTGGGCCGTTCAATATGATGACTGGATTGCACAGCAGCTCCAAGACTGGAATTTGCGTCACCTATTCCAATATGACAAAAAGGCTCCATATGCCAAACAGGCGGTACCTTCTTATGGAATAGAGCATTTTTCACCTTTGTTTTATGCGATGGGGGCTGCGGATCATGAGCGCTCTGCGCATAAGCTTTTTCAGTCGTATGTCCTTGGCTCGTTGAGTCTCAATTGTTGGGCTTTTGGTCAAGAAAGTGATACGTAAATGTAAAAAAGAACTTCCGAATCCACATGGTGTGTGGGAATGGAAGTTCTTTTGTGTATTTTGCGTTTTTGATTAATTAGAAGGCACGTTCTTTTTAAGCCAAGTGGATACCTGCGTAGTACGCTGATCTCCATTTTGATCCAACAGTGTCATAAATGCTTTCAGCTTTTGAATGTAGGTACTCTTCGAATCCATATTACGTTGAACGACGAATTGATACCCTTTTTTCGCATTCGGATGAATCTTCCCGGTATCATAATCGAATAATGGCGTATTGTTCGTGCCATAGAAAGTATAGAAGAAGTACAGATCGTGCAATTTTTTTATAGCTTGTGTACGGTTGGAATGAGGATATTGGTTTAAAAATGCCTCCTGTGCCAGCACTCGTCCGGCTAACTGTTGATAGCCGATACGGAGCGCGGCATCCTTGGTAGCCGCCTGTCCGGATTCCATCGCCATGATGTCAATATAGCTGCGGATATCTGTCGTGGTGTGCTTCCCGAAGACTTTATATTTTTCATAGTTGATGACTGGGTAGTACATGCCTTCTGCAGTTTCAAGTTTGTAGCCGGCATCTCTTGTTTGAGTTAGCAACTTTTTCAGGTTCACATCGCTTGAACGGATGATTACATTTGTGAACGAATCACCGGGTTTATAGATTTGATTTATTTTGGTTTGAACAGAGGCCGGGTATAAGGTCTTTGCATAGGAATCCAATTGCTGTTTCTGCGCATTTTCCAGATGAAGCACCATGATGGTAGCTTGAGAGGCTGGAATGGATTGAATATGCTTTTGCAAATAAGTGAATGCCTGAGGTAGCTTGTCGGGTTGGCGTAGTAGCTGCTCGAAGGTCTTGGAGATAAGTTGTACACTTTCTGCCTGAGATGTCGTAGTAGACGTCGCCGCTTTGACTGATGTCGTATATCCCAATCCCATAGTCTGCACTGTGAAAGTTACGGCTGCGAGCATGAGATAGGCTTTGGTAATTTTTTTCATGATATAACCCTCCATTACGTTCTTTGATGTAACTGTAGTGTATAGGGTAAATGTATCGTGAGCATTCCATGTTGTATCCAACTTGTAAACGTTTGGGGGGATGATGAATCCGATAAAAGAGTTCGAGTTAGAAGGAGCTGAAAGACCTCTTGTGAGCATAACAGCACAAAAAAAATAACCATTACCCGGAGGATAACGGTTATTTTGGGATGTTTAAGCTATTTTTCGACTAGGGTCCGCTGGAAAGGTATCTTTATTTTTACGAAACAGTCCACGCAGGAAGGGCAGTACCCAACGGTCAAAGCCAATTCTTCCGGCATTTGCACCAGCAACTACAAGGAAGATTTCAAACAGCAGGTAGATTGCATTGGTGCTTACTGTACCCGAGAACAGGAACGAGAAGTTCATAACCATAGCCATCAAAGCAGCCAGTGTAGTCAATGTACCGAGAAGCAGGCCAACCCCTACCAAGAACTCACCCAATGGGATCAGGACGTTGAACAAACCTACATTCGGCAGGGCAAAGGCTTCGAGGAACGATCCCCACCAGCCTTGTACAGCGGGATGGTCTCCACCTGTTTTAGCAATGGCCCCCGAGATAAATCCGCCTGCATCGAATCCACCTGTCAGCTTTTCAAGTCCGTGGGTCATCCATTCATACCCTAGATAAACCCGTACTACAGTCAGCAACCACATTGCGACTTTGTTCTCACGTAACCAGCTGTTAAACATTCAAACCACTCCTCTTTCTTAATCTATAATGTTGGTTGTATTTCATTTTGTTGGGGATGATCATCTTTGCTACACCTTTATTGTAGTAGGTTCAGTTACAGTTATTTGTGATAAAAATCACAAAGTCTAAATATTTTTTAAATTTTAATGTCTTCAGATAAGTATTCTATAGATTGGTCATGCTTCAATCAAGACAAAAACAGGAAATAAAGCTTATAATGAGAAAAATAACTAAGTGGAGGGATGAACTTGTCCGGGCCCATTTCCCAACGAAATCATTGGTTGCGTGTGATGGCCTCAGCTCTGTTATGCATGACGCTGATGTCTTGTTCTGCTATGTCCAATACGGGTGAATCTGAATCCGTTCCCCAACTGACCAAGCAAGAAACAGAGAAGGAGGCACTTGAACCGCCGAAGGAGCAGTCTATTCCGGCATTTACAGCTCCGCTCACCGGTCTTCCGGTGGAGCAGCCAGTTTTGGAGCGACCGCTCGCTGTCATGATCAACAATGCTCCGGCTGCACGTCCACAGGCAGGACTTAGCCAGGCAGACATGGTATATGAAGTTCTTGCAGAAGGTGGGATTACCCGTCTGGTCGCTTTTTTCCAAAGTCATGGCGGAGATGTAAAGATCGGACCGGTCCGTAGCATTCGACCGTATTTGATTGAGCTGGGCGAAACCTATGGTGCGTTGCCGATACACGCAGGAGGAAGCACAGATGCCTATGCGATTTTACAGCAGCAGCGGAAGGAACATCTGGATGAGATTTCAAATGGAGGGGCTTACTTCTGGCGAAGCAAAGATCGTCGTCCTCCACATAATTTATACACAGACGTGAACAGACTGCGCAAAGGAAGCGATAGTAAAGGGTATGCCAAGCAGACGGACGTTCCAGTATATTCTTACCTCAAATCCGGTGAAACCCCAGTTATGGTGGACGAGACTGCATCATCTTTACAAATTCGGTTTTTGCTTAAAAGCTATCGGGTATCTTATACCTATGATCCAGCGGATCAACAATATAAGCGTTTTGTGAACGAAAAGTCACATGTGGATCAAAATAATAACCAACAGCTCTCAGCAGCCAATGTCATTGTGATGAGCGCTAGACATCGAACGTTGGATGATGTAGGCAGATTAAGTGTTGAGTTGGACGGTAGCGGAGAGGCCATGGTGTTTCGACAAGGACGGTTAATACAGGCTGAGTGGCAACATACACCAGGTGATGCGATTCGTTTTATGAAAAATGGGGTTGAAATCCCGTTAACACCAGGTACATCCTATATACATGTGGTACCTGCAGATACTTCACTAAAGGAACATGTAACCATAGAAGCAAATTAGAAAACGAAATACACCTTTTTAGGGAAAAAATGTCGGATAATGACCTTCCATGTCGGGCAATGTATACGTATATCATTAAATTTGCTTTTACAAACATTACAAAAACATTGATGAGTGTGATAAGATAGCAAAGGTTGTCTATTGCAGTCGAAACAGGTTGCGGATATTTTCGTAAAGGGGTAATCGTTATGAGATTGAAGAAAAAGGATATATTCTTCGAGACGTTGGAAAATATGGCAGATACGATCGTGCAAGCAGCCGATTATTTTGCCCAACATACTTCAAATCTTCAGGATGTAACTTTGTTTACAAATGAAATGAAGAAGTATGAAAATAAGTGTGATGATTACACACACACGATTATTACTGAGCTGAACAAGACCTTCATTACGCCGTTGGAACGCGACGACATCATGGAACTGACAACAACCATGGATGATGTGTTGGACGGTCTTGAAGCGACGGCTTCTCGTTTTTATATGTACAATATTACGGAGCCGGACGAGTATATTGTGCAGTTCGCTGATATTTTGCGTCAATCAGCTTACGAAATTCAGAAAGCTGTGCATTTGCTTTCACAGAAAAAATTGCTGGCCATTCGTGAATACACTATTCGCCTGAATGATTTGGAAAATCAGGGGGATGAATTGTTGCGTATTTGCATTAAAAACCTGTTTGCAACTGTAACTGACCCTATTGAACTGATTAAACGCAAAGAATTGTACGAACGCCTTGAAACGACAACGGATTCATGCGAGGATGTTGCAAATATGCTGGAATCCATCATTATGCGTAACTCGTAAGGGAGTCCTTTTACATGGATACAAGTTTATTGGTATTGGGTATTGTTATTTTTCTTGCTCTTGCATTTGATTTTATTAATGGTTTTCATGATACGGCGAACGCGATTGCAACTTCGGTATCGACCCGTGCATTGACCCCGCGACGTGCGATTATTATGGCTGCGGTCATGAACTTTCTCGGGGCAATATTGTTTACAGGGGTTGCGAAGACCATTGGTGGAAGTGTCGCTGATCCAACCAAGCTTACGAATGGAATTGATATCGTCATTGCGACGCTGATCGCTGCGATTATCTGGAACCTCTTAACCTGGTGGTTCGGTATTCCTTCATCCTCTTCTCATGCATTGATTGGTGCATTGGCTGGAGCGGTGTATGTAGGTGCGGGATCGGATAAATTAAACTGGAGCGGCTTCATCGGGATTGTCGAAGGACTTATTTTCTCCCCGTTGATTGCTTTTGTTGTCGGTTACATCGTGATGATGATTTTAAAATATATCTTCGCTCATCGTAGTCCGCATACGGTGAACAAAGGGTTTCGTACAATGCAGGTCATTACAGCAGCGCTTCAGTCGTTCACGCATGGTACGAATGATGCTCAAAAGGCGATGGGGATTATTACATTCGCACTCGTTTCGGCGGGGTATCAGGACCATTTGGAAGTACCCATGTGGGTAAAAATTTCAGCCGCAACAGCCATGGCGCTGGGTACGTCTATCGGGGGCTGGAAAATCATCAAGACGATGGGAACCAAGATTTTTAAAATCGAGCCAATTAACGGATTCGCAGCTGACATTTCGGGAGCCTCTGTTATTTTCACAGCTACATTGCTTCATTTGCCCGTAAGTACTACTCATGCCATTACTTCGGCTATTTTGGGTGTGGGTTCTGCGAAGCGCTTTTCCGCTGTGCGTTGGTCGCTGGCCGGTCGAATTATTATTACTTGGGTGATAACCATACCGATTGCTGCACTGTTATCTGGATTGATTTTCAAAATTCTTTTTTAGTTCATTATTATTTCTTGAAAAAAAGGTACACACTATAGAATACACAATAAGCTTCCGTCCGCTTTTTGCGGCAGGGGCTTATTGGCATTCTAGGATAAAACTGCTTCTTCAAAGTTCACACATCCAGATAGTTCCATGAAACGTTTTTCAAAAAATACCTGACATCAAAGTAGTCAATTTTTAATAACTCCTGTAGAATAAACAGAAAACTTTGAACCGTTCAACTGACTGGAGGAAATTATGCAAAAATCTAGAAAACTAATAGCGCTCATGATTTGTTTGTTTTTTGTGGTTGCCCTGGCCGGTAATTTCGGTGTAGTGGCACATGCAGAAAATAAAACAAAGTATGATATTGGCACGGATACAACGTTCGCGCCTTTTGAGTTTGAAGATGTAGATGGTAAATTTGTCGGTATCGACATGGATTTGCTGGCAGCTATTGCCAAGGATCAGAATTTTGAATATACCATTAAGCCCCTTGGCTTTAACGCGGCAGTGCAGGCCCTTGAAACGAATCAAGTGGATGGTGTCATTGCCGGGATGAGTATTACCGATGAACGCAAGCGGAAATTTGATTTTTCCGAGCCTTATTTTGATTCAGGCGTCGTCATGGCGGTCCGCAAGGATAATGATACGGTTAAACGCTATGAGGACTTGAAAGGGCAGCGTGTCGCTGTCAAAACAGGAACGGAAGGTTACACATTCGCAGAATCCATTAAGGCCAAATACGGCTTTACTACAGTACCGTTCGACGATTCTTCTCAAATGTATGATGAAGTTAAAACAGGTAATTCGGTTGCCTGCTTTGATGACTATCCGGTACTGGCATACGGTGTAAACCAGAATAACGGCCTTAAGCTGGTAACAGATAAGGAAAAAGGTGCTTCTTACGGGTTTGCTGTTAACCAAGGCAAGAACCAAGAGTTGCTGGAGAAATTTAATGCAGGGCTTGTTAATCTGCGCAATAGCGGGGAATACGATAAAATTTTGGCTAAATACCTTGGCGAGTCTGGCAAAGGTGTGGCGCCTGTAGAGACCAGCCGTTGGGGACTGATTTCCGCTTCGCTGCCTTCGCTGATTAAGGGCATGGGAAATACGTTGCTGTACACACTTGTATCTTTACTCGTAGCCTTTATCCTAGGATTGGTGTTTGGCTTTATGAAGGTAAGCCATAACAAGGTGTTCCGTGGTATTGCAACTGTATTCGTCGATATATTCCGCGGTATTCCGCTGATCGTGCTTGCTTTCTTTATTTACTTTGGTATTCCACAGGCACTGGATTTCAAAATGCCGCTTTTTGTCGCGGCTGTATTGACGTTATCCCTGAATGCGGGCGCGTATGTAACTGAGATTATCCGTGGTGGTATTCAGTCCATTGATCCGGGACAAATGGAAGCAGCTCGTTCGCTTGGTCTACCCTATCGGACGGCTATGCTTAAAATCATTTTGCCACAAGCTGTGAAAATCATGATCCCGTCGTTTATCAATCAGTTGGTTATTACGTTGAAGGATACGTCCATTTTGTCTGTTATCGGTTTGGTCGAATTGACCCAATCGGGTAAGATCATTATTGCGCGGACATTCCAATCCTTTGATATTTGGCTGGTAGTAGCGGTGATGTATCTTATCGTCATTACAGTCCTGACCAAAATTTCCAACCGTCTTGAAGGGAGAGTTCGCCGTGGGTAAAATTATCGTTAAAAACCTGAAAAAAAGCTATGGTAGTAATCAAGTGCTAAAGGGCATCGACATGCAAGTACGTGAAGGCGAAGTTGTGTGTGTCATTGGCCCGTCTGGTTCGGGGAAAAGTACGTTTTTGCGTTGTATGAACATGCTTGAAGAAATTACCGCAGGTGAGGTCATTGTCGATGACTACAACTTGAGTGACAAAAACGTGGACATTAACAAAGTCCGTGAAAATATAGGTATGGTATTTCAACATTTCAATCTGTTTCCGCATATGACTGTGCTCAAGAACATTATGTTCGCGCCGACTGAACTGGGCAAACAGTCCAAGGCAGAGGCTCGGGAAACGGCTTTGAAGCTGCTGGATCGTGTAGGTTTGGCCGATAAGGCAAATGCACTGCCAGGACAGCTTTCCGGCGGTCAGAAACAGCGTGTGGCGATTGCACGTGCGCTGGCAATGAGCCCAGACATTATGCTGTTTGACGAGCCTACCTCGGCGCTCGATCCTGAAATGGTGGGCGAAGTGCTCGGCGTAATGAAAGATCTGGCGCGTGAAGGCATGACGATGATGATCGTAACGCATGAGATGGGTTTTGCACGCGAAGTAAGCGACCGTGTCGTGTTTATGGACGGTGGTTACATCGTAGAAGAAGGAACGCCACAAGAGGTATTTGGTAATCCGAAAAATGAGCGGACCATTAGTTTCTTGGAGAAGGTATTGTAAGTGGGCAAGGTTTGCCGTGAGTGCAGGTAAGGACGTAGTGTGCGATCGCTCCGCAGTCCATTTGATCTTTCGATCGCTGTTGCCCCTGGATTTTTTTGGATTATATAAGATCTTATAAGGTGAAAATTCAGGGGCAAAGGCGAACGCTCCGCTTCTCCAGATTCAAATGGAGCGCTCCGCTACTACTTGCTGAGCGCTCCTTTCTTCGCAAAAGCCTGCCCCATTTTAAATGGGGGGGTATAGGCAGAAGGAATTGGCGCAGCGCTTTGCTTGCTGCGCCGAGGGGGATATAGCGAGGTAAGCATCCGACCGCTTAGTGGCTTTTCGTGTGCATCTTTAATGAACGTGAGTGATTTTTCTTTTATGATGCTTATTTTCGTAAGTGGAAGGCTTGCTTTGAAGATAAGAACTACTCTGCACGAGGATAAAGGATATCTTGGGAGGCATGTTGGCCCGGAGATATCCTTTTCTTTATTAAAAGGAATTTAGAACTTGAGATTTGTATAATGTTAATTGGCTTATATAAAATATAAATAACATATCAGACGGAAGTGTAAGCGAGGGGGACGTACGGTGATACGTACATTGGCTATAGGTCATGATCATCAGGTAACAGTGGGAAAACCATTGGATCTGATCGTCATGGAGGATTATATATGGATGTGGGTAGATTTTAGCGAGCCTACAGATCGCGAGACGGAGCTGCTGACGAGTTATTTTCATTTTCACCCATTGGCTGTGGAGGATTGTATGCATGTTCTGCAACGTCCCAAATTGGATTATTACGAGGATGTGCAGTTTCTGGTCGTGCATGCGCTTGATGTAGATACGTTAGCTGCGGAAGAAGTGGATATGTTTATTAGCAGTCGTTTTTTGGTTACATATCACCATCATGAGTTAGAGGAGCTGGATCAAGCCTGGGAGCGGATTGTCCAGCATGCGAATGAACGCAAAATATGGTCGCGAGGACCGCTGGCTGCAGCCTACACGGTGATGGACAAGCTGGTAGATAACTATTTTCCGAGCCTTTTTATGATTGAGGATGAATTAGCCGAGCTGGAGGGCTTGGGCGGTCGCGAATCCGTAGAGGAATTAATGAAGCAGGTGTTTGACCTGCGTGGCAGGCTGCTCAAGCTGCGCCGTACCATCGTACCCATGCGTGATCTAATGTACCGAGTTTTGAATTCGCAGCATGTGCAGGGCCAAGGAGACCATATGGCTTATTTTACCGATATATATGATCATTTATTGAAGCTGACAGACATGCTGGAGGCCGACCGCGAGATGACAGCCGACCTGAGGGACAGTTATATATCGCTCAATTCCAATCGCATGAATTCAATTATGAAGACGCTGACCGTAATTACGACCGTTTTTATGCCCTTGACGCTGATTGCAGGAATCTATGGTATGAATTTTTCGAATATGCCCGAGTTGGGCTGGAAATATGGATATTTTGGCGTACTGTTCTTCATGTTTTTGTTGAGTGTTGCAATGGTGGTCTGGTTTATGCGCCGAGGCTGGTTCAAATAGTATAGTCTACTTTCTTTTGCGCTTGCGCGGACGTCTGCGTGGGGTAGTGGTGCTTTTGCGCTGCGTCTTTTTCCGACGTGGGCGTGGTGGTGTGTATTCATCCAATTCCTCGGTGATATCTGTTGCAGAATTTTTGCTCGCGGATTTGCCGAATGCTGGGAGCGAACCCATAATCAGCTTCGCCATTGGAGCAAATTGCTGCACACTGGACATGACCTTTTGCACCTTGCCGACTGTAGCAACAATTCCATCAATACCACCCATACGGTCAATGAAGCCTTTGATTTCGTTGAGATTACTGAGGTTGCCAAGACCCCCAAGCAGTCCTCCTTTGGCTGGAACCGGGTCTGGTGTGACCACGGCAGAATCCGTAATACTCGCTGGCGCCTCGTAAGGAACCAGCCCGGAAGAACCGGCTTGCGGAACCTCGTTGTATGGATCGAGTCCGGGATAAGGAGATGAACTATACGGATCGGAAAGGGAACGCTGTAGCGGCCTCCGATGATAGTAGTGTCCAGGCATGAGATCACATTCCTTTGCAGGTTGATACTCTACTGTATGTTACAAACGCACAGTGGGTTTAGGCGCGTGTCCCGAAATCAGGTATAAAAGCGGATTTGGGCATTCGTACGGTACGTTTCTATGGTCATAATGTTGTTCTGTAATGCGTGAAACCGTTAATGCTTGAAAAAGCGACTATTCCTCGGGTACAATGAGGAGAGATCGTAACCTTGGGAGATGATAATCCATGCAGCTTAAGAAGCTTAATGATAAAAGTATTGATCAATTGTTCGAAGCTATTTTAACTCTTAAAAATTTGGAAGAGTGCTATGTATTTTTTGATGATCTGTGCACGATTAATGAAATTCAATCCCTCTCCCAACGTCTAGAGGTTGCCCGTATGCTAGGCAAAGGCAGCACATATAATCAGATTGAAGCAGAGACAGGGGCCAGTACAGCCACCATTTCACGTGTTAAACGTTGCCTGAACTATGGTAATGATGGGTATAAAATGACTTTGGAACGTCTGGGACGCTAATGCGGAGCCCTGGGATACTGGTAATCAGCCACGGCTCTAGGGAGCCTTATTGGGTGGAACAGGTGGATCAGGCAGTTGCAAAGCTCCATTTGCCGGAAGAAATACCGGTAGAGGTTTCATTTTTGGAAACGGTTAAAGAAAGATTGATTCAAAATGGTATTGACCATCTGGAAGCCTTGGGTGTAACAGATATATTGGTTATACCTTTGTTTGTGTCATCAGGCAGTACGCATGTAGATGAGATTAGCTATGCGCTGGGTGTCAAAGATGCGCCGGACAAAGAAACAGATTTGAAGCCGTTTCGAATGAAGGCGCGAGTACATTTTGGCAGCCCGCTGGATGATGGAGAAGATGTTGCCCGCATGGTGTGGGACAAGGTTCGCCCGCTGTCGGCCGACCCTGCGAGAGAGGTTATTTTACTCGTAGGTCACGGCAGTGTGCACAACGGCTTTTTTCAGCGCTGGGAGCAGGGGATTTCTTCCCTGGCCCGTACGGTGCAAAGCGTGAGCGGTATCATCACGGACCACGCTTTGCTAAATCCCGAGAGTGTGTACGACAAGGCAGCGTATTGGAATCAGGAGCGGGGTCATGATGTTATTGTGGCACCGCTATTTTTGAGTTCTGGATATTTTACAAGTCACATAATTCCTAAACGCTTGCAGGGGCTCGAATACCGTTATTCAGGAGATCCTTTATTGCCGCATCCTTTGCTCACAAGCTGGATGGATAGACAAGTTCGTGAATTATTGCAAAGTGTGCAGAAGCAAGCAAGGTCAAGTCATAGGTAGTCTAGTTCGGCTATAGCGTCATCTTAGCCTTAAATTTCCTTATTTGGGCAAAGTCTGGCTTCTTTTATTGTAAAAGAGGTCTTTTTCCAGTATGATGATATTTTGTACAGACTGAATGTGATGAACTGCTATGTGAATATAAATATCATTAAATATACGGGTGGCGTAACGGAATGAAAAGAGCTAGATTAATCTATAATCCGACCTCTGGGCGTGAGGAAATGAAGCGTCGTCTTGCGGATGTTTTGCAGCGCCTGGATGAAGGTGGTATTGAAGCCTCTTGCCATGCAACTACGGGTGAAGGGGACGCAACGCGTGCCGCAATAGAGGCCATTGAGCGTGGGTATGACATGATTATCGCCGCTGGTGGCGACGGTACATTGTATGAGGTCATTAACGGGATGGCTGAAAGAGAAAACCGCCCGCCCCTGGGTGTGTTTCCTTTGGGGACGACGAATGATTTCGCCAGGGCACTGGGCATCCCCAAGCACTGGGAGGATTATTGCGACCTAGTTATTCGTCAAAATCCGAAGCCACTGGATATAGGAAAAGCGAACGACCGCTACTTTATCAACATTGCAGGCGGGGGAACTTTAACCGAGCTTACGTATGAAGTTCCGAGCAAGCTAAAAACGATGATTGGCCAGTTGGCGTATTATTTTAAAGGCATGGAGAAGATGGTCAGCCTTGCTCCACAGGAGCTGATCATCAAGGCATCGGGTCAGGAAGTGATCCACGACGAGTTTATGCTCTTCCTGATTGCGAATACGAATTCGGTGGGCGGGTTTGAAAAGCTTGCTCCTGGGGCGACAATAGATGATGGACTGCTTGACGTCATCGCTGTGCGGAAATGCAATCTGGCGGAAATGATCCGATTGGTAACACTTGCGCTGCGTGGTGAGCATTTGCAGGATAAGAAGATAGTTTATTTTAAAACAGATTACATGGAAGTGACCTCACCCGGTTACGTCCAGCTTAATCTGGATGGCGAACTGGGCGGCACCTTGCCAGCGACCTTCCGGAATTTACCTCATCATTTGAATGTTTTCCGGTGAGAAATAATGAGGAAATACTTCTGTTTCCGAGCGGCAACGCAATATAGTATACGGAATTCAGAGTAGGTAGTTGTTTTTGTGAACATATTGGTTCTTGCCGTTCTCCGTGGGGAGTAACGGCATTTTCGAGTTGATGTTTGTATACTTGGATGACGTTAGTATTGTATGTAGCGCATAAAAAGAAGATCAGAAAGAAGTGACAATCATGACGAATAACCGTAGCGGACGTGGAAAAAGCCGCCGGAATACAGCAACAGTAACTCCTGTTCAAGGAAATCAGCACAAAAAGACTATGAAGGCGACAAGAGAGAGAGAACCGGAACAGTCTCGAGTTAGAGCTGGAAATGGGCTGCTTCAAGCCGAAATCAAACATAAAAATGGAAATATGAATGAAGTGGCTCAGAA
Organism: Paenibacillus sp. A3M_27_13; assembly: GCF_024213315.1. Lineage (NCBI taxonomy): Bacteria > Bacillati > Bacillota > Bacilli > Caryophanales > Paenibacillaceae > Paenibacillus > Paenibacillus sp. A3M_27_13. Next base: position 59,903 of record NZ_JANAVE010000008.1, read on the forward strand.
GAAAAGGGAAAATGGACGAAATATTCGTCGTTCTTCCAACGGTGGACGAAGTCAGGAAGCTTCCAATCGTAACCGGTCTAGTGTAGAGCGTAGCGATCTGCCTGTGCAAAAGAACGATGAGGCCGTGATAGACATCATCGGCATGAACCACGATGGCGAGGGCGTAGGACGTGTCGAGGGTTTTACGCTGTTCGTTCCAGGTGCGTTACCGGGTGAAAAGGTTCGAGTAAAGGTGTTAAAAACGAAAAAGCAGTATGGGTATGCCAAGCTGCTGGATATTGCGCAGGCTAGCCCTGACCGGATTGCAGCTCCGTGCGCCATCTACGATCAATGCGGTGGCTGCCAGATCCAGCATATGAGCTACGAAGCGCAGCTCAGCTGGAAACGCCAGCATGTCGTGGACGTGCTGGAGCGTATCGGGAAGCTGAGTGTGGCTACAGAGCCAAGTGAGCATACTGCACAGGTTTTGGCTGCTTCTGCGGATACAGATGGTGAGGCCGATACAGTCACGACTTCTGATTCGGCCATGAATGCGGATGGAAATGCCGACAGCATGTCGCGTGTACATGGCGTAGTCGTGCATCCTACACTCGGTATGAGTGAGTCTTGGCGATACCGCAACAAAGCCCAGGTGCCGATTGGTGTCACCGAGGGTGGGCTTGTCGGCGGTTTCTACGCACGTGGCAGCCATCGAATTGTGGATATGAACACCTGTCTCATTCAGGATGAGCGTAATGACGAAGTTGTCGCACGTGTGAAAGAGATTGGCCGAATGCTGGGCATAAGTGCATATAATGAAGAAACCGGACGTGGGCTGCTGCGCCATGTCGTTGTAAAGACTGCTTTTCGCACGGGTGAAATGATGCTGGTGCTCGTGACGAATGGGCGAGATATTCCGCATGCAGATGCGTGGATCGGCAGTATCTGTGAGCATATCCCACACGTGGCAAGCATATGCCAGAACGTGAATACGAAGCGAACGAACGTTATTTTTGGCGACGAGACTCGTGTACTGTGGGGTCGTGACGTGATCTACGACTACATTGGAAACGTACAGTTTGCGATTTCCGCGCGATCCTTTTATCAGGTGAATCCCGTACAAACGGAAGTGCTGTATAGCAAAACTGTCGAATATGCCGGGCTCACGGGCAAAGAAACGGTAATTGATGCGTATTGCGGCATCGGCACGATTTCTTTGTTTCTCGCCCAGCATGCGGACCAGGTGTATGGGGTCGAAATCGTCAAAGAAGCCATCGACGATGCACGGAGTAATGCGCTATTGAACGAAATGCGTAATGTGAAATTTGAGGTAGGCGCGTCCGAGGACGTCATTCCTGCATGGAAAGAGCAAGGCATCACCGCCGACGTTATCGTCGTCGATCCACCCCGCAAGGGCTGTGATCCACGCCTACTCGACACCATTCTGGAGATGAAGCCAGAGCGCGTGGTGTATGTATCGTGTAATCCAAGCACATTGGCACGGGATTTAAGGATATTGGAGGATGGCGGGTATAGTACTGTGGAAGTGCAACCCGTAGATATGTTTCCGCATACGGTGCATGTGGAGTGCGTGGCGATGCTGGTTAAGGATTTTATGGCCCATGCGCTACAGAAAACAGATTAAATGAATGTAGGATACAAAGTGATTTAAATAAATTGTCTCATCTTTCAAAAAGAAAGCCTGACAGCCGCAAATACTGGTAGTAGGCTTTGAGAACATAGAAGGATACATGTCCTGGAGCAAATTGAAGCAACAGCTGGAGAGTTTCCTCTGTCCTGCGTTATATGGAAGGGGCGAATACCGGGCAACCAGTTATCGGTATTTACCTGATAAATCTGGAATTTGTTATATTGCTGTAGATAAAAAGAACGTACTCAATATGAGTGATATAACGAGCTCGATCAGATGGTATCAGTCGGAGCAGGAAATTAAGAATGATCCAGATATCCAAGTTCCTATCAACAAAGAAGAAATTGAAGCGGTCAGAAAAGATACCAAGGGAATTGTTCCAGAGGATCGTCTATGGTAACTATAAAACATATAACTTTTTTAGTTATAATGACTTTAAAATATGGACTAGTTGGGGACCAGATGGAAGCCATGTTTCCAAAACAAATGTCCCTATCACAGGTCCATACACATCCCTAGCTATAAGTAACATAAACGCTTTTGCTACTTCTCATGCCAGTATAAAATATAATTTGGCTCAAACTTTGATTGCTCTTGGTGTAGCGGCAGTTACATGGGAAACAGTTGTAGGATTAGTTGGCTCTGGACTTACTGGAGCAGCATCAGCGGCTGGTGTGGTTAATGATCGTTCACAAGCTAGATCAAGTCTTAAACAAGCATATAATTATATTCAACGTATGTAATTTTCGACTGAAGAGTAATAAAATTAGCAAAGGTGATATTAAACCTTTGCTAATTTTATTTTAAAGGGGGACATGCAAATATGGTTTTCGTTATTATCTCAATAGTATCTTTCTTGCTACTATTTTTTCTGATTTATAGAATTATTAAATATAAGACAAGGAAATATAACCGTGAAAATTTTGGACTATCATTAATTATGCTTCTTATTCTAGTAGGAAGAATATATATCAATACAGGAGAATCTAATCTAAAACCCTTGCTAATAGGTTATACATTTTTGTTCTCTGTTTTATTATTAATTTTTTTATTTGGTATGATTCGTAAGAAAAATAGTAAGCAATGAACGGAAATTGACCGTTTTTATGAGCTGCTGATGATAACTATTTAATGCGTTGGTGGAGAAGATAACCATTCTCTCACCAGCGCATTTTGTTTTTACCTTGAAAAGTGGAATGAGTATAGATTAAATACTGGACTAAAAAAATCATAGACTAAAGTGAACAAAAGCTAACTAGTGACTGTGGACTGCATGACGGGAAGGATCAATCGAATCCCGTCTTTTACTCCTTCCATATAGATGGATTGTTTATCTTGACTTAGCTGATAGCTTATGGCTTCTTCCCATTCGGATAGCAGTTGCTGAATATTCTCAGTTTGATTAATTTTAAATTGCTCAACTTGAGTGAATAGATTTTTGTCCTCAAATGAACATGAAGCCTGTTGTTCACTGGCTAATTCCAACTGATAAAAACGTTGGCGTAATGCTTCTTGAAACCAATCTGACCAATTTGACATGGCACATTTCCCCTTCCGTGGTTTGAGTGTGTGTATGGTAACTCTGATGGGGAGGGATGGCAAGTCATTGTTTTTGTAAGCAAAATAAGCCCATTCCGACTCATAGATTCAAGTCGGAACAAGCTTTGGGCAGCTTTTTAATCGTAAAAAAATGACCTATTCAGAAATTTCAATATAGTTCTGTTCATTAATTTGTTCATATTTTATTTTTATTTTTTCCGTTCCTTCTAAAAGTGAGGCAATGTATCTTGTTATTTCTACCGTCACTCTCTCAGCATCATCTGGGCCTTCAGTGTATGGGCTTGGATTGACTTCTAGTATATATCCCCCCTCACCTCCATACCCTTGTATAACTAACTCAAAACCCAATATATTGGCATTAACATATACTGCCGGTACTTCTTCATAAATGTAATCTTCTAAACCACCAAATGGAATACCACCAACCAGTTTATCTGAAATAATCTTTGCAACACCAAAGATATCTTCCTCAGAATCTATTGGTAGAGAACAAGTAAAGTAAGGGTATTTTTTCATATTAATTTTTCTCCTAATCATTATCAATTATTTGAGTACCTGCTTTAATTTTTTGGTTATATTCTTCTTGCGTAAATATACGAAAAGTAAGCTTGTCTGGTCTCCCTTTCTTATCCACTCTCCTTAGACCATCTAAAGATTCTTTAAGGATTTTATCGGCTTGCCGTTGTAATTGTTCAACCTCTTTAATTTTTGCCCCTGACCTCCATTTATCATCAATCCGAAATCTTGAAGCCAGCTTATCACTGACAATAAATGCATCAATATCAAAGTCCGTTGGATCAAATGGCGCGTTCCCCTTATGTGAGCCTTTCTGGCCTGTTGCCAAAGAACCTCTATACCCCACTTTAGCATCCGGGTCTAATTCTTTTATTTTCTTCGCAGCAGGACTCAGTGTCGCTTGAACCGTATTCATAATATCTATTCTGGTTTTAGGTTTACCCGTCCCTTTAGTTTTAGTTAGACTCGATTTCGGCTCATTCGTTGGCTTCAAGGGTTTTGGTCCTGGAACATCTTTGGAATTATGATGTGTCCCTTTTCCACCTTTTATTTTTCCCTTACCCAGAAGAGAGCTAATTAGCACCCCAGCTAATGTCTCACCCTCCATGTAACTTTGGCCCTTCTCTAACATCCGTTTATCGTCTTCTTTTAAACCTTTGAGATACTCATCTCTGGCATTTTCCTGATCCAAAACATAATTTTTAGCAAATACCAAATCTCCCTTTGCCTCTTCATATTGGCCCGACACTATAGTACTTATAGTATCCACAGGATGCTCGATAAGAGCATCTTTTAACTGTTTCAAGCCTTCAACGTTCGCTTGAACTGTTTCCTCCATGCCCTGGAAAAAGAGTGTGGTTTCCTCGCCAAAGCTTTTTTTAGGGGGTTCGGGACGATTAGCTTCCCAGTCACGAATACTTTGCGCATACTTTCTTGCTCTCTGTAATTTTTCTTCTTCTGGGGAAAGCGGCTTAGGAGGAGGTTGTTGCTTCATATAATCCCTAATCCATTTTTTACGAACACTTTTAGGAACCTGCTGATACGCATGAACCATCATCTTAGACTCTTTCAGCAAGTTTTGAACCAGCTCCAATGTTCCACCGGAATGAGCCACATGACGAGCACTTGTATACACTTTCCCCAAAATCCACTTGTTATAATAGGCTTCCTGAGCTCGCTCATACTCGTATTGACTGACCAGTCCCTGCATTGTTAAACCAGCCAAGTATTTTAACGGATGAATTCTGGTTCCCTTACCGCCTCCCCCAACCGTAGGTGTTCCTTTACTTCGAACAGGAATGGCTGCAGTTGCTTTCAGAATGACACCCGCCGCAGGCCCACTTAGTGCTCCTATAACAGCACCAGCCACTTTTCCCATCACCGGAATGGAGCCTAAAAGCTTAGACACCGTACCCATCAAAGCTTTGGCCTGTTGAAGGGCTGCCGGACTTGTGACTTTCGCGGTAGGAGTGTTGCTGGATGGAGCTTTGGCTATTGCTGCAGTTTGAGCCGCTTCATAGACTTTAATACTCATCAATGGAGGCTCAGGTACAGGAGGAAGGTCAGCTACGAAAACTGGAGCTTTTACCGTACCTTCTTGATAAATCACTGGAGCTTTGGTGTCTGTCTCACCATCCAATACCATGCTGCTGGCTCCACCTATTAAGTATAGCGCCGTGCCAGCTTCCAGTGATAGTTCCTCACCTGCATTGAGCTTCACATGACCACCCTGAATCTGCACATTCCCCGGACTGTTAACGGTAATGCCACCATCTTCATTTAGTGTAATTGAAAATTCATCCGAGGTGGACAGGGTCAGTTCTTGCTCAGACATTTCTATGCCGCTTCCTTGCACATGTTGCCATACCTTCACATTCGGCTGTCCATTGGTGTGGCGTTGTTGTCGCAGTGAATCCGTTACATAGGCATCTTGTTCGCGTTGGATAGGCAGATACAATTCCACCTGTTCCCCGATCTCAGGCATATCGTACCAGCCGCTATGCTCTTCCGCGACATAACGGGTGGCGACGGGAAACCAGCAGGCTTTGGCAGGATCTTGCTTCGGGTCGATGTCCAGTTGTAGCTGTACAAAATCCTGCTGTACCTTGAGCACCGTTCCTGTCAGCGAAATTCCAGTAGCCTGATCGTTTTCATACCGCGCATAGCGGATATCTTGTTCAGTTTGAAGATCATAGCAAGTGCGTAGTAAACCATCCGTTAGTGTGGTCACGGCTCGAACCACGACCAGTTCTTTGCCTGGCCCGATGGGTAACGTGATGAGGTCGCCCAGCGCATAGTATTGTAGGCTTTCGATCGTATAGGTGATATACGAGCCAGCACGTTCTCTCGCCTTTTCTGAATCCAACTCATGAAACGTTTTTCGTACACGATAAAATACATCCCGCTCCACCTTATGCTGCTTGCCTTCCGGCATCCCGAAGAAAACCTTGGGCGAGGCTGCGGTTACCTCTGGCACAAGTACGGAGCCGAAGCGAGAAGCGAGACGTTTTAAAAACGCCCAATCGGTCTCCTCATATTGTAAAACAAATGTCTCTAATTTGGCATAGTTGCTTACCGTATCAATGGCATCTCCGTATTGATATTTTCGAACCAGCGCAGTGACCAGATCATCATAGGTGCGGTGAATATCTTGATAGGAGCGTCTTTTTACCTTGATATCCATTTGATAGGAATGGGAAGCAGCCTTCAGTTCAAAGGTATATACTCCACGTGTGCAATTCACAGACATTTGCGTAACGATCCCGTGGAACAGTCTTCTTAGCGATTGTCCTTGATCATCCAACTGACGAATCACAATCGGCTCTTGCTCTATATTTTGTCCGATGCATGCGGCTCCCTGTTCTTCGGAGAGCATACCACTGATATGTAAAAAAGTATGATCATTAATGGTACGTGTTATTTGAAGTTGATCGATGTGTTTCGGCTGAAAGGGGCCATAAAAGCGTAGGCTTTCATACCCGATCCCATCTGATAATATGCTCAAGTGAGTTCATGACTCCTTTCTAGATGCGATGGCTGATTACAAAAGTAAAGTGCAGCAATTTTAATTCGAGTCTGACGAATAGAAGAAATGGATGAATACAACTTTGAGTTAAGACCCATATGTATCGCTGAGTTTGTTGGATACAAAACGTTCTTATTCGGATACAGATGTTCCGAGTAAGCTTTCATTCTAAGTACAAAAGGGTAAGAGGTGATATTTATTAAACAGTCCAGCATATGTATTTATCGGTTGAAAGAGAGATTTAGTTTACAAAATGACCCATTAGTTGGGGGCTTTCAGTGTGTATTTTTGGAAGTAGGAGAAATGAGAGGGGGTTAAGTTGTGTACAGTGGCGGGTATTATCAATACTTTCATTACTTACCTAGTCGAATAGCTGTGTAAACAAAAAAACGTATTTAGTTTACTCGACTAAATACGTTTTTTCGTTTGCTTTGAATATGCATATTTATGTTTTAGTTACGACTATTGAACGAACCCACATACGTAAGATCATTACTATTAATCACTTGACCTGGAGTTACAATAGCTTCTTTATTTGGTTCATAATAACCCATAATAAAGTCTGTGTTATAGTTTCCATAATAGAATGCTTGCCAAATAAATTTAGAGCAGTAATTAGGGTTCATAGTTTTAAGTTGATAGTTATCCCAATTTGCCCAAGGTATATGGTAACTTGTTACCGAAGAGTAATTGTTTTGTGCCCAATAAGCTGCGTTACGGCCATGAGTCGCTCTATAGACAGCGATTGATTCACCAGCCTTATGCCTCGTTTGGTAATAGAAATGGTATCCCTTTTTCCACCTTCTCCTTGATTATCATTTACGGCATTTACATGATAAACCATATAATCAGGTCCAATAATTCCAACATGTCCGGCAAGCATTGCACTTCCGCCTAATGCTTTTGATGAATAAAGCACATCTCCTACCCTGACTCTAATATTGGTTCCTGGATAGGTTGAATCTGGATCTAACGCTGATGGCGCAAAGCCATATGTGGCCTCAGAAGCACTTACAGAAGGATCAACTTCGGAAGCACTTACAGAAGTTACACCAAGAAAAGAAGTAAAGAAGAGAAGTATTAGTAGAGCAGGTGAAAAATCTTTAATTTTTTCATAATACACCGCCATTTTCCATAAATTTAAATACAATACTTAATTATACACAAAGAATGCTGGAAGTAAATGGAAAAATAATGTATGATTATCCTAAAAGAGAGTTTGTTGAAATAAGAGGAGGGAGATGAAAAATTGAATTTTTATAATAATAGATTGGTTCAGATATTAATAGTAATACTCTATCCTATTACGGCATTTGTGGTATTAAGTAATGGTGCTAAGATAGTTTCATGGGGGATACCAGCAGTCATTGCAGTATTGTTTTGTTTTCTTTGGAAAAACCTTCGATATTTAATCATTTCTAATGCATTGTTATGGATTTTATCAGTACCAATTTGGTTTTGGATTGAGGGGGGGCAGGGGGCAGAAGTTTTCATTGCAAATTTACCACTCATCATACCCCTATTTATGTTTATTGTGTTTCTACCAGAAGTTATAATAGTTTTGATTAGGAATTTCCTTCTCAATAAGTTTAGACGGTAGCATCAAGAACTATGTGTAAATGAAAATAACCTTTCTTGTAGAAGTTGGTATTCATCTTTGCTGGTGAACATGATGATTTCGCTACAGAAGGGCAGCTAAAGGATTTATGCTTGCTTATCTGAGACTCACGTTATCTGATTGCACCGGATTGTAGTCATTGACCGCATATGTTTAGAGAACAGCCCCGATTAATCAATGATTCTATTCTTTTGGATAGACATGCTATTTTCTGATCTAACTATATTCTTTCCATCGTCTCGACACATGTGGAGTGCTGTTCACTATTGGTCAGGAAAGACTAATAATTAAGGTGTATTGGCGTATACAGCAACGGAGCAACAATTGTCACTACAGGTAGAGACTTATAGAGGCGGTTGTATCGCTCTCCCGCAAAACACATGATACCAATAAGGTAGATATGATTAAGAATGCCTTAAAGCACTTTCAAGTAATTTAATATTGGATACGAAAACAAAAAGTTGTTTGCTCTTTAACAGGGTAGGCAACTTTTTCTATATAAAAATTACTATCACTATGATTTCTATATAAAAAACGTAATTTTTTAAAATTAATAAAATTATCACTTGCATTTTTAAAAACAATTTTATAAGATATAAGCATCAATAATAAAAGTTAATTTTAGAAAGGCACGAATTTTAATGAGGAGATTAGAAAACGTAGTAGAGTTCGTGAGTGGCTCTCCACAATTTAGGATTATAGAAGTGGTTGATGATAAAGCACCACTTTACACCTATTATGGACAACAAGATATTGAAGATGATTTGGTTGGTATTGATTCAAATGGTAGTGAAAGCAAACAAGTACGAACCTTGGATAAGGTCAGTACGCTATGTCAAGGGGATATTGTTTTTAGTTTGATATCGGGAAAATCTACTATAGTTGGTGTGAAGCATCGGGGATATCTATACACGCAAAACTACGTTAAATTAGTAACTGATGAAAAGGTTGATTCAAAATATCTTGTTTACTTACTTAATGAAGATAAATTCATTAAGAAACAGTTTCAAATGGGGCTACAGGGGTCTCAAGTTCTAAAATACACACTGAAACAAGTGAAAGAGCTTGAGCTACCAGATCTGCCCGCACTAGAAAAACAGCGCATAATCGGTGAACTCTATTTCAACCAATTGCGACTAGAAGCATTGAAAATTAGAGCGGCAAATTTGGAAACTACCATAGTATTAGAAAAGCTTAGGGGGGCAATCAATAAATGACCGAGAATCAATTTGAAACAGAATTAATTCAATACCTGACGAGTCGCACAATTGTAGAACAAGAACATCCTGAAGGAACGGGTAACTTTGATATCAAAGAATCAAGTGCTGGCTACATAGTGAAAACAAAATTATGGAAATACGAACCGCATATTAAATCTACAGAACAACTCTGGAATAATTTCAAGGCGATCCTGGAACAACACAATCAGAATACGCTTGACCATCCTTTAAGTGTTGTGGAATTTAATCAAGTTAAGAAAATTATCTCTGATATTCAGACCCCCTATGAAGCAGGGCAGTTCTTATATGGTTTAAATGGGGTTTCGCAAATCGAAATAGATTTAGATGATGGACGTCATGTGTTTCTTACTGTATTTGATCAAAAACAAATAGGGGCTGGAGATACCGTTTATCAAGTGGTCAATCAAATCAAACGACCATCAGTGATCACAGGAAAAGGAGAATGTCGTTTTGACACAACTCTTTTGATTAATGGTCTACCAATCATTCAAATTGAAGAAAAGCGTGATACGCGTAATGTCGATGAAGCGCTCAATCAGATGCAGCAATATGCTGCAGATCATCAGTATCGTGATATTTTCTCAACCTTGCAAATTTTGGTGGCAATGACACCAAATAATGTGAAGTATATGGCGAATACGACGGCAGATAAATTTAATAAGGATTTTGCTTTTAACTGGCAACGCAAGAGTGACAATAACATCGTGCGTAACTGGAAAGAATTTGCTGATTCTATGCTTTCGATTCCAATGGCGCATCAAATGGCTACTAACTACATGATTTTGGACGGAACAAAGAACAAACAAACGTTGAAAGTGATGCGTCCGTATCAAGTGTATGCGACACAAAATGTGATCGAGGGCTTGAAACGTTCAGATTTTGAACTTGGTACCAATAAAATCGGTTATATCTGGCACACAACGGGATCTGGTAAAACGATCACAAGCTTCAAAACGGCATGGCTGGCAAGTCGTATGCCGAAGGTGGACAAGGTTGTCTTTGTTGTGGATAGAATTGCTTTAACCAAGCAAACCAATGAAAATTACAAAGCCTATGATCCTGATGCGACAGAAGACACATTTGGTAGCGTTCAAAACACAGACAATACGACTGATTTGAGTCGCAAGCTTAAAAGTAAAGACAATAGCATTATTGTTACTTCGGTTCAAAAACTAGATACCTTGGTGAAACGCAAAACCTTTCAAGCTCCAGATAAGAATATCGTATTTATCGTGGACGAAGCCCATCGTTCAACTGGCGGTGACTCATTCAAGAATATCCAAAAAGCCTTTAAGAAATCTGCTTGGGTAGGCTATACGGGAACACCGATGTTTGATGAAACGACCACTGGTCTTCGAACAGAAGATATTTTTGGTCCACTATTACATGCATATACCATTCGTGAAGCGATTGCTGACCGTAATGTGTTAGGATTCAAGGTGGATTTTGAGACAACAATTGACGAAAAACAAATGAAAGAACAATATCTTCCTGCGTTTTACCGTGAACGCTATCCGAAATGGAATGAAGAACGAATTCAAGAGAAAATCAACAATCTCTCCCAGGAAGATATGGATGATGCTGTTGAACCCAGTTTCTACGATGAAAATTCGGATCATATCAAATTAGTAGTGCAAGACATTTTCAAAAATTGGCGTAATCGTTCTAATGAAGGCAAGTATAATGCTTTGTTCACAACTCATGTGGGTGGTGGTAAAGCAAGTACGCCAATGGCAATGATGTATTTTAAGGAGTTTCAACGTGTCAACGAAGAAAATAAGATGAATGGCGGACAAACATTAAAAGTTGCGGTGACATTTAGTCAAAACACTTCAAACAATGATAGTATGCTTGCTACGAATCAAGGTTTGTACGATGCCATTACAGCTTATAATGCTGAATTTGGTACATCTTTTGGGATGGATGATGTTTCTGGCTATACCCAAGACGTGACTTCGCGATTAAATAAATCGGTCACCGATCGAAATTTCCTCGATTTGGTTATTGTGGTTGACCAATTATTGACTGGTTTTGATGCACCTGAACTTAACACGCTTTATGTGGATCGAACCTTAAAAGGTGCTGGGTTAATTCAAGCCTATTCAAGAACGAACCGTATTGCAGATATGCAAGAGAAACCATGGGGACGTGTGGTAAATTACCGATGGCCTGCTCAAAATGAGAAGTTAATGAATAAAGCACTTGCTGTTTATGCGAATAAAAACTCAGCTATTCTTTCTGAAGAAGAACAACGTCAGTCTAATCAGAAAGACGGTATCATTGCTAAACCATTTGAAGATGTATTTAATGGAGTGAAAGAAGTGGTTGGGAAGCTAGGTAGCTTAACATCTGATTTTCAACAGTTGCCACCATCTGAAAAGAAAAAGGACGAGATGCTCGATTTGCTCCGTGAATATAACAGAGGAATGGCAAAATTAAAGCAATATGATCCAGATGAAGTTGATGGCGAAAAAGTCGGATTTAACTATGATGATCGAGATGAGTTAATAGAGAAGTTAGGGATGACTTCAGATCAAGAGAAAATGTTGACAACCGTTTTAACGAATGAATTGAAGTCACATATTGCTAAAGAGAAGAAAATTCCTCTTTATCAAATCGAACTGCGCATGACACATGTGAAGGATGTTAAAGTAGACTATGATTATCTTACTGAACTCGTGGAACGATTATTGAACGAAGTCCACGAAGGCAAAGATGAAGAAGCCAAAGAGACGCAAGAAAAAATCAATCAATTTGCCAATGGGTTGGATGATCGTAACTATGCGACTAAAATTATGAATGCAGCTACTGCAATTATCAAAGGTCACTTCCCACCTGCAGGCTCTGACTTCAAGTATCCTGTGAAGCTGAGTGACAGTGAACATATTATCCAGCAAGCGAACAACGTCAGCCTGGATCGAAGGTTTCTTGACTTCCGAGTGAAGTGGGGAATCACAGATATTATCACAAGTGCTCAAATGCGAGAATTGTTTAGCCGTCATCGCTATGGCTTGCAAGATTTGGATGATACGGGTCAAATCCGTGACATTATCGCTCAAGCCAGTTCTGACTATAAGACACTAGCTCATGATGAAAAAGTACAGTCCTTATCTAAAATGAAATATCGAAACGGGTTGCGTGACGCGATTTACGAACTAGCGGATGAAATGGTAGAGAGGTAAACGGGGCGAAATCGTTCAACAAAGTATTAGATTGGAGTTTATTATGAACGAAATACAATTTTTAATGTATGATGCCGATGAAAAAGTGGAAGTTCTTGTTCAAGATGAAACGATCTGGGCAACCCAAAAGATTATTTCACAACTTTTTGATGTTGGAGTCCCAGCAATCAGTAAACACCTAAAGAATATTTTCCAGTCTGGAGAATTGGATGAAAAAGTGGTTGTTTCTATTTTGGAAAATACCACTCGACACGGTGCAATGGAAGGGAAAACACAAATAAATCCAGTGAAGTATTACAACTTGGATGCCATTATCTCAATTGGCTATCGTGTAAATTCGCAAAAGGCGACGAAATTCCGTATATGGGCAACGGATGTCTTAAAAGATTACATCCAGAAAGGTTTTAAAATTGATGTTGAACGTATGAAACAAGGTGAGCATGTTTTTGGTAAGGATTACTTCCGTGAGCTGATTGAAACCGTTCGTTCCATTCGAGCAAGTGAAAGACGTATATGGCAACAAATATCAGATGTATTTGCGGAAATTTCATACGACTATGACAGAAACGCAGACATCACCAAGAAGTTTTATGCGACAGTTCAAAATAAGTTTCATTATGCCATTACAGGCAAAACGGCTGCGGAAATTGTGTATGACAGTGCTGATAAAGATAAAGAGCACATGGGACTTACTTCTTGGAAGAACTCACCCGATGGCCGTATCTTACAATCTGATGTATCCGTTGCGAAGAATTATTTATCGGAAAAAGAAATTCGCAGTCTGGAGCGTAACGTATCCGCGTATTTCGACTATGTTGAGCGTCTGCTCGAAGATGAGGTTTTATTGGGAATGCAGGACTTTGCGAAAAGCATTGATGAATTCTTAACATTCAATCGCTATGAAATCTTGGATGGAAATGGACGCATTTCACAAAGCACAGCTAAGGAAAAGGCTATTGGTGAGTATAAAGAATTCAACAAGCATCAAAAAATAGTATCTGATTTTGATAGAGTCATTAAGACCATACAGGGAGAGCAGCAATGAGCGAACACAAAGAAAATGTACCTAAATTAAGGTTTCCTGGATTTACTGATGTGTGGGAAGAGCGTAGGTTGTGGGAGATTGTTGAATTTAATCCTAAATCAATATTGCCAGACGAATTTGAATACGTTGATTTGGAATCTGTTGTAGGTACTAATTTGATTAGTCATCGTACTGAATCAAAAGAATCTGCACCATCTCGAGCTCAACGGTTAGCACAACTTGGAGATGTCTTTTATCAAACAGTTCGTCCTTATCAAAAGAACAATTATTTGTATGACTTGCCCTATGATAACTATGTTTTCTCAACTGGTTATGCACAAATGCGACCAAGTATTGATAGTTATTTCTTGCTTAGCCGCGTACAAGAAGAGTTATTCGTTAAGGCTGTTCTAGATAGAAGTACGGGTACAAGTTATCCTGCAATCAACTCAAATGACTTAGCGGAAATTGAAATTAAAGTACCTATTGATAAAGATGAACAAGTGAAAATCGGATCATTATTCCGAAGTTTAGACCACCTCATCACCCTTCATCAGCGTAAGTTAAATAACGTTAAAAATTTGAAGGATGGATTACTTCAAAAAATGTTTCCGAAAAATGGCGAAGATTTTCCTGAAGTTCGTTTTCCTGGATTCACTGGCGCTTGGGAACAGCGCCATTTCTTCGGCAATATCAAAAGTACTATTGATTTTCGTGGAAGAACACCTAAAAAGTTGGGATTAGACTGGAGCGAAACTGGCTATTTGGCACTATCTGCCTTGAATGTTAAGAATGGATATATTGACCCTAGTGCAGATGCTCATTATGGAAATCAAGAATTATACGATAAATGGATGACTGGACGTGAATTAAGAAAAGGACAAGTACTTTTTACAACTGAAGCACCAATGGGAAATGTGGCTCAAGTACCTGATGATACAGGCTATATCCTAAGTCAACGAACGATTGCTTTTGATGTTAATCCAGAAAAGATTACCGATGACTTTCTTGCTGTACTTTTACGCTCTCCGAAAACATTTGCAGAACTATCTGCTTTGTCTAGTGGAGGAACAGCTAAAGGAGTAAGCCAAAAATCTTTATCACAGTTAAAAGTTACCTTACCAACAGATCTTGAAGAACAAGCCAAGATTGCAGCCTTTTTCAAAGGCCTCGACCACCTCATCACCCTTCATCAGCGTAAGCTGGAACACTTGCAAGAACAAAAGAAAGCACTACTACAACAAATGTTTATTTAGGAGGAAAATAGCAATATGAGCAATAATCTACAAAGCATCACAACAAAACTGTGGGCGATGGCCAATGAGCTTCGTGGAAGCATGGATGCCGCAGAATATAAGAACTACATTTTAGCCTTTATGTTTTATCGTTATCTGTCAGAACATCAAGAACGATATTTAGTTGAAAATAATGTTATTGATGTTGCCGCTGGTGAAACGATCAATAGTGCCTACTTAGAACAAGCAAAAGGTGACGATTTGAATGATTACTTAGAAGATATTTCTGCAAGTTTAGGCTATGCCATTGCACCGCTTGATACTTGGGAATCTTTAGTTGATAAGATTGATAATAGCATGGTGATTCCTAGTGATTATCAGACTATTTTTGATAACTTCAATCGAAACGCCGAATTAAATAAAGAAGCTGCGAAAGATTTTCGTGGTGTATTTAACGACATTAATCTTGGAGACTCACGTCTTGGCTCTTCTACAAATGAACGTGCAAAATCACTTAACCGAATTGTAAAGCTTGTTCATGGCATTGAATACAAGGGTGAAGATAACAAGGATATTCTTGGCGCAATCTATGAATACCTGATCGGTCAATTTGCAGCAAGTGCAGGTAAAAAAGGTGGAGAGTTCTACACACCTCATGAAGTGTCTAAAGTTTTGGCTAAAATCGTAATAGACGGTGTAGAGGAATCGGAACATACTTTTTCGCTGTATGACCCGACTTGCGGTTCGGGATCATTGTTATTAACGGTTCAAGGTGAGCTGCCTGGTGGAAATAAACCCGGGGCGATTAAATTTTTTGGTCAAGAAAAAAATACGACAACATACAACTTGGCTCGTATGAATCTGATGATGCATGGTGTTTCATTTAATAACATAACTCTGTCTAATGCTGACACACTTGAAAGCGATTGGCCTGATGGACCAGATGCCCAAGGAACTGACCATCCACGCTCATTTGATGCCGTGGTTGCGAATCCTCCTTATCCTGCTCATTGGGACAATAGCGAAACGAAACTCAAAGATCCACGTTTTAGGGAATATGGTAAACTCGCTCCTAGAACTAAGGCGGATTATGCATTCATTTTACACAGCTTGTATCATCTGAATGATACTGGAACCATGGCGATTGTATTACCACATGGTGTCTTGTTCCGTGGTGCAGCAGAAGGTGCGATTCGCCAAACGATCATTGAGAAAAACTACCTTGATACCGTTATAGGCTTACCTGCCAACTTGTTTTATGGCGTATCCATCCCAACTACGATCTTGGTATTCAAGAAAAATCGTAAAACAAAAGACATCTTGTTTATCGATGCAAGCAATGAATTTGAAAAAGGCAAAAATCAAAACAAACTTACTGATAAAAACATTAATAAGATTATAGAAACGTACCGAAATCGTGTAGATGTTGATAAATATGCTCGCGTGGCATCACTTGAAGAAATCAAAGAAAACGAGTTTAACTTAAATATTCCTCGCTACGTGGATACGTTTGAAGAAGAACAAGTTATTGACCTTGATGAGGTGAGTAAGCTATTAGAGCAAGATAAACAAGAAATCGCTGAACTTGAAGCCAAAATCAATGAACAGCTGAAAATTTTGGGTATTCATGTGTAGAAATTGACGAAGTGGGCCAAGGATATTATTTCTTGGCTTTTTTTAGCTATTTCGCATGGGAACGGCATAGGAAGGGGGAAGTAATGCCGTGCAGTATTTCTATGAACTGCGGCGCAGTACGTTATAGAAGATGGCAAGGAGGGGCGGGCGCTCTTCCTTTTTTTGCGAGTCTTTTGGGGAGTATGCTCCTCTATTGAGTATGATATACTCATTTAGATGTCTATGCTTAACATATACTGCCGTTTGAACTACGTTGCTTAAACATGTTATATGTGAAGAAGAAGCAAGGACATGAACAGGTTAGCTTTACCATTTTGGGACCAAAGATTTGTCCTGGTATGTATAGAGGAGTTTTTGATATGATGAATAATTTTTGGCGTGATTTGCCACGACCTTTTTTTATACTGGCACCGATGGAAGATGTGACGGATGTTGTGTTTCGCCATGTCGTAAGTGAAGCAGCCAGACCGGATGTGTTTTTTACGGAGTTTGCGAATACAGAGAGTTATTGTCACCCGGAGGGAAACAAAAGTGTACGCGGGCGTTTGACTTTTACAGAGGATGAACAGCCCATGGTGGCCCATATCTGGGGAGATAAGCCGGAATATTTCCGTGAAATGAGCATCGGTATGGCGAAAGAAGGCTTCAAAGGCATCGATATTAATATGGGTTGTCCTGTAGCGAATGTAGCCGAGAATGGGAAGGGAAGCGGCCTGATCTGCCGTCCCGAAATCGCAGCAGATATCATTCAGGCCGCCAAAGCCGGGGGACTGCCCGTCAGTGTAAAAACAAGGCTCGGTTTCACTACCGTAGACGAATGGCGCGACTGGTTGACCCATATTTTGAAACAAGACATTGTAAATTTGTCCATTCATCTGCGGACAAGAGAGGAAATGAGCAAAGTAGACGCTCACTGGGAACTGATTCCGGAGATTAAGAAACTTCGTGATGAAGTGGCACCAGATACACTGCTGACCATTAACGGAGATATTCCGGACCGTCAGACCGGCTTGAAGCTCGCTGAGCAATATGGAGTGGATGGCATTATGATTGGGCGTGGTATTTTCCAGAATCCATTTGCGTTTGAGAAGGAGCCGAAGGAACACAGCAGTGAGGAATTGCTTGAATTGCTGCGGCTTCATCTAGATCTCCATGATCATTATTCAGCGCAGGAGCCACGTTCTTTCAGCCCACTCGCCCGCTTCTTCAAAATATATGTCCGTGGATTCCGAGGGGCAAGTGAACTCAGAAACAGCTTAATGAACGCCAAATCAACAAGTGAAGTGCGTACATTGCTTGATGAGTTTGGAAGCAAGGATCATGATGAGGTAGAGGAACGTGGAAATTAAATTGCCAAGGTGGGGGACGGGCTGTTAGTAGGCATTGAAAACATAGGAGGATATATGTCTTGGAGTAAATTGAAGCAACAACTGGAGAGTTTCCTTTGTCCTGCGTTAGACGGAAGGGTCGAATACCGGGCAACCAGTTACCGTTATTTAATTGATAAACCTGGAATTTGTTATATTGCCGTAGATAAGAAGAACATACTCAATATGAATGATATCACTAGTCCAATCAAATGGTATCAGACGGAGTTGGAAATCAAGAATGATCCAGATATCCAAGTTCCTATCAGCAATGAAGAAATTGAAATGGTCAGAAAAGATACTAATGGGAACGTTCCGGAGGATCGTCTACAAGTAATTGCAAGAGGTAGAAAAATATCAGAACATGCAAAGGATCTTTTGTCAGCACAGGCCTCATTAAGCAAGTCTAATTTTAATGTTGTAGCTAATAAATTTTTAACTACTTCTATAGAGGAAAGCTTAGAGAGTAATGATATCTTATTGAATATTCTAGCTTTAGTGGACAGACGAGTAGGAAAAAAGCGAATTTTAAACATGACCGAGAAGATGAAGTTAAAGCACCCCATTGTGCAGTATTTTTATGAACTACGGCGTAGTACGTTATGAAAATAAATAACTTTTATTGAAAGAGTATTCTTTAGCCAAAACCGGATTCCCCCTGAAAATAAAGGTAATATGATAAGAGGTTACCGTAGTATTGGACAATAATGGTTATTTCTAAACTAATAATTGAATTGAAAACGATTAAAAACTCTTCATTATTCTTTAGGCAGTATGTTAAGTTGTTTTTATAAAGAACACAACGGAAACGATAACCAGATGAATGAGTTATTAAGTTTATTCTTACCATATTATTAAATACCAAGATAATCATAAATAATAATCGAGAAGATACCGGGGATTCCTTAAAAGGAGTCCTTTTTAAATTTCATCAAAGTTAATGATTTTCAGTCCTTTAAAATGATATTATTTATGCATAGGCTAATAATCCTATCAATTTTAATGTAGTGTGAGGGAGAAAACAAATGAATGCAAATTTCGGAGAAGAATTGGTGTATTGGTATCTTAGATTAAATGGCTTCTTTCTTATTAATAATTTTGTTTTACATCAAAATAGTGAGGGAAGGACATCCGACGCAGATTTGTTAGCTGTTCGATTTCCATATGTATATGAAGAAACAGGCGGTAGGTTAGAGGATTGGGATCCGTTGTTACTTTCTTACTTTGAGCCAGGGAAAACAATAGGAATTATTTGCGAAGTAAAAACAGGTCTCGACTTTAACACCAATAAAATTTTTCAAGATTATAATGTGAATAAGTCTGTCCAAAGAATTGGATTTACGAGTAACGAGTTAGATTACCAAGAAATTTTTTATAACTCTATGGTTAGTTTTGGAGATTATCAGATAGCCAAGCTGCTAGTAACAAGAAAACTTCATAATCCCAAAAGTGATTGCTTACATATCAAAATGGTTCACATTAGAAGTTTCCTACGGGAAAGGATGCATAAATATATGGACCGGAAGTTGGGAGACCGTATGTTTTTTTCTTCTTCATTACTTCAATATTTAATATGGGATGAAAGTTTAAAAATGAATCGGTGAGATTCAAAAAGTGGTTCCTCTGATATAGAGTGTACAAAAGACGACGTTTATTTGCGTCAAATAGCCCAAAGTTCCATGAATGCGATGCTTATTGAACCAGTTGACGTAATCGTATAATTCCAAATCTAAATGACGAAGGCTCTGAAAGCTCATCTGGTTCAAAACTCCGTTTTAATGATCTTATAGGTGGCATCAGCCACGGCGTTTGGGGTTGCAGTAACTTCCCAAGATGCTGAATACGAAAGATGTTTCAAAGGATATGCATAAAAGGAACGGTCTTGCTTTTTAGTTTCTTCTTTAATCTGGAATTTAAAGTTTTCCCTATCATGCCGATAAAGAAAGGATAAAGTTACTTTTTCACGAATTATGTCTAATATAGCCAATGCACATTCTTGGAGGAATACCATGTTACCTAACGAACTTTCAAACATTTTCCGAAGTAAACAAAAGTCCTATAAGATGGTTCTTGTTTTATCCCTCATCGACGAGTATGAAGTGAACCACCACAATCTAATATTTCCGCTCAACAAAGTTGCTGAGCGGTTTTTGGCTTATTACCGACATCGTAGCAGTATAGGAAATCCAGTGGATGCCCCACCGCAGAGAGAAACTTCAAGCTGGAATGATTATACGTTAGCCCAGACGAGGACACTGCTTAAAACACCTATAGATGCGCTATCTTCAATATTTGAATTTAACAACGATCAACAAACTATTACCTTTAAGTCATCCATTATGGATCAGCTGAATGACAAAGTAATTCAGGAATTAAAAGAATATGCGCTAAATGAGTTAGACAGCTACAATAATCAACTGACATCTAACGAGATAGGAGCCGCCTTTTCACTGCAAAATACTCTAACTGAAATTTTAAATAGTTACCTACACGCCAAAACACAAACTTTTGCTAATCATCCCTTAGGTGTGCTGTTTCGACAAACTATACCGGAACAACTAAGGAAGCTGCCCTTTATTGATGATAACTATAAAATCCAAGGCTCTATTGGTCAGGGCAACTGGGCTAACATACCCTGGATTGCTATCATGGATAAGCGAATTACAGGAACAACACAGCAAGGCCAGTATATCGTTTATTTATTTTCAGAGGATATGAGGAATGTTTATCTAACTTTAGCCCAAGGGGTGACCCTTCCTATCAAGGAATGGGGCAGGAAAGAGGCCTACCAATATTTCGAGCAAAAGGTCACCGAAATGCGAGATCAGCTTCCGCTTGAAAGCATGCAAAAGGATGATAACATCCACCTGACAACAAGCGGTTTAGGACGGGATTATCAAGTATCCACGGTGGCTTATATGCGTTATGATCAGGGCTCTATTCCGAATGATGAGCAATTATTGGCTGATTTAGAAAATGTAATGAATAACTATAAGCTTTACGTGGACAGCCTGACACAAGAGCCAGTAGAAGAGAATGAGCCTACTTTCGAATATGAGGAGCTAGGGCCATTGGATCCATTAACGGTATCGCCGCGAGTTGAGCAAATCAAAGCCTTTATCGAGCAAAGAGGATTTCATTACCCGACGGGGCTAATTGAGAACCTGTATTTATCTCTGAAGACTAAACCATTCGTCATTCTAGCTGGAGTATCGGGTACAGGCAAAACGAAGCTTGTTAAGCTATTCGCTGAGGCACTTGGTGCGATTGGAAGTAACCATCAATTCACGTTGATTCCAGTAAGGCCGGATTGGAGTGATCCGTCCGATCTTTTGGGCTACAAAGATTTATCAGGAGCTTTTCGTCCGGGCCGTTTAGCGGAAGTGTTGGTGGATGCTTCACAGCCAGAAAACCAACATAAGCCTTATTTTATATGTCTGGATGAGATGAATTTGGCTAGGGTGGAGTATTATTTTAGTGATTTGCTGAGTATCATCGAAACCCAAGAATGGAATAACAATCGAATTGTGACTTCACCGTTAATTAACCAAGATTCCTTAAGGTCAGAGGATCAGTCGATCTATGGGGATCTATATTTGCCAGATAACGTGTATTTGATTGGAACAGTCAATATGGATGAGACTACGCATCCTTTTAGCAAAAAGGTGTTAGATCGTGCCAATACGATTGAATTTAACTACATCAATTTACAGCAGTATCCAAACGATCATCGGGCAGAGCAACAAGAAGTGATAGTGGCCGAAAATCAATTTTTACGCAGCGAGTATTTACAGTTAGTGGACGTGTACAGGGATTATAGTGATTTGGTACATAAAACGACAGAGAAGCTCGTGAAGATCAACCATATCCTAGAAGAGATTCATGCCCAGGTCGGATTTCGGATTAGGGACTCCATTTGTTTTTATATGGTATATAATCAACGGTTTCAATTACTTACTGAGGATGAGGCATTTGATTTGCAGCTTCTTCAGAAAATACTTCCGCGTGTCCAGGGTAGTAGTTTATCTGTGAAACGGGTGTTACTGCAATTGATGCAAGGAGCGCTAGGGAAGTCTTTAGTAGTAAATGATCTTATTGAAGATGCTTCAGGCCTCTACCAGAAATGGAGCTCCAGTCAAGGAGAAGAAGATGCGAGGCATCCTCAAACTGGTAGAAAAATTGCCTTCATGTTACGGAGGTTGGAGGAAGATGGATTTACCTCATATTGGCTCTCTTAGTCAGAGCGTTGAGCTTATTCGTGTCGAGACGAATCTGTTTAATTTATATATTCAAGGCAAGCCGTTTCATCCGACCGTGGAGTTTTTGCAGCTTCACCGCACCGAGGAAGGGAAGTGGGTGGATACCTCACTGCAGGTGTCTACTCTGTCCACGGTTCTATCTATTGAAAAGGTATCTGTATTTACTCCTCAATTAGGCGAATTGTCACCATGGCAAACAGGTGACCCAAGCTACCCGATCTTTTTCGAGACGCAGTCTTATGAGCTAATTATTGAGAAAAAGCAGGATATAGCGTTAACCTTTCACCATGAGAATGTAAACTTACGTCAAGCGATTAAGCCCCTCGGTAAAACGATTTTATCCGGTATTCTGAACTTTCAAAATGAAGTCGGACTATCCGTTTTGGAGCTAAGATGGAATGGGCAGCCGATTTGTCAGCTTCAGCTCGAGATATTTCCAGCAAAGATGGATTACAAAAATGATTACCAAATGATCCTGAAAGATGTGAACCAGCAGATTTATAATCTATCCTTTGACTTTTTACGAAAAACCTACAATCTGACGGGTCTAAAAGAGACACGTAATCAAAGTCTAACTGAGTTTTTTACCATCCTTCAGCATGTGTTCGACCAGCTTGTTCAAGCTGTGGAGCGGATTAAGGCTTCTCCGCATACTAAGCTAGTGAAAGAGGAGCGAATTGTAGAAGCTGCCCGAGCGAAGAAGGTGGGCAAAGAGAACGTTCCTTTTATAACTAAACGTCCCCATCTGTTAGTGTCGGATGAGAGGCTTGGCTTTGTACCGTTAAACAACCAAGGCTATTACCCAAGTCATGTATTGGAGACGAAACGGCAAATTAGCTACAACACGATGGAGAATCGCTTTGTACGTTGGATGCTGCTCCGTATTTCGAGCAAGTTGAAGGATATAAAAGCACGATTGATGAAAAAGGGTCGCTTACAAGATCCCTTGCTAGCGAAGCGGTTGGAATTTATGCAAACACAAATAAAGCGTCTATTGAACCTGGATTTTCTAAAGGTTGGCGAAATGAAGCAATTGTCGATCTCTTTGGTGTTACAAATGGCACCGGGGTATCGGGAAGTGTACCGGAATTATTTGATGCTTATGAAGGGCTTGTCCATTCAAAATGACCTCTTCCGTATTTCCATGAAGGACTTAGCACAGCTATATGAATATTGGTGTTTTCTTAAAATCCATGATCTTCTTAGCCGGAAGTATGAGCTTCTCACCCAAGATATGATTAAGGTTGATCGCAGGGGCTTGTTTGTAACCCTGGATAGAACACAGAAGGCCAAGATGGTATATCGAAACCCGGCCAATGGGGAGGTATTCACCCTTTACTACAACACATTACCTAAAGGCGATCATAGCGAAACACTGGGGCAACAGCCGGACAATGTTCTTACACTGAAGAAAAATGAAGCTGCGGTGGAATATAAGTATATTTTTGATGCCAAATATCGCTTGAATCCAGGGTATGAGGGAACGTCGTATTTCAGAAATTACAAGATGCCTGGTCCCGAGGAAGATGACATCAACACGATGCATCGCTATCGGGATGCTATAGTGTACACCGATGTACATAACCGGGATTTGGAACGAAGCATGTTCGGTGCTTATGTGTTGTTCCCATATCATGATGAGGAACGGTTTCAAGAACATAAATTTTACAAAAGTATTGAGTTAATTAATGTTGGGGCATTTCCATTTTTACCGAACTCAACAAAGCTGATGGAAGCTTTCTTGGATGAGATTATCATGGATAGTCCTGAGAAAGCCTATGAGCGTTCTACCCGGCCGCGGGGGACGAAGAGTTATTATCAGAACAAAATGAGCGGCAAAAATATTATGGTTGGTTCGTTGCGGGAAAAGGCGCAGTTAGATTTAGCATTAAAGTACGAGTTTTACCATATACCATTGGAGAATATCTCTGATCACAAATTATTAACACAGATAAAATATGTTGCTCTTTATCAGTCACGAAGTCAGTTTTTATCCACAGGCGAAACCGGGATTCATTGGTATGGGAAAGTGGTTGACTGGAAGGTAATGCAGCGTAAAGAAATCACCGAACGTCCTTACAGGCGAGGTACGGAAGATAAGCTATATGTGAAATTTACGGTGGAGAAATGGATGAAGAGGGACAAGCCGATTGTATCTGGAGGGAGAGGGATTTATACGGTGTTGTACACGTCTAAATATATGTTTGACCGTGCAGTGGAGATTGCTGAACTCAAATTGGAAACAGAAGAGGACCTGGTGCAGTGGCGCGAGCAGAGACGTTTAGGTACAGTTAAAGTGGATTTGAATCATGAGCAGGTAGACTTGGCTAGTAAGGTGTTGGGGGTCCGGCTTAAGGAGTGAGGAAGCATTAATTCTTTCTATCCATATGCTGAGAAAAAGAAAAACATGGATTACTAGGATGTATGATGTTTTAAGAATTATCTTTAGACTAGCAAACAAGGAGAGAACTGGAATGCCGATCGAACTAGGAATTTGGAAGATTAATGGAGATGTCGAGAAAATTCACTTTTCTAGTATGGAGACCGAACGTAAGCTCGAAGATGTTATCACACATGATATTAGCATCATTGATCCTTCGTTATTGTTAATTGGGAGACAGATCAATACAGCCTTTGGTAAATTCATTGATATCCTTGCAATGAACTCGGAAGGGAATCTAGTCATTATCGAATTAAAACGTAATAAAACGCCACGAGAAGTAGTTGCACAGACACTGGATTATGCCTCGTGGGTTCAACAGTTGAATTATACGGATATCATTGAGATCTATAGTGAGAGAAATCCGGGAAAGCAATTGGAACAAGATTTTGTAGACTATTTTCAAACCGACTTACCTGAAACTTTGAACGAACTCCATCAATTGATTATCGTGTCAGCAGAACTGGATCCAGCAACAGAACGAATCATTAACTACTTAACGAACTTCGGTGTCCCGATTAATGCACTCTTTTTTCATTATTTTAAAGACGGAGATAATGAATATCTGGCCAGAAACTGGCTCATTGATCCCAACAAAGTTGAGGTTAAAACATCTAATGTGACGACGAATAAAACAGGAAAGGCTCCATGGAACGGGAAAGATTTTTATATCTCTTTGGGAGACGGTGATTATCGGAACTGGGAGGATTGCAGACGATACGGTTTTATTTCGGCTGGCCAAGGAAAATGGTACAGCAGATCGCTGAATCTTCTGAAGCCAGGTGCTAGGATTTTTGCATGTATTCCTAAGGTGGGGTATGTTGGTGTCGGAATCGTGCAAGAGGAAGTAGTACCCATCAAGGAGTTTCAAGTGATGGTAAATGGAGTAAATATACCACTGCTTGATGCTGATATACATGTAAGAATGGATACAGATGTCGATGACCCCGATTTATGCGAATACGTTGTACGAGTGGAATGGGTCAAGACTGTTTCTAAACAGGAGGCGATCTGGGAGAAAGGGATGTTTGCGAATCAGAATTCTGCCTGTAAATTGAGAAACCAGTTTACGATTGAACGCCTTACGGAGCATTTTCGACTGGAGGAAGAGAACTGATAATAAATATGTCTCTTTCATTAAAAATGAAATTGATTGGTTATCATTATTCAAGGGTCTTTCCTGGTTGCCGCAATGTCCTACGTCACCCACTATGATATTTGGCGGGAAGTGGACGATCTGCTTGATTCCGTTTGGTAAAATCAAACCCACCCCGTAAACTCCAGTATAGACGCTTTTGCAGATTGCGCTTCGGATTGCGCCCCTTTACGCCATTCTTTTGGCGGCTTTCCCATAAGCCTGGAAAAGCAACGGTTGAAGCTGGAAATGGAATGAAAACCGACTTGTTCGGAGATCGAAAGAATAGAATCCTCCGTGCTTTTTAACTGCTTGCAAGCCTCTTCGATTCGGGTGCTGTTTAGGAAATCGAGAGGCGACGTCCCCATAATTTCATGGAATTTTCTTCGGAAATGAGTTGTACTTAGATGGCACAGATCGGCCAAAAAATCCATGGTAATGGGGTTCATATAGTTTTTCGTGATGTATTCCAGAACCGGAGAAATGACAAAATCGCTTTTCAGGCTATGCTCTGTTTCTTGATCTGCCAACAGTTCATTCCTGGAATGAATTCTAAGGAGTTCTATGTAAAGGGATAGCAATAAGCCGTAGGCACTTTCCTGATAGTAAGGATTCTGCTGTTTTAATTCCTCTACGATTGAAGTCGCAAGTGTATAAACCTTGGGATGTTGCTCCTTATTCAATATACAGTTCATACCCTTCACTACCCACAAATTCGGCTCGAAGTTGCTATAAGCACTTTTAAATGAATGTTGAAAGAGCTCCTCTGGCGAAAAAAAGATATAAGACCAAAGACTGGCTGTATTTGGCGAACTATACGTGGTATGAGGAAGATACCTGGGGATGAAGGTCACATCGCCAGCTTTGAAGGGTACAGATTCTCCTTTGATCTCCATGATGCCGCTATCCGAATAGCATATACCAATCTCCAAATGGTTATGGAAATGGAGATGTTCACTTTTAATATCGGAAATCTTCCAACGCTCACCGCTTAATAGCAAGACAGGGAAATTTATGGGCAAGCTGTAGTGTCGGTATTCTATAACGGGCTTCTTTTTTCTGGGCATATCCAATACTCCCATGACTTTGATTTTA
The DNA here is from genome assembly GCF_024213315.1 of Paenibacillus sp. A3M_27_13. Classification (NCBI taxonomy): domain Bacteria; kingdom Bacillati; phylum Bacillota; class Bacilli; order Caryophanales; family Paenibacillaceae; genus Paenibacillus; species Paenibacillus sp. A3M_27_13. Next base: position 86,865 of record NZ_JANAVE010000008.1, read on the forward strand.
ACCAGCCTATATATATCAGGATTTTGCAAAATTCGATTCCAATCGCTCCAAGGTGCAATATATAGACGAACTAGACCATTTCGATCTATATACTGTTTATTGGAAGTCGCTTATTGGATTTTTGCAAAATCATCACATAAATGATTAGAATTGCACAGTTTTGTTGCGAATATGCTTAGATGGAGACTATTTTACTGCGTACAATGGAATAAGTAAAGCGTTTTCAAAACAGTGACGAACAGCTCTCAAGCGCCTTTGGGGGCGTGTGCGAAAGAGAGGAGAACATAGATGCTTCAATTAACTTATGACAAGGAAGAGATGTTAATAGTTATCGACAAAGTCGTCAGAAAAACAATGGCGATGGATTTGACGTGGGACTGGCCTTGCGGTGTGGCTTATTATGGGGTATCCAGAGCCTATACAAAAACTGGAAATAAAGAGTATTTGAATATGCTTGTGCAATGGGCAGATGAATATATCGAGCTGGGGCTGCCGCATTGGACGGTAAACACATGTGCCATGGGTCATATGCTGATCACATTGTATGAAGAAACAGGGGACCAGAAATATTGGGATATTGTGATGAGCAAGGTGGATTATATTCGGAACCATGCTCTCAGGTTCGGAGACAATGTTCTGCAGCATACGGTATCCGTTGCTAATGATTTTCCAGAACAGGCATGGGCGGACACATTGTTTATGGCGGCATTTTTTCTGCTCCGTGTAGGAACCAAATTAAAGGATGAGGAAATGATCCAGGACGCCTTAAACCAATTTTACTGGCATATCAAATACCTGCAAGACCCTAGTAGCGGTTTCTGGTACCATGGCTACAATAATGTCAAGCAGGATCACATGTCCGGATTTTTCTGGGGGAGAGCGAATGCTTGGGGAGCCTATACCATGTCGCAAGTTAAAATTCATTTGAAGGACTGGTATTTATATCCGCAGTGCATGGACGTGGAGTGTTCGCTTCGGGATCAACTGGCGGCACTAAAGGGTGTTCAAACGGAGAACGGCCTATGGCGGACGGTACTGGATGACGAGGAGTCCTACGAGGAGGTGTCTGCATCTTGCGGAATCGCGGCAGCCATGATCAATAACGGCAATCCGCTGCATACCAAATACGTGCAAAAGGCATTGGACGGCATCTTGAACCATATTAGCGAGGACGGACGGGTACTAGGTGTTTCTGGCGGCACAGCGGTTATGAAAGATCGGGATGGGTATCGCAATATTCCAAAAGACTGGATTCAGGGCTGGGGTCAAGGCCTGGCATTGGCTTTTCTGTCTGATATGTTGAATTAGGAGGGAACCAAGTTGTCTAAACAAACAACGGGGGCCTTTACACTACCGGGAGAATCTGGTTATGAGGCGCTGACCCTAAAATTAGCTGAACGGTGGGGTGCCGATGTCATCCGTGATAGTGACGGCACGCAATTGTCCGACGAGATTATTAACGCTGGGTACGGCATATATTCGACAATCTGTATCATCAGAGATCATAACGAGTGGGCGTCCCACAATCTTGATAAGCTTCAGCAATGTTTTTTAATTACAAATCCGAAGGTAGCTGTACAAGATTATGTATCCATCTATCTGATGGAGGATTTTTTTGCTGAACAATTCAAGGTTAATGATTCCAAAGAGGCGTTTAACTATTGGCAGGTTTTTGACAGAACGACCGGGGAGGAAGTTCCAAGAGAACAGTGGAATTATGAAAGGGAATCCGGAAATGTAGTCATTACCGGAATTGTTCCTTGGCATAAATACACGGTAAGCTTCATGGCCTACCGGATCTGGGAAGAGATTTCCATGTACAATCACACAACGAATCATTGGGACAAAGAGCATTTGATGCAGATTGATCCCATCTATGCAGAAACGCAAAAATATCTGCTGGATTGGATGGAAGATTGGTGTCTCCATCATAAGGAAACCACGGTTGTTCGGTTTACCTCCTTATTTTATAATTTCGCCTGGATCTGGGGCAGTAATGAGCGCAATCGCCATCTGTTCTCTGACTGGGGTTCATACGATTTTACGGTAAGTTCAAGAGCGCTTGATCTGTTTGCCAAGAAATACGGGTATTCGATGACAGCCGAGGATTTTGTGAATGGCGGGAAATACCGCGTCAGTCATATCCCGGCTGAGCAGCGCAAGCTGGATTGGATGGCATTTATCAATGATTTTGTGATTGAATTTGGCAAGAAATTAATTGACATTGTGCATAGGCACGACAAGCTGGCCTATGTTTTCTATGATGACAGTTGGGTTGGTATGGAGCCTTACAATGACCGTTTTCAAGAGTTTGGATTTGACGGGTTGATTAAATGTGTGTTTTCAGGTTACGAGGCGAGGCTCTGTTCAGGTGTAAAAGTGAATACGCATGAGATTCGGCTGCATCCATACTTATTTCCGGTTGGTTTAGGCGGGCTTCCTACCTTTATGGAAGGGGGGAACCCCACGCTGGATGCCAAAAAGTATTGGATTAATATTCGGCGCGCCTTGCTGCGGGAGCCTATTGACCGAATTGGACTGGGCGGATATTTGCACCTTGTAGAGCCTTACCCGGATTTTTGCGATTACATCGAAAAGATTGCCAATGAATTCAGAGAAATTAAGGAACTGCACCATGAAGGCAAGCCCTATCACATGAAGACGAAGGTAGCTATTCTGCATAGTTGGGGAAAATTGAGATCGTGGACATTGTCCGGACATTTCCATGAAACGTATATGCATGATTTGGTTCATGTCAATGAGGCTTTATCCGGATTGCCGATTGAAGTGAAATTCATTGATTTTGAAGATATCCGTCAGGGAATTCTACAGGATTGTGATGTAGTGATCAATGCCGGCTCTGCTGGTTCAGCATGGAGTGGTGGGGAGTACTGGAATGACAACAAGTGTGTGGACTTACTGACCCAATGGGTTTATGAGGGTGGTACCTTTATTGGCATCAACCAGCCTTCTGCGATTGAAGGCCACGACAGCTTTTTCAGAATGGCACATGTTCTCGGTCTGGATGAGGATACAGGCTCCAGAGTAGGTCATGGAAGATGGGTATACGAGGTTAGGGATGAGCATGGTTTGGTGCCTGAAGGAGCCAGTATAACGCCAAAGAATAGCATTTATCTTACCGATGGGTCAGCTGCGGTAGTGGAAGAAACGAGTGGTATGATAACACTGTCTACTCATGCCTTCGGTAAAGGAAAGGGGATATACCTTCCTTCTTTCGAATTCAGCTGGGAAAACACAAGATTACTGTTGAATTTGATTCGCTTTGCAGGCAATGAGTTACATGAAACGAAGTACATTACGGATAACCTATATACAGAGTGTGCTTATTATCCAGAAAGTAAAATGTTGGTTGTTATTAACAATAGCGATCAACTTCAAAGAACGACGATTGAAACGGAATATGGCAAACAAACCATGGAATTAGAACCGTATGACACCATGATCACCCATATCGGCTTAACAAAATCGGTATAGGAACGGAAAATATGAGAAGTAGCGGTATCAAGCCCTCCTTTATTTTAAGGAAGGGCTTTTTGTTTCCGCACCTCCAGAAAATCAAGCCAATTTACCGGGGATTTTGTCCATTCAAAAGTATCTACTCCATCATTAACTATAAGTAAAACAATTAAGGAGATGATTTCTTTGAGAAAGGCAACCTTAATGAAAATTAAAAAAACAGAAGCAAAGTTGGGAAAAAAACTGAAAAAAAATAGTCACGTGATTATGAATCTTAAAAAAGCCATTCGTGTAACTCAACTTGGAGATGGGTTCGCACGATTCACTTTCGCACCGATCACTATTTCTCCTAATAGCTTTAGAAGCACTACGATTAACGGTAACGCCTACAATCTGATTAGCGGTGCATGGACTTTCTCTGGAAATGAACAAGGGTTTCTTCTCAATAATTATTCCGCGGCCGAAGACAGATGGGTATTTACTGCATGGAATCCAACTGGATTCACAAGAACGGTATCCTATGCTGTTATCGCCAAACGGAAGCCATGATTCAATTGTCATAGCTAGTAAAGAAAAGGAGCTTGCAGGTTCCTTTTCTTTACTAGAATGTAGAGAAAATTTTGAACAAACCTTCGATGATCTTATAATTTTTGATAGTGGTTTAAGAGGTGCTCAACTCTATCTTTAAGAATCTGTTTTAAAAATTCAGGCTTCACTGATCGTACATAATGACCATATCTCATAAAATATTGAGCTATAAATTCTTCTTCTCCTGGATTATAGAATCCCTTAATGACTGTCTTATCACCATTTTCTATTTTCATAGAAGGATAATGTTCTTTATAAAAAATATCCTTTGCTTGTTCTAAAATTTCTACTTCAAAGTCAATGCTCTTCTCAGATTGATACATTTCTAATGAACGACTAAGGAGTTCATCTATAGAAAAGCGAGAATTGCTCTCCTCATCTTCTATAAAGGTTATTCGATCACATCTGAAAACTCTATATTTATTCGTATGTAACTCTATTCCAGTAGCATACCATTGACCAAACTTAGCGGAAATTTTGAAAAATTGAATATAGTAACTTTTTTTCTGATTATTTTTTACATATTTAACTTTACAGGTGCTCTCATTAAGAATGCTTGTTAGAATTTTATCTAAATAACGACTAACATGATTATGCTGATATGTTTCAAATTGTAAAACCTTTTTCATTTTATGAATCTGGTTTATTTGTATTTTAGAAAGACAGTGTTCAAACTTTTCATTCAGTTGATTAACACTTAAATGAAAGGGGGTGGATTGATAAGCTTCTAACGTCAACATTGCAAAGTACAGAGCATATACCTCATCCATTGTAAAAATAATGGGGGATAACAATCTATTTTTTAAGATACCATATCGTCCATGTCTGCCATGTTCCGAAAAAATAGGCATACCTAATTGTTCTAATGAATTAATATCACGTAGAGCTGTACTTTTTGAAATATGGTATTTATCCATTAGGTCATTTAAATTAAAGAACTCTCGACTGTTTAAGTATCTGATCATATCATTTAATCTTTCCGATTTCTTCATCTAAATCTCCTTATAAAGGTGTCATATTTTGATACCTTTTTATATGATAATAAGTTCAAGGGAATATATCAAATTCATAAGATATCTGACTAAAAGCACATATAAAAGGAGATTGATACCATGAGTACAACACTGGAAGTAGCTATTTTCTTATCCATGAACGGAAAGGCAAAAGAAGCTATACATTTTTACAAAAAACACTTCAACGCAAAGGAATTGTTTCTGGTTACCTATCAAGACATGGCCCAACGTGACAGCTCCATACAGCTTACGGATGAAAATAAAAATTATATTTCTCATTCAGTCTTATCCATCGGAAAAACAAAAGTAATGATAGCAGAAGATACAATGAATCCCAGTGAAGAATATACAGTAGGGAATAATACTTCATTATGTATTCAAAGTGCTGACCTAGAAGAAATTAAACGTTTTTATGATAGCTTAATTACAGATGATCGAGTGAAAATTATTGTGCCTTTATCTAATAATGTGTTTAGCCAAGCCTACGGTATTATTGAAGACCCATTCGGTATTCAAATACAATTAATGTTTGATAATCGATTATAATAAAAAAGCATATTGTATGTTCCATGTTTCATAATTGGATAATAAATGGGCAGAAGTAAAAACTAAAATGGGAAAACCTAAGATACCGCAGCAGAAAAGGAGACACTATGACGGAGAAAAAAGAAATAGCAGATAAAATAGGGTGGAACTTCGACAACAGTTACTCTCGTTTGCCGGAATCATTGTTTACAAAGCTCAACCTAACTCCTGTCCGCTCACCAAAGCTGATCATTCTTAATCATCCGTTGGCAGCATCACTGGGGTTGAACGGCACGGCGCTGCAAGGGAATGATGGCGTAGCGGAGCTGGCCGGTAACCAGGTTCCTGAAGGGGCTATGCCTCTTGCTCAAGCTTACGCAGGGCATCAATTCGGGCATTTTAACATGTTAGGAGACGGACGTGCTCTGCTGCTTGGCGAACAGATCAATCCCTTGGGTGAACGGGTTGATATTCAGCTCAAGGGCTCAGGCAGAACGCCATACTCCCGTGGTGGTGACGGTCGTGCGGCACTTGGGCCGATGCTTCGCGAATACATCATCAGTGAGGCGATGCATGCGCTAGGTATTGCTACCACCCGCAGCTTGGCGGTGGTATCCACGGGTGAGTCGATCATCCGGGAAACCGAGCAGCCCGGAGCCATTCTGACCCGTGTGGCTGGCAGTCATCTTCGCGTCGGCACCTTTCAATACGTCTCAGCATGGGGCACGTCCCAAGATCTCCGTGCTCTGGCTGATTATACATTGGAAAGACACTACCCGGAAGTTGCCAATGACGAAAACCGTTACCTTTCACTTCTTCAGGAAGTGATTAAGCGTCAGGCCGAGCTGATTGCCAAATGGCAGCTAGTTGGTTTTATTCATGGGGTGATGAACACCGACAATATGACCCTTAGCGGAGAAACCATTGATTATGGACCTTGCGCCTTCATGGATACCTATGATCCTGAGACGGTGTTCAGTTCCATCGACAGGCAGGGACGCTATGCTTATGCCAATCAGCCGCATATTGCTGCGTGGAATCTCGCGAGATTTGCTGAGACGCTCTTGCCACTGCTGCATGACAACAGGGAGCAGGCTGTCACACTGGCTGAGGATGCAATTTCAGATTTTGTAAAAATGTTTCACCATCATTGGCTTGCAGGAATGCGGGCGAAGCTAGGGATCTTTAACGAAGAGCAGGAGGATGAATCTCTTATTGAGGAGCTTCTGAGTATCATGCAGAAGCATCGTGCCGACTACACCAATACCTTCCGTGCCCTAACTTTGAACAAGCTGGAGGATACGGTTCTGTTCAGCACTGCGGAATTCACCCAGTGGCACGAGCAGTGGCAGGCGAGGCTGGGCAGACAGCAGGAATCACAAGCCTCCTCGCGTCAGCTGATGCGCAGCAGTAATCCTGCAATCATCCCACGCAACCACCGGGTAGAAGAAGCACTAGAAGCTGCGGTGGAACGAGAAGACTACCGTGTGATGGAGAAGCTTCTTGAAGTTCTTTCGAACCCTTATGCCTACTCTACCGAACAGGAAATTTACTCTACATTGCCTGAGGAATCCACCCGTCCTTACCGAACCTTTTGCGGTACCTAACCTATATCATGCGTTGGTGGAGAAGATAGCCAATCTCTCACCAACGCATTTTGTTTTTATAGTGGTAGGTTGCGACTGATCAATCCAGTTCCTGACCGTCATTTTCGATCTGTATGTGTCCGCAATAAAGACATTGATGTGTACAGTTCTGCGTAAGAGCAGGCTGGCCTTCGATGCGCATGTCGCTTTTTCCGTTCAGCCAAGGCATCGTAAGGACAGGAATACACGGTGCCTTTTTCACCCCATAAATATCGACCATCTCACTGGCTTGCACAGCCGGATTCAGCGGACTGGAGCAATTCCCAAAAGATTTTATGTTCACTCCGGGCACATAATCTCCAATATTCATCTGAGCTTTATTTTTGACATACACCCCGTGGCTAAAAGGGCGCTTCAAACGCGTAGGCTGTGTACCGTAACTACAGCTTAAAATCGCACCTGCCACGACATAGCTTTTTTTCGCACCTGTTCCAGGCTGCACACTTGCTTCTTCCATACGGATTATTCCTCCTTTGTGGCCATCTCCACTTTTTGCACACGAACACCTGTAAATGGACGACGCAGCAGACTTTCCGCTACCGCGAGATTGATATAGATATGTGCTTCCAACAAGCCGGCGATCCGAAATATAGACGATTCGATTTTCCTGTGTTTAAGTACCAATTGCTTCAAGGTGTGGTCGGGATACCACTCGGTTTGTGAGGAAAGACAATCCACCACAGGTGGACGCAGTACCCAGTACACATCCTGCCTGGCTTTCTGAAAATCGGTAAGTATAGCGGCCTTCCATTCCAGCTCAGGCATATATTTTTCCAACAGGGCTTTCATAGAGTCTGAAACCAGCGGCAAAGGGAACTCCAGAAAATCCGGATATACGGTTCGTGAATCTGTATGTACAGCTAAAAACAGGGGAGTATCATCCGCCTGAAGGGTATGACCCGAAAGGATATCTTCCACCTGCAAGGGAGACAGGGGCGCAGTCTCCACCCGATGCTTTACGCGCTCGTCCACCATGAGTCGGTAATACCTCATGACATCCACTCCCCTTTACTCACTGCATCTGTTATCTGTGTAGCCAGGGGCGCTTCTATAGCAGCAAGGCCAATGGCTTCACTTAGTTGGTCATCTGTAAAGCTTACCCGGTGTAGTTTTGCTCCTGTAAAATTAGCGTTTACTAAACATGCACCTATAAACGAAGCGTCAGTAACATCGGCTCCTACAAAGCAGGCACCTGTTAGATCCGCGCTGTTAAATAAAGCTCTTTGCAGCGCGGCATCTTGGAAAGTAGCTCCTTGAAGCTGTGCATGTTGAAAACTAGCTCCCTGTAAATTAGCTCTTGTAAAATTCACTCCATCCAATCCTAACGGTTCCCAATCCAGCCAAGCATCCGATCCATATTCGCTATTGCTTATCACTTCGTCCAGTACAGCCTCTTGCAGGGAACAGCCACTGAAATCGGCTCCATGAAGCAGGCTGTGCGAAAGGTCGGTTCCATCTAGCTGAGCTTCTTGCCATACCGTGCCTACGAGGATACAGTGATGCAATTGACTTTGTTGCATCCCGATCTGGCGAAAGACTGTATAGCGAAAATCCAAGGAACTGTAATTTCCATCCGACAGTTGAACTTGAGACAGTGCTTGGTAGCTGTAGGCCGATTCTTCTTTTTCCTCCAGCCAAGACTTTATTATGTTTGCATCCACGGGTCTTCGATCTTCCCGATACACGGAGACACTATGATCCATATACTCTCCGACGCGAATCTCAAAAGCTTCTTCACGATCCAACGCCTCAAACTCTGGTAGGTGGACTGCTTGCTTCATAGCCTGACGAACTAGACTAACGATCATCGTATGAAGATATCCCGCTGCTTCCAACATGATCTGTTCCAATTCAAGTTCGGAAAGGGAGACTTGTTGCTTCAAAGTTTCAGCCCCAAGTTGTTCACGTAATTGAGTCCAATAGAGAAAAATCCAACTTGCATCGTACTCCAACTGAACGGGCTCAGCATCAAGCATCCATAAGGCATCCGTAGCTTCAACAAGATAAACGGGCTTCTGTTCAAGCCATGTGGTGCGCAGCATAGAGTAGGTGATGTAACCGATATGACCTTTACGGCCTGTAAATTGTTTTTGCCGAACCAGCTCACAAAAGGCGCGAAAATGTTCTACTATATGCTGTAATCTTTGTGTTTGTGTTGATTTACATGTCAACGCCCATTCTTTGCGAATGAAAGACCAAGCCTGATGAAGAGCCGTTTGTTGTTGATCTAACACATCTGTTTGCTTTTCCATTTCTAATCATCCTTAATTCGACTTCACTTCGCTGCCTTTCATATCCGCCGATCCGCTTAATTCAATATGACTGCCATTACAATCCATACGGAGCTGACTACCTGCGGATAGACTCATCGTCTTCCCCGCAGACAGGCTGAGATTGCCTCCCGCCGTAATATTCACCTGTTTGCTGCTCGCAATATGAATGCCTTCTTTATCGTCCAGTTTGATATAAATAGCGCCGTCCTTACCTGTAACGACCAGTTCATCCGGTCCCAGTCGAATTTCCTTGCCATGCGGGGTACGCCATATTTTCATTTGCGGATTGGAAAAATGGTTATGCGTACTCTTGCGATCTGCCCTTCTCACGGCACTACCTGCAACGCCGTCTTCTTCCCGACTACCGGGGAAATAGAGGGAAACTGAATCGCCTTTTTCTGGCATGACATACCAGCCGGTATGGCCACCGCCACTGTACACAGTAGAATAGTTGAACCAGTGTGCTTGGTTTGTGTCCTGTTGTTCATCACAATCCAGATGAATGCGCACCTGATCCTGACGTACGTCCAGCACAATACCGCTTAATGAGGCTCCTGCCAGCTTATCCTGGTAGTAGCTTTTTTGCCGAAATCCTTGGTAAGAACCCAACACATACTGATGCCGCAGCAGTCCCTGACTCATGGCGGTGTAGGCTTCCATCACATATAGGTTATGCCCCTGAAAATTCAACTGAGCGCCCAAGTCGAGTACCTCATCCGTTTCTACCTCATAAAAAATAAAATCGTGTTCACTCAGCTTGGTTTGCTCATTCTCCTGAAAATAACGAAAAGGAAGCAATTGCTTACGTACGGTATAACGGGTATGATCCAGTATCGCCTGTGCAGGGCTGTCCTCAATACCAAAATAAAATTTGGGACTGTCAAAACGGGCTACAGGCATCAGACTTGTATGATAACGTGAGGCTATGCGTCTTAAAAACGCCCAGTCTGTCTCCTGATACTGAATGGCAAGCCGTCCGATGGCTTCTCCTCCAGTAGCCCCGTCGATCACATCCAGTCCTTCATAGTCCTTACCTATGTGCTCCAGCATTTGAGGAATCGTCATTTTCGTATACTGAAAAGAACGAGTACGCTGCTTCATGTCCATCCGGTACGTATGGGAAATGGCTTCCACCTCCAGATAGTACACACCTCGCACGACTTTTACCTCGACCGAGAGGGCAATCCCACTAAATAGCGGCTTGCTTGCTCCAGATTCATCTTGTTGACTGACTTCAATGATGGTATTTTTTTCCGTCGTTTCTACGTAACTGTCTTGCAAGTCATCGGGGATAATACCTGTAAAATAAAGCCGAGTATGCTCGTTAATTTTTTTCGTTAAGGTAAGCTCCTCCAGATCAATTTGTTCATAAGGGTGAATTTGAATTTGATCGTATCCCAGACTCATGGTGTAGTCATTCCTTTCTCATTTGTAGAATAGATGGAGGGTGGAAGGACAGAAAGGGATTGAACCCAGTATTCTGCTACAGGTAACCATACTTCGAGATCTATCTCCAGACAGCTAAAGGAACCTATGACAACTCGTCCATTGTGGATGAAGAGCAGCATTTCGTTGTATAGATTACCGTCGATCCCCGCCGCCACAAAACGAATCTGCCCAACTGAAAGTCCAGAACAGTTGGTGACCATTTCGGTACCTAACCAGTTGCGAATCGGTTGTACAGACCGTAAAATATCCGCCATTTGCTCTACAAAATCAGGCAGTTCTTCCGCTTCCAGAGCGGTATCTGTAGGATTAAAAGTGATATTGATGGTCTCCTCAGATGAGGTATAAATGACCTTTGGTCGATGCTCTGAAGGATATTTGATTATAGCTTGCTCCATTGGCATAGGAGTGAAGGACTTGGGGATGTAGAAACCAATCTCTCCGTGTAGTATTGTAATGGGCTCCAACGTGAGATAATCATTTTCAACATGAAGTAGCTTTGTTTCTTCAAACATGGAACCGTCCAGTTCCGATTTCTGGGTTTGAGCTGGGATGGATTTCACATTATCGTTATTAGCTGTCTTCTGATCCACCATTTTAGCTTTGAGGCTAAGTATATGCTCGTCTAGATAGTTCATAGAAAGCCCCCTTTTAGAAAAATACACGTTTGTACTTGAATATGTAAAGATGGGAGGAGATATTTAAGTACAGAACCAACATATGTATTTATCGGTTAAAAGAGAGATTTAGTTTACAAAATGAACCATTCGTTGGGGGGACATTGTTCGATTTTAGATTCTATTTCATTCCATAACGCCTTTTTGCCGTAATAATTCGGTTGTAGTACTCCAAAGTAGGCATTGCATCTTGATATCCCCACCAGGATATGCCGGCACAATCAGCTTACCAGTACCAACATTAAAATACCCGCCTGTCACTTCTTGATATTGGGATTCTGTTGCTAAACGAATAATAATTTCTGCTCCTCTCCGTGGGTCTCCGATATGCAAAGCGTTCAATATTTTTGCAAGTACCGAAGAAAATCCTAACTCACGGCCAAGGCCAGTAACGTTAAATCCTGGATTAAGTGCGTTAACTGTGATCCCAGTTCCATCCAACTGACGTCCAAGTTCTTCTGTAAACATGATATTAAGAAGTTTAGTCTTTCCGTATATCTTAGATGAACCTCTTGCGGTAAATGCAGATGTATCTATTAAATCCTCCGGTAATTTTAATTCACCATGGTTGCGTGACGCTTCAGAAGCTACATTGACGATCCTAGCATTTGTGGATTCCATTAGTGAATTGAGTAGTGTATGCGTTAACAGCCACGGGGCAAGATAGTTTACGGCTATCATTTCTGCCAAACCCTCTGAGGTTATTCGCTGTTCAAATCCATGTAATCCAGCATTGTTCACTAATACATCAATCTTTGGATAATTAGCTTTAATTTCATCCCCAATACGTTTGACATCTTTCATAAGAGACAGGTCCCCGAAAAAAAAGTCTACCTTTGTACTTGGCGCCAAGTCTCTCAGAATATTTCTAGTCGTTTCAGCACGCTTTTCATTTCTGGCTGTTAAGACTAGATGTGCTCCGCGTTGGGCTAATTCAATTGCTACCCATTGTCCAAGACCGTTAGTAGCACCAGTGATTACAATAATCGGGTATGTCGACATATAAATCATCCTCCAAATTCTCGATCTAATTACATTCTTATTCATGTCCACGCTTTACGGTTGTGGATGCTTTATACTGTAGATCTTCTGCTTGACACTTACCAAAGTTGAAAATATGATTGACATATATCAAGTATATGTATTTTGATTGATATATGTCAAATATATTCATACTAATTTAAATAAGGTGGAGACATATGGATAATAAAACTCAACATCCAAATTCTACAAGAGAGCAATTAGAACTGAATCTTGGTGAACAACTTAATGCACTTATAAGCGCGTCACATGCACTCAATGTAAAAACTGCGGCACTTTTCGATCCATCATTACAACCTGCGGCTTTTCTGATCGTACGCTGTCTCCTTTCGTACGGTCCGGCAAGCGCTACATTTTTGGCAGAATCCACCGCTATGGATCGAAGCTCTGTCAGCCGTCTTGTTACTCAGCTTAAGCAATTGGAATATGTAAAAAGTGAAACTCACCCTGAGGATCGCCGGGGGGTGTTGATATCCCTGACAGCTAATGGTCGTGGAAAAGCCTTGGAAGCTTTAAAAGAAAAAGAAAATGAGTTTTATCAACGTATTTCAACATGGGAGGATTCCAAACTTGAAGCATTTATTGGGATGCTGAATTGTTTTAACGGTCAAGATTGTGAGGATTAATGAGTTTAGACATAAAGCATCGTATGATGAAAATAGGGGGTATTTCAAAAGTGAAAGAAAAAAATGTTAGGGAAATTAGGGTATCTGATTATCATGACATTTATTTGTTGAACCAAGATTTTAACCCCAATCTATATCTATTTCCTGAAGAAAAAGTAAAAGAGAAGATTGAATTGATTACAAAGGAATCAAAAGATATGATCTTTGTTTATGAAGAAAATAACGAGGTCTTAGGATATATTCATGGAAGCCCATATGAATTACTTTTTTCTGAATCTTTGGTAAATGTACTAGGATTTGTTGTTAAAGAAAAGTATAGAAATCAAGGTGTAGGTAGCATGTTGATTGAGCGTCTTGAACAGTGGGGAAAGTCCCATGGATTTTCTGGGATCAAACTATTATCTCACCCAAGTCGGATACAGGCTCACAGATTCTATGAACGACGTGGCTATATGTTTACCAAGGATCAGAAAAATTTTATAAAAAATCTCAAATAAATACATATTCATTCATCATTGAATAAGTGGGTTCAAAAGCCTGATCTTTAGCTAGGCTTTGAACCCTTCAATTTTATAGATGAGATCCGCCACTTGCATCAATCCATTGACCAGTTATATCTTCATCTCAGATTTCAAATAGACTTAATATCGTGATATTTATCATTGAAGAAATATGTTTGTTTAGCACTCTAATGCATTACATTAAATTGACCATTGTTCAGAAAATATGAATAGCCTTCCTTTCCATTTCATGCATAAAAATGTCTGCTAATTAGCAGTTGTATTTAGGCGTTTTTTGTCATACAATGCATCTAATGCTACGGACTCGGTCTTAGAAACAGTAAGGTTTGGACGGTAAATAGGACGTGGTTTTCTGGTGTATTTACGAATCGTGGAACTACTTTGTTGTCGTTCACTCACGACCACGTCAGTCTGAAAAGTTAATAATGTTTGGGGACAGTTTTCCGGATCATTAGCGTTTGATGATGAACATATACGAAGGGGAGCGTTCTTTTGGAATCGAAACAATTAACGAGAGGGCTAAAGCCACGGCATGTTGAGTTGATTGCGCTTGGAGGCACGATTGGCGTCGGTTTGTTTATGGGATCGGCAAGTACGATAAAATGGGCAGGTCCCTCAGTGCTGCTGGCTTATCTCTTAGCTGGGATTATTATGTTTTTTGTCATGCGGATCATGGGGGAAATGCTGATTCTTGAACCGGTGACAGGCTCATTCGCTACATTTGCTCATAAATATATCAGCCCTTTAGCCGGTTTCTTGACCGCCTGGAGCTATTGGTTTTTATGGGTTACCGTAGGGATGGCGGAAGTTACTGCGATTGGGGTATATGTGGGCTACTGGTTTCCAGATATCCCGCAATGGTTGCCGGCTTTGGCAGGTGTAATTATTATTGCATTGGCCAATTTGGCGGCTGTGAAATTTTATGGGGAATTTGAGTTTTGGTTTGCGATGATTAAAATTGTCGCCATTATCTTCATGTTAGTAGTTGGTACGGGGATGATCTTCTTTGGACTCGGTAACGGTGGACAACCGATAGGTCTATCCAATCTGTACAGCCATGGCGGCTTCTTTGCAGGTGGTTTGAAAGGGTTTCTGTTTGCACTCTGTATTGTAACAGCGGCTTACCAAGGGATAGAAATGGTGGGTATTACGGCAGGTGAAGCTGAAAATCCAAAAACGACACTGCGAAAAGCCATTAAAAACATCATCTGGCGTATTCTGATTTTCTACGTGGGTGCAATCTTTGTCATTGTTACGATTTATCCTTGGAACCAAATAGGCGAGATCGGTAGTCCATTTGTTCTGACTTTTGCCAAGGTAGGAATTGTGGCTGCTGCGGGTATCATTAACTTTGTTGTACTTACAGCTGCGATGTCTGGTTGTAACAGTGGTATTTACAGTGCGGGAAGAATGTTATACACGTTGGCTAAGAACGGACAAGCTCCCAAGTTTTTCGGGAAAGTTTCTCCAAGCGGCGTCCCTAGAAATAGTATAATAACGACCATTTCCTTGCTGCTGGTAGGGGTGTTATTTAACTATTTAATGCCTGATTCCAAACTGTTTCTGTATATTTACAGCGCCAGTGTTCTTCCAGGCATGGTACCGTGGTTTGCATTAGCCATCAGTCAATTTAAATTCAGGAAAAAGTGGAAAGACGAAATGAAGGATCACACCTTTAAATCTCGTTTTTTTCCGATCAGTAATTACATTACCATTATCTTTTTGTTGCTTGTGATCGTTGGAATGTGGTTTAATCCAGACACACGCTTGTCGTTGATTGTCGGGGCATCATTCATGGCGATCGTCATTGTTGGATATTTTGTCTTTGGCATAGGAAAGCGGCAGAGAATTGAAGAATTAGAGGAAAACTAAAAGATTGCTAAATACGTAACATTTGCCGAGCGCAATTCAGATGATCCTGAGTTCGCTCGGCTTTTCTTTTACATGACGAGGGAGGAGCTATGGAAGGGTTGTTACTGAGGTATAGAACCGTGTGGTTATCCTGTTCGCACTACAAGTGTAAATATAGAGACAAAAAAAGTGAGAAGGGAAACTGAGAAGTTGATAATTGCAATACTCTTACGGTTAGCCTTAAACTCTGTAATTCCAGAAAATAAAAATATAAACCCTAGAAAAAATTGCGAGACTTTGTATAAGTCCTTGTAGGTATCTGGATATACGAGGGATAGTAAGGACGAGATCATAACAACTACAGCAAATATTAAAGTGAGGATTCGGTAAATATCCATTTTCTTAAACATAGATAAGTTCCCCCTTCCTATTTATTCCTAATGTATTATATTCTAAGGGTAGAATCTTTGAATTACAAATAAATACAAAAAAGAGGAAATGGACAATAGGATGGTACACAGAATAAAGTGAAGGTGTCCCAAGTAATACTTTGGGGACACCTTCAAAATTAAAATCACTTGTACAACTTATGATTTACATAGCTTACATTGTGCTAATGTCAATCACGAATCTATACTTCACATCAGAAGCCAACACTCGTTTGTAGGCTTCGTCAATCTGGTCGGCCGATATCACTTCAATTTTAGGAACAATATTGTGTTTTGCACAAAAATCCAACATTTCCTGTGTCTCACGGATGCCTCCTATCATTGAACCAGCAAATGAACGGCGATGTCCGATAAGGGACATCACATTTAGTGACAACGGCTCCCCAGGGGCACCGACATTCACCAAAGTTCCATCTAGATTGAGTAGTGCAAAATAAGCATCCATATCGATGGCAGCACTTACCGTGTTAATAATCAAATCAAAGTGCCCAGCAAGCTTTTCAAATGTTTCTGGTTCGCTTGTAGCATAATAGTGATCCGCACCAAATTGCAAGCCATCATCCTTTTTCTTTAATGTTTGTGATAGAACGGTTACCTCAGCACCCATAGCATGTGCAATCTTGATAGCCATATGGCCAAGGCCTCCCATTCCCACAACGGCCACTTTCTTATCTGGACCAGCACCCCAGCGGTTCAACGGTGAATAAGTCGTAATACCTGCACAAAGTAATGGAGCAGCCACGTCTAGCTCAATGTTATCTGGAATTTTCACTACAAAATCCTCAGTTACGACAATGTGGGTAGAATATCCGCCTTGTGTAGGCTCGCCGTATTTGTCAACACCAGCATAGGTAGGGACATTTCCTTTAAGGCAGTATTGTTCCTCTCCTTTACGACAGTTCTCACATTCTCCACAGGAATCGACCATACAGCCAACCCCTACCCGGTCACCAACTCTGTACTTTGTAACCTTAGATCCTACCTCCGTGACAATCCCTGCAATTTCATGTCCAGGTACGAGAGGGTAGTTCACTGGTCCCCATTCACCGTGAGCAGTGTGGATGTCAGAATGGCATATTCCGGCATATTTAATTTCAATCAGAACATCGTATGAATCAAGATCCCGTCGTTTAATTTCAGCCGATCGAAACGGTTTGTCTGGGCCATCGACAGCTCGTGCTTTAGCAGTTATCATAAATAGCCTCCTATTATTTGTATTTTTCTAGAGAATGCAGTTATATCGGTATAAATTGAAAACTAGCTGAAGTCGGTTGAAGTTGCCCTTCATTCATTTCCATTTATACTTTTTCTCTTGCAAATCAATGTTAATCCTTATAGTTAACTCTAAGTCAAGCGCAAGTTTATATTCCTTTTGGGAATTTCTGCTCGTACAGGTTCAGGTTCATTACATCTATTAATAAAGCCTCTATCCAGTAATGTTGTTTTCTTGCTAATTATATTTCGTTAGATAGCATCTGATTCTACTTTTCCTATAAGGGGACTTTGACATTCTACAAATAACTTGATAGAATCCCCCTTATATCATAGAGTTAACTCGAAGTCTACGTCATTAAGAATAGGAGATACATGATGAAGACATATTCTATCAGCGAAGTCGCAAAAGAATTGAATCTTACAGCATACGCTTTGCGTTACTACGACAAGGAGGGACTTATGCCTTTTGTAGAACGGACATCTAGCGGAACAAGATTATTTAAAGAATCCGATATCGACGCTTTAAAAATAATTGAATGTCTAAAATCCACCGGGATGCCGATCAAAGAAATTAAAAATTTCATTGATTGGTGTTCTGGTGGGGATTCCACACTACAACAAAGATATGACATGTTTATGGAACGAAAAGCTACTGTAGAAGCACAAATGGAAGAACTTAAAAAAACAATGGAAGTTATTGAACATAAATGCTCATATTACAAAACTGCATTGGAAGCCGGAACGGAAAATATTCATAAAAACAATAAAATAGGGAGTCTCATTACTAACTAATAGAAAAGCACCTGTAATTCATCCATTTCTATATGAATTACAGGTGCTTTCGTTTGTAATATTCGATTTACACAACCTACTGATTTAAAACAGCACGATCTGCTTTAGAAAACTAGGAACCAACTATAATGTAACTTGAACAGGCAGGAGTAGTACCGAGGATCAAGTATTCCGAAAGTCAACGGGCAATTTGCCCATTATATAGGTTGAGAGCCACGACTTTAGTTCAGAAAACAACGAATTACTATAGAATCATCGAAGATAATCAGGAGTATGGTCCAGTATTCCCTCATTTTTATTTTTGATAAGATTAATTCCATATTATTGAAGGCTACAATCAGACCGCGAAGGTATAAAGAATGATACATAAGGAAATGAGGAAGATACTGAATGAAGGCAAAAGCGTATATTATTTTGTTGACTGCTGTAATAAGTTTAACTGCTATGCTGACCGCATGCGGTGACTCCAAAAAGCAAATTGAAGGTGAATCTACGACTGGAGCAGCAACGACTACGACTACACAGAATACCAAGGCGGACAATGCGGAACAGGCTGGTGTGGATGGTATTGTGAGCAATACTACAGACCAAGCTGCAAAAAGTAATGGGAAGACGTACTCAGATGTGGCTAAAGAAGCAACGAAACCCGAGCAGCCAGCAGGACAAATAGGGTTAAATACGACGCAGGAGCAGCTTCTTACCTTTGCGGATCGTTATGGACTGGTACGAGTACCGGATCATCCGATTCGGCGGGTTTCCGATCCAACCGGGAAACATGTAAACATTGCAAATTACAGTGATTCTGTCGTGAATTTATATACAGAAGAACCCATCCACCTGAATACAGATGAATTTATTCATGAAGCTTATAATTTTTTTACAGAGGGAGTTGCTCCAGGTGAGTCCTACAAGAAGTGGGAGGAAACCTCTAATACAGAAAGAGGACTCGTCAAAATGCTTTATTTGTCACGCGAGGGACTTCATATTTTAGAAGAAGCGATGAGGACGCATGATTATTCTAGTCCATCGGTCCAAAATACGCTGGGATTTTTTAAGGTTGCCTCGAAATTTGAGTCTATGATGCCTGTTGCCCAGACACCTACAGACATCAGCTTGTACGATATGTACGATCAACGCGTTAAGCCCGAGTGGAAGAAACTAAGTGACATTAAAAACCCTGCCGCGAATGAAAAAGCCTTCGCTGCGGCCTATCAAAAAGCAAGGGATGAGACCAATAATCTTATGGGGCTATTAAACATTATGGTGTCTACAGAAATGGAAAAACGTCTCAAAGCAGCAACCGATCAGCAGAATACAGGGAAATAGCTTATTCAATGCATGTTTTAACTTGATACCAATACGTATAAATTTCCGAAAATCCTAGCTTGGAATAAAGCCGTTATAGACCCCAGTATTCTCTCTCCATAATGCCTTTATTATGTTCTGCTACCCATCCATCATAAAGTAAAGTGGACAGGGGCTGCCAGTTGTTCAAGGAAATTTTGTAGCTCATAGGTGACAAAAATCATCCACACTTTTTTCTAATATTTAACTGTTAATAGAACTGTTGAAAAGCTATAATGCTAATAATGATTTGAGTGTACTTTGAGAAAGAGGTTGAGGGTATGGTGTTGAAAAAATGGCCATTATTATTGATGATAGGTATTCTCATGGTGGCATCTGTGAGCTGGAACAGTGGAGTATCTTATGCAGCTACAGAATATACTTGGGATAAGTACAAGGGCACTGAGGTCAAGACATATAGATTGACTGCGGTACCTGGAAGAGTCGAATATATGGATCAGGAAAGGTTTTTTGCAGCTTTAAGTCAAACCCCAAATGTGTATGGAGATTTCAGTGGCTATAAAACAGGGAAAACAACTGGAGTTGTAACCGAGAGTATAACGGATGATGTGTACAAATTTACAGTTACTGATTTTCTTCGCGATCAAGAGCCTGAGGTTGTAGAGTATATCAATCCCAGAGGCGGAATTCCTCATAGATGGAATGGAACTAGTGATATTCAAATTTTTATGAGAGGGTCAGAAGCGGCTTCTTTGTCTGAGCTGTTTTATGAGGGGACACCCAGTGAAGGACGCTTTCAATTTAATGCTAACGATATATATTTAGTTACATTCTGGTCCAGTACCGTAAGACTTATCAGTGGGATGTCTGCTGAGGCGCTAATAGAGGAAGGTCCTCACACGTTTAAGAATCAGGAGCTTGTAGGTCAAGTAACCAGCGAAGATCCTGCAGCTTATCCGCAAGATGGGATTTCAGAAGGTTATTATTATGTTTTTAAGAGTGCTGGCAACAAAGAATCAACAGCTGATGGAGATAGCCAATAAAAACAAAAGAAGAGATAACATTGTGTATGGTGCTTTATACATGATGTTATCTTTTTTATTGTGATGCTCGCATTAGAAAATTTAGTAATGAAAAAATGCTGGAAATTTAATTCCCAATGAAAACCATTTTAAAAGATCGGGATATATGCCTTTAAAATAATGACAATTTTACGGATGGAACCGTAATCTATAACTACTTTTTTTGCTGTCTTTATTCAATCCTAGGGATATTATTCCGATAATTCAAGTATATACAGTTTGGTGTTAATTGAAATGAAATCCGTTTGAAAACAAAAGAGATAATTTTCAGAGTTGAAACAGAAGTGCAGGTGGAAGTAACCTGATGCTATATCGTAAAGGAGGTGCAAGGATCCAAATAATATGAAATCTGAAAAAAAGTTAAAACAAATTAGGCAGTACATCGCTGCTTTACTGGCTGTTTGGTTGTTCTGTATACATACTGTGCCTGTTTTTGCAGACAGGGTCTTTAACGATATCGAACATTCCTACGCAGCTGATGCAATTGAAGCCATGGCTGCTCAAGGGTATGTTACGGGTTATCAGGATGGTAGTTTTCGACCTGTGCATTTTATTTCGAGGCAGGAATGGGCGAGCATTTTCGTTAAAACCTTAAAACGAACTTCGGTTAACAAAAGCGTTGCTTCTTTTAGTGATGTGTCACCGTGGGCTCTACCCTATGTACAGACCTTGCAAGCAGAGAACATTACCAAAGGAGTTAGTGATCAGTTATTCGGTGCAAAGCATAATATGACCCGTCAGGATATGGCGGTGTGGTATGCCAGGTATTTCGGCGTTTCTGAAGATACCCGCGCTTCCGATAGATCCAGTTTTGTGGATCAAGCTGATATATCAGACTATGCACAAACGAGCGTATGGCTGATGGAACGGTTGGAGCTGATCGAGGGGGATACGAATCATTATTTTCATCCCAAAGAGTCTGTGAGACGGCAGGATGCTACACTGGTAGCATATCGGATATGGCTAGGCGGTGACGGTCTGAGAGAACGTGCTAAGCGTTTGCTGGAGTCATTAGGAAATGGAACTGCAATGACGAATCAGCCAGCCAGTCCAACGGAATCGAGGAAGATCGTGGTCGACCTGGCGCCGGAAATCAGTCACCAGCGTGCGAATCCGGAGATCGAAGAGCCTAAAAGCCATAGTCCAAGACCCGATCCACCGGTATCTCCGGTAACACCAACAGAGCCGAAGCCGGAACCGCCAATTATACGACCAGAACCTAGTCCCAAACCACCGGTGATACCACCAGTGACACCGCCAGTGATACCACCAATCATACCGCCAGTGACTCCGTCAGAACCACCGGATCATTCGTCGGATTTCGTGGTGGATGAGGTAGTAATCAAGGCGCCCGAGTTGGTCAATCAACCGGAAACGTATCCTTCGTATCAGCTGTCCTTTGATCTCTACAATAAAGGGCACTTGGTAAGCATTCCCGCTGTTAGCGTCACAAGTGTCACCTACACATTTAGTGATACATTAGGTGTATTTGATGAACATGGGAAAATTGCGCATTCCGAAAATATACCTGCTGCTGATGGTTATATTCCTGTAGAGATGGAAGTCACCATTGCTAAACCTTATCGGGTACTTAAAGCACAGACCAAGCTGATCGTGAAAGGGAAGACTCCTCCGGTAGAGGACCCGAGTGTAATCAGGTCCGTATACTTGGCGACGTACACCATTTCACAGGCCACTACTCTAGACCCTACAGCCTGGAGCATGCCCTATGTATTTCAAAATGCAAAGGGAGAGGTCATACCGTCCGGTCTATTGCCGTCAGACTTGAAGCTTCGTATAGAGGATTCCAGAGGGATATTTGACGAGGATGGACATATTGCCAACCTGCATCTGATTCCTGCATTGAACTCTGTCATTCCATTCAAGATTGAGGTTGAATCACCCTCTCAGGGAATTCACTTCATATCCGATGCCGAGTTAACTGTAGTACCAGGAGCACGCAAAAAGCAATATTTTGCTATCTCCATGATGCTACAGGGAAAAGATGCGGGCAGTACGACCACGGTAGAGCAAATTGAGCAGTCGCGTCAATTGCTGATGGATCACTTTGGTACCAACTTAAAAGTGACGTGGGCCATGGAAAATAGATTTATTTTTGTGGAATCAAATCGTCCGCAGCTTAAAAAGGTTTTGGAATACGTGGATCAGTATGGCGATGAAGTCGGGATTTTGGATGGGTATCCGAATAATCTGTTTGATCTTCCTGAATGGGAAGCACAGATGAACGAGTGGTTGTATATGTATCGTTATAATGCCCTCAATGAGCTGCACCAATCTGGTTCGTTGGGATCACCTTCGGTGTTTGAAAGTATGGATACAGACCAATATCGGAAGTATCTGCCTAAATCATTGACCGGCTTTACGGTGAATCCTGAGCAGGCCCAATGGCTTAAGGATCATTTTAAGATTACCTCAGCGATGGGATGGTCGGCTACACAGTATAATGTGAACAACATGTATGGTGAGGGTTCACCTTTGATGCCTTACTGGTCCCATAAGGATAATCCGATTGTTCCGGCACAGGGGCTTACAAATAATAGCGGTATCGTATTTATGAACTCGATTACGATTGATCCCATCGGGTCGCGCTATACCAAAGATTCTTCACGCTGGACTCTCCATCCAGGTGATCCATATGTGACGGAAACGGATGCGGCACCACAACTGTATATAGCACAGCAATATTTAGATAACCCGTATCAACGTTTGAATACAGTAAACTACATGTCCATTATTTTGGATGTCAACTGGCTTGCCAAAAACCATAACATGTCTCAAATATGGGAAAACTTTGTGAAGCACTTCCCTGTTGACCGTGAGGTTGAGATTGTGGGCGTGGACGGGCTGAAACAGATTTATGAATCGATAGCTGGATTGAGTAATGATCATACGGAGTTTTCACTCATGTTTAGAGGCTCAGGTTTTAAGGCAGTTATGGACTCCAATAATTCACCAGCCAATCTGCGTTACTTGTGGACTGAAAACGCCTCACAGCGGATTATTTTATCCAAGGAGGATGGAGATGCGGCATGGTCCATTATTGACTTTACTGACTATACCCGAAATCCGATTCCGAAGATGGCCTACAATCTGGGTAAGAACACAGATGTAAGCTATGTCACTGGAAGGAACTTTAAGCTGCATCCTACAGCTCCGTTAACAGCAGATGAAATTCAGCGCGTAAAGGATCGTTTAAAGGAAATCTATTTCGCGGAAGAAGTAACTTATAAGTAAGGGTTTGGAATGACAGAATTTTTAAGACTTGAGGTTTTATGAAAAGGGGGTGTCCCAACAGCCATGGAGATGGTTATGGGACGCCCCTTTGTTTTAGAAAAAAGGTTTTACACCCATTCAATAACCTGATCTACAGATCGCCGAGTTTTGCCACGCGGTTCGTTGAGACGGTATCCAAATGCCACCATACAAGAAATACCGAAATGCTCGGCATCCATAATGCCTTCCTCGGAGAGGATGCGTTCGATTTCCTGTTTATTAAAACCTTCGATAGGGCAGGAATCAATGCCGATTTGAGCTGCGGCAGTCATCATGTTGCCCAGTGCGATGTAGGTTTGTCGGCAGCCCCACTCGAACAAGGCTCTTTTATTTTCCTCCAGCCCAAAATCTGACTTTAGAAAGGCATCATACACTTTCTCTCTGCCTTGAATCACTTCAGCTGGTAATTGCTGCACGTTCTCCATCATACTCTTGATATAATCGGATGAGGCTACCATATCTTCAGGAAGTCTAGAGAGGATGAGTACAAAATGGCTGGCTGTTGGCAGTTGTTTTTGGGCCCCCCAAGAGTAAGGCAGCAGCTTCTCACGCATAGCGTTACTCTGAACGACAACAAATTTCCAGGGTTCAAAGCCAAACGAACTCGGGGATAAACGGCCTGTTTCAAGAATAAAGTCGAAGTCAGAATCGCTAATTTTCTTATGGCTATCAAATTCCTTCGTTGCATGTCTGAACTCGTATGCAGATAAGATTTGATCTTTAGTAGTAGTTAAGGTTTCCATCGTTATTCCACTCCTTATGGATGTGATTAAAATTGACGCTTACCAAGTAACATGCTTAATATTAGAATATACATGATCGTTTTTGAAGTACGCACATTAATGTGCTGTAGTATATAAAATGATACCAAGGAGGAGAAAAGCCTATGCGCAATCGGAAAGGCGGCTTTGGGGAATGTACCGCTGGAAATGATCAGGCGTGTCCTGTTGAGTACACGCTGGACGTGATTGGGGGCAAATGGAAAGGGATTATTTTATATCATCTCATGTATGGGACTAAGCGATTTAGTGATTTTCGGCGGATCTGTCCGGGAATTACCCAGCGTATGCTGACACTCCAATTGCGCGAGCTGGAAGAGGACGGAGTCGTTCACCGTGAAGTCTACCAACAGGTTCCTCCCAAGGTCGAATACTCTCTAACTGAATTTGGAAAAACGCTGATCCCGATTATTAACCTGATGAAGGATTGGGGAGAAGAATATAAAACAAAACAGCGATCACCAGAAAGCAGCCTTCAGCAACCTAGCCCCAATGTGTAGGTTTTGAGACGGCTCCACAAAGAAGACCTGGCCATCATTTTGGCAGGTCTTTTCATTTTTAAAGTGAAATGATGCAAAGTTCGTTTTTCAGTTGACAGTAAGGACGACGCTTGATATATTTCTTACGATATTGATAATCATTATCATGTGTATCGGGAAGATCATCTTCACAATATATAGGGGGCTAATCAGTTGAAAAGAAAATCGTATTTTATGATAACAGCTATGTTACTTGTATTGTCTGTATTCATCAGCGCTTGCGGCGGAAATAATAATGGAAGTAATCCGGCTTCATCTTCAGGAGATAAGCAAGAGTCGGCTTCTACTGGAGAGACTAGAAGCTTTAAAACGGTTAAAGGGGATATTCAAATTCCTGCGAAGCCACAGCGCATTGTAACGGATTTTTACGGTGGAGAATTGCTGTCCGTGGGTGCTAACGTGGTGGGTGTGGAGCCGACTGCGTTTCAAAATCCTTTTCTGACCGATTTGCTGAAGGAAAAAGGAACCAAAGAGGTGGGTGATCCGACCAATTTGGAAAAGACGCTGGAACTCAAACCCGATCTGATCGTGGTTATGAAGGATACGAATTATGAGGCTTTGTCTAAAATCGCACCTACCCTGTACATTCCGTACGGTACGACGACTAATATCTATGATACGGTCAAGCTGTTCGGAGATATCACCGGGGAAAAGGAGAAGGCTGAGCAATTTATTGCTGCATTTGATAAAAAGGCCGCTGAAGGTCGCGTACGTCTTAAAGGTGTGATTGACGAAAAGGCAACTTTCGGTCTGTATGAGCTGACGGACAAGCACGCACTTTGGATCTTTGGCGACAATGCGGGGCGGGGCGGACAAGCCGTGTACAATGCGCTTAAACTGAATATGCCAAAGAAAACAGCTAACTCCAAGGAACAAACGGTGCAGCTTTCGATGGAGGTATTGCCACAGTATGACGCAGATTATATGTTCCTGACTACGTATGACCCGGAGAAAAAGGGTGACGCGCTCAAGCAACTGAAATCGTCCGCTGTGTGGGGGAATCTTCCTGCGGTGAAGAACAATAGAGTGTTCTTTAACGATTTTGATACGTATTATCGCTATGATCCAATCGCTATTACCGGGCAAATTGATATGATCGTAGATATGCTGGTCGAAAGAGAAAAAGAGAATAAAGTTAAACAATAGGTGTGAGATTCTGCGTTGTGACGAATTGTCCAAAACAGATGGGAAGTCGCATAATACACGCAGTATCTAGCAATAAAAACCAGTCCAACATGAATCATGTTTGGACTGGTTTTTTATTTACTATTTCGTCGTAATTTCGATAGTATCTTCTTTTTGTATCCAATCAGTTATTTTTTTGAAGAAATGTTTTAGAACAGGTTAAACACGGTTATGAGCAGACTAATTCGCTATTCGACTGCGTACCATCAACAAGGTTTGTTCTTTGATTTGTCCGATTTCACGGATGAGTGCGGCTGTCTTGGTCTCATAGGAGTATTTGACATCCAAGTCTTTCAGCGAAGCAAGGTTAATGTCGATGGTAAGCAGGGCAGATTGAGCTGCTGCTTCGAACAGGATCGCGCCGATGCCAAGATCTGAAATCACATTTTTATTGGACATTTCCACAATGTTATAGGCTTGCGACAATCCGTCCCGGCATACTTCCAGCAGGCGCATGGGTACCTCAATGGCAGCGATCACCGCTGTCTGTAGGGAATGGGTACGATAGCGCTTTTCTTCGTCTGTTTCCTTGGGCAAACGCAACGCGGTCATGTACTGTTCAAAGGATTGGATGTCTGCGACCATCAGTTCCTCACAATGCGTAGACAATCTTCCCATGCTGCTAATGACGTCCGTGATTTTTTCATGGATGTGCGCATATTTTTCTCCTTGTGAAAGGTTGGCGGTCATGGAGGTCATAGCCGCGCCTAGTGCCGCAGCCAGTGCGGATACACTTCCTCCGCCGGGGGTAGGCGCTGCACTTGCAGCCTCTTTCAGAAAATGTCCGATGGAATTGTTCCACGACAGTTCACTCATGAATAGACCACCTCTCTGGAGTAGTGTTGCAGATGTATCGCTTTGAGCAGATTTTTGTACAAAATCGCAGTCGTTAAGGTGCCAACACCGCCGGGAACCGGAGAAATGGCATGTACCTTTTCACCCACGTTTGAAGCAGCGTCACCCACGATTTTTCCTTCCAGCGTCTCGTTAATTCCTGCATCCACGAGAATCAGACCAGGATGGACCATATCCTGCGTAATCACATCAGGGCATCCGACTGCGACGAAGGCAATGTCTGCATGGCTCAGATGCTCTGCAATATCACGCGTACCTGCATGACAGGCGGTAACGGTGGCATTTTCTCTTTGCAACATGTGGAAAAGGGGAAGTCCCACTGTCTGCCCGATGCCCACGAGCGTGACATTTTTGCCTGCCAAGGTGTGACCGTAATGCTTGAGCAGCTCGATACAGGCTTGAGGTGTTGCGGGATATAGTCCGGCGTCACCTGTTACGGTAGCCAGCTTGTTATCAGGTGTTATTCCATCAATATCCTTGTAGGGGGCGATGGATTGTTTAATAACGGAGGCAGAAAGATGTTGGGGAAGCGGCAGTTCCAGCATAATGCCATGTACATGGGATGCATCGTTCAGACTGCCGATCAGGTGCAGTAGCTCGGCTTCGCTAACATGACGGTCAAAAGTATGGAGATGAAATGAGATGCCCAGCTTCTCCGCTATTTTTTGCTTGGTCCGGGCATAGTATGCAGATGCCGGATCGCCTTCTACCAATAGGGTCGCCAGATGGGGACGGTTTCCTTGCTGCTTCATTTTTTCTACCTGTGAACGGATCGTTGCATATACTTGCTCAGCTGCTTCTTTGGATTTCATGATTATAGCCATAGTCCGTGCCTCCTCTGAATTTATCGCATGATTTATCAACAGGGTGTCATGGTCTTAAAACGAAAAAAAGTATTTGCACAAGGTCGTCAAGACAGACGAATCCTCTGCAAATACTTCTCCCAGGCGAACGGTACGCTTTTTTTGTATGCTCCCTCGTGGTTCATTCCACTGACTTCGCCAGTCACATACAGCGTTATTATACCTTATATTTTAACAAATAATCATCAGAAAAGAAACCCGCGAACATTTGGAAAACGGGTTGTGTTACTTGTCTATATGACAAATGTCATATACCCGAGCTGACGTTTATGACTACATCGCCTAGAGGCTTTACCTTATACTGAGATTAGATCAACATGTACGCCTAACAGGATCAAGGTATAGGCGTCATTTTAAAGGAGGATCATAATGAGTATGACACAACTCCCATTAGCCCAATTGAAAAAAAATATGGCTCCCTACGAGAAAATAAACACAAAATCCAGCGTTCTGCAACTCATCAATACCTTGGGTCCACTGATCCTATTGTGGTATGCTGCTTATCTTAGTCTGTCGGTTTCGTACTGGCTGACACTTCCAATTGCCATTGTTGCATCGGGGTTTGTGGTACGGACGTTTATTATTTTTCATGATTGTGGTCATCAATCCTTCTTCAAAAGCCGCAAGCTGAACGACATTGTGGGAACGATTACAGGTGTTATTACGCTCTGTCCTTATCACCAATGGAAAAATAGTCACGCAATCCACCATGCAACCAGCAGTAATCTGGATAAAAGAGGCACAGGTGACATGTGGGTGCTTACGGTAGAAGAGTACACAGAGGCTTCCACATGGACACGGCTGGCCTATCGCATATATCGAAATCCTTGGGTTATGTTTGGACTAGGTCCGATCTATACTTTTTTGATTTCCTATCGGTTTAATATCAAGACAGCCAAACGCAAGGAAAAAATGAACACCTATGTGACGAATATATCCATCGTTGCCTTGTACGCACTGTTGTCATGGGCTATTGGATGGCATGCCTTCCTTCTGGTACAGGCACCTATCTTTTTTGTATCTGGTATGTTGGGAATCTGGCTGTTCTATGTACAACATCAATTTGAGGATTCGTATTTTGAGCACGATGAAGAGTGGAGCTATATTAATGCGGCCGTAGAAGGCAGTTCTTATTACAAGCTTCCTAAAGTATTGCAATGGATTACGGGCAATATCGGATTTCATCACGTTCATCACTTGAGCCCAAAAGTGCCAAATTATAATTTGGAAAAAGCACATGAAGCGACACCGTTACTTCAAAAGGCGACCACAATCACAGTAAGTAGCAGTCTGCAATCTTTGAAGTTCCGACTTTGGGATGAAAATACGAAAACCTTTTTGACCTTTAAACAAGTGAGGCCGCTCCTCAGCAAACGTGTTGCAGTTACGAAACCCATCCCTACACCTGTTGTAAGCACAGAAAGAAAATAACTTTGTACAAAACTCTTCTGAAGAGATGTTGAAAAATTGCAGTTTACTTTGAGAAATCTAAAGGGATAACATCCTTTTAGATTTTTTTGTTTATATTGAAAATGCAGTACTTTCATTCTTTGTTTTAGCAATCGCTATTGACAAATCGATTTTCAACCTTTACATTCTATATATCGAAACGATATATCTCGATTATATATATATAAATTAGCTACATGTAAACAGAGATAAGTTCCCTTTGATTTCAGAAGGATAATTCACTATGCCAGGAAAGAAGGAATAGATTTTATGTTGATTTATGTAATACTTGGGTTCCTCTGCGAAAAGGATATGACAGGATATGAAATCAAGCAGAAGATGACGATAAGCACTTCCAACTTTATTGATGCCAGCTTCGGAAGCATATATCCTATGCTGAAAAAAATGGAAAAGGGGGAGCTTATCAAGTATGAAGAAGTGGTAGAGGAAGGCAGATTCAAAAAATCATATGGTATTACGGAAAAAGGGAAGAGTGAATTTATAGAATGGTTAAAAACACCATGTACTTTTTCCCCTTTTAATTATGAGTATTTGAGTAAGCTTTTCTTCTATAAATATCTTGACGACATTGAGGTTGTTCGTTTGATTGCCAGCTTTCAAACTACTGTCGCCTGTGAATATAACAAGCTTGCCTTAATAGAAGAGAAGCACGTTCATGAGATGGGTGTATATGAGCACGCGACGTTGATGTTTGGCAAAGAATATTTTCAAATGATTATGAATTGGCACGATGAACTCACAAGAAAAATTACAGGAAAGAAGGATAATGAAGATGAGAATGACAAAGAAATTTAAATTGCAGATTGCAGCTAAAAATGTGGATTTGTACAAATGGGTAACTGAGATGACTCCAGCTGAATATGAATCATTTTCAAAAGCTCACAAGGCAATGGGCAGTTATTTTGAAGATGGTGAATTCTATATGGTTAATGTGGAAAATATGGGGAATGAGATGATTGTTCAGCACTATCAATTAAAAGAGCACACAAAGGATCATTTGCGTTTCTACTCTGACAAGACAGAAGCATATATATGGCGATGGATACCCGCCATCGTTGGAGTTCCATGGGAAATGAAGGTCACGCCTGTTGATAACAACTCTTGCGAATTTAGTTGTACGATTGGAGCGGACTTTCCATCTCGGCTACTGGCTTTTGCAGCATGGATAAATGGTTTTGGTGGATTCTTTATGAGAAAACATTTAGCCGATGAGGGCGGAAAATTTGCTAAAGATATAGAAAAGAAATTTAATAACGTTAGGTATGTATAATTCATGAACGAGCTGATCAGAAATATAGACCAGTCCCATTTCAAAGCACGATCTGGTGCAGTGGGTGGAGTGTACAGCGAATGGCTTAAGTTTGAGATCAGTTCCCGCAAAATGGACGGCTTCTAATCAAAGTGTTCATTTGCGGTTCACAGGAAAGGCTTTACCTTTGGTGCTTTCGAGCAGACGAAACAGTGGTATGATAAGATAAGGGATATAAGTCATGTGAAGTAGAAGAGGGTGGCAGAATGCAAAAGTGGTATCAGATTTTCCAAAGAAATACAGGGCTTAGTCCTTATGTGTGGGTCGTCTTTTATATCCTGCCCTTTTACTACTTTAGCTCTTCATCTACAAGTCATATTATTCTGGGTACTGCTATTATTTTGGTATTCTTTGCATGTTATGTACTGGCTTTTGTCTCAAAAGGCTGGCTCATATACTTTTGGACCAGTGTACAGATTGCCATATCGATTACCATGACACTGCTGTTTAGCTATATGTATTTTTCCATATTTATCGCCTATCTGATCGGTAATATTAAAAGTAAGGCTGCATTTACGACGCTGTATATCATTTTAATGGTTATTACGATTGGATTGATCAATTACGGTTTTGTATCTCAGAATCCCGTTTTTATTAAACAGATTCCTTTTATCCTGCTCAATCTGATCGGTGTGATTCTCCTTCCGATTACGAATTTTAATCGCAACAAAAGCGATCGGCTCCAAGTCCAATTAGAGGATGCCAATAAGAAAATATCGGAATTGATTAAGCTGGAGGAACGGCAAAGAATTGCGCGTGACCTGCACGATACCTTAGGTCAGAAGCTGTCACTCATCGGGCTGAAGAGCGATTTGGCGGGCAAACTGATGGATCAGTACCCGGAGCGTGCTCATGCTGAAATTAACGATGTTCGTCTCACGGCGAGAAGCGCGTTAAAAGAGGTGCGGGAAATGGTTACTCAAATGCGAGGTATGCGACTAGAGGATGAGCTGTTACGTATTCGGCAGATCTTAAAGGCTGCTCACATTGAATTGACCTTGGAGGGCGACCCGAAGCTGGAGCATACATCATTAATGAATGAAAATGTACTTAGTATGTGTATGAAGGAAGCAGTGACAAATGTGGTTAAGCACAGTGGAGCCACCGCTTGCTCCATCACTATTGAGCCGTCTCGTAAGGAACTAACTCTTCGGATTCAGGATAATGGAGTCGGTGCTACGAGAGAAAATGGAACCCTTCGTGGAAATGGCCTGCAAGGAATGAAGGAAAGGCTCGAATTCGTGAACGGATGTATGGAGCTGCGCTCAGATCAGGGAACGACCTTGGTCATTAAAGTGCCCAATATCCCTGAAAAGCCGAATGAGGAGGTGGGGCCATGATTCGAATTGTTATTGCAGAAGACCAGCGTATGCTGCTGGGTGCTCTAGCCTCCCTGCTAGACTTGGAAGAGGACATGAAAGTAGTCGGAAAAGCAAGCAACGGGGAAGAAGCTATAGAACTGGTGAAGCTGCACCAGCCGGATATATGCATTATGGACATCGAAATGCCGATTAAGAGCGGATTGGATGCGGCTGAGGAACTCAAAGCCTTGAACTGCAAGGTACTGATTTTAACTACGTTTGCTCGCCCCGGGTATTTTGAACGAGCGATCAAGGCGGGGACACACGGTTATCTGCTCAAGGACAGTCCCAGTGAAGAGCTGGCTTCCTCCATTCGAAGTATTATGGCAGGTCGACGTATTTACGCTCCAGAACTGGTCGATGATGCTTATGCCGAAGTCAACCCGCTAACAGAGCGTGAAAAGACCGTTTTGGCGCTTATTGCTGACGGAAAGAATACAAAAGAGATTGCTGGTGAACTGTATTTAACGACAGGGACGGTGCGCAATTATATTTCAGTCATTCTCGATAAGCTGGGTGTCAGTAACCGGATCGAGGCGATTACACGTTTTAATGAAAAAGGTTGGTTTAAGTGAGAAACAGGGACGCTATGAAGCAAAATGTAGCGCTCTGTTTTTTTTTGTTTTATCCATAGATTTGGTATGCCTTTAGCGTACTACCTTGTGATACAATAGGATAGTTGTCCACAGGATGGACTGGAGTACAAGGAGGAGCAGAACTGCATGAAACAAGCCCCATTTATAGCCGTTGAAGGGCCAATCGGAGCAGGTAAAACGACGTTGGCTTCGATGCTTTCAACCGAGCTACATTTGCCGATAATCAAAGAGATTGTCGAGGAGAACCCATTTCTCGATAAATTTTATCAAAATATAGATGAGTGGAGTTTTCAGCTGGAAATGTTCTTTCTCTGCAATCGGTATAAGCAGCTGGAGGATACTGGTCTGCAATATATCGAGAAAGCTCAGCCCGTTATTTCTGATTATCATATCTACAAGAATTTGATTTTTGCTGAACGTACGCTTAAGGGTGTGAAGCTCGAAAAATATCGTCAAATCTATCATCTGCTCACGGATGATATGCCTAAGCCAGACATTATCATTTATATTAAAGCAGATTTGGATACCTTGCTGGGGAGAATTCGCAAGCGTGCACGCTCTTTTGAACAGGAGATGGACCCCGCCTATCTGGAGCAATTAATAATAGATTATGATAAAGGCATTCAGTTTCTCGCTGAACAGTCCCCTTCCCCTCGTATATTGACCGTGAACGGGAATGAAATTGATTTTGTAGAAAACCAGGCACAATTTAAACAAATTGTTTCCGATGTAAAGGAGCTTATATAGTGAATAATTACAACATTCCTGCGAATGCCCTGATTACGGTAGCGGGTACAGTGGGTGTAGGTAAATCCACGCTGACTGGTGCTTTGGCCGGACGCCTTGGTTTTAAAACCTCTTTGGAGCAGGTCGATCATAATCCCTATCTGGAGAAATTTTATCACGATTTCGAAAGATGGAGCTTTCATTTGCAAATTTATTTTCTCGCGGAACGCTTCAAGGAACAAAAGAATATTTTCTTGTCTGGTGGAGGTTTTGTGCAGGATCGTTCTATTTATGAGGACACAGGCATTTTTGCGAAAATGCATGCCGATCAGGGAACGATGAACCCTACCGATTATGAAACGTATACTAGCCTGTTTGAGGCGATGGTGATGACACCGTTTTTCCCGCACCCTGATGTGTTGATCTATTTGGAAGGCAGCTTGCCCTCCATACTGAGTCGGATTGAGGAGCGCGGTCGCGAGATGGAGATCCAGACCGAGCGTTCTTATTGGGAGCAAATGCATCGCAGATATTCCAATTGGATCAACGAATTTGATGCCTGTCCTGTACTGCGTCTGAACATTGATGAATATGATGTACACGACCCAGCTTCCATGGATGCCATTTTGGAAGAAGTAGGAAAAGTAATATCAAAAAAATAGAGATATAACCCCAAATAAATAACAGGGACTGTGGTACAATCAGTATAAATTATGCTGATAGACTACAGTCTTTTTTTGTCGAATGAACATGTTAAAGCATGAGATATGACTAACGGTATAGTGGACAAGTTTAGGCTGGAATGCGAGAATAGGTACATATGAATTGTAATGACTCACGGGAAGGATGGGATACTGTGATGCGTTTTGGTATTGTTGGAACCAACTGGATAACAGAGAGGTTTATTCAAGCTGCGATGGAGACGGACGAATTTTCCCTGACGGCGGTGTACTCACGCACAGAGGATAAGGGCAAAGCTTTTGCTGACAAATATAACAGCCAGCCGGAGGTTTTTACAGACCTGGCGCAAATGGCCGCAAGTGATCAGGTCGATGCCGTATATATTGCCAGCCCCAATTCCTTACATGCGGAGCAGGCGATCTTATGTATGAATCACGGAAAGCACGTGTTGTGTGAGAAACCTTTTGCGTCTAATACAGCAGAGGTGAAGAGCATGATCGAAGCCGCGCGCAACAACGATGTTCTGCTGATGGAGGCCGTTAAATCCACACTTATGCCTAACTTTAAAATAATAAAGGATCATATGTATAAAATAGGCCGGGTTCGGCGTTATTTTGCAAGCTACTGTCAATACTCCTCACGCTTTGATGCTTTTAAGCAAGGTAAGGTATTGAATGCGTTTAATCCGGCCTTTTCCAATGGTTCCTTGATGGACCTTGGAGTGTATTGTTTGTATCCTATGGTGACTTTGTTCGGCAAACCTGAGGAGGTTCGGGCGGTGGGTGTACTTTTATCCTCTGGTGTCGATGGCGAGGGCAGTATCGTGATGAAGTATCCTGATATGGATGCTACGGTCATGTATTCCAAAATTACAGATTCCTATCTGCCTGCTGAAATTCAGGGTGAGAATGGAACGATGGTGATCGACAAAATCAGTCAGCCCTATGAGGTGAAAATTCATTATCGGGACGGCACGATTGAAGATCTGACCAAAGCTCAGACGCGTGAGCCAATGTATTATGAAATTCAGGAATTTATTGATTTGATCAAGAGTGGTGAACGCAACAGTTCCATTAACTCCTTGGAGTGTTCACTTACAGTCGCTGAAGTGATGGAGGAGGCAAGACAACAATTCGGCCTTCGTTATGAAGCAGATTTGAAAAATACTTCTGCACATTAGTCAGTGGAATGATCAAGATTGCAATTCACAAAGGGCTGCCGGTTTTGCAAACTTTGCAAATATACGGTTAGCCTTATTTGGCTTTGTAGCCCTAAAAGTGTAAGCAATTGTGATGACAGGAGTCAGAAGGCTATATTCATTTTTTATTGACAGATTCTCCTTCTTGTCTTAAGGTGTTAACAATGCAATATACAGTTAAATAATCCCACCTTCGTTCAAACGAAGATTAGGGAATTTTTTTTAGGGTATAAATCCGATTAAATCCACCGGATTACTAAAATTGGATGGAGGAATACATACATTGTAGACGTAAGGAGGAAGCAGTTTGATAAAGTTTGAACAAGTTAGCAAAATATTTACCTTACCCAATCGTAAGGTAAATGCACTCGAAGAGGTTTCGTTATCGGTTGAAAAAGGAGAAATTTTCGGCGTGATTGGCTTTAGCGGTGCAGGTAAAAGTACGCTGCTGCGGCTTGTCAATCTACTGGAACGCCCCTCAGAGGGACGAATTGTCGTTAATGATCAGGATGTTACTCAGATACGTCCTAAGGAACTAAGAAATTTAAGAAGACGGATCGGGATGGTATTCCAAACCTTTAATTTGTTTAACTCTCGTACTGTATATGGGAATCTGGCTTATCCTCTAAAACTGGCTAAACTGCCCAAGGCACAGATAGATGCTCGTGTTAAGGAGCTGCTGCAATTTGTTGGATTGGAGGATAAAGCGGATTCCTATCCGGAGCAGTTATCTGGCGGGCAAAAGCAACGGGTCGGCATTGCCAGAGCACTTGCGAATTCGCCCGATATTCTCATCTGTGATGAAGCGACCTCGGCCCTCGACCCGGAAACGACAGAAGATATATTGAGGCTGCTGAAAAAAGTAAATGAAGAGTACCAGATTACGATCTTGCTCATTACCCATGAAATGAATGTGATTCGCAGTATTTGTGATCGTGTGGCGGTGATGGAGAATGGTAGGGTGATTGAGCAGGGCAGTGTGTTCGATGTATTTGCCAATCCACAGACGAAGACGACGAAAAATTTTATTCGCTCTGTACTGAATGATCAGCTTTCACCCAAACTGCTGAGCAAGATTCGGGAGCATCACGCTGGCCGATTGTACAGACTTGTTTTTCGGGGTGGGGCGACCAGTGAACCAGTGCTTTCTAGAGCGACACGGAAGCATAATCTGGATTACAACATTGTATATGGAAGTATTAATGAGCTACAGGGAGCGCTGTTCGGAAGCTTAATTGTCGAGTTAATCGGTGCAGACGATGAAGTTAACAAGGTCGTGGAGGAACTACGAACGACGGTGGAAGTCAGGGAGGTCGTCGATCATGAGAGTTAATTGGGATACATTTTGGCTCAAGGTAGTGGAGGCTACAGGGGAAACGCTTTTGATGGTTGTTGTCACGCTGATTTTTGCCAGTATTCTGGGGCTTATGATTGGTTTAGTACTGTATGTGACACGTAAAGGGAGCTTGTTTGAAAACAAATTTGTGTTTATGTTTCTGAATTTGCTGATTAATATCATTCGCCCGATTCCGTTTATCATTTTTTTAGTGGCGATTAGCCCGTTTACGCGTTTAATCATGGGAACCACGATTGGAACCTCGGCGGCTATTTTCCCAATGACTATTGTAGCGGCCTTTGCTGTAGCGAGAATTGTGGAAAATAATCTGGTCTCCATAGATCCGGGCATGATAGAAGCTGCCAAGGCACTGGGAGCGACTCCATTTCAGATCATCACGGGTGTGTTGATTCGGGAAGCGCTGGGACCTTTGATTCTAGGGTTGACGTTTATTACCGTGGCCTTGATTGATTTCTCTGCCATGGCTGGTACGGTGGGCGGAGGAGGCCTTGGGAACCTGGCAATGACCTATGGTTATCAACGATTCGATACTTCGGTCATGATTGTCACGATTGTTTTGCTGATCCTTTTTGTACAGGTCGCCCAATATGCGGGGAATTACTTGTCTCGTAAATTTCTACGGCGCTAATGGGAACAGAGTATTATACATAACGATTAAAGGGGAAATGAAAATGAAAAAAATATTTCGCTTGGGTTTATTGGCTATTCTTAGTGTAGCGGTTCTATCTGCTTGCTCAGCTAACGGTTCGGGCTCAAATGCAAATGAAAAAGTACATGTTAAAATCGGGGTTTCAGGATCTGAGGACACGTATTGGGATGTGCTCAAGAAGAAAGCAGAGGCCAAAAATATTGAAATTGAGCTGATCAGTTTCTCGGATTATACATTACCCAATAAGGCGCTCGCCAATAAAGAGGTAGATTTGAATTCCTTTCAACATTTGGCCTTTCTCAGTCAGTTTAATGTAGAAAATGATGTGAATATCGTCCCTATTGGTGCAACGATTATCGCTCCAATGGCACTGTACTCTGAAAAATTCAAAAACGTATCGGATATTCCTGACGGCTCCAAAATTGCTATACCGGATGATCCCTCCAATCAGGGACGGGCTTTAAAACTTCTCCAGTCTGCAGGGCTGATTAAGTTGAAGCAGGATGCGGGCCTGTATCCGACCACGGATGAAATCGAAGGGAATCCTAAAAAGCTGGAGATTGTCCCAGTTGTCGCCCAGCAGACGCCGCGTGTCTTGTCTGATGTAGCCGCCTCAGCTGTGAACAGCGGTGTTGCTACAGATGCCGGGCTCAAGCTGGATGGAGCCATCTACAAGGATGATGCAAGCAGCGAAGAAGCGAAGCCATATGTGAACGTGTTTGCTGCCCGTGCGGAGGATAAGGATAATGCGACTTACAAAACGATCGTGGATTTGTACCATGATGCTGATGTAGCCGAGGCGGTAAAACAGGATTCCAAAGGAGCTAACGTCGTGGTAGACCAGTCTGCCGAAGAGCTACAGGCCACATTGGATAAGCTGGTAGCAGATGTTAAAGCGCAAAAGAAATAAGAATGTTGAACAGAAGTAGGGTTGGAAGCATACTAATCTATTTTCGAAACGAGGAGAGATTGCGATGAGTACAACGAACACGGTCGATACACATAGACAGCGGATTATTGAGGAAATTGAGGATTCTCGTCAGCTTTACACGGAAACGAGCCGGTTTGTTCATGCTAATCCCGAAATCGGCAATCAAGAATTTCAGGCTTCCCAGGCACTGACGGGCATTTTGGAGCAAGCGGGGTTTGAGGTAACTCGGAATGTAGCGGGACACGAAACCGGATTTGTTGCCCGTAAGGCTTCTGCTAGACCAGGTCCGAAAATCGGATACTTGGCTGAATATGATGCATTGCCCGGTCTGGGCCATGCTTGTGGCCACAATATTATCGGAACCGCAAGCACGGCAGCAGCCATCGCCTTGGCGCAGGTGATCGACGAAACGGGAGGTGAGGTGTATGTGTTCGGTACACCAGCGGAAGAAGGCGGTCCTAATGGCAGTGCAAAAGGCAGCTTCGTGAAGCACGGGCTGTTCGAAGGGATTGATGCTGCACTGATGGTTCATCCATCTGGTGTGACCCGGCTGACCTCACCAAGTCTGGCAGTTGATCCGCTAGATTTTCATTTTTACGGCAAAGCGGCTCACGCCGCAGGATCACCAGAGCAGGGAATCAATGCGCTCGATGCGGTGCTGCAGTTGTTCAGCGGTATCAATGCTTTGCGTCAGCAACTGCCGACCGATGTGCGTATTCATGGCATCATTACGCATGGAGGAGACGCGCCCAATATCATTCCGGACTATGCGTCGGCACGCTTTTTCATTCGGGCAAGTACTTGGCAGCGCACAGAGGAGGTTTCCACGAAAGTTCGCCATATCGCAGATGCTGCTGCTTTGGCAACAGGAGCCACTGTGAAAATCGAACGTTTTCAAAATGAAGTGCGTGATTTCATTCTGAACGATACCCTGGATGAGGTAGTAGGTCGTGAACTGGAAGCGCTGGGAGAACAGCTGGATCGTGGCCCTCGTGCCGGACTGGGTTCGACGGATGCGGGAAATGTGAGTCATGTTATCCCGACTGCACATGCTTACATTAAGATCGGTCCGGATGATCTCATCGCTCATACGGTGGAATTCAGGGAAGCGGCTGGCTCTGAGAAGGGTGAGGAAGCCTTAGTGACTGGGGCCAAGGCGTTAGCCTTGTCAGGCTTGGAGCTACTGGTGAATGAAACACTGCTGGTTGCGGTGAAGGAAGATTTTAAGCGTACGCATTCAGCGGCACAGTAAGCCAAATCCACACAGGGCATAGCAGAGCCGTCTAATATGAGTGTTATAGTTGAAGAGGATATCCTACAGTCTGTTTGGCTGCATGGATATCCTTTTTCATTTTCTTATAAGCTGCTATCATTGCTCCTCAATCGCTAGGTCACTCATAACCTCATTTTTACAAAGTACTATATTTCCAAAAACAACGTATTAACATTTGATTGTTATGATTATAGTTATAACTTTTACATATTAACTGCAAAGAGGAGTGTACACATGTTTAAGAAGTTTCAAAAGTGGTCAGCAACATCTATGTCTGTTGCTCTTGCACTAGGTTTGATTACTGGCATGTCAGCCTTACCTGTCCATGCTGAGTCACCAGGGAACACAGATCAAGGGATTAGTAAAGTTACAGCTACATTTTATGGAGACACAAAAGTCTCCAAAGGATTTACTTGGTATACTTCAAAACTTTTCACGAAGAGCACTGTTCAAGTAATCAAGAAAACGGCTTCTGAAGCTGATTTTACGAGTGCTCTTACATTTGAAGGCACTTCCTCTCCATCGACCAATTCTGCAGAAGAGCTTGTCCATAAAGCTGTAGCTACAGGTCTTCAAGCGGACACAGCTTATTATTATCGTGTGGGTGATGCAGCGCGCGGGATATGGAGCGAAACAGGTACGTTTCAAACGGCTCCTAAGAGCGGTGAATTTACCTTCATTGATCTAGCTGATACACAAGCAAAAAGCGAAGATGAAGCCATATTGTCTTCACAGACGCTCGAAAAAGCACTTCAAACTGTAGGTAATGCTCAGTTTGTAGTCCACAACGGAGATATCGTAGATACGGGTACCAAAGAAGAGCAGTGGAACTGGCTGCTGGGGCATTCACAAAAAAGCCTTTTGAATACAACCATTGTTCCTTCAGCAGGTAATCACGAGGATGAGAACTACGCTTTTTATGATCACTTTAATATTAACGAACCTTCTGGTTCCGCTACTAAAACAGGAGCGTACTACTCTTATGATTACAGCAATGCTCACTTTATCGTACTGAACTCCAATGAGGACTCAGAGAAATATGCCAATTTTTCTGAAGCTCAAGTCGAATGGTTAAAGAAAGATGCTGCGGTAGCCAAAAGGGCAGGTGCAAAGTGGATCATTGTTAACATTCATAAAGGTCCTTACACTACCTCTAATCATGCAACAGATTCTGACATCATGGATAAGAATGGAGTTCGTAACCAAATCGCTCCACTAATGGCCGAACTTGATATCGACTTTGTCGTGCAAGGGCACGATCATATTTACGCTCGTACGAAACCAATCAACCAAGAGGGTAAAGCAACAACGCCAACAAAATTAAAAGATACATTAAATGATAAGACGATTGAATATAGTGTGAATCCAGATGGAAGTATCTATGTCATCCCAGCAACCGCTGGCCCCAAAGTCTACTACAAAAACCCAAGTGAAAAACTTGGAGATAAGTACTATAATCTCTTTGAACTAGCTGAAGAGAATCATGCGGCAGTATATGGCCCAGATCCGAGTGACAATCGTAGACCTACACGAGGACAGGTACAGAATTTTGTTGGCATCACCATAGACGGAAATAAACTTACAGCCGTAACGTATGAAATTGATCAAAACAAAAATGATGCCAAACCTTTTATTGTGGATCAATTCGGAATCATCAAAAAAGATTAGTATAATTGATTTAATAGTTTCTAAATGATCATAAAAGGATATCCTACAGTCTGGTTGGCTGCATGGGGATCCTTTTTTATTTTCTTAGGGGATATCTACTATTGTACTTGTAATACTTACGCCCTGTTCGGAAGCTGGTAAAACGTACATAATGCAATTAACGACTTTACAAGTTTAAACATGGAGTGACTTACAGGAGGATGAAACGACGATGGCTTATCAAGAAATCAATGGAGTACGAGTATGGGGATCACCTGATCCAGGGGCATTATCTCAAGCTCGTACATGTGCCGAAAACGGTAATGTAATTCAAGCGCTGCTGATGGCAGATCATCATAAAGGCTACAGTCAGCCGATTGGCGGTGTGATGGTGTATGACGGACAAATTTCGCCTTCAGGTGTCGGGTATGATATCGGTTGCGGAAATAAGGCGGTAAGAACCAAGCTGTTTGCAGCAGATATTATGCCGCGTATTTCAGCCGTGATGGATGAGGTTGCACGTCATATTTCGTTTGGCGTAGGTCGTGTGAATGCAATTCAGATAGACCATGAGCTGTTCGATGACCCGGATTGGGCAGTATATGCGGCGATTGGGAAACAAGAACATGACAAACTGAAGTCCTTGGCGAGAAAACAGCTGGGTACAGTAGGGAGTGGTAATCATTTTGTTGATGTATTCGTCGAGGAAGCGACAGAACAGGTCTGGATTGCCAATCATTTCGGCAGTCGGGGCTTTGGACACAAAACAGCAAGTGGGTTTCTAAACTTGGCCGCTGG
Organism: Paenibacillus sp. A3M_27_13; assembly: GCF_024213315.1. Lineage (NCBI taxonomy): Bacteria > Bacillati > Bacillota > Bacilli > Caryophanales > Paenibacillaceae > Paenibacillus > Paenibacillus sp. A3M_27_13. The sequence goes on from NZ_JANAVE010000008.1 coordinate 128,903, forward strand.
GCGAGAGTTTCTCGGAAAGGCGCCGGGAGAACATATGGATCAGCCGCCTGTGCTGCTGGATATGAACAGTGAGTTGGGGGATATGTACTACCGTGCGATGCGCCTTGCCGGACGCTATGCGTATGCGGGACGTGACTATGTGATAGAACAAGTGCTTGGTATTATGGGGACCGAAGCGGACTTTACTGTGCATAACCACCATAATTACGCATGGAAAGAACAGCATGATGGGCGTGACACCATTGTGGTCCGTAAAGGCGCTACTCCCTCGGCACCTGGCCAGATGGGCTTTATTGGAGGAAGCATGGGCGATATTTCGGTGATTGTACGCGGAAAAGATTCGGTAGAAAATCGGGATTCCTACTATAGTACAGTTCATGGGGCAGGTCGTATTATGAGTCGTACCCAGGCAGCTGGTAAAATGAATTGGAAAACCCGCACACGGAGTGGTGGGCAAATCACGGACGTACAGATGAAGGAGGCCGTTCGGAACTATAGTGTCGAGCTGCGCGGAGCCGGTACAGATGAAAGCCCGTTCGTCTACCGTAAACTGCGCGAGGTACTGGATGCTCATTCCGAGACCGTGGAAGTTATGCATGAACTGAAGCCTATTGGGGTATGCATGGCTGGGGCTAATGAATTTGACCCTTATAAGGATTAATAAAAAGACTATGCATGGCAGAAGTGTTCATTTGCCAAGCATAGTCTTTTGAGTACATAAATGAGTATATAATAGAAGGAATTCATTGCTTGATGCGTTTGTTAGTAGCTTTATGTTTACAGCTTGTCAGCAAAAAGCTGTTCTTTAATATAAGCGACTGGCATTTCTTGGCCTGTCCACAGTTCGAAGGCCAATGCACCCTGCCACAGCATCATGCCCAGACCGTTAATGGCAGTTGCACCTACGGATTCGGCTTGTTCCATCAGCTTGGATTTAGCTGGGCTGTACACTACATCGGTTACGATCAGATCGGAACGAAGCATGGACACATCTTCAATCACACTTTTGCCTTCTAACGGTTTCATACCAACCCCTGTACCGTTAGCGAGAATATGACTTGTGCGGATCTCTTCACGTAGCTGTTCTTGATTTTCCAATGGATAGATATTCGTCTTAACTTGGGTGTGTTTCATATCTTCATTAATAATACGGACATTCTCTTCTGCACGAGCAAAGAACTGATCGTTACGGGCAAAGATTGAAATTTCAGCCAGACCTGCTTGAGCCGCTTCAATAGCAATCGGTGTAGCTGCGCCGCCAGAGCCGACAAGTGTCATTTTCTTACCTTTCAGGTCAATGCCGTGTTCACGCAAGTTACGAACATAACCAGATCCATCTGTACTGTAGCCTTTCAGTTTACCATCTGTGTTCACGACGGTGTTGACGGCACCTGTAAATTTAGCGCTGTCGTCCAGCTCGTCAAGATACTGTAGAATAGCTGTTTTATTAGGCATAGACACGTTATAACCGCGTATGTTCAGAGCGCGCATCCCCCGTACCACTTCTTCAAGTTGTTCATTTCCTACTTCAAAGGCCATATACACGTTATTTAGACCCAGCTTTTCAAACGCAAGATTATGCATAGCCGGGGACAAAGAGTGTCCGATTGGTGTAGCAAGCAGTCCGATTAGTTGTGTTCTTCCGTCAATACGTCCAGCATTTTTCATGATATAAGCCTCCAAGTAATCTGTGTAGTTTAATGAAATACTTTTTTATATCGATAAGCAACAAACACGGCCAGCAAAATACTGACTACAGCAATCGCAATATCCAGAATGAATACTGAGGTAATTCCCAAACTTTTGGACATGCCCCCGGTAGCCAAAGGCATCAGAATGAACGAAAGACTGGCTGCTATGTTCACGAGAGAAGTCGTAGTGCCTTTGTTCTTGCGGAAAAATTCCGTCATAACCGTGAGGGCAATTTGGAATATGCCTGCGGTAGACAAGCCGATCAGGAATGAACTGATCAAAGTAGCGACAGGATTGTGCCATGTAATTAAAGCTAGCAAAGAAAGTAGGGCAATAAGCGGATATACAATCATGACAGTAATCGGTTTAATGAATTTACCAAGTACCACTGCTAACAAAATAACGGAAACCAATGAACCTATACTATAGTAGCTCAGCAGTTTAATGGCACTGGCTTTGTCCATGCCCAGGGCCTCTTGTCCAAAGGTAGGAAGCCATAGCTGCACGATCATGAACAATACAGTAGAAGTAAAACCGATAATAATCAGAGATAAACCTTCTTGCCAAAACTTAGGCTCGCTGCGGAAAGTATCAGCGGATTGGGCAGCCTCAGTTGGAGCCTTTTGTTCCTCTGCTTTGTGGTTGGGGAAAGCAGTCATCGACAAGAAGATACCGTTCAGCAGATAAATCCCTGCTGGAATAAAGAAGGAATATCCATAGAACATATCGTGATTAATAAAGAATGCAATCATGAACGGAATCACAATAGCACCGATAGAGATGGATGCTTTGACCAGTACAGTTGCAGATCCTGCTTTTTTTCCAAAGCCTTCAATTAATGCAGGATACGTTCCTGAATCCATCATAGAGTTGCAAAGCCCTGCGATAATGGCAAACACGAATGCCAGCGAATAGTTAGGTGCAAGCGGAATGCCAATCAGAAAGATTAAATAAGCAAATGATGCAATAACAATGAGTGGTTTTCTTCCGTATTTGTCTGACATTTTTCCGGCTACCCCGAGAGCGAGCAGCTTACCGATCCCAATCGCGGACACCAGATAGCCGATGGCTGCTTTATCCGTGTTCAATTGGACGGTCAGGAAGCTCATATTCGACGAGAGAATAACATTGATCATACCCAAAAGAAAATAGTTGATGTAAAGCCCTGCTGCCATTCTGATATAAGGATTTTTCATAAGTGTAACTCCCAACTTAAATTTTAGATCAATGGCCTAGGTAGGCATCGTCCAGCGGTATTGCATTACGCCTACAGATAAGTGAAATTATTCACATTCTTTCTATGTCATTATTATATAAGGAGTGTTATTATAAATCCAATGCATATTTCTATCGTTTTTCATAGTTTGGGTCTATAATTTAAAATATGAATTAAAGAAGGAGATTACATAATTATGAACCTGAAGCACTTACAATATTTTCGTGTACTTGCAGAGATGGAGCATTTTACCCAGGCAGCTATGCGACTATGTATTACTCAGCCCAGTTTAAGTCATGCGATTTCAGAATTAGAAAAAGATTTGGGAGTTCATCTGTTTGAGAAGCAGGGGAGAAATATTCGGTTAAACAAATACGGACGATTTTTCCTGAAGTATGTGGAGCACGCGATGGATGAATTAGAAAAGGGAGAACACAATTTACGGGAGCTAGTGAGTCCAAGCCATGGAAATATAGATTTGGCTTTCATTTACACGTTAGGCTCACACTTCATTCCAGCGATCATTCAGGCCTTTTCAGCTCTAGATGCCCGTAAAGATATCTCCTTTTCGTTTCACCAAGGGAATACGAACGATATTATCAAGGGGCTGAAGCAGGAACATTATGATGTGGCGTTCTGCTCTCACATGGAAAATGAACCGGATGTGGAGTTTATTCCGTTGGCTCAGCAGGAACTGGTTGTCATTGTTTCGCCTGATCATCCACTGGCGACTCTAGACCAAATTGATCTCAAGGATACAGCGGATTATCCGGTGATCCTCTTCAACAAAAAGAGTGGGGTTCGGCCCATTATTGAGAATTTGTTTGTCAAAGCGGGCGTCACGCCACAGATTATTTGCGAGATTGAAGAGGATACAGCAATGGCAGGGCTGGTGTCTGTCAATTACGGAATTGGGGTTATGCCTCGAATTTCATCGTTAGATTATTTTAACGTCAAAACATTGCCTATTGTAAATCCAGAATACGAGCGTTTTATCTACCTGGCCAGCATCAAAAATAGATATTTATCCCCGGCAGTAGTGGACTTTCGGAACTTTGCACTAAGCTACGGCAAGGAGTTTTATCTGAAAACGCATCAGCGCGTCTAGGTTGGGGTCCCGCAATATTTAAACTTGATAAATCTTAAAATGTGTTCTATACTTCATCATCGACACAGGTAATGTGAAATGATTCACATTTTTAATACTACAAGACTTACTTACAAAAGCAGGTGAATTCATGATGAAACGTTCTTCTTTTCCAGTGGCGACAGGCCTTTATGTAAACTATCTTTTGTTCGGCATGTTTAATATTATGCTGGCGTCCCACATGTCCTTTTTAACAGAGCATTTGCATACAGATCAGGCGGGCATCAGTCTCTTGGTTTCTGCGATGGGATTTGGCAGGCTGTTTACCCTGTACATATCCGGGGTGCTCTCCGACCGTTATGGTCGTAAGCCGTTTATTGTGGTAGCAGGGCTACTAATGGCTGTATTCTTGGTCGGTATACCGCTGAGTCCCAGCTTTGAGATGGCGATCGTACTGGCAGTGCTGGCAGGTGTAGCGAATTCTTTTCTTGATTCAGGTACTTATCCAGCGCTGATCGAAGCTTTCCCCCAATCCTCTGGTTCGGCTACAGTGTTGGTGAGAGGCTTTATATCCATCGGGGCGGCATTTTTACCGTTAATGATTATCTTTTTTATGAATCACGACATTTTCTACGGGTTCTCTTTCTTTTTACCAGCCCTCATATTTACTTTGAATGCAATCTACTTGTTCAAAATGAAGTTTCCAGACATGCGGGTTCAGTCACCCAAGGAGCCAGTTGGTGATACTTCTGTATCAAGCGTTGAGCAAACGGGAAAATTGGAGGCAAATGATCGGAGTAAGCCGCGGTTTTGGCAGGAAGGGGTATGCCTTATCTTGCTCGGATTTACCGGACCGACTTTGCTTTATATTGTGCAGTTATGGCTGCCTACTTTTGGACAACAGTTTATCGGTATGACCCAATCAGAGTCTCTCAGATTATTAGTTTATTACAATGTCGGTTCACTGATTTCCGTGTTTGTATTGGTAATTGTGTTAAGAAAATGGGTTAAACCTGTTCACATTATTCTTATTTATCCATGTATTTCCCTGTTGGCTTTTGGAGCGCTTCTCCTATTCAAGTCAGGGGCTGCGGCCATTATTTGTGCGAGTGTCATTGGGTTTTCAATATCAGGTGTACTTCAGCTGACATTAACCGTAATGAGTGAATTTTTTAGTCAACGAAAAGGACAGATTACCGGGTTTGTGTATACAGCAACCTCGCTGTCATACACGGTCATTCCTGTGTTTACAGGCTTTCTTTTGAAACATTCTCAGATATCGAGTGTTTTTATGCTAGCTATTATTGTGAATGTGCTAGGGATCGTACTGGCGGTGTTTGTTAATTTTCGGTACAGTTTAGTTTTTCCAGCAAGTCGCAAATTGTCCCCTAAAATCGTACTTGATACCAAATAAATGACGACTGGACCTAATCATCTGCATGCTTATTCAGAATGCGTTATACTATGAATTATTGTACATGTTCGACTTGAAACTGTAATTTGGGAGTGAGATAGAGATGGCTAAAATCGTAAAGGTGAAAGATGTTCTGATCGGTGAAGGAGCGCCAAAAATTTGTGTGCCCATGGTGGGAGAAACGTTGGAGCAGTTGAAGGAAGAGGCCACTTATTTACGTACGCTCGACCTGGATATCGTGGAGTGGAGAGTCGATTTTTTCGAGCATGTGGAGGATCTGGAAAAGGTTAAAGCTGCCTTACATGAAATTCGGTCTATTTTAGCAAATGTTCCGCTCGTATTTACGTTCCGTAGCGCTCGGGAAGGCGGAGAAAAGGAAATCAGTGCAGCGAGTTATGTGGAATTGAACCGTACAGTAGCCGAAACGGGGCAAGTCGAACTTATTGATGTAGAGCTTTTTAATGAGGAAGCTGATGTGAAGACGCTGGTAGAAGCAGCACATAAGCATAACGTATATGTGATTATATCTAATCATGATTTTCATAAGACGCCGTCGAAGGAGGAGATTGTGTCCCGGTTACGTAAGGCGCAGGAATTGGGAGGCGATCTGCCTAAGATAGCAGTGATGCCAACCAATACAGCCGATGTGCTCACTTTGCTGGATGCCACGCGTACCATGGCAGAAGAGCATGCAGATCGGCCGATTATTACGATGTCGATGGCAGGGAAAGGTGTCGTGAGCCGCCTGACCGGAGAACTGTTTGGTTCGGCTCTGACCTTTGGTGCTGCTAAGAAAGCTTCCGCACCGGGGCAGATTCCTGTCACTGAACTGAGAGAGATATTGACGGTGCTGCATAACCATTCTTAAAAGATGGATAGGCATTACTCGCTAGTCAGTAATATATCCGCAGTGAACCAAAAAGGAAGGCCCCCATGCGGTAAGCATGCGAGCCCTCCTTTTTGTGTAACTCTTAATTCAATCCCCGAGTAGGTTCATACAACTCCCAACCTAGATTCAGCGTTTGAATAATATAGTCTGCGACTTCTTCCGCATCCAACTGATCCGTATCGATCTTGGAGTGATTCACCGCGTAAATGTCCTGTCTGGAACGGAAGAGATCCTCAATTTCCCCTAAAGTCTTGTTTTGTAGATTGGGACGGGTGTCAATCAGCATCTTGAGCCGATCTTTCCAGGAATCCCAATTTAAATCCAAGAAGAAAACAATCGATGAAGCCAAACAAGCTTGCTTCACCTCTTCCTGTAAAAATGCACCACCGCCAACGGAAATGATTTTGAGGCGTGTGTTGCTGCATAGCTTCAAAATATGCTCTTTTTCAATCTCACGGAAACGCTTCTCTCCATAAGTTTTGAAAATCTCTGTTGTTGGCATGTTGTATTCTCGTTCAATCTCCTGGTCAATATCCACGAAATCGCGATACAGCTTGCGCGCTAGATGGGAACCGATCGTTGTTTTGCCTACACCCATAAAGCCGATGAGCACAATATTTTGTTCTTTTAATGGAATCTCACTATTGTTTTGCACGATAACCACTCTTTTCTCACCAGTAATGTTGAGATGTGACGCTTCAAAGCACTAAATACATTATACGTTCATCAAACGTGTCATTCAATAGTATAGACTACATCAAAAATGAGGTATAGAACGAAATAAGGTTCTGATTACCATTGTAGTGACATAGAGCACGCATTAGAGACTAGATACTCAGTAATTTGATGCGTAAATTGTCAAAAAATAAACTTGTACAAGTATAAAAGAGGCAATATTGTGTACTTAATTGAAAAAAAGGACATATTTTGGCGGAAAATATATTGAAATTACTGGAAGTATGATTATAATAGAGTTATGCAAATTGTAAATGTAATCGCTCTATTTACAATTTGTGCTTTATATTAATTGGGAGACAAAATTGCTTTGAACCAAAAACCAAGTATACATATGCAAATAGTTAAATAACGCCTTTTAGACGTGTATCGGTCAATGGGTTCATTGTACGAAGGTGGTGATACGGTCTACGCGCTCTAGTCAACGAAGAATTGACAAGAATAAAAAAAATATCTACGAGAGGGATGAATTGAAATGAAAACAAACACAGCTAAAGTATTGAAAAAGGGAATCAGTATCGCTTTATCAGGAATGTTGGTCGCTTTATTTGTCGGCAATTATTCTGCACATGCAGCTCCAGAAGTCGTTCATAAGACCATACTTGTTAAAGCTGGAGAAGTATACGATGGTAAAGGCAAGACTGTAGTGGCTGATCCCGATACCTTGGGAGACGGAAGCCAGAAAGAGGCTCAAAAGCCTATTTTCAAGCTTGAAAATAATGCAACTTTGAAAAATGTGATCATCGCTGCCCCTGCTGCGGATGGTGTACATGTGTATGGCAACGGAACTATTTCCAACGTAACGTGGGAGGATGTAGGTGAAGATGCCTTGACGCTTAAAGAGCCAGGCACGGTAAACATTACGGGCGGTGGAGCGTTCCATGCGTACGATAAAGTATTCCAAATTAATGCCGAAGGCACGATTAACATAAAAAACTTTAGAGCCGATGATATCGGAAAGTTGGTTCGCCAACTTGGGGGCTCTACATTCAGAGTGAATATGACTTTGGATAACTCGGATATTTCCAACGTTAAGGATTCAATTCTGAGATCGGACGGTCCTAACAGCAAAGCTAAAATTACGAACACTCGTTATCACAATGTGAAACAATTGTTCAAAGGCTTTAAATCCAGTAATACGAGCGAGTCCGGCAATACTCAATATTAATCGGAGTAAGATAGGAGTAGAGATATGATAAGGGGCTGTCCAACAGGTCTTGTGATCTGATTGGACAAGCCCCTTTTTTGGTACGGCGAGTTTCCCCAAGATGATCTGGACTTCGTTCGGAACGAGGACTGTGATATGATCGTGCTATTACATTTTATACAAAAAAGTTGGGTAGCTATGAATCCTTTTCATCAATATGTGAATGTTGACGGCACTTTGAATGATACGCTGGCGCGGAATCGTGAAATTTTATATACAGGTACGAATGGTCGGCATGTGGAACGTTTTTACGTGTCTTCCTCTGAAAGTTATATATTCAAACCTCTAACCAACGATGATCAGGAGGGGCGGGAGAGATGGGTGTACGAGCATGTACTTCCTGCGTTATCACCAATCTATCCCCGATTGCTAGCCTGGTCTGACGCAGACGCGGATGGCGGAGGAGAATGGATGGTTTTTGAGGACCTTGGTCCGTTACATCATCTACACGCAGACGAAACCCTGTTACGGGCTATTGGACTTGTTGCATGGTGGCATGCTTTGCCGACGGATCGTTTTGCTGGAATGCCGCTGCGGGGACCGAAGCCACTCATTCAGGAGATGGTTTCCGAGCTATACACGCGCAAGCCGGATGTGTTAAAGCTTTGCAGCTCACTGGGATTATCTAAGCAACAGATGCAGCGTATGTATGTACAGCTGGAGCATTTATCTTTTTCACAGCAGCTAGTACTGTCTCATGGTGATCTTCATCCGGGGAACTATGCGCTGAGCGGGGAACGGCTTATGGTACTGGATTGGGAGCATGCTCATCTGAACACACCGCTGTGGGATGTATATCACCTGATCGACATGTCCCATCCGTTGTTTCCCCGACGGATGACGTCCGAATTGCGTATTCGTATACTGGACACATACGTGGAGCAGCTGGAGCTGTTGGGGATAAGAGTGGATCGAACGGCATTTATGCTGGAATATGGCATGTTTGCGGTGGTATTTTCGCTCTGGATGCTGTTGTTAATCACAAGTGATTTGCAAAGGATTGGAACGAACCTGCATAGAAACGGCGATAAATGGTCAAAAGAGCAATTAGAGTCCCAGTTGGATGAAACGTTAGCCTGTTTGAACCAATGTGCAGCGATGATGGATTGGGGACAAGCCCAACAATGTAGATAGTAGCTTAAGACATAGACTGTATTTAGTTAGTAAAAGAAGGTGGGAAATAAATCCATGAAAAAAGTCGGTTTGGTCATGAGAAAAATACAATTTGCAGAAGCACAGGGTCCTCGTATTTTTGCAGAACGTCTGAAGCAGATCGGGTTGGAATTGGGGGTGGACATCGTATTTGTATCACCAGAGCGCCATGTGAGCAGCCATGACTGGCTTCCTGGTTATGAGCACGAAAAGGGCGACTTGGTCAACTATGACGTCGTTCTGGACCAACTCCATGAGCAGCAGATTGAGCACGTTATTTATACGGTATCTGGCTTTACCTATTTGAACATGTTTTTTAAAAACAGCGTGCTTTTTCCGCATAGTTTTCCTGATCCGGCACTTACAGGCTACGAGATGATGAAGCCTTTTTATCAGATCGTGGACAAGGCTATCGTACAGACTGCCTTTCTCAAGCAGGAGATGGCTTCGAAGTTTGGCGTAACCGACGTGACAGTCATCCCGATCGGATTTAATGAGCGGCTGGTGGAAAAGCATTTTGATCCCTCGCAAGTGGTAGAGAACCGGGTGATGTGGATTGGTAGAGATGAGGAGAACCGACGTCCGGATTTGGTGCTGGAGTATGCGAGGCATAATCCTGACAAGGATGTCTATATGGTATTTGGCGGTGAACGCTACAAGGAAAGTATGAAGAAGTACGATATCCCGGACAATGTTAAACTTCAATTTGCGTTGACGCAAGATGAGGTGTTTGCACTGATGAACACGGCAAAGGTGTATTGGAGCTGCTCCAAATTCGATACGTTCGCGATGCCACTGACCGAAGCGCTGGCTATGGGTAAAATCGTCGTGAAGCCAGAGCATCCTTGCTATGGACATATCAGCTCTACGCATTCTTTTTCAGGGAATGAGAAAAACTGGTTCGAGCTGGTCAATATGGCTGCCGCCTCACCGCGTCGGGTTTCTACAGAAAATCAGGCATACGCTATGGAACAGTTTTCAAGTGAGGTGATGAAGCAGGGATATCGGGACTTTTTTGATCATTGGTTAAGCTGAACGGCGAGGCAAAATACTGTGGCTGCAACAAGCGTCTGAATGTCCAGAGTGAAATAAAAATAACCCGCAAGGTGGTCACTTATTTTCAAAATATCCATCATGCGGGTTACGGTTCTTTGACTTATCGTTTGGACTTTACTGGAACCGGGGTTCCTTTTTTAAAGCGAGCCGGTCTTCTCGGAATTCTGCGAATGCCGGAGTCCTCCGATTTAGAAGGTAATGCTTTATGAGTTGTCTTTGTTGACAGTTGGCTGGTTCTGCCGAACTCGACAGTGTAACTGTCTACAGATGAGTCAATGGAAAGTCTACGCATCCCCACTCGTCTGGATGATCCGCTGCTATAGTTCCAACACCAATGAAAATCACTGCTAGTGCTTCTCGGAAGCCGTGTGCGGTACGTACCACGCCACGAATTGGAGTGATCTTCAGCATAATAATAGAATGTGGTTCCCCCGACAGAACCGCTCCATACTTCTCTCGTATCACCAGGTTCTATCCGATACCAGCCCATTTTAGAATAATTGGTGGGATGACAGTCGGAACTAGGATAAGCATAGGCGGCATAGATGGTATTACTCGTGTTGTTTGTAAAAAAAAGGCTCATCATACACACTTCTTTCCTCATAAATTTGTATTACAATGTCATACTATGAGGAATTTAGAAGAAGAGAGTGGACAATATCTCTCAATCTATGAAAAATGAACCATTCGTTTACTTCCAACCTGCTGTTTTTAGAGATTTGCCGCCATTCATTGCTCTCCGGTTAATAGCTGACACTGTCCAACAAACTGAACGATTCTATGACTGTATCTCAGCTATCGCTTCAGTATGAGCCGTCTTGCGATCCTCAATGTAGCTAACTATCATGAGTAGCAGACCGCCGACAGTGATTAGCGATGCAACCCATGGAATAGCGGCTAGCCCCATTTGATTAATAACAACTCCCCCGATAAAAGCACCGCCTGCGTTGCCCAGATTTAATGCGGAATGGCTGGAGGTAGAGGCAAGTAAAGGAGCCTCATAGGCCAGATTCATGATGCGAACCTGAATACCCGGCATGATGCCGAACGCAGCAATGCCCCAGATAAAGACCGTGATGACGGCCAATACCTTGCTTTGAAGCGTAAATGTCAGAATGGCCAAAATAATAGCCAGCACAGCATAGTTTGCGATCAGGGATGGAAGTAGTTTCCAATCTGCGAGCTTGCCGCCAACGATGTTGCCGATCGTTACCCCTAGGCCAAACAGGACGAGAATCCAGGTAATGCTATGCTCGGCAAAGCCACTAATATCCGTAAGCAAAGGCGTAATGTACGTAAAGACAGTGAACAGGCTACCACAACCGACTGCACCTGTGAGCAGCATCAGTAGCACTTTTGGATTAAACAGGCTTTTGACTTCTTGTTTGAGACTGGAAGGCTTGTCCTGATGAATCACCGGAATGTAGCGAATGATACCAAAGAGAGAAATCAAGCCGATGACCACAATGGCTCCAAAGGAAGCACGCCAGCCGAGCTGTTGTCCGATAAAGGTACCAAAGGGCACGCCAATAATGTTCGCCACGGTCAAACCGGTCAGCACCATAGAAATGGCACCCGCGCGCTTGTCAGGACGAACCAGTCTGGCAGCGATCAGGGAACCGGCTCCCAAAAAGGTTCCGTGCGATAATGCAGTAGCCATACGAGCGGCAATCAGAAGTTCGTAATTGGGAGCAATGACGGAAAAAAGATTGCCTAAAATGAATATAGTCATTAGTAGGCATAGCAGCTTTTTCTGCGGAACCTTATGGGTTAATACAGTAAGTACAGGTGCGCCAATGGCCACACCAAGCGCGTAACTGGTGATTAACTGCCCGGCTTGCGGAATCGTAACATGAAGATCATGGGCTACATTGGGCAGAAGTCCCATAATGACGAATTCGGTCATGCCGATGGCGAAGGCACCAAGGGTTAACCATAGCAAGGAGGGGGGGAAGCGATTTGCTGTCATATTTTCTTGATTACTCATAAGTGTCTTGTATCCTCCTGAAAAAATAGTAATGCGAGTATATCATTACAGGCGATATCTGGCGACCCATTTTGCAAGAATTTTACATACTAAGTTGATAAGTTTTATGTAATTTACAAAAGCGACAGGTAGGAAGGAGGCAAGTATGTTATTTTGGTAGTATGATATTAAGATCGTAAAATGACGCTGTAAGGAACGATCCAAGGAGGATATAACGATGGCACCTAAAGTGGTACATAGTATTACAGATTTAATAGGAGATACACCTTGTGTAAGACTCCAACGGCTCACACGGCCGCAGGATGCGGAAGTGTATGTGAAGCTGGAGTATTTTAATCCAAGCGGCAGTGTTAAAGATCGGGCGGCGGGCAATCTGATTGCCGAGGCGGAAAAGGCAGGACATCTAAAGCCGGGAGGCACCATTATTGAGCCGACGAGTGGCAACACGGGAATTGGTCTTGCGATGAATGCGGCAGCCCGAGGTTACCGTGCAATTTTGGTGATGCCTTCGAATATGACGAAGGAACGGATCAATATTTTGAAAGCCTACGGGGCTGAGGTCGTACTGACACCAGCGGAAGAACGGATGCCAGGAGCGATTCGCAAGGCACTCGAACTGGGGGCTGAAATTGAAGGGAGTTTTATCCCGCATCAATTTGAAAATGAGGCAAATCCGGATATCCACCGTACGACGACGGCACTTGAGATTTTGGAACAGACAGAAGGGAAGCTGGATGTGTTCGTCGCTTCTTCGGGAACGGGCGGTACCATTACGGGAACAGGTGAAGTGCTGCGTCAGCATTTGCCGGATCTGCGGATTGTTGTAGTTGAGCCTAAGGGCTCGCCAGTGCTATCTGGAGGAAAACCCGGTCCACATAAGCTGGTTGGCACCAGTCCAGGCTTTGTTCCCACCGTGCTGAATACGGAAGTGTATGACGAAATCGTGCAGGTTTCCGATGAGGATGCGATTGCAATGACACGGGCGATTGCTGCCCAGGAAGGGATTCTGGTTGGCCCCTCTAGCGGAGCTACGATATGGACGGCGATTCAGGAAGCTCGGCGTTTGGGAGCAGGCAAACGGGTACTTTGCATTGCCCCGGATACCGGAGAGCGTTATCTGAGCATGGGGATATTCGGATAAAAAGATGTGGATTGGGACCAAAGTGATACACGACCGTAAGTAAGTGGTAAAATAGGTGTGTGATAGCGGTTTCACGAACTATTCATATGTGGATAAAGCAGGGAATATTTTGAGGGTTGAAGGAGGAGCAGCATGAAGATTATGCCTTTACAGAAACGTGGAATCTCCGATAGTCGGCTGGCGCTCGGTTGTATGCCTTTTGGTGGAGAATGGAGCCATGCACCGTTTACGCAGGAGCATGTCGTTGAAGCGGAAAGAGCTGTAGAAGCTGCACAATCCATTGGGATTACGATGTTCGATCATGCGGATATCTATCGTATGGGGAAAGCGGAAGAAATTTTCGGTCGGGTTTTAAAGGGACAGCCGGGCTTGCGTGAACAAATCGTAATTCAGTCCAAATGCGGCATTTTTCTGCCGGATGGTACGCTCCCGGGCCGTTTTGATTTCTCATATGCACATATTATGGAGTCCGTGGATGGTATTCTGAAGCGTCTGGGTACGGAATATTTGGACATCCTGCTGCTGCATCGCCCCGATCCGCTGGTAGAGCCGGAAGAAGTAGAGAAGGCGTTCAGCGAGCTTAAGACGTCTGGCAAAGTACGGCATTTTGGCGTTTCCAATATGAATGTAAGCCAAATTCGTTTTCTGGAGCGGAGCCTAACGGAGCCGCTGATCGCTAATCAGCTGGAAATGAGCCTGGCGCATCTGCATTTTGTAGATCAGACAGTACATGTGAACCAGCAGGCGGGGACGAATGTACATTTTGGCGAAGGTTTGCTGGAATATTGCCAAACCGAGGATATTCAGCTCCAAGCCTGGGGCCCGCTGGCGCAGGGACGTTTTAGCGGAGGTTCTTTGAAAGGGGAGCCTGAGCATGTCGTTAAGACGGCAGAGCTGGTGCAGAAGCTGGCTTCTGAAAAGGAAACGACACGTGAAGCGATCGTCCTTGGCTGGCTTATGAAACATCCGGCACGGATTCAGCCTGTCATTGGCAGCACCAATCCTGAACGAATCAAGGCATGTCAGGATGCGGAACGCCAGAGCGAGCTGATGACCCGTGAGGAATGGTACGAATTGTACGTCAGTGCGCGCGGACAAGCCTTGCCATAAACTCGTACTGCGGACCCGTTTGTTACAGCAGGCGTATGTGGATGTAAGTGTATGACTTCGTTTATACGAACCGTAGTTTAATAGGCCCTCCCTTCGTCTCATTAACAGACGGAGGGAGGGCCTATTTACATGGATGCATCTCATATTGCCTGAGTAGCTATTCCTCTTCGTAGCGTGCAAGGGCCTTGGCCGTTGTTTCCTTCATTCGTGAGATCAGCCGGGAGCCTTGGACGACCTTGACACGTTTGCCAAGGAAACGGATTTTGGATAAAACATATTCACATTCGTCTGCCTGGAAAGTGAGCGTAATACGATAGGTATCTGCTTCCTGAACATATTCGACCTCTTTTTCAAAGCAGGAAAAAGCATATAAAATACGAGACATTTCACCGTTGTATATAGGAATAATTTCGATGATGCCCTGCTCTTTGCGCGACTCCAGTATACCGAGAATACGTTGGGTGAATTTTTCGGCCTCTTCGGGTAGAAGCTCATCTTCCGTGATGTTCACGATATTAGACAGCTTGGTAGACATGAGCGCGCGGTGTCTGCGGTTATACCACAGCAGGCTCCATTCTTTTTTGACCATGGAGAACTCCAGCTTATATGGAAAACCGGACATTCGCTCATGCATGTGTCCGTTGCGCAGTTTGTAGGTCATACAGATGCCAGAACGGGATCGCAGAATGGGACGCAATTCGCGCAGGAGTGGATGATAGACCGAGGCAGCAGGAATACCTGCTTTTTCCCGCAAACTGCCATCGGCCTCCAGAGGCTCGTCGTCTGCGAGCATCTGCCGAAGCTTATCAAGCGTAGACGGGGTGAAAGCCTCTATTGCTGCCGAGTCTGTCAGCATAGATTGGAGCCAGACTCTTTCCTGCGATGTGGTAGCAAAAGCGCCCGATTCATCCAGCCGAGAGACGATCTGGTAGTTAAATATTTTCTCGAACAGGCTCATAATAGGCTTGCAGCTCCTTCCATTCCTGTCTGAATTCCTTGCGCAGCCGCTGAGGCTCCAATACCTCACAGCTTGATCCGAAGCTGCGAATCCACGGTTTAATCTCGGTGATCCCATTCACTGTGATTTCATAGATAAAGGATTCACTTTCTTCCTCCGCGATCGTACCCCATTGTCCCTGTGACAGTACACGTTCCCGAATAAAGTTGCGCTTCGCGCCCTCAGGATTAAAAAAACGTACCCGTACCTTCACAGGACGACCGGTATCAACAAGCCAGCTGTACCGCATTTTTTCTTCCAACACCGCTAGCAGGTCGGCATGAAACTGCTCTGGTACAGGCTTGCCCTCCACCAATTGAGTCATGCCTTCCATACGAAACTTCATGATTCCTTTACCGCCTACATGACCAAGAACATACCAACGTCCATATTGATGATCATAGATGACTTGCAGGGGCAGAATGGTATGTTCACGGCCCTCCGTCTCTTTTTCAAACAGCGGGTTTGTGTTCTGTGACCCGTACATGCTTCGTTTGGACGTCGAAAAATATAAAAAAGTTACACAGCGACGTTGCCGAATGGCGTGTAGAAGCGGATGAATATGGGCTTCGTCCAGAATGCGTGAATAATAGTGGTATTTATATAAAAAAGGTTCAGCCAAATCCCGATCTCCGGCTTGACGGCGCATGGCTTTTTTTAGATGATCTCGCAACAGATATCCCTGAACAGAGGGAAGCTGGGTGTTGGCCATAATGTCTACAAAATCATATAAGTCCAGTAATTCCTCGTCCGTCAGTCCTGTCACCAGATCGTTGCGGACAGCATAGCGATAAGGTCTGCCGCCGGGTTCCTTGCGAACCACGCCGACTTCGACCAGATATTTCAGATCGGAACGAATCGTTTTCTCATCCGGCAGCGAACTGTCGGAAGGTAGCCCGTTGCAGCAAGCATCCAGCAATTCCATAGTGGTCAGAGGCTGTGACTGTAGCGCTGTCAGCAGAAGAGATAAGCGGACGCTTTCTGATTCCTTGAGCGATTTGGCCCGAAACAAGAATAGTAGTAATGGATCAGCGGATTCATAATAATTAAAGCGCAGCATTTCATTAAAATCATGTCCCTGGTCCTCAGGCAACTGCTGTTGTACGGATTGGACGATTTCCTTGAGACGCCGGATTGTTTTATCAAAGGTATGCACTGAAATGCCCAGTCTGTCTGCAAATTGCTGCCGATTATAAGCGCCGCTGGTCAGTGTGAGCATGCGCAGGAATTGAATTTCTTTATCAAAACTCTCTCTCGCCATGATGCATTCCCCGTTTCTGTTGCCGTTCTCCGAAAGCAATTATCCCTTTATTCTAACAGGGAAGGGATGCTGGAAAAAGGGAAATTATTCTTCTTTGTAATACTTTCACCATGTTCACGACTTCCAAAATAAAGCATCATAGAAATATAAGATAGCACGATGAAATAAGAAGCAATACATAACAGAAGGGTGATGCAACATGTTTGGACGACGCAAAAATGAAGTGTTATATCCATGGGTAGGCAAGCTTTCGATTTATGAAACGATTATGCAGGGAATGGATACTCAGGGCAGGCTTACTGATGATCAATTACCGGACGATGAAGAATATTGGGCAGGTCACACGATGCGTTGGGTGGCAGGAGGATTAGATGGAGCATTTGGGCATCATGGTGCTGGCGAGCATGTAGCCGATAAAATCAAGGATCTGGTGCAGCTGTTGTCCAGACAATGTCGTAAGCCAGGAATGAAGACGAGACGTGAGACGTATGTACGCTTGATGGAGGAAAATGCGCTCAGTCTGATTGATCCGTTGCTGGATGCGGTGCGCCAGCATCCAGCAATTCAGCCGGATCGTTTGTATGAGGAAGCGCGTTGGCTGGCTGAACACGGAGCACACCGCAATGTGGTGAAGATTGGTATTGCGTTGCTTGGATTGCTGGAGACAGAGCAGCATCACGAGCTTATTTTAACGCTGGCAAAGCATGATGAATTCACGCTATATGCGGCTGTAGCTATCTGTAATATTTCGGAGCAAGCCAACGAACAGTTGTATACGTTAGCCCGCCAGGTACATGGCTGGGGACGTATTCACGTAGTGGAACGGCTGGAACCTACGCGTCAGGAAATACGTGATTGGCTACTGCGGGAAGGATTCCGCAATAATGTCATGTATGAATATCTTGCTTATGAGTGCGCTCATAAAGGCGAGCTGCATACAGCCATCGCCGTTCCGCAGATTGATCAGGAGTTGTTTGACGGAGCAGGCGAAATTCTGTCGGCTTTGCTGGCAGCAGGCGGACCTGCGGAAAGTATAGACGATTATGAGCATGCTGCTATGGTTATAGGTAACTACCTTCGTCATGCCAAGGCCATGTGCACGACGGTGCAACATTTTACGATCATCATGGATATTGCAGACTTTCTGGATGAAGAGGACGATTCATGGGAGACTCGTTATGAGCATGAATGGACACCGGAATTGCGTAGACGTTACGCGTCGCTGTGCCAGCAGATGATGGACGATCCGCAGTGGGTGAAGCTGGTAGAGCAGGAGCTGCAGCATGCAGATTCACCGCATCTCCACTGTGCCATTCGCGCAGCTCAAATGCTAACACTAGATGTATGGCCCGTGCTATTTGATCAATTAAGCAGATACCCAGTCAAGCCTAATCTGTACTTTGAACTCATCAAGACAGAGGATGAACAGCGGGTGCGCAAGTTGGTGGCTTTTGCAGAACAGCACTTGCCCTTGGGAGAGATTGCTTCCGGCCCTGCTAATCTACCTGGGTATGGACTGGAGTATGAAGCGCATCAATGTCTGGGTATGCTGTTGCAACTATTGTCTTCTCACGAAGGAATGGGACAAGAGCTAGTTGCTGCTGGGCTTTGGAGTCCGGTGACCTCCAATCGCCGTGCAGCGCTTCATGTACTCAAGGTATGGTCTTCTGAGATGTGGGGAGAGAAAACGACAGAGCGCCTTCGCCGCTTATCGGTAGCTGAAACGGAGGAGTCGATTAGAGAACAGATTCGGGAAATACTTTAATGATAAGGGAGGGAACAACATGACAGATGTGAAGCATGGGCAGGGTTTCATTCAACCGGAAATGTGCGAGACGATTTTGCGTGAGCTGCGCGCATTGGAGCAGGCGGAGCAGGTGCGCATTGTGTACGCCTGTGAATCAGGCAGTCGGGCATGGGGGTTTCCTTCACAGGACAGTGACTATGATGTACGATTTATCTATGTAAGACCCGTAGAATGGTATTTATCTATCTTTGATAAGCGGGATGTGATTGAGCGACCCATCAGCAATTTGCTGGATATGAACGGCTGGGATTTGAAAAAGGCACTCCATTTGTTTCGCAAGTCCAATCCGCCTTTGCTGGAATGGCTGCAATCTCCGATTCCCTATCTGGAGCAGTATTCAGTGGCTGACCAGATTCGTGCGATATCGCCGTTAACCTTCTCTCCGAAGTCCTGTGTGTACCATTACCTGAATATGGCGCGGGGGAACTATCGGGATTATTTGCAAGGAGAACAGGTGAAGATTAAAAAGTATTTTTATGTACTGCGCCCACTGCTGGCCTGTGGCTGGATTGAACGTTACAACAGCATGCCTCCGATGAAATTCGTAGACTTGCTAGAGGAATTAATTCCGGCCGATACAGAACTTTATCAGGTGATCGGGCATTTGCTACAACGTAAAAAAGCGGGCGAGGAACTGGATATGGAGCCAGGGCTTTCGGTGGTGAATGATTTTATCCAGCAGCAAATTGCTTATTTTGAACAAAAGGCGCCCTTGCTTCAGCATATGGAGAGTGGACGTGATCAGCAGTTGGATGATTTGTTCCGCGCTGCGGTGAATGAAGTATGGAATGCATAAGCTGGGAAGGAGAAGTGGAGTATGCACATTACGCTAAAAGCAACCGGAACGAATGCAGGGATGATTTCGCATTTGCTTGCTAAGAATCCTTACAATACGTATGATCGCACAGAAAAAGGCGCACGTGTACGCATGGTATACACTGTTTTTACCGAGGAAGAGGCTGAGATCGTCATTCAGGCTTCGCCAGATTCAATTGATTTGGTCAAAAACAGTCCGGACAGCTATGATATTACACAATATATTAATGACCGGGAGTTTGTAACTAGCAGCTTATTTTGCACCTATATTCGTGGCTCGCTTGGCACAGCCCTGAACGGTAAACCCAAAGAAGATTATGCAGGATGGGTGACGCACCCTTTTGCGCTGGAGTTATCGTTTGGGCCTGTTGCTTCGGATTTGCCGGATTCAGTGGTGGAGGGGCTATTCGCTCCGCTGGGCTATCAAGTGGCCATAGAACGAGGGGAAGCAGATTATTCTTTTCAGCTGAAAAATCGAAGCACCGTCAGATATGTCACGTTAAGTGGCCACCAGACGGTGCAGTATGCGCTGCGTCAGTTATTGCTGTTGATTCCGGTGCTGGATAATTATAAGCATTACTATATTAGTGAAGAAGAGTTTGACAAGCTGAGACGTTACGGTGAAGGCTGGCTGCCAGAGCATCCGCTACGCGAGCTCATCATTCGACGCACGCTTCGTTTTACCAATCTGATTGAGCAATTTGAGCAATCAGATTCTGCTGAAATAGGTACTCAAAAACATATTGAAAAACATACTCAAAAACATACTGTCCAAGCTCAAAAGGATAAGCACGAACAGGTTCAACAGCAAGAACAGCCACAGGAGGAAGGGAAGCAACAGCCTACTGTACGGCTGAATGAGCTGCGGTATCAAGCTATTATGGACGTGATTCGCAAGCGGCCTCGAAGACAGAAAATCGTAGATTTTGGTTCAGGAGAAGGGAAGCTTTCGGCTCGGATGGCCCGAATGACGGGCATTGAAGAAATTTGGGCGGTGGAGCCGTCTGCGTATGCACAGGTGAGAGCCATGGAGCGTTTTGCCAAGCTGGAGAGGCATACCGACGCGATCATTCCTACACCCATGATGGGCTCTCTCTTTTATTATGATGAACAATTGCGGGGCAAAGATGTGATGATCCTATGTGAGGTCATTGAGCATGTGGACGAGCATCGTCTGAACCGGGTGATGAAGACGATTGTGACGGAGTATCAGCCGGGTGTGCTGATCGTGACGACTCCCAATCGTGAATATAATGAGGTATATCGTATGAACCAGCAAGAGCTGCGGCATGGCGATCACCGTTTTGAATGGAATAGAAGCGAGTTTCAGGAACAATGTGAGCAGTGGATTGAGGAAGCTCCTTATTCGGTAGCGCTGAAGGGGATCGGAGAAGAGATCGAAGGCTTTGGACAACCGACCCAAATGGCTATATTTACGCGCAGAAAGGAGCAGAAGGAAGCATGAGCAATTCATCCAAACGTACGATTCATTTACCGCATGCTGGACTGGTTGTGTTGGTGGGGGCCTCCAACAGTGGCAAAACCACATTATTGGACAGGCTGGTGTGCGAAGGGATTCTACTGGAGACAGAAGTGGTATCCTCGGATCATTTTCGCAAGCTGGTCGGAGATACGGAATTTATAGACTGGAGTGGACTTCCAAGGCTGGAATCGGACGTACTGTTCTATGAGTATCAGCAAATGTCAGCCAAGGCGTTTGAGGCGATGGATACGATTCTGGCTATGCGCTGTCGCTTGAATAAGCTAACGGTTGTGGATGCCACTCATTTGTACGCTGAGGATCGCCAGAAATATGTACAGCTGGCAGCCAAGGCGCACGTTCCTGTTATGGCCTTGGTACTGGATGTACCCGAATCTGTGCTGCTGGAACGTGATTTAGGCAGGGAGCATCCGCGTGGCCGCCAACGGGTCAAGCAGCAGGCACAGCTGTTAAAGCGGAACCTGCGTGGTATCCGTGAGGAAGGCTTTAACGCTTGCTATGTTCTTAAGGATGTAGAAGAAATGAACTTTGTTCGCCGTGTGCAGCCACTGTTTCATGAGATTGGCTCAGGTATTGACATCATTGGTGATATCCATGGGTGCTACCGTGAGATGCTGGAAGTGATAGAGCGGCTAGGATATACGGAAGATACGAAAGGACTATACCATCATCCAGATGGTAGAAGACTAGTATCTGTCGGGGATGTGATGAGCCGTGGCCCAGAATCGTTACAAGCGGTGCAGTTCTGGAAAAAGCACGTGGATGCCGGACTAGCGTATATGATTGACAGCAATCATGGCTGGAAAATCGGCCGTTACCTCGATGGGAGAAAGGTGACTCTCAGTCATGGCGATGAACGATTTGCAGAGGAACTGGCCCAATATGAACAAAAAGCGGGCAAGACAGCGGCGGAACAGCTTAGAAGCGAGTTGAGAGATTTTCTGCTACATGCACCCTCTCATCTTATTTTTGGCAGAAATGGATTGCGACACGTGGTCGTAGCTCATGCCGGGATTAAGGATCATTTTATTGGCAAACAGTCGGCACGTATTTCTGATTATTGCCGCTATGGAGATACGGAAGGACAGGATGCGAACGGAACACCGATCCGCAAGGATTGGTTCGTAGACCATGAATCGGGAGAAATAGTAGTATGGGGACATGATCCGAGACCGCAGCCTACCCTTGTGAACCAGACGGTGAATATTGATCAGGGTGTGGTATTTGGCGGTATGCTGACCGCTTATCGTTATCCGGAAAAGGAATTTGTCAGCGTTCCGGCACATGAGAATTATGCGAATGATCCCGATAGCCCACTTGTCCGGTGGCAGAGAAAACGGTTTTCCCCGCCGAATTTACGCAAGCTAATCGCTGGTTACAGTGTGCTGACGGAATCGTATGGCGAAGTGCGCGTACAAGGAGAATGGATCAAATCCGCTATAGATACCGTGTCACATGTGACGGTACCCATGGAGGAGCTGGTGTATATTCCACCGACGATGAGCCCTGCTCCAGCGGTGTCTGCAGAGGAAGGATATCTGGAGCATCCACGTGAGGCGCTGGCTTATTATCGCGGGCAAGGAGTACAAACGATGGTGGCCGAGAAAAAACATATGGGTAGCCGGGCTATTTTGCTATTATTCAAAAACGAACAGGCCGCTGTTCAATATGTAGGCTACCCGACATTGGGCACGATCTATAGTCGGAGTGGGAGAGCTTTCTTTGAACAAAGCCTTGGGAAGCAAGTGATGGAGAAGCTGAATGTGGATTTACGGACTGCTGGATATTTTGAACGGAACCAGACGGATTTTGTATTGCTGGATGCGGAAATTGTACCGTGGAATCTCAAGGCTCGGGAACTGATTGCTGCACAGTATGCGCATGTGGGGGAGGCAGCTCTGTTGGATCGCAGTAAGCTGGTAGACAAGCTGAAGCAGGCGAAGGTTGCAGGTCGAGAGGTTGGAGACTGGTTGGAGGAAATGGAACAGAAGTACGCGAATGCCGTAACGTTTCAAGAGGCTTTTCAAAAATATTGCTGGGATGTGGACGGTCTGGATGAAATTCGTATTGCACCGTTCCATACGCTGGCACACAGCGGAAAGACTTTTTTCGACCATTCTCATATTTGGCATATGGAGCAAAACCGGGAGCTGGCTGGGCTGTCTTCCCTGTTTATGGAGACAGAGTATCGCGTTATCACGGACGAAGCAAGCGAGGAAGAGGTCATTCGCTGGTGGAACGAGATGACAGAGGATGGTCATGAGGGGATTGTGATCAAGCCGGAACGCTTTTTGATGAAAAATCGGGACAAGATGATTCAGCCTGCAATCAAGGTGAGAGGCCGGAAGTATTTGCACATCATTTACGGTATGGATTATCTTGCCCCTGAGAATTTAAAGCGTCTGAAGCAGCGTCGAACGAACAAAAAGGAGCGTCATGCCCTGATGGAAGGAGCGCTTGGTATGGAAGGCGTGGAACGTTTTGTCCGCAAGGATACGGTAGATCGTATTCATGAATGCGTCCTTGCCGCGCTATCTCTGGAATCGGAGCCGATTGATCCGAGATTGTAGTTTGCGAAGGAGGGATTGAGATGGAAAGGGGTACACCGTTAATTGATATTGGCGTGAACTTGATGCACCGTTCGTTTCATGCGGATCGGGAACAGGTGGTAGAGAGAGCCGCAGCTGTAGGGATTTCACCCCTGATTATTACCGGGACCAGTGTCCGTAGCAGTCGAGAGGCTTCTCAGTATGCAGCACGTTATCCGGGCAAGCTGTATGCGACAGCTGGCGTGCATCCCCATGATGCCAAAGACTGCAGCGCAGATACGATCCAGCAGCTCCGCCAGCTGGCGAGTCAGCCGCAGGTCGTATCCATAGGGGAATGCGGATTGGACTATAACCGTGATTTTTCGCCGCGTGATGTGCAGCGCCGATGGTTTGAGGAGCAAATCCAACTGGCGGGTGAGCTTAATATGCCGTTATTTCTTCATGAACGAGATGCACATGAGGATTTTGTTGCTATGCTGCGGGAGTATCAAGGGCTTGTCGATAAAGCAGTGGTGCATTGTTTTACAGGCACGGAACAAGAATTGCATACGTATGTAGAGATGGGACTGTATATCGGGATCACCGGCTGGATTTGCGACGAACGGCGTGGCAAACATCTGCGTGAACTGGTCAGAGATATTCCCTTGGACCGTCTGATGATTGAAACGGATGCACCATTTTTGACCCCGCGTAATTTGCCCGTGAAGCCTAAAGAAGGGCGTAATGAGCCCATGTATCTCGCTCACATTGCTGCTACGGTTGCCGAATGTACAGGCCGAAGCATGATGGAGATCGAAATCGCCACGACGGAGACAGCCAAACGTTTCTTCGGATTATAGGATTGTCAAAGCCATAGATGTGGTATATATTATAGTGAATTAAAAAAGCATTGTCGGGAGCTTGAGAAAGTCAGGCTGAGAGGGTGGCCCTTGCCACTGACCGTGAAATCTGATCTGGGTAATGCCAGCGTAGAGAAACCAAGAACACTATACAGGAATGCCGCTTGTTTCGCGGTTGTCGATAGATACAATGTATGTCCTAGCATTTTACCTTGACCCTGACTTTGGCTTGGTATCAGTGTAGTAGCTTAGACTACTGGTTATATAAGGCATATCGACGAATGATGTTTTGTATGGTGCTTCACCTTTTACTGCGCATAAAGCTTGCCTGGAGATTCAGCTCCAGACAAGCTTTTTTTTATGGCCAAGAGGCCAATTATAAGGATAAGGGGAGCACGCAATAATGAATACTGCTGTAAGAGCGTCCAAAGGGTTGAAGCTGACTGATATTTTGGTCACGATTGTGATCGCTGTTGTGTTCGGGTTAGTCTACAAAATATGGGGACCTGCCTATGATTTGATGAAACCATTCGGTTTACACGCCGAGCAACTGATGTATGGCATGTGGTTTATGGCAGGCACGTTTGCTTATCTCATCATTCGCAAGCCGGGTGTTGCAATTTTGGCAGAGGTGGCAGCGGCAACGGTCAGTGCTTTTTTGGGAAGCGAATGGGGGATGTCCACTTTGTACTATGGCCTGCTGCAAGGCTTGGGAGCGGAGCTATTTTTTGCGGCTTTTCTGTATCGGAACGCAAACCTGTGGGTTGCTTCGCTAGCTGCGGCTGGGGCGGCTGTCGCTTCTCTAATTTTAGACTTCAGCTACGGGTATATTGATCAGCTTTCGACCTGGAACTATGTTTTGTATATTGGTTTTCGCATGATTGGCAGCATTGTGATTGCCGGGGTATTCGCGTTCTATCTGGCCAGGGCATTGGAGGTAACCGGAGTCACGCGAAGTTTGAGACCCGCAACGGAACAAGATTATAAGGGGCTGGATTGATGAGCCAGGCAACCGAAGATGTAGTGGCTTCGATCACCCGTCTTCGGTTGAAATTTCCCGGTGAGCAGGAGCTGCTTTTTCACAATATGTCTTTGTCTGTCCGCAAGGGGGAAAAGCTGCTGCTGCTGGGACCGAGTGGATGCGGTAAATCAACGCTGCTCCAAGTGTTAAGCGGTCTGATTCCACGCACGATAGAAGTGCCTATGAAATGCGATGCTGCTGTAATCCCAAGTGTCTCAGGTATTGTATTTCAAGATCCTGATACGCAGTTTTGTATGTCATATGCAGACGAGGAACTGGCTTTTGTGTTGGAAAATAATCAGGTTCCTCGTGAGCAGATGCGATCCCGTATTCGCGAGCTGCTGATACAGGTTGGTCTATCAACGGATGATATACACATGCCCATTGGCAGCATGTCACAGGGAATGAAACAGCGGCTGGCGATTGCGTCTGTGCTGGCTATGGAGCCAGAAGTGCTTTTTCTGGATGAGCCCACGGCTTTGTTGGACGAGGAAGGCACTACACAGGTGTGGGATACCATTCGAAACATTTCGGTAGACCAGACACTGGTGATCGTGGAGCATAAAATTAATGAAATTGTCCATGATGTGGACCGGATTGTGGTGCTTTCTGCTCAAGGGGAGATCATTGCGGATGGAAGGGCGGAAGAAGTATTTCATGGGCAGCGGCAGGCATTGTCCGAGTATGGCGTGTGGTACCCGGGAGTATGGAATGAATCGTCTTCGCCGCGTTGGAGTGAATCAGTGACACAGCAGAATGGTACGGGGAATGGTACAGGGATTGGTTTGCTGGAGCTGGAACATTTTAGTGGCCTCCGCGGTTTAAGTTCAGTGATTTATGTGGAGCATGCGCAGGTGAAGCCTGGCGACTGGATTGGCGTGGTCGGTGAAAACGGGGCTGGCAAAAGCTCACTGCTGCTCTCCATGATGCGCTTACTTCGCACACAGGGACGTTATAGCGTGCGCGGAATTGAGGCAGGCAGTACGGAACAACTGGCAGAGCGTATCGGGTTCGCGTTTCAAAATCCCGAGCTGCAATTCGTAGCACACACCGTACGAAAGGAACTAGAGTATTCGTTACCCAAGAGCTTGTTCACCGTTGAACAGTGCCGGGAACGGGTCGATCGGATGCTCGTACAGTTCGGACTGGAGCGGCTGGACGAGCGTCATCCGTATCAGCTTTCATTGGGCCAAAAAAGGCGGTTGAGTATTGCTACGGCTATGATCCGTGAGCCGGAAGTGCTGCTGCTGGATGAACCGACTTTTGGGCAGGATGCGCGTAATACCTTTGTCATGCTGGATATGTTGGAGCAGCTGAGAGCGGCAGGCACGGCCATTGTGATGGTCACGCATGACCCGGAAATTGTCCATCGATATTGTACCGATATATGGCGGATTCAGAAAGGGGAACTCCAGTATGAACCTGTCCTTTCCCCATCATAAAACATGGCTGCATCGTGTGAATCCGGGCCTAAAGCTCGTTATGTTTTCCATACTGTTTGTGGTCGTTATAGTCATTCATGATCCGAATGTCATGTTTAATGTTGCGTGTGCTATGCTGCTGCTGCTTGTCTGGTCAGGCCATCCATGGAAGCGGCTGCTGCTGTATGGATCTCCCTTTATATTGGTGTTTATTTCAACCTCAACGGGCATGATGATGTTCGGCAAAGGGGTGACGACCTGGTGGACATGGGGCCTGATCCATATAACGCAGGAAAGCTTTTATCGGGGTATACATCTGGGCTTTCGTGCGCTGAGTATGGCGGCGGTAGGGTTGCTGTTTGGTTTAACGACTCGTCCAGTGGACCTTTTTTATTCACTGATGCAGCAATGGAGGCTCTCTCCGAAGTATGCGTATAGCTTTTTGGCAGCCATGTGGTTGATGCCCATGATGGTGGAGGAATTCCAGGCATTGAGACAAGCCCATCGTATTCGAGGTTTACATCAGCATGTGTCCAAATGGAATATGTATGCCACGCTTCGCAGGTATGCAATTCCGCTGCTCGCTCAAAGTATCCGGCGTGCACAGCGAATTGCTATTGCCATGGAAGCCAAGGGTTTTACTAATGAAACCAAACGCACGTATTATTATGCGATTGGCTATTCGGCTGTAGATATTGTGTTCATATTCTATTTTGTCATCATGCTTACACTGGCTTGGGGACTCGGTATCTGCTTTCCTTACGTGGGGGTGTGGGATGTGCGTTAATTGTTGTCAAAAGGCTTTGCCCGTTTTCTGCTCTGTGGTATATTAATGCAATGGGAATTGACGGCTCGTACAGACCCGCCTGGGCTGGCGGGCTTATTACATTTTCCCTGAGAAATGGATCATCAGGAGGCCAGGTTTCATGATTACGCTGCATCAGGTAAGCAAGCATTATACCACCTCAAGCGGCCAATTTCATGCGGTTCAATCCGTGTCCCTTCAAGTGGAGGAGGGGGAAATTCACGGTATCATAGGTGCCAGCGGTGCCGGTAAGTCTACGTTGCTCCGGTTGATGAATGTATTGGAAAGGCCGGATGAGGGAAACGTGGTTGTAAACGGGGAAGATTTGACTCGCATGCCGGAAAAACGTCTCCGTGAAGCGCGGCGATCGATAGGGATGATTTTTCAGCATTATCATCTTGTTCACAATCGGACGGTCAGTGGAAATGTGGCAATGTCGTTGGAGCTGGCAGGTGTCGCGAAAAAAGAGAGAGCGGAACGTGTGCGCGAATGCCTGCAATTCGTCGGTTTAGCTGATAAAGCAGAACAGTATCCGGCACAACTGAGCGGAGGCCAAAAGCAACGTGTGGCGATAGCCAGAGCGCTGGCGAATCGACCTGCGGTGCTGCTGTGTGATGAGCCGACCTCGGCGCTTGATCCGCAGACGACCGCGGATATTCTGGGCGTGTTACGGGAGATCAACCGGGAACTGGGAGTTACCATTGTAATCGTAACGCACGATATGGACGTGGTACGCAATATTTGTACCCGTGTATCAGAAATGCGGGATGGGCAGCTGCTTTCAACGCAACGTGTAGTTGACGCTGCGGTAGGTTCAACAGCGGAAGCAGGTGAAGCTGATGAATGAAATGCTGAGCATCATTGTGCAATACCAGTCAGAGATATGGAAAGCCATCGGGGAGACGTTTATCATGGTGGGGATTTCTATCGCAGCAGCTGTACTGTTAGGGCTTCCGGCAGGAACGATTTTGTATTTGTGCGGCAAAGGGCAAAAATATGAAAATCGACTGCTGTTCACCTTATTGAACAGTGTGGTCAATGTCATCCGCTCGTTCCCGTTTTTGCTGCTCGTCGTGTTTATGATTCCATTTACACGTCTGGTCGTAGGGACGGCGCTGGGCACGATGGCTGCAACGGTTCCCTTGTCAGTGGTGGCCATCGCCTATTATTCGAGGCTGGTGGAGCAATCATTGCTTGAGGTGCCCAAGGGTGTAATTGAAGCCGCTACTTCTATGGGGGCATCCACCCTCCAGCTTATTTTTAAATTTCTGTACGTGGAAGCTCGTTCCGGGCTTGTACTGGGTTTGACCACGTCCACCATTAGCTTCATCTCCTACTCCACGGTGATGGGCATTGTGGGCGGCGGCGGGGTAGGCGATTTTGCCATCCGCTACGGCTACCAGCGTTTTGAAACAGGCTTGATGGCGTTCACCATCGTCGTCATGATTATTTTCGTACAAACGATCCAGTTCACCGGAAGCACCATATCCCGCCGGATCGACAAGCGATAGGGCAAAAATGTAACTTTTCGCTACACTTGCACCACCCACTATGGGAAATAAAAATGACTTTACAGTACCTCAAAAGCGGAGCGGACAGAATTGTTCTGGAGAAGCGTCAGCGTTCGCCTTTGAAATGGGATTCTAACCTATAAATTGTGTTATAAATCAGAGAGAATCCCATTTCAACAGCGATCGGAAGAACAATCTGCACGCGAAGCGGCTGCGGCTGTACTGTAACTCATTTTTATCTTCCCAATCACAATTTACTTGGAGGTTCCTCATCAAATGAGTCGGAAAAACAACATGAAAACGAACTTGAAACTACTCACACTATTTGCTGTCGTTATGCTACTGGTTGCCGGATGCGGTGGTCAAAAGCAGGCTGCTCCAGAAACACAGTCTAAAGAAGCAACTTCCCAAAAAGAAGTGACCTTGAAAGTAGCAACGCTAATCCCACCGATGACAGATGTGCTGGATATCGTGAAGCCGCTGCTTAAACAGGACGGAGTCAATCTGGAAATCGTCGTGCTTTCAGACAATATCCAACCGAATAACGCATTGGCAAGCCATGAAGTGGATGCTAACTTCTTTCAGCATGCTCCTTTTATGCAACAATATAATGAAAGCAACAAGTCCGATTTGGTAGCGGTAAAACCAATTTACAATGCCATTTATGGCGCGTACTCCAAAAAATACAAGAACATTAAAGACCTGCCCGAAGGTGCGACCATTGCTATTGCCAATGACCCGGCCAATACCGGACGCTCTTTAGTAATGATGGAGCAAAACGGTTTGATCAAGCTTAAAGAAGGCGTAGGCTATAATGCTACACAGGCTGATATTATTGAGAATAAGAAAAAATTCGTGTTTAAAGAAGTGGATTTGTTGATGCTGGCGCGGTCACTGGATGATGTGGACATGGCTGCCATGTATCCCGCATATGCCAAGCCGCTCGGTCTGACACCGAAGAAGGACGCGCTGATTACCGAAAAAGACGATACGCATTTTGCCATTAATCTGGTAGCGCGTAAGGATAATGTAGATTCCGATGCTATTCAAAAGCTGGCAAAGCGAATGACTGGACCGGAAGTACGTAAATTTTTTGAGGATAATTACAAGGACAGCGTTGTTCCAGCATTTTAAATAAATGAGGATTTTGCAAAAATCCAATAAGCGACTTCCAATGAATAAGATATAGATCGAAATGGTTTAGTTCGTCTATATCTTGCACGTTGGAGCGACTGGAATCGAATTTTGCAAAATCCTGAAATAAGTATGTTGAAACATCGTTTTATGATGAAATACGACCTGTATAATGGAAGGAAGTCTGTGAAGAGCAGATGGTCTCCCTTGTGCAGGTCTTTTTTTCATCCTTAATATGGAAAGGAATGATCGAAAACAGGGTATAAAGTCTTATTTTTTAAGATTTCAGGGTGTTACACCGCTGCGAATTTTGGTCATAAAGGGCGATGGAGTAATGATAAGGAACATATTAAAATAAATATACGAACAAACATTCGTTTTCGATTTCGTTAACGGTGTTTTTAAACGGGTCAAAAAATTCAGCTGACAACGGGCCAAAAGTGTGAATAAAAAGGAAGGGGGAACGACATGAAGCTGTTTGTAACTGTAAAAAGTTTGGGAAAGCGCAAGCCCGCACTCGCACGACAGGAATTAGAACTGAGTCCTGCTCCAGAAACATTGCGAGATTTGATTACTGCAACCGTTGCTCTGAATGTTCAAAAGCTACGGGAAAAGCAGGAGAGTGTCGCGCTGATTCCGTTCCTCACGGGAGAGGAAGTTCAGGCACAAGGCGAGATAGGCAAAGTAGGATTCGGTTCCATATATAATGAGGGTGTCCCGGATATTAAGGATGCTGTGAACACGGCGATGCAGGCTTTTGAAGATGGTTTATACAGAGTTTTTGTATGTGACGAGGAAATTATTGAACTGGATGCTCCTTTGTCACTGAAGGATGGGAATGAGATTGTATTTATACGCTTCACAATGCTGGCTGGAGGCCTATGGTAGAGGGGGAAACGAAATATGCATCAAGAGAACAATGAGCAAGAATATTTCACCACACTGAAGGAGCGCGCGGCGCAACTGGATGGACAACAACAGGAGTTAGCCCAGTATGTTGTGGAACTGGGGAAGCTTCATTACATACAGGAGAACGAGGAGCCATTTAACGAATGTCAGCGAATATTAAAAGAACGGGCGACAGAAAGCGGAGAACCGCTGTTTAAGCCACTGACAGAGGTATTACGTGCTCTAATTGGACAAACAGCGGGCGATGTATTCGCCCATCTAACAGAGCATGTGACTGAATATCCATACAGCACAGGGTATGCGCGAAAACCGTTTCGCACTTCGGATATTACGGCCCATACTTCCCGGATTTATAAAAGAATGGTGCAGTTGATTCGAATGGACTGTATCGGGTTCTCTGTAATGGATTATTTAACAAAAAAGGATTATGAACCAGGCAGGGATTACCGGATTCAGGAAACGATTGGTGACTGGATTGCTTATGAGCTGGATAACGATAATTTACAGGTGCTTGAGGCGTTAAAAGCTATTATTTATGGAGATAATCAGGCTACGTTACTTACGCGCAATATGATTAAAGGCATGCTCCTGAGTCATCAGGAGGAGAATTATCGCATGATCGGCGAGCTCTTGGCAGCCGCCAAGCTCCAGGAGGGATTGCGCCAAAGTATCGTGGAACAAATGGATGAAGGAACCCCGGAGGCTCTAATATATCTGTTAAAGGTGATCATCGACCAAGGCTTCATTCGTTACAGCTCGGTAGTGCGGGCGCTTGCAGTATGGACGGGCATGGGGCTGGAGTCCGCCAACCAGCGGGTCGTTCGCCAACTGATAGAGCAGGCATATGAAGCATTGACTCGTAGTGAACTGCGCCAAGAATGGCTGACCAGCTCAAATGCTAATGAAGTATATATGAGTTTGTGGGCTACCGCAGTACATGAGGAACGTGATTTGTATGGACAGGTTCAGAAACTCATGGAGCAGGGAGCACCTTACCAGAAGATCGTAGCGCTTTATGTACTGTCTAACAGTGAAAACAAGAATGTGCGCCTCGGAATCGCGAGAGAATATCTGGATGAAACGGACCCGGAGCTTCAATATTGGATATTGACGAACTATACAAGCAATTATTTTTATGAATGGATAGAAGGCGGGACGGTCGCGGATCGGATTGTTAAAGTGGTGCGCACTCCTTTGCTGGAGAGCAAAGAGGAGCGGCGTAAAGATTTTGAACGACTTCATAACCTGTTTGTACATATGAAAAAGGGTGAGTCCACCGAGCCCTCCAAGGTGCTGGATTTTGTTAATCTGTATCACCGCTCAGATGCACCTATTCAAAAAATGCTGTATCTCGCTGGTTATGATATGGACGCTTCCTGGATTGGGGAAATCATAGCCTTAAAGGAACAGATTAGCCCTAATCTGCGTGGCGAACTGTTGAACCATTTTGTGCAAAACCCTGAGGATACGGTACAGCGTGATTTTATTTTTTCCAGTTTGTCTGACAAAAGTATGAGTATCCGTGAGTTCGCTGTGGCCAAGGCGCGTAAGCTGACGCTGTCGGAACCAGAAATGCAACAAATGGAAGCCTTATTAAAGCTCAAGACGGGATCGTTGCGACAAAGTGTCATTGGTGTGTTGCTCTCACAATCGGAAGGGCCGCTGGCTGGCTCATTGGAACGCTTGCTTCGTGCTAAGGCGGAGCTGCAACGATTGGGTGGACTGGAAGTATTGACGAAGATATATGCAGACCCGGATCGTGCCGAACAGTATGAAAGCCTGCGGGCTTTGGCGGATATCATTCAGCAACCCACAGCCAAAGAGGAGCAACTGCTGTCCAAGCTGGGACAGGAGGATGCTTATACAGGGGCTAACGGTTTTGGCCTGTACGATCCGAATGTCAAGGAAGCTTGGTTGGAAGAGAAAGTTGATCTGGGTGATTTTCGATTGTCCGATTTTTTTGTTAGTCCATTGGAGAAGCTCAAGCAGTTCTTGAGCGGACTGGATGAGCTTGTTCATCATCATCGTGATGTGGAATATACTGCGGAGTATTATTCGGGCTACAAAGATACATTGCTTATTGGGACGAACCTTCGTCCTCTACGGCTGGTTCAGGTCGATGAAGAAGTAGATTCCAGACTGTCTTTATATCCTCTATATGAGGAGTGGGACCGTTATTTGCAGGAAAGCGGCATGGAAGCGCGTGAACTGCTGGAGCTTGTTTTTTATGACCGATTGGAGCCTATGGACCGAACGTTGGATCGCTACTATCGATACTTTTCTTTTAACATGAACTATTCAGAACAAAGCAAGCACAAGCTGCTGGAAGGATGGCGTAAAGACTTCGCTGAGCAAATGTATCCTTTGGATCGGATTAACGAGGTTCAGAAGTGGATGGCAGAGCTGACCTATTCCGATCAGGTAAGTACATTAGTTAATGCTTATTTTATGGACACATCCGGTGACCAAACATTTGACGTAATTGACCTTGCTTTAAATTCACTAATGCAGGGCGTGCCTAAGGACAGACCTGCTGAGGATATGGGAATGCTCCATCTATTGTCCGGCCCGTGGGTGGCACTGGAGAAGGGGCAGGTTCATGATGGTGAGTCCTTTAAGCGCTTTTTCCATACCTTTGTGAACTACGCAGAACTGCCAGGAGCGGAAAATCGTTTTTATTCTCCGCTGGATCTGGAGGATTATTTCAAAGCATATGAAAAAGGGTTGATCGGTGTAGGGGAAGTCTATCGGGAACTGCTGGCCGGTAGTGAAAGCAGAAGACATATGAGTTCCTTAACCAATGCCCGCAATACATGGATTTCTAGCAAACATGAATTTTTGGAAATACGTCGCACGGTTATTGATCGACTGTTAGAGGTTGAATTGGTTCGAGGAGATTTGCCTACCGAGGCTACGCCAAAGGTTATGGGATTGAGCCAATTTGAAGGTATGGATTATTTCATCCGTATTCTGGAGGGTCTCGACAAGGAAACGTTTGTGCGTGGTTATGTGTACGGCTACGGTGATCGTATTACCAAAAAAGAATCGTTCAGCCACTTGCTCAAAGCATGTTATCCGAGTGATGGCGAGGATGCCACATTGCTCAAGGAAAAGCTGAAAAACACTAAAATTACGGATAAACGTCTGCTGGAGGCTGCTATGTATGCTCCACAGTGGATTGAGATTGTAGCAGACTATCTCGGTTGGGAAGGGCTTCGCAGTGCGGCATGGTATTTCCATGCACATATCAATGAAGGTTTTTCGGCCGAGAAGGAAACGATTGTAGCTCATTACTCGCCGATTGTTCCGCAAGATTTTAATGATGGTGCCTTCGATATTCACTGGTTTCATGAGGCCTATGAGACGTTGGGCGAGGAACGATTTGATCTGCTGTACGATTGTGCCAAGTATATTTCAGCTGGAGCCAATCATCGTCGATCCCAGTTGTTTGCGGATGCGACGCTGGGTAAACTCAAACGGAGTGAAATGGAAAAATCAGTGGAGGACAAGCGAAACAAAGACCATTTGCTGACCTACAGTCTGATTCCACTTGCTCAGCCGCCTGAACCAGATGTACGCGAACGTTATGATTTTATCCAGAGGTTTCTGGAACAAAGCAAAAAATTTGGGGCACAGCGTAAGGCCAGTGAGGCACTGGTTTCACGGATTGCACTCGGGAATTTGGCACGTAACGCAGGTTATGATGATGTAACCCGTCTCGTATGGGACATGGAAGCTCGTAAGCTGGATGATCTCCGGTCTTATTTTGAGCCACATGCTTTGGACGAGGCTACAACGGTGCAGCTCGTCATTGATGCTGAAGGAGCGGCAGATATTGAAATTGTCAGCAAAGGCAAGACGCTGAAATCCATTCCGGCTCGTTTCAAGAAGGATGAGTATGTTACGTCGCTGAAGGAGCTTAAAGGAGATCTAGTGGATCAGTACCGCAGA
This sequence comes from Paenibacillus sp. A3M_27_13, assembly GCF_024213315.1. Classification (NCBI taxonomy): domain Bacteria; kingdom Bacillati; phylum Bacillota; class Bacilli; order Caryophanales; family Paenibacillaceae; genus Paenibacillus; species Paenibacillus sp. A3M_27_13. The sequence goes on from NZ_JANAVE010000008.1 coordinate 164,111, forward strand.
GCTCGCAAAGAATTGGAACGCTCTATGGAGTCTGGTACGACCTTTATGGTGAAGGAATTGAGAGGACTGCTGGGTAATCCTGTGCTTGCTCCGTTGGTGCGAACACTGGTTTTCAAGGCCGATGATCACCTCGGATATTTTAATGAGGAAACGTTGGTATTGACGGCTCCTTTTGCTGAACAGCATACTATAGGAGAAGAGGACAAGCTGATTATTGCTCATCCCCTTCATTTGTTCGAAAGTGGTCGTTGGAGCGACTTCCAGAAGGACTTATTCGACCGCCAGATACGCCAGCCATTTAAGCAGGTGTTCCGTGAGCTGTACTTGCTGAATGCTGATGAACGTGCAAATGCGACAGTTTCCCGTCGATATTCAGGACACCAGGTACAGCCGAATAAAACGGTATCCCTATTGAAAGGTCGCCAATGGACAGTCAGCTATGAGGACGGACTCCAGAAGGTGTACTATGCCGAGAATCTGATTGCGAACCTGTATGCCATGGCAGACTGGTTCTCACCAGCGGATACCGAGGCTCCTACGCTGGAGACAGTACAGTTCTTTGATAGGACAACGTATAAGAGCGTACCGTTGGACGAAGTTCCTCCTGTTCTGTTCTCCGAAGTTATGCGGGACGTGGATCTGGTCGTCAGTGTTGCCCATATAGGCGGCGTTGATCCAGAGGCCAGTCTGACGACCATTGAAATGCGTAGGGTGATTGTGCAGGAATCACTTCGCCTGCTGAAAATTAGCAATGTACGCTTGGATGGGAATTATGCACGTGTAGATGGGACCCTTGGCGAATATGCTGTGCATCTGGGAAGCGGGGGGGTCTATAAGCAAGCGAAGGGAGCACTGCATATTATTCCGGTGCATTCGCAGCATCGTGGACGCATCTTCCTGCCGTTTCTGGACGAAGACCCAAGAACAGCGGAGATTCTATCCAAAATTGTGTTGTTGGCCGAGGACCAAAAGATCAAGGACCCGCAAATTCTTACACAGCTTCAAGCGTAGAATAGAATTTTGATATATAGAGATTCATAATTAACTCAACGTTCGCACCTAGACAATGGTTTCAAATCCTCGACTGTGTAGGTGGAAACTTAGTTTAGTTGCGGAGGTTGAGTTATTTAATATTGAGCGTCTATCAAGCGCCAATAAGGAGATATGGGTAATATTTTAGATTCTGTGGTTTGATGAGAATCTAACAGTATAACAATTGACGATAATAGGAGAACACAACGATGATTAATAGTATCTTTCTAAAAGAGTACTCAACCGAGTATCAAACACAAGTTGTCGATTTAATTTTACATATTCAAAAAGATGAATATAATATCGCCATAACCAAAGAAGATCAGCCAGATTTGCTTGATATTGAAAACTTTTATCAGCGTGGTAATGGCAACTTCTGGGTAGCTCTTAGTGAAGGAACCGTAGTAGGGACTATAGCTTTGTTAGATATTGGGAACCGTAAGACAGCACTCAGAAAAATGTTTGTAAAACAAAACTATAGAGGTAAAACATTCAATGTTTCGAATCAATTATTGCATCATGCCATAGGATGGGCCAGGGTAAGGTCTATTGAAGAAATCTATCTTGGAACAACACCACAATTCGTAGCAGCTCATCGTTTCTATGAGAAGAACGGCTTTGTTAGTATAGCTCCAGGAGAATTGCCGATTGGTTTTCCAGTCATGAAAGTGGATAAAAAGTTTTACAGATACGCCATTCAATAATGGGTATAAATGAAGATGCTGCTGGGTCACAAAAGAAACCGTCGTCTAGCAAATGTTTCTTTTGTTTAGGACAGGCGTTTGCTAGAATAAAAGGGTATGTTGCAAGTCAACGTTAACCAAATTGCTGGGAGGGACACAAGTATGAGCAAAAAGATCAAATGGGGAATTGTCGGCACAGGCTGGATCTCAGATCAATTTGTGGCGGATTTGGCGCATGTTACGAATGGAGAAGGGTATGCTGTTGGATCACGCACTATTGAAAGCGCTACCGAATTTGCAGCTAAGCATCAAATATCAAGGGCTTACGGGAGCTATGAGGAATTAGCACAAGATCCCGAGGTAGATGCTATTTACGTAGGGACTCCCCATCCTTTTCATAAAGAAAATGTTCTGACGGCTCTTCGGGCGGGCAAAGCAGTCTTGTGTGAGAAACCCTTCACCGTCAACAGCAAAGAATTGAAGGAACTGATCGGCTTTGCACGTGAGCGTAAGCTATTCCTGATGGAAGCAATGTGGACACGTTTTTTGCCTCCGATTCGCCAAGTGCGGGAGTGGATACATGCGGGACACATTGGCGAGGTAAAGCTGGTTAAGGCGGAATTTGGTTTTCGAATAGATTGGAACCCGGAGGGGCGGCTTTTGAACCCTGAGCTGGGCGGAGGTGCTCTATTAGATGCAGGAATTTATCCGGTTTCTTTTGCTTCAATGGTCTTCGGTCCTGAACCTGAGCATGTATGGAGCACAGCTCATATCGGGGAGACAGGCGTTGACGAGACATTTTCGATCTTGCTGGATTATGGAAAAGGACGCACGGCTATGCTTAACGGGGCAGTCCGCCTCGGATTGACGAATGAGGCATACATCCATGGAACAAAGGGCTATATCCACATTCCGTCATTCCTGAACAGCACATCGGCTACTTTAGTTGTGGACGGTAAAGAGGCACAAAACTTTCAGGATGACCGATCCTCTACAGGCTATGCCTTTGAAGCAGAAGAAGTCGGGCGTTGCTTGAACGAAGGTTTGCTCGAAAGTTCTACTATTTCTTTAGATGAATCGTTAGGAATTATGAAACTGATGGATCAGATTCGTTCACAATGGGGGCTTCGGTATCCGTTTGAATAATCACATTAATTCCAGGGACCTTTCAGGTTCTCTGGAATTTTTTTGTTTATGAGCGTTATTTTTCATACCAGGATTTTGCGAAATTCGATTCCAGTCACTCCGAAGTGCAAGATATAAACGAATTAACATTGCGATCTATATCTTGTTCATTGGAAGTCGATTATTGGATTTTTGAAAAAAAATTCTTATACATAAGTATTTCCAATTCCCAAATAGCGACTTTGGTCGCACGCTAGGTAACGCCATATGAGTAAGTCAAGAGTGGGACATATGAATCATTTTTATGGATTAAAATTAGTTAAAAAACCGTCATCAAATAGTTACAAAAGTGTAATTTTATTATCGGTTAACTGAATTGTTAACGCTCTCTTTTCATGAAAAAGAATGAAGGTCCTAGTGCTGTACTTCCAAAAACTTTCAATGAAATTTTCGAAAATGTACGGTAGGGTGGTAAACGTGTCACTTGAGCCATTGCGGCTTTTGCTGACTTGCTTGCTTATCCCGTGGCTCTGGATTCTTGTCGGAGCTCGCAGGATCGAGAGCCTTTGCAAGCCTGTGAGAGTTGAATAGGCATTCACCTCATGACCTAACATCAAGGAGGAATTACAAACGTGAAAGTGAAATCAACATGGTTGTTCCGTATGGTGATGATGACAGTTATCGCGGCTGTTGTGATCGGACCTATGAATATTGCAGGAGCGGCAGGAAGCCAGACAGATCGGCCTTGGATGAACACGGCCCTGTCGGCTGAGAAACGGACAGCGTTGCTGCTGCAGGAAATGACGCTGGAAGAAAAAATAGATTTGGTGACTGGCAAGGTCAACAATTACTATGGATTCTATAATAATTCGATGGAGCGGTTGGGCATTCCGGCGCTGACGATGGCAGATGGACCAGCGGGTGTGCGTATCGCTAATCCAGATGTGCAGGACAAGCAATCTACTGCGTTGCCTGCTCCAATTGCGTTGGCTGCAACGTGGGATACCCAAGCTGCCAAACAGTATGGTGATTTGATTGGAGACGAGGCTTTTAATACAACTCATAATGTTGCGCTTGGACCGGGGATGGATATTGCCCGTATTCCATGGGGATCGCGAAACTTTGAATCTATGGGTGAGGACCCGCTACTGCAATCGCAAATGGCGACCGCTTATGTCAAAGGTATACAAAGCCACCCTGTTTTGGCGACTGCGAAACATTATCTTATGAATAATCAGGAAACAGAGCGCTTCACGACGAATGTCAAAGTCAGTGACCGTGCGTTGCATGAGATTTACATACGCCCGTTCCAAGAAGTCATCGCCAAGGCAGATTTGGGAGGGGCAATGTGCTCCTTTAACAAGGTCAACGGTGAGTCTGCTTGTGAGAACAAAACTCTTTTGACGGACCTCTTGAAGAAGGAATTGCAATTCAAGGGCTTTGTGATGAGTGATTACGGTGCGAACCTGAGTACAGTCGAATCGGCAAATAGCGGATTGGACCTGGAAACACCGGGGACCCCTTATGGTAAATGGGGAGATCAGCTGCTGGCGGCTGTCAAAAATGGTAAGGTAAGTGAAAAAACGATTGATGATAAGGCTGGGCGCATTTTGGTGCAAATGTTCAGCAAAGGTTTATTCGATCACCCGGCTCAAAATAATCAAATTGATGCCCGTGACCATGGCAAGACAGCCCGTCAATTGGCTGAGGAAAGTATGGTACTGCTTCAAAATAAAAATAATGCATTACCGTTGTCTAAAGATAAACTCAAGTCCATTGCTGTGATTGGCCCCGATGCAGATAACGGCACTGTGGCAGGCGGAGGCAGTTCGTTGGTGAACCCGACGTATACCGTGAGTCCGTTAGAGGGCATCCGCAATCGTGTCGGCAAAGGTGTTACCGTCCAATATGCACCGGGTACAGACCCGATCTCTGCAGGAGACATTATGCCTGGCCCATCGGCTGTTCCGTCTTCACTGTTGACTACATCTGATCAGAAGGAGGATATCAGTGTTGGGTATGCGACTTATGGAGATGGCGAACAGGGGCTTCGAGGCGAATACTGGAAGAATAACAAGATGGAAGGCAATCCGATTCTTGTACGCAATGATGACCAAGTCAATATGAACCTTGGATTTTATAATTATCAGGGCTTCAATGCGAAGTCCCCTAAAGTTCCAAATACACCAACGACACTGAACGGCTTGATATCTGCACGCTGGACAGGGGCAATTGCAGCTCCCAAGGATGGTGACTATGCATTGTCATTAACCAGTTTGGGATCAAGCAAGCTGTATCTCGACGATAAGCTTTTCGTGGACAATCAAGGTGAAAAGCTGGGCACTACGAAGAAAAGCATCTCCCTTAAAGCGGGTGAAAAGCACAAAATACGTATTGAATACCGCGCCGATTATCCGACCAATGGTCGTGATTCCGGGGGTATGGTTCGTCTGGGCTGGGAACCTCCGGCAGATACGTCAGATAAGTTGATTGACAACGCTGTGAAATTGGCGAAAAAATCGGATGTTGCGATTGTTGTTACGCGTACGTATGAGAGCGAAGGATATGTTGAGCGTTCCGATATGGAACTGCCGAACAATCAGGATCGGCTGATCCGTGCGGTTGCGGCTGCAAATCCGAAAACCATTGTCGTACAAATGAGCGGCAGAGCCGTGCAAATGGATACCTGGCAGGACAAAGTCCCTTCCATCGTACAAGCATGGTTTGCTGGACAAGAGCAAGGGAATGCTATAGCACGCGTCTTATTCGGGGATGTGAATCCTTCGGGTAAGTTGCCGGTAACCTTCCCGGTTAACGAGCAGTCTACACCCGTGTCCTCACCAGAGAAGTTTCCGGGTGTGAACGGTATAGGTGACTATTCAGATGGTATTTTTGTAGGCTATCGTGGGTATGAGAAATCGGGTATTCAACCGGCGTTCTCCTTTGGACACGGTTTATCCTATACGACATTCGGATATAGCGATCTGAAAACAAAACAGCATGCGAGTGGAAAAAAATCCGATCGTACGAGTTCCGTCGAAGTTTCGCTAAAATTGAAGAACACGGGTAAAACAGCCGGAGCTGAGGTTGTACAGGTGTACAACGGTAAGCTTCCGACAAACGTAGAGACTCCATCCCGTCAACTGGCAGGCTGGTCCAAGGTAGAGTTAAAGCCGGGTCAAGAGAAGAAGGTTCGCATTGAGCTCGACCCGAAAGCTTTCTCATATTGGGATGAAAAGTCCAAAGCATGGGTTATGCCAGCGGGTGAAGTGCCCATTTATGTGGGCAGTTCCTCTCAGGATTTACGACTGACAGGAAGTGTTACGATTCCGGCAACCTCTACAGAAAAGGCAAAAAAGTAATCCCGTTACATTTGTTTTAAAATGGTTATATTCAAGAGAGCGCGGGCACAAGCACCGGCTCTCTTTTTGCCATATGTATGCAAAGGGAGACCCAAGTGAAAGCTGAAATAGTAGGGAGGATGGGGATAGGCTAATGATAGGGAGAGGAGGACATTAGATGAAGAAACTCCAAAAGCAACGACGTACTGACATCTGGCTGCTTATAGCTGCAGTAGCCATTTTGATCTGTGCGGTCCTGGCCAGTATGGCTATACGGAATGTTCCGGGGCCGAAAGCAGAAAATAACGTCAACATGTGGCTAACAACACCCGATCCGGCGAATCGCCTAACCCAACAAACCCCGATCCGTTGGGATAAGGATAACAGTAAAGAAAATGCAGCGAATGCGGATACACTGACGATTGAGATTAAGCCAGATATTCGTTACCAGACGATGGAAGGGTTTGGAGCAGCGGTGTCCGGTTCGTCCGCATACCTGATGAATTATGGCATGTCTGCCAATCAGCGTGATCAGCTGCTAAATGATTTGTTTACAGCCAGTGGCATTCAACTGAGTTATATTCGCCATACCATTGGAGCCTCAGATTATTCCGTAGATGAGCAGGGACAGTCTGGCAGCTATACCTATGACGATGTGGCAACAGGCAAGGACTATGAGCTGAATCATTTCTCCATCGCCAAGGATCGGGATGTGATCGATGTGCTGAAGCAAATCCTGAGAAGAAACCAGGATTTAAAGATTATGGGAACCCCATGGACAGCTCCGCCCTGGATGAAATATGGGGAGCAGATTTATAACGGCTGGTATTTGGACTATACCGATCCGCGTGTCTACCAGGCGTATGCTGACTATTTTGTTCGTTATCTACAGGCGTATGCGAACGAGGGAATTCCGATTCAGGCGATTTCCATTCAAAATGAGCCAGAATTCACTACGCCCAAGTATCCCAGCATGAGTATGGGAGCAGCAGAACAGGCGAATTTTATTAAACAATATCTGGGCCCGACCCTAAATCGAAACCATTTATCTACTCACATTATTGCCTTTGACCATAACTGGGATACAGGGAGCGAATATGCCAAGACCGTGTTAGGAGATGAACAGGCTCGAAGCTATACGCACGGAACGGCCTTTCATTGCTACAAAGGAGAGCCCACAGCGATGACAGATGTGCATAATGCTTTTCCTGATAAGCCTGTATATATGACAGAATGTAGTGGGGGGGCGTGGAGTCCGGGCTTTGGAGATGATTTGAGCTGGGATATGTCCAAGTTGATCATTGGTGCACCCCGAAACTGGTCGCAAAATGTCCTCTTTTGGAATATCGCACTTGACCCGTCCGGGGGTCCGACCAATGGGGGTTGCGCCAACTGTAGAGGTGTAGTGACCATCGACCCGTTAAGCGGTGCAGTTACGAAAAATGTGGAGTACTATGCGATTGGGCACGCCAGCAAATTTGTCCGTCCAGGTGCGGTACGTATTGATTCTACACATTATAGTGGAAGTATCGAAACGGTCGCCTACCGCAACCCCGACGGTACGCTTGTCCTGATTGCCGCCAATACGGGAGAGAACACAAAGACATTTAAGGTTCGGCAGGGAAATAAGGTTTTCAAATCTACTCTTCCCTCCAAGTCCGCAGCTACCTTTCAATGGAATCCTACGGTTTCCTGATATGGCATGTACATCAACGTTTTATAGAAGTTTTAGAGCGCTTAGCCCATCTGGCTGAGCGCTCTTTTTTCATTTGCTACAAAGTCCAGACTGTGAAAAAGATAAAATTTTAATATTGTTCAGAATTGGTTCAGAGGCGGATGATAAGATCTTTTCACTAATAACAAGAATGAACCGTTCACGGGGGAGAGTCTGATGAATCAAGAAACGAATAAAGAATGGCAAAAAGTGCTGATGGTGACGTTGCTGGCAGGTATGGCATGGGGGCCCCAGCTTGTTCATGCGGAAACGAAAGGGGAGACGTCAGCGATTGTGACTAAAGCCAGTACAGTATCTTTTACAGATCAGTCCACTATGTCATCCCAGGCATTACAGGCGGTACAGGAGGCTGTGAAGCAAGGACTGATCACGGGTTATCCAGATGGTTCTTTCCGTCCAGATCAACCGTTAACGCGCAAGGAAATGGCAGCTTTGCTGGCTAATGCACTTAAGCTTGACGTAACGGGGAAAGCAGTAACTTTTAAGGATACGCAGGGGAGTTGGGCAGCTTCTTATATAGAAGCTGTACGTGCGGCAGGTCTAATGACCGGAGATGAATCAGGTGCTTTCCGCCCGGATGCTGCAGTGAGTCGTGAGGAATTGGCAGCCATTCTGGTGAGAGCGATTGGAGGAACCCATGTTCAAGGCGGAGATGTTCAGGACATTTCTGATGGGGATCAGGTGAGCGCATGGGCCAAAAGCAACGTAGAAGCAGCTCTCAAGCTGGGATTAATGGATACGCCGGATAATCGGTTTGACTCTAAAGTACAGGTAAAACGTCAGGATATCGCAGCCTTTTTGGTGAATGTATTCCAATCGGGTGAACAGACGGGAATCCTATCTCGTATCGACGGGGATATCGCCTATATGGATGGAAAGCCCTATTTGATCGGCCAGCAATTGAAGCAACTGTTCGGAGCAGACAATGTGCCGGCGCTTCAAGGGGCTACCCTGACCTATCAGGCATCGAACCGAAACGTAGCTGATCTGTCAGCACTTCAAATTGTGCAAAGTGGTACAGCCCAACAACCGGTGACTTTGTATAGCAAAGGGACAGAGTTTAAAGGCAAGTTAGCTATTGCAGCGGATTATGTGCGTATTCAAGGTGATACGTTACCTCAGGTAACCCTGATGCGGGGTGCCAAAAATGTAGAGATTCATGCAGACGTAAACGAAATGATCGTGGATACGCATGAGCCTATTCAGATTCAGGGAAGTGGTGTATGGCAGCAGCTTAAACTGAATTTTGCCGATACACAGGTACGTCTCGCCAATGGGATACAGACTGTACAGACCCGTCTTGCGGAGCGGGGAACAGAGACTCAAATTATACGTGATACCACGTTGGGTGCATCTTCGGATACATCCTCAACAAGCACTAAAAAAAGTTCATCTGGTGGTGGCGGTGGCAGTTCTACAACGAATCCAACGCCAACACCTAATCATGTACCTGTCTCAGCTATAGTTCCTGCCGATCAATATGCCATTTTGGGTTCTGGAGATACGCTAGTGGATTTGAAAAATGTGTTTTACGATGCCGATCAGGATGAGCTGTCGTATCATGCGGTCACTTCGGATGTATACGTAGCAGAAGCAGAAGTGGCAAATCAACAGCTTACACTAAAACCTAAATCAGTAGGAAGCACGCAGGTATTTGTTACGGCAGAGGATGGAAAAGGCGGTAAAGCGAGCGTGTTTTTCAGCTATACAGTGACCAGCTCTACTTATGAGGAGGACATTAATCACAGTCCTGTCGTGAGCAACAGCCTAAATGACATTCCTTTGCTCTTAAATGAAGGTGGGAAGCAGATTAGCCTGTCTGACTTGTTTAACGATGAGGATGGCGATGCACTGACCTACACGGTGGAATCGGCTTCGCCAGAAGTGGCCACAGGAGAAGTAACAGGCGATCAGCTTATGCTTACGCCGCTTCAAGCCGGCATTAGTCTAATGACGATAACAGCCCATGACGGCAAGGGAGGTACAGCCTCACTTCAGTTTGCTGCTATGGTGAATGCGCCTTTGCCTGATCCGCAGCCTGAGAATCACATACCTGTGGCTTTACCTCATTTACCTATCGTAGTTGCTAATGTGTTGCAGGACAAGCTGATGCTGTATCCGGGCTCGTTATTTATGGATCAGGATGGCGACACCTTGACGTATACCATAACTTCCTCCAACCCCCTAGTAGGCAGTGTGGCGGAGAATGGAGAAGATTCATTTGTAACACTGCATAATGCTGGTATTACGATGATTGGAATTACGGCGAATGATGGACGTGGGGGCGTTTCTTTCACTTCATTTATGCTCCAAGTTGAAGCTCCTCAACCAGTAAATCATCGTCCGGTAGTGACCCGTGTGCCTGAACCTCAATATTTGGACCCGGGAGATGGTCAGCAAATATTGCAGCTGAATGATATGTTCTCTGATGAGGATGGAGACACGCTGACCTATACTGTGGTGTCTTCTGATCCATTGGTGGCAGGGGGGCAGGTAGAAGGGAATGCACTTTTCATACAACCTTTGCGTAATGGTCTGACGTTCCTTACGATTACAGCAAATGATAATCGGGGTGAAACGACATCTTTTACAATTCCAGTGATTGTTGAGAAAAGAGACTTGTTCATTTCCGAAGTCGTGTGGCAAGGCGAACCGGATTATCTGGACCAGGCGATTGAATTGTATAACCCTACAAACAGACCGTTGGAGAAAAATAGAATATGGATTGAGCGATCCGACCAACCAGACCCGATTATTATAAATGCCAATGACGGAGATGTGATTATGCCTGGGCAAACATTTGTTATTGCCAATGATTTGAGTTCGTTCGTATCGGAGGATTGGTATTATACCTTCCTGCAGTTACAAAATAACAATTCGGAACCTGTTACGCTTAAGCTGTATTACAACAACACGCTTATAGATATCGCAGTTATTGGTCAAGGGCAGGCTTTGGGACGGAATAGCGGTACGGTCATTGGTAATCCAGACCATTATCAATCTGGTGAATGGAATGTTGAGGGGACGAACTACCCTGTTAATTTAGGAGTCTTTAACGGTCGTCCTCGGCCGTAAAACATACGTATCCTATGATTTTAAATACATGATTACATTTATCGGTGGGGAGAGAATTGCACCATGAAAAATAAGAAGTTAACCGCTCAGCTGGCAGCTGCTTTGCTGCTGCTGACCCCCTCGTTTCCTGCCGGAGCAGAGCAAGCTACCGTGATAGATACGGCTTCCGTATCCAAGGGGTCCGCAGGGAACAATACTGCCACCTGGACGGATGTACAGAAGCTTACAGCACAGCAATTGGAACAACTACAAAAAGCCCGTGAACTCGGGATTATCCAAGGCGATCCCGCCGGAACGCTCAGACCTGAGCAGAAGCTCACACGTCAGGAGCTAGCCGTGCTGCTGGTCAAAGCGTTGCAGCTTCCGACGGGCAACTTGGACGGCGCTGCCTCCTTCACGGACGTGCCCGCCGATAGCTGGGGGCGCCCGGCTATAGAGGCAGCCCGTAAGGCCGGGCTGATGCAGGGCGACGCCAACGGACACTTCCGTCCGAATGACCTGATCAGCGCCCAAGAGCTGGTCGCGCTGTTGGTCAGGTCTACTGGGACGGGGCCGTCTGCGGGCACGCCCGCCAGCACAACCGACTCGCCGTCGGCACAGGCGCTGCCGACGGCGTGGAAGGACGCCAGCCCGTGGGCGACCCCGATGATTCGGGCGGCGCTGAATGACGGGCTGATGAGTGAATTTGGCGGAAATCTGCACGCCAAAGACTCGGTAAGCCGCGTAGATGCGGCCAGCCTGCTCGTATCTGCCTTGTTTCCACAGGAGCGTGCTTCGCAGCTCCAGGAAATGGACGGCAAGCAGATATGGATCAATGGCATCGCTTATGACGTGGCAGAGCCGCTGCGCGGCATTTTTCACGCGGATAATCAGGCCGCGCTGCGCAACGCAGGCATTCGTTTCCATGCCATAGGCCGGACGGTGGACAAGGTCACTTGGCTGGAGCTTCGTAGCAGTGGGAGTTCGGCTCGTGACGGCGAAGCGGAGTTCAGCGGCAACGTTGTGCTGGATGGACACGGCTCCACGTTGAACGGAGATTTGGTGATTGCCGGGGATTTTACATCCGTACTGCATTTGAAAGTGGAACAGCAGTTAACGGTGGATGCCCGAGTACAGCAGGATTTTTATGCACAGGATGTACAGGTGCAGGGACAGACGCATATCAACGGCGGAGATAACAATACAGTCGTATTTGATAGCTCAACGTTGACGCAAATGGATGTCACAAAGCCAGACGTTCACGTTGTACTTAGTGGTACCGCAAGCGCGACGGTCATGAACGTGCAATCCAGCGCAAGCATTGAGGTTAGCGCGGATGCTTCCTTGCCGCAGTTGAATGTTAATGAAGGGACGGACAAAGTCAATCTTCAGGGAACGGTTCAGACCGTTCAGGTAACTGGCAGCCAATCCGTCGAGATGACAGGTAATAGCACAATCCAGCAGCTGACCGTCACCGGGACGGGTGCTTTGGAATTGAAAACTACAGGTAGTATTGAAAATATTCAAGTCAGCAACCCGGCAGCTAGAGTAAATGTGAGTGGAAATGTACAGGTATCTGCGGTCACACTGGGTACCGGAGTAGCTTCCAACGCTGTTACGGGCCTAGCTGTGGCAAGTGTAACAGGCACGTCCTCATCTTCTGGAAGCTCATCTGGTTCATCCAGCAGTGCTAACCGTTCACCGGAAGTCGTGAATGCTTCTGTAGAGCGTGTAATTACAGAAGGCGCTGGTGAACAATTGTACGATTTACGCCAATTCTTTACCGATCCTGATGGGGATACCTTAACCTTTTCGGCAGCTTCTCTTCAATCCGGCATCGTACGGGCGTCCGTATCGGGCAATACATTAAAGCTTACGCCGGTCAGTGTCGGAAAAGCATCCATCAGTGTATCGGCTAATGATGGACGGGGAAAAAGGGTGTCGTCTACCTTCAAAATTATCGTGAATGGCAATCCTGTATCTGCAGGTATACCCGATCAGGCGCTTACTGTGGGACAGTCCGACTCGGTACTGCATTTGAACGACTATGTTCAGGACCCGGAAAATGCTAGCTTAACGTATCAGGTTACTGTTGATAATCCTGCTGTAGCATCGGTGGTGCTTACGGGAGATGAATTGCGTTTGAGTCCGCTTCGCGCGGGCAGTACGATCGTTCATGTCACTGCCAATGACGGACAGCAAGGAGAAGATGGCAGCACAGGACAAAAGCAGATTGAATTCAAGCTAATGGTTCAGGGCACTCCTAACCATGCGCCGCATGGACAAGCTCCTCAGCCATTAACCGTCACTTTGGGCCAGCCTAATACAACGCTGGATCTTTCCACGATATTTACGGATGTAGATGGTGACCCGCTGGTGTTCACAGCGACCAGTTCGGATGCTTCTATCGTGCAGACTGCCATAACGAGCGATCAGCTATCTTTGCAGTCACTGCAAGCGGGGAGCGCAAGTATTACCCTGACGGCAGACGATAGCAAGGGTGGAACAGATACAGTTACCTTGATTGTAACGGTTTTGCCTATACCGAACAGTAGCCCGGTGGTTACCCGTGCACCAGACGCGGTACATCTGATTTTAGGCAAGGCTGACGGAACCGTGGATCTGTCCACTATCTTTGCCGACCCGGATCATGATCCGATTCGTTATGAAATCAGTTCGTCTGATCCAGCCGTGGCAGATGCTACAGTTCAAAATGATCAGCTTGTCATTCATGGGCTGACTAGCGGCAATACCGTGATTACCATCACGGCTAAAGACGATAGAGGCGGAGAGATTAGCACAGACCTACAGGTCCATCTATTGGAAAATGCGGCTATTACAGCGATCCCTGAGCAGTTGCTTCAATGGGGAGATGCTGCCTCAGAACTGGATCTCTCGCCGTTCCTGTTGAACTGGGATCTAGCATCCCTGTCAGTGACAGCAGACACGTATGATCCAGGAATTGCTACGGCCCATATGAATGGTCAGAAACTACAGCTAAACCCAGTGAGTGTAGGGACCACAAGTGTAACACTCAGTGTGTATGATCAGTACGGACGTGCAGAGGGAGCGACGTTCCCGGTTACCGTCAGCATGCCTCAGCTTAATCAAGCTCCTCAAGTCATAGCGGCTATAAACGAGCAGGTATTGACTCCCGGAGTTACACAGCAAAGGGATTATGATCTGCAACAACTGTTCTACGACGAGGATGGGGATGAGCTGCGATTTACAGTCAGCTCCAGTGATCCGACGTTGGTGAGTGCATCGCTTAATGGCAGCATTTTATCACTGGCTTCGGGTACAGGCAGCGGCCTTGCTGAAATTACTATTACGGCTGCGGATGATCGGGGTGGCTCAGTTCAATATACGTTGAATACACGCAACGCGGAGCTGGTTTCCGGCGGTATCACTCCGATTGGGGTTAAATATGGCTTGCCGCACAGAACCGTGGATCTGTCCAGTTATTTCCCAGGACAATCTAAATTCCTGGTATATAGAGGAACACCATCATCGACATTCCTCGGTCCTGTAGAACTCATGGGCACCTCCATCCCCCTTTCCCCCGAACCTTTACTGGTATGGGTAGTAGGAGCAGATGGAAGGGCTGCTGTGTTTCAGGTCCAACAGGAACCACAGCAAGCGCCTGCAGTATATTTCTCGCAATATGTGGATGGCGGGGATGGAAGAATTGTTTTGCAATTGCATTATAACGGGAATGGAGACCCTTCCCATCGGGCAGACGGTTACTCACTTGAGTTTCATCAATGGATGAAGAAAACAAACCAAATGAAAGTTACCACTTTACCGATTAATCCGCTTTATCCTGCCATGCCATATATAATCATCGACAGTATCTTTTATGATTTCATGGATATTACGAATGCTTGGTATTTCAATGATGAGGGCGATTTCTACAACCCGAGCGAATTTAATACCGTTGCATATGTTTTAAAATACCAAGGACAAGTGGTAGATGTATTAGGAAATCCAAATTCGCATGAGCAATTTGCACCGCAAGGAGGAACGTTCGTCCGCAAGCCAGGAATATCCTACGGATCGTCTGCCTATAATCAGCCAGATGAGTGGAATGCGTTTCCGAAAGGGACCTATCAATATGTCGGCACTCATACACCATAAACGGTATGCTTTGCAGCACCAAGGAGACTCCTGTCCCCTCGAGAATTTTTTAAGAGTCCAGCTTAAGTAGGTCGTAGGAGTTGCTGGCAGAGCGGCTATATTTCAGGTTCATCAGGAACCACAGGAGGCATTTCTTTTGTTTTTTTCACAATATGTCGATGGTGGAGACGGTCGCATCGTGCTGCAATTGTTTTACAACCGAGAATGTGACTTCTCTCATAAAATAGAAGGATATGAGCTGGAGGTTCACCAATTCATGAAAAACACGAACCGCATGAACGTATCCAGCATAGCGCTATATCCGGTTAATCCAGTAATTCCGTATCTGATCATAAACAGCATCTTTTACGATTTCATGGATGTCACGAATGTTGCCTATTTTAATCAAGAGGGTCATTTCTACAACCCAAGTGAATTTAATACGGTCGCATATGTACTGAAGTATCATGAAACTGTGGTAGATGTGATTGGAGAGCCTCATTCGCAGAATCAATTGTTTCCTCAAGGGGGGACATTTGTTCGTAGACAAGGTATATCATGTGGCTCACCCGTTTTTAATCAGCAGGATGAGTGGATTGTATACCCGAAAGGTACTTATCAATATGTAGGCAGGCATACACCTTAATCGGTATGTTTGTCTGCGATCGCTGTCTGTTGAAGACAGGTCATAAATTCTTATAAAGGTGTAACCCAACAACTATGGAGGGTTACACCTTTTTGTATACTGAGCATTTTGTATTCATCCAAGCCTTTACTGTACAAGGAGATTTTCAACATGAAACTAGAGGCATGGGGAGTTCTTCCGCAGCAGTATCAATATGCTTGAACAATGTACTCAACTGAATTACAATACAATTGATAATGATTTTTAATATCAATTAGGATGAGAAGGGGGAGTTGAACTACATGTTTGGATTGACAAAAAAGCTACATATTTATATAGCACTTATTCTGATGATATCGGTGCTGGCTGGTTGTGCCTCGGGTGGAACTACAGGGACAACTGACCCTTCAAGCAAGTCTGCAAGTGGTAATAAGAGCAATACAGTAGGCAGTGGTGCGGACGAGCAGACCAGAGTTATCAAACATGCCATGGGTGAAACGACAATTAAGGGAACTCCAAAGAGGATTGTAACCTTGTTCCAGGGTGCCAATGATGTTGTTGTTGCACTTGGTGTGAAGCCAACGGGTGTTGTGGAATCCTGGGTTCAGCAACCCGTATATAAATATTTGAAAGCGGATCTGGATGGCGTGACGCAGGTAGGTCAGGAATCACAGCCGAATCTGGAAGAGATCAACAAGTTGAAGCCGGATCTAATCATTGCCACCAAAACAAGACATGAGGATATCTATGATCAACTGTCCCAGATTGCTCCAACGGTAGTTACCGAGACGTTGTTTGACTGGAAAGAGACGGTAAAGACGGCTGGTGAAGCGATGAATATGAAGGAACAGTCGGACAAGTTGCTTGCCGATTGGGATGCAAGGGTAGCGGATTTCAAAGACAAAATGGGTGACCGTCTACCCATTGAAGCGACTATTACGAATTTCAGAGCCGATCAGGTTCGCATTTTCTATATGGGATACGCCGGGAAAATTTTGAAAGAGCTTGGATTTACCAGACCGCCTGGACATGATGAAGACACCTGGGGTGTGGAGTTGACTTCGAAAGAGAACATCCCGGATATGAACGCAGATATGATCTTCAACTTCAATTCAGGTACGGAAACAGAAGCTATTGAGAAGAATTATAAGGATTGGACCAGCAGTCCGCTCTGGAAAAATCTCGATGCGGTAAAGAATAACCAGCTGGTACAGGTTGATGAAGTGGCCTGGAACATGGGAGGCGGATACACATCGGCCAACATGATGCTGGACGACCTATACAAGCAGTTCAATCTGAATTAATGGGAGCAAGACCTGCCATGCACCAGGACATCGTATACGAAGTGTATGGGCAGGCAGGTCTTTTTGCATTTCACGAATGAAAGAGTGAGAATATGTTTCCCCTTTTTACGAAGGCAAGTACGAAGATGTATGGACTATCCGGCTTATTCATTTTACTATTACTCGCCTGTGTAGCCAGCATGATACTGGGACGCACACACATAACATTTCAAATAGCAGTGGATGCACTACAACACTATGACGAAAGCTCAGTGGAGCATGTCGTACTTCTGACAGAACGTTTACCACGCACAATTATTGCCGCTGTTGTTGGTGCAAGTTTGGCGGTGGCGGGAGGACTCATGCAAGCGCTAACTCGTAATCCGCTCGCTTCACCAAGTGTGTTTGGGATCAATGCGGGCGCCATCTTTTTTATCGTTATTGCCATCGTGGTGCTGTCGGTGTCCTCGCTCAGTACGATGATGTGGTTTGGTTTTGCCGGGGCAACCATTGCAACAGTGATTGTGTACGCGCTTGGGTCCATCGGTCGTGATGGTCTGACTCCCATCAAGATTGTGCTGGCGGGTACCGCCATCTCTGCACTTTTTGCTTCGTTCACGCAGGCAATCCTGGTGCTGGATGGAACGGGATTACAGGACGTGTTGTTCTGGCTTGCAGGTTCAGTGAGCGGTCGGACACTCGACATGCTGTATCCTGTACTGCCATATATGACGGTTGCCATTGTGGTATCCCTGTTTATGGGCCGGGCGATCAATCTGCTCCTGACCGGTGATGATATCGCCAAAGGCATGGGACAGAACGTGCTACTGGTTAAGCTGCTTATGGGAGTCGTTACGGTATTGCTAGCCGGTGGTTCTGTTGCGGTGGCCGGTTCAATTGGTCTGGTAGGATTAGTTGTACCGCATATCATGCGGGCGTTTGTTGGCAACGACTACCGCTGGCTTGTTCCCTACTGCATTCTGGGCGGCGCCATTTTGTTATTGGCGGCGGATGTTGTTGCACGGCTGATCATCATGCCGCAGGAGGTTCCGCTTGGCGTTATGACAGCGCTCATTGGTGGTCCCTTCTTCGTCTATATTGCCCGCAAGGGGGGGACGAAGATATGAGGAAGATGATTACTTTTCGCAATAAGAAAGATACGTTATCCTTGCAAATGGAGCGCAAATCGCTGTTCATCATCGGAATCTGTATGGTTTTGGTATTGATTGCATCCATTCTAGGAACTAGTGTGGGTAATGATTTCATATCTCCGCTGAATGTGCTGCAGACGATTTTCGGTCTGGGCGCAGGCGATCATGACTTTGTCGTGTTGACGCTAAGGCTGCCGCGTGTGCTGTTATCGTTGCTTGTTGGTGCAGCACTAGGCATGTCCGGTGCCCTATTGCAGGGGATTATTCGTAATCCGCTCGCTTCACCAGATGTGATCGGGATAACGGGAGGAGCTGCCGTTGCCGCTGTAGGTTTTGTCACCCTGCTGGGTGGAACCATCAGTATCAAGCTGTTGCCGCTGTTTGCCATTATGGGCGCGATGATTACCACAATCATCATATATCTTCTTGCCTGGAAAAAAGGAGTAAGCCCGATTCGACTGGTGTTGATCGGAATCGGAGTGTCAGCCATTACGGGGGCCGGGACGACCTTCATGCTGATTCTTAGTCCATTCTATACGGCTGGTCAGGCGTATATCTGGCTGACGGGGAGTGTGTATGGAGCATCGTGGACCGATGTCAGAACGATCATCCCGGTGATTGTAATCGTGCTTCCGTTGGCGATCTGGTTTGCCCGTAGTCTGAACGCACAGGAATTCGGGGATGATCTAGCCACCGGGCTGGGGGTCACTGTACAGCGTCATCGTTCAGCACTGCTACTGTGCAGTGTACTGCTGGCCGGGGGTGCTGTAGCTGTCGCGGGGACGATTGGTTTTGTCGGTCTGATTGCGCCGCATATTGCCCGGAAGCTGGTAGGGCGTATGTTTGGCAGCATGCTCATCGTTTCGGGACTGGTCGGTGCCCTGCTTGTATTTGCTGCTGATCTGATTGCCCGTACAGTATTTCTGCCGCTCGATGTTCCGGCAGGGGTATTTACCGCCGGGGTAGGAGCACCGTTTTTCCTGTATCTGTTGTTCAAGAATCGAAATCAGTTTTGAGGAGGAGAATGCTGTGAGTATTCTGGAAGCCAAGGACCTTACGATCGCCTATGGCGCAGAGCCTATTATTGAGAATCTGAACCTGACTATTCCCAAGGGGAAAACTACTGTCCTGATTGGCAGCAACGGTTGCGGAAAGTCCACCTTGCTGCGAACGATGGCGCGACTGCTGAAGTCCAGTTCAGGCTCGGTGCTGCTGGATGGCGAGGAGATTGCGAAGTTGCCTACCAAGGAAATTTCAAGACGTATGTCCATTCTGCCGCAAGGCCCTTCTGCTCCAGAGGGACTGACAGTGAACCAACTAGTTCGGCAAGGACGGTACCCACACCAGACCTGGCTGAAACAGTGGTCAGGTGAGGACGAACGCATGGTCAGGCTCGCGCTGGAATCCACACATCTGACTGCTCTGGCTGATCGGCCCGTGGACGCATTATCCGGCGGACAACGCCAGCGTGCCTGGATTGCGATGACACTCGCACAGGGAACAGAGACTTTGCTGCTGGATGAACCAACGACTTATCTGGATATGACCCATCAGATTGATATTCTGGATCTGCTGTTCGATTTGAATGAACGGGAGGGGCGCACCATAGTGATGGTTCTTCATGATCTGAATCTTGCGTGTCGCTATGCTCACCATATCGTGGCTGTCCACAACAAGTCCATCTACGCGGAAGGAAAACCGGAAGACATTGTTACGCAAGACATGGTCCGCGCGGTCTTCCAGATGGAGTGCGACATTGCGGTTGATCCGCTGTTTGGCACACCAATGTGCATTCCGCACGGGAAGGGAAGGAAGTTAAATGAAACCACACGCTACAGCCACTTGGCTTGATGATCAAGAGATGCAGGCCTTGGCTGCCGAATACCGTTTGACCTGGGAGCCTTCGACAGATCGTACATTTTCGATGCCATTTACGGACTTGCTGGACCCGTCCAAAAGCCTGAACTATTTGCAAGGGGTGAGTAGCATCTTTGAGACGGATTCTGAAACGGCTACTGTCTCTCTCTTTGCTAAACGGTATGCTTACTTGATTTTGGCTTCGGGTCTCTATGCCATGTCACGCTTCAACAAAGGCCTAAATTATGAGATTGCCAACGGCACGATCGAATCCAGTTATCAGGGGGAGGCATGGCTCCCCAAGGCTCGTCTGACTAATTGGCAGACGACCTCACCGGAGGCGGATCAGCGTGGCGTATGGAGAGATCAGGTGATTGAACAGATGTTCGCCGGTAATCTGGCCAAGGTGTGGCAATCGCTGTCCAAGGCAACGCGGGTTTCACGTTCAGTCCTGTGGGAGAACACGGCCATTTACGTATACTGGCTCTATGAGAACAAGTTTGCTGAAGGAGCCACGCCTGAAGAAAAGCAGCGTGTCGAAGAGGACTTCCATTATCTAATTCGTGATGCACCTGCACATCTCTTTGGTGAATCCCGTAATCCGCTCAAGCAGTTTAACACGCCCAAGCGGGCAACAGCTGTCTCAGATACACCCATTCGTGTGCGCAAAACCTGTTGTTTCTATTATCTCGCTGCAGATGATCCAGAAGATTACTGCCCAACCTGCCCCAAATTAAAGCATTAATGCCGATGATCATCATCCACATCCCCAGCCTATACTTCATTGCATCTCAATACAGCGAATAGCACAGGCAAGCTTATGACATAACGAAATTCAGAGCTTGCCTTATTTGTTGTGCCCATTGTTCCATGAACACTCCTTCATTTGGGGATTCTCTCCCTGCAAAAATCATCTTATTTTTCCTAAAAAGCTTATTATTGACAAGGTGACTGAAATTGCCATAAAATAGATTTTGTTTGAAACTGATAATCATTATCAATATTATTTCCATCAAATCAATCCGATGAAAGCACAACCAGGAGCGAACGCCTTCATTCGGTCGGGGAGGATTTTCATTGTTTCCGAAAGGAATTCATAATCTGCAAAACCGACTCATCATAAGCAAAGCAAGAGAAATGGGAATGACCTGCGAGCCACTTCTCGCAGGATGTGAAGATTTTTTGGAATTATCCTATGGGGATAAGCGCAGAGTCATTAATAAAACCAGATCGCATCGTCTACCCTTGATCGCTGGACTGCTCGCCAAGAACAAGCAGGTTTGTAATATGCTACTGCATGAGCGGGGAATGCCTGTGCCGCCGTTTATCGTTATCGAGGCAATGGGTGACAAGGCAACGCAGTTTCTGAAACTGCATCGTTCCGTTGTAGTGAAGCCGCTGGACGCAAGCGGCAGTGCAGGTGTGACACTGGACGTTCGAACAAACGAGGAACTGGAAGCGGCTATTGCCCGGGCGGGTACCCATAGTAACAGCATCATGCTGCAGCAATTCGTAACGGGTGTGGATTACAGGGTACTGGTCATTAACGGGAAAGTGGCGGCAGTAAATGAGTATCGACCTGTCTATGTAGAAGGAGACGGCACCTCAACCATCCGGGCGTTGATTCGAATGTTGAATCAGCAGCGAATCCAGCATACCAGTATAGGGAAGTTCGAGGCCTTTCCCAAGATTAATGAAGACGCAGAGCCTTTGCGAAAGGTTCTGCTTGGACAGGGAATCACACTGGAGGAGGTACCTGCGGCAGGAAGGGAGATCGAGCTATATGATCTTCGCAATTCGGCTGCCGGGAACATCAGTGAATTTTATATGGACTGTACGGAAGCGATTCTTCCTGACAATGCACAAATGGCAATTGAGGCCGCAGGAGCCCTCCGGATTGATGTGGCTGGCATTGATATCCGTTGTGAGAATATCCGCCAGCCGCTGACAAGAGATCAGGGAGGCATTCTGGAAGTCAACGCATTGCCGGACCTGACCCACCATGTCTTTCCTTTTGGGGGGACCACACGTGATGTTGTCCGGTTGTACCTGGAGTATCTTTTTCAGATGGAACATCATTTCGAAAAGTCGATTGCAGAATAAGGGCAATTCACTGCCTGTTCTGGCTCAATAGCCCGCTTGCGTTTTGCGTTGTTCTTGCTCCTATGGTGTGGTTGGTATATTCGAATGTACGTGCCTGCCCGCCGCAAGCGGTGGCATCCATCCAGCATTCCGCTGCTGGTCAGCAGTGTAGGTACTCTGGATGGATTGGTCTGCTAATGGTTCACCGGGTCGGAACACCAGCAGATACGGCCAGATGGGCGGCACTGAAAGAGATTAGTATGGGTCTCGGCTGTGCCATCCTGTGACCTTGTCCCTTGTTTTATTTATAACCCGAAAGAAGGTTGGCAACATTGTTCGAGATGGAAAACAGGCTCAGGTCTGATGCAGAGCAGCAGGCGAGTATACACTCTTGCAAGCTGCTGCTCAATTGTTATATCCGAGAGCTTGCGGTGGAGAAGGAGGGCGACATTCAGATTGATCCGAATGCGATGACGTACGCAGTTGCTTTTCAGGCCAGCGGGGTGACGATAACCGGACAATTAGCGTATTACTCGGCTATGGGAGAGCATGAGTACCGAAGCGTACAACAGCGCGGGCAAGCAGTGCATTATCAGGACCTGGTTCGCTGGATCACATGGGAGCTGAGTGAAGACACGGCGTATGGAAACAGCCGGCATGAGCAAGGCAGGTTGACCCATGCGGCTGATGTGCGTGATTTTGCGGAAAAGGTAGATAACAGCGTGAATAATCTTGCACTGTATATCGAGCAGGCTGCTGGACTTGGCATATATGATTACTGTACTTCCGAACAGTCTCTGGTGTATGGTCATCCCTTTCACCCGTTTCCGAAAAACTCCAAAGGCTTCACCGAACACGACGTACGGATGTACAGCCCAGAACTGCGTACCTCGTTCCAACTCTGTTACGTTGCTGTGAGGAAGGATGTGTACAGGCAGGAATGGGTGGATGATCACACTAGGATCAATCTGCATGCCAGCCTGCACGGGCATGTGGAACAAGCTTGGGAATCGGAGTGCGGTGAGCATGGGGATGAGTATGAACTGCTGCCTGTCCATCCCTGGCAGTATACGTACGTGTTGGGCTTGTCCGAGGTCCAGCAGTATATTCTGGACAAGAAACTCATTCCGATGGGCAACGGCGGACCGAAGGCCTACCCGACCTCCTCGGTACGCACCGTCTATATTCCAGAGCTGAATTGCAATATCAAGCTGTCGCTGAACATGCAGATTACCAACATGATTCGCACCAATAGTGCGGAGCAGATGCGAAGGACGCTGGACGCCTCCAGGTACATCAGGCAGCAGAATTGCTTCGGTGCAGATCAGCATACGCAGATTGCCTATGAGACAGGTGTAGCCACTTGTGACTTTCAGGAGGGAGAATTAACGAGTCTGTTTACCGTCGCATACAGACCGATTGAGTTTGACCCGGAATGTACATATGTCCTGTCGAGTCTGGTAGAAGCCCCCTTGCCGGGAATGCAATCACGACTCATGACGATGCTGGGTGGCGTACGTGCTGAAGCCGAACGCTGGTTTGCACGTTATCTGACCTTGTCTTTGCTGCCCATTGTACGAGCGGCCGGAGAGCGCGGCATTCACTTTGAAGCTCACTTGCAAAATACTCTCGTGACGCTAAGGGACGGAATGCCTGTGGCATTTATCGTGCGTGACTTGGAAGGAGTCAGTGTCGATGCGGAGCTGATCCATGAGGAGGACACCGCTCCCTCCAGATTGTTGTTTTATCCACGGGACAAGGCTTGGGCGAGGACATCCTATTACTTTATCATCAACCATCTGGGTTCCCTCATTCATGCAATGGCAAGGGATGTGAACGTACCGGAGGAGCATTTCTGGGCAAAGGTCCGCGAAGTGCTTGTGAAGGAACTGGATCGAACTGGAAACGCGTATGTGCAGCATTTGCTGACCGCGGACAGTTTTCTGGCGAAACAAAATCTGGTGAGCTGTCTCAGTGGGATCAGTCAGACCCCGGCGTATGTGCCGGTGAGCAATATAATGAACCGAATAGGGAGTGAAGTGGCGTGGGGTTCATAGGGTACAGGGCTGAGAAAGGTCACAAGACAGCAGTATACACGGATGTACAGGAACGGATCATGCGGCAGGCGCTGGAAGCCATGTGGTTCGAGGGTATCCTTGACTGTAAGGTGGGGGAAAACGAATGGTGTACTGTGGGGCGGAGTACGTCAGGGCAGGCTGTGACATACAGCTGTGAGGCGGAGCGAAAATTTTCATTTGGCCGAGTGAAGGTGGCGAAGGGCTCGATTCGAAGAGAGGGCGTTCCCTGCACCGATCTGGATCTGTTTCTGGAGGAAATGGTACTGAACCTTCTGGAGGGTGCGAATGTGACGGCCTTCATTCAGGAATTGCTGGAGACGATGGCGAAGGACAGTCAGTGCCGGGCTTTGCTGCCTGAGAAGATTCCGGATGAAGACCTGCACTATGATGCCCTCGAAAGCCATATGAGCGATGGTCATCTCTATCATCCAAGCTACAAGTCGAGGCTTGGCTTCACCCTAAAAGACAATCTTGCTTACGGTCCAGAGTTTAACTCGGATGTGACCGTATACTGGATTGCCGTGAAAGAAGGACTTGTGCAAACGTCTCTTTCCACAGGCTACACGTCAGAACAGTTGGTGAGACAACATCTCACAGAGGAGGATATCAGCCGATTTAATCAGATACTTCAGTCGGAAGACACGGAGGGGAAACGCTATATATTCATTCCTGTTCATCCGTGGCAGTGGGAACACCAGCTGGAATCGGTGTTTGCCCGGCAACGAATGGACAGAGATATCGTTTTTCTCGGCCCTTCGGACTCAACCTATCGCGCTCAGCAGTCCATTCGTTCCCTGTCGAACCGGATGAATTCGAAGGCACCGTATCTCAAGCTGTCGCTGAGTATTACCAATACATCGAGCATACGCATTTTGGCACAGCACACGACCCAGAATGCACCGCTAATCAGCGACTGGCTGGAAGCACTCATTCGAGAGGATGAGTTGTTGCAACGGGAAGAGTTTGCCATTCTGAAAGAGATCATGGGACTCTCGCTCCGGTACGAGAATTTGCCTGCAATCCAGTATGGACGGGCGTATGGCACAACAGGGGCGATCTGGCGTGAAAATGTATCTGTTCATCTGCAAGAAGGCGAGACTGCCTGGCCCTTAAATGCACTTATGCTGGTACAGTCGAACGGGGTACCGTTTATCCAGGGTGCAGTTGAGCATCATGGCATTCAGAAGTGGAGTGAAGCGCTCGTTAGAACGGTATCGCTGCCTATTATTCATCTGCTCTATGCACACGGCATCGCGCTGGAATCGCATGCCCAGAATATCATTTTGGTGCTGGAAAATGATCTGCCGAAACGGATCATCATCAAGGACCTTCATGATGGTGTCCGCTATGTACCCGAGAAGTTGCTGAATCCAGAACGAGCCCCGAAGCTGCACCCCGAACCGGAGACCCACCGCAAGTTCAATCGGTATTCCTTTATCTACGCGGGTGACGTGTCGGAAGTCCGGGACTATACGTATGATGCGTTCTTTTTTATTTGCATGACGGATATTGCGCTGACGCTGGAGAATTTCGGTCTGACGGAAGAAGCGTTCTGGCAGCTGTGCGCGGCCACGATTGTGGACTATCAGCGAGAGCACCCGGAGTACGAGGAACGGTTCGAGTGGTTTGATCTTTTTGCCGAGGATGCGCTGATTGAAGAGATGACCAAGCGCCGCCTGTATGGGGATGGGGAACTGTATTTCCGCAAGGTCAGCAATCCGCTGAAGTTGGCGAAGGACGTTCTCAGATGAGAACCAACACGCTGAAGGAGAAAATTGAACGTAAACAGCCAGTGTTTGGCCTCTTTGTCTCCATTCCGCAACCGGTCATCATTGAGATGATTGGACATGCGGAGTATGATTTTGTAATTATCGACCTGGAACATGCCGCAACGAATATGGAATCGGTGGAAGAGCTGGTTCGTGCTGCGGAGCTGGCAGGAATGACCCCGCTGGTACGCATCTCGAAGGTAGAGCGAACAGAGATTCTAAAGGTATTGGACTGCGGCGCACAAGGCATCGTCATACCTCATGTGGAACAGCGGGAGCAGGTGGAGGAAGCGGTTCGTCATGCGTATTATCATCCGCTTGGCATGCGGAGTCTGAACAGTGGGCGTCCGGGGGTATTCGGCAAGTATCCACTCACCGGGTATATTCGGGAAGCGAATGAACAAGTGATGGTTGTACCGATGATCGAAAGTGTGGAGGGCGTCCGGCAAAGTGCGAGCATTCTGTCTCATCCCCAGGTGAGCTGGGTACTAGAGGGGGCGGCAGACCTGTCGCAATCACTTGGCGTACCGTGGCAGACGGAACATCCAGACGTGCAGCGTGCGCTAGGCGCATTATACGAAGCCGCGAAGCAGTGCCAGGTACCGTATGCAACGGTGGCCAGAAGCAAGGAAGGCATGGCGCTGTGGGCCGAACGAGGGGTATACATATACGTGTTGGGCGATGACCGGAATACGGCTTTTCGGGCATACGAACAGAAACGGAATGACTATGGAAATGCGGGTGGACTGATATGAAATCAAGCGTATGGAATATGATCCATGAACTGCAAAGAGATAGTGAAGATCCGGTATGTGCTTATGTTTACGATCTGGCTGGTATTCAGGAGCAGGTCCGTCACATGCTGCACACGCTGTCCAGAGGCACGCGGCTATTCTATGCCATAAAGGCCAATCCGGATCCTCGAATTATTGAGGCTTTGCTGCCCTGGGTTCACGGGTTCGAGGTAGCTTCCATTGGTGAGTTGCTCAAGGTGAGGAGTGTAAGTAGCGAGGTTCCAATCCTGTTTGGCGGTCCAGGGAAAAAGGAGAGTGAGTTGAAGCAGGCTATCGAGCATCAGGTGAGTTTCATTCATGTGGAGAGCCTGCTGGAACTGCGGCGTGTCATCACCATTGCTACAAGGAGAGAACAGGAAGTCCGCATTCTGCTGCGGATCAATCTGAGAAGCAGCACATTGCCGCGGACCCGGATTGTAATGGGCGGCGGTCCGAGTCCATTTGGCATGGATGAGGAGAGCGTGGAAGAAGCAGTCCGGGTCATTCGTGAGGAAGGCGCGGGTTTGGTGTGTTTATGCGGATTTCATTTTCACTCGTTATCGAACAATGTGGACGCGAGACTGCATGCCGAGATGATTGAGATGTATTTGCAAAAGGTGGAGATGTGGCAGCAGGCATATGACCTGCATCTTGAAGTAATTAACGCCGGAGGCGGGTTTGGCGTCACATATGATGGTAGCCCCGGGTTTGATTGGTCCCTGTTCACATCCTTAATTGAGCGCAGTGAAGCCAGAGGGCGCCTTGCTTCACGCGGCATACAGTTGTATTTCGAGCCGGGTCGCATGCTTGTCGCTGACCACGGTTATTATGCGGCAGAGGTTACGGACATCAAAACATCGCATGGTCAGCATTTTGCCGTGTTAAGAGGGGGTACACATCATAATCGTCTGCCCGCATCATGGGGACACGACCATCCATTTCACATTATGTCTACGGACCGGTGGAGGCATCTGTTCGCAAGACCAGAGGTATGGAACAGCAAAGTTCATATAGTCGGAGAACTGTGTACGCCCAAGGATCGTATGCATTCGGATGCGGAAGTAGAGCGGCTGCGGGTAGGCGATATTGTTGTGTTTGAGAAGTCGGGAGCTTATTGCTGGACCATTTCGCATCATGATTTTCTGGGCCATCCGCACCCGGCATTCCATTATTTGACGGAGGACGACAACCATGTCAACAGTGATGAAGCGTTCCAGTCTGCAAGACGCTGAGCGCCGGATTATGGAGGATCTGATCAATGCATTTCTAGCCGAGCAATTACTTCCGCTGGAAGGGCATCCGTTCATTGAACTCTCTACTTCACCAGAACCGTTCCGCCGAATGCTTCTGGGGGATGGTAATGGAGGTCCTTCGCAGAGCGGAGGGGGAACGGGTAACGGAACCGACGGCAATGTCGCAGGTAAGGATAAGCAGGATGAGAATGGGGCAGGTAGACATAGTGGACAGCTTATGCTGCATCAGAAAGGGATTTTGTTTCTGGTGAAAGCAGGCAAAAGGCAGGGATATCAATGGGTACAAGGTTCACCCGTCTATGGAGAGACACCGGATGGAGGCTGGAAGCTTCTTGAATCTCCGGCAGTCGTAGGACAGGCTGTGTTTCGGATGACGCTTTCGGATGAAGCATACGCGCATCCCGGGGTTGCGGAATTCTTGGCAGGCGTGAAAATAGCCACCGAGCAATTGGCACTGGGACTCCAGCAGGTACAACGTCTGGGAGAACAAGTTCCGTTCAATGCCTACGATTGGTTTATCAAGGGAGAGCAGGTGGCAGCGCTGCGAGATCGTCCATTTCACCCCACCTCCAAGGCCAAGGTGGGGTTCACAGAAGCGGATGTGACCCAGTATGCAGCGGAATTCAGGAAGGAGATCCCGCTGCGATGGGTGGCGGTGCGTTGGGATGCCGTACAACAGGGATGTAAGGAAGGATTGTCCACACTGGATGCACTGGATGAAGAACAGCGGAGCAGGCTGGAAGCAGAATTGGCCCGGAAGGGCCTGAATCTGCAAGAATACATGCCCATGCCAGTACATCCATGGCAGATGGAACATATCATCTTGCCACGTTTCAACGGAGAGATCGGGGACGGTACCATCGTTGTACTGGATATTGAATTGGGAGAGGTTCAGGCGACATCGTCCCTGCGCTCGATGGCCCCGATGGAAGAATCCACACAGATGCTCAAGCTTCCGGTCAGTGTGTTGTCTCTCGGGGCCGCCCGCTATCTCCCGGTGGTGAAGCTGCTGAATGGTCTGGCTGGGGAGAAGATGTTACGACAGGCGGTGGCCTGCGATGAATCGCTCACAGGTAAAGTGTGGCTCTGCGAGGAACGGAATTGGTGGGGATACATGCCGGAATCCATGGGATTGTTCGATGATCATCCTCGCCATCTGGCCGCCCAGATTCGCATCTATCCGCCAAAGTTGCTGGAAGAAGGTATGCAGGTCATTCCCATGGCTGCGCTTGGGGTGACGCTGGAAGGTCGCCATATGTTATCCGACCTGCTGGGCAGAGAGTTAACCAGTGAAGAGGTTATAGGATTCTACACCGATCTGACGGCGTTATTCTATGATGTGGTGATGCGGCTGTTCAAGGTAGGCGTTGTACCCGAAATTCACGGTCAGAACTGCTGTGTGGTCCTGCGGGACGGACGGGTGAACGGCCTGTTATTCCGTGACCACGACTCCGTACGTTTGCATCAGCCGTATCTGGACAAACACGGCATTGCGGACCCAGGTTATCATATCCGGCCGGGATACTCGAACAGCTTGTATAATGAGACGATCCGCAAGCTGATCTTCTACGTGCAGTCGCTGGGCACGCAGGTGAACCTAGCTGCGATTATGGAAGCGCTAAGCGAAGTGTATCCTATCCCGGAAGCGAAATTATGGGATATCACCGAGCAGGCGTGGAAGGAAGCGCTACGGGTGGTGCCGCTTCCTGAAGCTGACCGGGCCGAGCTGTTCCAAGCGGTATTCGAGAGCAGGGAATGGCCGGTGAAGCTCATTGTCCGTCCGCTGCTTGAAGCGGACGGGGTGCCTGGGGCGATGCCATCGGGCAAAGGCACAGGTCATAATCCTTTTTACAAAGGATAGAAGTTGTGACTAGAATGTTGGTTTAGATAAGATGAGAGATGACGGAGGTGACCCGGTGTAATCGGGTTGCCTTTTTATGTAAGAGTTCATTGATAGCAGTGAGTGCAGTCACATAGACACATTCGAAAACATGACTATAATGAACACATAGTTAAAATTTAGTCTTTATGGAGCTGACGGTTCCAAACATCTCATTTACAAAGGAGAGAATTCATCTCATGAGCATACATTTAGAATTGGATTCCTTGTCCGTTGAAAGACTAGAATTGGCTCTTTCAGGACGACCGGGAATGTTCAAGTTGTTTTATGACACCGAGGATTGTGGATGCAATGGCGTACTTGTCATCTTGGTTGTCACTACACCGAATACAACTGATAAAGTAGTTCAGTCTGAGCCTTATTCTTTTTGGGTAGATCAGCAGCAGGAGCAGCAGTTCGATAGCAGAATGCGGCTTGAGGCAGACCCTAGTTACCCGTCATTCAAGCTAAGTAGTGATGCCGGTTTATTTAGTAGCAACATTAGAATTAAAGATGTCCGCATAAAATCGTCTGAGGAGTGATAGGGAATGGAAAAAAATAATCTTACCCAATTTCAATAATATCAGGAGAACAAATTCAACAAACGTATTATTCGTAAGGAAGCGGCGGTAGTCAAAGGGGATATCATTCATATCACTGGGGACGAGCATTTTGCTTATCGCAACGGCGCAGATACTACGTCTAGCCTGTATGTCGTTTTAATGAAAATACCAAGTGAGGATTATGCTCAGAATAGATAATAAGAATTCATTAGGCACCCAAAAAGCATGAATGAATACCAAACTCCAAAAGACGAACCTGATCCAGCCCAATTGGAAGAGGTTCGTCTTTTGCGTTATATTCAATTCGTTCCTCCAAAAAACGAAGTGTTTAGTGGTCTGCTCTGAAGTGGTACAATAACCTTTATGATAATCGGAGAAGGACGTTGAGAAGATGAAAAACTTGCTTGTTTCGGGCTATCGTGCCCATGAGCTGAATATTTTCAGTCAGAAGCACGAAGGCATTCCATATATTAAAAAGGCGATTGCAGGCAGGCTTATTCCCCTGGTCGAAGAAGGGTTGGAATGGGTGATTACCCCCGGCCAATACGGGGTGGACTTGTGGGCCTGTGAGGTCGTTACTGCACTAAAACAGCAATATCCCCACCTCAAATGCTCTATTATGATGGCTTATCAAAATATGGAAGAAAAATGGAAAGAGGACAAAAAGGAATATTTTCAGCAGATTTGTGCCGAAGTTGACTATGTGGGAGTAGTCAGCCGCCAGCCTTATCAGGGAATATGGCAACTTAAGGCACGGGATGAACTCCTTTTCCGCAAAACAGACGGTTTATTGCTTGTTTACGATGAGGATGCGGGAGAGGGCAGCCCACGTTTTATGAAGGAACTTGCATTGAAAAAACAACAGGCAGAGGGCTATCAGTATATCAGCATCAGCTCGGAGGATATCCAGAGCATTGCGGATGAAGAACGATTATTCATGGACCTCTGATTTTTAAAGCATTAGCCCGGATTTTTGAACAAAAAGGACGTATTCGTCCCTTTACATTTATGTAAGCGCTATCATAAAATTTAAATAACAATAACTTATCAGTCACATAAAATAAATCTATTGAAAATACAAACCATGAAAGGAGCTAATGATTCAGATGAACAAAAGGTTTCGGTATACTGCGTTGCTCTGTCTCGGTGTAATGTTGAGTGGAGTGGTCACCCCGATGGATAGCCAGGTCTCTGCTGCTTCTACGAGGCAAATGGAAAAGCTAAGCCGGGGAGCTGTCGCTGTTAAGGTGCCTGAGGGTGTACTGGTGAGCTGGCGCTTGCTGGGCACGGAAGCGGATTCGGTCGGCTTTAATTTGTACAGAGGGACAAGCAAGGTGAACGATGCGCCGATTACATCGAGAACCAACTTTTTGGACAAGGCAGGTACGACCTCATCTTCGTATACCGTTCGTGCCGTGGTCAATGGAGCAGAGCAGGGCGCTTCTCCTGCGGTGAAGGTATGGAACAACAACTACCTGGATGTTCCGATCCAGCAGCCCGCGGGAGGCACAACTCCGGATAATGTGAACTACACATACCATGCCAATGATGCCAGCGTAGGGGATCTGGATGGGGATGGCGAGTATGAGATTGTGTTAAAATGGGACCCTTCCAATGCCAAGGATAATTCGCAATCCGGTTATACGGGAAATGTATTTTTGGATGGCTACGAGCTGGATGGAACACGCAAATGGCGGATCGACCTGGGACGGAACATACGGGCTGGAGCTCACTACACGCAATTTCTCGTCTACGATTTTGATGGAGATGGTAAAGCAGAGATCGTATGTAAAACAGCAGACGGCACAGTGGATGGTACAGGTGTAAAGATTGGGGACGCTTCGGCTGATTATCGAAACACGAGCGGATATATTTTGAAAGGTCCTGAGTTTCTAACTGTGTTCTCAGGTGATACAGGCAAGGCTCTTAGTACGATTGACTACGTGCCACCGCGCGGAACGGTATCGAGCTGGGGAGATAATTATGGTAACCGTGTGGATCGTTTTCTCGCCGGGGTTGCTTATCTGGATGGCGTGAGACCCAGCATAGTGATGGCACGTGGTTATTACACCCGCACCGTTCTGGTCGCATATGATTGGCGGAACGGTAACCTGAGCCGACGCTGGACCTTTGACAGCAACAGCTCCACCAATGCCGGGACGGCTGGACAGGGGAACCACAGTTTGAGCGTGGCGGATGTGGATGGAGATGATAAGGATGAGATCGTGTATGGCTCGCTGGTTGTAGACGATAACGGAGCGAAGCTGGCTAACACGGGGATGGGACATGGAGATGCACTTCATGTTGGCGATCTGGACCCCGACCGTTCAGGTTATGAAGTGTTCAAGGTGAACGAGGACAAAAATGCCACCTACGGAGCTGCCATGTACGACCCGCGTAATGGAAATATTTTATGGGGCGTAAATACAGGCAAGGATACCGGAAGAGGCATGTCGGCAGACATTGACCCGCGGACCAAAGGGAACGAGCAGTGGGCACCGGGTATTGGTTTGCGTTCAGCCAAGGGGCAGCTCATCACCAACACGCTACCGTCTTCCATTAATTTTGGCATCTGGTGGGATGGGGATCTCCTCCGTGAACTGCTGGATCATACCTCATCAAGCGCTGGAAAGATAGACAAGTGGAACTATACGAACTCGACTACTTCCAACTTGCTTACGGCAACAGGAACGAGTTCCAATAACGGAACCAAAGGAACACCGTCCTTGCAGGCCGATCTCTTCGGTGACTGGCGTGAGGAAGTCATTTGGCGCAAAAGTGATAATTCGGCGCTGCGGATCTACACAACACCATACGAGTCAGAACATCGATTCTATACGCTTATGCATGATCCAGTGTATCGCCTGAGTGTTGCCTGGCAGAACGTAGCTTATAATCAGCCGCCGCACACCGGGTTTTATCTCGGAGAAGGGATGTCCAAGCCCCAGCAGCCGAATATATATACTCCTTGATATGTCGTTCGAAAGTGGTCTGAAAGCAGGTAGAATGAACAAAAACAGAGAGGGCTCCTAGCTAATTGGAGCTCTTTTTGTCATGAGAGCCCAAAAGATAACGTATGATTTCCATAAAAATGGGAACATTAGTTCTTATTGATGGAACATATGTATGAAAAAGGAGGCGGAATCTGTGAGTTCTTTAACGACTGAAGGCATGATCGAGCTCGTAACTAATGTCGGATTCCCTGCTGCATTAAGTCTGATTCTGTTAAAATACATCCTCGTCACTTTGAGTCGCAGATTGGAGGAGCTGGACCGATCTGTTAAGCAACTGTCGCTATCCTTGGAAGAGATGGAGGCAAAGCAGTTGAAACAATCAGAACAGCCGTCCCCGGCAAATACGGACAAACTTCGTGCAGAATGAACAAAAAAAGGCAAATAGAAACAATTTAGCAACCCAATCGAGAAGCGAAATTCTTATAATAGAAACGTGTGCAGTTTATGCAGACATATGATTATGGAGGTGTATATGAGTATGAAAATAAATACGAAGCTATCCGCGCTGTGCATTGCGGCCACACTTATGAGCGTGGCACAGGCCGCCGCTGCCGCGCCCGCCGTGACCGCTCCAGCGGAAGCGACGCAACCGAGCGTGGCCAATCCGGCTGCATCCGTCCCAGCCCAGGTGCCAGCACCAGCAGCGTCTGCATCGGCTACGATGCCAGCCCCGGCGCAAGCGCCATCGGTTCCAGCAGCCTCGACCCCGGCTGCAGCCGCAGGTTCTGCTAAAGCCGCTACACCAGTAGCTCCGTCTGCACCAGCACAGCGTCCATCTACATCGGTAGCACCAGCGGCTGCTCCGTCCGTACCGTCGACTGTGAAGCCGTCTAAGCCGCAACAGCCGTCCACTTCGGCGCCAGCAGCCGCGGCTACCAGCGTGAAACCGACGCAGCTGGACAAGCTGAACCACGAGAGTGCGGTTCCGCTAGTGCTGGAGGCGCAGTCTCGTTATCAGTATGCGATTAGTGGTGGCAGCCCGGTAGGTGAGTCGTTCCAGTTGAACGGTAAAAGCTACCGCTATCTGTCCGAGGACATCGGCACGAAGACCAAATTGATCAGCTATCTGACGCAGGCTTACACAAAGCAGGCCAGTGAGCAATTTGTCGGTAAATTTTTCGTTGAAGTTAACGGCAGATTAGCTCAGTTGAACGCAGATGGTGGCAATTTGCTAGAGTTCAGCCGGGCTACGGCGAAAATGGTAACCATGACTCCGGTGAAGCGCAGCTACCTGCTAACCGTGCCTTATCCGGCAGAAACCAAGCAGCCGAATGCGAAAATCACCGTGAATTTTGAAAAGGTCGGCAGCTACTGGAAAATCAGCTCCGCGCCGCATGTCATTTTCTAAATTAAGATTTTGCAACAGGCTTCATATGGGGTAAAGTGATGTTAAGGCTTGTTTCGTAAGCCCCAATTCAATACAGGGGAGTGCTGTGCAATGATGACACCCATCAAGGTAAAAGACGTGAAGGATATTGAAAAAATCAATCAAATCGTTTCGAATTATACCTATGACATCTGGATTCATGGCAAAAGCGGCATGGCAGATGCCAAATCCATTTTAGGCATGTATGTGCTGAAGCTGGATGAGCCGCTAACTCTGGTTGTACCTGACAATGTTAATCCCAAGAAGCTGTTCAAGGAGTTGGAGGAGTTTATCCATTTTCCTGCTCAAGAAGGATAAAAGGCAAGAAAGCACCTGCTCTATTACTAAAATAACGCAAAGAAGCCGTGGAACCAAAGTCCCACGGCTTCTTTTTTTTAGTGTTCTTCCTCGTCCAAAAACGGGAGATTCACCGAATAGTACATAACCCCCATAAGCAACACGCCACCAACCAGATTTCCGAGCGTAACCGGAACGAGATTATGGATCACGCCAGCGACAGAAACCGTACCCGGATGATCCAGCACGAGCGCAATGGCGAAAGTACACATATTAGCCACGCTATGCTCATATCCCGAAATGAAAAAGCAGAATACAAACAGCATCATGGCAAACATCTTTGCACCATTTTCCTTCATAAACATTGGAACAAAAAAGGCAAGACAGACCAGCCAATTACACAAAATAGCTCGGAAGAATAGCTGCATTGCAGGCGCTTCCATTTTATGCTCAACCACGTTCAGTAGAAAGCTGTTCACGCTGGAGGAGTCAAACAGCCCGGTCAAGTAAATAAGGAGTGCAAATACCCCCGCACCCAGCAAATTACCTCCATAGCTGGCAGCCCATAATCGAAGCACCTGCCCCCAGCGCAGCTTTTTACGGAGAGCAGCATACGTGTAATAGAAGGTGTTACCTGTAAACAAATCCCCGCCGCCGTAAGCGATCAGAATGATGGCCGCTCCGAACGTGAGTGCCGCCATGGGATAAGTGAATGGAGAATGCTCCATGTAAAAAAAGTTGCCCGTCTTGAAGGCTACAATAACGCCGAACCCGATGAACATACTCGCCAGCATGGAACGTGCCAAATACCGGAGTAGGCTCTGCTTGTAAATTTTGTACTTCTTCATGGCTAGCTGTTCGACATTGCGTAAGCCTTCCGTCTCCATATTTAAGGACAACCTCCTATTTTCTCATATGTAAGTCTTTAAACAGACTTTATTTTTCCCGAAACATGCCCAGTCTATCAGCAATCCTATTAGCTTAACAAGCCAAGCTTTTGCAGTCCGTACAAAATACCGTCTTCATCTGCGCGTTTTGTGACCATTTTAGCTGCGGCTTTGGCTTCATCACAGCCGTTGCCCATCGCGACGCTGTTATGTATAGCTGTCAGCATCTCCACATCATTTAAGCCATCGCCAAAGGCGTATTGATTTTCATCGGCAATGCCCAGTCTGGATGTAATTTCGCGAATGCCCTTCGCTTTGGAGCCAGCATGAGGAACAACGTCCACAGAACTCGGATGCCAGCGCACAAAGTCAAACGCCTTGAATACCGCTTCATAGAAAGGCTCTTCTTCTGCTGTACACATCAACAGCGTCTGATAAATATCTCTTCCCTGGAAATAGAGCGGGTCGTATCCAACTGAAATCTTGGCCTTAAGCGTTTGGACTGATCTCTCCACAAGCTCATCGTTAGGAATATTGGCCTTCATGTCCATATGATCCATATATACGAGAGCATGATTATGTGTGAGGGCCAGATCGGTCATTGCTTGCAAGGCTTCTCTGTTCAACGGATTGGTAGCGACCACTTCCCCGCGAAGCACGACATATTGCCCATTAAAGCTGACGTAGGAGTCAATTTCCAACTGCTCGCGGATATCTTTGAACATAAAAGGCGCACGGCCTGTTGCGATGGCCACCTCATGTCCCAGCTCTTTCAAAGCAAAGACGGCCTTTTCTGCCGTTAACGGCATTTTCTTGTCATCGTCCAGTAATGTGCCGTCGATATCGAAAAAGATAATTTTTTTGTCTGACATGTCCCTACACCTGACTTTCAATAATGTATTGTCGAAATAAACTCATATGGATTCATTATATCAAAGGAACTGCTTCTGAATACACAAATACGTATAAATCCTCATGAATGTCCGACCTCTATAGCTTACAATATGAAATAAGGATTACTGTAAAATATAATTTCTATCTCCTATTTTCATAGATGGGATGTGATCACCATGACAAAAATCCAAGTCACACCGGAGCAGCTGGACAGCGTGGCCTCCCAATTTGCCAATGCCCACGGCACACTGTATAACCAGTTAAACGGCCTGGATAGCACAATGAACCGCCTTCACAGCCAGTGGGATGGTATGGAGAGGAATCGTTTTTATAATGACTATCGTACGGCTAAATATACACTTTCTTCTGTATTAAATAAGGTTCAATCCATTGAAATTGAGCTGAAAAGCATCGCTTCGAAGTTTAGAAATGCGGATGGTGAAAGCACACGTGGCTTCTGGACAGCCCTAGCAGCGGCAATGAACGCTAGCGCAGCGCTGGCAGGCAGTGGAGAGGCTGGAGATCATGATGGTGAAATTGCCAAACAGCCCAAAAACATAGACGAATGGGATCAGGCAGACGCGGATAAATATCATCAATATGAGGAACTGCTGAAAAACGCCGAGGCCATCGGCGACAAGCAGGTTATGCAGAAAATTCATGACCAGATGAATGTCCTGCGGCTGCAATATGAGGACTCAGTTCCCCGTACAGATTACAATACAGGAGAGACCTCCAAGATCACATCCGATTCCCTTGTCGCCGTCACCGAACTGACAGGTAAAGACGGAAGCAAAACGGATATATCTATCGATAAAAAAGGGAATGTTGTGAGTTATGAGCAAAATACGGATAAATACGATTACTGGGTCCAAAAGCATACCCAATCAGCCGGAGAGCACGCTCTAGGTAAAACGGCCCAGACCGTCACCGGATATGGAATAGGTCTTATTTTGTCGCGCGGGGCTGGAGTTAGTGGGGCAGGTTCGGGCATCGGTTCTGGCGCAGCCTCCGGGTGGGGGGAACACGTCGTCGGCATTGGTGGCGGCATGCTCAGTGACAAAGTACTCTTCTCTGTACCCGATGAGGGCGAAACTCGTACCATGATCTACCGAACGAATAAAGAAACCGGACATATTGAAAATATGATCATCGTCACCAAAGGTGAGAATGAAATGGAGTATCGCTATTGGGAGGATTATAACTAGGTCTTGAGCTGTGAACGATAATAGCGTGAATAGGAGTATCTATAAAATCTACAGTCTTTTTTTCTGGAACAGGTGAGCAGCAGGTGGAAACTGTAAACTCGCTAGCTGGAGAAGTCTGTAGATTTTTTGTGCATACATTTTTAAAATTCATTTGAGTTATTTAAATGATAAATAGTGTTTATGATCTAAGCAGTAACTTTATGGAGTAAAGAACATATGACTAATATATTTCTTTAATTGTTTTTTTTTTTTTCAAATTAGAGTGAACTTAGCTCAAGAGCAAGGTTCAAAAAAAAGTTTAATATTATAATTTGGATAAATACAAAAATATAATATTAATGTATATATATCATCTATTTAAAAATATTTAACAGATGCATATTTTAATTTTATTTATTTTTATGTAATGAAAATAATGAAAAAAACTATTCTTTCAAGAAAACGACGTTATGTAATAACAATCAACAAATTTCTACATTTTATGACCTGTTATTTACAAAAATGTAACATTTGAAGGTTGACTTATTCATTGACTTTATTGAAATAAATAGTTATTTTAATTCGTAAAAGGTGTAAAACATTGGTTGGAATAGCGAATTATAAATTATTAATACGAACTGCCTAAATGTTAAAAAGAACGCGATTCTTACATATTAGCTATTTTATTTTAAAATAATTATTAGTTATTTTTATGTATATGATTAATTTCTGCTTTAATACTATAAAGGGTATAACTTGCAACAGAAGTTAAATTTGAAAAGTACACATATTCAGGATATCTTACAAGCTTACTGGAGAAGAGGTTTTCAGATGAATAAAGTATCTTTCATTTTTCCTGGACAAGGTTCGCAATTTGTAGGAATGAGTAAAGAACTATCGAATAATTTTACTGTGGTAAAGCGTTTATTCGAAGAAGCGGATGATACTTTAGGAATTAAACTCTCAAAACTTTGTTTTGAGGGAGATCCTGATGATCTTCTTCAGACGATGAATGCCCAACCAGCCTTGCTTACTGCCAGCCTTGCTGCATATTATGCTAGCAGAGAGATACTGGAACTAGAACCTCAACTGTTGGCCGGACATAGTTTAGGAGAATACTCAGCATTGGTGTGTAGCGGATTTTTCTCTTTTCAAGATGGACTTCAAATTGTAAGAAAACGAGGAATGTTCATGCAACAGACTCTAGTTAACGGTGTAGGGACTATGGTTGCTGTTGGGAATATTTCTGTTTCCATCCTGGAGAGCTTATGTCAAGAGATTTCTACAGATAGTGGTATTGTATCTATTGCTTGTCACAATTCGGACAATCAGTACGTGCTATCGGGACATAAAGAACCTATGAGTCGAATAGTGGAGCAAATAAATCGCCTAGAACATAGTAAAGTTAACTATTTAACAGTAAGCGGGCCTTTTCACAGTATTTTAATGAAGCCTGCAGCAGATAAGCTTGCCGTAGAACTAAGAAAATTCCCGCTGCGCAAGGGGCGGTGGCCGGTTGTTTCCAATGTAACAGCCTTACCACACGATGAATTCACAATTTATGACTTGCTGTACAAGCAAATGATAAGTCCCGTACGCTGGACAGATACGATGGATTATTTATACCAGAACGGCATCGCCATAGCGTTAGAATTAGGCCCAAGGAAAGTACTTGGACAGCTGATGAGAGAAAGGTATCCTAGTATCTCCACTTTTTCTGTTAATACAAGTTCTTCTTTCAAAGAAGTGGAACAGTGGTTAAGTAAGCGGCAAACTACACGCAAAGTTACACTTGAGTGTCTGGAAGAAGGATTTGCAGCGGCGCTTATTGCACGAAATAGAAATGGGGATTACAAACAACATATGGAGGGGGTTGTTTACCCTAGTCAGCAGATTAGAAATTGGATCAATCAACTTCAAGATAATAAGAATGATACCGTTTATGATGCAGTTAATACAGAGGTGTTAGAGTTAATCCGTACTATTCTCACTACCAAGCAAGTTCCCGAACAAGAACAACAGACGATTCTTAATATGATCTAAACAAGATTCATCAATGATGTTGGAAATTGTAAATTTATTGCTGGAAGCTAATAAATCTTACGATATACGGGGGGAATAGCATGTATACAAATAGGTTCAAAACACTGGTTGATGTTATTACAGAACGGGGAAAGTGTGACAATAAATTTATTACCTTTATTGAGTCGGATCAAAACGAAACAACGCTTACTTATAAAGATTTATATTGGGAGGCTCTAGCATTTCTAAAGAATCTTCAGGATGCAGGGGTTAAACAGGGACAAGAAATTGTATTTCAAATAGAAAGTAATCGCCATTTTGTAAAAGCATTTTGGGCTTGTGTTCTTGGTGGCATGATCCCGGTACCTGTCAGCATAGGTAACAATGATGAGCATAAAATGAAAGTTTTTAAAATCTGGGATGTCCTTAACGATCCTTTTTTACTCATCGAACCCAAAATATTAAAAGACCTTGAGAAATATACCTTGAAAAGCAACCAAGCTAACCTATTCGAAACCATCCGCCATCGTCATCAATTACTTGAAAACCATGAACAACCAAAGCAATCCTTTGCAAAGGTACACACCCCTCAACTGGAAGATATAGCATTTATTCAGTTTTCTTCCGGTTCCACAGGAGACCCTAAGGGAGTCACTCTTACACATAACAATCTCATTCATAACTCAAGTGGAATTATAAATAGGACAGTCGTCACAGAGCAAGATTCGTTCTTGCAGTGGATGCCTCTAACCCATGATATGGGTTTGATTTACAATCATATTACTCCATTAGTTGCTGGAGTGAACCAGTACATTATGCCAACTTCGCTGTTCATTCGTCAGCCGGCACTTTGGATAAAAAAAGCTAACGAACATCAAGTTAGCATTATTTCATCTCCAAACTTCGGGTATAAGTATTTCATGCAATTTTTCAAACCCGAAAAAGCCATGAATTGGGATCTATCCAAGATCCGCGCCATCATCAATGGTGCTGAACCTATTTCTCCTGAATTATGTGATGCATTCCTTGATACATTAGCTCCTTTTGGATTAAAAAGAACGACTATGCAAACATCATATGGTTTAGCAGAGGCATCGGTTGGAGTTGCTATCCCGCCAATCCATACCGAATATATAACCGTTTATGTTGATCGTAAGCACTTAAATATTGGAGAGTCCGTCTTTGAGGTGGACAAGAATTTTCATAATGCTCTGCCATTTGTTGTAGTCGGTCAGTCGTTAGATTATTGTGAAATAAGAATATGCAATGACGAGGATGAGGAAGTCGCGGAACGAGTTATTGGGCACATACAAATAAAAGGTGAAAATGTTACAAAAGGATACTATAACAACGAAGAAGCGACATCTAGGCTTTTGACGTTAGACGGATGGGTGAGAACTGGCGATCTGGGTTTCTTCCGTGAAGGTCAATTAGTCGTGACAGGGAGAGCAAAGGATATCATATTTGTAAATGGCCAGAACGTTTATCCTCATGACATCGAGCGTATCGCTGAGGAAGTAGAAGGAGTAGAACTTAATCGTGTGGCGGCTTGTGGAGTTCGTGTAAATGAGATGGAAACGGAGGAAATTGTGGTATTTGTCGTATCCAAAAAGACGATAGAAAAATTTTCTCCAATTGCGACTAAATTAAAAAAACATTTGTATCGTAATGGAGGATGGACGGTCCACGATATTATACCTATTAAGCAAATGCCCAAAACGACCAGTGGGAAGTTGCAGAGGTATAAGCTTGCGGCTCAGTATGAAACGGGGCATTATCAGGAGACTTCATTAGCTCTAAAGGAGATTATGGAGCAAGAAATCAAAAATCAAAAATTACCCAAACTTTCGTTTGAGATCGAAAAAGTACTTCACGATATTTGCTGCGAGGTATTACATAGGGAAGAGGTTGATACGAGAGAAAGTTATTTTGATTTAGGTTCTAATTCCTTACAATTGGTGCAGATTACAGAGAAAATTGAGAATCAGTTGGGAGTTAAGCTTGCGGTTACGGATTTGTTTGATTATCCCTCTATAGCCCACTTGGCAGAGTTTTTAGCGAGACCAACCGATTCTCACCAGAATCGTATCCCTACGGGCGATACTGATCACAATAATAGCAAGGACGTTGCTATTATTGGGCTTTCTCTGGATTTACCTGGATCTTCATCTGTTTCACAGTTTTGGAATCATATTGTTCAAGGCGATGATTGTATTGGAAACTTAGGCTCTCAACGCAAGCAAGACGCAATAAATTATTTATCGGTTGTGGATCAAAGGAAGGGAGAAAAGGAATTTATAGAAGGAGGTTTCCTAGAAGATATTGATAAGTTTGATTATTCGTTCTTCAAGCTGAGTCCTGTGGAAGCTAGCTATATGGACCCTAACCAAAGATTATTCCTTCAGACCGCGTGGCATGCACTTGAAGATGGGGGCTATGCAGGGGATCGGATTCATGGAAAAAAAGTAGGGGTATATGTTGGATTCTCAAAAGTGGGCTACGATTATGAGAGGATGCTCTCTAAAGGAGAACCGGAAAAATTTCACCAGTATATTGTCGGGAATTTACCATCAGTGCTGGCAAGCCGCATTTCTTACTTTCTTAATTTGAAAGGTCCAGCAGTAACTGTGGATACGGCGTGCTCCTCCTCACTTGTCGCGATTCATATGGCTTGTAAGGGTTTAGCGACGGGGGATTGCAAAATGGCGATAGCCGGAGGCATCCGAACTATGCTATTACCAGTGAAGTTAGGACTGGATATGGAATCGCCAAATAACAGAGCTCGTACATTTGATGCAGGGGCGGACGGAACAGGTGTTGGAGAAGGGGTTGCAGCGGTTCTGTTAAAGCCTCTCGATCAAGCATTGCAAGACGGAGATCGTATTTATGCAGTGATTAAAGGAAGCGCTGTGAATCAGGATGGTACCACGGTAGGCATTACTGCGCCTAGTCCTTCCGCACAGGCAGAAGTGGTGGAGGCGGCTTGGAATGATGCGGGTATTCATCCGGAAACCCTATCATTTATAGAGGCTCATGGCACTGGAACTAAACTGGGGGACCCAATTGAGATCGCAGGATTGACACAAGCCTTTGAAAAATATACGGATAAAAAACAGTTTTGTGCAATCGGTTCCGTCAAGCCTAATATTGGCCACTTATTTGAAGCAGCAGGAGTATCCAGTCTTATTAAAGCAGTTTTGATGCTGCAAACTAGGAAGATTCCTCCGTTGGTTCATTTTAAGAAACCTAGTTCCCGTATTAATTTCGAATTGTCGCCGTTTTATTTGACGACAGAAGTAGCGGATTTGAATTCAAATGATGCCCCACTTCGTTGCGGAGTAAGTTCTTTTGGTTTTAGTGGAACAAATGCTCATGTTGTTATGGAAGAGTTTATAGAAACGCGAATAGATAATGATTCTGTAAACACATCAGATTGTGTTCATCTTTTTACTGTCTCTGCGAAAAATGAGAGAAGACTACATCATTTGGTCGAGGAATATGTTGACTATTTACGCCAAAATCCAGCGGTTTCCTTAGAGCAAATGTGCTATACAACTCATATCGGCAGAGCTCATATGGAGCATAAATTAGCAGTTATCACTTCAAGTCCAGAGGATTTGCTACACAAGTTGGAGCGATGGACTTCGGGGAATAAACAAGAGAATGTACCTGATATGTATACAGGTGCTTATAAACAGAGCGTTGATCATAAACAGGAAAAAGATGAAACGGTAGCTCGATTGATGACAGCTATTAGAGCAAGTGCACATACAGATATTCACGCTTTGCGCCAATTGGGTGAATTGTACGTCAAAGGTATGGCTATCCCGTGGCAAGCCCTTTATGCGGATAATACTAAAAGAATCCTGGCACTGCCTTTATACCCATTTGAACGAAATCGGTGCTGGTTTACTTCAAAAGTAGAGCAGATAAGTAAGGAAGACAGGGAGGAGAGAAGTATGGAGTCCGCGTATCCAAACGAGCTGCAAGCTACAGATCAGATAGATTACACTGCGAAGATTTCGAAAGTATTAAAAGATGTAATCAGTAAAGTTTCTGGTTTTACTGTGGAACAACTGGATGAGCAGATGCATTTTCTCGAAATGGGCTTGGATTCTATTATGTTAGTTCAAGTTCAAAAAGAAATAAGAGAACAATTTAATGTGGAT
Source organism: Paenibacillus sp. A3M_27_13 (assembly GCF_024213315.1). Lineage (NCBI taxonomy): Bacteria > Bacillati > Bacillota > Bacilli > Caryophanales > Paenibacillaceae > Paenibacillus > Paenibacillus sp. A3M_27_13. The sequence continues at coordinate 208,346 of NZ_JANAVE010000008.1, forward strand.
GTTCCAATGAATCATTTCTTTGAAAGTGTTACAAATTTGGATCATCTAACAACGTTTATTTCAGATTCGACGTATACCACACAATCGGTTACGGCAGCCAATGCTTTAAGTGCGGTCGATGATTGGACAGAAGTAAATCCGGAAAATACGGTTGCTACAGAGTCTTCACCCAAGTTTGCTGGCTTGGAAAAGTTACTCTCTCAACAAATTGAATTACTGAACAGCCAACAGCTTGGACTTACTCAAGTGTTGACAAAGCAACTGGAGATGCTCAGTGGTGGTCAAGGAAGAACTATTCAGGCAGCACCATTAACAAGCAAAGAAACAGTCAGTGCTCAGAGTTCATCTCGTCATTCTGTGGCAACTGACGTGCCTGTAACTACTACAATTAAAGTGGATAAAACTGCTGAACATTCCAAACCATTTGTACCCTATCAACCACTACTGATCGGTGAGGAAAGTGGATATAGTGTGCGGCAAAATGATTTCTTACAGCGTTTTATTAAACAATATACTCAACGAACCCTCGGATCCAAGAAGTACACACAGGAAAGTCGGCTGGTTCACGCTAATAACCGTCATGTGTCTGGATTCCGGTCCTATTGGAAAGAAATCGTCTACCCTATCATTTCAGAGAGCGCTTCGGGTTCAAGGATATGGGATGTGGATGGGAACGAATACATTGATTTAACTATGGGCTTCGGGGTCCATTTACTGGGTCATAATCCAGATTGGTTAACCGATACTATGCGAAGCAATTTGCATCAACGTACACCTTCGATCGGTCCTATGTCGAATACAGCAGGTGAGGTTGCTGCCTTGATTAGCGAGTTGACGGGTGTAGAGCGGGTTGCATTTTATAATTCTGGGTCTGAAGCTGTTATGGTCGCTTTACGTCTGGCTAGAGCAGCTACAGGACGCTCCAAAATAGTGCTGTTTGCTGGTTCTTACCATGGAACGTTTGATGGTGTACTTGCCGTGTCTGATCCGAATTCAAGCGGGGGAGAGGCATTACCCATGGCTCCGGGAATTCCCTCGAGCATGATGGAGGATGTAATTGTACTCCCTTATAATCACCCAGATTCTATAAAAGCTATCAAATATTATGCACATGAGCTTGCTGCTGTATTGGTGGAGCCTGTACAGAGTCGAAGACCAGATTTGCAACCAAGGAAGTTCTTGGAGCAAGTTCGCGAGATTACAGCAAATTCGGGAACGGCGCTCATTTTTGATGAGGTAATCACAGGATTTAGAATTCATCCAGGAGGTGCTCAAGCCTGGTTTGGAATTAAAGCTGATCTAGTTACTTACGGAAAAGTGGCAGGTGGGGGTATGCCTATTGGCATTGTCGCCGGAAGCTCAGAGTTTATGAACACAGTGGATGGAGGTGTATGGTCGTTCGGAGATGACTCATATCCGGTGAATACGAATATTAAAACATTTGTAGGTGGTACTTTCTGTACACATCCGCTGACCATGCACACGGCTCTAGCCACTTTGAAATATTTGAAGTCTGAAGGTCCGAATCTTCAGGAGCAACTGAACCAAAGAACCGACGACTGGGTAACAGAATTGAATACTTATTTTAAACAAAATAATGTGCCTATTCACATGGTTAACTATGGTTCATTATTCCGGTTCGTCTCGTTTGGCGACATTGAGCTCTTTTTCCATCTGTTGATTAACAAGGGGATTTATGTATGGGAAGGTCGTAATTGCTTTTTATCGACTTCTCATACAGATGAGGATCTTCAACAAATTACACAGGCTGTAAAGGAAAGCGTGGAGGAATTGAGAAGAGGGGGATTTTTACCTGACAATCCTCCATCACCGGATGGAGAGGGGAACCGAAAAAATGATGTGGTTCCCATCGAATCTTCATCGTTCCCTTTAACAAAGGAGCAGCAGCAAATTTGGTTTGCTACGCAATCCAGAAGTGATTCCTCCACTGCCTTCAATGAAATAGCAGCATTGCGTATGCAAGGTCAACTGCAGCTTGATACTGTAAAACGTTCAGTTCAAGCAATTGTGAATCGGCATGAGTCGCTACGGACGGTTATTGATCTCGATGGTGAAGAACAGCATGTTCTTGACAACGTGAATGTGGTCATCTCACTGAGTGATTTCTCAGGATCTCCTCCATCAGAGCATGAAGAAAAGGTCAAGCAATGGTTTGAGGAAGAGGGGAAAAGGGCGTTTGATTTGACGTCCAAAGAACCGCTGTTCCGAACTCACATTTTACGATTAAAACCGGATGAACATATTGTGGTGTTCACATTTCATCATATTATTGCTGATGGTTGGTCAATGGCAGTGTTTATCCGTGAATGGGAGCAAGTCTACACTTCTTTCTGCAAAGGCGAAAATATAGTCACGTTGCCTGTACCGCCAAAATTCAGAGATTTTCAAGCGTGGAAACAGTTGGAGCTGGAACATACGGGAGTGAGTGAGGCAGTTTCTTACTGGACACGGACATTGGATTCCGTCCCTGTCGCCATGGACATTCCGTCTGAGGACGGTGGCATGAAGAAAACATCGTATAGAGGAAGAAGAATAAATATTCGGGCAGACAGTACGCTGGCGAGAAAGTTGAAAAAGCTTAGCATTAAAGCGGGTAACAGCTTGTTTGTCACACTGCTGACTGCATATAAGGTGTTTCTGCATCGCTTAACTGGAAACAAAACGATAGTAGTGGGCATTCCTACCTCTGGACAGTCTAGGATGGAACAAATTAATTTGATCGGAAACTGTGTTAATATGCTGCCGATTGTGAGCCATATTACCAGCAAAGAATCATTATTTAAGTATATGGCACAAGTTAAGCGAGTAATGCAGGAAGTCGAACCGCTTCAAAACTACTCTTTTGCTGATCTGATTGAGCGCTTTGAGAACATACTGATTCCTGAGATGAATGTCATCTTCAATATGGATCGACCGATGCAGAATTTTCATTTTCATGGACTGGATGTTGAATTGATACCGACACCGATCCTGTATTCCAAATATGACATGTTTCTCAACGTGATGGAGGTGGAGGGGGAGCTTTGGTTTGATTTTGATATTAAAGCTAGCTTGACCGCACCGGAAACAATACAGATTTGGGCAGAGTACTTTTTACACATACTGAATACGGTTGCTGATGGGCAGGAACGGGAATTTGTAGATATCTCCCTCTTAAATCAGGATGAACTGAGGTATGGGTCTAAAAATTACAGAGGCTATGTGGATATCGAATTAAGCGGCATCACGGATGACGGTTCAGCAGGAGCTATTTATTTACTTGATAATTATCTGCAACCTGCACCTGTGGGGACTGTCGGGGAATTACATGTAGTAGAGAAAAACGGATCTCCTTACGAAGATTTAGCATATTTACCAACAGGAATTTTGGCTTTGCGAACCGCAGGCGGTGAATTAAGATCATTGGGACCTGTTCAGAAACGAACATATATAAAAGGACATGCCATATATACTGGACAACTTGAACAATTTATTACTTCTATTCCGCAAATTAGCGAGTGCCAAGTTATAGCACAGAGTACAGAGAGCACGGCAGACACACATTTGATTGCTTACATTACGAGCCTTAATGATGGAATAGAGGATATCCTTCGCAAACAATTGCGAAATAATTTGCAAGAACAATGGGTACCTCAACAGATCATTAAGCTTGAACAAATGCCCTTGAATTCGAAGGGATATGTAGACTTGTCGCAACTTTCTACTATGAAACAAGTTGTTAGCAAAGAACCTGTTGAGGCAGTTAGTACCACGGAGAGAAGAGTAGGGGGAATTTGGGAAACGGTGCTGGGATTAAATCGTGTTAGGTCCGATGACAATTTCTTTGATCTAGGAGGAGATTCGTTAAAGGCGACTCTCTTGCTTGCTAGAGTTCATCAAGAGTTTGGCAAACGAATCCCCTTGAATGTATTTTTTCATTCACAGACAGTTTCGGCTTTGGCCAAAGTGATCGAAGAGGCAAAACAAGGAACAGTCGTTTCTATTAAAAAGCTTGAAGAATGTACGCATTATGCAATATCTGATGCTCAAAGACGTATGTTTGTCTTACAGGATATGGGGATTGGTACAGCATACAATATTACGGGTCAGGTGCATATTGATGGGGAGCTAGATATTCCCCGTCTTCAGAAGGTCTGCTTGGATTTGATTCGGCGTCATGAATCACTTCGTACTTCTTTTAATATAGTGGATGGCGAAATTGTACAAGTGATTCATGAAGAGTCGGCTTTTGAAATCAAAGTCACAGAAATACTGGAGAAAGATGCAAACGAGATGAGCCGCTTGTTTGTCCGTCCGTTTGATCTGCGCCAATGGCCACTCTTCCGAGCAGAATTGTTTCGCTTTGCAGCTAATAAACATATGTTGGTTATGGATATGCATCACAGTATTGCAGATGGGCTTTCGTTATCCATTTTCCTCAATGAACTCGTGCAACTGTATCGGAGTGAAATATTAGCTCCAATACAAATCCAATATAAAGATTTTGTCGTCTGGCAAAAGGAACAATATACTAGCAACCGTTTGTTTGAACAGGAACACTATTGGAAAAATGTTTTGAACGGAGAATTACCTATACTGGCAATGCCTACGGACTTCCCTAGACCATTACATCAAAGTTATGAAGGGGCTGTGTTGTCGTATAGCATCACTCCGACAATGACAGAAGAATTAAAAAAACTTGCCAAAAATACAGGGACTACGGCTTTTATGATCCTGCTTTCGGCTTATAATATACTGCTCGCGAAGTATACGGGTCAGGAAGATATTATTGTAGGAACGGCGGTGGCAGGGCGTCAGCATCCGGACACGGAAACAATGATCGGAATGTTTGTCAACACGTTAGCTTTGCGGAATCGTCCGTCTCCTCAGCGGAGTTTTCATTCGTTTTTGCAAGAGGTCAAGGAAACGACTCTGCGAGCTATGGATTATCAGGACTATCCTTTTGAGGCATTGATTGAGAGACTGGATATCCGTCGTGACCAAGGACGAAACCCTTTGTTTGATACGATGTTTGTCATGCAGAATTTTGAGATGAGTTCTCTTGAAGCGAATGGAGTAAAATTTCATCCAAGTGAATTCAATCCAGGGATTTCGCAATTCGATTTGGTCTTAAGCGCTGACGAATGGCAGGAGGGCCTAGCCTTACGTTTCAACTATTGTACCCAATTGTTCCGATCAGAAACGATTGACCGCCTTGCTAGCCTTTATATACAAATATTACGTTCTATTTTAGAACAACCTTGGAGCGAGATTGCAAAGTTGGAGTGGTTACCTGAGGAAGAGAAGTTGAAGCTAATACATGGCTTTAATACCTTCGATCTGCCCTCTTCATCTGTGATGGAGAAAACAGGGACGCTGCACTTGCAATTCGAAGAGCAAGCCCTCAAAAATCCTGATCATGTGGCTGTTATTCATCAGGGACATGGAATTACTTATAAAGAGCTGAACGAGAAGTCAAATCAGCTGGCGAGGGCATTAATGAAGCGGGGAGTAGGAGTAGAAACAGTAGTCGGCTTAATGGTGGGCCGTTCATTAGATTTGGCAGTGGGTATGTTGGCTATTTTAAAAGCCGGTGGCGCCTATCTTCCAATTGACAGTTCTTATCCAGAAGAACGAATTCACTTTATGCTTGAGGATAGCGGGGCTGCTCTCCTGTTGTTGAATGACTCATCTAACTACAATGCTACTACTTATGAAGGTTTAGTCCTAAATATGGACGATGATGAGTGGTATAAAACAGAAAGCAAGTTGTCTTCAAAGTGGGAATCGGATTCAAGTCATTTGGCATATGTGATCTATACATCGGGCTCAACCGGTACTCCTAAAGGAGTTTGTATTGAGCATCGAGCGATATTAAATACGTTATCTTGGAGAATAAATGAATATGCACTAGAAGCAGCAGACCGTATCCTGCCATTGCTGTCTAGCTCATTTGATGCTTTTGTGGGTGCCTTTTTTACTCCGCTGCTGTCTGGAAGTACAGTAGTGCTGCCTACGAATGAGGAACTGAGTGAATTATCGGCTCTGAAGGCCTTAATTATATCAACTCATATTACACATCTCGTGTGTACTCCTTCCATGTACTTGTCGGTTATAGAGGGTCTGACTTCAGATGAAGCCAAGTCTCTTAAAGTCGTAACGTTAGGCGGCGAGAAAGCAACGAAACGGTTGGTAGAAGCCAGCCAAGCCAAACATCCTGGCATTCAATTGTTCAATGAGTATGGCCCGACAGAAAATAGTGTAGTTACAACGATGCTAAGAGATATGGGGCCTGAAGAAGTGGGGTGTATTGGAAAGCCAATTCCTAATACGGGTGTTCTTATTCTTGATCAATACTTACAGTTGCGGCCAATAGGACTCCCAGGAGAATTGTGTGTTTGGGGTAAAGGAATTGCAAGAGAATATCATAATCGTCCTGAGCTTACGGCGCAGAAATTTATCCCGCACCCTTATTTGGACAATATGAAGCTATACAGAACAGGAGATTTGGCGAGATGGTTACCTGACGGAACGCTAGAGTATCTTGGCCGAGCGGATCAACAAGTTAAAATCAGAGGCTACCGGATTGAGCCAGGTGAAATTGAAAGCACATTGTTGGCTCATAGAGCGGTAAAAGAAGCAGCTGTAGTGATTAAAGGAACAGATGACAATCCGTATTTATGTGCTTATGCAGTTTTGCGGGAGTCGGTTACAGTAGATGCTTTGAAAGACTATCTGTCGTCAAGCCTGCCTCATTATATGGTACCAGCACATGTACTCTTGTTGGATGCGATGCCGCTGACAGCAAACGGCAAAGTTAGTAAAAGTGCATTACCTGAACCGGGTGGTCATTTTAGCAAAGAATTACAGCACGTTGGCCCAAATAATGAAACGGAGCAGCTCTTGATCGATATTTGGCAGGATCTGCTGGAGATATCGCCGATTGGTATACACGACCATTTTTTTGAAATAGGTGGGCACTCGATGAAGGCCACCCTGTTGACCGCTAAAATCAACGAGGTCTTTCATATAGAGATTTCGACGCAAGATATTTTTGGGGCACCAACAATTGAAGCACTCTCCAAGAGGATACTTGCTGCCAAACCAACAGATTATCGACGAATTGAGGCAGTGACTGAGGAAGCTTATTATGAGGTTTCTCCAGCACAATCCAGATTGTTGGCCGTTCTACCGTTGGATGAGACGGGTGTAGCTTACAACATGTCGGCAGCATTGCTGATTGAAGGTCCTGTAGACCAAGGAAGAGTGGAGCGTACCTTTAAACAATTATTAGCCCGGCATGAAGCATTTCGGACCTCGTTCGGATACGTGGATGATAGAGCGGTGCAATTTGTACAACATAAGGTAAACTTTGAACTTGGCTTTGCCCAGGCTGCTGGTGATATCACTACAAAGGGTATAGATGCACTGATTCGTAATTTCATACGACCTTTTGATGTTAGTAAAGCACCTCTATTTCGGGCGGAGCTTCTTCAAATGGATCGGGATAAATTTATACTTCTAATTGATATGCACCATTTGATAGCCGACGGAACTTCTATCGACACCATTATTGACGAATGGAACAAGCTGTACAAGGGAGAAGAACTTCCCGTTTTACCGCTTCAATACAAAGATTACTCTACTTGGCTCAAATCGAATACAGAAATTCAGGCAAAGCAGGAACAATATTGGCTTGAGCAATACAAAGGAGAACTTCCCGTTCTAGATCTGCCTACAGATTATCAGCGGCCACAATTGCAGAGTTTTGTTGGTGATATGGTGAAAGTCGAACTGTCCGAAAAGCTTATAAAACAGTTGAACTTCATTTGTGTTCAAACGGATAGCACTCTCTTTATGCTGCTATTTGCGGCCTATAATGTACTGTTGGGCAAATATGCTGGACAGGAAGATATCGTGATCGGAATTCCAACGTCTGGACGAACGCATGCAGATACAAACGGGATCGTAGGGTTATTCGTCAATACACTGGCTATTCGAAACAATCCGACTAGTCATAAGAGCTTCAAAACCTTTTTGAACGAAGTAAAAGAAAATACGCTACAAGCACTGCAAAATCAATCGTATTCATTTGCCGAACTGGTCGATAAGCTGTCCATAAAGAGAGACTTGAGCCGAAATCCGTTATTTGACACTATGTTCTCCTTTATGAACACGGATGCACAGCAGTGGCAAGCCGATAACCTTAATTTCGAGCTATATCCGTTCAAAACGGGTATTTCCAAATTTGATCTTGTACTGAATGCCGAACAGAAGGCTGAGAGGGTTCGTCTAGAATTTGAGTACAGTACAAAACTATATAAAAAAGAAACAATCGAGCTTCTCGTTGAGCATTACCTAAATGTATTGGAGGAAGTAGTCCAAAACGTTGATATTGCATTGACTGATATTAATCTTTTAAGCGTAACAGAAGCGGCTACTATAGAGGAGCGGTATAACAACACTTATATAGCCTATCCACAGCCGAGACCGATTCATCATTATTTCGAGGAGCAGGTTGGCAGAAGACCGGATGCTAAAGCCGTTATCTATCAAGATCGGGTGCTGACCTACAAGGAATTAAATGATCAGGCGAACGTGATAGCAAGCGATTTGCTGGCTAAAGGAATTGGATTTGGAAGTTATGTACCTATACTCATGGAACGGAGCCTGGAACTGGTAGTGTCCATACTGGCTATTATGAAAACTGGGGCTGCTTTTTCGCCTCTTGATACGGAGTGGCCTACTGACCGCTTACAGAGTGCTCTGCAGGATTTGGGAAGTTCTATTATATTGGTCAATCCAAGTACACCTATTAGTTCAGAGATTAATGCTGAAGAGTACCTAGTTATAGATTGCTCTGTAGTCGAAAAGAGGAGTAACGCTGGTAGTAACTCAGCTATAGATGTAGATATGGAATCTCCAATCTATGTAATCTTCACTTCTGGTTCAACCGGCAAACCCAAAGGGGTTATAGCTGCTCATAAAGGAATAACCAACCGTTTTCTATGGATGAACGACTATTTTGGAACATCGGCTGCACAAAGTGTTCTCCAGACGACTCATCATGTATACGACAGCGCAGTTTGGCAATTGTTTTGGCCTTTAATGAACGGTGGAACAACTGTTTTGCCGGAAACAGGCATGACGGTGGACGCTACGTACATGACAAATATCATTGAACAAGAACGTATTTCTTTTACGGACTTCGTTCCATCCGTATTTAATGCTATTGTCAACCAGTTGGATCAAAATTCAGATCGAACTAAGCAATTGGATTCTCTTCAACAAGTTATTCTTGGTGGTGAAGAGATTACGCCATCGACAGTCCATACGTTTTTAACCATTTTTCCTCATGTTCAAATCACGAACTTGTATGGTCCAACGGAGGCAAGTATAGGCTGTGTTGCTTATCAAGTGACAGGAGATGAAGACAGAATTCCTATCGGAAAGCCAATTGCGAATACCAAGATTTATATATTGGACTCTGGGCTAAAGAGGGTTCCCGTAGGAATCGTAGGAGAAATGTATATTGCAGGTACACCTCTTGGGATTGGATATTTGAATGATCCGATAAAAACGAAGGCCAGCTTTATAGATAATCCTTATTCAGTGCCTGGCTATGAAAAGCTCTATAAAACGGGAGATTTAGCTAAATACTTGCCTGACGGTAATATTGCATTCCTGGGGAGATCCGATTTTCAGGTCAAAATTCGAGGGTACAGGATTGAACTCAGTGAAATTGAATATCATCTTTTAGGCATAGAAGATATTCAGGAAACCGTTGTGATGGTCAAAGAAAATAAGGGGAGTTCTTATTTATGCGCGTATGTGGTATCAGCTAACCCATTAGATACGGATCGTATCAAAATGCAGTTAGCTAAGGAGCTTCCTGATTACATGATACCTCCGGTGTATGTTCCGCTTGACATGATCCCCATTACAGCTGGCGGAAAGATTAATCGTAAAGCATTACCTGAGCCTGACTGGAGCGGTGCCTTAGAAGTGGAGTATGTGGAACCAACAGGTGAGACTGAAATATTGCTGGCCCAAATATGGGAGGAAGTGCTTGCCGTAACAGGCGTGAGTGCCACTCAAAACTTCTTTGATTTGGGAGGAGACTCTATTAAGGGTCTGCAAATCGTTTCGCGTTTGAACACGCATGGCTACAAGTTAAGCATCAAAGAATTATTTTTGTACCCTCAGATTAGACAATTGAGCCCATTTGTTAAGGTGATACGTCGGAAGATTAGTCAGGAAGCTATTGAGGGAGAGTTGCCTTTATCGCCAATACAGCAGCGATTCTTTCATCTACAGAAGACAAGTCCTCAGCATTTTAATCAGTCCGTCATGCTATTTTCTGAAGACGGTTTTAATGAGCAAGGGGTTGTGGCTGCATTTAACTGCATCATTAAGCATCATGATGCCTTAAGAATGACATTCTGTCTGAGAGAAGATCGCATCGTTCAATACAATGAAGGACTAAACAATCAACCAATATCCTTGACGGTAAAATCACTTCCTGATGGTTTACCGGCAGAAGCATGGATTGAGCAAGAAGCAACGGCTATTCAAAGTAGTTTCGATCTCACAACCGGTCCTTTAATGAAGCTTGGATTATTCCGAACTGCTGAGGGAGATCACCTGCTCATCGCGGTTCATCACCTGGTAGTTGATGGGGTTTCGTGGAGAATTATTTTACAAGATTTTGCGTCCCTTTATCAGCAATATCAGCAAGGAACAGCACTCTTCTTGCCAGACAAAACGGATTCGTACCGCTCTTGGGCACAAGAAATAAGCCAATATGCAGCAAGTCATGAGCTGGAGCAGGAACTGGAATACTGGACACAGCTGGAGCAAATCCAGTCTGGACCGTTGCCTAAAGACAGCTCCTATGAAACTAATATGTTGCGTGATAGTGAAAATGTAAGTGTCTCACTTGATGATGAGAGTACTAGCAAATTATTAAGACAGGTGCACCAGGCGTACAATACTGAAATTAATGACATTTTGCTCACGGCTCTTGGGTTAAGTATCAAAGAATGGACACAGCAGTCTCGAGTATTGATCTATCTTGAAGGCCACGGGCGAGAAGAGGTATTTCAGGAAATGAACATTTCCAGAACCGTTGGCTGGTTCACAACAGTGTATCCATTTTTACTAGAAATGGACGACGCTCATGATCTTTCATATCAGATTAAGAACATTAAAGATAGCCTTAGAAGGATACCAAACAAGGGCTTTGGGTATGGGGCATTGAACTATGCTCGAGTGAATGAGTCTGGTGTGGCTGCATTTCAGGCTGCTCCTGAGATTGCCTTTAATTATATGGGGCGTTTTGATACGGAACTAAATACAAATGTATTTACACTTTCTAAGTTTTCCTCTGGGGAAGAGGCTAGTCCCTTCATAGAAAGATCCGTACCGTTAGATATCAACTGCATTATTAATGAGAGCGAGCAATTAATTATTACATGCAACTACAACAAGCAAGAATACGAGCAACAAACCATTGAAAAAATATTGTTTTTATTCCAAAAACATTTGACGAATCTAATCGACCATTGCTGCAGCAAACAAGTAACGGAACAAAGTCCAACTGATTTCCTCTATGACAAAATGTCAATCGATGAGTTTCAGAACCTATCCCAACTTTTAAGTAACAAACTAAACTTGTAGCAAAGTGGTGAGCCGTATGAGAAACGCACTCATTCAAAATATTTATCCATTGACACCGATGCAGGAAGGGCTTCTGTATCACTCCATTTTAGACGAGCATTCAGAAGCATATTTTGATCAAACTGTCATCACCTTAAATGAACGATTGAATGCAGAGACACTGAAAGAAAGCTTTCAAACCTTAATTGACCGTTATGATGTGTTACGGACTGTATTTGTTTATAAAGAAACAGAACAACCATTACAAATCGTGCTAGCTAATAAAGAGGCGACTATTGATTATAGAGACATTACAGAATTAAATGAAGCAGAACAACTTTTATACGTTGATAATTTTACGATTAATGATCGGAAAATGCGTTTTGATCTGGAAAAGGATCCCCTGATTCGGATAAGTGTTCTTGTATTAAGTGATACAAGCTGCAAAATGATTCTAAGCTTTCATCACATCATTATGGATGGCTGGTGTATTGGTACAATTGCGAAGGATCTGTTCCAAATTTACAGGGCTTATTCTATCAAGAAAAAGCCAGAATTGGATGCAATATTTCCATATAGTCGATATATTAGTTGGTTAGGGCAGCAAAATAAGAAGACTGCTCTTGCTTATTGGGAAAAAGAATTATCAGGTGTGGAAGAGCAAAGTGGCTTACCTATTAGTAGCAAATCTACTGAGGATGGAAGCTACAAGCTGAAAAACCATATTTTCACCTTGGACGAGCAGTTAACACTCAATTTGGAAATGATAGCGCAACAAAATCAAGTAACCTTAAGCTCTGTATTTCATGGTATATGGGGCCTGTTGCTTCAGAGATACAATAACACCAAGGATGTGGTATTTGGCTCCGTTGTTTCCGGTCGTCCAGCTGAGCTAGAGGGATCGGAGAAGATGGTTGGCTTATTTATTAATACTATTCCTGTACGCATTTCTCATAATGAATCACAAACATTTTCCCAGATAATCAAGCAATTTCAGCAGAACATGATGGAATCGGGGAAGTATCATTTTCTATCCTTGGCTGATATCCAGATGCTAACCCCATTGGGTAAGAGCTTGATCCACCATATCATAGCGTTTGAGAACTATCCGATTACTGAAGAGCTTTCTGGAGGCGAAGGAGAACAGCTTGTTTCAATTGTGGAAACCGAGGGTTTTGAGCAAACGAATTATGATTTTAATATTGGAGTCATTCCTGGTAAAGAATTAAAAGTTAAGTTTGGATATAACAGTATAGTCTATCATGCTTCAGATATTCAAAGAATTGAACTGCATCTGAAACAAATAGCTGAACAGGTAGCCTCTAATCCGCACATGAATGTGGATGATATTGATTTGCTTTCTGGCGAGGAAAAACACAGAATCCTGCGAGATTTTAATGATACAGATGCCTTATATCCTCAAAGTCAAACGATTCAACAGCTATTCGAAGAGCAGGTGGCGCTGACGCCGAATCGTTTGGCAGCAGCATTCGCTGATGAACGGTTAACTTATCTGGAATTGAACGAACGGGCTAACCGTTTGGCTCGCGTTTTGAGGATGAAAGGGGTGCAAACCGGCCAGATTGTTGGGATTGCAGCCTATCGCTCACCGGAGATGTTAGTCGGGATCATGGCTATTCTTAAGGCAGGGGGAGCTTACTTGCCAATCAATCCAGAGGATCCTCTGGAACGAATTCAATATATAGCGGGTAACAGCGGCATTTCCATCCTGCTGGTGCAACAGGAAATCCAATCTACATTGAAGGATATTTCAGCGAATATCAGCGTGCTTGCGATCGGAGCAGACTGGCCAACTGAAAAAACTAATCTTGAACCTTACAGTGGACCGGAGGATTTAGCTTACGTAATTTATACTTCCGGTTCTACAGGTAAGCCTAAAGGAGTTATGATTCGTCACACTTCTATAGTGAATCGACTTCACTGGATGCAAAAAAAGTATCCGATTGGTGTGGACGATATCATTTTACAGAAAACGCCTTACACCTTTGATGTTTCTGTATGGGAACTATTTTGGTGGGCTATAGCCGGAGCTTCAGTCTACTTTCTTCCGCCTGATGGGGAGAAGGATCCCAAGCTACTGGTGGACACGGTGGCAGAACAGAAAATTACAACCCTTCATTTTGTGCCTTCCATGTTGTCTGTTTTTTTGGAGTATGTTGAGCAGCACCAAGCAGAGGGGAAACTCAGCAGTATTAAACGACTTTTCGCTAGCGGGGAGGCATTAACAGTAAAGCAAGCCAAACGGTTTAATACTCTGCTTCGAAAGCCGAATGGCACAACTCTGCATAATTTATACGGACCAACGGAGGCAACAGTGGATGCAACATGGTTTGATTGCCCGGATGGAGATGATTTGCAGAGTATTCCAATCGGTAAGCCTATTGACAATACCCGGTTGTACATTTTGGATCAGGAGGGGAGACTGCTTCCTGTTGGTATTCCGGGGGAACTTCATATTGCTGGTACAGGAGTAGCCCTAGGCTACATTAATCAACCCGATCTAACGGACGAAAGATTCACGGATAGTCCATTCGTTTTCGGAGAGCGCATGTATAAGACAGGGGACTTGGCAAAGTGGCTCCCCGACGGCAATGTGGAGTATCTCGGAAGAACAGACCACCAGGTGAAAATCCGTGGATATCGTATTGAGACTGGAGAAATCGAAAAGGTCCTGCTCTCTCATCATGACATCAGAGAAGCCGTTGTTCTATCTAGAAAAGACCAAGAGGACGAAACGTATTTATGTGCTTATATTGTGTCTGACCGTGAACTCTTGACACAGGATATAAGATCCTATTTAAAAGCGTCTCTGCCCTTGTATATGGTCCCTGCTCACCTGATACAGATTGCTACGATACCTCTTACGCCTAATGGTAAAGTGAACCGAGGAGCTCTTCCTGAGCCGCATAGTGTTATTCGGGAACAGGGGTTTGTAGTGCCTCGTACAGATACAGAAACTCGTCTAGTAGGCTTGTGGGAAGATATTCTGCATGTGAACCCAATAGGTGTGCACGACCATTTTTTTGAACTGGGCGGACATTCACTGAAGGCTACAATACTGATTGGAAAAATTATTCGAGAATTCCAAGTCGAGTTACCTATGCGTGATATATTTGAGTATCCGACAGTGGAAAGCATGGGCAAACTCATTGAACGTACAATCGGGAGAGGGGCAGGTACATTTTCTGAAATTGCTCTACTCTCTGACCAAACCTATTACCCTGTTTCCTCCTCGCAAAGACGTCAGATGATACTGCATCAACTTGAAGGAGCGGAACTGGTTTACAATATGCCTTCTGTCATGCTCGTTCAAGGTCATCTGGATCAGGAGCAGTTGAAAATGGCTTTCAGCACTCTGATCCACAGGCATGAAGCATTGCGCACTTCTTTTTCCTGGATCAACGGAGAGCCGGTTCAAAGCGTACATGACGAAGTAGAATTTCAGTTGAAAATTCATAGTCTGACAAGTAGAGAGGGTTCAGAGGAGCAACAAATGGAAGCGTTGCTGAGTGAATTCGTTCAACCATTTGACTTGAACCGCGCCCCTTTATTAAGAGGCGAGCTGATTCCGTTGGCAGAGAACAAACACATGTTGCTGGTTGATTTACACCATATTATTTCGGATGGAGTTTCTATGTCCATTATTATGGATGAATTCGTAAAAATATATGATGGACAGGCGCTTCCTCCGCTATCCATTCAGTACAAAGATTATGCCAACTGGAATAATGAGCAAGTAAATCAGGGATTTATTAAAGAACAGGAATCCTACTGGCTGGATCTCTTTAAACATGAGCCACCTGTACTGGAGCTACCAACGGATTTTCCAAGACCTTCTATTCAAAGCTATGAAGGTAACACGGTATCTCGAATCCTGGGCGATGACATAACAGAGCCACTTCACAAACTCGCAGCTGAAACTCAAAGTACTTTATTCATGATTTTACTGGCTGTATATAACGTTGTTTTGTCCAAACATGCACGGCAGGAAGACATTGTAATCGGTACGCCGGTTGCTGGTAGGAGACATCCGGACACGGACAAGATTGTCGGCATGTTTGTCAATACATTGGCACTACGTACAAGCCCTTCACCGGAGAAGAGTCTCTCAGCTTTTCTGGACGAGGTAAAGGAAGCAGTTTTATCTGCATTTGAGCATCAAGAATATCCCTTTGAACAATTGGTCGAAAAGCTTGCGCTACGAAGAGATGTGAGCCGAAGTCCGATCTTCGATACCATGTTTGTCATGCAAAATACAAAAGGACAGCCGCTACAATCTAGTGGGCTGGAATTCAAACCGTTTCCGTTCAATCCAGGTGTTTCCCGATTCGATTTAACCTTGAGTGCGGAAGAAGCAGGTAGCTACCTTCATTTAAATTTGGAGTATAACAATGCTTTGTTCCGAAAGGATACTGTCGAACGTTTCTTGGATCATATGGTGGTAGTGCTAAGAACTTTTGTAGCTAATAGCACACAAACCATAGGTGATACAGATTTATTAACAGCTGTAGAAAAAGAAGTAATTTTGAAGGGATTCAACGGGACGGTCACACCTTATCCGAGGGAGAAGACGATCCATCAATTGTTTGAGGAGCAGGTGGAGCGAACACCGGAGCATCCGGCAGCCCTTTACAAAGATCAGCAATTGACGTACCGGGAGCTGAATGCACAAGCGAATCGGGTGGCTCATGTCCTGCGGAAGAAAGGGATAGGGCCCGATCAGATGGTTGGCATCGCAGTTCATCGATCGCTGGAGATGATCGTTGGCCTGCTGGGGATTTTGAAAGCAGGCGGGGCGTATCTGCCGCTACATCCAGAGGACCCAAAAGAACGTTTGGGATTCATGCTGGAGGATAGCGGGGCATCCATTCTGCTGACCCAACGGGATCAGATGGACCGCCTTCGTCCGCACGGAGCAGATCGCGAGTTGATCGCTATCGAGGATCTGCTGATGGAGGGGATGGAACTTACAGGAGAAGAATGCGAGAAGAACCCAGAAGCTATTAACCGCTCGACCGATTTGGTGTACGTGATTTATACCTCAGGCTCCACAGGCAAGCCGAAGGGGGTCATGATTGAGCACGCTTCGTTGATCAACCGTCTGCACTGGATGGAACAACGAATTCCGTTTGGAGCGAAGGATGTCATTCTGCAAAAAACGCCGTATACCTTTGACGTATCGTTGTGGGAGCTGTTCTCGTGGGCGATTCAGGGAGCAACGGTATGCTTTTTGGAGCCGGGAGGAGAAAAAGATCCGGCAACGATAGCCGAAACGGTGGAGGCCAACGGGGTAACGGCGATACATTTTGTGCCATCCATGCTGGGAGCGTTCCTGGAGTATATCGAGCACAGTGGAACCGCCGGGAAAATGCGCAGTGTACGGCGAGTGTTTGCCAGCGGGGAAGCGCTGATGACAGAGCACGTCCGGCGGTTTAACCGTTTGCTGGGAGCCGGAGGAGCCACGCTGCACAATCTGTATGGACCGACAGAAGCGACGGTAGAGGTAGCGTATTACGACTGTCCTGCCGAGCAGGAGCCAGAGAGCATTCCAATCGGGAAGCCGATTGATAACGTGAAATTGTACATTTTGGACAGTAAAGATCGATTGCAGCCGATAGGTGTACCGGGCGAACTGCATATTGGAGGGGACTGCGTAGCCCGGGGATATGTGAATCGAAAAGAACTGACGGAGGAGAAGTTCGTAGAAGACCCATATGCGGCGGGTGGACGGATGTACCGGACAGGAGACTTGGCAAGATGGCTGCCGGATGGAAACATTGAATATATGGGACGGATCGACCATCAAGTGAAAATTCGGGGCTACCGGATCGAGCTGGGTGAGATTGAAGCGGCAATATTGGCTTACGAAGGAGTTCAGACGGCAGTAGTACTTGCTCGTGATGACCGTTCTGGGGGAAGCTTCTTATGCGCCTATGTTGAACATGCCAAGGAATTCAACGTACATGCATTAAAGGCTCGTATTAAAGATGTCCTACCCGAGTACATGGTACCTGCTTATATAGTATCTATTGAAGCTATGCCTTATTTATCGAGTGGTAAGATCGACAGAAAAGCATTACCTGAGCCTGATAACAGTCTGTCGATTGAGGTGGAGTATGTTTCTCCTTCCAATAAGGTTGAAACGTTGATGGCAGAGATTTGGCAAGAAGTTCTTGGCTATGCCCCTATCGGAACAAATCATAATTTTTTTGAATTGGGCGGGGATTCGATTAAAGCTATTCAAATTTCCACACGTCTTAGTAAACATGGATATCGTATGGAAATTAAGGACCTTTTCCGTCATCAAACGATAGGTAGCCTGATTCCAGATCTGAGAGCTGTCAGTGTTCAAGCCGAACAAGGGATTATCGAAGGAGAGGCTGAACTATCCCCCATCCAAAGATGGTTTTTCGAGCAAAAGTTCACTGAATCAAACTATTGGAACCAGGCCGTTATGTTGTATAGCCAAAATGGATGGAAGGAAGAATTGGTGGATCAGGTGTTGTGTAAGCTGACAGAGCATCATGATGCCTTACGAATGACATATACAGCGAATCAGAACAGAATTGTTCCCATCATTCATGGTACGAATCTAAAGGCATATGCTCTTACCATTCTGGATGTAAGCCATGAGTCATCCATTGAAGAAGCAATCCAAACCCTCAGTGAAGCGATTCAGCGGCGCATGAATTTGGAGGAGGGTCCACTTGTGCAAGTGGGGTTGTTTCACACCGCTCAAGGTGATCATTTGCTACTCGCGATTCATCATTTGGTGGTAGATGGAGTTTCCTGGAGAATTCTATTGGAAGATTTGGAACAAGGATATTTGCAGGCGCTTAAAAATGAAGAAATCCTCTTCCAGGCAAAGACCCATTCATGGAAGGATTGGACCCATCGCCTTGGTGATGATGCGAAGGGTAGGCGTCCCGCTCGTTACAAGCGTTATTGGGAGAATGTGATCAGTCATGCCAGTAAACCACTTCACAAAGACTATCCGGCCACTGACAGAAGAGGGAAAGACCTGAAAATATGTAACGTAAGGCTTTCCAAGCAACAAACAGATCGTCTGCAGAAGGATGTTCACAAGGCTTACGGTACGAATGTAAATGATCTACTGTTGACATCCTTTGGACTGGCGTTGAGAGACTGGACCGATGATGACGAATTTATCATTTTGCTGGAAGGACACGGACGGGAACAGATTTTTGATGATATAGATATAACCAGAACGGTCGGTTGGTTTACTACTATGTATCCTATTCATCTGGATATGAAGCATAATGCCGATTTATCTTATCAAATTAAGCTGACCAAGGAAGCGTTACGACGTGTTCCTAATAAGGGCATTGACTACGGAATTTTAGAATATATGACTTTACACGATTTAAAAAGTACTAATCAGGGACATTATGCTCCTGAAATCAGGTTTAATTATCACGGCCAAATTGATTCAGGCTCTGTTGCGCCCTTATTTGTCGAATCAAAGTATTCTCCAGGCCGGACAGTAAGTGAGGAGACCGAGACACCATTTGTACTTGATATTAATGGCAGTATCGAACTGGGGGTATTAACCCTCGGGATAGAGTATAGCAGTCGTGAATATGCTGAATCGAGTATTCAAAAATTAGGCAATTTCTTGCAAAGTCGTTTGCTAGAAATTATTGAGCATTGCTCCGAAAAGAAGGAGAAGGAATGGACTCCTGCAGATGTGAGCGATGAGAATCTTTCAATTGGCGATTTGGATGAGATTATGGCCTACTATAAAAATAATACATCTTCCTAGGCGGTGGATTATGAGTAAAGATCTGCAAATTCAAAGTATTTTCCGATTAACCCCAATGCAACAAGGAATCTTGTTCCATAGCTTGCTAGATCAAACTTCGTACGCCTATTTTGAACAAGTGAGTCTTACTCTGAACGGCTTACTCGAGGTAGAGCTTCTGGACCGAAGTCTTTCTGTTCTATTTGAGCGCCATGAGATATTGCGCAGCAATGTTTTTCACGTCAATATTGAAGAGCCTAAATTGATCGTATTCCGACAGAAGCAGCCAGTAATTCACTTTGAAGACATTTCTTCACTAGAGCAATCTGACCAGACGGCCTATATAGAACAGTTTGTTCAACGTGATAAGGCCAACGGATTTGATATCACCCGGGATGAGTTATTCCGGGTTTCCATATTGCAATGTGCGTCTAATGTATACAAGCTGATCGTTAGCTTCCATCACATCATTATGGATGGATGGTGCTTAGAAATCGTTTTGAAGGAATGGTTTCAAATCTATGCATCATTGCAAAAGAATGAGCCGGTTCAGTTAGGGGAAGCTCCTTCTTATGATAAATACCTCAAATGGTTGGACAAGCAGGATACGGATACGGCGCTTACGTTTTGGGAGCGATATTTGGATGGTTTTGAACAGCAGAGCATCTTGCCTACGGGGGGCAAAGGGAGCCCCAATGGCTACGATCCACAGCAGCAAATCTTTAGCTTCGATCCACAATTAACAGGTCAGCTGGAATCTCTGGCAAAAGAGCTCAAGGTTACTTTGAGTACATTGTTTCACTCCATCTGGGGCCTGCTGTTGATGAAATACAACAACACCCGCGATGTAGTATTTGGCTCTGTCGTTTCTGGTCGTCCATCAGAAATTCCCGGAGCAGAAAATATGGTAGGCCTATTTATCAATACTATTCCAGTGCGTATTTGGAGTGAAGAGGATCATCTTGCGTTTTCGGATTTTGTCCAGCATGTACAACATTCGGTTATGGAGGCGGGGCAGCATCATTATGTGCCCCTTGCTGATATTCAGTCGGGGAGTTTGTTGAAGAGCAATCTGATACATCATATTTTGGCTTTTGAAAACTTTCCGGGTATGGAGGAAGCCGACGATCATGAGGACGAAAACAGTTTAGCAGTCTCGGAGATGGATGGTTTTGAACAGACTAATTATTCCTTCAACCTTAACGTTGTGCCCGGTGAGAAACTACGGATGAAATTCAGCTATAACGGTCTATTATACGAACCAGAATATATAGATCGATTAGGTCGGCATGTTGAAGAAATCGCCCGCACCGTAGTTTCGTCTGCTGGTGTAGTTTTGAACGAAATAGATATTATTCTGCCAGAAGAAAAAGAAGTGATTTTGAAGGAATTCAACGGGACGGCCGCACCTTATCCGAGGGAGAAGACGATCCATCAATTGTTTGAGGAGCAGGTGGAGCGAACACCGGAGCATCCGGCAGCCCTTTACAAAGATCAGCAATTGACGTACCGGGAGCTGAATGCACAAGCGAATCGGGTGGCTCATGTCCTGCGGAAGAAAGGGATAGGGCCCGATCAGATGGTTGGCATCGCAGTTCATCGATCGCTGGAGATGATCGTTGGCCTGCTGGGGATTTTGAAAGCAGGCGGGGCGTATCTGCCGCTACATCCAGAGGACCCAAAAGAACGTTTGGGATTCATGCTGGAGGATAGCGGGGCATCCATTCTGCTGACCCAACGGGATCAGATGGACCGCCTTCGTCCGCACGGAGCAGATCGCGAGTTGATCGCTATCGAGGATCTGCTGATGGAGGGGATGGAACTTACAGGAGAAGAATGCGAGAAGAACCCAGAAGCTATTAACCGCTCGACCGATTTGGTGTACGTGATTTATACCTCAGGCTCCACAGGCAAGCCGAAGGGGGTCATGATTGAGCACGCTTCGTTGATCAACCGTCTGCACTGGATGGAACAACGAATTCCGTTTGGAGCGAAGGATGTCATTCTGCAAAAAACGCCGTATACCTTTGACGTATCGTTGTGGGAGCTGTTCTCGTGGGCGATTCAGGGAGCAACGGTATGCTTTTTGGAGCCGGGAGGAGAAAAAGATCCGGCAACGATAGCCGAAACGGTGGAGGCCAACGGGGTAACGGCGATACATTTTGTGCCATCCATGCTGGGAGCGTTCCTGGAGTATATCGAGCACAGTGGAACCGCCGGGAAAATGCGCAGTGTACGGCGAGTGTTTGCCAGCGGGGAAGCGCTGATGACAGAGCACGTCCGGCGGTTTAACCGTTTGCTGGGAGCCGGAGGAGCCACGCTGCACAATCTGTATGGACCGACAGAAGCGACGGTAGAGGTAGCGTATTACGACTGTCCTGCCGAGCAGGAGCCAGAGAGCATTCCAATCGGGAAGCCGATTGATAACGTGAAATTGTACATTTTGGACAGTAAAGATCGATTGCAGCCGATAGGTGTACCGGGCGAACTGCATATTGGAGGGGACTGCGTAGCCCGGGGATATGTGAATCGAAAAGAACTGACGGAGGAGAAGTTCGTAGAAGACCCATATGCGGCGGGTGGACGGATGTACCGGACAGGAGACTTGGCAAGATGGCTGCCGGATGGAAACATTGAATATATGGGACGGATCGACCATCAAGTGAAAATTAGGGGCTACCGGATCGAACTGGGTGAGATTGAAGCGGCCTTGCTCGCGTACGAAGGTGTCAGGGCAGCGACGGTACTGGCCCTTGATGACCGGAATGGCGGCAAATATTTATGTGCATATTTCGAAAGCGGAGAGGGTTTGAACACATCTATTTTAAGGACTCACTTGAAGGCATTAATACCGGATTACATGGTGCCGAGTCATTTCGTTCGACTAGATGTTATGCCGCAGCTGTCCAGTGGTAAGGTTAATCGTAAAGCGCTACCCGAACCGGATCATAGGATGCGAACCACTAGATATGTTGCACCAAGGAACGAAACGGAAAGAAAACTGGCGGAGGTTTGGGAGAAGATGTTAGACATATCCTCCATCGGTATACATGACAACTTTTTTGAACTGGGTGGACATTCACTAACGGCGACTCGACTCATGTCTCGAATCAATAAGCTGTTACAAGTTGAAATTCCGCTCCGTGATATTTTTGCACATCCGACAATCGAAGAAATGAGTGTTTTGATCTGCGGACCAGAGGTTGCAGCCGGGAAGATGGTGGATATTGCTCCTACTGAGCTACGTGATTCGTATCCGGTGACATCCGTTCAAAAGAGACAAATGATTTTACAACAGTTTGAAGGAGCAGAAACAGCGTACAATATGCCCTTTGCCTTACTGATGGAAGGAAATCTGGACATTAAGCGGCTGGAGCGAGTGTTCAGGGATCTAGTACGTAGACATGAGGCATTGCGGACATCATTTGAGTGGAGCACACAGGAGCCAGTACAAAAAATCCATAGTGAGGTTCCATTTCAACTGAGTTTCCAACAGGCTGATGAAGACGGGAAAGAAGCACAGGACAAACAGATTCAAGCGATATTCAAGACGTTCGTAAGACCGTTTAACTTAGGTCTGGCTCCTTTGTTGCGGGCGAAGCTGGTGCGTATTTCGGACAATAGACACATCTTAATGGTAGATATGCACCATATTGTTGCAGATGGCGTTTCCATGAGCATTTTGGCTAACGATTTCACAAAATTGTATCACGGGAGCTCGCTGTCACCATTGCGTATTCAATATAAAGACTACGCCGTTTGGAACAGTGAGTGGATCAAAGAGGGACACTTGATAAAGCAGGAACAGTACTGGCTAGACTTGTTTTCGGATGAACTTCCTGTACTAAATCTACCAACTGACTTCACGAGACCTCAAGTTCAAAGCTTTGAAGGTGATCGGTATTCTTTTCAAGCTGACAAGACACTCAGTGAAAATCTACAACAATTTGTTGCAGAGAATCGGACCACTTTATTTATGGTACTGCTATCGGCTTACAACGTATTGCTGCATAAATATTCAGGCCAGGAAGATGTCGTGATAGGGTCTCCAATAGCAGGTCGTAATCATACGGATTTAGAAAATATTATGGGGATGTTCGTTAATACACTTGTGTTGCGTAACCGCCCAGCTGCTGACAAAACGCTTAAGCAATTTCTACTGGAGGTGCAAAGAAACAGCCTGGAAGCATTCGAACATCAGGATTACCCAATAGAAGATCTTGTAGATAAGCTCGAACTGCACAGGGATCTAAGCCGAAATCCTCTGTTTGATACGATGTTCTCTCTAGAAAATACCGATTCGGTAAACCTGCAAGCTGACGGGATATCCATATCGCCGTATTCTGTTGAAATTGGCATAGCCAAAGTAGATTTAACATTAACAGCAGAAGCGAATCAAGAGGGACTCTCTTTTCGAATTGATTATTGTAATAAGCTGTTTCACAAAGAAAGTATTGAGAGAATGTCAAGGCATTATTTGCAGATCGTGCAGACAATTGTGGATTCAGCGGATCTCCGGATTAGTGATGTTAACATGGTTACTACATCTGAAGAAGAAATCCTGTTAAGGAAATTTAATACGGTACCTGCTTATAACGAGAAAGAGGATCGAAAATTGCTGCATCAGCTCTTTGAAGAGCAGGTAGCGAAGACGCCCGATCGAATTGCGGTATCGTTTGAGGAACAACAATGGACTTACAGCGAGTTAAACGAAAAAGCGAATCAGCTTGCTAGAGTGCTTAGAGAAAAAGGAGTACAAGCCAATACGCTTGTAGGCATTATGGTAGAGCGATCTTTCGAAATGATAGCCGGAATCCTAGGGATTTTAAAGGCTGGGGGTGCATATGTCCCTCTGGCACCAGATTATCCGGCGGAGCGAATTAGTCTGATGCTATACGATTGCAAGGTAACCCTATTACTGGCTTCCAATCGTGTTCTGACTGAATCAACTCTTATGAAAGATGCAGAAGCAGATTGGTTTACAGGGGAAGTCCTTGATTTGGACCAGCTCGATACTATCGTTAAGGATTCAGATTCTAGTAATTTACCTTATGTGAATGAACCGGATGATTTGGCATATGTGCTATACACTTCGGGCTCAACAGGTAAACCAAAAGGAAATCTGACCATGCATTATAACGTGGGAAGATTGATTAAAAATTCCAATTATATCGATCTTACTGATCAGGATATTCTCTTGCAGCTATCTAACTATGCCTTTGACGGATCGGTCTTTGATATATTCGGTGCTCTGGTCAATGGTTCAAAGCTGGTTCTCTTACGTAAAGAAAATATGCTGAATCCAGAAAAACTGTCTTCCTTAATTCGATATGAAAATGTCTCGGTATTTTTTGTTACTACCGCCTTGTTTAACACGTTGATAGAAACAAATATTGAATGTTTTACTACAATTCGCAAAGTACTTTTTGGAGGAGAGCGGGTTTCGCTTTCGCATGTGAGTAAGTTGTTTGAACATATCGGGCCCAATAAAATGCTGCACATGTACGGTCCTACCGAAAGCACTGTCTTTGCTACCTGTTATGGTGTAGATCAGATTCATATAAGTAAAGGTACAATTCCGATTGGAGCACCGGTTACAGGAACTACTGTGTATATTTTGGATGAAAATCTTAAATTGCAGCCTATTGGTATACCGGGAGAGCTTTGTATAGCAGGGGATGCCCTATCCCGAGGTTATTTGAACCTTCCTGATTTTACAGCAGAAAAGTTTGTAGACAATCCATTTAATCCAGGCGAGAAAATGTACAAAACAGGTGATATTGCAAAATGGCTTCCGGATGGAAATATTGAATTTGTAGGCCGTCAAGATCATCTGGTTAAAATTAGGGGGTTCCGTATAGAGCTTGGAGAAATTGAAAACAAGCTACTATCTCACGAACGTATTAAAGAGGCGATAGTTATTGCTAAGCCGGATCAAACCGGCCAAGACCGTATTTTTGCATATATTGTGACTGATGGAGAATTAGATATCTCAGGTATTCGTCGTTACTTGGCGAAGTATTTACCAGATTACATGTTGCCGTCCAGTTTAATGCTGCTAGACAGTTTGCCACTGAATGCTAATGGCAAAGTGGATCAGAAGAAATTGCCAGAACCTCATATTAACTTGGACTTGGGCACGCTGTATGAACCACCCTCAAGCCCTACGGAAGAGAAATTAATAAAAATTTGGGAAGACGTGTTGGGACAAGAGGGAATTGGAGTTAATCACAGCTTTTTTGATCTTGGAGGAGACTCCATTAAGGCCATTCAAGTTATCGCAAGGTTGAGTCAAGAGGGATTAAAGCTGGATATGAAGGACATATTTCAGCACCCTACTGTTCAGCAAGTAGCTCCGTATGTCCAACGTCGTTCCAGAATCATTGACCAGAAGGCGGTAACAGGTGAGGTACAGCTAACTCCAATCCAAAGATGGTTCTTCGAAAATGTACAGGATGATCGAAACCATTTTAACCAAGCTGTTATGTTGTTTACTAGTGGAGTATTTGATGAAGAAGCACTAAAAACTGCTTTGGAGAATATTAT
Organism: Paenibacillus sp. A3M_27_13; assembly: GCF_024213315.1. Lineage (NCBI taxonomy): Bacteria > Bacillati > Bacillota > Bacilli > Caryophanales > Paenibacillaceae > Paenibacillus > Paenibacillus sp. A3M_27_13. The sequence goes on from NZ_JANAVE010000008.1 coordinate 234,333, forward strand.
TATTCATCATGATGCCCTACGAATGGCGTATGAGATGGGTCAGGGTTCTGTTAGCCAATTCCATACGGAAATGCAGTTAAAGTCTATTCATTTAAATATTTTTGATCTATTAGGGAATAACGATGCTGAAAGCAAGATTGTGGAAGAGGCTAGCCGACTACAGGCTACCATGGACTTAAGAGCAGGTGAGATCATCAGGGTTGGCTTGTTTCAAACAGACCGAGGTCAGCATTTGCTGATTGCTATTCACCATTTAGTTATTGATGGGGTCTCCTGGCGAATCTTATTGGAAGATTTGGAGAGTGCATATAACCAGGCGTTACAAGGTGAGGCTATCGCTTTGCCGGATAAAACAGACTCTTTTCAGTATTGGTCTGACCGCCTCGCAGAGTATTCGAACAGTCGGGCTTTACTAAAGGAGAAGGCATATTGGCAGCAAATTGAAGATGTTCAATGTGATTCTCCATTTCCTCAGAAGAGAACAGTCACCGATGAGGGATTAGTGAAAAAAGAAAGAACTAGTGTAGCTATCCGTTTGGACAAGCAAGATACACAGTTACTGCTAGGAACTGCTCATCAGGTCTATAATACCGAAATTAATGACCTATTGTTATCAGCACTAGGATTAGCCATTAAACAATGGGTGGGTAGTAATATTTTCGCTATTAATCTTGAAGGACATGGCAGGGAAGAGATTATGGAGGAGATTGATATTACTCGAACCATAGGGTGGTTTACCTCGATGTTCCCTGTTGTACTGGATATGAGGGATAGTGAAGATATTTCATCTGTTATTCGGCGAACTAAGGAAATGATTCGGCATATCCCTAATCGAGGGATCGGATACGGAATTTTGAAGTACTTGACCCATGCGGAACATATTCAGGATTTAGATTTTAACATACAACCGCAAATCAGTTTTAATTATCTGGGACAATTTATGGACGGTACTCATGAGGGAAGCTTTGAATCGTCACCGCTATCTCCGGGACGTTCTGTTGGTGAAGGGGCGGAAAGTCATTTTACACTGGACATTAACAGTATTGTTTCCCAAGATCAACTCTTACTTGAGTTTGGATATATTCGTGGCTCACATGAAGACCATGCTATTGAACAATTATCCTTTATGTATATTGAGCATTTAAAAAAAATAATTAATCACTGTACAAGCATTTCACAGAAGATTCTCACACCATCTGATTACCAAGACCATACTCTCTCTATTCCTGAGTTAGATCAGATTCTAGGACAGTTCGGTGGGACTGAACAGATAAAGCATATTTATCCGTTAACACCTATGCAGCAGGGAATGCTGTTCCATTACATGATGGAACCGAAAACTACGGCTTATGTAGAACAAGTCGCGATTGAAATTGAAGGAGAACTACAGCAGGAACTTCTGGAACAGAGTTTTCAAGAATTGTTAGCAAAGTATGAAGTATTGCGTACGAATTTTGTGTTTACCGGTATACGTGAACCTCGGCAAGTAGTACGTAATCATCAACAGGCGGAATTTCAGTTTTATGACCTTACCGGGATGAATGAGCAAGAAATTATTGCTTATATGGAGGATTACAAAAAACAAGATCTTCTGCGTGGATTTGATTTATCCAATGAAGCGCTAATCCGCATAAATGTATTGAAAACAACTCCTGATAAGTTCCTTATGATATGGACCTTCCATCATATGATTATGGATGGTTGGTGCGTAGGGATTGTCTACCACGATTTTATAAGCATGTATCTAGAATTGAAAAATGGTAGACCGCTTAAGTCTGAAACAGCCCCAGCTTATTCAACTTATATTCGTTGGCTGGAAAAGCAGGACAAAGAGGAGTCCATGCAATATTGGAAACAGGCTTTGGATGGATATACGCAATGTGCAGTTGTACCAAAGACGTTCAAATTGCAGGCCAAAGAAGGTGGTTATCGGACGAGTCAGCTGGAATTTTCGTTAGACCATATATTAACACGACGATTAACAGAGATTGCGTCTCAAAATCGGATTACGGTCAACACGTTGTTCCAATCCATATGGGGGGCATTGCTTCAAAGATATAACAATACAAACGATGTAGTATTTGGAGCAGTAGTTTCAGGACGACCGCCAGTAATCCCAGACATAGAGAGTATGGTAGGCATTTTTATCAATACTATTCCCGTGCGAATTTATGGCGAAGAGGATGAAAGTTTTATTGAAATGGCAAAGAGAACTCAACAAAGCTCAATTGAATCCGTTAAGTACGAGTACACATCGTTAGCGGACATTCAATCCGTATCCACACTGAAGCAAAGCCTATTAGATCATATTATTGTTTTTGAAAATTATCCCGAGTATGGTGAAGAACAAGCGTTGCAGAAGCAAAATCTGAGAATTCATATTCGAGATATGGCCTTTTATGAACAGACAAACTATGATTTTAATCTTATTGTTTCCCTGAAAGAAGAACTGAACATTAAATTTCTGTACAACGCTGATACTTTAAGTAGAGAATTTGTTAAACGTATACAAAATCATCTTTATGACGTGGTCAGACAAATCGTGGATAATCCAGAAATTATTATATCTTCGATTGAAGTAACTTCTTTACAAGAAAAAGAAGTGATTTTGAATGAATTTAACAATACGACGGCGATATATCCGCGAGAGAAGACAATTCATCAATTGTTTGAGGAGCAGGTGGAGCGAACACCGGAACATCCGGCAGCCCTTTATAAAGGACGGCAATTGACGTATCAGGAGCTGAATGCCCAAGCGAATCGGTTGGCTCATGTGCTACGGGAAAAAGGGGTAGGACCTGATCATGTGGTGGGGATCGCGGTTCACCGCTCGTTGGAGATGATTATCGGATTATTAGGGATTTTGAAAGCAGGTGGAGCCTATCTGCCACTGAATCCAGAGGACCCTGAAGAACGACTGGCATTCATGCTGGAGGACAGTGGAGCGTCCATTCTATTGACCCAGCAGGAGTTAACGGAGCAGCTTCGCTCTCATAGAACAACCCGGGAACTGATCGCTATCGAAGATTTGCTGATACCGGAAAAGGAGCACACAGGAAGAGAGAAGAATCCAGAATCGATCAATCGCTCGAAGGATTTGGTGTATGTGATTTACACCTCGGGCTCTACAGGTAAGCCCAAAGGGGTCATGATTGAGCATGCCTCGCTGATCAATCGTTTGCACTGGATGCAAAAGCGGATTCCGTTTGGAGCGGAAGATGTGATCCTGCAAAAGACACCGTACACCTTTGATGTATCGTTGTGGGAGTTATTCTCGTGGGCGATACAGGGAGCGACGGTATGCTTTTTGGAGCCGGGAGGAGAGAAAGACCCGGCAATGATAGCTAAAACGGTTGAGTCCAATCGGGTAACGGCGTTGCATTTTGTGCCGTCGATGCTGGGAGCGTTTCTAGAATATATGGAACACAGCGGAGCTGCGGGGAAAATGCACAGTGTACGTCGTGTATTTGCCAGCGGGGAAGCTCTGATGACAGAGCATGTGCGACGGTTTAATCGCCTGATTGGTGGCGGTCGTGCCACGCTGCACAACCTGTATGGACCGACGGAAGCGACAGTGGAGGTGGCGTATTACGACTGTCCTGCAGAGCATGAACCGGAGAGCATTCCGATCGGGAAGCCGATTGATAACGTAAAATTGTACGTTTTGGACAAGAAGGACCGTTTGCAGCCGATAGGGATACCTGGGGAACTGCATATTGGAGGCGACTGTGTAGCGCGAGGATATGTGAACCGGGAGGAATTAACGGAAGAGAAGTTCGTAGAAGACCCATACGAGCCGGGAGGACGGATGTACCGAACAGGAGATCTGGCTAGATGGTTACCGGATGGAAATATCGAATATATGGGGCGAATAGATCATCAAGTGAAAATCCGGGGGTATCGGATCGAACTGGGTGAAATTGAGGCAGCTTTGCTTGCGCATGATGGAGTTCGGGCAGCGGCAGTACTTGCCCGTACTGATAACCGAACTGGGACGCCTAGTTTAGGTGCATATCTTGTTGTCGAACCTCATGTGACAACTGCAATGTTGCGACAAAATCTATCTGTCTCAGTTCCAGAGTATATGATTCCGGCTTATTTTGTATTCTTGGATCAGATGCCGCTCACTTCAAGTGGTAAGATTAATCGTCGTATGTTATTTGAGATCGAGCTGGAGTTTGGTATCGGTACGGAATATGTAGAGCCAAGCAGTGAGTTGGAAAAGGAATTAGTTGAGATCTGGATGAATGTACTTGGTATTGAAAATGTGGGTATTGACGACAATTTCTTTGAACTAGGAGGACATTCTTTAACGGCTATTCAGCTTGCATCCAGGCTACAGGGAATTTTGAGTAGTGAATTACGATTGAGCAGTATCTATCAATACCCTACAGTCAGAGAGTTGGCACAACATGTGGAAGGAATGGACGGTAACCATTCTGCACTTGCACAACAATTTGATCAAATTATGGCGTTGCTACATCAAAAGCTGAAAGTTAAGGGATGGTTACAACAAGAACAATTAAATGGAAAATCTTATATCGTTCTGCATTTAGAAGAGGGAGCCATTTCTTTTGAAAAAGAGATTATGGAACTGTTGGATATGAATTGCGTTGAATCAATCCAGCCTCACTACATTACTTGGCATGGAGAAGAAACCCTGAATCTTGAGAAAGTCAATCTTGAAGACATTAAGAGCATATGGACAGGAAGAATTGACAGTGATTTGGACGTTTTCTCCAAAGCTATTCTAAGCCCAGTAGTGATAGAGAGATTGCCTGTTTCTCCAACACAACGCTACCATCTCCAAAATAGTGATATTTCTGGCACGATTATTCCGTTAGAAAAACATATGAATATAGAATATGTGGAAGAAGCAATTTTGCAGATTATTCGAGAACAAGATTTGATGAGAAGCACGCTGTGTGAAGAAAATGGAGAATTGCAGTGGCAGGTAAGAGAAGCACCGGACCATCTTCATGTACCTCTGGTTGATATCTCTATTTATGATGAAGATACACAGCAAGAGATTCTAAATAACATCATCTGGCCTTATTTTTACAAGAAGCATGAATTGAGTAATTCACTCTTATATCGGATATTGCTTGTGAAAAAGAATCTGAAAGACTACATGCTTATATTGCCTTTTTCGCATTCTATCTTTGACTTTATGAGTAGTGAGATTATTAAGCACCATTTTAACACTTATTATGAATGTGTACGAGCTGGAAAGGAGACGCCTAAAGGGAGCAAAAATCGTTACTCCGATTTTACAGCTCATATTATGGAAGGACCTCAGGGTGTTGATGATTTGGAACTAGTTACTACCTATAATCTAGATAAATTTGATCGTGCAATTGGTCATATAACCGATTTTGTGGATCAAAAAGCAGTACTTAAAGGACATACAACTGTGATTTGGGATTTGAAATCTTCCGAGAGAGCAGTTCACTTGGACAACACAAGTAATTGGGAGATAGCATTCTTTACATTTACTGCTTTTTGTAAAATGTATTTCGAGCTTAGTCAGGTTCCCATTTGGGTAACGCAGTATGGTCGAAGCTTTGGAGAGAAGCGTTACTATGATGTCATCGGTGAATTCGTGGATCATATCCCGATACTAACTAATTTAGATCAGACCCCTGTATCTCTAGAACAGCAAGTTCGCCAAAGTGTTCAATGGGCAGCTGAACATAATATCAGCTTTGCCAACTTAATGTATAACCCGGATGTACAGAACGATTATCCTTTATCTGGAGGATACTTGGAGCAGGCTTTGGATAGAATGCCAATTGTATTTAATTTCCTTGGTGAGCTGAGAAGTGAGCATCAACTCCTACAAACGGTGGATCTGGGTAATGTCAATGTTGAAGGAAGAACACGAATTTTATGTGAAGTTTGGCATGATAGCGAGTCTAATCTGTTTGTGGCACTGACTCTACCATTTTCGGAAGACGAAAGTGTGGTACGTGATCATTTACAAAGTGCCTTGAAGCAATTGGAAAGACGCTGGGCAGCGGTTCTGTAACTCTTGTCCTAACTGAATAGGGGGATCTCATGAATCATCCAAAGGAATTCTCGTTTTATGCTCGCCGGAATCTATTTATTTTTTCTCTGACAAGGCTTATATCTGAGCTAGGAAGTTCGATTTTTAAGTTTGCTTTAAGTCTATATATTTTGGATATTACCGGTTCGGCCACTGTATTTTCAATGGTGTTAGGCTTGTCAATTCTGCCCGGAGTATTTGTCAATATTTTTGCAGGTGTAGTTATAGATCGGAGCGATAAGAAAAAAGTACTTGTCATAACTGAGATATTAAGCGGAATAGCGTTACTAAGCTTTTTACCTATTTTTTTGTTGGACTCAACCAATGTTATGTTACTTGCCGTGTTTTCCGTTATATTAAGTTTAATTCAATCATTTACTTTCCTAACGCTGAACGCTTCTATTCCTAACTTAGTGGAGAGAGAAAACGTTCATAGCGTAAACTCTTCTTATCAAAGCATAGGAGCAATCATAAATGTACTTGGCCCGATACTGGGTGCAATTACTTATCGAGCTTGGGGCTTGGAAACGATTGTGATGATTAACGGAATAACATTTATTTCAGCTGGATTAATGCAACTGTGGTTACAATTTAGGAAATCTGATGAACAAACAGTATCCTCGAGTTATTTAGAGAGTGTAAAAGATGTGTTTGCGTATATAAATAAGCAAAAGGCCATAATGTATTTACTTGTCATCTTTGTCGGTATCAATTTTATGCTCGCTCCGTTAATTCAAGTTGTACTGCCATATGTGACTTATCAGGAACTTCAACTTTCAGCTCAGCAACTATCTGTTATTCAAGGAGCCTGGTTTGTGGGAGTCATTGCGGGAGCCATTTTGGTTTCACGTCGGAAAGTCCATCAATTTGTTATTACAAAGATATTTATCTTGTTTCAGCTTCAAGCCATCTTGTTCCTAACGTGGTGTTTCCCATTACTGTTTCCCTCAACATCAGGAAGCTTGATACAGATAACGGTCATCTTCATTATGATTTTGGCAGTAACGGGCTTTTTTAATTCGATGAGCAATGTTCCCATGATATCTTATGTACAGCTGTATACTCCAGAGCATATCAGGGCCGGGGTGTTCGGTGTAATCAGTTCGCTGACTATGCTCGCAACTCCACTCGGTATAGGATTGTACGGAATATTATTGGATAGAATTGATTGGATATATCTTCCACTTGCTTCGGGAGTAGTTGCTCTGGTGATGGGTGTCATGGCTCATAAGAACAAATCACTACGTAACTTTTTCAGTCAAAATGCGGAACCAGTTCTAAGTAATGTAGGTGAAAAAGAACAAGTATCAGCATTATAAACAATGCCACTCCCTTTGAAACAAAATAATCCTGAACTACTGCTTATGTAATTGAAGGACCTGGATATAAATTGAAAGGCCAACTTAAGGTTGGCCTTTCTGGTCTTTCAGTTATTTTTTGCTTTGAGTCACTTTCCCTTTTACATCACCGATACTTACTTTTCCATTTCCGCTCTGAATAATAACAACATCTTTTGAAACTTGATCAATATCCAGAGAGCCGTCACCCAACTCAATATATGCAGTACCACCTATTTTATCTGCTTTAATATGTCCGTTTACATTTTCAATATTGACATCGGATGAGCTATTTTGAATTGTAATCCCTCCATCTCTGTTTGTTAAATCAATAGCTCCACCGATTTCTTTAAGGGTGATATTACCATTAACATTTTCAATGCTTACATCCGAGACTAAATTCGTTACTTGAATATCTCCATCTCTATGCGGATGTTTAATTTCTAATTTGATCTGTTCCGGAATGGTTAGCTTGACATCAACCGTTTGGGGACCTGTTGACATGAATTGGCCTTCGAAAAAGGCATTAAGTGAGGCTACCCCATCTTTTCCCTCCAGGCTTAATTTTAGCTTATCTATGTTGCTGCCATTAGCAACGACACTAGCTTGTATTTTATCTGTATTCTTTTTTCCGACAACTTCAATCTGCCCGTTGCTATTATCTAAAACTAAGCTGGAAATACCGGCAGATGATAATTCAAGTTCCTTGTTTAAAGATGTTGCTGGTTTGGATGAGCAGGCAGCAGTTAACAGTAACATTGAGATCATCACTAAAGTAGTAAGCCATTTCATTTCAATCACTCCGTTTCAAAATAGTAAGTGTATAGATTTAGATTACATCCCGTTTTGTAAAAATAGGATAGGAAACGAGATGCATAGCGGCAAGATGGAGTAGAAGGATGAAAAGTGAGAAACCCAGGGTCATCCCTTCCACTGGCGTCGTTCCAAAAAAATAAGGATTGAGATCTGTGCTGGAAAAAACAAAATATTTCGTCCAAGGCCATCCATTCATTGTGATACTCAAAACGAATCCTGCTATAGCTGTCAGCATGGAGAACACAATAGAAAATGTAACACTACGGAATGCTGCAGAAATCATAAATGCAAATGTCAACACGATAACCATAAAGGGTATATTAAATAAAAACCCTCCTAACAATGCTTGAATCATATCTGCCTGCTGAATGGTTTGATCCTTGACGAAAAAGTAGGGATCACCGATCCCCTTAAAGCCAAACATTAATCCACCGAAGAATATGGCAGCTAGAAAAGTAAGGAGAACCAAAAACATTCCAAATAGGAGAGTTGCAATGTATTTGGCAAAATAAATTTTTGAACGTGTAGCTGAACGTGTCAGTAGAAATTTGATCGTACCAGCCGAAAACTCAGAGGCTACAATATCTCCTGCCACGATAAGAGCTAAAAGAGAGATTCCTACAATTAAATTTCTGGATTGACTAACGGCAAAACTCCAAGCATTGGATTGAGGAGGGATATTATGGTCCAAGTAATACTGATTCACTAAAATTTTTTCTGCTGCCATTTTTTTTTCAATGGGTAGAGCGTCTGACTTGGCTGCATCTCGCGTTAGCTTAGAATTTTCATGCTGTAAGAGTGTTTTCCAGCCCTCATTATATTCAGTAGTACCAGAGCTTTTTAAATTGGCCATTTGGATTAATACATACAAAATAAGCAGTATGATGATAATCCAAGTACGTTTACGCTTATAAATCTTCATATTTTCATTGCGGATTAACTGAATCACTTTTCAATTCCCCCTGTGATTTCAATGAATTTCTCTTCTAGTGTTTGTTTTGTGATCTGAACGCTGTATATGTTCACCCCCGTATTCATGAGTTTTTTTGTTATATCCGGAATTTGATCCTTTGTAATGGCAACTTGTAGAGTTTGTTGATCTGCGATAATTTCTTTACCTGCCAGCAGAGACTGGAGTACCGGAAGAGCCAATTCGGGTCTGTCTACCTCAAATCGAACAGGAGCAAGCCGATTATCCATCATTTCAGCTACATTATGGATACCAATCAGTTTTCCCTTATTTAAAATGGCTACTTGATCACACATCAGTTCCATTTCAGCCATGAGATGGCTAGAAATAAGAACACCAACGCCTTCTTTTTGAGACAGATTGATTAAATGCTCCCGAAGCTCTCTTATTCCTGCTGGGTCTAGACCATTGGTAGGCTCGTCAAGCACAAGTAAGGAGGGTTTGTGGGCCAGTACAACGGCTAATCCAAGCCGCTGCTTCATTCCTAGAGAATAAGTTCCCACTTTCTTATCAATGCTGTCCTCAAGTCCAACTAATGAAATCACTTCCTGAATTCGTTCCGAAGAGACCCCCGGAGACATTCTTGAAAAATGAATCAGATTGTCATAGCCGGATAAATATTTGTACAGATCTGGATTTTCGACTATCACCCCTACATGTCTCATTGCTTGTTCAAAGGAGCGATCAATATCTTTACCATGGATAAATACTTGGCCTCCTGATTTTGAACTTAAACCCACGATCATCCGAATAGTCGTCGTCTTGCCCGCTCCATTCGGACCAACAAGTCCCATAATTTCTCCTGCCTTCACATCAAAGGTCAATCCTTCAACAATGATTCTCTTCCCGATCTTTTTACTTAAATTACGAATCTGTAATAGTGACAACAACGATTCCCTCCCCGCTAACAGTTTGACTTGTTTATAAAGTATCAGAAGCGCAGTCATACTCCCTAGTGACAAAATGTCATGACCTTGTTATGATGTGAAAAGATTGAAAAAATTACCTTAATTATAGAAGAATGGGGTACTTTACATGCTTGGATGCAATATGCGCTGGTCTTGGCAAGAATGGATTGTTGCTGTATTCCGAACCTTGTGGTTGATTTGCTTTGTTTTGCTATCGTATCAAGACCGCCCATCTTTCCCTTTCACTGTTGTATTTATCTCTGTTCTAGTTTGCTATTCATTACCTTTGTTCATTGCTCGAATTCATTATCACTGGTATTTGTTGGCTGAAGTATTTCTAGTTGGTGGAGTCTCTTTGCTATTTGCTCATCAATATGAGCTTGTGCGGCTATTTTTGCCTGCTGTTTTTACGATTTCATTTTATAGCCGTGGACGTTCACATGCGGTAACTTTTCCTCTCGTATTGCTGATGTTTTGTCTTGGAGGAAGAGGGGCATTTCATTGGACAATAGAGGACGTATTCCAAAACCTAGTGGATGCTTCTTTTGTATACGGCATTGGTTTCGGATTACAAATGGCATTTCGTTCTATAGATCGGATCAAACAAAAACTCGAATTAATAAAAAAGCAGTATCAAACACTTGAGCAGTATTCGACTCAGGTCGAACAAATGACACTATTGGAAGAAAGATATCGCATGTCTCGCGAGCTCCATGACTCAGTGGGTCATACGTTCACTTCCATTATCTTGGGGATGGAAACATTACGCCCATATATTTCTTCTGAAGAGGGAATTAAAAGATTGCAATCTGTTCTTCAACTTGGTCGAACAGGACTTGAAGATATCCGAAAGCAAGTTCACCAGATGGACCCTATGGAGGAAGATCCCTCTTTGGATCTATCCTTGCTCAATATAATTAATGAATTCAAAAAAAATACTGCAATTCGTGTTGTGTTCAGAACAATGGGGGAGCCGCTTCCTGTCACAAAGCAGTCAAAACTGACCTTGTACCGCTGTTTGCAAGAACTGTTGACTAATGCGAGCCGACATGGGCATGCAAATTCTATTCAGGTGCTTCTTCACTATGACCGTAATCAGATCATTTTGCAGGTACAGGATAATGGGGAAGGGAGTGACGAAATTAAGTTCGGGTTTGGGCTTTCGGGAATGAAAGAGCGGCTTTCGTCTCTTCAAGGCAAGCTATACCTTCATTCAAGAGAAGGTGAAGGAACGATCGTGACCTGTTCTATACCATTGCTTCAGGATACAGAGGTTAGTAATCCAGAAATCAAGGTATTATTGGTGGATGATCAATTACTAATTCGGGACAGTTTAGGCCTACTACTCAAAAACGAACCTGATTTTCGAATTCAAACGGCGGAAGACGGGAACGTTGCTATCGATCGGTGTGCCAGCGATACGCCTGATGTTATCCTAATGGATGTACATATGCCTGAGATGGACGGTATTACTGCGACGAAGTTAATTAAAGAAAGCTGGCCTAATATACGTGTAGTTATGATTACAACCTTCGATGACATTTCATACGCTATGAAATCACTTGCTTTGGGTGCCGAGGGTTATGTACTAAAATCAATTGACCCAAGAGAGTTGGCTAATACGATACGGCTTGTGCACCATGGAGGAACGATGATAACGCAAGAAGTAGCAAGTACACTGTTTCAGCAAATGACGGGAACGATGAAGAACCCTTATGGACTAACAGAGCGTGAGTTGGAAATTCTACAGTGTTTAACTGAAGGGCACCGTTATAAAGCAATTGCAGGTAAGGTTCATTTGTCTGAAGGAACCGTTCGAAACTACATTTCAACTATATACTCAAAAATGCAAGTACAGAGTCGTGATGAAGCAATTGAAAAAGCTAAAACTGAGTTGCTCACAGACTCTTAGTAAAAACAAGATATATAGACTACATGTGTTCTTGTTCAAAGAACATAAAAAGGATGTCCTGAGTCAAACAGGACTTTTCGGTTTAGGGATTAGAAGAGTAGCTATATATCATAGACCTGAATAGATTTAAATAGCGTCGTCCTGTACTTGGTCGACGCTATTTTTGTAGGCAGTTGATAACTAGCAGGTGTGTGCAGCAACCGGGCTAGTCAATCCGTAATGTAGAACAGAATTGTATTTTGCTACATACTCATATGATTCTACCATTCTACAGACTTGCAATTGGGGTACCAAATGATGGATGATAGAAGAGGGCCTTTTATGTAGAAAATAGGGCTAAAGATAGAGAGGATACCAATAATAAATAGATCGTATTTACCGTATTTTTGTATATTATTGTAGAAAAAGATCGTAATTCAGGTTATAGTAAAGGAAGAAATTAACTAGGATACCTTTACCCAAATACGTAATTGTGGAGGGAAACATGAGTACATTTAAAAATTGGTTGAATACAACTAAAAAAGGACTTGGAGACCAAGTTAAGAAGTTTAAGAATAAAGATTTTATGGAAGCTGTTGTTGCAGGCTGTGCGTTAGTAGCATTTGCTGACGGTACGATTAGTCCGGAAGAGAAAACAAAAATGGCCGGATACATAAATATCAGTGAAGAATTGAAAGTGTTTGATATGGGTGAGGTCATCAACCGTTTCAATCACTATGTAGCGAACTTTGAATTTTCACCTCAAATCGGTAAACAGGAAGCACTGAAGGCGATTGGTAAATTGAATGGCAAGCCTGAAGTAGGCCGACTCGTCGTTGGCGTATGTAGCGCTATTGGCGCAGCTGATGGTGACTTTGATACCAATGAGCAGCGAATTGTGGCTGAGATTTGCGGCGCGCTTGGTTTGAATCCGTCTGAATTTAGTCTGTAAATTTTACGGAAGGGAGGTGTGTTAATCAGTGGCTGTAATTAATCTGGTCAAGGGCCAGAAAATTGATTTGACCAAGGGAAACACAGGACTAACCAAGGTTATAGCAGGATTGGGATGGGACCCTGTACAGTCCAAAGGATTTTTTGGCTTCAAGAAGCAACCCAATATTGATTGTGACGCTTCTGCCATTTTGCTGGACGCCAACGGAAAACTGACTCAGTCAGATAACGTAGTGTGTTTCCACAATAAAAAAAGTCCATGTGGCTCTGTCGTGCATTCCGGTGATAATTTGACCGGACAAGGCGACGGTGATGATGAACAAATTGCGATTGACCTGGCACGTATTCCTGCCAATGTCGACAAAGTGCTTGTTGTTGTGAATATATATGATTGCGTAAACCGGAAACAGGACTTCGGCATGATCGAGAAAGCGTATATCCGTATTCTGGATGGTGCTAATTCCAAGGAACTGGTGACGTTTAATTTATCTGATAATTATGAAGGGCTGACCGCACTGGTCTGTGGAGAACTCTATCGTCATAACAACGAATGGAAGTTTGCTGCAATCGGTGAAGGAACCCATGCCGTACATATTGATGTGCTGGCTCAGCGTTATATGTAATTTTAGGTTGCTCATACAAAACTTAATGTGAAAAGGGGTTCTTACTCATGGCAATTAACTTATCCAAAGGTCAAAAAATCGATTTGACGAAAACAAATCCAGGTTTGTCTAAAATCACAGTTGGTCTCGGTTGGGACACAAACAAATACGATGGCGGAAAAGATTTTGATCTGGACGTATCCGTATTTTTGGCTAATGCGGAAGGTAAAGTAGAATCCGATAAGAACTTTGTATTTTTTAATAACCCACAAAATGAGAACGGCTCTGTCGTTCATACAGGGGATAACCGAACAGGTGATGGCGACGGAGATGACGAGCAAATTAAAATTGATCTGGGTAGCGTGCCAGCTAACGTTGAAAAGATCGCTTTTACGATTACAATCTATGAAGCACAAGAACGCAGCCAAAACTTTGGACAAGTGTCCCGTGCTTACGCTCGTATTGTAAACGAAGCAAACAATGAAGAATTGGTCCGCTTTGATCTGGGAGAAGATTTCTCGATCGAAACAGGCGTTGTTGTAGGCGAACTGTATCGTCATAGCGGTGAGTGGAAGTTCAATGCCATTGGCAGCGGCTACCAAGATGGTCTTGCAGGATTGACGCGCGATTACGGTTTGGCGTAAAAATCTATACAAAGAAAGCAGGTATGCGGAATGACCATTAGCCTTTCCAAAGGACAGCGTATTGATCTGACCAAAACGAATCCCGGCTTGACTCGTGTCGTCGTAGGTCTAGGATGGGATACGAATAAATATAGTGGTGGCGCGGACTTTGACCTGGATGCTTCGGCTTTCCTACTTTATGAGGATGGTAAAGCCAAAGCTGCGGATGATTTTGTATTTTACAACAACCCGACAGGCGGGGCAGGATCGGTTACTCATACGGGCGATAACCGCACAGGTGAGGGCGATGGGGATGACGAGCAAATCATCGTTGATTTCTCGAAGATTCCTGCGAACATCCACCGTATCGGGATCACGGTTACCATTTATGATTACGAGGCACGCGCGCAAAACTTTGGTCAAGTGTCCAATGCTTTTGTACGTGTGGTAGATGCGGCAACGGATCGTGAAGTGCTGCGCTACGATTTGGGAGAAGATTTCTCCACCGAAACGGCCGTCGTATTCTGTGAATTTTATCGTCAGAATGCGGACTGGAAATTCCAGGCTATCGGTAGTGGCTTTGCTGGTGGATTGGGTGCGCTTGCTAAAAACTATGGCTTGGACGCTCAATAATATCCACTTGGGGTGGTGTCCATAGGGCGCTACCCTTTCTTTTTAATCTATTACATTAGCGTACGCTGACACATGACAAACCGACAGAAAGGTGACACAATCATGGCTGTTATCGTAGTAAAGGGACAGAAGGCGGATTTGACGAAAACAAATCCCGGCCTGACCCATGTCAACGTAGGGATTGGCTGGGAGTCCCCAGCGTCTCTGGAGCTGGATACTTCAGCATTTTTGCTGGGTCCTGGAGGAAAAGTATCGGGCGATGAGGACTTAATTTTTTATAACAATCCGACCACGCCCTTTATCACCTATTCAGACGGACAACAGTCCGGTGACAAAAAGCAGTTTGCCCTTGATCTGACGCGAATTCCTGCAAACATCGAGAAGATTGCGTTTACGCTGACGATTTATGATGCGGATCAGAAACGGCAAAATTTTGGACAGGTTCAAGGTGGGTTCATTCGTTTTGCTCATCCGGTTAGCGGAGAGGTTTTGCGGTTTAATTTGGACAGTGGATTTACAGTGGAAACGGCGATTGTCATTGGTGAACTGTATCGTCATAACGGGGAATGGAAATTCAGCGCGATTGGCGCAGGTTTTTCCGGTGGATTGGATGCGTTGTGCGTTAATTTTGGGATTGAAGTGGAAAACAATCCGGCTCCTTCCACGCCAGTGCCTACACCTCCGTCTCCAGCGCCTCGACCAGCACCAACACCGCCACCAGTACCACCTGCTCCGAAGCCAGAGCCATCTGCAACACCGGTGAATCTGAATCTGCGGAAAATTGAGCTGAAGAAGAAGGGCGACACCATCAACCTGAAAAAAGGCTCAGGCGGATTGGGTGAAATCCTGATCAATCTAAACTGGAATCAGGTGCAGCAAAGCAAAGGCTTTTTCAATCGTGGTTCCAAGGGTGTCGATCTGGATCTGGGCTGCTTGTATGAGATGAAGAACGGAGATAAAGGCGTTGTGCAGGCGCTCGGGGAAGTTTTCGGTTCTCTAAATCGCTTCCCGTACATTGCTCTTGATGGCGACGACCGTACAGGCTCTGTGAAAACAGGGGAAAATCTTCGCATTAATGGTGCTAAAATTTCTGAAATTAAGCGAATTTTGGTGTTCACCTTCATCTATGAAGGAGTCACGAACTGGTCACAAGCAGACGGGGTAGTCACGCTGTACCAGAAGGATGGGCCGGACATTATCGTTCACATGAATGAACATGACAATCGCAAAGGGATGTGTGCGATTGCCATGATCCAAAATGTAAACGATGAAACGTTCAGCATTGAAAGACTCGTGCAGTTCTATGGCGGTCATCGTGAGTTGGATCGGGCCTATAACTGGGGCATGCGCTGGTCGCAGGGTAGCAAATAAATTGAATTATCGGAGGCACTCTTTTCATGTTGAATGATTTGTTTAAAAATATCAGCGAAAACTACGGCCATTTCTTTTCATGGAGTGATGTTGTAGGTACGCTTACTGATCCAGTGAGTTGGGGGATTATAGGAACTCTCATTTTGCTGGAAGGACTTTTATCGGCGGATAACGCCTTGGTTCTCGCAGTTATGGTTAAACACTTACCCAAGGAACAACAGAAGAGAGCCTTATTTTACGGGATTTTGGGTGCGTATATATTCAGGTTCCTGGCTATCGGCTTGGGTACATTCCTGATTAAATTCACACTGATTAAGGTACTGGGTGCGGCTTATCTGCTCTATATTGCTTACAAGGGCTTATTCAAGTCCGAAGGTGATGGAGAAGTGAAAAACAAACCTACTTCTTTTTGGAAAACCGTATTAATGGTCGAACTGATGGATATTGCCTTCAGTATTGACAGCGTCATTGCCGCTTTCGGTGTGAGCGAGAAAGTATGGGTTCTGTTCCTGGGTGGTATTCTCGGCGTTCTGATGATGCGTGGTGTTGCTCAAGTGTTCCTCAAGCTCATTGATAAATTTCCGGAACTGGAACAGACAGCCTTTATTATGATCGCCATTATCGGGGGTAAAATGCTGGCTGCTGCTTTTGGCTTTCATATGTCGCAGGTTTTATTCTTCGGCATTTTGATTGCTGTCTTTGTAGGCACAATGGTTATCAGCTCGGCGAAAAGAAAGAAAAAGGCCGACAAAGAGGCTTAATGTACAAAGTATAGCGAAATCCCTCCTGAAACTAAGGGGGGATTTCTTTTATACCCGAAGCACAGGGCTTCAGTCAGGCAAGAAAGAGCAAGAGGAGGGGAAGGGCCCTGAAATATTTTAATGATTTAACCTCTGAGGAAGTAGAAGCGATCTTTTATACTCCACCGTTGGAGTTTCATAACCGTTCTCCCAAAAGTATATTGGCTTATGCAATAGGAGCAGCTTTGTATATGCCTGCTACCCGCTCGGAGGTAGCGGAAGAGATCAAAAATGGAAAACATGAAGGACTAACAACGGTCATTTTGGATTTGGAGGATGCTATAGGGGATCACCAAGTCGGACAGGCGGAACAATCACTGGCACAGCAGCTGCTTCAACTATTATCCTATGTACGGACGGGGATGATGAGTGAACAGCAATTACCTTTGTTATTTGTGCGTGTGCGCTCTGTGGAGCAGTTGGAACGACTGCTGAACGGTTTGGGAGAATCTTTGTCGCTGCTCACGGGCTTTGTCTTACCCAAGTTCTCTTCTGATAATGGACGGGCGTATTTTGCACTCATTTCCGAATATAACCGGAATATGCATACAGGGGCAGGAAACGAAAGCAACATGCCTGTGCTGTACGGATTACCGATCCTTGAAAGCTCTAAAATTATTTATCGGGAAACCCGCTGGAAAGAGCTGTTGTCGATTAAAGAGATTTTAGACGAGTACCAGGAATATGTGCTCAATGTACGAATTGGGGCAACCGATTTCTCCAGTCTGTATGGCTTGAGACGCAGCCCGGATATTACGATTTATGAAATTGCCGTCATTCGGGATTGCATCGCAGATATTATTAACTTGTTTGGACGCGTGGGCTCAAATTATGTCATTTCCGGTCCTGTATGGGAATATTTCTCTCACCGAGAACGTGTCTTTAAACCTCAATTAAGAGTGTCTCCTTTCGAAGATGCACTTGGAAAGCCGGGAAGACACTTGCGGATGGACTTCATCTCAGATGCCGTAGACGGACTGATTCGAGAAGTCATGATGGACAAAGAGAATGGGATTATCGGCAAAACAATTATTCATCCCTCCCATATTAAACCGGTACAGGCCATGTATGCGGTGACACATGAAGAGTATATGGATGCACTTGAAATCGTTGAGCGTAACGACGGTAGTCTGGGTGTATTCAAAAGTACCTATGCCAACAAAATGAATGAAATTAAGCCGCATTTGAATTGGGCTCATCGTATTATCAATAGATCAAAAGTATACGGGGTGTTACATGAACAACAACATTTTGTCAGTCTCTTACCCAACCACGAAAACACATCTGCTGCCAATCCTGGAGCAGTTCAGCGTTAAAATTACGGAGACGCATAATCCATTCCGCCTTCCTGTGGACAAGCTGTTTGCGATGGCGGCACGGGTCAATAAAAAGCGTTCGTTTTTGTTTGTCAGCAAGGTGCTGGGTAAGCATATTCCGGTAAACCCATACACTTCTCTGCTCAGTGGTGCGGCGCTGGCGATTCTACTATATAAGGAGCTTGTCCCGCAGGCAGGACAACAAATGGATGAACTGATTGGAGAGGCCGTGAGAGGACTTCTTGACCCGGACTATGCGAAAGAGGCCTACCGAAAGCTGATGGATGAACGTTTAGCTTTTGCTTTTACGGAGCCGATCAAGTTTGTTGGTTTTGCCGAGACGGCTACAGCACTGGGACACAGCATGTATCGGTTGTTTGACGACGGAGCCTCGTATATTCATACGACGCGCGAGGATATTCCGGGCCTTCGGCCTATTATTCGGTTTGAAGAAGAGCATTCGCACGCTGTTGACCATCGTTGCTATGCACTGGATGAAGATGCTTTTGCGGGAGATGGCCCGATTGTGCTGGTAGATGATGAAATTACGACGGGAAAAACAACGCTTAATATCATACGGGATATTCAGGAGCATTTTCCGCGTAAGCAGTATGTGATTGCTTCATTATTGGATTGGCGGACAGACAGCGATGAGCAGGCTTTCACTGATCTGGAGGCAGAGCTAGGCATTACGATTACGCCTTTAAGCTTGCTCAAAGGAAAGATTGAGGTACAGGGAGTACCCATACTGGATCACGCAGAATATGCTGCACAGGTTGGGCACCCAGAACATGCAGCCACTAGCATGGCAGAGGTTAATAAAGACGCTTCTGGGATAATTGACCACCGTTTTGAAAAGGATACTTCCGGTTTTGAGCGGGTAGTACACAGTTCCATGTCAACGGACGGATACGCCAATACAGCTCCTTATCTAAAATATACAGGCCGTTTTGGTCTACAATCCGCTGACAATTCAGCGTTGGATGCAGAAATCACGCGTACAGCTGAACGACTGAACCAACTTCGTTCTGGGCAACGCACGCTGGTTATGGGCACAGGCGAATTCATGTACATTCCAATGCGGATTGCAGCAGAGTTAGGTCTGAATGTGTATTTTCAATCGACGACACGCAGCCCGGTGTATCCCCACCGCGAAGAAGGGTATGGAGTCGCTTGTGGTGTGACATATCCATCACCTGAGGACAGTACGATACGCAATTTTATTTATAATGTAGACCCCGGTCAGTATGACGAAATATTCGTTTTGATGGAAAGGGAGTCGGACCCAGAGCGGATGAACCCCATGCTGGAGGCTTTGACCCGTCTGGGCTGCGATAAAGTGCATGTCGTTTATTTTAACGGTTTAACTAGTCAGGAGAGTAAAGGAGCGCGGATATGAAGCAAGCACTCATGGAGCAAATACAGCAGAAGAACATTCATCCGCCCGAACCGCTGGGCAGTTATCCTGCCTCGGATGTCACTTTTTTATTGAAGGATTTGAGCCGGGTTACGTTGGAAAAAGGGACGGAGGATCGTGAAGAGGCGATTCAGTCGGGAGTCCATTATTCAGAAATGCTGCCAGTGGAATACGAGCCCACAGCAGAGTATATTGCACTGTTTCACGAAACGCTTGCCCAATCTGCCAAAAAGGTTGCATTAGCGGCAGCTTCTGTGGCTGAGATGATTGTGAGAAAAAGAGGCCTGAACACGGCGATTGTTTCTCTTGCCAGAGCAGGGACGCCCATTGGTATCCTGATCAAGCGTTATATTGACTGGAAGTATGGCGTATCCTTGCCGCATTACAGCATTTCTATTATTCGTGGCAAAGGCATTGACCGGAATGCGATTTTATACATTTTACAGCAGCATGGACTGGAGATTGAACTTCAGTTTGTCGATGGCTGGACGGGGAAAGGGGCGATTCGCCAGGTATTGATTGAGGCCTGTCGTGAGATGAACGCGGATTACGGGTTGCGCCTAAATGATGATCTGGCGGTGCTGGCCGATCCGGGCAGATGTTCGGAAACCTTTGGTACACGAGAAGATTATTTGATTCCAAGTGCTTGTCTGAATTCGACTGTATCAGGTTTGATGAGTCGGACGGTATTACGCGACGATCTCATAGGCCCTGACGATTTCCATGGAGCCAAATTTTATGAATCCTGGCGGTCAGTGGATCAGTCCAATACGTTTGTGGATACGGTATCCGGGTACTTTCAAGACGTGGCTGAAACGGCCGTTGCATACGCTGAACAAATGACATTGAATCCGCCTGCGGTGACATGGCAGGGCTTACGGGATATTGAGGCGATTCAGCAGGCATTTGGTATTCGGGATATCAATTTGGTCAAGCCCGGAGTGGGGGAGACGACTCGTGTACTGCTGCGCAGAGTGCCGTGGAAAATTCTGATTGACCGCGAAGATAATCCGAATCTTCAGCATATTATGCTGCTGGCAAAGGATCGTGGAGTGCCTGTAGAGGTATTTGAAGGATTGACTTATTCCTGCTGCGGAATTATCAAGCCGCTCAAGGGGGGACAAGAATGATCTACGCAAGTGATCTGGATCAGACACTGATTTACTCCAAACGTTCGCTTGGCGTACCGCTGGAATCCCCTGGTCTGTTGCCTGCGGAACAGATAGACGGGGCGACGTCGGCTTTTATTTCTGAACAAGCCCTGCAATTGCTAAAGACACTGCCTGAAGATGTGATGTTTATGCCCGTGACGACTCGGACGATAGAACAGTATAGACGAATCACTGTGTTTCAGACGGAGTTGGTTCCCGCATATGCCGTGACGAGTAATGGTGGAAACATCATCGTCGGAGGCGAGGTGGATCGAGAGTGGAATCGGCGTATTCATGAACAAGTACGCCGTGATGGTGCTCATGCGGAAGAAGCTCGTCAGGTGTTCGGACAGGTGCTGGATGAAGACTGGGTCGTAAACGAACGCTTTTGCGACGAGTTATTCTATGCTTTCATGATTGAACGGGATCGTATGCCGCTGGAACAGGTGCTGGAGAAGGCGCGAATCATGCGTGAAATGGGCTGGGAGGTATCCATTCAAGGTCGTAAGATATATCTGGTGCCTGCGGCGGTGAATAAACAGGCAGCCGTGGAGCATATCCGTAATCTCACGAATGGAGGGGCTGTAGTTGCGTCCGGTGACTCTTTGCTGGACCGATGTCTGCTGGACTATGCCGATTATGCGATTGCTCCCCGTCATGGTGAATTGTATCGGGAACAGCTGCGGGATAAGCTGGAGGTCAATTACCGTTTTACAGAAGTGTCGGGGGTGTATGCAGCGGACGAAATCATGGCGTATGTTCATGCAATACACCGGAGTGTATTCGCAGCTCAAACTTCATTTTCAGAATAGATAGGGGACGTGGCTCTGTGAAGAAGGTTAAGGTGTATTTTAACCGCTGGTTTTCAGTGGCGTATCATTATATGAATGCTATTCGTAACAATGAGGACGGTATTCCGTTCGAGATCTATGCGACACACTCAGATCCGCAGCACATGGCGCTACAGGCCAGTGATGTGGCTGAAGTAGAGCCTCGCACCAGTGGTGTGGAGTACGCACAATTTTGCGCTGATTTTTGCAAGCGGCACGGAATTGATGTCTTTATCCCACGGTGGAATATGCTCGATATTAGCAAGCATCTTTATTTGTTCGATGATATTGGGACAAAAGTGATGGTATGCCAAGATACCGAACTGCTGGAGCAACTGATGGAAAAGGATTTGTTTTATGAATCCATTCGTCAAAAGGACATTGTCACGATTCCCGATTATGCCATTGCCAGCAATGCCGAGCAATTTAAACAGGCATATGAGTCGTTAATAGCACTTGGACATAAGGTATGCTTCAAGCCATGTAATGCAGAAGGCGGAATGGGCTTTCGTATCATCGACAATGAACGTAATCCGCTGGAGGAACTGTTCGGCCATGCGCTGAATCATATTTCGTTCGAGGAAGCACACCGCGTATTGTCATCCACAGAATCATTTCCCAATCTGATGGTGATGGAGCTGCTGGAGGGATACGAATACAGTATTGACTGCCTGGCTGACCGGAACGGAAAGCTGCTAGCGGCGGTTCCGCGTAGGAAGGCAGGAGGACGATTACGGCTGCTGGAGCAGCATCCCCAGCTGTTGGAGGTGGCACAGAAGGTCGCTGAGGCGTATCACATTCCGTACAATTATAACATTCAGGTAAAATATAACGGCGAGCATGCCAAGCTGCTAGAGATCAATCCGCGGATGTCCGGAGGACTTCATGTATCATGTTTGTCTGGTATCAATTTTCCTTATCTAGCGGTGAAATCGGCTTTGGGTCATGAGATCGGTTCACTTCATCCGCAATACGACATTTTAGCCAGTCATATCGAGCAGCCAATCACCATACGTAAATCCGTACATTGACACACACAAATATTGTTTTCTACAATATGGTAAGGGTTTACGTCAGGAGGTACAAGCTATGACGTCAAAAATGTGGGGTGCCACGATTGCTGTGGTTAGCTACCTGATTGCGCTTTTACTAAGTTTTTGGTTGCCACTGTTTGTGTGTTTGGCGATTCCGATCATTGGTTTGGGAGGATACAGCGCCATCATGGCTATTCGCCATCCTCGCCCCAATCTGACCGGTTCCGTGATTCCGGTGGTGCAGGAGCAGGTCGCTGAGACACATCAGCATGAAAAGGAAGCTGCCGTTCGACCGGAGTCTATGACAGGACAAGTACGTCAACCAGTTCAGGTGAGCAGTGAATTTGCTCAGGTGATGGAGTATTTGGAGGTACTGGAGGATATGGTGATCTCCGAGGGACAGAAGGATGCGCTTGATAACGAGATCGTCGAGAAGGCGCTGGCTCTATTTGCACGTTTGCAGCGGGTCATTCCACTTTTGCATGAACTGAACAACAGCGAAGTGAATCATACGGTTCGGAGATTGATTTTGAAGGATTTGAACGGACTCATTAATCCATTTCTTCGGCTCAGCGGCGATGCGAAGCGGACCAACCGGAGGACATTATTAAACGGATTACGGGATGTGGACAGCAAAATATCTGTAATTGTATCTACGGTGGAGCATAAGGATCTGTTGGAATTACAGAGCAAAGCGGAGCTTATTCACCAGCGATATAGCAGTTCCGAATTGTAGGCGATTTTTTGAGAAAATAAAAAAGTAGCAGTATAGCTGCTCTGAATAACAACGATTAGACTTGGGTAACAGTTGTTTTCAGAATAGGAGGTAGCGTATGGCGACCCCATGGGCTGAATTGAAAAAAGAAGATGAACAAAAGGTGACTGAGGAGGCTTCACAGCTGATTCAGAAGGTATCACAAAGCGATGTCATGAGCCTGGATACCTTAATGGATGATATCGGTAAGTTGGGGGTTAAAACGCAGGAACGTGCGGGGCAGACCCTTAAAATGCTGGATCGTCCGGTAAACGACCTCATGTCCGGTGATCGGGCTGAGGTATCCAATATGATCTTAAAGCTGCGTGATGAATGCGAAACGCTCCAGCAGAGCAAAAATATGAGCTTTTTTGGCAAGCTCCTGCGTAAAAGCCCGTTAAAGAACTACATTTACAAGTATCAGTCGGTGAAGACGAACATCGAGAAAATCATTACTGCCTTGAGAGATGGTAAGGATAATCTGGAAGAAAACATCGTCAGCATGAGACAGTTGAAGAAGGCTTCCATTGAAGAAATCTACAATTTACAGACGAAGATTGCCTTTGGTAATCGCTTGAAAGAACTGTTTGAGACCGAGATTGCCAAGCCGGAAAACGAAAACCGTAAGCCACATCTGGAGCGGGGATTGCGCAAGGTGGTTACTCGTACACAGTCGATGACAGAAATGATTTTGTTATACAATCAGGCGATTGCAGCAACGGATATTATTAATGATAACAATGATAAACTGATTGATTCTGTAAATAATGCGATTGATAAAACATCGAATCTGATCACTGTATCGGCTATGATCGCGATGGCGCTGGCGGATCAGGATAAAATCATTTCAGCCGTCGATGCGACCAACCGTACCATTGAAGATCAATTCAAGGAAAATGCGAAGCTTCTCAAAACGACGACCGAGAGAACGACAGATCTGCTTAGCAAGCCTTCTATGTCACTGGAGGCTGTGAATCAGGCGATTGGTGATTTGGTATCTGCTTTGGATCTGTCTGAAAAATCGAATCGCCAAATTATTGAAAGCTGCCATGATTACACAAGTAAAATGACAGCAATCAATGCCAACCTTAGCCAACGCTTGGGGATCGAAGGGAAAGAACCATCCAAAACACTGAAGGATAGCAATTCTTCTGAGGGTTTAAGCTCGTTTTTGAACTGATGACAATGTAGAATAATAGACCCAATCTATTAAAAGACGCCGGATGACTCCGAAAGGCGTCTTTTTTGGTTTGGCAGCAGCTAATAAAGGACATGATGAACATACATAGCATTCTCGTGCATAAACTCTTAAAAAGCGAATGACAAAAGGAGAGAGCGAGCGTATGATGTCCTTTATTTTAGGGTGTGTGATTGTCTATTTACTCGTGGCTGTCAGTAGCGAAAAAGCAGATTCAATTGTGGAGTTAAATGATTCTGTGAAATAAAATTTTTTATTGAAAATCATGCATTTTCTGATAGGATAGAGTTAAATATTGGAATCCCAAAGGAGAATGCATGCTGGAATTTTCATTTGAAATCATCGACGAATCGAAAATCAACATTGTATATCAGTATGGAAGCAGCAACTTCAATTTTAATTTATTTTTTAACTACGGTGTGTGGACGCTGCATCCTTTTGACGGGATTCTGCTGCAGAACAAGGAAATGTGCCGTCTGATCGTTACGGATCTGTTTAAGAACAAAGATTTTCATGTCATGCTGGCGCGCGAAAATATTTTATTGTCAACCCTGCGTACCTCTATTGATCTCAATCCCGAAACTCGGGGAGAGCGATATCAGGAACAGGAGTTTGATGAGCTGTCTGATTTTGCTGAGACACACAGCTTTGAAGAGGTACTGCAAATCGAGCAGGATTCTGTCCGCGAGCGTATGGATTTCTTCCAAAACATCATTCAAAAAATGTATATGGAAGGATTCGGTCCGGAAGACAATGATTTTAACAAGGTACAAGCTATTCTTCGCATTTATAAGGCTGCACATGACCAACTCGGAGAATTGAGCGACTTTCCCCTGAGAGGCGACGAACGACGCAGATGGTAGAGTAGGCGTACAAACGCAAACATCATAGAGGAGCGTGGGGAACATGAGCGGTATTTCTTTACTTAAAAAGAATGCGCAACTGGTACTGACTAAAAAGAATCTAACAAATGTGACTGCGAGAGTTGGATTGGTGCTCGATATTTCAGGATCTATGAGAAGTTTGTACAAAAATGGTACCGTTCAAAAGGTGTTGGAACGAATTGTTGCAGTAGCGAGTTCTTTGGATGATGATGGTGTACTGGACGTATGGGTGTATGATCACCGTTTTTCACGTTTGCCGTCCGTTACCGAAAATGACGTTGACAACTATGTTGAAAGACATATTCTGTCCAATGATTATTTGCCCAAGTTCGGTCGCAATGATGAGCCGCCTGTGATGCGCGATGTCATCGCCAAATACACCAAGGAAGAACCCTCTTCTGATCCGGCCTTTGTTATTTTTATTAATGATGGCGGTGTGAAGCGTGGAAAAGGAGATAATATCGATAACGCAGTCATTGATTCGTCAGGAGAGCCGATTTTCTGGCAATTTATCGGTGTGGGTGAGTCCGATTTTGGCGTATTAAAGAAGCTGGACAACATAGAAGGCCGTGTGGTAGATAACGCTAACTTCTTTCAAATTCAAGATATCGAATCTATGGAAGACAATGAATTGTACGAACTATTGCTTAACGAGTTCCCGTTATGGCTGCAAGAAGCCAAGGAAAAGCATATTTATTAAGGCTACTAAGTCTTGTAATATGAGCCCTTTTCAAAGTTTAATATAAAAAATGCAAAAAGAGAGAGTTCCGCTAGCAGACGCTTTGCGAAACTCTCTCTTACCATTCACACCTCTAAAACGTATGAAGCTCTACGGCGGTTGCCAGCGGAGCGGGCAGAATTGTTCTGAAGAAGCGTAGCGTTCGCGATCGGAAGAACAATCTGCACGCGCAGCGCCCACCAACCAACCAAAGGCTTCTAATCGTTTTAACCTAACTCATCCCCATTAATATCATCGAGCAAAGTATAAGCCCTGTCCCGCACCCCGAAGTGTATACCTTGAGATGGCGGAACATGGATGTTTTCCAGGCTGACAGAGATTCATCGGAACGCAAACGCTCATTTTCCTCTCGTAATGCCTTGGATTGACGAATGAACAACTGTCTGATGTCGGCAAATCCCCGCAGGAAGAGGGTTAGAAAACCGCTTTGCAGAACGTGGAAGATTGCACCGATCACCAAGCCCAGCAACCCCAACAGGAATAGCAGATTTGCAGTAGCCATGTTTTCACGACCATACAAGAGATGGGGTGTGGCGTACAGAATTCCTAAAGTACCGACAATCAGGGCAGAGATCCCGAAACGTAAAATCATTATTTTTCGACCCGTTTCGCAAAGCGCAGGTCTGGGTTCGAACGAGCATCAAATACGATACCTTGAATCTTAGGACTGATTAATGCCGTGTCCGCAGAGAACTGGATCGGAATAATCGGCAGATCTTCCATCAATACGTCTTCTGCCTGATGGAGCTGTTCAAAGCGTTTTGCCGGATCAAGCTCAAAGGTTGAGGATTCGATCAGTTTGTCATACTCCGGGTTGCTCCAGTTGGTAAAGTTGTTCGAATTTTTGGAAGTATAATGCCCCAATACGCCGAGTGGATCCAGGAAGTTTCCTTCCCAGCCCATACGGGCGATCTGGAAGTTCTTTTGTTTAAAGGTATCAATGTACGTTTTCCACTCCTGATTCTCCAGCGTCACTTCAACACCCAGGTTTGTTTTCAGCATTTCCTGAATCGCTTCAGCTACTTTTTTATGCTTGTCCGAAGTGTTGTATTTGAAGGTGATCGGTGGTAGCTTGGTCAAACCTTCTTCTTTCAGACCTTCGGCCAGCAATTGTTTCGCTTTCGCAGCGTCAAACTCATAGTATTTTTTCGGTGCTTCATCACGGAAGTCCTTGCCGGATGGCGTTGTTGTTCCGTATGGAACATAACCGTAAGCCGGAGTTTCGCCACCTTTGGTTACGCTGGTAGCCAGTGCTTCGCGGTCAATCGCGTAGGCGATGGCCTGTCTGATTTTTTTATTGTCAAACGGCTTTTGTTTTACGTTAAAAGAATAGGTGTACACACTGAAAGATGGATGCGACAGGAATTCCTTGTTGCTCTTTTCCTGATCCAGTGTATCCACGGGAAGGCTCAAAATCAGATCCAGATCGCCCGTTTTATACATTTGATAATAAGTTGTGGAGTCTTGAACCATTTTAAAATTAATCGTTGCCATCGTAATGGCATCTTTGTTCCAGAATTGATCGTTTTTAGCCAGCGTAATTTGCTCGTTATGTTTCCATTCCTTGGCTACATACGCACCGTTGCCGACAATTGTGCCCGCTTCTGCTGCCCATTTGTCATTTTTCTCAACAACCGATTGGTTTACCGGCAGATAGGCATGACCCACAGCGATCGTTGGGAAAAAGCTCAGCGGTGATTTCAGCTCAACTACAAGAGTTTTATCATCTTTGGCTGTAACACCCACGTCTTCAATTTTACCTTTGCCTGTGTTGTACGCTTCGGCACCTTTGATGTAGTAGAGGGCAGAAGGATCGTAGGCAGCTGTTTTCGGATTCAGTACCCGTTTCCAAGAGTATTCAAAATCCTTAGCTGTCAGTGGGTCACCATTCGACCATTTTGCACCATCACGGATAGTAAAGGTGTAGGTTTTGCCGTCAGGAGATACATCTACTTTGCTGGCAGCGCCTTCTACGATTTTACCGGCCTTATCGTATGTATACAGCCCTTCATACAAGTTATCAATCACAAAGTAGGACGTTGTATCTGATGCGAAAGCAGGGTCTAGCGTATAAGGCTCCCCACCTGCCAGATTGGCAGTAATTTCTTGCGGGATATCTGCTTGAGGCGTAGCGGACGGGTCGTTGCTTGCTGTTTTGTCCGAAGTACCCGAGCATCCAGCTAAAGCCGTTACGGCCAAAAGTAAGATGATCGTCATCCAATGCATTTTTTTCATCGTGGTTTTCCTCCATTACTGTGATTAGTTATGCCAAAAATAAGGTACACCGTACCGGGATTTATTCATCCTCCTTTCCCGCAGGTATGCCGCGTGTGCGCACTTCGATAAAGGAACTGCCGTTTTTCCTGCGGTTAGGCGAGAAGCTGCGGATCATGGTGACACCCCTCCTTGTCCAATTTGGATCTCTCTGTTGTTAATGTTGTGAGCGCGGGTCAAGTGCATCTTGAAGCCCGTCTCCAAGTGTATTGAACGCCAGCATGGTGAGCGATATCATCAGCCCGGGGAAAAATAGGCGCCACCATTGACCGCTTAAAATAACGCCAAGTGAATCGTTAGCCATCGTCCCCCAGCTGGCCGAAGGAGACTGAATCCCCAGACCGAGAAAGCTCAGGAACGATTCGGCAAAAATAGCCGACGGAATAGTGAACGTCAAATTTACAATAATGATTGCCGCTGCGTTCGGTAGCAAATGTCTGAAGATAATACGCGAATGAGATGTCCCCAAGCTACGGGCTGCTAACACATATTCCTGCTGCTTCAGCTGTAAGATTTGCCCACGCACTACACGGGCCATACCGACCCAGCCAGTAATAGATAATGCAATAATCATCGTGAGTAGGCCTGGCTTCATAATGACGAGCAGCAGAATGATGACCAGCAGATAAGGAATACTATACAAAATTTCAATAATACGCATGAGAATGCTGTCGATCCGGTCGCCCGTTTTACCGTGCCCAGCACAATAGCCAGCAACACAGCCGACGAGAATGCCAAGCACCAAATCAATGGCGGCAGCGGCAAAGCCGATCATGAGTGAAATTCTAGCCCCGGCCCATGTCCGTGCCCATACGTCCCTCCCCAGATCATCCGTGCCAAACCAGTGCTCTCCCGAAGGAGAAAGATTCGTCTTCAAAAGGGATTGATCACTGGGTGCATAAGGAACCATGGAAGGTCCAACAATCGCCAGCACAATAATAATGATAAGTAGGGAAAGCCCCAACAGAGCAAGCTTGTTGTTAAAAAGTCTGCGTAGCCGATCCCGCCAGGGTGATTCTTTGGGTCTGGTCAACGTGGGGGTGGGGATCTGGCTACGGTCTACAAGACTAAACAGGCTGTCCTTTTCGACAGTAGGTGCTGCTTTCATGTTAATCTCCTTTGCTGTCTAATTTGATTCGCGGATCGACAAGGCGATAGGATATATCAATTAAAAATAAAGTAACGACCAGAATGGCACTATAGAAAATGGTCGTCCCCATAATCACTGGATAATCCCGGTTAAAGATACTGTCTACGAAGTATTTACCGATGCCGGGAATGGCGAATATTTTTTCAACGACAAAGGTACCTGTAATAACGGAAGCGAATAACGGTCCGATAAAGGACAGCACCGGAATCAACGCGTTGCGTAATCCGTGACGAATGACTACTGCCCAAGAGGACAACCCTTTTGCTTTGGCAGTGCGTATGTACTCCTCATGCATAACTTCCAGCATACTCGTCCGCATAAAGCGGGCGATAACGGCAAGCGGTGAAACAGCGAGAGCCAGCGACGGAAGCACCGTATGCTGCCAGGTTCCCCATGAGGCGACCGGAAGCAGGTGCCATTGGACGGCAACATACTTGATTAACAGCGGTGCCAATATGAAGCTGGGTACGGAAATACCAACAATGGCGATAAACATCGAGATATAATCCAGTGGTCGATTATGGTGTAGAGCAGCCAGCGTTCCGAGCGAAATACCGGCAATAATCGCGACCACGATGGATTGAATACCCAGCAATGCAGAAGGTGGAAAACCTCGGGCGATAAGCATATTGACGTCCGTCGTTTTCGATTGAATAGACGGGCCCATATCCAGCACTAGCAGATTTTTTAGATACAGCACATACTGCACAGCGAGCGGCTTGTCCAGATTGTACCTGGCACGCATGTTTTGCAATACCGCTTCCGGAATCGTTTTGGAATCGTTCGAGAATGGATCACCCGGAATGATGTGCATGATGATAAACGTTAAAGTGACGATAATCCACAACGTTATGAACATCGTAAAAAGACGCTTTAAAATGTACATGGGGCTTTATTTCTCCTGTCTATCAAGCTGATTTACATACTATTGCTGCTGAAATTTTAAAATAAATAAAAGTATATAAGAATACTAGGAAATAATAAGACGGTTTAGGTGACATGTCAAGGTAAGGTTTTACATTATAGAACACAGGTCAAATTTTCGTCACAGGTTTTCCATTTATATGAGGCTAAGATTCCGCTCATTCCTCTCGACGAGTATCCTGCGGTGTGTTATGATGATACTCTGATAACGTGTTAACGAACTAAAGCGTTTGCCACCTGTTCTTGGATACGGGGGTCACCATTGTTGGAGGGGAATAAGATGAGAAAAGCAGCCATGTTTACGATGTTAATTGGATTGATGATGATCGTGTTGGCCGGATGTTCCGGCGGTAAGGATGACAGTAAATTGATTATTGGAATTGATGATAAATTCGCCCCGATGGGCTTTAGAGATGAAAATAACGAGCTGACCGGCTTTGATATTGATTATGCGAAAGCGGCCGGGGAACAAATGGGTAAACAGGTGGAATTTCAGCCGATTGACTGGTCTGCCAAAGAATCCGAGCTGAACAGCGGACGTATTGATCTCATTTGGAATGGATACACCATTACGGATGAGCGTAAGGAAAAAGTGCTGTTCACGAAGCCATATCTGAAAAACAGTCAGGTGATTGTCATTCCGACTACTTCCAGTCTTTCCAAGCTGGCTGATCTGACGGGCAAAACGGTCGGACTCCAGACGCTGTCTTCAGCAGCCGATGCATTGGATGCAAATCCGATCAAAAGTAAATTGAAGCAAGTGTCCGAGTTCCCGGATAATGTTCTCGCTTTGACAGACTTGAAAACCGGACGTCTGGATGCGGTGGTCATTGATGAAGTTGTTGCCAAGTACTATATGTCGAAGGAACAAGGGACGTATAAGCTGCTTGATGAATCACTGGCCCCTGAGGAATACGGCATCGGTGTGAAAAAAGGGAATGAAGAGCTGTTGACGCAGCTGCAATCCGCTTTGGATGAGCTGCACAAGAACGGAAAAGCTGCTGAAATTTCGAAAAAGTGGTTTGGTGAAGATAAAGTATTAAATTAATACGTAGTGTATCGAACTAAGGGTTTAGGAGTCGAAGGTTATGAGTATGGAATATATTTTACGAATTATGAAGCCTATGCTTGAAGGGGCACAGATGACGGTTATTTTATTTTTCATCACGCTCATCTTGTCTATTCCATTGGGTTTTATCGTTACTTTACTGGCCAAAAGCCGGATTAAGCCAATCGCCTGGCTGATGCATACGTACATTTATGTTATACGCGGCACGCCGCTTTTGCTGCAATTATTGTTCTTTTGTTTTGGTCTGCCGATGTTGCCTGTCATTGGGGAGTATCTGGTATTGGACCGGACAACGGCTGCGGTACTGGCATTTGTACTGAATTATGCAGCTTATTTT
The DNA here is from genome assembly GCF_024213315.1 of Paenibacillus sp. A3M_27_13. Lineage (NCBI taxonomy): Bacteria > Bacillati > Bacillota > Bacilli > Caryophanales > Paenibacillaceae > Paenibacillus > Paenibacillus sp. A3M_27_13. The sequence goes on from NZ_JANAVE010000008.1 coordinate 266,358, forward strand.
GCAGAAATTTTCAGAGGCGGGATGTTGTCGATTGATAAAGGGCAATACGAGGCTTCGCAAGTGCTGGGCTTGAGCAAGTCGCAGACGCTGATTAGAGTCATTGTGCCGCAAATGGTACGGATTGCTTTGCCTGCGGTAACGAATGAGGCGACAACACTGGTAAAAGATACGGCACTACTGTATGCAGTAGCGGTACCGGAACTGCTGCATTTTGCCAATACGGCTGTAAACCGTGATTTCTCGATTGTACCTTATGTTGTAGCGGCGGTTATTTATTTGTTATTAGCTTTGGTGCTGACGCTATTCTTCAGGGCGCTGGAAAAACGTTTTAAATTCGAGTAAAAGGAATGTCGAGATATGAATACTAATGCAATAGAAGTTACCGATTTGAAAAAATCGTTCGGCAAGCTCGACGTTCTGAAAAGAGTGAGCTTTAACGTTAAAGCGGGCGAGGTTGTAGCCGTCATCGGTCCTTCAGGTTCAGGAAAAAGTACCATGCTCCGTAGTTTGGTGCACCTGGAAGATGTGACGGGCGGGACGATCCGCATTCATGATAAAGCACTGGTGGAAAACGGTCAGTACGCTCCAGCAGGTGATATTAAGGGCATTACCACCGGGATGGGCATGGTGTTCCAGCATTTTAATCTGTTCCCTCACTTGACGGTGCAGGATAATCTGGAGCTGGCTCCGAAGCTGGTGAAAAAGGTGAGCAAGGCTGAACTGCGTCGCCAAAGCGCTGAGTTGCTGGCTAAAGTCGGATTGGCAGATAAAGCAGATGCGTATCCATCCCGACTGTCGGGGGGACAGAAGCAGCGTGTGGCGATTGCCCGGGCAATGATGATGAACCCTGATATTTTACTGTTCGACGAGCCGACCTCGGCCCTTGATCCCGAGCTGACGGGTGAGGTGCTGCGAGTTATCAAAAAGCTGGCTGAGGAACATATGACGATGGTCATCGTGACCCACGAGATGAATTTTGCGAGAGATGTGGCGGATCGTGTCATTTTTATGGATAATGGAGAAATCGCGGAATCCGGTACACCAGAGCAGATTTTTGGAAATCCGCAGCTGGAGCGGACGAAGGTATTTTTGAATCGGGTGGAGGCTTAAAAAAATAGTTGCTTGTTAGAGTGTGTGTCGGGGAGGCGCTGCGCGTGCAGATTGTTCTTTCGAACGCACATGCTTCTTCAGAACAATTCTGCCCGCTCCGCTCACCGACCACCTTTGCCGCAACAAGTTTTTAAGCAGGAAGTGTGGGAGAAGAATAAAAGCAAGGGAGATGGCAAGCGCCATCTCCTTTTTTTTGTAGTTGTAGGGTATGCGAAACGTGTAGCAACATGAGGAAATATAGAATGTAAGTCTCAAAAAGCTGGTTTAACAAGGAGTAAAAAACCTTAATGATTCTTATGTAAAAAGTCATGACGTTAGGTATTATTATTTTTTAATCTTTACATACCTACCGAAGGTATGTAAAATAAAAGATACCTACCGAAGGTAGGTTTTAAATGATGAGAGGATGAGTCGATCATGAATAAATCTCGCAACGAAATCATCTTTACGTTAATCATCAATCTTGTATTGCCTTATTTGACTTATCGCCTGCTAATTCCGTATACGAGCAGTGTGGTGGCTCTGTCTATCGCTGCTCTTGTACCACTATGCGACTCGATCTACAGCCTTATACGGACCCGTAAAGCAGATGTGTTCTCTGGCTTTATTTTTCTTGGTCTGATTCTTGGCGTCGTGGCCGTTCTCTTGGGCGGTGATGAACGCTTTATTTTGCTACGGGAGTCTTATGTGACCGGTATTATGGGGGTGGTGTTTCTAGGTTCGCTGCTCTTTGGTCGACCATTAATTTATTATTTTGCGGAAAGATTCACAGGCCATAATCCTCAGATGAACGATAAATGGGAGAAACTTCCCCGCTATCGCTTTAATTTCCGCCTGATAACGGCGGTGTGGGGACTCAGCCTGCTGCTGGAAGCCTTCATCAAAGTAGTGCTGGTATACTCGTTGTCCATACCGACCTTTCTGGCCGTATCCTCGTTCTTCACTTACGTGATTATTGGTTTGACGATCTGGTGGAATATTGGTTTCATTAAACGAATAAAAAGACAGACAACCGGGAGGTAAAAGATTATGCAAGACAAAGCGATGAACGACAGTCTAAAAAAGCTGCTTGAGATTGCCGAAGAGATGATTATGGAGAAAGGCTGTCGGGCGACGACACTACAGGATATTGCGGATCGCAGCGGACTGACTAAAGGAGCCATTTACCATTATGTCAAAAGCAAAGATGAATTGTTCGGTATGATTCTGGAGGCGGGAATGGAGAAAACCAATCAGCGTTTTTTTGAATCTGTCGCCCGGACTCCCGCAGGACCAGAAGGAATCAAGTCCCCGCTTAACACCTTAACTGAACGGCTTCGTAACATCGGCAGTGGGGACAGCGCTACCAGCCTGATTTTTATCTATCTACTCAGCCAACAGGATAAGCCCGCCGTGGCAGGAATTCTGAAACGTTATCATGAAGCATCTATCCTCACTGCCAAAACGTGGATCGAAGTCGGACAGCAGAATGGAGCTATCCCTATTTCAATCGATGCGGACAGGACAGCTCGGATGTTCACCGTGTTCAAGAACGGACTGCAAGTTCAGCATAACATAGTGACCGATGGCGATAAAATCAACGAACTGGAAATTTACGAGTTCTTGATGAATGCGCTGGGGGGCGCAGGCAGAGGCTAGGGAGCCCCTCCATTCGTTTTGTTATCCCCGGATATTACCTTTAAATTTATATTTATTGAGGAAAAATCTAGGGATAACAGCGATCGGAACGGGTAATTTGCATGCGTAGCGGGTTCACCACCATAACTCCTCCATCATCTATCTATTACGATCAACAATTTCTTTGTCCTCGCTAAATACTTCAATCATCGTTAATGCCCCCGCCCGGTACCCGTGAATGAATGCTGCTGCGGAGTGCAGGGAAGTTGACTCGCTTAATAAATCAAACATGACTTCAATTGACTCAAACTCGACTGCTGGTAATTTGCTTTTCAACATCTCCATGAGATCACTAATTTTTTGATTCACTTTTTGAGATTCAGGGTCGGTTGAATTTATCTGTTCACTGGGACGCCAATTCCCATAATACATATCCTCCAAAATCATTTTCATCATGCCTCCTTATGAATACTGATTATTTATATAAGTTGAGCTAAAGATGTACATACGGCGCCACTACGCGGTCGGATGGTGCTTCCCATCGCTGTTGTGCCCGGATTTCTTAATCAAGCTAAGAAGGTTGAAATCCGGCCACAAAGGCGAACGCTATCGCTTGTACAGCACCATTCCGCCCACTCCGTTCTTATTCCACTTGTTATACTCTTTAAATAAATTTATGCGAAAAACGCATAAAAATCAATATGCAGTTTTCGCATGGAGTAAACTTTGCTTGGGTGATGAGCAATGTATAAGAGAATTCGCGATTTACGTGAGGACAAAGACTTAACACAACAGACCATGGCTGAATTATTACATATCTCACAAACGACCTACTCTCGATATGAAAATGGGACCTTGGACGTTCCCAGTGTCGTCTTAATCAAATTGGCAGATTTCCACAAGGTAAGTATCGACTTTATTCTTGGTCAGACAGATGATCCTGAACGTTGTACCGGTAAAAAGAATAGCATGCAAAATAAAGCTCTATGATGACCGCAGGAGCTATATTTCAATATTCTGTTATATGCTTCGTTGGGAAATATACACTTTAATAAAACGAATTTAGGAGAATCCGTCTGTCCCCATTAAGAGCTTTTGCATATGAAGGGACAACTCAAGATTTCAAGGTAAAGTTGAAGATAAATAAATTTTATGCGAAAAACGCATAAAAATCAATATGCAGTTTTCGCATGGAGTAAACTTTGCTTGGGTGATGAGCAGTGTATAAGAGAATTCGCAATTTACGTGAGGACAAAGACTTAACACAACAGAGCATGGCCGACTTTTTAGGTATCTCACAAACAACCTATTCCCGATATGAAAATGGGAATCTGGACGTCCCAAGTGTGGTCTTAATCAAATTGGCAGATTTCCACAAGGTGAGTATCGACTTTATTCTTGATCAGACAGATAATCCTAAACGTTACAGGTAAAAAGGCATAACATGCACAGCAAAAAAAGCTCCCGTGATGATTCACAGGAGGTTTTTTGCTGGAATTATTCATTAAGTCGTCCCATCATAACTGTGTTGAGGTAATTACCATCGGACAGAATTTTGTCCTTTTTTAATATGCCTTCGCTCTCAAACCCCAGTTTTTTTATACTGAATTGCACTCCTTAAAATTGACATTGGAAAAACTCCATATGGGAAACCGACGGGACTGACCCCAGTTGCCATTGGCAGCTTTTTGGTTTTAACGATATAAGTTCTTGTCTTCAGCTTGGGACAAGAACTTATATTGTTTCCGATTAGATGAATATCTAAAAAATCCGACATAAAAATAGATTCGCATATTGCTCGAATAATTAAAAGCAGCGAAGACCTTCTTCCAACGTTACGAAACTCGATTACCCTTCAACGGCTTCTATAAAATTCAAAGAGAGCTAAACATAATAGAGTTAAAGCTTTAATTTGCTAGGTTTATATGCAAACGCTATCATTCTATAATTTACACATAAGGGAGGTAAAAGTAAAAAAACGGGATATGCACAGATAAGAGATGTGTTACAAACAGAATCAACTAACAAGCAGGTGTATGGGACAAACACAAAAATTTTAGGAGGTAGATTATGTTTAATTTTAGTAAGAAAATGATGACGGTAGTTCTTGCAGCTTCCATGAGTTTTGGGTTGTTTGCAACAACCTCAAGTGCAGCGACAGACTATTGGCAAAATTGGACCGATGGCGGTGGGACGGTCAATGCTGTTAATGGATCAGGCGGTAATTACAGCGTAACATGGAAGGATACCGGGAATTTTGTTGTCGGGAAAGGCTGGACTACTGGATCACCAAACAGAACGATTAACTACAATGCCGGTGTCTGGGCGCCGTCCGGTAATGGATACTTGGCTCTCTACGGGTGGACGAAAAACTCACTCATCGAATATTATGTCGTTGATAGCTGGGGGACTTATCGACCTACCGGAACGTATAAAGGTACGGTGACCAGTGATGGGGGCACATATGACATCTACACAACAATGCGATACGACGCCCCTTCCATTGAAGGCGAAAAAACGACGTTTATTCAGTACTGGAGTGTTCGACAGTCGAAGAGACCGACCGGGGGTAACTCCACGATCACTTTCAGCAACCACGTGAAAGCATGGGCGAGCAAAGGAATGAATCTGGGGAATAGCTGGTCTTACCAGGTGTTAGCAACAGAGGGGTATCAAAGTAGTGGGAGTTCTGACGTAACGGTGTGGTAATCACTCAACCACAAGCTGTTCAACGAACAGGCGCGGTTGGGACTGTCTCACGGGATAAGCGGGTTTTGAGAGCTGTCTGATAGATAGGGTTTAAATGAATCGATCATAAGTGATTTGACTTGGTAAATTAAGCGCAAAAAAGGCACGTTTTCAGTTTTGAAAATGTGCCTTTTTTGCCATTAATTTAAAGTCGAAATGGCAAACGTAACAATGCGTGTCATCTGCTTAATTTGCGCCCTTCTTTGTCGAGAAACAACAGTTCGTAGTATTTTTTTGGTCGCCCTTTACTGTTGTCTCGTTTTTCAAATACCGTTTGTACGTATTTACTTTCTTCAATTTTGTTAAGGATACGGTTTGCACCTCTGACGGTCATGGACAGGCATTGAGCAACATCCTCAGAGGATAATTTATTTGTTCTCATGATTTCTGCGTAGGACATGATTTTTTGCAAGTTAATGTTGTTTATTCCGATAGTTTTGGCTAACGCGATGATTTCCGGGTCCCCCTGTTCAGAGAACTGTATGACATTCATGCTCCGCATTGGGCCGATAACCTTCTGATCCTCGTTTATAAAAAAGCTGCAGCTGCCCGTAAAGGCTTCCGCCTGTCTGTGAGCTTTGGTGGCGTTAATGTTAGCTTGAAAATATTCATGCCCTGAGCCCCACCCGATCTTCACCTTGTCGCTTATGCGCTCTTCCAGATACTCCAGCAGGGTGCAGTTATGCGCGTTAGAGGTGATTTTCATGAAATTTCCATAGGTGGTGTATAGTCTGACAAAGCCTTCCGAAATTTGGGCCGTGTCTGCCAGATTCACGCTGCGCAGAAATCTGCCGACAAGGACCTTTAGCTCATGAAGCTGCTCTTCAGATGGCGGTTCCGCCGTTTTGGTCGATAAGCATGCGACAACTGCCCTCTGACTCTTAAGCTTGAGGATGGTAATCTCGTTGATGATCTCTCTTATGGTCTCTTTAACGTTTTCCAAAGTGGGCCGGATTAAGATATATCTGACTCCGTGCTTTTTGAGTTCTGGAACAAAGTGGCCGAACGCCGTGATGGACAGGTCTATTTTCTTATCTTCCCACAGAGTGATATGGTTTTCGAGCATTGTTTCCACCCGTTCGAGCAGATCGTCGTTGTTAATGGGCTTTCCCTCATGAGTCAGGTATTGTTGGAATTCACTGAAAGAATCGATAATATACGCATAATCCACATAGATCCTAGATATATCAAGCTCAGGATATGTAACCAGTAGCCGGAAAAGTTCCCTATATAGAAGGTTTTCATTATCCTGCAAAATGTGAATAGGTACTTTTTCATCCAAGCATTCCTTATCAATTGACTCGTAAAGCATCCTGCCACTGATAACAAATCCATCTACCGAACCTAAGTTTTTAAGATATATGTCTTTTGTTTCCCGGAAGTTGTTGATCGTAAGAAAACGGAACTGACATACCGACCGCATTTCTTCTTCAATGGCGCGGAAATAGTCCATATGGGTCTCAGGCGTGATAATACCCAGCTTGATTTTCATGGTAGATTCCTTTCATAAACAGTTCAATCAAAAGAGTTATATCACAATAAATGTGATATTTCAATGTTCCGGTAGCCTCCAAAAAAAGCGTTCTTAAAATGTCTTATTTTCTCTTTACATTTAATAAATTTAAAAGTACGATAAAATTGTTCTTAAAAAGTCTTAAAATAAGAAGGGGGGGATGTTTACTCTGTTCTTACGTTCATTCAATTTGTGTTTTGGGAGATGTTCATTGTGATTGAAGAAGCTGGAGACTTTTTGAGTATGGCCCATCAGCTGCAGGAAAAATTGGTCATGTACAGGCATCATCTGCATGCGATTCCGGAACTTGATTTAAGTTTGCCCAGGACAACTGCCTACGTAAAAGAGGTGTTGGAGTCGATGAGTCTTAAGCCCACTCCCGTAGGAGAATCAGGTCTAACGGTTACGATCGGCGGACAACATGCCGGGAAGGTGATTCTTATTCGTGCGGATATGGATGGGCTGCCCATTCAAGAAGAAACGGATATTTCTTTTGCGTCGTTGAATGGAAACATGCATGCATGCGGTCATGACTTGCATACTTCCATGCTGTTGGGAGCTGCGGAGATCCTGAAGGCAAACGAAGAGCAGCTTCGCGGGACGGTTAAGCTTATGTTTCAGCCGGGTGAAGAGACTCTGCACGGGGCAAAGATGATGCTTGAGAATGGGATTCTCGAAAATCCTAAAGTGGATGCAGCCATGATGCTTCACGTGTTGACTGGAATGCCAATTCCTGCCGGGCAATTTGTAGTGCCTGAGGCCGGAGAAGCGATTTCAGCTTCTTCTGATTGGTTCGAAGTAATCATCCGCGGAAGGGGCGCACATGGAGCGATGCCTAGTGCCGCAGTAGACCCATTAAATGTAGCTGCTCATCTTCATCTGGCGCTGCAGGGGATCGTAAGCCGTGAAATTTCGCCAATGGAGAGTGCAGTTCTTACAATTGGAGTGATGGAAGGTGGAAGTACAAACAACGTGATTCCCGATACTGCCAGAATGAAAGGCAGCGTACGCACATTTAACGCCGCATTGCGGGATGAAATGGAAACCCGTATCCACGAAATTTCTGCAGGTATTGGAGTAACTTTTCATGCAAAGGTGGATGTGATTTATACCAGGGGCTGTCCTGAGGTGAAAACGGAAAGCGGGCTGAACCATCAAATGAGAACTACTATTGCCAACACTTTTGGCGCCAGTTCCTTTATCGGTATAACACAATTGATACCCGGTGGTAAATTAATGGGATCAGAAGACTTCGCATTTGTATCACAAGCGGTGCCAAGTACCTCAGTGTTTATTAACGCAGGCAATACCGAAGAAGGTTATGGTTACCCTATGCACCATCCAAAGACGATGTTCTCGGATGAGGTACTTTATAAAGGGGCTGCGGCATACGCTGCTTTCGCCAGAGATTGGCTTGAAAGTAATAGATAATATCTAAACAAAACTAGGAGGAATTGAAATGACTGAGCGACGTATGATTGGACCAACAAAATTTGAAGAGTACTCGGTGAAGTACAAAGACTTTCTATTAATGACCCGTCGTGACGGAATAATTGAAGTGCGGTTGCACACCGACGGAGGGCCGTATCAACATTCTTGGGAAGCCCATACTGCATGGTCCCATGCATGGTCAGATATTGGCCGTGACCCTGAAAACGAGGTAATGATCATTTCTGGAACAGGGGATAAATGGGTAATAGGGAACCCTGATGTCTGGAATACAAAATTTATGGACTGGCCGAAGCAAAAGAAGCTCGAACAGTATCATGAATCGCTGAGACTGCTTGAAAATTTGATATTCTGCATTGACATCCCCACAATAGGGGCGATCAATGGGCCGGGAACGCATTGTGAACTCGCAACTCTCTGTGATATTACTATTTGTACAGAAGACGCGGACTTTTTTGATCCTCATTTTCTGGGAGGCACACCTCCCGGAGATGGAATGTTACTCACGCTGCAGAACATGATAGGTTTCAAGAAAGCAGCATATTACGCTTACACTGGCAAGAATATCAATGGTCAAACCGCATTGGACCTAGGCATAGTTAGTGAAGTCCTCCCCCGCGAAAAGCTCCTTCCACGTGCTTGGGAACTTGCGGAGATGATCATGCAGGCACCACGTTCAACGAGACATCTCTCACATTCAATTATATCCCGTCCATGGAAACAAGCCTTGGTCAGTGATCAAGGGTTCCAGCTTGCTCACCAAATGTTCGATATGGCTATTGATGAAGAAGGTGCTCTTGAGAGACTGATGAAGATGCAAGGACGTCTAATGGGCAACGAAGTTCAATAGAGATATGGCGGGACCTACAAGATTCGAAAAATATTCGGAGAAGTACAAGGACTTGTTCTTCATGACTCGCCGTGACGGCATACTCGAAGTGCGTATGCACACTCGCGGGGGACCTCTTCAATTTGACTGGGCGACCCAAACTGCATATGGCAATGTATGGTCAGATGTTGGCCGTGACCCTGAAAATGAGGTGATGATCCTTACAGGGACAGGAGATTTGTGGCAAATAGGCAATCCTGAAGTCTGGACAACAAAATTCATGGATTGGCCGAATAACCGGAAACTGGAATTATATCATGAATCGTTGAGAATGATTGAAAATATGATCTATTGCATCGACATCCCCACAATTGGGGTGATCAATGGTACAGGCTCACACTGGCAAATGGGAACGCTTTGTGATATTACCATTTGTGCTGAAGGCACAGAGTTTTTCGATGCTCATTACCTAGGCGGTGTACCGCCTGGAGATGGAATCGTCTTAGCACTTCAAAATATACTGGGAATCAAGAAAGCGGCATTTTGCGCATACACGGGTATGAATATTAATGCACAAGCGGCATTAGACCTCGGTCTGGTTAGTGAGGTACTGCCTCGTGAAAAGCTTCTTCCACGTGCGTGGGAACTGGCAGAGATGATCATGCAGGCACCTCGCTTTGTAAGACATCTTACTCATTCGATTGTGTCGCACACATGGAAAAAAGCCCTTGCCAACGATCAAGGTCTCCAGCTTACTCACCAATTGTATGACATGGCCATTGATGAAGAGGGTGTTCTTGAGAGGCTGATGAAAATCAAGGAACGTTTTCAGAGGAACGAGCGATAGTTTAAACGATGCCGAACGTTTATATTGGTCAAGCAGTAGGAAGATCTTATGCCAAAGAAAACTGAAAACTGAGAAAGGATGTAAGGGTGCTATGAAATCTTTGACAGAACTCTATAAGGTTGGCAGTGGACCATTCAGCCCCCATACAATGGGGCCGGAGAAAGCCGCCAGAATCTTCAAATCAGAAAATGAGGATGCCGAACGATTCAAGGCATTGATTTATGGTTCCCTTGCAAAAACAGGCAAAGGCCATATGACGGACAAGGCCATTATTAAAGCACTGTCACCATTTCCAACGGAGATTGAATTTGTTCCACACGCAGATTTTATTCTGCCCCATCCCAATACCATTGATTTTTTTGCTTACAAAGACGGGCGGCAAACAACATCCATGCGTGCTGTAAGTATCGGCGGCGGGGACATCGTTATTGAGGGACGGGAGGAGATGCTGGCGCCCGATGTCTATAGGGAGAATAGTTTTGTATAAATTAGTAAAATTTGTAAAGATAACAATATCCGCCTAAGCGATTACGTCGAGCAGTGTGAAGGCAAACAGATATGGGATTTTTTCTATGGGATTTGGGAAGCGATGAAGCATTCGGTCAACGAGGGGCTTTCAGTCACAGGTATTCTGGAAGGCGGTCTCCATGAGAACGCAAGGCGCAATTTCTTTATAATCAGCGGCATATTGATGAGAGCCCGGAGACGCGGGAAAACAGGATTGTCAGCGCATATGCTTTCGCGGTCAGCGAACAAAATGCCGCCGCCGGTGCAATCGTAACGGCCCCGACCTGTGGGGCCAGTGGTGTCATGCCGGCCGCGCTCCTTTATATGCAGCAAAAGAAGCATGTCTCGGACGAACAGATCCCCCGGGCTCTGGCAGTAGGCGGGCTCATTGGCAATCTGGTCAAGCAGAACGCCTCCATCAGCGGTGCTAAATGCGGCTGCCAGGGGGAGGTTGGCACTGCTTGCTCTATGGCATCGGCTGCACTGGCAGATCTGTCTGATATGGGTATCGACCAGATTGAGTATGCAGCGGAGGTTGCGTTGGAGCACCATTTGAGGTTGACCTGTGATCCTATTAACGGACTTGTTCAGATCCCTTGCATCGAGCGGAACGCCGTGTGGCTGAAAAGCCTGTGCAAACATTGGGCCGCAAGCGAGATCACACGCGGGATGATAAAATCCTTGAGGCGACAATCGACATCCTCGCCGATACGAGTTTCGATGGTATGACAATGGACATGGTCGCGGCTCGAGCAAAGGCTGGGAAGGCGACGGTTTACCGCCGCTGGTCTTCCAAGGCGGAGTTAGTCCGAAACGCCTTGGCCTGGATGAATCGAAATCATCTTGAGCTCGAAAGCTTGCCTGATACAGGAACCTTGCGCGAAGATCTCCTCGTGCTTTTGAAGCCGCAATCGATCGCGGAAGAAGAACGAAAATTTCGAGTCTTAGCGGGTCTAGGCTCCTTTTTGCAGCATCCGGAATTTGCCGAAGCAGGAACAGCCGGGATTTTCGAGCCATGGGTTGTTGTGAACCGCGAGCTTATGAACCGAGCCGTCGTCCGCGGTGAAATTCCCACTCACGCGGACATTGAGATGGCTTGCCAGGTCATTACTTCAATGGCTTCCTTTCGCGGACTCATCCAGCGCAAACCGTTCGACAAGCCTTTCTTCACAGCGCTAATCGATGGCATTCTACTGCCTGCACTCAAAAACCCGCAAACAGCTCCAAATATCATGGACAGATGATGACGAGGCGCTTACCAGAAGAATCTACAAGGTGGATCAATCACAGAAATGATTCAACTAACGGGAAACAATATTTGAATTTAGAACAGGGTTTGAAAAGTGAAATATAAGGGATTAGGAGGCACGGGTTTGCTCGTTTCGAAGTTTGCGCTGGGAACGATGATCTTCAGAGGTAAGAACTTTCCGATGAGTGTGGCGATGGGGGCGCTGAATAAGCAAGATCGTGCAGGTAGGGGGCATTTTCCTTTTTTAAATGACAATTGCCCTTATTCCCCGTCCACGTACCTAAAAAGGGCAGGATCGGGGAGTGTCCTTATCCTGCCTTCTTGGGTGTTATATGTTTTCTACTGTACTAACTTATCCAATTCTGGCTGCAATTTGGTCCGCAAAACATACAACATGATGGCACCAACAAGGAATGCGACCGCATCCGCAATGACAAGCGACCAGACCACCCCGTGGAAGCCGTTCATTTGATTGGCGATAAACAACACAGGAATCAGAGTAATCCCTTGAATAATTGACATAATAAACGCGGCAGTTCCTTGCGCTGATGCTTGGAAGATCCCGGTAAACAATGTGGTCATTCCTGTAATGAACAAGGATAGGAACGTCACATGTAGAATGTAGCTGCCCATTCCAATTAATTGCGAGTCATTTGTAAATAAACCAATTAAGTGGTCGGAAATCAAATAGACGATAATGCCGAATACGACTGCTAACGCCACAATCACTTTGATCGTAAATCCAATGGTATTCTTCATGCGTAATTTATTCGCTGTGAAAGAGAAGGCAATCAACGGCACGACTCCCTCGCATAAGCCCATCAGAATAAACTCAGGAAATTGCAATAAACGTGATGAAATTCCGTAAGCCGCTACGGCCTGATCCCCGTATTCGACAAGAAAATGGTTAAAGATGAGCGACATTGCACCCAAAAAGATACTCATAATAAAGACGGGAACTCCGATTTTGAATACATTGCTCAGAATGTCCTTGGTAGCCTTGAACCATTTTACGGAGACGGTTAAGAATTGGCTCTTATATCCCATATGGAAGGCGTAGAATGCACTCGCAACCAAGTTAGAAATGACCGTAGCAGACGCAACGCCGATCACATCCCAATGGAGCACGAAGATGACTAACGCGTCGAGAATAATATTTATAACAACACTGAGAATCATACCGATCATCGACGTGATTGCTGCACCCTCCGAACGCATGATATTCTCCAGTGTGAAGAATAATACGACGAATGGTGAGCCAATAAGCATAATCGTGACATAGTCCTTCGTGAATCCGAAGGAGCCAGACGTTGCTCCCAGGCCATGAACGATTGGATTGATCAACGGGAGACCTACGGCCATCACGATAAGACCGAGAACTAAACTGCTGTAAAAGGCGAATGAAGACACATGCTTTACCTCATCATATTTTTTCTCACCTAGCAAACGGGAGATGAATGTACCGCTACCCATGCCAATCAAATTGCCTAGCGCCATAATGATTGCGAATAACGGCAGGGTTAGTGCAAGTGCGGTTAACATAGCAGTATTGTGAAGTGTACCAAGAAAATAGGCATTCAAGATGGAATAAATGACGCTCATTGACGTGCCTAGCATCATTGGTATAGCGAAATGAGCTACGGCTTTTGCGATCGGTGCTTTTTCAAAGTAATGGAGGTTTTCTGCATCCATGCGGATCACTACTTTCTTTATTTATTTTGCCTTTCAGTCTAACACTGTTAGGTTGTACCTTACAGTGTTAGATGGTATCATGAACCAATGAACCTGTAAAGCATAAACTTACACTGTTAGATAAAAGGGCGGATGACATGAAAAAGCAGCAACCTCAGATTTCGGAGGATAAGATTTTGGAAACCTCGTGGGAGCTTCTTGGAGAGGAGGGCATCGAGAAATTAAGCATGAGACGATTGGCCGACAGGTTAGGGATTCAGGCTCCCTCTCTGTACTGGTACTTCAAGAGCAAACAGCATCTCTACCAGCGTCTGGCCAACCAGGTATCGAAAATGATTCTGGAAGAGTTCCACTCCGAGGGGGAATGGAAGGAGCAGCTGACGGGGCTTGCGGTAACGGTACGGAGCGTGCTCAGCCGATATCCCTGCTCCACGCAGCTCATGATGATGACGCTGCCCCACGAACCGGACATCATCCGGTTCACCAACCGTATGCTGCTCTGCGTGGAATCGACGCCGCTTGAGCAAGAGCAGAAAATGCAAGTGGTTACTACGCTTGTGAACTATGTCTTCTATTTCGTTCTAGACGATTATCAGCATGAGCGTAATGTCTCCGCTATCTTTAAGGACCAGAAAGCGCATCCGGGTGAGGAGATGATTCGCCTTCTGGACTCCATGAGCGAGACGGATGTGGGACTGTTTCGGAGGATGTTCACGAACGGGCTGTTCAATCTGATGGGAACCGACGGGGCGTTTGAGTTCGGCTTGAAGCTGATTCTGTTGGGGATTGAGCAGGTGATAAAGGAGCAGGAAAGTAGTATGTAAAAACCGCCCATCCGGTTATTGGATGGGCGGTTTCAATTAGGTTATGTTTACCCTAAATTGTTAGTGAATTTATAATCTTCTGCCTGTCTTTTTTCCTTTGTAAACGTGATTTACTTGTATTAATCATCAAGACAGGAAATATGTATCTTCAACTCAATTACTAAGCATAAAACCAAACGAGTACGTTATTTATACAAGGAACCATAGAATGGCCGGATATGTATAATATCGCCGAGCACTTCAAGCGTGTACCTGCGATTAGGTTTGCCGAAATCAAAGGAGCTGATCATATGCTTGTCCTTACTCATGCGGAAGAACTAGCAACTAGCATCCGACAGTTTTGTCACAGGTGAGAACCATCCGTGAATAGATTGGGTATCTCTTGAATCAAAGTATTATAATGAGGTGATAAGAAGTTTTGAACCTTAAGAGCAACCCGGAAGAAACATCTTGGTGCTTGGAAGCGGCGGATGAGTGAAAAGCGTTTGTTTACAGATAACATCAACACGATGTCTCTTAAGCATGTCTATACCAAGACCTTACATTCGGAGCAGTTGAATTGACGTACCGCCCATCAAAAGAAGATTAACGCTTTTCACCAAAAATCAGGAAGTGTTTATTGAATTAAAGGGACACGTTAGTTCAATAAAACAGCGGCAGGCTCAGACTGATAAAAATAAAGTCCGAGCCTGCCGCTGTTTTATATTGGAGCCAGTCATATAATTATAATCCGGAGCCTGACGGTAAACTATACCCAGCTACCTTGTATCCCACAGACGGTTCTTGCGAGCTGTTACTCTGAAAATAAAGCATCCGTTGCAACCGGATGAAGGATAGGCAGTGGCTGAAGGGAGATGGTCCGGTCGAGATGAACAAACGCATCATAACGATCCGTCATGCTGGAAGGCACATAATTGCCGAAGCTTTATTGGCTTACTAACACAATCGGGTCGTCAACGCGGATATATTATGAAAATTCACATTCTCTGCCACCATTAGGCTATATAAAAGTACCAACTGGGGTTGCACTATTCCGTGTTTCCTTTTAAAAGATATCCGTCGACAATGAAACCCGAACCAGGGAAATTATCTTTAGGAAAGGTCACGATCGCGCATGTTTGATCTTCATCATAATTTTGCGTTACTCTCGCCCAGAAGGTTGACGATCCTGTACGTAAGAGAATGGAGGCCTCCTTCTGTTTTCACATATAAGCAGATAACATACGAATGGTTGGCATTGTACTTATAACGTCTGGCCGGCCACCGTGAGATTCAACCATTTCTACTTCAATGATTTCTCCGGTTTGTACAAGAGATTTGATGACGTTTCCGCAAGTCGCCACGCTTAAACCGGTAATGTTAGAGACCGATGAAGTTGTTCCATGCTGCATCGACTTTAACTTTTTTTACCAATTATATATTAAATTGTTAACTCGAATCGAGTTGTGTGGTAGATTTGGCAACTTGATCCTTATTTTTATATAAGTTATTATAAGTCATATAATATTAGATAATAAAAAGAATGTTAGGTATAAAGTCAGACGAAAGGGAGTGCTTGAGTGACTTTAAAAGAGCAATTGAGAAGCGGAGAAATGTACAACGATTATTCGGAGGCGTGTAGTGCTGCAAGACACAAAGCGTCTAAATTAACCAAGCTGTACAATAACAGCGATGATAAGCAGGAAAGAAAAGAAATCTTAGACAAGCTGCTAGAGAAATGCGGAGAAGACGTCCATTTTGCGAATGATTTTCGCTGTGAATTTGGGTTCAACATTACGATTGGCAATCACTTTTTCGCAAATTATGATTGCGTGATTTTGGATTGCGCGGAAGTTATGATTGGTAATGATGTTTTGTTCGGGCCTCGAGTTGGAATCTATTGCGCGAATCATGCAACAGATGCCGTTGAACGCAGAAATGGTGGTTGTTATGCGAAACCAGTAACCATAGGAGACGATGTATGGATCGGCGCCGGTGTTCATATTAATCCTGGAGTCTCAATCGGTAGCAATTCGATCATTGGTTCCGGGAGTGTCGTAACTAAAAACATCCCGGCTAATGTTATAGCTGCCGGTAATTCCTGCCGAGTGATTCGAGCTATTACCGAAGCCGATAAAACCGGATTTATGGATGCATGACAAAACCGATAGGTGGATCATAAAAGAAGACTGCTGAAGTAAGCTTCAGGCAGTCTTCTTTGTGTTTTCTTTTCGAGGCGGCCCAAGGATATTTAAAAATAAGGAGAGGAATGCGAGTTTTTTCTACTTAAAATGATGCCCGCTAAAATTTCGCATAACGTCGTTATGCCTTCACGAAGCAATTCCTGACTGACGAACGAAAAACTTAATCGGATATGATGATTCTCATGTTCAACAGAGAAGCAGGAGGATCCCGGCAAAAAGGAAATTCCCTTTTTATTGGCTTCTGCTAGAACAAGATGCGATTGTACCCATTCCGGAAGGCTAAGCCACAGATTAAGTCCTCCTTGTGGCACCATCCAAGACACTTCTTTCGGGCAGCGCTCTGACAGAATTTCAAGCGCTAAATCGCGTCTTATTTTCAGTGTCGTTCTTAAGTTTTGCATATGACTTTCTACAATCGAAGGCTCGAGAAAAGGAAACAGTATTTTTTGAGTCACCAATGGAGTACCTAAATCCGCGTTAGCTTTTGCAGCTAACACTCGCTTGAAAATAGAACCTGAAGCCGATAAAACGCCGATCCTACAGCCGGGTGCTAATATTTTACTCAATCCTTTTAAATAAATAACATGTCCATATTCATCCATGCTTTTAATTGGAGCAGGGGGGTGCTGATCATAATAGATTTCGCCCCAAGGATCGTCTTCGATAATAAGTGTTTGTGTATTTTGCGCCATTTCCAGAAGTTTCCTTCTTCGCTTATGGCTCATTAAGACACCGGTCGGATTATGAAAATTCGGAATCGTATAAATAAGTTTAGGATGATGTTTATCAAATAATTGCTGCAAAATATCCAAACGCATTCCTTCTTGGTCGAGAGGAACGGTTAGAATCGTAACGCCTCGATTTCGGAAAATATCGATAGCTCCGGGATATGTCGGAGCTTCAAGAATCACAACGTCCCCAGGACCTACGAATGTTCGAGCAATTAAGTCAATTCCTTGCTGCGAACCGTTCGTGACCAACAAATTTTCAATTTGCGTGTAAACGCCTAGACCGCTTAAATATTGCTGCATAGCGAGCCTAAGTTGTTGATCGCCCTGAGTATGACCGTATCGCGATAAAAAGGTTCCATCTTCTTGAATCAAGTGTTCAAACGCCGTTTTCAAATGTCGGTTAGGAAGCAATTCGGGATCGACCATGGAAGAAGCCAAGTGAATTTTTTGCGGCACATGATGAAATTGAGCGAGTTGGGAGCGCGGTAAATAATCCGGAACCGACAATTGCCAGTCCTGAGTTAACGGTTCTTCGATGCAGGCAGTCTCAATATCATTGTTTTTTTTACGGACAAATGTCCCGCTGCCTTGTACGGAATAAAGAAAATTTTGCTGCTCTAATTCGCGATATGCTTTGACTACTGTTAATAAACTGACATTAAGCTGCTTGGAGAGTACTCGAACAGAAGGCAATTTTTCACCTTCCTGCAGGAAACCGGATAAAATTTGATCAATCACAGCCAGCACAATTTGCCGAGTAATTGAGATCCCATTGTTTCGCTGAATATAGATGTGCATACGAAACCACCTCAAGTGTTATATCATCTAGTTGATTGTTATACATATAAGTCCTTTATAATGTCTACATTGTTTCATCATAACATAACACTTTAAGTGTTATTAGCGAAAAAAGGAGGAGAAGGATGAGATACTATGTAGTAGATGCTTTTGCGGAAAAGGTATTCGAAGGGAACCCTGCGGGCGTATGTATTTTGGAAGAATGGCTTCCGGAAGCAACGATGCAAAGCATCGCAACCGAAAATAATCTTTCTGAAACAGCATTCGCTGTTAAAGAAGGTGAAGATTATCGGTTAAGATGGTTCACACCGGCAGCAGAGATTGAGCTATGTGGACATGGGACTTTGGCTACTGCTTTTATTCTCGCTCAGTTTTATGAGCCAAACAGCAACAGGTTTGTTTTTCATACGTTAAGCTGGATCCTGACTGTTTTGAAAAAACAAAATCTGTTTGAATTGGATTTCCCGAATCGGCTTCCGGAATCTTTTGCTTTGACTCAGGATATGGTCGATGCGCTCGGAGTCACTCCTATAGAAACCTATTTAGGTCGTGATCTGATGTTTCTATTAGAAAACGAGGATCAAGTTCGTCAGTTAACCCCGGATTTTTCGAAGCTTAAACAGCTGCCAGATGGGCTAGGGGTCAATGTGACATCTCAAGGCAGTCAGTTCGACTTTGTCTCGCGAAGCTTTTTCCCAAAACTTAATGTCAACGAAGATCCGGTATGCGGTTCGGCTCATTGTAATTTGATTCCATTCTGGGCAGGACGATTAGGGAAGAACGAATTGGTGGCTCGGCAGGCGTCCCCTAGAGGAGGCACTTTGTATTGTCGTCTGGAAGGCGACAGAGTCGTGATGGGCGGTACAGCAGTTCTCTATGCTACATCTGAACTGCATCTCGATCACCTATAAAAAAGCCTGAACGGACTAAAATAGCAGTTCAGACCTTTTTTATTCGTATGTATTGAGTAAAGGAGTATCCTGAAATGAAATTGCATTATGGATGGATTGTACTATTTGCCACGTTCTTTGCGCTGTTTGCTGTCCAAGGCGTGCGATTGGCTTTTGGCGCATTTATTATTCCTTGGGAGAACGAATTTTCCCTGGACCGAAGTATGACTTCTTTGATTTCGACCGTCAGTTTTATCGTGTATGGCCTTTCTCAACCTGTTGTGGGACGACTAATCGATCGATATGGCGCGAGAATGATTGTGATAGGGAGCACGGCTTTAGTCGGAGTAAGCGTCATATTGACTGCTATGACTCAGCAATCATGGCAGTTATTTTTATTGTATGGTTTCTTTGTTTCCTTAGGCGTAGGGGGAGCTTCCAATGTAGCAGCTGCAGCAATCGTGACGAAATGGTTTACAGCTAAGCGCGGTTTTGCTTTGGGGATCGTGGAAGCGGGTTTCGGAGTCGGGCAAATGATCATGGTTCCGGGCTCTCTTTTGCTCATTCAAGTTATGGGCTGGCGAGGGACGGTTGTCGTACTGGGATTGTTTTTATTGCTTTTAGTCGTGCCGGTGGTTGTTTTTTTATTACGAAATCAACCTGCTGATAAAAATCTTTCGCCGTATGGCGGCGTCAATGAACAAGGCGATACCGTAGCTGAAAACAAAAATTCTTCCCTATGGAGTGTTTTTGCCGATTATAAGTTTTGGTTCATTATTATGCCATTCGTCATCTGCGGTTTTACAACTACGGGATTAATGGATACCCACTTGATTCCTTTCGCACATGACCATGGGTTCTCAACTCAAGTCACCGGGAGTGCGGTCAGTATCTTAGCCGCTTTTAACATTGCCGGCATCATACTGTCAGGATATTTGGCCGATCGCTGGAGCAGTCGTCGAATGCTGATTTTCTTTTATAGTGTTCGCAGTCTGTCTTTAATTCTTTTACTGGTCAGTCACGAACCGGTATTGCTGCTTATATTCGCGGCAGTATTTGGATTAGTCGATTTTGCAACAGTAGCGCCTACTCAACTGCTGGTTACCAAGCATTTCAACAAACATCGGGTAGGATTTATTATTGGATGGTTATTTTTGGGGCATCAGGTAGGTTCAGCTTTAGGGTCGTATATTCCAGGGTTACTATATTCTCATCATAACAGCTATTCCAGCGCATTTTACGCGGCTATTTTTCTTCTGGTTTTGGCCGTTATAATGACTTATCTATTACCCAAGAAAGAACTTGCTTCCTAACTTCAATACTTCATTTTCAGGAGAATATTCATGAAGCAAACCGTGGATTTTATAAACATGAAGCAGCGCGAAGAAAAAATCGTTGTGCTGACTGCCTATGATTATCCTTCTGCTAAGCACGCAGAACAGGGTAGCGTAGATATCATTTTGGTTGGCGATTCTCTCGAGATGGTGGTACTGGGTTACGATTCCACCGTCCCGGTTACGCTTGAAGATATGATTCATCATACTAAAGCAGTTAAACGAGGGGCAAAGAACACATTTATTATGGCGGACATGCCCTTTCTAAGTTATCACCTTACGGTGAAGGACACCTTAATCCATGCCGGCCAATTGGTCCAAGAAGCCGGTGCCCATGCTGTAAAACTGGAAGGAGCCGGTGAGGTTATCGAACATATTGCTGCATTGACGAGAGCCGGAATTCCTGTCTGTGCCCATTTGGGCCTGACGCCGCAGTCTGTCGGTGTCTTAGGTGGCTATAAAGTGCAGGGGAAAGATGCCCGATCTGCTCAACGTCTTCTGGAAGATGCGAGAAAGTGCGAAGCTGCCGGTGCCTTTGCTTTATTGTTGGAATGCGTGCCGAAGCAGCTGGCTGAAAAGGTTGCCAAGTCCTTGACTATACCTGTAATCGGGATCGGAGCTGGCTTGAATGTGGATGCTCAAGTTCTCGTTTACCATGATATTTTAGGCTACGGTGTTGAACGTGTGGCCAAGTTTGTGAAGTCTTATCAAAAACTAGATGCTTCTATATCAGAATCCATTCAGGCCTATGCAGCAGATGTGCGAACCAAACAATTTCCTGAAGAAATCCATTCGTTCAACATGAAGGAAGAGGAATTAAAAAGAGTTTATGGAGGCAAGGAATAAAACAAGCAGTGATTTGTGAAGGGTAACCGGTTTTGAAATTGAAAAATGAGAAGTTAAGGAACAGCAGTGCCAAACAGGCACTGCTGTTGTTAGTTTCACCTGTTCTAAAAAGTATACTTTTAGGAACGGTTCTAAATTAGTTTATTTCACGTTCCAAAATGTTTGTAAATTATTATTGGAACGTTTCAATATTAATCCCCCCTTTTGGAACTGAAAGGGGGAGGCATCATATAGTAGAAATGAAGAATAGCAAATTCGAAAGTATGAGCAGTAAAGTAATAGAACTGATTTTGATAACTTGGTTATTAATTGGTGTAATTTTCATGTAGTAATCAGCAAATCTAAATGATATATTATTTATCCGGCCGTAAGATAGGCTGTGATGTAATATTTAGATGGACTTCAAAAATTCAAAGGATCACCTGTGAGGTATTATTTACCAGTAGTATGAATCGCCAAAGTATGATATATTAATATTCCGGGTGTTGATATGTCCGGAAATGATTGATCTTTGAAAACTGAACAACGAGTGAGTAAAACGATTTTGTTCGCAAAATCAAACAAGAGATATTTTTATCTCG
>NZ_JANAVE010000009.1:0-228618 GCF_024213315.1 Paenibacillus sp. A3M_27_13
GAGATAAAAATATCTCTTGTTTGATTTTGCGAACAAAATCGTTTTACTCACTCGTTGTTCAGTTTTCAAAGATCAAACATTTCTCTTTCGCCGCGTTTTTCAGCAGCTATAAGATCATATCATGTTCGTTTCAAAAATGCAAGGGTTATTTTTTTCTTTTTTTCGAAGATCGTTTCACCCAAGCTTTTCGCTTTTGAAACTGCTGTTTTGTTGTCAGCTCAAATAATATATCATAAAGCCAAGCAACTTAGCAAGCACTTTTTTTGTTTTTTTATTTTAGAATAAATCCGTTCATCTTTCAGCTCATTTAAATCAGTCGAGGGGCTAGTTGCCCCTTCATTAGCTGATGACTCCCTCTGGCTCGAATACCTCTGCAGGCCAGTGCAGTTCCACACCTTGGCGAAGAAGAACATTTTGAAAACATCCAAGATGCTCTGCTGATCGGCTCACTTCAATGGGATATACTTCGTTGGAGACACAGTAAGCCGCCAGGCTTCCCGCTGATTCTCCTATATTCCATTCTGTAGGATGCAATCGATAGCAGCCATTGGCTATTTGGGTCATCCCTATATTTTTGCAGGCAGGAAGTAAATTGCGCACTCTCACCGGAATAAGTGAGCCCAATGGAATTTCATAGGGATAGTTAGGGATGTAGAATGTTCGCTGAGATACCGTAGTTGGATGAAGATCCAAATGATAGCTACCTACACCTACACTGTCTGTATATCGCTTTGGCCCCTCTTCCCCCCGAAGCTCACGACTTACATCAAACTCAGATATCATATACTTGGCCTGAATTCGGCGTGACTCGCGAATATAAGCCGTTTTAGCCAGACCGTCAGATGTGCCGAGAATATCACCCCGTGGTCGAATTCCCGGATAGCCGAACCCTCCATCTAATCGGGGCGCTTCGGTTTGAAGCCAATATATTAATGAACGAGTCAACTCACGCGCTCCTTCTCGATGTTTTGCCTGCTCCTGAGCGGTGACACCGATCAATGGCCCTAGGTAATAATCATTTTGCGCCCAGTTTAAAAGAGTTACCTCACCATCATTTAGCGGTTCGCTCCATATCGAGGAATCTACAATACGACGATAATCCCATAAGGATACAATGCCCTGATCGTTAGGAAACAATGTGAACTGTTTTAGTTTACTGGTATCATCCGCGTCAGTAGCAAACCAGCTCAAAATCGGAAAACGGGAAAAGGAAGGAATATAATTTCTCCAGAAATCATATTGTTGCGGGCGCTCTATAATGAAGCTTTCCTGGGGAATATAGTCTACGGCAGCCACATGTGTGATAGATTGCATATCAAAAGGGTTAGCACACTCCAGTGCATGAGGTTCACCCGTAGCAGCCCGCGACTCCGCTCCACTCGTATGCTCCACGCCCGCCATTGGAAGGAGATCACCACACTCTGTCGCATCCAGATAAAACGTTCCGTGCAGCACTCTAAATCCACACTTATGATCAGAGCTATTCGAGGTACGGACAGTTACAGAAGTAATACAGTCCCCATCCGTCTGAACCGCAATAGGCACGGTGTGATAGTATACATGAACGCGCCCCGTATTCAAATAGGGAGCGAGCATATCTTCAAGCACCCGCAGAGCTACCCGTGGTTCATGGGCCAGACGGCTTACCCAACCATTCCCAGGGTTGAGAATGGGATTATTCCGTGCTTCTTCGGTTAACGGATAGTTCTGACGGTAATAGTCACGCACACGATTACGGAACTCACGGTATGTTGCTGTGCATCCAAATTGTTCGATCCATCGATGCTCATCTGGGGGAACCGCCTGTGAAGTTAACTGCCCCCCTAACCAGTCCGTCTCCTCTGTCACGATGACTCTCATGCCAGCCTTCGCCGCCGCGAGAGCTGCCGATGTCCCCCCCAGACCCCCGCCAATCACAACAATGTCGGTATCAAGCCGTTTTTGCGTCATGGTTCGTTCCCCTTTCATTCTTGTACTAGGACCCGGTCATTTCGAATGCAAGCCGTGCAGCGCCGATGATTCCAGCGCGATTGCCCAACAATGCCCGACTTACTTCCGTTTGAACTCCAAGTTGGTGCAGATGCTTTTCCAGCATGGGCCACCAGACCTCTCCCGCGTCCGCTACTCCTCCGCCTACAATGATCGCCTCAGGATCAAGAGGCACCGAGATATTAGATAGAAGCACAGCTAAATCTGCGGTGTAATCATCCAGCACCTGGATTGCTTCCTGGTTACCGTGAGCGGCCTCTTTCACAATCTCGTTCCCTGAGCGGTACAATTTACCGACGTGTTCCCTACCTCGACGTAACAAGGCGCTCCCCGATACATATTGCTCGGCGCACCCTTTTTTTCCACAATTGCAGGGGTGTCCCCCCGGGAATAGAATACTGTGCCCCCAATCACCGCCACTCCAATGAGTCCCTCTGCACAAGTGGCCATTTTCCATATATGCACCTCCGACACCTGTTCCCAACGTGAGCATCACCAAGCGTCGCTTGCCCTTCCCCGCTCCCTGCCACGCTTCTCCAAGTAAAGCGGCGTTCGCATCATTATCAGCAACCGCTCGTAAAGCCAGTTTTTCTCTAGCCCACGTTACCAAGGATGTACCTTGCCAGCCAGGTAGGTTATCTGTGGCATACACAACTTCGCCGCTCTCCACATTTACTCGGCCAGCAGTAGCAATGCCTAGAGCGCCTACATCTATATGGGCACCGATGCTGGTATCTCCAAAAGAACGCAACAATCCGAGCACAGATTCTGACACCCGCGACAACACCCATTCACGTCCACGGGAAGCGTCCGTATCCAGCCGGATTTCATCAAGCACCGATCCGTCCGGTGCCACTATGGCGGCCTTCACCGATGTGCCCCCAATGTCGATTCCAATGACTCTGTTCACAGCAGCTGCCACCACACCAACCTCCTTGTTGCCCCACATAAAAGCTTACTAGCTCTTTGTACAAACCTTCTATTAGTAGCAATACATGAATAGCCATTCATATGCACCACAAACACAAGTCATTGAACTGTCAGAGCGCACAGTTTTCAATTCACAACTGAAAAATCTCAATAGCTTCGTTCAATAACGGCCCTCGCTGTTTTTTCCTTCATCTGTTTGGTGTGACTCGTGTGCTTGCGAGCAAGCCCTTCGCAGATGAGGTCAATCACGAATAGCTGTGAAATTTTAGCGCCGATTGAACCACCTTCTATCGGCGCTTCCTTGCCTGCGGTCAGCAATACGATATCAGCAATGGAGGTAATGGGTGATTTCGCATAATTCGTAATTGCGATAACAGTTGCACCGTTTTGCTTGGCTTTGTGCAGCATATCGTTCGTATCCAGCGTACTTCCTGATACACTGATGCCGATAGCGACATCACCCGGGTTCATGGATACCGCCATCATCGACTGAATATGTCCGTCTGCCACAGCCTCGGCGCGGCGCCCAATCCGTAAGAAACGATTTTTAGCATCCTGCGCGGAAATTCCCGAAGCGCCTACGCCGAAAAATTGAACATAGCCCGCTTGATCGAGACACGCAATCGCACGACCAAGCTCTGAATGGTCCAGCAGTCCCATACTGGAGTGCAAAATATCGAGCATGTTGTGATACACCGTACGCGTAATATCTTGTTCGTCATCTGGGTCGATGTTCTCCTCGCCCATATCGGTTTTACGATAAGTCTGGTTTTGTGCCAGGGACAGTCGGAAATCCTGATAACCTTTGAAACCAATTTTCCGACAAAAGCGCATCACCGTCGTTTCGCCTGTACCTGCAAAATCCGCCAGCTCCGTCACGGAGAAATATATGATATCTGCGGGATGCTCCAGTACGCATAAGGCGACTTTCTGCTCCGATTTCGTTAATGAAGGATAATACGTGTTAATTCGGTCGTTCATCTCCATAGATGCATTTCACTGCCTTCCTTGCGGCATCGGCAAACCGCTGCGTAATCAATTGGGGTCTGGTAATCGCCGAGCCTACAACCACTGCATGTGCTCCCATTCGGAATGCTTCCTCAACCTGCGCTGGATCATAGATTTTGCCCTCTGCAATTAAAGGAACAGGAACCAGTTCCGACGCTCTCCGAACCAGCTCCAGATCAGGACCCTCAATCTGAGTAGAGTACGGCGTATACCCGGATAACGTGGTGGATACGCAGTCTGCGCCAAGGGAGGCCGCATGAAGCGCCTCCTCCAGTGTCGATATGTCTGCCATGGAAGTGACTCCCTGCTCATGGGCATAATCTAGGAGCCTCTTCAGCTTACATCCCGCTGGGCGCGGTCGTAATGTGGCATCCAGCGCAATGATATCCGCCCCTGCCTCCACCAGTTCCTCCATTTCACGAAGGGTGGGCGTAATGTAAATATCAGAATCATCATAATCCCGCTTAATCAAGCCAATCACTGGTAGAGAAATCGCCTGTTTAATCGCACGTACATCCGATGCGCCATTGGCGCGAATCGCTACAGCTCCACCTTGCTGTGCGGCATGCGCCATTTTGACCATAGAATCTGCTCCATGTAACGGTTCTCCTGGTAGCGCCTGACAGGATACGATCAGTCCGTGCTGAACTTTGGATAATACACCTTCCATTCCCATAGGAATCACCCTCTCTTCTCGGCATGATGCCGTACGGTTAATCCGACTTCAAAGGTGCGGTTCCACGGCATGTAGCAATCTATAATTTCCACGCGGCCTTCCGGCCCGTTCACATATTCATTGAGTGCCTGCTCCAGCCGTCCGCGAATAACCGCAGCTACCGAGCCTCTCGGTCCATCGAGCATAAACTTGGTAAAACCCATCTGCTCCACAATCCCGTTATTCATAGCCGTACGTACCACAGCGCAATAACAGGCATCCTCCGCGTAGCGCAGCGACAGAAAATCCAAATGTTCCTCCGTAGAGCCATAGTGGGTATACAGCATGGACTGAGCAATGACGGTGCCCAGCGTGTTAGAACTGGTATTCCAGCCTGCATAACCTGCCAGCTTAAAAAGCAGTCCTTTTTGCTTTAATAGTCTAAGTAGCTTGAGATCTGCGCCGTTGGCGTAGCCCACATCAGCAACTGCAACATTTTGACCTGCATATTGCAGCATATAAGAACCGTACTCAACCAGCTCTACTACATTCCGATGTACATCATATCCGGTCATTGCACGCTGCTGGGATGAAGCCTCTGCCATCGTGTCACCGGGTGTGTTAGCCAACAAAATCAAATCAGCCTCTGTTGCTGAGGAAGCTATCAGCCCACCTGCCGCCATAATCTGATATTTTAAGGTTTCGTAAAAATAGCGATCTTCAAAAAGCGGAACTACGAATGCCCCCTGCAAAGCAGACAATCGGGGATACACCAGTGGGACTACATTATTCATCTTGTTAACCCAACGAGCCAGCAACGTACAACCCACTTCATCTGCCCCCGGGTACATGTATACATTCAAATCCAGGCCAAGCTCAGAAATACGACTTCTTAGCCGCTGCTGATCCTTGGCGGTATAGCCGTAGGGAGCCGAATCATCCTGTGGGATGATCATAAAATCAATGATACCTTCTGCTACGAGATCCAGTGCAACTTCATTAGCCTCCAAATTCACATGGCGACGCCCCAGGTAATCATCCAGTATTTCCATTGGCAAACGCTCGTTTATATCAGCTAATTCGAGCAACTCTTCTGCGGTAGCGATCCCCAGCTCCTGACGATGCTCAATGAAGCCCTTTCGGAATATCTCACGACCCCAATCGGCATAGTAATCCGGTTCTTCATCAGCCAAAGAGTATTGCGGACAACGCATAATTAGTTGAAATGCATACAGAGTCAGTTGCGGATATAGTTGCTTTAGCCTGCGAAGCCGATTCACTCTATCTCTGACCTGCTCGCTCGACATACCGTGTAGTCGAGAAGGTACGATTCCTCCGTACAGCAACGTATCCATCGCAACAATAGCTCCATCAGCAGTAGCCGCGCGTTCTTCAAGCCATGCCCATAGTCTGGTCGTATCGCCAGGGGTTTTCTTTTGTCCCATCCATTCTAATGGGGGTAGCTCCATTTCCAAGTCTGTACCCTGTGCCAGTAAATAAGGAAATTGATAATTACAGGGCCGCTCATCCAGCGGTATAAAAAGTAATCGGGTGCTTGACTTCACCGTACGTTCCACCTCTCCTGAAAATTACCGTTATCCTAACGGCAAATGATTATTTTCAGGGCAGCTATGCTGCCTTGGTTTCATAATCCATCGCAACACTCACAAGATCAGTCGATATTTGCCTTGTTCGTCCTGATCGACATAACCCCACTGCGCGGCAGCACGGATCGCCGGATTGCTACCCAGCCGAGCCTCCGCTTCTAAGCAAGCAGTGATACCGCGTCGCAGTTCTCCTGCGATTTCGTCCGTCTGAGGCGACGGATCTTGCCCGTCAACTACTTCGCTCGGCGTGCTGCTCTCCCCGGACTGTGCATCGTCCTGTCGCTCGCTGCTGAGCGCGGCTTGACGCAACACCTGCCATAGGCCCGCGTCCAGCTCGGCACGTTCCAGCCACGGTGCGGCCTGGGACACGAACCCTGCCGCCGGATCATCAGCAGGCACGTTCCGTAGGACGCTCACGGTCTGAAGCAGCCGCTCAAAGTACATATCCAGCGCAGGGATATCGCGCATTTGCAAAGCAAGATCCACGTCCTCATACGCGCTGCCGCCCAGTCGGCTGTTCCTGTTTTGACGACAGAAAAACATCAGTTCATCCGCACGCTCTCCCGCTAACTCCCGCGCAGCCCATTGCCAAGATAGCTCAGGCATATACCGTTCACTGTTCCACATATAGTGGGACATCGTAATGAGCGTCACTTTGGAGCATTCCCACTGATTCATCGGGTTGGCCACCATACCGGTATGTCCACAGTCTGGTAGCCCGGAATACCGTCCGCGCAGCGGATCAAGGAATAACCGATCATGGTCACAATCATTCACCGGGATGTTATCCCACAGCCACAGCTCATGTCCGAAGAACGCATGATTATCGGCGGCGTGCTCGCGACTAATCTGTGGGGCAAAAACAAAGTACCCCGTCCAGAACACCTTAATCTCCGGATGCAGCCGCTCGCGGAAGTCCTTTTTGTATTCGGTATCCCAATACGACCAATATTCCGAAGGACAGACTGTCAGTGTAAACTCAGGCAGCCGTTCAGCCAGCCATGTGTGAACCTTGTTCGTCAAAAAGACATGAGCGTGACCCGAGCGGCCCAGCAAATGTCGATTTTCCCCTTTGAGTACATAATCAATATCATCCATTAATACAGAAAAATGACGTACGCCAATCGCAATCACGTCCGCTAGCTTTTCCGTCAATTTAAGGAAATCTTCATCGCTGCCAAAGCTTAGGTCGTTCCCTGGACTGATACAGTAATGAAAATCAATCTCATGCCGTTCGCAGGCTTCCTTTAATTCGCGGATCTGGTCAAACGTATCCTCAGGGTACGACTCTCTCCATAGCTCACGATGATATGGATCATCCTTGGGGGCATACATGAACGTGTTCATCCGATGCGCAGCCATAAAACGGACAGCATCCATCCGATCCACGAAACTCCACGGTTTCCCATAGAAGCCCTCAATAATTCCTCTGACCGGGAATGAAGGCTCATCCCGAATAGACATCACCGGCAGAGTACATCGCTCCTGTTCCACTTGAAGCAGGAGATGCAGGGCATCCATGCCGTATTTGAGCCCTCTTTTATTGGAAGCATGGATTTCAATCCGCCCGTCCTTCTGAATGTCCAACCGATATCCGTCTGCAGCAAGCGTTCCGTCATATTCGAGCACCAACTGCACGCTTCCCCGTGTTTCAGTCGGTACACCCGGTCCTGGAGGCACAATAAGCTTGATCGGTCCCTCGGGGTCCAGCACACCTTCATACTCCTGATTCATTGCAAAGCGAGAGGACAGTTCACAGATCAGACGCGGTTCGGAGATAACCAGCCTTTCCCCGCTGTCATACACATCACGAAAATAATATTGTATCTCCTGCGGTGATAACCCTACACCCGAATGAGGCCCCATTCCTTTGGACAATTTCATCGCAATCATCTCCTTCCATTCACAGGCTCTTCGTAGCCATGACTACTGGCTTATCCTTTTACCGCTCCCGCCAAACCTTCCATATAGTAGCGCTGTGTAAACAGGAACAATATAATGATCGGCAGTACCGAAATCATTGTGCCTGCAGCAATCCAACCGAAGTTATAGGCAAATTGACCGTTGAGATACGTGAGCGCAGCTGCCAGCGGATATAGCTCCGTATCGTTTAAAATAACGATAGGCCACAGAAAGCTGTTCCAGAACGACATCGCCTCCAACAGAGAAATTACAGCGAGCGCCGGCTTGACCAGCGGAAGCACCAGCTGCCACCAAATTCGAAACTCCGAAGCGCCGTCCATTTTACCGGAATCACGCACATCGGTGGGAATATGAATAAACGTCTGTCGCATTAGAAAAATGTTGAACACGGAGACTGCCCCGGGCAACACCACACCCAAATATGTATTGCCCAGATGGAGCCCTTGAATGGTCAGATAATGCACAATAAATGCGGTGTAGGAAGGAATAATCATCGTGGCAATCAGCAGCGTAAACACCAGATTTTTACCCTTAAAACGAAATACAGCCAAGGGATATCCCGTCAGACTGGCGAGTACCACATTGAGCACAACGCCCAACACCGTAATGATGACCGTATTCAGCATATACTTTGGAAAATTCATGAACTGCCACACCTGAACATAGTTGTCGAAATCGATAAAGGTCGGAAAAATAGCGGGCGGCGTTGAAAAAATGTTACGACCTGGCATGAGGGATACGCTGAGCAGCCATAGGAACGGTCCCATTAAAAAGAGGGCGAGTAGCACTAGAAGCACGTAGATGACCGTCATTCTCAGCATTCGAGCAAGACTGCGCATGATGCGGCTGCTTTCCTTTTTAGGAAGAGATGAGCGTAGCATTTTGTCATCCTTTAGATTCATCAATAGGGATTGACACCGCCTTTCCTATTGAATCGGAATACGATAATACTAAGTACGGCAATCATTGCACCGACAATTAAGCCAAGCGCAGAAGCATATCCAAAATTGAACTGCTCCATGCCCTTTTGAAAAATATACAAGCTGGATGTCAACGTGGCCGTTCCCGGTCCACCCTTGGTTAGTACGTATACTTCATCAAATACACGAATAGCTGACATGAGTGATATAAGGGTACAGAACAGAACGTAAGGTCTTAGCAGTGGAAGAGTAATATGAACAATCAGACGCCATCGGCTTGCTCCGTCGACTCTAGCGGCTTCGTACAGATCTTGAGGAATATTTTGTAATCCAGCCAGATAGAGCATCATATAATACCCGAGTCCCTTCCACATTGTGATGAACATCAGTACATACAAGGCCAAGTTGCTGTCCGATAACCAGTGTATGTCTTTGCTAATCAAGCCGACCTGCATGAGCAAGTAGTTCACTACGCTGTTATTGCCCAATAGCCAGCTCCAAATTAAGGCTACAGCTACCATCGAAGTCACAACAGGGATGTAGTAGGACGTACGAAATATTTTAATTCCCGGGATACGGCTGTTCACAAGCACGGCCATCAGGATGGAGAAAATTTGGAGAAAGGGGACAATGAGCACGTACAACAATGAGTTCCAAATTGAAATAAGAAAGTTACGGTCCTTAAACGCCGCTTCAAAATTATCCAAGCCGACAAAATGGGTATCTGATATGACAGAGTAGTCTGTCAATGCCAGCGGGATGCTGTAAATAATAGGCCAAAATACAAAGACGGCAAGCAATAACAGTCCTGGCGTCATAAAGGCCCAGGCCGTAAAGGACTCCGACCTTAACCATTTGATCATGCTGCATCACCACCTGATTTTGATAAATGAACAGGGGAGTATTCATTTACTCCCCTGTCAAGCCTATTGCTTTAAAATATCGTTCACTTCCTGCTCCAGGGCAGTAAGCGTCTGCTTCGTATCCGTGCCGTTCAATACAATATTTTGCAAAGCTCGCGCGATGGCACTGTTCACATCTTTGGCATTAGGCACACCGACCATATAATCTGTCGCCTTATCCAAGCTTTGCGCGGATACTACCTTGGCTTGTGCTTCTAATGATTTGTCAGACTGAGTAAAATATGGATCTTTAATGGAGTCTTTCGTGGAAGGTAGTGTATTCGCCGCTTTAGAAAAAGCTGTTTGACTCTCTGCGTTTGTCAAGAAAACAGCAAATTTCACTGCTTCGTCCACATGTGCAGACTTAGCAGGTACGACCAGGTCCATGGAGTTGGAGAGCCGCACATCAGCTTTACCGGTTGGGACAGGAACAGCAATTGTGTTCTTATAAACATCCGGCGCTGCCGTTTTGATAAAATTGATGAACGTTGGGCCTGCCAGCTCGAAGGCAACCTGCTCGCCGGCATAATATTTCACTTGTTGTGAGAAGTCAGCGTCTTCCTTGAGCACAACGCCATCTTCCATCTGTTTTTTTAGATTATTAATCATGGTGACTGCTTCTGGTGTATTGAACGCCGCTGCTGTCTTTTCTTTATTTAGAATGGGAATGCCGTCCACAGCGAAAAGTTTGGATACAAGCTGCTGCGCATAGCCTGCTTTGCCAATTTTTCTATTGATCTGACGGCCCCACTCAGACAATTCCTCCCGGGTTTTGGGCGGATGAGCAGGGTCCAATCCGGCGGCTTTGACCAGCTTTGTATTCATGTAAAGCACTTCTGTACCGGTATACCAGGGTAGCGCATAAGCTTTACCGTTAATGACTGTGGAATTATAAATACCCTCGAAATAAGCAGCTTTTTCCTCGGGCGACAAATGCTCATTCATATCAACAACAGCACCCTTGGAGCCCATTTGGCTAGCAAATTCTGTATTGAGATTGACTACATCCGGACTGCTGTTACTAGCGATACTTGTCAACAGCTTGTTGGTTACCGCATCATAAGGGTAATCCTTCCAGTCAATTTTGACATTGGGGTTCTTCTGCTCATAATCGGCAATCACCCGATTGAAATACGGGGTAAATGTAGGTTGTAGTGCAATGGTCCAAAATTGCAGTGTTACTTTCCCTCCGTCAACCTTTTCCGACTTTGATCCTCCACCACCGCAGCTGCTCAGCAGTACAACCAGCGCCAGCATAGATACAAGCAACCGTAACCTGCCTTTCGCTTTCTTTGTCACATGGTGACCCCCTTGTTCTTAGTTGATTAAGGCAAATTATAGCAGAAATACCGCTAAAGAAGGAACGTTTTTTCAATAAAATAAATTTAGAAGGAATAATTTTTCTTTTATTGGATACAAAAAAGACGCCTCTTCAGCAGAGACGCCATTTTCCTAAATCAACCCGCAAAGGGTTCACATCTATTAATAGTATGGGGCCATGAAAACGTACACCAGTACCCCAGTCAAGCTCACATATAGCCAAATTGGCATCGTCCAGCGCGCAATCTTACGATGTTTTGCTACCTGCATCGTCCATCCCCATACAACTGTGAACAGTGCTAGCGGTACAATAATCGCAGCCAGTATGCTATGCGAAATCAACAGCGTAAAGTAGATCGGCCGAAGGATACCCACCCCACCATATTTTGCAGTTTCCGGCGAAATGTAGTGAAAGGTCAGGTAGGAAAATAAAAATAAAACGGTACTGGCGAAGGCCAGCAAAACAAAGGTTTTATGAAGCTTAATGTTCTTTTTGAAAATAGCAACCAGTGCAGCCACCAGAAAAATAAACGTGAAGCTGTTAAAAATCGCATTCAGCCTTGGGAAAATAGTGAGATCAAAACTCACACTACCCTGGTATCCGATCGGCGAAAAGAACAGCAGCAAAATAATCACGTTGGCTATAATGGAAACGGTGATAATCAAGGCTGTAAAATTACGATTGCTCGTTGGAACGTACTGCTTGTCCTCACTCGCTTTATTCATCATGAGCGTCTCCTTCGTTAAATTCAGGTTTTCGTTACTGTTGTAGTCATAACCATAATATATTATATAGAACTCATGGACAGCCTGTGAAGTGACAACAGTATGAACAATTTCACAGCCATCTGTCAGAAAATATGCTTCAACATTTGAAAATAGCCCTTTACTTCCCTATATCAACGGTAGAATGCATTGATTTTACAAGCTTTATGCACACATAAAAAACACCGGGAAGGTCTGATTACCCGCTCCGGTGTTGTGTCGGTTATGCAATTAAGCAGCCTTGATGATCCATATTCATTGCTGCCATACGTCACTGTATTCCTGATGGCGCTTGAACAGAGCAAGCGCGTACGAGCAAGCAGGGATAACCTTTTTATGCTGATTCCTTGCCATATCAACCACTCGGTCGATGAGCTCCTTGCCGATTTTTTGACCCCGTAACTGCTCGGATACAAATGTATGGTCAATGACCAATGAGTGGTCATCTATGGATTTATAGCCTACTTCTGCAACTACCTGTCCATCATCCACCATGACTACTGCATGGTCCTCCTCGCGAATTTGTCTCATGAAACCAATCTCCTTTCTGACTGAAGAAAATCCCGTTACAACTCCATGCTAACGTATTACTGCAATCACTTCATGCCGACGCTAGATATCCTTATCATTCCCCTATTTAAGAATCAGCGAAACATCACATACGAGGATTTTGCAAAAATCCCATAAGCGACTTCCAATGAACAAGATATAGATCGAAATGGTTTAGTTCGTCTATATCTTGCCTTCGGAGCGACTGGAATCGAATTTTTCAAAATCCTGACACATAAAATAGGATCTATCGTCGACACTATATTTATTCCAATTAAGGCAAGGGAGGTGCTGCGTTGCGTACGGAATTAAAACCTGTCATCCCGTTTGAGCCAGAACTGAGCGAAAAAGTACCTGTAGATACGGGCCTTTGGCGTTATGAAATAAAATGGGACGGTACGAGAATTTTGACGTATCACGACCAGGGCAGCACACGCCTGTTTAACCGCAAGCAGCATGAACGAACGCTTTTATACCCGGAGCTTGCTTTCTTCCCCTCCTACTGTAAGGCTGATTCGGTCATATTGGACGGGGAAATGATCGCACTCGGTGCCGACGGTAAGCCATCGTTCCATGAAATTATGCGACGGGATCTGATTCGTCGGACGGATCGAGTTCAGTCAGCCTATGAAGCTGTACCCGCTACTTACATGTTGTTTGATATTGTTTATCTGAACGGGGAGTGGGTTCATCTTAAACCGTTACAGGAAAGGCTTGAACTGCTGCATCAGATCATCATACCGAATGAACGGATTCAACTGGCTCCCGCTCATCCTGATGGACAAGCTCTATTTCAGGTCATGTGCAGCCAAGGAATGGAAGGCATTGTGTGTAAAAAGCTAGATAGTCCGTACACATTGGGCGGAAAGGACGGACGATGGCTCAAGGTCAAAAATTATGGCGATATCATTGCCGTTATCGGTGGCTATACCCTAAACGGAGGCATTATCAATGCTGTGTTGCTGGGCCAATATGATAAACAAGGAATGCTGCGCTATATCGGGCATGTGGGGACGGGTAAGCTGACTCGGGAAGATTGGCGTCAGCTTACCGAGCGCCTGCTACCACATACCATATCGGAGCGACCTTTTAGCAATAAACCGGATCGGCATCAAGACGCATTTTGGGTGAAACCCATGTATACCGCCAAGGTTCAATATAGTGAATGGCGGTGGCAAGAAGGACGTACCCTGCGTCAGCCCTCCATACAAGCCTTTGTGAATCAGGGCCCCGATCAGTGTATCGGCCCCTGGATGTGACGTTTTACAGATATATTTTCAAAAAAATGCGGAACAAAGTTTGTATAAATCATTGCAACCAGTGGTTAATTAAATTACAGTTAACTAATTAACTACATCGAGGTGGATCGCATGTTCTTTTTTTTGGACTCCGAAATTCGTCAACTGGCCTATAATCTCTTTCCAGGTGGCAATAAACCGATTGGTGTTTTGGTAGATTTATTTTCCATAACGTATGAAATACGTAAAAACATGGAAAAACGTTCGCGTGAATTTGGTCTGTCCTACGGGCAATATATCGCGCTTTGTGTACTTTCAGCGCAAAGAGATGAAATGTCATCTCCTTCTGCTTTGGCTGAAAAGATGGGGGTAAGCCGGGCAGCAATCAGTTCTATGGTTATTTCTCTCGAACAAGAGGGATTCATTAATAAATATGACGATCCCAATGACAAGCGGGGAGTGTTCGTGTCCCTGAACGATAAAGGAAGAAGTAAAATTCAACAGATGGACCCCTTTTTCGTAGGGCTGGCTTCACGTCTGATGTCAGACTTTAGTGAGTCGGAAATCTGTCAGTTCCAAACCTATTTGTCACGCGTACGTTCTGCGTTTGAAGATGTCAAAGGTTCGCGTCTAACCGACTCCAGAGAGGAGAGAGAAAAATGGTGCGAAGACTGAGACAAAAACTGTTCGTCAAACTTGCCCGCATATCGGCTGGCAGAATGGTAGCTGCGTCCGATTTCAAACCTTCGCATTCTCCCAAAGTACATCGGAAAGAAAGGATCATTCCCACCTCTGTTGGTGACTCCAGGGTGATTGTATATGAACCTTCTCACCGGTCTGCTGATCCACTCCCTGTATTTGTAAATTTCCATGGCAGCGGCTTTGTAATGGGCAGCGCCGAAATGGATGATCCCTGGTGTCCGGTCATTACTGAACGTGCGAATTGCGTTGTCGTTAATGTCGATTATCGCTTGGCCCCGGAGTATAAATTCCCTATCCCGCTACAGGAAAGCTATGATGTAACCCAATGGTTGTACGAGCATCCTGATGTGCTCAACGTAGATCCTCAACGCATTGCGGTCGGGGGACACAGTGCAGGTGGTAATCTAGCGGCAGCGCTGTGTCTTATGGCCCGGGATCGCAAGGAATTTCCGATTATATATCAGGTACTGGATTACCCACCATTAGATATTGCTACAGATCCCAAATTGAAGCCCCAATTCGAGAAAGCCATTCCGCCACGAGTAGCAAAGATCTTTAATGAAAGCTACCTGCACTCACCAGAGGAGGCGCGGAATCCGTTAGTTTCCCCCATTTTTGCAGAATCACTACATAATCTCCCTCCTGCTCTGATCATAACCGCGGAGTTGGACTCCTTGGCTGACGAAGCCGAGTTGTACGCCAAACGGCTGATTGAAGCAGATGTGTCCGTGACGTATAAAAAATACATGGGTGCCGCACATGCATTTACCCATAGCGGCGATCTCGCTGTAGCTGAAAACGCCTGGCACCTGATGAGCGATCAGTTGAAATTGGCATTTGAATTCCGCATCGGAGACGTCCTGGCAGAACTGAAGAAATAAAAATAAGCCTCCTGCTTCCACTGCCATTATGCAGGGGTTCAGGAGGCTTATTATTTATCCTTACAAACTGTTAAAAGCGTCAGTCAATACAGGCACAATTTGCGATTTTCGCGATACAACGCCTTTTAGAACAGCCTTGTTGTCATCCAACTGTACATTATAGGCTTTCTCAACCGCTTGTGCTTGGCTTCCCAGGGCAATACCAATGGAATCACTGTTCACAATGTCTGTTACAACGAACAGGAACAGATCGAGATTTTTGGCCTCAATGGTTTGGGATAATGCAACTTCTAGGTCAGCTTGACGCGATAGCACATCGTTGACGTCTACCGCGTTCACTTGAGCAATTTCCACTTTGCGACCATTCATCTGAAATTCTTTGGCATCCAGACTCACTAACTGTTCAATGGTGTGACCACTCAAATCAGCCCCCGCTTTAAGCAAGTCAAATCCGTAACGATCTGCATCCACACCAGCAATTTCAGCCAGTTCACGAGCAGCAGCTACGTCTTGATCCGTGCAGGTTGGGGATTTGAACAACAGGGAATCGGAAATAATCGCGGACAACATTAGACCTGCGATTTCTTTCGGAATCGCTACACCATTTTCCTTGTAGAGCTTGTTCAAAATGGTGGCTGTGCAACCCACTGGCTCAGCGCGGAAGTATAACGGCTGGCTTGTTTCAAAGTTAGCGATCCGGTGATGGTCGATGACTTCAGTTACACGTACTTTGTCAATATCAGCGGCGCTTTGCTGGCGCTCATTATGATCGACCAGAATGACGTTGTCCGTTTCAGCAGCAACCTGCTCAACTAGACGTGGCGCGCTCACTTTGAAATAATCCAGTGCATACTGCGTTTCCCCGTTCACCTCGCCCAGACGAACCGGCTCTACGTCCGCACCCAGTTTGGTTTTTAAGTCTGCATAAGCAATAGCTGAGCAAATGGTATCCGTATCCGGATTTTTATGCCCAAAAATCAATGTTTTTGCCAACATAATCGACTCCTTTGCCTTAGGCATTTTACATGATTGTGAAACCTCAACAATTCCAATGCAGATTATATCATTAAATCTCGCATTCTCCCATTCCCCTTCGATTGTTTTCAAAAATAATCTAGTAAATTCATAACATTTCCATGGAATCTATATGTGATGTTACCCTTATTTTTTCTAAAAATATAAAAAACATATAGTAATATATCCCACCAATATGGTAAGATATGCCTCAAAACTGGCAAGTTAGTCACCAGTGGTCAATTCTATTATTTTAGATATTAAGGGAGGCGTGAGAACAACGGCAGTGGCTTCAAATCCTAGTATGTAGACATATCATATTTTGATTGAAAAGAGGGAAATCTTTGAAAAAGCCGATCATTTTGCAAAAAATACCTGTCGTATCACTCGCTCTTGCCTTGACGGTAAGCTTGTCTCTGCCGTCTGTCAGTTCTGCTGCTACCGCAGATCTGCAAATCAACTCATTTTTGGAAGCTCAGCAAGCATTGACTATTGAGGCGGCTCCGGCCTTCATTTCGCCAGAGCTAAGCACAGATTCTTCCCGCCAGGTCAGAGTTATCGTACAGCTTGATGGTGAGCCCCTAGCCGTGGACAAATATGCGGCACGTTCAGGCGTCCAAGCTTTCACAGCTCAATCTGAGCAAAAAGCGGAATCCGCGATTGCCACCGAGCAAACTACGTTCGTAGACCAAGCCGCTGAGCATGGTATTTCTCTTCAGGTGAATTACCAGTACAACACAGTGCTTAACGGCTTGGAGATCACACTACCAGCCAATAAGATTCCAGAACTGGCTAAACTGCCAGGTGTAAAATCCATTCATGAAAACAAAACGTATTATTCCATCCCCGTACAGGACCCGCCAACACTTACAGCCAGTGAAGCCACTTATGATAACGCACCGCTGGACCAGATTGGTGTTCCTGAAGCCTGGGCCAAAGGACTGAATGGCGAGGGAATCAAGGTCGGGGTTATTGATACCGGTATCGATTATGAGCATCCGGATTTGAAAGAAGCCTATAAAGGCGGATATGACTCTTTTGAACAAGACAACGACCCTTACGAGGAACCGTTCCTTGAAAAAGAAAATGACCCATACGGCACAGGTTTTAGCGGAACGACACATGGTACTCACGTCTCCGGCACAATTGCCGGTAAAGCCGCAAATAAATCCTCGGATATTGTGCAAAAGGGTATTGCCTATAAATCGGACTTATACGTGTATAAAGTGCTTGGACGCAATACCAAGACGGGACGCTCCTCCGGTTCCTCCGCACAGGTCATTGATGGCATTGAACGCGCTGTCAAAGATGGTATGAACGTCATTAACCTGTCGCTGGGCTCGGATTCCGAAAAGGATCCGAACTCCCCCGACTCCATTGCTATTAATAATGCTGTACTTTCCGGCGTAGTCGCGGTCATAGCGAATGGTAATGCGGCACAGGAAGGCCCCTATTTTTATTCCATGGGTTCTCCCGCAACATCACAGTTGGCGATTTCCGTCGGTGCAGCCACTTCGCCGAGCAAAAGCTTCTCGGGTACAGCTTCGGTCACCCGTGACTCCTATTGGGAGACTAACGGTGAATTGAAAAAGACCGTAACTGATGATGCTTATGTACATTATGATTTTAATTTGATGG
The DNA here is from genome assembly GCF_024213315.1 of Paenibacillus sp. A3M_27_13. Taxonomy (NCBI): domain Bacteria; kingdom Bacillati; phylum Bacillota; class Bacilli; order Caryophanales; family Paenibacillaceae; genus Paenibacillus; species Paenibacillus sp. A3M_27_13. The sequence continues at coordinate 18,042 of NZ_JANAVE010000009.1, forward strand.
GCTGGGAGACAGGCAGAGAAGACTTTGCCTCCATTTTGGGAACTGCCCCTTATGAGCTCGTATATGCGAATCTGGGACAACCTGATGATTTTGAAGGGAAAGACGTAGCAGGAAAAATAGTCCTCGTTTCACGCGGCAACTTGGCATTCGTGGATAAAATCGCAAATGCGAAAGAAAACGGTGCGAAGGCTGTAATCGTTTTTAATGGGAATACGAAAGCGGGCGACATCACCAAAGCTGATTTAGGGGAAAGTATTTCAGGTCGCGATGACTACGTAAATTCTAATTTGGGTGACAGCTTTGACTTTATTCCGACCTTTGACATGAAAGGTAAGGAAGGGCGCGCGCTGGCTAAACAACTTGTGGACAATGCTGGAGAGAAGTTCTCCGTCTCCTTTGGGGCAGATTATATTCGTACAGATAATGCAGGCGATACGATGGCCGGTTTCAGCTCCCGTGGACCGAACGGAGATGAACTACTCAGCATCAAGCCGGATGTGAGCGCACCGGGTGTGGGCATTTTATCAACCTACCCTGCCTTCGCCAAGTTCTATCCGGATGCATCTTATGAGCAAGCCTACAAACGCAGCAACGGTACAAGTATGGCGTCTCCGCATGTGGCTGGACTTGCTGTGCTGCTGAAGCAACAGCATCCAAACTGGACACCGTTTGATATCCGCGCTGCTCTGGCAAACACTTCGGTTACACTCTTTGATGAGGATAAAATCCAATATGATGTGTATTCCCAAGGTGCAGGCCTTGTAAACATCGCTAATGCGATTCAGACGCCAGCCCTGCTGGAAACCGTCGAAAAGATTACGATTCTCGACAAAAACTTTAATCGGCAGGAGGTTGTGAATTACAATCCTTCCGCCAGCTTCGGGGTGTTACGACCTGGTAGTGATGCGAAGCAGATTCAGCTTCAACTCAAAAACTTGTCGGCTAACACTGTGCAATATGAAGCCAGCACCGTTTTACATGATAATGTAACCTCTGATCCAACTAAGCCGATTGCTACACCTGACGTGAGCAACATTGCCGTTCAGTTGCAAGGTGTGGGCGCGAATGGAGCAATCTCGGCAGAACCGGGTAAATCGCAACCGTTCTTCCTGTCTGTACAACCAAATTCAGGTGCAGCCACAGGTGTATATGAAGGGGAAGTTATTCTGAAAAGCGCCGGACTGCCAACACTTCATCTGCCGTTCGTCGTTCATGTAGGCAAAGAAAATCCAACAACTGGCTTCGGCTTGCAGGACTTGAGTGTCACCAACCCGATTATTTATCCGAGTCGTACAGGTGCTCAACGCTCAACAGATTTGGCATTCCGCCTGACCACAGATAAAACCAACCAGATCGCGCTTTATGTATACGGCGTTGATGATAAATTAATTGGTCTTATTGACGGCATTACGACTTCAAAAGAACAAGGAGTCAACGCTCGCCTCAAACAAGGCGCATATTCCTTCAAGGATATTGACGGAAGTTACGTCGAATTAGATGACAATGGAAAACCTGTTCTGGATGCTAACGGTCAGCCCGTTATTCAGCATTTGAAGGACGGCGTATACAAGCTGGAAGTCAGTTCTCCAGAACTGAATAAAGACGGCGAAGTCGTACGCAATACCGACGGTCCTAAACTCTTCACCGCCACTAAAGCTATCCGTGTGGATAATAGCGCCGCATCCAGCGGTAGTGTTGGAGGCAGCGGTGGTGGAGGTGGCGGCAGAAGCAATACTACACCTTCTGCTGCAACGAACACATCCACTCCTGTCTCTACATCTGCACCTTCACTTCAAAGCGTTGTGAAACAAGGGCAGGCTGTTAAAACTGTCACTACAGCCGTTGCATTGAACAATAATGTACAGTCGCTGACAGTAACCGAGGCAGATTTACAGGCTGCCGTGACAGCGGCAGGTTCCAGCCCGACAGCTATTGTACTGTCGGCTACTAGCCAAGCAGGCCAAACGACAAAAGCATCGCTCACTTCCACACAACTGGTAACGTTAGGCAAGGCTGCAGCAGGAAGCAGCTTGATTGTAAGCAATACAGGTTCTTCTTTGGCTTTGCCAGTATCCGCTCTGAAAAATGTTCCTGCTGGTGCAGGCATTGAAGTGATAATCAGCAGCCAGACAGAGGCGAGTGGCACTTTTACAAGTAAGCTAAAAGGCTCCAATGTGATCGGCATCCCGGTAGGGTTTGAAGCTAACGTTGTCACTGGTGGCAAGAGTCAATCGCTCAAAGTTGCTCCAGGACAGTTCATTAGCAGATCCTTTACCGTACCTGGTCAAATTGATTCCAATACAGCCGGTGTACTTTATACGGCAAACGGAAATGTCTATCCCGTTCCATCCGTCTTCGCCAAGCAGGCTGATGGATCTACTGTCGTCAAGGTAAGCCGTCCGGGCTTCTCGACGTATGCAGCGGCGACACGTCCCGTTAGCTTTGAAGATATTTCATCGTCGTATGCCCAATCGGAAATTCAATCGCTGGCGAACAAGTTGCTGATTAACGGCACGACCGACACGACTTTCTCACCGAAGAAGAACGTGACACGTGCAGAATTTGCAGCCCTGGTAACTCGGGCACTCGGCCTGACACCGGGTACTGCTGCACCATTCAGTGACATCCCGGCAGGTAGTTGGTACTCCGGCGATGTAGCAGCCGCTTATGAAGCTGGTTTGATTACGGGTCGCAACAGCGACAAGTTTGATCCGAACGCTAATATCAGTCGTCAAGAAATTGCTGTCGTGCTGGGTAAAGCTGTAGATCTGCTTCAAATCAAAGCAGCAGTCGATGGCCCTGCACGTACACCGTACCATGATGCTTCATCCTTTGCAGGCTATGCCAAGGACAGTATTGAAAAAGTAAGTACAGCAGGTATCATCAACGGAGAAGCGATTAAAGGCTCCTCCTACTTCCAGCCGAATGCACCTACAACCCGTGAGGCATCTGCCAAGGTGCTGCATGTGCTTTTACAGAAAGCTTCGCTGATTAACTAACAATAGAAAAACCTCCCGAGCCGTGTTATAACCAAAGCTGCGGTTCGGGGGCTATTTTTATGTTACGCCATAATCTTAAATACTATACTGTTCCCGCTAAAGGTAACGTTACTTTGAATACACTTCCCGTTCCCGGTGTGCTTTCGGCCGTAATGTTCCCGCCGTGTGCTTCTACGATAGACTGTGTAATGGCCAGACCAAGGCCCGCCCCGCCTGAGCTACGTGTACGCGATTCATCTCCACGATAAAAACGCTCAAATATCCGCTCCAGCTGTTCTTTACTCATGCCTGGTCCGTTATCACGAATTTGGATATCCACCAACTTCTTCCCTGCAGACAGGTTTACCTGGATCACACCTCTTTCCATATCGGTATGCTGAACAGCATTGTGAAACAGGTTGAGCACTACCTGCTTGATTTTATCCCCCTCTGCCAATACCCGTATACCTGCCGTCATATCAAAAACCACTTTACGTGTACCTGCCAGCATAAGGAGCTGCGGTTTCATTTCCAGCAGCAACGCATCTAGTGATATGTCTTCCAGCTTCAACTCCGGTGTTCGATCCAGCTTAGCCAACAATAGTAAATCAGAGACAAGTTTATTCATCCGCTTGGATTCACCATACATACTTTCTAGTGCCGACTGAAGCTGCTTCGGATTAGATGCTGCCCCACGAAGCAGCACTTCCAAGAAGCCGTGAATAGACGTGAGCGGGGTGCGCAGTTCATGGGAAGCATCCGCAATAAATCGTCTCATCTGCATCTGCAATTCCCGTTCGGCAGCAAAAGAATGCTCCAGCCGTTCCAGCATCCCGTTAAATGAAACCGCCAAACGATCCACCTCATACTGCCCCTGCTCTGCGTCAAAGCGCTCGGCCAGATTGCCCGCATCAATACGTTTGACTGCCTCGACCATCCTGGAAAGGGGCACCAACGTGCGGCGCAGCACAGGAAGCATAAGCGCCAACCCAATCGCAAGCGCAATCAGAGACAATAAAATAAAGGTGCGGAGCTGGTTAATCAATTGCTCTTGCATAGAAGTCGTGGATACGCCCATTTGAAGTAAACCGGACGAACGGTCAGGTGGACCGAGCGGACGGAATACAACCAGTTGCTCTTTCCCCTGAGCATCCGTGATTAATTGATAGCCGTGGCGCATGCGTTTGCTCTGCTGCATTGCATGATATTGCTCAGTGGTGAGACGTGGCGGCTTAAGTCCGTTTTCGTTGGACAAGCTCTGGAAAGTGCCGTCTGTATCTATAGAAGCGAGCGACATATCCGGCCAAAACAAAAACGGCCCCGGTCGATTATTCCTCCGATTGGTTTGTTCTTGGGGAGCGGTTACCCCACTCTGCTCCTGCGAATCCTTAATCAATAAATCGGCAGGAATTGAATTCAACTGCGTATCCATAGCTTCTGCCCGACTGCGATACAGAAAATCTTTCATCAGAAAATATTGTAGAAAACCAATCAATACGAGCAGCAAAGCCAAAATGAGTAACGTTCTAGCCAAAAGCTGGGACCGGAGAGAACGAAGCGCATATTTTCTCCGACTTTTCCCGCCCGCCTTCATAGCAGATCCACCCGGTATCCCACACCGCGTAGCGTACGAATGACCCGGTGCTCCTTGTCTTTGAGTTTTTCACGTAAGGAGCGAATGTACACCTCAACAATATTATCCTCGCCCCCAAAATCGTACCCCCATACCCGGTCCAGAATACGACTTTTACTCAGCACAATCCCGTGATTAAGCACCAGAAACTTCAATAGTTCATATTCGGTAGGCGACAGCTCCAGCACCTGACTCTGATAACGAATTTCCTTGCGTCGATCATCCACTTGAAAGGGGCCGTGAACAACCTCCCCCAGCAGATCGGGGAACTGATTGCGCAAGCGTGCTTCAATGCGAGCCAGCAGCTCATTAAAACTGAAGGGCTTTACGACATAATCATCCGCGCCGAGTTTTAATCCCTTTACCCGATCGTCTACATCATCCTTGGCGGTCAGCATAATGACCGCGATGTTATCCTCCGTCTCCTTGAGACTTTGGCACACCTCAAAACCGTTCATTTCCGGCATCATCACATCCAGCACCGCTACATGCGGACGAAACTCTCTTGCCAAATCGAGCGCTTTACTCCCGTTCTCGGCGGTTCTGACTTCATATCCTTCATTAATCAGTCCAAGCTCTAAAAATTGCAAAATATGAGGCTCATCATCTGCCAGCATAATTTTAACTCCGTGTATTGGATTCATTATTAATCTTCCCTTTCATGTTGCCGCATTTTTCTCATAAAAAAGTCAGTTCATTTTTACCTGTATCTAATATACCTGAATCCTGTCGCAAAAAAAGTACCTCTGCTCAGCTTTCAGCTAACGTTCAGGGAGCGCTCAGAACCCATTAAGGTACGTATGGCATGATAATAGCAAGCCGGTAGTTCACCGGGCCAAGATCAGAAGCGACTGGTCATTCCGCAGTCCTGAAGATAGCGGCTAGAACAACGGAATAAATACAAAGAATTTTCACAGGGAGTGGAATGAACATGATTAAGAAATGGTTTAAGACCAGGGCGGACATCCCCCTGATCATCATTATGCTGATATCCGCATTTTTGAACGGATACAACATCTGGCAAGACAAATATGTAAACACCTACTATACGACAGCCGTAGCAAGCATGCTACAGAGCTTCCACAACTTCTTTTTCGCCTCACTTGATTCTGCCGGATCGGTAACGGTAGACAAACCGCCTGTGGTTTTCTGGATTCAGACACTGAGCGCCTATATATTCGGGCTTCACGGATGGAGCGTTATCTTGCCACAGGCGCTGGCTCAGGTCGGATCAGTCTTGCTCGTTTACTTACTCGTCAAACCGAGCTTTGGTACGATGGCCGCACGATTGGCCGCCTTCGCTATGGCAACGACACCGATAGCCGTAGCGGTTAGCCGCACGAATAACATCGACGCTATGTTGGTTTTCACACTGTTGCTCGCAACATGGCTATTGTTCAGAGGCATTAGAAATAGCAAAACCGGGCTGATCCTTGCTGCTTTCGCAGTCGTAGGCATCGCCTTTAACGAAAAAATGTTGCAAGCCTATATGATCGTTCCGGCATTGGGTCTGTTCTATCTGCTGGCCTCCAAGTTTAACTGGAAGCGAAAAGCAGTAACACTGGTAGGATCAGCAGTTGTCCTCCTGATCGTATCGCTCTCCTGGGCAGTCGTAGTGGACTCCACTCCGGCAGATGAACGCCCTTATATGGGAAGTAGCGGTACGAACTCTGTGCTGAATTTGGCCTTTGGTTATAACGGCCTGTCCCGTCTGACAGGAGATCAGGGTACAGGTGGCAATCGTGGCGGTGAACGCACGGATCGGAACAATAACGCTACAACGAATAGCAGCGATACGAACACAGATCAAGCTCAGACGACTACAACATCGGACAGCACTACCACTACGGATGACTCTGGTGCCAACAACATGGCAGCAGGCGGATTCGGTGCAGGTGGTCAAATGCCACCGGGTGGATTTGGCAGCAACGGACAAGGTGGTCCTGGAGACGGGCAAAATGGCCAGGGTGGTCCAGGCGGTGGACCGGGAGGAAATTCCGGTGGCGGCATGTTCGGCACTGGCGAAAAAGGACCTTTGCGGTTGTTCCAATCTTCCCTGTCAGGTCAAGCCAGCTGGCTGCTTCCATTCGCATTGATTGCTTCCATCGGTCTGCTTGCAAGCATTCGACGTCGTAATATCACACAAAAACACAAAGAGGTCATCTTCTGGCTGGCCTGGTTGATTCCCGTAGCTGCGTTTTTTAGCGTAGCAGGATTCTTTCATCATTATTACCTGATTATGCTCGCGCCACCAATTGCAGCGCTCTTTGGAGCAGGATTCGTAGAATTGTGGAAGCAGTATCGTGAGCGTTCCAACTGGCTCTCCTGGCTGTTACCCGCAGCAGTATTGGCAACCTCGGTATTTAGCTGGTTTGTTTTGCAAAATTACAACGATACCATTGGCAGCGGCTGGTCCATCGCGGTATTGATCCTAGGGATCATCGGCACGGTGCTGCTGATAGTAGCACGAATGAAATCTGAGAAGTTCACAAGATTCGCCATCATTGCAAGTGTACTCGCTATGTTTATCGGTCCTGCATACTGGGCATTGACACCGATCATCTACGGGGGGAACAGCATGATTCCACAAGCCGGACCCACTCAATTTGGCGGTGGTGGTGGCGGAATGCCGGGCGGCAATGATCGCAATAGAGGTCAGAGCGCCAATGGACAACAAGCCGAAGGAACTCAAACGAATAACCAGACCAATAATGCAGAGAATTCCAGTCCTGATGGAAATACTTCAAGCACACAAACAAGTACAGACACGGAACAAAAATCTTCTACCCGTTCCAGAGGAATGGGGGGACCCAACGGTAGCCAAAGTTTAGATCAAAAAACGTTGAGCTACTTGCAAAAAAATAACACAGGTGAAACCTACCTTTTCGCAGCAAGTAATTATTCAACGGCTGCTCCTTACCTGGTCGAGGCCGGACAAAAAGTAATTATTATGAACGGTTTTGTATCTTCCGATCCAGTCTATACCGTCGATAAAATCAAGGCGCTGGTCGAAAGCGGCCAAGTGAAGTACTTCATGATTTCTGGTGGAGGTGGCGGACCAGACGGCGGTAACTCTGAAGTCACTGCATGGATCAAAGAACACGGCAAAGTGATTCCTTCAGATGAATGGAAAACAACAACAGGCGAAACAAGTACAGACGTTAAAGCAACCGAGAGCGGAAGCGACACCACGAACAGCAATGCGAACGCCCAGGATGGTCAAGGTGGCCCTGGCGGAGACGAACGTGGCGGAAGCGGTACTTTATACGAAATCACATTATAAATGAGGAGGAACTACGAATGAGTGAACCCATCCGTTATTCCATTGTTATTCCGATGTACAACGAGGAAGCCGTTATTACGGAAACCTACCGGAGGCTGAAACAAGTTATGGGCTCGATGGGTGAGCCCTACGAGCTGATCTTCGTAAATGATGGAAGTTCGGACCGCAGCGTCCAATTGATCAAGGAATTCAGTCTCAGAGATGACACCATTGTATTGATTGATTTCTCTCGCAATTTTGGTCATCAGCTAGCGATTACTGCCGGGATGGATTATGCGGTGGGGGAGGCGGTCGTCGTCATTGACGCCGACCTCCAGGACCCGCCGGAACTGATTGTTGAGATGGCTAACAAGTGGAAGGAAGGCTATGAAGTGGTCTACGCCAAACGACTCAAACGCAATGGCGAGACTCGCTTCAAGAAATGGTCTGCCAGCCTCTTCTACCGTGTACTTAAAGCATCAACGGATATTAATATCCCGGTCGACACCGGGGACTTCCGCCTAATGGATCGCAAGGTCATAGAAGAATTGAAACGGCTACCGGAAAATAACCGATTCGTTCGTGGACTGGTCAGCTGGATCGGTTTCAAACAAACTGCTGTAGAATATGAGCGCGACGAGCGGCTCGCAGGCGAAACCAAATATCCGTTGAAACGAATGATCAAGCTCAGTCTGGACGGGATCACATCCTTTTCGATTAAACCGCTCAAGCTGGCAGGGTATATCGGTGCACTTCTATCCATGTCCGGCTTCCTGTATCTGATGTACGTACTGTTTCTCAACTTTTTCACCGACTCCTATGTGATGAAGGGCTGGTCGTCTATGATTAGCATCAGCCTGATCTTCGACGGGGTGATCCTGATCATTCTCGGTATTATGGGTGAATATGTTGGACGCATTTATGACGAAACCAAAGCACGTCCGCTTTACATTGTCCGTGAGCATCTGGGTGGACAATACGAAAACGGTCCGACGCATGCTATGAAAGTCCCTGAACCCCGTGACTCCCTGTACATGCAAGGAGCCCGTGAGAGCCTGATTTCGACAGGACGCACAGTGCGCGGCAACAGTGCGGTATATACCGGACCCAAATCCGGTCATGGAGCCTAACCCATGAAAAGTCGCATGGCCCAGCTGCTTCCTATGATCCGATTTGGCATCGTAGGTCTGGTGAATACGGGTGTAGATTATATCATTTTTATGCTGCTGGCTTGGGGCGGAGTGCCGGTCATTGTAGCGCAGGTCATTTCGTACAGCTGCGGCACAGCTAACAGTTATATTTTGAACAGCAAATGGACATTCAACAAACAACTATCAAACAACACTAATAAGGGTCAATTACCTAAATTCATCATCATTAACCTCATCGTATTGGGGATAACCTCCTTATTACTGCAAGTGCTTCACACTGGAACCGAGTTGCCGCTTGCTTTAGGCAAGCTGATCGCGACCGCAGCCGGAATGATCATCAATTATATCGGGAGCCGATACTGGGTATTCGGTTCCCCATCCCGAAAGGAAAGTGAGTTTCTATGAGAAAAATTACAAAAGCTGTTATTCCAGCCGCCGGATTAGGAACCCGTTTTCTACCAGCTACGAAAGCTTTACCGAAAGAGATGCTTCCCATCGTAGACAAGCCGGCTATTCAATATATCGTAGAAGAAGCCATCAAGTCCGGAATTGAGAGCATCATTATCGTAACGGGGCGTAATAAAAAAGCCATCGAGGATCATTTTGACAAGTCTGTGGAATTGGAGCAGGTACTGGAGAGCAAAGGTAAATATGATCTCCTACGTGAAGTTCAAAGCATCGGGGGTAAAGCAGTCATTCACTATATCCGTCAAAAAGAACCCCTCGGCTTGGGACACGCGGTAAGCTGCGCTCGTCAGTTCATTGGCGATGAGCCCTTTGCCGTGTTGCTGGGCGATGATATTATGAATTCCTCCACCCCGGCGATTCGTCAAATGATGGATGTTTACGAAGCGACTGGCAAGCAAGTGGTCGGCGTGCGCACAGTGGAAGAACAAGATGTGAGTAAATACGGCATTATTGACTCCACTCACCAGAACGGTCTCATTCACGAAGTCGGCGGACTTGTTGAAAAACCATCTCCGGCAGATGCCCCTTCGCGGCAGGCAGTCATTGGTCGGTATGTATTAGAGCCTTCCATTTTCTCTATATTGGAAAACCTGTCCACTGGAGCGGGCGGTGAATACCAATTGACGGATGCTCTTCATCAAGTAGCGTTGCAGAACCAACTGCTCGCATTAGAACTGGAAGGCACACGTTATGATATTGGAGATAAAGCTGGATATCTGGAAGCCGTGCTCCACATGGGTATGCAACGCGAAGATTTGCGTCCAATGCTTGACTCCATGATGCGCGAGTGGGCGCTTGCTTCAATGATAAAATAGGGGGATTTCCTCCCTCCGAAATCCGACGGGTGCTGTGAAATCACGAGAGTAGATGGATGAACATGTAAAATTGTACACTATAGGAGTACAGCAGCATTTGAGTCTACACGGCCGCCCGGTCGATACTAAGGAGGAAAAGAACCCATGATCCCTGAAGGAAATCTGCAAAGTAATGTGGATCGTTTCAACGGTTTTGCCGACAACTACGATCAGCACCGCCCGGAAGCACCGTCACTCGTCGTGGAAATCATCAGCCGCTATCTGGAGCGAAACGTAGAGCTAGTTGCCGATATTGGCTGCGGTACAGGACTTTCAACTTTCATATGGGAAAACGCCGCTCGGCAAATCGTCGGTATCGAGCCTAACCCGGACATGAGAGGAAAAGCGCAGCACAAGCTGGAGACGGCAGGAACCATTTCCTTCAAAAGCGGGTTCTCCAACAACCTGCCCTTTGAGGACGGAACTGTAGACGTCATCACCTGCTCTCAATCCTTTCACTGGATGGACCCCGAGAGCACGCTTCAGGAAGCGGGCAGGGTCTTGGCTCAGGGCGGCGTGTTCGCGGCCTTTGACTGTGACTGGCCTCCGGTGCTGCAATGGCAGATAGAGCAAGCTTATACAGAGCTTATCACCAAAGCGGATACCCTTTTGGAACAGGAAGCCCCAGTAGAGCAACAAGCTCATAAATGGAGCAAGGATCAGCATTTAGCTAATCTGCACCGCAGCGGACAATTCCGATATACCCGGGAGATTGTCTTCCATAACCGTGAGCAGTGTGACGCAGCTCGTTATACAGGGCTCGCTCTAAGCCAAGGGGGTATTCAAAGTCTCTTCAAACTTGGCAATCGAGCGCTTGACGTCGATATAGCCCGCTTCGTGAAGCTGGTAGAGAATCATTTTCAGGGCAGAACACTAGACATCCTGTTCAGCTATCGTATGCGGCTCGGCATCAAGTAGAAAGGAATCAAGGTCATCGTGGATGATACGCTCTTCGGCTTAGGGCAAAAAAGACTCTCCCTCGCCTCGTAAAAACGAGTGCGTACAGGAGAGTCTATTTTGCTTCAATAAATAGCCACAGTCATATCCTTGCAAACCCTTAGTCACAGTTCCAATGTGTCTTCGACTTAGGAAGAGCGAACAGCCAATAAGTGCGCCAACCGGTCAGGATAGTCCGTGATGATGCCGTTCACCCCGGCCTCCAGCAGACGCTTCATTTCTTCTGGCTCATTCACCGTCCATGGGTGGTATACGACGCCTAATGCCAAAGCCTCTGATACAGCTTCTGGCGTAACAACTTGTTTGTAGGCATGGAGTGCTGTTACCCCGAATTGGGTTGCATACTCGGATGGACGAACCATAATTTCGATATACAGCGCCCCCGTCTTGATTTCAGGAGCAAGCTGCGCACAGAGCGCCAGCGATTCGTGATTGAAGCTGGATATGATTACACGCTGTTCCAACCCAAAACGCTTCACGGCAGCAATGACCTCTTCCTCCATACCCGGATAGAGATAAATGCTGTTTTTCAACTCCAAATTAATAATTGTATTCGAGGACTGGGCTAGTTCCAGTAGCTCATCCAACATCGGGACCCGCTCACCTCGGAATTTCTCATCAAACCAACCGCCCGCATCCAGTTTATTTAATTCTTCCAGCGTAATATCCCTTACATCCAGTGAGCAACCTGTCGTACGCTCCAGCGACTCATCGTGAATCAGCACCAGATGCCCATCTTGGGTACGCTGCACATCCGTTTCTATACCTGTTGCTCCCAGTTCCAAGGCGTGGCGGAATGCCGCCATCGTATTCTCAGGACATACACCTGAAGCTCCGCGGTGTGCGAAATTAATCACCTTTTCGGTTACAGTCACAACATAACCCCTCCTGTCATTTCACAGGAACATTATACCTGCTCATTGTTTGGGCTGTATAAAATATTCGTCACAGCTAACACTTCTTCTATGCCGTTTGAACAATTTTCCCGATCCAATCGGAATAAAACGTATTCCCGTTCCGTCGATCAAAATCAGCCGCCGCTGACTCTGCCAGTGGCCTAAAATACGCAATGATTTCTGTCAATGTGCGATCCTCTTTACCCCATTCCAAGGAAGCCGGCAACCGGATCAATCGTTTTTCTCCCGAAGTATCCAACTTTTGTAGCAGACTCACCATCGTCGCGTAAAAATACATCTGCTCCAGCCCGCTCTCATAGTCTAGCGCCATATGTAGATGACGCTCTACCACTTCGATTCCTTGAATCGGATCAGCAACCGCCAGATATTCGATATGCTCCGCTATCGTTTTCAGGAAGTCGCGGTCATCCCGAATTAGGCGATAGCCTTTGCGATGATTGTCCTTTGCCTGATCAACCTCGCCTTGACGATAAAGCGGCAACAGCACCTGCGAGAGCGTCACATGTGGTACTTCTGCACATTTCATCCGTCCCGACAAAATCGGTTTTGCCACGGCAAGCGCCTGCTCGTTTTCTCCAGTCAAGTAATAGAACCGTACCATCTGGCTCTGCTCACAGGCCTCACAATCACTCATACTGTCCGACTCAATCAAGCGGAAGGTATCCAGATACCGCCGTGCTTCATCCAGTTCACCCATGTCCATCGCGATGCGGAACTTATAATAGTAATATGGACGCTCATTATACCCGTATTCGGCATAACGTCTGCGCATATCCTCCGCCAGATCTTCTATTTGAGTCTTCGATATATTGGAAAAGCTGCACACCTTCCCGAGTATCCATTTGTAATTCCACAACAGCTCATCTGCGTCGTATTCCTCTGGATTTTGATCAAATTGGCCCAACTGCCACGAAAAAGCAATCAGCGACTTCAATGGATATCCGTTAAAAATAGCGCAGTCTACAATCTCTCCCCGGATTTCATAAGCGAGTTCCTTCAATCCGGAAGTATCTGCCAAGCGAACTGCTTCTTCCAGAAGCGCCAGCTTTGCCGCCCCTCCGGGCAGATCCTGCGCCTGCTCCATCAAATCATATATCGTATCTTCCATTTGGCTCCCCCTATAATTACGCAATTACGAATTTTGTCCGTTCCCTAATCCCCAATTGATAAAATGTAGTACACTCCGATTCATCAGTCCCAACTCACTGCGGTTCATCGGGTAGTGCCCCATCATAAGCGCATTCACATACATCATTTCTGTAGCAGCCGTGACCATCTGCGTATCGGTAGCTTCAAGAATCCGCGCCACCACTGGGTTGTTCAGATTAAAGTATAAGGTGGAATAACCCGAATTCTGCTGGACTCCTGCTTTCAGACTATCAAGCACATTGGAAAAAAGTGAGGTTGTCTCCTCAACCGTGTTTTCCATGGAGCGCAAGGTCAGTGCATCCTGAGAAATGGTATACAACACTGGCAAACTCGCAGGCTCAAAACGCTTCAACTCAGCGCGGCAACGCATCGGCTGCAAAGCAGCATCCATGACACGTAGCACACCGTAATAATTCTCGCGTTCTTCCTGTGTTAGCCCGGTAAATGAAAGAGATACTTCCTCAGGGCTAAGACGCTCTGTTTGTAGGTTAGAGTCAATCCAATGCAGCTTTTCCAAAATGTCTGAATCATAAATATAGCCGCCATTGATCACCAACATGGATTGCGCCGCCGCCACATGCGTAATCTGACGATACTCATCTACTGTCGATGTGTAATGCAGTGGACGTCCGTCCGCCTCTCGGATCAGTTCACTCAGCTCACGCCGCCCAAATGTACTTTCGAAGGAAAACCAACGGTACATTATCCGCAAAAATTCATCATCCTCCACGGCGAGCGCCTTCATAGACAGCTCATGCAAACGAATCCAGTGCTGCAAGCGGTCTGGCTCATACTGCGCCATGCGTAGCAGTTCTTCCCGAATACAGGTCCCCAGTTCAGAACGAACATCGTCAAGCTGTTCATTTTCATAAAAATACTCACGTGATGCCGTTGGTTGCAACTCATCTGTCCAAATTAGGCTTTTAATGAAGAATGCCCATTCCGGCAAAACATTTTCCGCCTTGTCCGACACCAGCATATGCTTCAGGTACACCCGATGCAGCCGCTTGCTGTTCAGATTAACACTGCGAGGCAAAATGAATGCAATCCCGCCTGTTCTGCCCGATGCCGTCCGCAACGGTATAAAATCACTGAAGCGCTCGCCCATCAGGCGATAGCCTAAATCCAGCACCTCACTACGGCGACTCCGCAATTGTTCGGGATCCTGCATCCAGCTCGTCGATGGAAGATTGACGCGCTTGGTGTCCCCGTCTACAGACAGCATGACCGGATACGGCAGCAACGCACCATAATAGATTAAAGACTCCTCTACATGCGCTGGCTCATAATAAAACTCACTTCCCGGCTTGCAGCGCAAATAAATTTGCGTCCCTACAGGCAGCTCGGTTTCCAATCGACGAATCGTATACGTCCCATCCGGCTTCCCTCTCCATTCCATGGAGATGCCTTCCTTCACCGAGCGGGTCAGCACTACAATTTCATCGCTCACCATAAAGCAGGATAGTAACCCAATCCCAAAGCGTCCGATAAACGAAGTCTCAGAAGCCAGCAAATCGGCTCCCTTCTTGGAAGACTGACCGATAATCGACAAAAAACGGTGAATGTCTTCTTCTGACAATCCAATGCCGTTATCCTGAATCATCAATACCTGATGCTCCCCAGAACCAGATAACTCCACGATGACTTTACCTTCATAGTCGTTACTCTCAGAAGCTGTATCTCCAAGAGCCTTGTCTTCTTTCAGTACTTTACTTTCAGCAACAACCTTCCGCAGCTCCTTGCGAGCCGTGATCGCATCTGTTGCATTTTGCAGAACCTCACGTATAAACACTCGTGGACTGCTATATAAATGATTGGCCAAAATATCAATCATACCGCCCAAGTTCACTTGAAAACGATATTGGTCTGTCTGACTCATACAGATCATTCCTTTCTCGAAATGCTACAACCACCATTTGGATTTAAATAGACTATCTTTTAAAGTATAACGTGGATTTAAGTCGGATTACACACCCTGCATTTCAGATATCAATACGTTGACAACGATATAACAGGGTCTTTTTTCACCTAGGAAGTCTGGAACTGGGTCTAATTAACTTCATAAAAATGTACGGAGTACGAGCACTTAGTGAATAAAGGTCATCTTTGTCTAGTTAAATTTAGTAATAAACATAATATTTATTTAAAATCTACCCTTCTCTTAGAAACCTATATCTATGGAGGGACAAATGGCTCATTTTACGCAAAAAGCTCGCATTGCCGCTCTTGTAATACTCTTACAAGAGAGAATGCGAGCTTATTTAGATACAGTCGAAGCTCTACCTTTTACAGAAGAGAATTAATGGGACTTAGCAAGACGGATAACGTTCCACGATGCTTTGCCCAAATGAGCTTTTACAATTCCGTCTTCAAGCTTGGCGTTGCCGCCGTTGTGAGGCGTAACTTTTTCACCGGCTGGACTGTTGGTCGCTTTAAGATCATCATGCTCCAATACAGTATGCTCGACAATGCGGTAGCCTTCAAAACTGCGTACATCTACTGTCAACTCCAGCGATTCAGACAAATGACGGTTCACTGCAAAGACAGTCAGTGCGTCTCCCTCTTCATCATAAACTACAGCGCTGTCCAGATAAGGAATGTCTGTGAAGTCCTTGGAATCGTATTTTTCCGAATCTACGACAGGCATCAGCGATACCCCACGACCATAACGGGAGGCATGCAGATACGGATAGAAAATCGTTTGTTTCCACGCCTTTCCGTTATTCTCGGTCATGATTGGCGCAATAACATTGACCAGTTGGGCGAGGCAAGCCATTTTCACACGATCCGCGTGGCGCAGGAACGTAATCAACATGCTGCCCACCAACAATGCATCCTCAAAGTTATAGATATCCTCAAGCTGCGGTGGTGCCACAGACCACGGATCAATTTTTTTGTCCGCATCATTGGAGTGATACCACACGTTCCATTCGTCAAAGCTGAGCATCATTTTTTTCTTGCTGCGTTTCTTTGCTTTGATATAGTCACAAGTCGAAATGACCGTATGAATAAAATGATCCATATCCATAGAGCGTGCCAGATAATTAGCCGTATCATTGTCATGATTTCCGTAGTATTGGTGCAAGGAAATATAGTCGGCTACCTCATAGGTATGATCCAGCGTGGTTGCTTCCCATTCCGGGAACGTTGGCATCGTAGAACTGGAGCTGCCACAGGATACAAGCTCAATGTCAGGATCGATCAGCTTCATGGCTTTTGCAGATTCTACAGCCAGACGACCATATTCTTCTGCTGTCTTGTGGCCAATTTGCCATGGGCCATCCATCTCGTTACCAAGACACCAGGTTTTAATCTTATGTGGTTGCTCTACACTGTGACTACGACGTAGATCACTCCAATAGGAGCCACCTGTGTGGTTGCAATATTCCACCAGATTACGCGCAGCATCAATTCCGCGCGTACCCAGATTAACCGCCATCATGACTTCGGAACCTACATCCTTGGCCCACTTGAAAAATTCATTCGTACCCACTTCATTCGGCTCGACCGTTCTCCAAGCCAGCTCCAACTGTCTAGGTCTGGACGCGACAGGGCCGACACCGTCCTCCCAATTGTAACCGGATACAAAGTTGCCTCCCGGATAGCGTATAATAGGAACATCAAGCTGTTTTACCAACTCTTTAACATCATTTCGGAAACCGCTTTCATCACTAGTTGAATGAGTAGGCTCGTAAATGCCGCCATATACGGCACGCCCGAGATGCTCTACAAAAGAGCCATAAATGCGTTTATCGACTTCAGCAATACGAAAAGATTTGTCTACAATCATCTTTGCTTTTACAGCTGCTGCCACCTAAACCATCCTCTCTGAATGCGAAAATAAAATCCGTTGTACCACCAAGACTAAGAAGCCGTTTTATTTACGGTTTTAATATAACACACCATATTTATTATAGTCAATATTATTATTAAATACTTAATATATTTATTAACATTAATGATAAACGATAAGCAATTGGTTACGTACTTCAAAATATTTCGTTTTATAAACAAACTTATTGAGTGAATAACCACTTTGCTAAATAGTAATAACGGATTACTGATGCGTTCAAAGTAGTGCCTACTGCCATATCTTGCAGTCTGTTTTAAATAGTGAATATCAGTCTACCAACAGTTGTTCTAAATATGTATAAATACCACCTATATCACCCACGTTTAAATTCGAGAGGACCCCTTCTTTCAAATATCCCTGCTCTGTCCGTATAGATATATAAATGCGTTCAGTTTCCGCTTTCACCAGGATAGAAAGCTCAATATCAACGTCTAATAAAACTCGTTCTTTGGTGCAATGCGTAATATTCGTAGCCTCTACACACAAAATAGCAATATCCGTATAAGCGTTATATGCCATTGTACCCGCATTATATAACAGTTCCTGTAATCCATTGCTTGCATCCGAAGGGAGCGTATACTCCATATCATGCAACACTGCCGCGGACTGGTCCACCGCGATCCAGCTTTGATATCCATCCCGGGCAAATTCCCCTCTCAACTCATGCAAAAAATAAATAATGTCAATGCCCTTGTCATAATAAATACAAATAAGCGGAATGCGAGAATCCTCTATTGCGATTGCCTTCTCCCGCGTCATAAAGAGCCCCCCCTCTTGCTGCCACCAGCGCAAATAGCAAGACGAAAAATTCAGTGCGGGGATATGTCGTTGATTTTTAGAAATATAGACGACATTTTTTCCATAACGTGAAGCCAATTGCTCCACTTCCTGCAAACTCACTGGCTCCATTTCCCCTAGCAAGACAATCGTATCTGTAAGGCCGTATACCCGTTGTCCACCTTCGAGCGCTGTGTCCTGTTGTTCTCGCTCCCGCAGGATGGCTTGTTCGAAGATCGCAGCAATTTTGTCGCCAGGGAGTTGAGCTTCACATTGGGTCTGAAAATAATAGGGTGCTTTCGAACTAATTGCACAATCCTCTATAAACACATAGGCGCGCCGTATCCAATCCGGATGTCCGTAACGCATTACGGGGATTATGGTATCCTGTAGCGGATGATAACTATACTTATGTAAAATATGTTTTAGCTTTTCTATGGAAGGAACACGCTTGGGCTTCTGCAAAACTTTACATACCTGTGCTGTAACGAATGGAGTGGCATAGCTATTGCTGTTGGGACATTGTACAGCCTCTCCAGCTGCACCTATCAGCTCATGCTTGGCAAAAGCGGTAAAATCGATACCACTTGAGAATGCTTTCTCAGCATCATATGTATATTGTCCTGCTGTGAGTATACCGCTATGATCGCAGCGCACACCAATCACATTGGCAAAGGAAGCCGGATAAGTAAGAAGTCCTCCATTTTGTGCTGCACATACCATAATTAATCCCGCCATAGCTGCATTATTTACAGCTTCCCGTAGCATGCCTCGATCTCGATAATTTATACTTCCCAGGCTGATATTGGCTACCTGTACACCATGCTTTACACACCAATCCAGCGCAGCACAAAGCTGAGCTGCATTTCCTTTTCTATGGTTCATTATTTTTACACTACTGATGATCGCATCTGGAAAATACGTTTGTACAATAGCTGCACATATCGTACCGTGATTTAAGGTGCGTCCATCTTCTACGTCTCCATGAGCTATTTCGACGTTATATAATAATTGGGTGTTTAAAAAGCCAGCATTAACCCCGTCGTCAATAATGGCTACATGGATCTTGCCATTCATTTTTTCTCCCCCTGTCTCTTCGGATTGTGAAATGAATCTCACGGCTCTGTTCCGTTCCATTAGAGTAAGCGGAGGGTGCCTCTGCGAACGATAGCGTTCGTCTGAAAGCACCCTCCTAATTTAGCGAACCATGTACATGATAGCCGGATCAGACTGCAATATTTACCTTCGTGCCTGCAGTCTTCGCCCCGTCTTTAGCCGAGTCTAGATAGGCATTGAGCTCTTGTTCAGTCCACACCCTGCCAGCCTCTGCATTCGCCTCCTGCTCATCCTTAGGTTCAACCCGATCTGTAATCATCGGTTCGTTATTCACTGCTTCGCTGATACGCTCATTAATATTCGCAGCGATTTCCATGATTTCTCCATTAAGTCCTTCTGCCTTTTCACGCAAAGCCGCTGATTTTGCAGGGTTAGCGTTTTCCCACCCCTTAGCCTCGCTTCCCAATGTAATTTGTGCCGTTTTGGCTATTTTGGCACTCTTCAACTCATTGTTTGCAGATACAATACTATGCATTGTATAGGTGATCAATCTTTGCTGCTGCTCCTCAGCAGTCTTAGGCGTATATTCTTCCTTTTTGCCTTTCTGAGCTTCTTTTTTACTTTCCTCATCCATGCCTAAAGCCTTTTTTTGCTCTTCCAGTGACTGCTTTTGAATGTTCTCGTCAATTTGCTGAATCTGCTTATCTATCTCTTCCATTTCAGCTTTTACAGCTTCCGGACCGAGACCACGCTTGAGAGCATTACTTAAATAGTCCGAACGCCTCTCCATCAAACTTTGCTTTTGCTCTGTCAATTGTTGAATAACCTTGTTTTGTGGCTTGCCTATACCCTTCCTTTCAGCCTGAGCGGAAAGGGAATGCCGTAGTTCAAGTCGGTTGTTATCTGCGGTGCGGAACGGCGATTGGTGAGATGATGTAAATGATACATTCATCCTAAAACCTCCAATTCTCTTCTAAATGAGGATTTTTCAAAAATCCTGAAATAAGTGATTCTAGAGGTATATCGGATTTTTTTGTATGTTTTTGTATGTTTTATCATCATTTTCACAAATCCTTCATTCCTTTTCCACTGTTAAGCAGTCCTTTATCGTCTCATACAAGCTGTTATATGTAAGCAACCCCCCTCCCACTATACGCTCTTCCGGAATTAGGATAGCAAAGCTTTTTTCCACTTCAAATAATAGATATACCAGATCTCTGGGGAACAACCCCATATCAGGACCCAGTAATGTAGCCTCTTTATTTATCTCACCCGCTTTTATTTTAAAAAGCTTCCAAAATATATTTTCCAGTTTCATTCCTGTTCCCGTTACATCCTGAGTAAAGTTCATGTTCTTCCCTCCATTACAACTGAACTACGTGATGATCAACCGAAAAATAATGTAAAATATCCTGCGTCAGCCTATTCATATCTTCATCGTTGGACAGATGGAGTACAGGCACGGAATAATTGGAAAACTCCTGCTTTTTCTCTTCCACGAAACGATGATCAACAGATGCATATTGCATATTGACTGTGGAAGAAGAGTAACTGTCGAATACATTGTTACATATGGCATATCCTAATAATGAAGAGGAAAAACGGTTTTCCATGTACTGTTTCACATGCTCCAAATATTTTATATTGTATTCATCATAGTGAAGACAACAGATTAGGCCATCCGCTCTAACAGCGCGGGATACCAAAAATGAGGTTACTCCAAAATAATTCGTGAACGTATTGTTAAAGGGAACAATCCCACCTGGAATGCCCACGAGTATTAGATCAGGCTTTTCGCTCTGCTCTATTTTTTTCAAATACCGATTAAACATGATAATCTTCTGGGTTTCCGTCATACCGCTCTCAAACATAAACTGTGGAAAAGAATGTGCACCAATCAGCTCCCCGCATCCATTAGATGTGATTTGCGACACCCGATATCCTTGTGCTTCAAGCTTCTGCCGAAGGTTAAGCTGCAAATTAAGCTTATGCGTTCGCTCGTTCAGCCCTAATACAAACAGAACCGGTGTAAAAAAATCATGAATAACAGAGCCCGGGTCAGGCGGTAAAATATCTTTCGTACGTACATCAAATGTATTTTTTAAAATCAGCTTGTCATCTTGCTCCTCACAGGGTTCGATGAATTCCATACATGAGTCTGGCAAAGTGAAATTACACATGACTTTTTTGCCAAGTTGTCCAGCCTTCTGGATCACGGGAAGATACACCTCAGCTACATCCAGCTTGAAATTGGATTTCACCAGTAATATGGCATCACAACGCTCCATTTCTTGCTCCAAACAAGACTCTGGCTTCACTATGAAGCCTGTCACTTCCCCCTTGTCCGTTACACAGGCATCTTTCCCGATCATACCCGACCCTTGAAAAGAAATAAGTACAACTTCCTCATAACTTCCTAATAGATTCAAGTTCCTAACCAGGGCTATCGTTTCATAATCAAACGGAAAAATGATTAATTTATTGGTCATGGAGACACCCCTCATGCTTTTTCAAAATCGAGAATCGTATCCTCGGAGAAATCATAGCCCAGCTCATTCATCATGCAATAATCAAGTAAGGTGTGCCTAATATCATTTTTGACTACCGAACAATGACTTAGCTTCTTTTCTTTGGACAAGGTATGCAAATCATCTGCTACAGCAACACACAGCGTACAAAAACGGAAATTCCAACAGTTTTTACATGCATCCTCCGTGATTGTCCCTACATTCAAAATCTGGCTGATTTTATCCACTTCAAAGCCTGTGTCCACCTTTCCAATCTGCACCACCTCCGACTGCTCACTGACCCGTTCACATGGATAGAGATTTCCATGCACATCCGCAAACAATCGCTGTACACCAGGCACACAGGGTCCACCATGATGCGCTTCTATCGGCATTCCCGCAGAAGGCTTTCTATAATGAAACATACGGAAATACATCTGAATATAATAGTCCTTAATCAGCTTGGAGACATGATTTTCATCTACTCTTCCAAACTTGGAAAGCATCATTTTAACTACCTCATAGCCTCTCTGCTCAATAAATTCATTTCTGTACAAAATTTCATCCTTCACATAAGCATCGTTAATGTAGGACGACCTTACACTGTACAGGCTTTCGAAGGTTTCATAATTCGTATAAAAATCATTGATACAACCAAAATCATTACGGGTATCCAGCACCACATTAAAATTAATCCATTCAAAGAGGTCCGGGTAATTTCTCTTAATTTTATCCACATTGGCAATAATCGTATCGAAGGTGCCCCGCCCGTTAACAGCAAATCGTCTGTTTCTGTCATGATTCTCTTGATCTCCGTCCAGACTGATCGTAAGCACAAAACGATGTTCATCCAGAAAGGCCAAAATATCGTCATTAAGCAGCGTACCATTGGTCGTCAAATGAAAGCCTACATCTCTATACGCTACCTGCTCCTTGATATATTCCACACACTTCTTGACCAACGGAAAATTAATAAGCGGCTCTCCCCCATAAAAACCAAAATCCAAACGGTCACTGTCTACTGACCTATCAATGACAAAATCAATACACTTGCGCGCTGTCTCAAAATCCATCATCAGACTGGTATGACCTCGATTGTCATATCCTCCTGAATAAACGCAGTAAGAGCATCTAAGATTGCAATTTTGAGTTACCTGTAAGGTGAGGGTCTTCAGCTGATGCTGAAGCATATGCTCCAGGTGCTTTGTCTTGGGATGATTCATAATCTGCGGACGCTGTGAAGATAAAAATCCGTTATCCAACAAGTCACGGATATAGTGCTGCAATTCCGGTGTAGCCTCCATCTGATCCAGGTCGAAGCTGGAATGCGAATTCAGGAAATGGTAAGCCTCCTCTTTAATCCTCAAAATTAAATTGGTATTTACATCATATACATAATGGTGGAGTCTCGTCTGAAATGTGTATATAAAGGGTTGGCACATGTTCATGATTCACACCTACTCTGTTTTGATGTGGACAGAAGCCTGGAATGCCCAGGCTCCTCCATACAGATACAAGCTTAATAATTACCAATTCCAGTTCCGTTATCTCTGCGATAAGAACCGTCACTTTCACGCTGAGTATTGGAGCTTCGAGTCAAACTGCCTGCGCAATAACAGGAGCAAGGACAATAACAGGAACAACCACAGCCAAATGCCTCAATCGTGTCGCCTACATTCGTGCTTCTTTTCACAAGCTTACGCATGTTAAACTACTCCTCCCATTCATGATATGATTTAAAAAGGTGTTCACCTATACTAATTCCGTACATGGTGTTAAATCACACTATGAAAGCGTTTGTTTTTTTCATCATTTTATGGGGACCTCTTCTTCCCCTAATACCCATCCTCTGTATTCTGCATGACAGGTCATAAAATGGGAGTGTGATCCTATTTGGGCTGGTTCGCCGTTCTCCAACAAAATAACTCTATCAACATGCGCTAGTATCTCGCTGCGATGTGTAACGATGATTACGGTCTTTTCACGCAACCGGGTCTTCAACAATTGCTGAACATTTAGCCTAGCTGCTGTGTCTAGATTGGAGGTCACCTCGTCGAGAATAAACAATGGCGCTTCCCTGATCAATGCCCGGGCCATAGCAATTTTCTGTCTTTGCCCACCCGACAATCTGGAGCCATTCGAGCCTATAGGGAAGTCATCTGCCGAGTTCTGAACCAATTCTTCCAGACCAACCTCCGCGATAATGGCCTCTATTGCATCATTAGTGACTTCTGTGCCTATGCGGATATTGCCAAAAATAGTAGTATCAAATAAATACACCTGCTGACTGACCAAAGCTATTTGACTTCGATACTCATCTATCTCATAGCTTTGGATGTCAATGCCGTCATAAGTGATTATCCCTTGATCAGGCTGGCTGAATCTCATAATCAGATCCAGCAACGTAGACTTCCCTGCCCCATTTGCTCCAATGATAGCTACTTTTTCCCCTCGGGCAATCCTAAAGCTCACGTGGGGCAGTACGGGTTCGTCCTTGGTATAGGAAAAAGAAACATTATGAAATGCAATGTGATCTTCGAATGGCGGCTCAGTTAGTAAAGACGCTGGAGTGACTGAATTAGATGTTTCTTCCTCTGCCCAATCCAAGAACTGATAATATCGAATGGCGGAGGGAACGACTTCAGCCAGCATGTAGCCAATGTTTAAAATAGCGAAAACAGGAGTGGTAACATAAGCACTGTAAGAAACAAAGGCAAAAATCCCACCTACAGTAAGCTGTAAACGAAAAATAAGATTAGCACCCACAACGTACAAAAACATCATTAGAAGCTGAATTAAAATAGATTCCGAAGCGATATTCCAGGCGTCCAGAAGTGATAATTTTCGTTCTGATTCTACAATTCGACGCTGCTTGGATGAGAACTGCTGATGCTTATGTGGAATAAGACCAAACATTCGCTGCTCCTTCATGCCCCCGACAGATTCCCCAAACCACTGAGCAAAATCACTACTGCCTTCAATTAAATCCCCCACCAGTTTTTTTCTACGCTTCACAAAATACTTCACCACAACATATTTGATGGGTAAAAAGCACAGCACGATTACAGTCATTTTCCAGTTAATGAGCAGCAAACCACATAAACCACCAATCATGCTGAACGCCTGCATAATGACAAAAAATACTCCACTATCTGTGATCCTCGATACATTGCCTACATCCGTGCCAATTTGGTTCAGCAGCTCCGCTTCATTGGTTCGGTTAAAATAACTCATTCGTACTCTTGTCAGATGCAGATACGCCTTTTCAAATAATGAAAAGGTAACCTGTGCGCTTAAGCCTGCCCGAAAGGTTTCTTTACACACATTCAGCAGCTTATCCAAGCAAACGATTAAAAACGCAGCAGAAGTGTACAGGATTACAGCCTGCATATTCCCTTTCAGGAGACCTTGATCCACAATAATCTTGCTTGTTAAAGGCAATAATATATTCAAGCCCGCTGATAGGATGAGACATATCAAAATGATAGTGACCGTCTTCAGATAAGGTCTAAATGTTGCTGCCAAACGTTTATATACTATGGATTCTTTCATCCTTCCCCCCCTTTCACCAGGTGCACCCTCTCCCCCTATTAACTAATTCCGTATCAGAATCAAAATCACTTTAAAATATCTTTTAACTGTTCTAGTAATTCCACATTTACGAGATTAAATATGATTTATGTCATTCTTGAAAATTGGAATTAATGTATATGATTGGCACATACAAAAATCATTTATTTTTTATCCGTCCAAAGGGGGCTTGAACAATGCCGACTACGATGGTTATCGACTGTTGCAAAGAGGATCAGTGCAGAGGTAGTTCCAGATGCTTTTACAGAAAAATTTGTGAACTTTATCTGAGTGAGGTATATCGTTTCTGTATGCATTTAATCAAGAATCAGTCTTGCTTTACATTTATGGCAGAAGAATGTACACAAGATACTTTTGTAGCGGCAAGACAGCAATTGCTCAAGCTCAAACATCACCCCAATGTAAAGGGTTGGCTGTACCTTACGGCTAAAAATCTTATATATAAATCATTTAGGTGCTACTATACACAAAAAAAGCATGAAACTACGCTTGAATGTGAGAAAATCTGTAGTTTTTCAAATTCGGTAGAGGAGGAGTGGGAAAATCGTAGATTGGGAGATGTGGATACGGTTATCGTTAATATTCTAATGCAGCTTTCCAACAATGAATATACACTCTATGAAGACTACTTTTGTCGACAACTGTCTGTGCCCTTGCTCGCTACCAAATATAATATTTCGGTTACGGCTACAACGACTCGAATCTATAGACTGAAAAGAAAACTTCGTACATTGTCCCATCAATATTGTCTAACTCATATATAAATATATCTATGTACAGCAAAAACAGCGGAGCCCCTCTCCCAAAGAGAAGCTCCGCTGTTCGTTCTTGTGACTATGACTTGTATTCATACTACACTATTACTTAATCCCCGAAATCGTGTAGTTCTCAATAATATACTTTTGGAAAACAATGAAGATAATCATGATCGGAACGACCATGAAGGTCGAGCCTGCCATTTGAAGAGCAAATTGACTTTCGTTCTGCCCCTTGAGCAGTGACAGCCCGACGGACAAGGTGTACAGCTTCTCATCGTTCGCAATAATGAGCGGCCACAGGAAGCTATTCCATCCACCAATAAAGGTTAAAATGGCCTGTACTGCCAGAATTGGTGTCGAGATAGGCAATACGATTTGCAGAAAAGTACGGAACTCCCCTGCTCCATCGAGACGTGTCGCCTCCAGCAATTCTTCCGGGATATCGGACATAAACTGCCGGAACAGGAAGATCGCGAACGCGCCTACCAATCCAGGAAGGACAATCCCCAGCATGGAATTGGTCAATCCCATCTGGTTCAGGATCAAGTAGACGGGAATCATCGTCACTTGACCTGGAATCATCATCGTTGCCAGTACCAGGTAGAATAGAAACCCTTTGCCTTTAAATTGGAATTTGGCAAAGCCATAACCTGCCATGGCATTCAGGAATAATCCGAAGAAGGAAGCTAAAACAATGATCAGCGTATTCGTCAGATAGGTTCCAAAAGCCATGCTATCGAATAGTAATTTAAAATTATCCAGTGTAAAATGCTGCGGCCAGATGGTCGGAGGAATTTTGGTTACCTCACCCTCTGTCTTAAAGGAGGATAATATCATCCACGCAAAAGGCAGCACCATCAACAGACCTCCCACGGTCAGGAGAATCGCCACGAACCATTGAAATGTTTTTTCACCACTGCGCGTATTGGCGCGGGCTTGCTGAACAGCTGTTTTCACGTTCATCACCTCTCTCTATCAGGACTCCGCTTTATTTTGCAAACGGAACTGAATCAGCGTCACCGCGATGATCGCGAAGAACAGAATGAACGATCCCGCCGCGGCATACCCGAATTTACTAAATTGGAAGCCGTTATTGTAAATGAACAGGGATGCTGTCAGCGTGCCATCGAGCGGTTTCCCTTTAGTCATGACAAACGGTTCCTCGAAAAATTGCAGCCAGCCAATCATCGTCGTGATGGACACGAAGAAAATAGCGTAACGAAGCTGCGGAAGCGTAATATAACGAATTTGCTGCCATGTATTGGCACCGTCAAGCTGAGCCGCTTCATAATAAGAACCCGGAATCCCTTTAATAGCCGCAATAAAAATAATCATGTTTAAGCCGATGCCCCGCCAAACTGCCAACACAATCAACGAAACCTTCGCTACTGTTGGATCGGTCAGCCATGGGACGGGACCTAAATTCATTAAACCAAGTACATAGTTGAATAATCCAAGCGTCGGATTATATAGATAGCTCCAAACGACTGCGACCGCAACCACATTCGTTACGGACGGTAGATAGAACACAACGCGGAATACTTTGAAAGCACGTGATTTACCCATGTTAATCAGAATCGCGATGCTAAGCGAAAATATCAGCACCAACGGAACACCGATGATGACGAAGAACAGGGTATTACCAAGGGACTTTATAAAGGAAGGGTCCAAAAGCACGTTCGTGTAATTTTCCAATCCTATAAAGCGAATACTTTCATAATTAACGAGTCCTGACAGATCCATATCCGTGAAGCTGATTACGAGCGCCAGTAGAATCGGCAACAGCGAAAACAGCGTCAACAGGATGATGGAGGGACCGATAAACAAGTATGGCGCAAGCTTCTGCGAGCTTCCTTTCATGCCTTCACTCCCTTTGACAATGGCGGATATGGATCATTATTTTTTCATAATACTTGCAGCCTGCTGATTAAAGTCATCCATTTCCTTCTGTACGTCGGCTTGACCACGGTAAACACGCTCAAAGCTCTTGATGAATTGTTGAGAAACCTCTTCCCATGCTGCCAGTTGCGGTAATGCTGCGGAATGATCCAGCTGTTTACGAATCGTTTGAAGCATCGGATCACTCTTAAGCTTGGCGTCTTCCCACGATTTAGTAGCCGCAGGCAAGTTACTGGACAGTTCCATCCATTTCAGCTGCGTTTCTGGTTTACTCATGTAAGCCATGAATTTGGCCGACTCCTCTGGGTGCTTGCTGAATTGCATAATTGAAAGGTTCGCTCCACCCAAAACGGACAGGTTGTTTACTTTGCCAGGAAGCTCCGCTATATTCCATTTACCTTCCAGTTCTGGTGCCTTGCTCTTGATTTCTTTAATCATAAAAGGACCGCTGATAAACATTGGAACGATACCATCACCTTGTAAACCTTGAACAGAGTCAATTCCAATATCCACTGCGTTAGAGCCGTTTTGGAAAAAAGTATTCAAATACTTCACAGCATCTACAAACGGTGGTTGGTTGAACAACGGATTGCCCTGCTCGTCAACCAGTTTGGAACCGTTCTGGAGAGCAAACATAAAGCCCATAGACTGCTCCTTTGCACTAAAGGAGATACCATATTTGCCTTTGCCCCGAGCCGCCAGCTTTTGGGCAGCATCGGAAAGCTCTTCCCACGTTTTAGGTGCTTCATTATATCCGACTTGTTTCAGTAGGTCGGAACGATAGAACAAAACTCTCGTTTCAGTGTACCAAGGCACACCGACCGGTTTCCCTTCAAATTTTGTCGTACCTACAGCACCCTCGAAGAAATTCTTCGATTCCAGTTCAGGATACTTGCTGATATAAGGGGTAATATCCGTCAATGCACCCGCAGACGCAAGCTCCGGTACCCATGACGTGCCCAATTGGACCACATCCGGACCAGACTTCGAGGCAACAGCCGTTAGCAATTTATCGTGAGCGTTATCCCAAGGTAACGCCTGTACATCGACGTGAATATCTGGATTTTCTTTCTCAAAATCTTTTACAATTTCAGGCAGCAGCTTTCCTTCCGCTCCCATGCCCCACATGGTGATGGTCGTCTTGCCGTTCGCATCTTTACCGGACGAATCATCCTTGGACGAACAACCTACCAGCGCGCCCCCCAGTAATAAGGTGCTTGCCAAAATGATCCCCAACGTTCTTTTCATCATACGAATTCCTCCCGAGATGATCGGTTTACCGATCATGCAATATGATAACGGATTCAAATACGAGGATTTTGCGAAAATACAATTAGCGACTTCCAATGAACAATATATAGAACGAAATGGTCTCGTTCATCTATATATTGCATTTTGGAGCGACTGGAATCGAATCTTGCAAAATCCTGATGCATGTAAATACATAGCGATTAAAGCATACCGCTATAACACTTATGTTCAAAGCACAAGGACCATACCCGTCAATAGAAACGTTTCGATAGTCATTATAGAACAAATTGAAACCGTATTCAATAGGAATATTATATTTTATTCGCTCAGAATCCCGACTTTTTTTTCGTTTATATCATCTTTATTACGTTATTTAGCCTATGAAAACCCCCTGAATTGGATTTGACTCTCCATTTGAAAGCGTATATAATCCAACTGAGTTCAACAATAGAAACGTTTCGATTAATAATACGACAGAATATTATGCTTCTATACTAGCTATTAGCCTGTTCAGCACTTTTTTGAATCAATTTTATCCAAAAAATCTCATGAATCTGAAAAAAAAGAGCTGTCCACCAACAATACAGCTTATGGAGGATTATGATGGAACAACAACTGAATTCCTATTTAGAAAACATGACGCTTGAAGAAAAAGTCGATCAACTGCTACAGCTTGTGGGTGCCTTCTTTGAAGAAGC
Organism: Paenibacillus sp. A3M_27_13; assembly: GCF_024213315.1. Classification (NCBI taxonomy): domain Bacteria; kingdom Bacillati; phylum Bacillota; class Bacilli; order Caryophanales; family Paenibacillaceae; genus Paenibacillus; species Paenibacillus sp. A3M_27_13. Next base: position 47,801 of record NZ_JANAVE010000009.1, read on the forward strand.
GGGAACGGATAGTCAAATTACTGGCCCCATGGCTTCTCTCGGCATCACAGAGGAAAATGTCCATAACGTCGGTTCCGTGCTTGGTATCGCAGGGGCCAAGGAAGCGATTCGTGTTCAGCAGGCTCATTTGAGTAAAAATCGTCTGGGTATTCCGCTTTTAATTATGGCAGATATTGTACACGGCTTCAAAACGATTTTCCCTATCCCGCTGGCCATTGGTTGCTCATGGGATATGCAACTTGCAGAAGAGAGCGCTACCATTGCAGCCCGCGAGGCGGCTGTATCCGGTGTTCACGTCACATTCGCTCCTATGGTCGATCTGGTGCGTGACCCGCGCTGGGGCCGTGTGATGGAATCTACAGGGGAAGACCCTTACCTCAACAGCGAATTTGCTCGTGCGTTTGTGCGCGGGTTTCAGGGTAAAGATCTGACGAACGATACCGACCGGGTGGCCGCATGCGTGAAGCATTTTGCCGCATATGGAGCTGGCGAAGGCGGACGGGATTACAACACTGTAGATGTATCCGCCTGGCAGCTGCGAGAGTATTATCTCCCCTCCTACAAAGCTGCTTTAGATGAAGGCTGCGAAATGGTGATGACGTCCTTCAATACCGTAGAAGGCGTAGCCGCAACGGGCAATAAGCGCCTGATGCGTGATTTGCTTCGTGATGAATGGGGCTTTGATGGTGTGCTCATCTCGGATTGGGCCGCCATCAAGGAGCTTATCCCTCACGGCATCGCCGAGGATGAGCGCGAGGCAGCGAAGAAAGCACTGCTGGCTGGCGTAGATATTGAAATGATGACCTCCTGCTATAACGGGCATCTGCCTGAGCTGGTTCGCAGCGGACAACTGGATGAAGCGCTCATTGATGAAGCCGTGATGCGTATATTGAAGCTCAAGCAAAAGCTGGGCTTGTTCGAAAATCCGCTACGCGGCGCAGACCCTGAGCGTGAACGTGAAGTTGTGTTCTGCGAAGCTCACCGTACGGTTGCCAAAGAATTAGCTATTAAATCTTGCGTGTTGCTCAAAAATGATTCCGTTCTTCCATTGAATCGCAATCAACATATTGCGTTGATCGGACCTTTTGCAGAGAGCGGTGATATCCTGGGCTCTTGGTCGTGGAGTGGTTCACAGGAGGAAGCTATTCGCGTTGTTGACGGATTCCAATCGAAAATATCCTCCTCGCTGCTCACGGTTGCGGCAGGTTGCTCTATCGACGATATAACTGAGGAGCAATATGCGGAAGCTCTGCAAGCAGCCAGCCAAGCAGAGGTTATCGTGTTGGCGCTTGGTGAGCGCTCCGATATGAGTGGTGAAGCAGGCAGCCGTTCCAATATTCGCCTGCCACAAGCCCAGTTGGAACTAGTGAAGCGCCTGAAGACGCTGAACAAGCCTATGGTAGCCGTATTATTTAATGGTCGTCCGTTGGATCTGCACGGTGTCATTGAAGAAGCAGACGCCGTATTGGAAGCCTGGTTCCCTGGTGGTGAAGGCGGCGCGGCGATTGCCGAATTGTTGTACGGTGATGCCGAACCTACGGGTCGCCTGACCATGTCATTCCCGCAATCGGTCGGACAGGTGCCCGTGTACTACAATCATTTTAATACGGGACGCCCGCAGTTAGATCCGAATACAAAAGAACGCTACGTGTCCCAATATCTAGACGTACCAAACGAACCTTTATTCCCGTTCGGCTATGGACTGAGTTACACCGATGTAGCCTATGACAGCGTACAGCTTTCCGGCGATACCCTTATACCTGGTCAGGAACTGACCATTAAAGTGCAGGTAACGAACACAGGAACACGTCCGGTCGAGGAAACCGTCCAGTTCTATGTTCGTGATATCAGCGGTGATACGGTTCGTCCAATGAAAGAACTGAAAGATTTCTGCAAAGTCCTTCTTGCCCCAGGAGAAAGCCGGGAAGTTGAATTTGCATTGACCGAGCCTCAGCTGCGCTATCATCATGCAGATTTGAGCTTCAGTAGTGACAGCGGTGAATTTGCCGTCTTTACAGGACCTAACAGCCGAGATACTAGTGAAAGCCGTTTTCGGTTAATGAAATAAACAGGAAAGTGAGGCGTTCCCTTTGATGAATACAAGTCTGGATCAAAATATTTTGCTGCGAGCTGGCGACCTGTCTTTTACCTTCTTGAGCAGCGGTGATGTGTATAAGATCGCCCACGGCTCAACGATGATCAACCAACTGTTGACCAATTCAGTCGACGGTTCCTTGAACAATCTGTACTTGAGATTGTACCGTCCGTCCGGTGTAAGTATCACTCCCCTGCTTGGAATTCGCTCACCGGGAGTCATCCGACAAACGGATCAGCAGATTATTTGGGAGGGTTTCACCGCTGGTGTAGGCTATCAGGTGACCTTCACGCTAAGCCGCCTGGGAGTATGGTTCTGGGATGTAACCCTACAGGGCGATGACGTGGAAGCAGATGTCGTGTACGGTCAGGATATTGGCATTGCCGATACCGCCGCTGTGCGCAGTAATGAAGCTTATTTGTCTCAATATATTGACCACACCGTCTACCATGATGAACAAAGAGGCTACACCGTTTGCTCACGTCAAAACCAGCCTCAAAGTCAGGCGTTCCCATACATTCAACAAGGCTCGTTAACCCGCACTGTTGGTTACTCGACTGACGGATTTCAGTTCTTTGGACTTTCGTACAAAGAAACGAATGAGCCGGAAGCACTCCATCGTGACTCGCTCGCCAATGAAGTGTACCAATACGAATTCGCCTATACCGCGTTGCAATCTGAGCGGGTGAAACTTGCAGGGGAAGCTCGCTTTACTTTTTACGGTCTGTTCCAGCCCAATCATCCAGCCGCAGTGACAAAGCTGGAGTATCAGGAGCTGGTGACAAAGGCACGTGACGAAGTAGCTACCGTTCTAGCGGACGCTTCCGAGACCAGTATACCGGCACACGCGGCAAGTGATCTTCAGGCAGGGCGTGTGGCTCCAGCTCAAACCATCGGTGAGCCGCTGCGCACGCTGGACTTAACCGCTGCCGAAGTGAATCAACTTTTCCCGAAACGGCAGGAAGAAGAACGGGATGGCGATGAACTACTTTCCTTTTTCACGGACAGCTATGAGCATGTCGTACTCAAATCCAAAGAGCTTCGTGTAGAGCGTCCCCATGGGCACATTTTAATGGGCGGGCATTACTCAGGAGGCAAGGAAGAAACCATTACAACCACCTCCTATATGTACGGGGTGTTCAATTCCCAGCTCGTGATCGGCAATACAAACTTCAACAAAATGATCACCAACGCGCGTAATGCGCTCAATATTCCCAAGACATCCGGTCAGCGTATCTATGTCGGAATCCAAGGGAAATACCGCCTGCTCACGATGCCTTCCCTGTTCGAGATTGGCTTTAATTATGTGCGCTGGTACTACAAAACGGCTGACGATACATTCATTATTACAAACCATACGAATGCTGATAGCCCAGAAGTACGGCTTCATATGCGTGCGGCAAGCGGCAAAACCTATCCGTTCCTCATCACTCAGCAAATGTCTATGCATGTGAACGAATATGAGCTTCCGTTTCATATGGAACATGAAGGTGACGCCCTGCTCTTCCGGGCAGACTCTGCTTCCCTGAGTGCCGAAGCCTATCCAGACCTGCTGTACCGAATGCACGTCGAGGGCGCTCCATTACAGCAGGTGAGCGACGCTCACGTACTGCTACAGGGTACAGCTTCCGCTGATGCGTCCCTAGTCGTGCTGGAGCTGGGTGACAGCAGCGAATGGACCTGCACCGTGCAGGGTTGGCTGAATGGGCTTTCAGCCGGGCAAGAATCAGCGCACAAAGAGCGTCACGCTTCCTTTGAAGATGAGCGCGAGCGCTATCGGGAATATTTTGCCGAGCTTATGAACGGTTTCCATCTGTCGCTGGGTCAACATGAAACGAGTGAGCTATTCCGTGTGAACGCAGTGGCTTGGTGGTACACCCACAATATGCTCGTTCACTACTCTGTGCCTCACGGTCTGGAGCAATACGGCGGTGCAGCCTGGGGAACACGTGATGTGTGTCAGGGGCCTGTGGAATATTTCTCAGCTACGCAAAAGTTCGACGAGGTTCGTTCCATTCTGCTGACTGTTTTCAGCCATCAGTACGAGGACAGCGGAAACTGGCCGCAATGGTTTATGTTTGACAACTATACTCACGTGCAGCAAGAAGAAAGCCATGGGGATATTATCGTCTGGCCGCTCAAGGTACTGGGCGACTATTTGACCGCTACCCGTGATTACAGTATTCTGGGAGAAAATGTACCTTACACCCATCGGCATACTTTCGATTATACCAAGCAGACCGCGACTCTCATGGAACATGCCCTGAAGGAAATCGAATATATTCGGGAGAATTTCCTTCATGATACGTATTTGTCGGCCTATGGCGACGGCGATTGGGATGATACCCTCCAGCCAGCCAATGCTCAGCTGAAGCAATACATGGCGAGCAGCTGGACGGTTGCACTCACCTACCAAGTTATTAGTAACTTTGCTGCTGCTTTGGAGCAGGCCCCCGCGGGTGTAGTAAGCGAAGCCGACAAGATTGCACAAGATCTACATCAAATGGCTAATGGCATCCGTAAAGACTTTAACCGCTACATGCTGGAGAGCGGAATTATTCCGGGCTTCGTGTATATGGAAGAGCCCGGCCAACCTAAGCTGATGCTCCATCCGTCTGACACCGAGACAGGAATCCATTATCGGTTGCTGCCAATGACACGCAGCATGATCAGCCAGCTGCTCACGCCTGAACAAGCATTGGCTCATGAGCAGCTCATCCGTGAGCAGTTCCTCTGCCCGGATGGTGTGCGTTTGATGAACCGCCCTGCACAGTATGATGGCGGTGTGAGCTCGCACTTCAAGCGTGCAGAGCAAGCGGCCAACTTTGGACGTGAGGTCGGGCTGCAATATGTGCATGCCCATATCCGCTTTGCGGAAGCGATGGCCAAGTTGGGACGCAAGGATGACGCTTGGCACAGCTTGAAGCTCATCAATCCGGTCGGCATCCGTGCGTCCGTACCGAATGCCGAATGGCGCCAAAGCAACGCCTATTTCAGTAGCTCGGACGGTAAATTTAACACCCGCTATGAAGCCCAGGAACGGTTTGGTGAACTGCGTGAAGGAGCCATACCCGTCAAAGGCGGCTGGAGAATCTATTCCAGCGGTCCGGGAATCTACATGAATCAGCTCATATCGAATGTCCTTGGTATTCGTCAATCGGGCGAAGACCTGATCCTGGACCCTGTGCTGCCGGATCATCTCGACGGATTGGAATTTGAATTTTCCTTTGCAGGAAAACCAATTACCTTCGTCTACCGCATGCTGCAAGAGCGTACTGGTAGTGAGCAAGGCCGTGCAGTATTGAACGGGACACCACTGGAAAGCGTGCCAGCCGATGATAATCGCTACCGCTCTGGTGCCTTGCGCATCAAACGTGAGATTTTCGAGCAGGCCTTAGCAGAACATGACGGTGTACACCGTCTGGAGATTATTTTATAAAGAGTTTTTGATGCTAAATCTGGTATAGGCAACAAAGGGATGGCGATCTTGCGGGATCGCCCTTTGCTGCTTATGTGTAGAACTACGACATTTGGAATAGATATGTGGTTAATAATGAATATACAATAGCAATTATAAGACGGACGACAAGGAGGTGACGATGTGGTCAGCATTAAAGATATCGCCAAACAGGCGGGCGTTTCCATATCTACCGTTTCATATGCCTTGAATGGTAGCGATAAGGTAACAGAAGAAACTTGCGCACGTATTTTAGCGATTGCCAAAGAGCTTAACTATGTGCCCAATGCCGCCGCACGTAATCTCAAGAAAAGGCAGACCAAAATTATTGGCGTTTTCCTGACTGATTTTCGTGGAGACGTTTATGGAGATTTACTGTACGGCATCAAGGAAATTTTGAACCGCAAGGGTTATGATCTCATCGTATGCAGCGGTAAGCAATCTCACCGAATGCTGCCGGAACGCATGATCGACGGCGCCATTGTGCTGGATCAGACGTTTGAAAGTCAGGAGCTACTGAACTATGCCGAGCGAGGACATAAAATTGTCGTATTGGACCGTGAACTGAATCATCCTAACATTAACCAGGTGCTGCTGGATAACAAAGCGGGCGCCGCTCTCGCAATCGAACATTTATTGGAATTGGGACACCGTAAGCTATATGTGGTTACCGGACCAGAAGGTTCTTACGATTCATGGCAACGGATGCAGGCGGTCAAGCAGACCATTGAGCGTAGCGGCGTCGCTGAAATGATCGAAATTGACGGCGATTTTGAGAAATCGGGTGGCGAACAGGCGGCTGAAATCATTTTGCGGCAACAAGATGGCCCGGGTTCGGAACCTGTAGCCGTATTTTGTCTCAATGATGAAATGGCAGTGGGCTTTTACAATCGAATGGCTCAATCAGAACTGACAATTGGCAAGGATATTCATATCGTCGGCTTTGATAATATCGAGCTGGCGCAATATATTCAGCCCCGTCTGACAACGATTGACTATTCCAAACGTAAATGGGGCGCTGTAGCTGCCGAACAAGTTCTCAAAATCATTGCGGGGGAAGACGTGGAGCATGAACGTTTATACGTTACGCTTGTCCAAAGAGAATCGGCAGGCGCAGCATTCATCACCCCAGATCAACAGAATCTGTGATGAACAACGCAGAAGTAACCTGCTCGCCAGCCTCAAAAAAAGAACTTCCATAGTCCCAGAACACGGGTTGGAAGTTCTTTTAGTTATACTTTTTTAACCTAATAAATCCTCAATTAAATTCGTCAACGACCGTAAGGGATTGCCAATCATTTCCCCCGTCTCCAGCTCCACCTGTAACGCAGCATCAACCATAGACAACTGTGCTACAGCCAGACCTCTGCTTGGATCAGCCTTCCTCAGCTCATACAGCGAACGGACCAGCAATTCCTTATACTCGTCTTCACGTCCCTGCATAATCAGTTGAAAAGCGTCCTCCACCACCTTAATCTCCATCCAAGAAGAGATATCTGGTTTGCCTAACAGAGCAGCCGTATGATAAAGACGCTTCATCGTTCCCTCTACAGTAGCCGGATTCGTGAATACCAAGGTCCGTGGCAGCAAATCATCGCATATCTCATGAAAAAAGGGCTCATCCAGCGCAATTACTGGTGTAGACATGGTCAATTGAGCCTTTTCTGCCAAAACGATATAATTCGTGCACGTTATCAAAATAACGTCTATGTCGCTTTGGGCAATCCAACTTAGTTGCTCTTCTACCTTGCGACTGGCATCGTCCGCAGAAAAATGCGGGTCTGACGAGATCCGGCGCATAAGCCCAGGGTCCACAAAATGTATCAGCTCCACCTCATAAGAAGCAAAAGCTCGTTCCACATAGGCTATGTTCGAGTGATGTGCATGCAGGCAGCCCACACGCTGCTTCAAGCCTTCCATCGTTCAACCCCCTGTTATATGTTTGCATCATTTTAACAGGAACAGGACGGTTGGGAAAGCGTGCCAATCAGGCCATACCCCAAACTCACTTTTTTTAAAACTTACCGTTTGTATTTTTCCACTCTGTTTTAGCTGGAACCTCCTGAACTACGTCCCAATGTTCTGCTACCTTACCGTTCTCTACCCGGAACAGATCATAGACAGCGGCTGAAGTTCCCTTAGATGATGTCAATTCACTCACAACCAACACGAAGTTGCCTTCTCCAATAACCATGTGAACCTGACCATATCCAAAAGAAGCTCCTTGGCTTCCCGCTGCGGAAAATGCTTGCTTCAAATTGGATACACCGTCACCAAAAAGAGGGTTATGCTGAATGTAATGATCACTGTTATAGTAGCTTTCCAATGCAGCACGATTTTTGCCAACCAGGACATCATCCACAAACTTGCGGATCAGTGTTTTGTTCGTCTCAGTTTGGTTGAGATCCGTGATCTGTGTTGTTCCGTCAATCATTGTACGTCCGCTTGGATTAGCTGGAGCCGAGTCCTGAATATTGTCCCAATGCTCAACGATTTTACCATTGCTATCGAAGCGGAAAATATCAAAGACAATGCTTGATTTACCTGCAATTGTCGTTTTATAATGAACAGCTACAAAATTCCCATCCTGAAGCACACGATGGATTTCAACCTTTGTACCAGCTTGCTTCAATTGGCTAATTCCTTGCAGCAAGGCATCTCTTCCGCTGGCAAAGCTCAGATTGTGCTGAATGTACTGATCTTTGCTGATCCAGGTCTCGGCCGCTTTCGTATCTCCGGTTTCAAAGCTTTTCACGATTTCAACGACCTTATCCTTATTACTCACCCCGATTTGCACCGTTTGGCTAGCCGGGTCCCAAATCACTTGCTTGCCCCATGCTTCTTTGACGACATCAACCGGTACATAAGTTACCCCTTGCTTGGTCAATAGGGTCGAGGTGGATAGCGGTACCTTAATCCCGTTGATTTGCGCTTCCGGACTGCCTGACACCAGTACAACCGTCGCCTGATCATATCGGATAGTCGTGCTTTGTCGCGCCGTATTGAACGTAATATGCTTGGCATCCATTGGAATTCCCAAACTGGAGGCCAATTGTCTCAAGGGAATTAAGACCTGCTTATTTCTCACGATAGGCGCAATTTTGTAAGCCTCCTTCTTGCCATCTACCCAAACCTGAATACCCGTAGTAGGTTTTACCTCGGCTGCTAAAGCCGGTACAGCAGAAGACAGAACAAGCAAACCAGCGAGTGCAGCAGTAACCGTATGTTTTTTCATGAATGTGAACCCCTCTCAACCTATAAAATAAAATATGGAAGACAATTTTCTTTTATGTAACTTATATAGTTACACCTAATCGCAAAAAGCAACTTTTCCCCGCCTATCTAACTTTAAACCCCATTTAAATCTTTTGAAACCTCAATAACCCTCCTTTCAAAAATTTATAATTGTACTGCTACAATGCAAGCCACAAGCCTTAGAATAAAGGATATGGGGAGCAATAACAATGTATGATAATTTGCTAATGCCGAAACTCAAAAAAAGCGGCTCCTATCATCAAGCGAATAAACGCTTTTTGAATAGTAAGCCGCTGTTAACCCCATTGCTATTGTTATACGGATAACGTTCTCCGAAACTTGATAAAGCTTCCAATTCGCCAGATTGAGATATACACCAGCGCCATCGTAATTGCCAGCATGCTAATTTCAGTCGTACCCAGACTACTGAGGTACTGGGTCAAAACAACGCGAATCAAGATAATAGCGATAATAATATATTTAAAATATTGGTTCGGCTTGGGATAAATACGACCGTCATCCCGTCTTTCATACGCCGTATGCAGCAAAATAACATAGCCAAACAGAGCCCCTAATAGCCCGGCAACCAGCAGTTCCCAAAAGGCGGGGGGCGCATACGTTTGACCGGGAATATGCATTAATTGGTACACAGACATCATCATAAGCGGGAATGCGATAAACAAGGGGAGCAGAATCCGGATTCCGTTTCCTTTTACCGGCCCCCCTCGTCTTTTGGTTCTCAACCAGATCATCAGCCCCACCAAAACAGCCAACAATGCATATATAAATATCGTCGTCATGGTGAAACTCCTTCCTCATAGATCCTATAGATACGCTAGCCTAAATCGACAGTTTTTTCTCCAGTAGATAAGCGCTCAAGCGGATTAATACATATGCAGCAACCCAACTGATCAACACCGCAATCGGGAAATGCCAGGTAAAAGAAAACCATTGTCCTGTTTGAACATGGTCAAACTGCTCATAAAGCCCCTGATCGCCTGACCAATAAAAGACACTCCCGCCACCCATCAAAAGAATCCAGAGTATCGGGCTAATCGGCCGCAAGGTGCTGTATTTGGTACTGGCCGTCAGCAGACCCAGCGCAATAACCAACGGTGTGAAGGCGATAATCATCACAAACCAGTTCAATCCAGCTATAATAAAGGACGCTGCATCCGCAAACGTATAAGGCTGGATGGTGGATGAGATGAACAGCGCGTACAGAGAACCTACCACAAACAGGGACAAGGTCACGACCACGGCTTGTAAAATAGCAGCAATCCATTTGGCGCTAATCAGCCACATACGCGGATAGGGCAGAGTCAGCCACCATCCGTAGGTGTCATTCTCCCATTCTCTTCTCAGACTTCCCACACCCATGAAAATGATCATGTACGGCAAACCCAGGGTGACATACCACAGCCTTGTCAATTCGAGTTGGTTATGAAGCGCGAAATACAAGGAAATAACGAACGCCGCAATTAGAAATAATGAGAAATACACAAGTCTCCACGATCTCGGTAGTCGATTGCGGCTCTGCTTTCTCCAGCTTCCTTTATTTCGAAATTCATGGCGTATCAAATCTTTGAACAGCCCTGATGAATTCACGCCTTCCACTCCTTTTTGTACAAATTGCGGAACACCTGATTCAGCGAGCCATGCTCTGCACGCAGATCGTCCGAATCACCAGACCATATAACCCGTCCGCGGTCCATCATGACCGTGTAGTCAAACAAGCCTTCCACTTCCTGAATATCATGCGTGCTAATGAGTATAGACTGCTGGCGACCCTCCAAATAATCAATAATCCCAGCCACAATCGCCTCTCTGGAGAGGACATCAATGCCCGCAAACGGTTCATCCAGGATCATGAGCGGAACCTCACGCGCCAGACATAAAATCAGTAGCACACGTGCCTCCTGTCCGCGACTCAACCCGGCCATTTTCAACTCCAACTCCACGTCCATATGATCAGCAAGTTTATAAGCATCTTTTATATTGAAGCCAGGCAAAAAGGATTCCCCCCACTCCAGTGTCTGCTGCACCGTATGATTGGGGTACCAGCGAGCCCGGTCAGGCAGGTAGGATATACCACGATTGGTTTCCCAACCCGGCTTTTGCCCCAACACCTGAAGCTCGCCCCCATCTGGCCGAATTAATCCGGTGATTGCTCGAAAAAAGCTGGACTTCCCACAGCCATTGGGTCCAAGCACCCCTACAATGCGTCCCGCCGGAATGACGACATCCAAGTGGTCCAGCGCTTTTTTACTTTCATATTGCTTCGTCAGATGACTCGCAACCACAATAGATTCCGTCATGCCCCTTCGCCTCCTCCCTCGTCATTTCCGTCCTGTTTGCTTCGTATATACTGCTGTACATCTTCCCACGATAACCCCAGGCTGCTCATCTGTCCGAGAAACTGATCTATATACGTTATAGCCAATTGTTCCCTAAAGCTGGCAATCCGTTCACTGGACGAAGTAACATAAGTGCCTAACCCGCGCCGCTTCTCAGTCAATCCGTCCCGCTCCAGCTCCTGATACGCCCGCATCACAGTATTCGGATTCATGCGTAGTTCCTGCGCCAGATCACGAACAGATGGCATTTTGCTTCCCATTTCGATCTCCCCTTTAGCAATGGAGCTTCGTACTTGATTTAATATTTGCTCATATAATGGCTGACTGAAGTCAATTAAAAACCGGAACGAGCCAACCCGTTGTTCTTCCATGGGTGTTTCCCCCTAATCGGCTGCATCTATCGTGCCTGTAGTGTATTATATCACTTAATACACGTAATACAAGTACCATCTTACTAAAATGTTAGTCATGCTTCCAAATTTCATTCAGTAAATGCTCAGCTTGCACTCAGATAGCATTCAAGTTGATGCCTTATGATGTATCACGTACCAAACAAACCATAACCGAAAGGTGGAAAATGAAGATGAAGAGCACCAAGAAAGCAATTTTGGCTGGAACGATGGCCTTGGCATTTTTAGGAGGCGGTGCACTATACTCCACAAGCGCAGCCCATGCTGCTTCAACTACACCTGAGAAGGCTCCCATTGCAGACAAAGCACAAGCACCTAAGGGTAACCCCGGAGATGCTAACGGCCCTAAAATGGCAGGAGGAAACTATGCTGAGAACAAAGCTCTCCTGAAATTATTGAAATTGTCCTCCAGTCAGTTGGATACACAGTTGAAAGCAGGTAAATCCCTTGCTACGATCGCCAAAGCACAAGGCGTGAGCGTAAATTCCGTTATTGATGTGATGGTTTCAGATATGAAAGCGAAACTGGCTACGGAAAAACAAAACGGCAAGATTACAGCAACTGAATATAACCAACGTGTCTCTAATCTAAAAAAAATGATGACAGATATGGTGAATGGCGTAAAACCCTCCAAACCACCAGTAGATGGCGGTAAAGCGGATGCAGGTAAAGCTCCTGCCCAAGGAGATGCAGCCAAGGCTCCTGCTAAAACCAATGCAGCTAAAGCCTCTGCTAAGCAGAAATAGCTAAAGCCACCCATGTATAATAAATCTCTATCCGGCTTCCCTGTACGGATAGAGAAATCAATAAGCCTGTCCCCTGCTGCGATACAACATAAGGAGACAGGCTTATTTGTCATGTAAACAAGATAATATGTGGTAGACTAACATGATCCAGAGGTCATTTTTCACTAAAATTCATAATAAGGAGAATGTAATGAAAATAAATAAACAGGAATTTGATATACGAGGAATGAGCTATACGATCAGATCTGCCATGATTCAAGATGCGAAGAATTTGTCTGAAATCCGTTTGCTGATTGATGGAGAGACTGAAAATTTAGACAGAGAGAAGGGAGAAGCGTTTATAAGTACATCCGGTTTTGAACAGCTCATTGAATCAGATACAGAGAATAACAGAAACCTATTTTTAGTTGCGGTAGTTCATGATAAAATCGTCGGCTTTTCAAGATGTGAGGGCCATGTTCTGAGCAGATTCTCTCATAAAGTTGAATTTGGCGTATGCGTACTAAAGGATTTTTGGGGTTATGGGATCGGGACGTATCTTTTAAAAAAATCTATTTCTTGGGCTGACTCCAATGGCATCAAGAAAATAACTCTACAAGTTTTGGAAACGAATGATAAAGCCATTGAGCTCTATAAAAAACATGGATTTGAGATCGAAGGGTTATTAAAAAACGATAAGGTTCTTTCAGATGGCAAATACTACAACACCATAATCATGGGGAGATTTCATAAATAAAAAAAGACCCTGTTCAACAGGATCTTTCATCTTTGTATCGCCACACATCCCCTAGTAGCGATAATCATCATAAGGATTGCGATTACGATACTGATCACGCGGCTGCTGGGCTGCGGTAATCATCAAAAATATGCCTGAGATCAAATGCATCAACCAGCCCACAATCGGAATCCATCCAATAACCGAGGTCACGATCCCTAAAATAGATCCATAATAAGACTCTCTATTCGTCACCGATAGCACCAACGTAACAATGTGGAAAATCAGCATAAAGAACAATATAGTATACGCGGAATTTACGACGAGCAGCCCGCCCAAAACGGGAATAGCTAAAAACAGCTCCAATCCGCCTGTAATCCATTTTAATGTTTTTGATGGTGTCATTGTTCCACTCTCCCGATGCTGTTTCATTCCATAATTATATCCCATCCCTATCTAGGATGACATACATTTTTTAACATAATATATGCTTATATCGTGACAGTCTCATCCCTTTTTCGAATGAGCTAAGCCCTGGCTACATATATGTGAGAGAGAATGAAATTTCGTGATTTCTAAAGGGGTGAACACGATGGGATATTATATTGAGGTGGAACGCGGCGTGAAGCTGTATGTCGAGGATATTGGAGAAGGCATCCCTGTTCTGATGGTTCACGGCTGGCCGCTGGATCACCGAATGTACGAATATCAGGCCGCCTTGTTGCCTGCTTACGGGTATCGCTGTATTCAGGTTGATCTTAGGGGGTTCGGCAAGTCTGATCGACCATGGCATGGATACAATTATGATCGATTGGCGGACGATCTGCTGGCTGTTATGCAGGCGCTTCAGTTAAACCAGGTACGGCTGATCGGTTTTTCGATGGGGGGAGCTGTGGTCACACGCTACATGAGCAGGCACCGGGGATTTGGCGTCAATCAGTTGATCTTGATCGGAGCAGCTACGCCCCGATTCACCCCAACCAGCGACTTCCCTTACGGTACTCCTGTCACAGAGGTAGATAAACTCATCAAACAAGCCTATACAGATCGTCCACAACTGGTAACTTCTTTTGGCGAGATGTTGTTTGCCAATCCCGTTAGCCAGAGCTTACGCGATTGGTTACGTGATCAGGGTTTCGCGGCTACAGTTCATAGCATGGCTTGTACTTTGTATTCACTGCGTGACTCTGATTTGCGCGCTGACCTACCATGTATACACGTGCCTACTTGGATTCTACACGGCAAGCTGGATCGGGTCTGTCCTTTCCCCCTGGCTGTCCAAACTCAAAAAGGAATTGCCGGATCAAAGCTTATTCCTTTCGAACGAAGCGGGCACGGTGTATTTTACGAAGCGCTACCCGAATTTAATTCTATCTTACTGAGCATACTAGCCCCATCCTCCACACCATAATTGAAAACCTGTTCATTCTTATGTATAATTCATATTTATAAAAAACAAAAAAGACGCCTCAGCGCCGTTAATGGCTATGGGGCATCTTTCACTACAAACATTTATCCGTTTAGGATTGTTTGGTATGATTAAAGCTCGTATTATTTAAAACAGCCAGCTTTTTCTCGCCCTTCACCATGGCAGAACCGCAAATGGGGCATGTCGGCTCGACAGAAAAAGCGAAGTTATCCCGCATCCAGCCGTTACATGTATCGCTGGCGCAATTCCAGACAGTTGTAATTTCCTCAGGAATCTCATCCATTGGCTTTTTCCGTGAATTGTACATAAACATCCCTCTTTCTTCATGATTTATAAAGCGATAAGATGTAATCAGTTCAAAAACGGTCTTGTGAACAGATAAAAACAAATGCCCCAAACGCTATGTTCGGGGCATCTGAAGTAGGCTGTAATTTTAAATTACAGTTTTACAACGTTCTCAGCTTGTGGTCCACGGTTTCCTTCAACTACGTTGAATTCTACGCGTTGGCCTTCGTCCAAAGATTTGAAACCTTCGCCTTGGATTGCGGAGAAATGTACGAATACGTCGCTTCCACCTTCAACCTCGATGAAACCGAAACCTTTTTCTGCGTTAAACCATTTAACTGTACCTGTTTGCATGGAATTACCTCCAAAATGTATTTATATGACCTTTATTTTTGACAAATAAAAATTCACATATTGCACAAGGTTATTTCAACCTAAAACAATAACCCTCTACAATATGTGAATCTCAGGTCACAATTTCAATATACTCATATTACCATAAGTGTATTGAAAACGCAAGCACTGGTGAATTTAATTTATGCAGAGTGCTTATGTCTTCTATTGCTGCTTCAAAGCTGTGTTCATTCGGCGGGAGTGAGTCATTAACGCCTACTTAAAACATTATATCCGCAGTTGCTTCCTATTATACCAGCAATCAAGAAATAAATATACAAAACATTGTGCAGGAGACGAACTTCTTACTAAAAGCTCATCTCCTGCGTTTATTTGCTCATTTTGAATTACAATTCTGCCAGTGCTTTAATTTCCTCTGCTGTCAGCGCTTTGTTATACATTTGAACTTCATCCAGGCTGCCATTGAAGTAAGCATCGGCGGCAAAGCGGCTTTTGCCGAGATAAGCCTCGCTCGTCAGCAACTCATTGGGATTAAAGGTAATGCTGTCATTAACGGCTACTTCCTCACCATTTACATACAGCTTTCCTGTATTCCCTTTCAGTGTAACCGCTACATGCGTCCACTGGTTTAGAGGTAATGATGATTTGGAAAGCAAGCTTTGATCCGTACCCTCATGGATTGTAAACTGGAGCACACCGTTTCCTTGGGAAGGGGTAAGAAACATATGCCGGGCTTGGCCGTTGCCGAAGTCAAAAATCCGTTGCCAAGCTGCACCGCCCTTCCAGTTCACCCAAGCGGAAAAGGTAAAATCCTTCGCATCTGTTACTGTATTTGGTAGTTGCACGTAACCATCCTTACCGTTTAGGACAAGCGCACCGCCAAGCTTCCCGTCTTTATCCCATGCAGCACCACCATAAGTCTTACCATTGAATTGATTGTATGTGCTGTCGACAACCGAAGTTCCTTGATCTTCACTCCACGAATAGCGTGCGAGCTGAGGACCTTGGGCCTGCCCGGGAACAATGGCTGTAAAGTTTTTCTTGGCTGTGGCTTTGTCCTTTTTGATGGTCGCTGTCAATGTAACTGTTACTGGCTGAGAACCGGCTTCTGGACGGTATACTTCACCTGTCACAGAAATATTCTCCGGGTGGGTGGATTCCCATGAAATAGTGGTATCTTGTGCTGCTTGAGTAGGTAGCGTCAGATTATAAAGAACATTGCTCGTATCGCCCAGGCTCAGATCCTTCTGCACAGCAGCTACAATTTTGCTGGCCTTCAGGTCAGGCTTTAGCGAACCCCATACCGCAACACCCTTGGAGGACAACGCGGTAAAAGCAAGCGTCTTGGCACCTGTGTCTGGATCACGGTGCCGCAGGAATACACCTTTGTACATCGTGCCCTCTGCTGTAATTTCCAGCTGATTGCCTGCCCCCAACTTCCATGTACCGTTCACTCCACCAGACAGCTTGCCGCCACTATCCAGACTGACGTTAACGGCTTGCTTAATATTTGCCGAAATTTCCTTCCCGTGATTTACATACGAATATTGACCGAGGACATCCTTTTCTGACAGCTTTTTCAGTGAATCTTCATCTCCCGAATAACGATAAGGAGCAACCACAGGCCAACCGTCAGCGTTCATGAACATTTCATGTACCCGCACTTCAAACTGTTCGCCTCTCCCCGGGAAACGGGAATGGAAAATGACAAAATGCTTTTTCGTCTTGGGATCATAATAAGCCGAGTTGTGTCCGGGTGACACATAACCTGCACCCAGTCCAGTACCCGGATCACCAATTTCTCTTGGAATCAGGTAATTACCTATCAGTTTGACACCGTATGGTTCAATGGAAGCGTCATCAAAAAGTGGTTTATCAGGATTCGCCTTGACCTTGATCATATCATTGCCTTCAGCATCGTAGAAAGGACCATCCGGTGTTTTGGACCGAGCCACCCGCAAGTTGTATCCGCCATCCGCTGACAATCCACCATAGGACAGGAACAAGTAATAGTAGTCCGTTTGCGGACTGTATTGTATGTACGGCCCTTCCATACGAGCATGATTACCGCCTGTCAGCTTTTTACCGTAGCCTTGACCAGGGAGCGGCCTCCCTGTTTTTTCATCCATCTGCATAATGAAGATGCCTCCTGAGTAGGAGCCATATACCATCCACAGTTTGCCGTTCTTATCATAAAAGGTGTCCGGGTCTACGGCATTTGGATGCTTGGTTGCGTCATAGATCGTCCCATCCTCACTCGGTTGGTCCCACATGCCGGATTTTAGAAAAATGCCTTTATTCTTATAAGGCCCTTCAATTTTATCAGCAACTGCTAGGCCCATTGCTGAACGCGGTGAGTCACCCTTGCAAGCGTTATAATACATATAGAACTTGCCATCTGCCAGTTGAATGACATCAGCTGCCCACAGGGTGTCTGTCTGTGCCCAATCCAGTGCTTCCTTTAATTCTTCTTTGACGTTGGGAATCAATGCATTACCATTCGCCACTCCTGTAGCAATCGTATCCCAATTCATGAGGTCTTTGGACTTGGCAGCCGCTAGATGTGAGCCGAAAATGTAAAATGTGTCTTTCACTTTCAGAATGGATGGATCATGTACGGAAGTCTCCTTGAAAGAGACAGCCTTTTTACTTTGAATTGAAAAGTTTTCTAGGTCTTGAGCTTGAAGGGAAGTTTGCCCCACATTTTGAATTCCATCTGTATCTGAATTGAGTGTTTGCTCGGCGCCTACCAAAGAAGCAGGCAACAACAGCGCACCTGCCAGTGAAGCTGCTGTTACTTTACGAACAAATGATTGCTTCATAAATCAATCTCCTCTCGTTTTGAACATCCCTGATAACATAAAAAAATATTGAGAAAGCGGTCAGGATTATGTTTGTATTAACTTCTTCAGCCTCGAATTTAATGTTGCTCATCCCTCCTTTTTCATCATTAAAGCGCTTTCACTTGATTTGAAAATAAAAGCACCTTCTGTTAAGAAGGACGTTTCAAACCTAGCGGTTAACCGTACCTCTATATTATTCAATGGATATGGAAAATTCAATATGTAATTTTATATTTTTATAAATTATTCATCGAATTATTAACATTAATAAATGTATTGCGTAAATTTCTAGTTTAAAGTTATAATTTTACAAGTAAAATTTTATATGTTTCCTGCCGATATACCTAAAAGGACAATTTTACGGATACTGTAAAGAACCGTTTAGATTTTATAAGGAGGTGAAAAATATATGCAATGGTATTTAAATGCATTAAAAAACTATGTAGGATTCCAAGGTAGAGCAAGACGTACAGAGTATTGGATGTTTATCCTATTTAGTGTAATCGTTAGCTTTGTAATCAGTCTGATCGATAGTCTTGTTGGCTTATCACCGATATTGACTTACATTTATTCTTTGGCTGTCCTGCTGCCATCCTTGGCCGTCCTGGCCCGTAGACTGCATGATACAGGCAGAAGCGGATGGTGGATTCTAATCGCTCTGATTCCTCTGGTAGGGTCAATTATTTTGATTGTATTCACATGCCAAGACAGTCAGCCTGGCGACAATAAGTATGGGAAAAACCCTAAATTGTAATGGTTGTAGATGTTAAAACCTCTTTCACAAAAGTGAAAGAGGTTTTTTTTCATATCCGCCTCTCCCCCATCGAAATTTCAGCAGTAAGTTTATCTGGAGACCCCTGCGTCCATACTGGATTAAAAAGTATCCTCAAAGAGAGGGAGAACGTTCATGCGTTTTCGGAAAAGAATCCCCCCTAACAAAGTTAAAAAGCCGCCAGTCCAGCACAGCGAAAGTAAGTCTGAGCATTCAGGAGAGCAGCTCAGTGCGAATATCGGAAGCAATCTTCAGCAAATCAGACAAGCACTCGGTAACAGCACTGACATCATCATAAGAGAAGTTCGTATCGGCAAAGATGGTGACCAGCTCATTGCAATTCTCTATACGGACGGTTTGGCGGACAAAAATATAGTCTCCGACTTCATTATGGAATCGATGATGCTGGATAGTAGCTTGTCCAGAGACGTAGAGTGCAGGCTCCAGAACTCCTCTAGTGTCATGCAAGTATTGAAAGATTATGCCCTAACCATTGGAAGCATCCGGGAGATTATCGACTTTGAAACCTTATATAACGCGCTGTTGTCCGGGGATGCTGTCATTTTGATTGACGGTGAGACACAGGGAATAGTAGCCAGCGCACGTGGATGGAAGGATCGCGGTGTCACCGAGCCTGCCTCGGAAAATGTCGTCCGTGGGCCGCGGGAAGGATTTTCTGAGACACTGCGCACGAATACGGCATTGATTCGGCGTAAGATTAAAGATCCGAATTTGTGGCTGGAAACCAAACAAATCGGTCGTGTAACCCAGACCGAAGTCGCTGTCATGTATATCAAAGGGATCGTGAACCCTAAATTGGTCGAGGAAGTGCATGAGCGATTGAATCGCATTGATGTAGACGGCATTCTCGAAAGCGGTTATATCGAGGAGTTAATCCAGGACGAAACTTTCACCCCTTTTCCAACAGTATATAACTCCGAACGTCCAGACGTCATCGCCGCCGAGCTGTTGGAAGGAAAAATCGCGATCCTGGTGGATGGGACCCCGTTTGTGCTTGTCGTACCTGCGCTGTTTGTTTCCTTCCTGCATGCGGCGGAGGATTATTATCAGCGTGCGGACATCAGCAGCTTCATCCGGGTTCTTCGTTACACCGGAGTTTTTATCTCCCTGTTAGGTCCGTCCCTATATATTGCCATCACTACGTTTCATCAGGAAATGCTGCCGACCTCACTGCTGATCGGTCTGGCAGCACAGCGGGAGGCCGTTCCCTTCCCCGCCTTTATCGAAGCACTCATGATGGAATTAACTTTTGAAATATTGCGGGAAGCTGGAGTTCGTATGCCGAAGTACATCGGGGCAGCCGTCTCTATCGTAGGCACACTCGTCATCGGGCAAGCTGCCGTCGAGGCGGGCATCATATCTGCAGCAATGGTTATTGTCGTATCGATTACGGCGATTTCAAGCTTTGTTCTCCCTGCCTATAATATGTCCATCGCTTTTCGTATGCTGCGGTTCCCCTTGATGGGACTTGCCGCTTCCTTTGGGCTGTTCGGGATTATCGTTGGAGGCATTGCCCTGGTCCTGCATATGTGCAGCCTTCGTTCGTTCGGTGTTCCCTATATGACTCCTTTTGCACCTCTAATACCGACGGACACCAAAGACACCATATTTCGGTTTCCTCACTGGATGATGACTTCACGTCCACGGTTAGTCGATCAGAAGAATGTCAAACGTCGAAACAGCGCTCCACCTCGCAAATCAAGGGAATAAAAGAAAAGAGAAACAGTCGGAAAGGAGTGGATAATCATGAAGCGGAAGATAGCGATTCTGTGCCTGATTCTTGCACTCGTTTTACTTCTGACGGGCTGTTGGAATCGCAGGGAGTTGAATGAACTTGCCATCGCCGTTGGTATGGGGATTGATAAACAAGGAGATCAATTCCGGGTCTCTCTCCAAGTGGTGGACCCTGGAAAAGCATCGGCCAAAAAAGGAGCAGGCGGTGGTGCTCCAGCCACCTTGTATACAGAAGAAGCGGATACCATATTTGAAGCGATCCGAAAAATAACAACGATTAGCCCCCGGAGAATGTATTTTTCTCATCTGCGTATATGTGTAATCGGTGAATCGATGGCCACCGAAGGAATGGCGAAATCTTTAGATTTACTCTCCAGATATCATCAGTTCCGAACCGATTTTTATATTGTAGTGTCCAAGGGCACTAGTGCGGAGGATACGTTAAAAATTATGACACCTTTAGATCCGATTCCCGCAAACGACCTTTTCTCCTCTCTGGAAACATCACAAAAAAACTGGTCACCCAGTACGACAGTAACTTTGGATGAATTGGTATCAGCACTCACCAGTGAAGGAATGCAGCCTGTCTTGACAGGACTCCGAATCGTTGGCAATAAAGAAACGGGAGAAACAAGCGGCAATGTGCAAGAGATCGCCCCATCCGCCCGATTACAGTATTCCGGACTTGCTGTATTTAGAAAAGATCGATTAATCGGGTGGTTAAATGAAACTGAAAGTAGAGGCTACAATTTCATCCGCGGCAAAGTGCAGAGCTCTGTCGGCTTTGTAGCTTGCCCCAGAGGCGGCAAAGTCGTTTCGGAAATCATTCGTACCCAAACAACTATAAAAGGGAACGTTTATAGGGGGGAGCCCCAGGTCAATATAAAAATGCAGGTTGAGGCCAACGTGGGAGAAGTCGAGTGTAATGACCTGGATCTGACCCAGGTGGGGACGATTTATGACATTGAGAAGAAAGAGGAAGAAAAGATAGAAGAGATTATGAAAATGGCTGTCAGAAAAGCTCAAAAATCATACAAAGCTGACATTTTCGGATTCGGTGAAGCCATTCACCGCGCTGACCCGAGAACCTGGAAATCCATTAAAAAAAATTGGGATTATGAGCACTTTGCAGAATTACCCGTAAATATCAAGGTCAATTTCAAGATTCGGCGCTTGGGCACGATTGGCAGCTCATTTTTGAATGATATTAAGGAGTAAATCCCTTGTCAGATACGGCGGGGGATCTGGCTCCTGTATAGAACCTTACCCTACAAAAGAAGGTGTTTCCCAAGATGCTATCTCATATGGTGAAAGTTCTGGGCATATTACTAACCGCTGCTGCAATCAGCTTGATCGAGGTCCCCTACATGTGGAAAAAGGGGTTAAAAAAAGAGCTTTGGTTATTCTCCATCCTTCTCCTTTTTGCCGTCGGAATTTGCTGCGCCAAGGCATTAAACTGGCTTATTCCAACTCCTCTGGATTGGATAACAGCGGTATATAGACCTTTCAGTGATTTCCTGACCCATATCGGTCTAATAAAATAAGACGAGGTGAAATAGGTGCCCGCACAGATCAAAATCTCAGCACGCCAAATTATGATATTAACGGCTCTATTTACGATCGGGAGTGCAATCCTCATCATTCCTTCAGGCATGGCGTTGGTAGCCAAACAAGATGCGTGGATTGCCGCGCTCGTCGGGGTCGGGGCCGGGCTCCTTGTCTTGTATTTGTACAGCAAGATTGCAGCTCTGTATCCAGAGATGACTCTGATTGGGATTATGGAAACCCTGCTCGGAAAATGGTTAGGCAAAGCCGTCGGTCTTCTGTTTTTCACCACACTTTTCATCAATGCTCCCGCTCCCGTTTTATTTTATTTAGGGAATTTTATGACTACTCAAATGATACCAGAAACACCAATTCTAGCGGTAAATATCCTTTTTGCGCTTATTATATTGTTGGCTGTTCGGCTGGGCCTGGAAGTGCTGGTCCGTTCTGCCGAACTGATGTTTCCGTTATTTACTCTTCTTTATATTTCTTTTACAGGTTTAGTGGTGTCCAATATTAAATTAGAAAACATTCAACCTGTATTAGAGGCGGGATTGGGACCTATTTGGCCTGCTGCCCTGTCCTTTGTTAGCACTGTGTTTATACCTCATATTATTCTGCTCATGATCTTCCCGGCTTCTGTAAATCGTTCCGATCAAACCCGTAAAGCTTTTTTCATAGGCAGCCTAATTGGCGGATTAATGTTGGTCGTGGTGGTTGCACTGGCAGTTTTTGTATTAGGTCCTGATTTAACGGCAAGAAATATTTATCCTAGCTATGCGTTAGCCAAAAAAATTAGCATCGGCAATTTTTTACAGCGTATCGAAGCAATTATGGCTACCATGTGGTTTATTTCACTCTTTTTCAGAATCACGCTGTACATGCACACTACTGTGACAGCAATAGCCCAAATCTTTCGTTTGAAAAACGACCGGCAACTGGTGCTTCCTCTCGGGATGATTTTAGTCATCATGTCCGTCATCGTGTATCCCAATGTCCCATATCAACAAATCTATGATACAAAGACGTGGGTTCCTTATTCACTATCAATCGGGTTGTTTCTTCCCTTACTGCTGCTCAGTATACATGCCCTGAAAAGGTTGGGGACAAAGAAGAATAACAAGCCGGATGATAAACGTGAAGATAGAGGTGAAGATGGTGCCTAAGCAAGTTAAAATCTCCACACGGCAATTGTTGATCTTAACGATATTATTTACAATCGGCACTGCAATCCTCGTCATCCCTTCCGTTATGGCCGCCACTGCTAAACAGGATGCATGGATCGCAGCACTCGTCGGAGTGGGCTCCGGGCTGCTGTTGATATGGCTGTACAACACGATTACCATCCTGTATCCACAGATGACCCTGATTGAAATCATGGAGACCCTTTTGGGCAAGTGGTTGGGGAAGTCTGTTGCTCTGCTGTTTATGGTTATGTTTTTTCTGGGGGGTCCTGCTGCGGTGTTGTATGATTCGGGGAATTTTTTGACTACTCAAATGATGCCGGAAACGCCGATGCAAGCGGTCAACATCCTCTTTGCGCTCATTGTATTGATGGGCGTGCGCCTGGGACTGGAAACGGTAGCCCGGTCTGCTGAACTATTGTTTCCCTTGTTCATTTTGCTGTATACAGCTTTTGTCATTTTAGTCGTATCCAATATCAAACTGGAGAACGCCCAACCGATGCTGGAGAAGGGAGGCGGACCTGTTTGGTCTGCCGCCTTGTCCTTTATTAGTATTGCGTTTCTGACCCATATTGTTTTTCTCATGATTTTTCCGTTTGTCGATCAGCCCGATCAAGCGCGCAGGGCTTTTTTAACAGGGGGACTGATTGGCGGGTTGATTTTGGTTGTGGTCATTGTATTGGCCGTTTTGGTTTTCGGCCATGAATTAACAGCAAGAAGTATGTATCCGAGCTATTCATTAGCCCAAAAAATAAACATTGGAAATTTTCTTCAGCGTATTGAAGCGATCATGGCCGCTATGTGGTTTATTTCGCTCTTTTTCAGGCTGGCTCTGTATATGCAATCGATTATGATAGCCATTAGCCAAATCTTTAATCTAAAAGATGATCGTCCGCTGATCTTCCCTATCGGAATGATCCTGATCGTCATGTCGGTGATCATATACCCAAATGTCCCATACCAGCAATCCTGGGATGCAAAAATATGGACACCTTTTTCCTTATCTATGGGCCTTTTTCTGCCTCTCCTGCTGCTCTGTATGCATGGGATACGAAAAATCTGGTCAAAGAAAAAAATAGGGACCGAAGGATAGATCACATCCATCGTACGAGCCCTCCTACGAGCATCGGTAAAATTTTTTTGCTGTTACCTGTTTACATCCTCCTCTTTTAGTTTATTTTAAACGAGTATTAAGCTGGCGCTAAGATTGGGTGTGTATGATGTATATTAGAATCTGGTAACTACATAAGCCGGATCGGCTAAAGGCATAAACATTACTCCCGTTGGATATCCATATAAGACTCCACCCTGGCAGAAATTGAATGAAACACAAAGGAGATTTACACTTATGAATCGAAAACGAATTATGGTCATCTGTACACTGTTGCTGGCGTTATCTATTGGGCAGTCTTCTACTTGGGGAAGTCGGGCTAATGCTGCTACACTGGCTCCAGAGAGAGCCCCTCAGGTACAGGATAATGAAGCTTCCAAGGATGATGAACTTTTGAAAACACTGGGCGCATCCTCGGATGAGCAATTGTATGATGCGTTATATAACGGTCAAACCTTGGCAGATATTGCACAATCCAATAAACAGGACGCACAGGCTGTTGTTGATTTACAGGTAGCTCAGTTAACGGAGCAGTTGGATCAACGACTGGCCAATAAGAGCATTACGCCTGAGCAATACGAAGCCCATAAGGCAGAATTGACACAGGTCGTTGCTAAAAGTGTGTTCGGGCTGTAAGCAGTGACACACTTGGCCCGCTTTACGCCGTAGTCCATGCCCCCTCAGAGATGCTTCCGAATTCATGTCAAAAAGGCGCTCCCCGATGGGATGAGCGCCTTTTGGCTTGTCTATATTTTGTTTTAACTTACACTTGATATACTCGGATCAAGTTCGTAGTACCTGCCTCAGCGACTGGAACACCTGCCGACAGAACTACAGTATCCCCTTTATGGATATAACCTGCATTCAGCGCGTTACGGATGGAGGATTCGAACATTTCATCCGTTGTAGCTACTTTATCCCCTTTGATCGGGAACACACCGGATAACAGGCAAATTTTAGCGAATACCGTGTTATTCGGAGTAACCGCAATAATAGGTGCCTTCGGACGATATTTGGATACCATACGTGCCGTGAATCCGCTGGCAGTCGACGTAATAATCGCTTTCGCATCCAGTTCCAGGGACGAACTCACCGCTCCCTGACTAATCACTTCCGTAATGTTGGTGCTTTGACGTGCTCTGCGCTTATCGAACTGCTCCTGATAATCGAATTGTGATTCTGCTCTGGCAGCTACAGCGGCCATGGTCCGTACAGACTCGACAGGATATTTACCTGCAGCAGATTCGCCCGACAGCATAACAACATCGGCTCCTTGCATAACAGCATTAAACACGTCACTAACTTCGGCTCTCGTCGGACGTGGGTTCACCTGCATGGATTCCAGCATGTGGGTAGCTACGATAACGGGCTTGCCGACCAGATTACACTTGTCTATCATTTCTTTTTGCATCACAGGCACATCTTGAATCGGCACTTCGACGCCCAGATCGCCACGGGCTACCATAATGCCATCGGAAGCTTCGATAATATCATCCAGGTTTTCCATGCCTTCAGCATTTTCGATTTTGGAATAAATTTGTACATGCTCAGCATGATGTCCCTTCAAAATCTCACGGATTTCACGGATATCGTCGCCTTTACGCACAAAAGAAGCCGCAATAAGCTCAACGCGCTGCTCCACCCCAAATTGGATGTGCCTCACATCTCGCTCCGTCACGCCTGGAAGGGTTGTATGAATCCCTGGCAGGTTTACACCTTTTCTCGGCTTCAAAATACCGCCGCTTACAATATTACAAATCATTTCCGTACCCTCGATGGAGGTTACAGTCAGATCAACCAAACCGTCGTCAATGAGAATGCGGTCGCCTGGTTTGATGTCCTTCGGCATATCCGGGTAATTCACTGAAATACGATGCTCGTCCCCTAGAATCTCTTCTGTGGTCAGAATGAGCTGGCTACCTGGTTTCAACAGACAAGATGCCTCTCTCAGCTTGCCAATCCGTATTTCTGGTCCTTTAATATCCATCATGACAGGTATAAAGGTATTCATTTCCTTCGCAGCCTGCCGCACATTTTCGATACGTTTAACGTGATCTTCCAGTTCACCGTGAGCCATATTCAAGCGGGCTACAGTCATACCAGCCTGAATCATTTCTTTTAACAAATGAATGGAGTCACAGGCAGGTCCCATAGTACAAATAATTTTCGTTTTAAGCATAGTAATGTCATCCTCCTGAATGTCTTTACTGTATGGTTTTCTATTCCACTTTGCTTCTCTATCTACATTAAACTTATATGGCTCTATTCTACCTGTACCCGTGCACCAAGACTATGAACTATAGTATGATGAATGTACTACAGTATAATGAATATTGAAGACATCGGGGAGTGAGTTTCGTGATTACATTGGTGGATATACGGCAGGACAACGGTGTGGACTGGTATGAAAAGGCTAGTGCAAATAGCGACAACGATGACTTACTGTTCATTTTGGTCACCTTTGGCAAATGTGTATATTGGGTGAACGATTGCAAATTCATTCTCGGTAAGGGTGAAACACTGCTTTTACCCGGTCATCTGGATTACTATGGCAAGAGCATTCCTACGCTTTTTCATACCAAGTATGTGATACATTGTCGCAAAACATGTACGAACAGCACACTTCCCATACTGAATACTGACAAGCCGTTGTTGATCAAACCTGGATGCTACGATATGCTGCATGAACGGATCAAGTCGATGTACTATCAATGGACTGAACACCCAAGCTACTACACCATGATGGCTGACTGTCTGCTGACCGAGGCCATGATATATATGAATCAGGAATGGGACAAAGGCGCCATTTCTTGCGATCGAGAGCGACATGTAGAACATATGAAACAGTATATCCAGAACCATTACCGGGAAAAGGTAACCAAGGAGGAGCTTGGCGACGCCATCCGTAAAACCCCCAATTATGCCGCGACGCTGCTGCGTGAGGTAACACGCCAAACGATCAGTGAGCATGTACATACACAACGTATTAAAACCGCCATCTACATGCTGACCGAGTCCCGGCTAACGATTCGTGAAATTTCGGAGTATGTGGGATATAGTGATGTTTCCTATTTTCATCGAATCTTCAAACGGTTGACAGGCTGCTCGCCGTCCGAATTTCTGGATGAACGTTCCTCAATCGTTTAGAACTACAGAAATAGGATTATGGGAAGATGATACGAAGCAATTTTAAATTTGAAGCTAGAAAAAAGAACGCTCATTTTTTCGAGCGTTCTCTGGGAAAATTAGTTTTCTTCCTCTTTTTTTTCGTAGGTGAAATTTCTTAAAATGACCTGCTTTGTTTTAGTAGTTATTTCTTCCCCCTTATTATCCAAATTTGCAACCTGATCGCTTTGAAACTTGTTTGGAACCTTAACGGGATAAAAATCTCCGTGCTCAGTTAACAGGACATGGGGTTGTTTAGATTGAGCTAGATGAGTTAGTTCTTTCTTTCTCTCTGGTGAGAGCCAGTTAGAATCATCGGTTGCCTTAGTCTCAGTTTTGGTTACACTGGTTTTAGAATCGCCGGTTACTTTAACCTCAGTTTTAATTTCATTAGCAAAAGTTTGGCTTTGAATGACGGTTATAACCCCTCCGATAAGAACAGTTAGACCTAAAACAACAACACTTGTTCTTAGTCGCTTGTTCACACGCACACACCTCCCTTCCCAAAAGATGTATTACGTATTTTAAAAAATATTAGTATTATAACGAGTTCATAAAAAAACATAATAATCGTTAAATAAAATAGTATTAAAACGTAACGTATCCATTTCCTGAAATCGTATAATCATTGAGGTTAAGTACCATTACCTGATATTGTCCAAAACCTGGAGCTTTAATTTGAAAATCCCTATTTTCATCTGTATATCTTCCATAAACGGCAAAAACCTCTCCCAGATAATTTTTGTTCACGAGCAGGTAACCTACTTCAGGGCTAGACCAAGAACTACCATCTGCCCATTGTACTACATGGAAATTCAGGATAGCTGCGTTATTAACCGAAAACTTATTAGAGTAAATAGCCCCATCGTCTCGAGAATGGTGACTAAATGACCATGCTCCCAATGACATAGGAGAAATCTTTTGATCGAGTTGAGTCTTTTCTTTTTCAACAGCAATTGATTCTATGGGTTTCGCATTTTTGATAACTTCATTATATTCTTCAGGCGTCAAACCGCTCAATAGTGAATCCGAATTAGCAATTGAAGAATATGCTGGAAAAAAAGACTGTGGGGAAGATTCTTTAGCCGATGAAGAGGAATCTGCATAGGAGCTTGCTGGGGTCAATCCGATGGCTACCAGCATGACAACTAACATAGTTACAAGAAATTTTTTCACGAATAATTGCCTCCCAAATACTAAATTTTAACAACATTTATATAATAACACACAAAATACCCATAGTGTGCATACTATTTGTAATTTTTACCTAATTGGCACAATATTTTGTCTCCTTCCAGAAGTCTGACAGATAAAAATGGACAACCATTCGGCATAAGGGAACATTTTCAGTCTATTGAGCGTTTGAAAACGGACTAACGTCCAAAGTCAAATTACGTAACCGGATACGTAATGATAAAGTCTATAAAAAAAGGTCTCCCCACCTGGAAGCTTCTCTAGCATCCCTTTTCAACAAGGGCCAAGAGCGCTCCAAAGTAGGGCGACCGTTATAGTTCATTCATATGCGTATCCGTGCTTATTTTGAAATGATATTAAGTTGAAGAACCCGCTGTTTTGACCTCTTCCAACATTTTATCGTTATAGCCAAACATCCAGGTCAGGACAAACGCTACCACCATAGCAGCCAAGTTCGCCAAAATGTAAAGCGGAAGCTGATGATTCATGTAGAGCAACGTGCCCGGAATGACCGTAACTGCCATACCTGTAGCCGCCAAATGGAAGACCGAAGCGATAAAACCGCCAACCGCACCACCGATGAGGCCCATGACAAAAGGCTTCATGTATCTCAGGTTGACCCCGAAAATAGCCGGCTCCGTAATCCCTAGAAAAGCAGACAACGAGGAAGGAAGTGCTAACGCTTTCAGCTTGCTATTCTTCGTTTTCAGTCCAACCGCCAGACAGGCAGCACCTTGAGCAGCCATAGCGCAGGTAATGATGGCGTTAAAGGCGTTTACGCCGTTCTTTTCAAGCAGTTGAATCTCCAAGAAATTAAATATATGATGCACACCTGTAACGACGATAATCTGATGCAAGAAACCGATGACAATCCCTGCAATACCGAAAGGTAAATCCAGCACAAACGTTGTTCCGTGCAGCACCCATTCTTCGAGTGAATGGAAAATTGGACCGATGGCAAATAATCCCAAAGTGATCATGATTAACAGTGTTAAAAACGGTGTAAGAATCAGATCTAGCGCTTCAGGCACCCGTTTGCGCAGCGCCCGCTCCAGCTTGGCTCCGATCAAGCCCACGAAGAAAGCTGGCAATACTGAGCCTTGATAGCCCACCACAGGAATGAATCCGAACATCGTCAACGGGTGAGCTGAGCCGTCCGCAACACTATAAGCGTTGGGCAAGGCCGGGTTTACCAGCATCAGACCAAGAACGATACCCAGTACTGGACTGCCACCAAATACTCTAAAGGCTGACCATGCGACTAACGCTGGCAGAAAAGCAAAGGCCGTATCCGTTAATACTTGTGTGTATAATAGAAAATTGGGTGAAATGTCCTGTGGCGTCATGCCGAGTAGAGCGAGAATTTGCGGCTGAGTGAGCAAGCCACGTAGCCCCATGAACAGCCCCGTAGCAACCAGTACAGGAATAATCGGTACAAACACATCGCCAAAGGTACGGATGGAGCGTTGGAAGACGTTTCCTTCTTTTTTCGCCTGACTCTTCACCTCTTCTTTAGATGAACCGGTTACGCCAAGCTTTTCGACCTCTTCAAAAATTCGATTTACCGTACCCGTACCAAAAATAATCTGATATTGCCCGGAATTGAAAAAAGCACCCTTGACCTTGTCGATCTCCTCAACTTTTTTCTGATCAATCTTCTCCTTGTCATGCACCATAATTCGCAAGCGCGTCGCACAATGAGCAAAAGATGCAATATTTTCTTGCCCCCCGATTGCCTGGATCACTTCTTTAGCTATTTCTCTGTTTTCCGCCATGATGTTCATCCTCTCGTTCATTCCGTTATGTTTGATGATTAACGAACCACTTGATGTTTTAGCCTACTCATGTAAAATCCCATTTTACCGCCTGGAAGAGAGCCTCTCCCTTGTCGGCAAAAAAGCGTATTTCGTCACTCTCTGGATGCGGAAAAATACGACTGGTGAACACCTCTTCCCCATCATTGACGAAAATCTCAACTGAAGACGTATCTACAAACAAATGTAGTTTGATATGATCTTTATCCCATGAACACTGCCGTACCTCACCATACGAAGTGGCTACAGGCTCACCTGATTGCGAACGGTCCAATATTAGTTTGCGGCTGACGGCATTATATTTAATCACCGTTTTCTCAGTCTCACTCGCACGGAATTCAATACCAAACACCTTAGCGCTCAAAAGATCTACCTCACAGATCAGCTCATAGGCCGTACCTGTAAATCCTTCATAGGTTTTGCTCTCTGAGAATAACGTGTCAGCTACCCGATCCTCACGATTTCTACGTAGCGTAGTTAGCTCAGGGATCGGCCGCTGCAAGAGTTTGCCCTCATGAAGCGTAAGCTCCCTTGGTAATGTCAGACAATGAGCCCATCCGTTCGGATCTGTGGGATATTCGATATCCGGCAGGCCCATCCATGCCACCATAATACGCCGCCCCTGTGGGTCAATCATCGTCTGTGGCGCATAGAAGTCAAAGCCTCTATCGAGCTCGTGGAATGCACCGTGCTCCAGTCTTCTTGTCCCGGTATCCAACGGCTTGCCGATTACATAGCCCGATTGATAAATATTGTGATTTTCATCCCCAGAAGGCTCCAAGCCCTGAGGAGAAAAGATCAAGACCCCCGCTTCGTTCAGTTCAAAATAATCTGGACATTCCCACATGTAGCCAAACGATTCCAGGCCTGTGCACAATTCTCCCTCAAACTGCCACGTACGAAGGTCGGTTGATCGGTAGAGGACGGCGCAGCCTGTTAAATTCGTTCTCTGGGCACCAATCACACAGTAAAAGCTATCGCCGTCTTTCCATAGCTTGGGATCACGAAAATGGTCTGTATACCCTTCTGGCACATTGGAAATAACGGGGTGCTCCCATTTAGTAATGTGACCTTTATAGTCCATAACAGCCATGCATTGATAAGGATGTCTGATCCAATCTTCATCTCGTGCATTTCCCGTATACAGCATATATAACTTGCCCTCATGCTCCAGTGCGCTGCCCGAATAAGCCCCATGCGAATCAAAATAATCCCCAGGTGCAATACCAATGCCCGCACTATTCCATGTGACCAAATCTTTGGATTTCAGATGATACCAGTATTTCATCCCATGATCCGTTCCGAGCGGAAACCACTGATAAAATAAGTGGTATTCACCTTGGTAATATGAAAAGCCATTGGGGTCATTGAGCAAACCTGTCGGTGGCTGGATATGAAACACCTGCCGCCAGTGACATTGCTCCACTTTCTCCTCCAAGCTGGCTATTTCACCGGGCTCTGCCTGCTCGATCATTCGATACTTTTGTTCTCTTGTCATTTTCATAGGTGTACCTCATTTTTATTAAAACTTTCGCTTCAGGAACCGGTTCCAACTCAATGAAAAAAACATTCTATCGGGACCGGTTCCCATGCGATAAAAAAAATATACTCATCCATGGATTTGCAACCGATTCCATTTGTGCCCGAATGATATGGAACCGGTTTCGAAGAAATTATAATCCACTTGTTCAGCGTTTGTCAACGCTTTCTCTTTCGATAAGGGAATAATTCATGACCGTCACTTTTTCTACCGATTTATGTTCTACCAACCGCATAATATTTTGCGCTGCTACACGTCCAGCCTTCATATACGGATATTGAACGGTTGTCAGGGCAGGGTGAATGACCTCCGTAATATCGTATCCCCCAAAGCCAGTTACCGACAAATCTGACGGAATGACAATCCCTCTGGAATAAGCCGCATTGATTACGCCCAGCGCGATATTATCCGTAGCACACACCATTAACGATGGCTTGAAATGGTCCAAAATGGCGGATGCAGCAATCCGTGCATCGGACATTTTAAATCCGGTCTCATAGTATCTGATATCATACCCTGCTGCTCGCATCGCATCGTCCGTATGAGACTCAGCAGGCAATGCATCGCGAACAGCCTGCCTAAAGCCCTCCTTGCGCTGCACACCGACGGCAACATCCTTTTCAGTAACACCAACGTAGGCAATTTCGCGGTGTCCCTGTGACAAAACGTACGTGCCGATATCATATCCTGCACGATAGTCATCATGGATAAGGCTATGAAGCTGCTCGTGCTGCTGGCCCACCAGCAACACCGGAATACCGATGTCACGAATCGCGGTCAGATGGTCGTCTGTAATTTGAGCAGCCAGCAAAATGATACCCGAAATCTTTTGTCGGCCCAGCTCATAAATAGCTTCAATTTCACGCTGTACATCCTGGCTCGTATTAGAGATCAGCATCTGATAATGCTGAGAACGCAGCTCCTCATCAATCCCCATCAGCGTATGGGATGTCGCAAAAGAATCCAGACGCGGCACAACGGTGCCGATAATGTTGGTCCGCTTCGCCTTAAGACTCTGGGCAAAGGCATTGGGCACATAGCCCGTAGCTTTAACCACTTTTTCAATTTTACGTTTCGTATCCACGCTGACAGACCCGCCGTTCAAAAAACGAGATACCGTGCTCTTGGATACACCAGCCATTTGGGCTATATCTGCAATCGTCTTATTCATGAAGTCCCCCGGAGATTTTTCATATTCATATGCTTCCAAAACGTCTCTTTTCACATAACCCTATAATACCATATGGCGGGATTGGATTGCTGTGGCTCCAGACCCATCATGCACAAAACGCCGTCCCTTCTGAAGAAGGAAACGGCGTATCATAATGAACGTAATTTTAAAAATCAAAGTTATCCGGATCTGGACCTACTCGAAGATCGGCATTTAACGCCTGAATTCGATCCATATCCTCGCGTGTCAGTTCGAAGTCAAAAATGTCGGCATTTTCGACGATCCGATGCGCCTTGGTAGACTTGGGAATGGTGACAACTCCCTGCTGCACATCCCAGCGTAAAATCACTTGCGCCACCGATTTGCCATACTTGGTCGCTATGTCTTGCAGTACCGGATGATCGAGCAATTGGCCTTGCATTAACGGGGACCAGGCTTCCATTTGAATGTCGTTCTTTTGACAGAATTGCAACAGCTCGGCTTGGGTTAATTGTGGATGGAACTCCACTTGATTGATCATTGGCTTAATTTCAGCATCCTTCATGAGATCTTCCAAATGATGAATCTGGAAGTTGCTGACTCCAATCGCCTTAATCCGTCCTTCTTTATACAAGGATTCCAACGCTCTCCAAGCTTCTTTATACTTTCCTTGAACTGGCCAATGAATCAGATATAGATCCAGATATTCCAGACCCAGCTTGTCCAGACTGGCTTCATAAGCTGCTCGTGTCTCTTCATAGCCTAAATCTGCATTCCACACTTTGGACGTGACGAACAGATCTTCTCTGGACAGATTATTTTCCTGAAGGGCTTCCTGAATAGCCTGCCCTACACTGCTTTCATTCGCATAGATTGCAGCTGTATCTATACTGCGGTAGCCATGCTTTACAGCAGCCTTTATAGCATCGACCAGCTCCGAACCTTCTTCCACTTTAAATACCCCAATGCCAAACCAAGGCATGTGAACTCCATTGTATAACAATGTTGTGCTTTGTAAGTTTTGTGTCATTTTGTATCTTCCTCTCTATTTTTTAAAAGCTTTAACCTGTAATGGTGGTTGTATCCCTTTTTTCGAGCATACGACTCCAACCTGTGAGCAGAACCGCAACGAAAACCATAATGCTCCCGATCCAGGCCGTATGAATGAGACCGAGTGAATCCGTTACAATCCCGCCTACATAAGCTCCGATGGCTATCCCTGCGTTGAAAGCTGCAATATTAACAGCAGAGGCAACATCGACAGCTTTGGGTGCAAACCTTTCGGCCAACATGACTACATATACCTGTAGCCCGGGCACGTTCATAAACGCAAGCAATCCCATAAAGAAGATCGTAATCAGTCCTGCCGTTTTAAAAGGTGCCGTGAACAACAGGAGAAAAAGGATCACTGCTTGAATCAAAAACATGTAAAACAAAGCTGAAAGCGGCTTGCGGTTGGCTGCTTTTCCGCCAATAACATTCCCGATGGCAATCGCAATTCCATACAGCAAAAGTATAAACGTTACCGTACTTTGTTGAAATCCGGTTATGTCGTGAAGTAATGGAGATAAATAAGTAAACACCACAAATGTGCCTCCATACCCCAAAGCTGTAATGATAAATGCGAGTAGCAAGCGACCATTGGTAACCAGTTTGACCTGCTCGCGGAAAGGAGTCTTGTTCCCTTTGCGCAGCGTAGGTGGCAGCAGAATCAGATTGGCGATGAGTGCCACTACACCGACGACCACAATCGCCATAAATGCAGCCCGCCAACCCCATTGCTGCCCAATGTAGGTACCCAAAGGTACACCTGTGACTGTGGCTACGGTCAACCCGGAGAACATAATGGAAATAGCACTCGCTCGCCGATCATCCGGCACAAGATCGGCCGCAATGGTGGAACCGATAGACATGAACACCCCATGGGCGAACGCTGAGATCACACGTGCAATCAGCAGCAAGGCAATTCCGCTAGAGACCGCAGCGAGGCTATTACCTGCAATAAATATAATCATGATCCACAGCAGCAACGTTTTACGGGGAACACTTGATGTTAATGAAGTCAAGACAGGTGCCCCGATGGTAACCCCTAATGCATATAGCGTTACAGTTAGTGCAGACATCGTTACAGATATATGCAAGTCTTCAGCAATCAGGGGAAGTAGTCCCACGCTGATGAACTCGGTTGTTCCAATCGCAAAGGCGCTTACGGCTAGAGCCAGTAATGGCCAGATACTTCGTTTTGATTCTGGCGACATGTTTTTCACTCCTATCTATAGAAATCTTCGACCAGCAGATGTTATTATGAGTTATTCAAGCAAATATGAACAGTACGTACTTTTTAGTGATATAGGTACTAAAAAGTACCCTAGATAAAGTTCTTTTTGATTAAAACAGGCTGTTAAGGTATGTATAACAGAAGTGATACACATGGGGGGATCTGCATTGGGGAAGAAAAAATACAACATCTCTGTTGAGGCGACGTTAGAGGTGATTGGCGGGAAATGGAAATGCGTGATTCTGTGTCATTTGACACATGGAAAGATGCGGACAAGCGAATTAAAACGGATGATGCCTTCCATAACACAAAAAATGCTGACTCAGCAGCTTCGTGAATTAGAGGAAGACGGCATTGTCAATCGGATTAGCTATAATCAGGTTCCACCCAAAGTGGAGTACGAGCTTAGTGAATATGGATGTAGTCTGAAAGGCATTTTAGATTCTCTTTGTGCTTGGGGAGAAAGACATATTATTAAAGAATACGGGGATAAATCTACGGTTTTGGAAGATAACATTCTGAATAAGCTGTAAAGCCAAAAAGAGCGCCTGCATACATCAGCAGGCGCTTCTCTCTCCGAATTCCAAGGGTTACGAATTGGACATCATTTTAATTTGTGAAATCGATGACCATGCGTCCTTGGATTTTGCCCTGCTCCATCTCCTCGAAGATCTCATTAATGTCTTCGATCGGACGTTTTTGTACAAGAGGGACGACTTTACCTTCTGCAGCGAACTGGAACGCTTCTTTAAGGTCTTCACGAGTGCCGACCAAGGAGCCAATAACTTGAATGCCGTCCAGAACCAGACGTGGAATGTCCAGATCCATCTTATCAGTTGGAAGACCTACAGCTACAACACGCGCGCCAGCCTTTACAACGTCGATGGCCTGGTTGAAAGGTGTTTTGGCAACAGCAGTAACCACGGTTGCATCCAGACCAGCACCGTTTGTTAGCTCCTTAGCTCGGGCGACCGGATCTTCTTTCATGCTGTTAACGATATAGTCAGCACCAATTTGTTTAGCCAGTTCTAGTTTTTCATCACTGATGTCAAAGGCTACAACTTTAGCATTGAATACATTTTTGGCGTATTGCACAGCCAGGTTACCCAAGCCGCCAATGCCGAAGATACCGATCCATTGTCCTGGTTTGATTTCACTTACTTTAACTGCTTTATATGTTGTAACCCCTGCGCAAGTTACACTACTTGCAGCAGCAGGGTCAAGACTATCTGGTACTTTGACTGCGTAGTCAGCTGTGACAATACATTGCTCTGCCATTGCACCGTCTACCGTATATCCGGCATTTTTAACTTCACGACACAGCGTTTCCCGCCCGGTTAGGCAATATTCGCAGTGACCGCAGCTTTCGAACATCCAGGCAATACTTACGCGATCACCAATCTTAAGACTGGTTACTCCTTCGCCTAATTCAATGACTTTTCCAATACCTTCATGCCCCAGAACTCTGCCTGTGACATCACCGAAATCTGCATTTTTCACATGTAAATCTGTGTGGCAAACTCCACAGTATTCGACTTGGACTAACGCTTCCCCATGCTTCAGGGAGCGTAAAGGTTTCTCTTCTACACTGACTTTCTTGTCTTTTGTAACAATTGCTGCTTTCATGTAGATCTCTCCTTTAATTAGATATGGAATTATTTTGTAATGCACACTTCATTATTATAGTAATTTTTGCCCAAAAAGGACAAATATAAATCTAACTTAAAACTATTTAATCGAAAAACGCTTCTTTCTAAGTCCTTGGACCCTTGTAGGAACTTTGTACAATAATTTACAATGTAAAAAGTTTCACATACTCTATTTGGAAGAAGGATAAAGAAACATGAAAAAAAACTGGAAAGGTTGCCTGTTCAGCATATTTGCCATTATCTTGGTCGCGTCGGTAACAGGATGCAATTCACAGCCCGCCATTTCTAGTACCACCAGCACTTCATCCTCATCGGCTAACAACGCTCATGCAGTTGTTCAGAAAGGCCCACACTGGTCCTATGCAGGAGAAGAGGGACCCGAGCATTGGGGAGTGCTGGAAAAAGATTTTGTTGCTTGTGGTAACGGCCACGAACAATCTCCTGTCAATATAGAGCATACCCATCTTGAAGCATCGCAAACGCAGCAACCTCTGCAAGTTCATTACACCAATACGAAAGCATCCATTTTAAATAATGGGCACACTGTGCAAATCAGTGTTGCCGATGCCAACAATAACATCGTGCTGGACGGTACTAAATTCACTTTAAAGCAGTTTCATTTTCATCACCCGAGCGAACACCAAATAGATGGTAAAAATGCTGAAATGGAGCTTCATTTTGTCCATCAAAGCGACAACGGAAGCACAGCAGTCTTAGGGGTCCTTATCCAAAGTGGCAAAGAAAACAAGGCTTTCAACCGCATCTGGTCCAAACTGCCGAAAGATATTTCCCAAGAAGCAGCTCTGGATGAAGAAATAAATCTCGCTACGCTGCTGCCAAAAGACCTGCACTCCGTTCGTTACAACGGATCGCTGACTACCCCGCCATGCACAGAACATGTCAATTGGACAGTGCTGGAGCAGCCTATTGAAATGTCCGCAGACCAAATCAACCAGTTTGCTGCCATTTTCCCCGATAACCATCGTCCTGTACAACAGCTGGGAACCCGGGAACTGACTGCCGATAAATAATAAAATAAAGTGCCGTAAGATGTAAGGTGCATTCTATATATAAATACAACCCAAAAGCCCCCTCTATTCATCTAGTTAGAGGGGGCTTTTCGGTATTAAATTTACTGCTCATTACAAGCGCACCAGTTCCTCCACCTTCACCGGCTGACCTGTACGCATAGAACGGTTGGCGGCGATGCCTGTTAAAATGGACCATGCACCGTCGATATGTGAGGCCGCACGATGAAACCGATCCTCTGCCGGCTTATCAAAAATATCACGCAGCATAACTGGATCTCCTCCGCCATGCCCCCCCTGGCCTTCCTCCACTTCGACCTCATAAGGTGCTGCAAAGTGGGGATAGATGGTGATGGTCTTCTCTTTTAGTGCACCCTCATCTGCCTTGCTGCCGCCGGAATTAACATAGGATTGCTCGGATACCCGAACCTCCATCCGTCCCTTTGTGCCGTTAAATACGATGATAAAGCCCTCCCAAGGCATGTAAGCATTCAGTGAATAGTTCATCACCGTCTTGTTCTGATACTTCACCATGACACTCAGCGTATCTTCAATGCTGATATTGTCGCCAAATACGCTTTGATCCCGCACATAGCCATCCTCATGCTCAGCATCCAGATACATGCTTTTTAGATGTTCGTTACGGTCCAGATGTAGCGCAAAGGGGTCATTTTCCGCTGCCTTGCTGCCGTAAGCTCGTTGATAAAAATCCGTCACGCCACGCTGCTCCGCATTTTCCCGTCCGTAAAATTTCAGATCCCCCATCGCATACACCGTCTCCGGTTTTGAGCCAAGCCAGAAGTTCATCAGATCAAAATGATGCGTCGACTTGTGCACCAGCAAACCGCCGCTATTGCGCTTGTCTCGGTGCCACCGACGGAAATAATCCGCGCCATGCTGTGTATTCAGCAGCCATTCGAAATTGACCGACAGCACCTCTCCGAGCGTTCCGTCCATGATGACCTCACGGATTTTCGTATTGTGTGGTGCATAGCGGTAGTTAAAGGTGACGCGCAGTTTCCGTCCCGTGCGGTCTATGGCATCCAAAATGTCTTGGCATTTATCTTCATCCACCGTCATCGGCTTCTCGGAAATGACATCACAGCCCAGTTCCATCGCCCGGATAATATACCGATGATGCACCCGGTCAATGGTCGTGACAATGACGATATCTGGCTTCGTCTCCGCGATCATCCGATCAAACTCGTGAGCTTTATAGGTCGGAATCGGCTCATGCTCGTATTTCTCCTGCAACAGCCGATTGGCATAATCCATTCTCGTCTGATTGACGTCACAGAACGCGATCAGCTCCGAGGTATCTTTGAAAACGGTAACAACTTCACCGTAAAAAAATTCGGCTCTTCCTCCGGTACCCACAAGTGCATATTTGATTTTAGGCAATTGGTTCACACCCTTTACATGAATTGCTTTTATTTTATAGTATAAGAAAGAGCGAAATCTTCGCTTTTATTATGATTTTTCCCATAAAGTGTACATATATTATCCTTATGCATTTTTTTATTAAAGGAGACTATCGATATGATCGCTACACCCCGTTTTGCCATCGAGCAAGCGCTACGGACGGTGCCGTTCAGCATGTCCACTGACCATGTCCACCAAGCGCACGAAATCTATTATTTGCTGGCAGGAGAGCGCTACTACTACATTAATCAGCGGGTTTACGCACTCCAGAAGGGCGATCTGATTTGGATCAGCAAACATGATTTTCACCGTACGAGTAACAAGGGTAGTGGTAGCCATGAACGGATTTTGATTAACTTTGATGAAGAATTTGCAGCCTCGTCAATGAATGTCTCTCCCTCCAGCGATCAGAACCAGCTTCTTCTGCCAGAAAAAAGCTTTCTGCTTCGCCCCTCCGCGGAAGAACAATGCGAGCTGGAGCATCTATTCCGGCAAATGCTAGATGAATACCACCAAGAACATGCCTACCGCCAACTATATCTCCAAAGCTTGCTACTCCAGCTCCTTATCCGCATCCGGCGCATACAATCGGCCACTGCCGATACCATTGCACCGGAACGTAGCGAAAAGCAGCAGCGCGTGTACTCGGTCATTGCATACCTGCATGCTCATTATGACGAGAGCCTGTCGCTAGATCAGCTGGCTGAGCATTTTTATATTAGCAGCACGTATTTGTGCCGTATTTTCAAGCAGACAACAGGTTTTACTTTAGTAGAATATCTTCAGGATGTGCGGGTGCAGCAGGCTCGTGCGTATTTGAGAGAAACGAGCTGGAAAGTAACCTCCATTGCTGAAAAAACGGGCTTTGACAGCATTGCTCACTTTGGTCGTGTATTCAAGCATCTTACCGGGCACACCCCGCTACAGTACCGAAAAAAATACAAAAAGGAGTAGAGGAATGCCCCTACTCCTTAACTCCCATCAAGGTGATGCCTTCAATAATTTGCTTTTAGACAATGATGAAGATTTCGATTTAAGATATTTTTTGTAGCTTGGTAAGCGAATAGGTGCGGCCACCATCTGAAGTATAAAAATAATTGAATGGACTTAAGAACTCGCAAACCTGGAATGTGTCCAAATTAATAACGATGTAATTAGGACCATACGAAAAATCGGCTTCCCCTGTTCCAAAGGTTCTCGGAGTTTGAAGACCCGAAGGATCGGTGTAATCCATAATATGGGTTACATCTCCTTTTACATTACGATAATAGCTGTTACTATACAGCCATGACCCCTTATTGATTTCAATCAGTAATGCATTTGGAGCAGAATAGGGTGCACTACTAGAGAACGACCCCAAATATACGCCCTTTACTTCAGCTACTGAAATGCTCATATCTCTAGCGGAATACCCATTTGGGGTATACCAGGTTTCGTGGTTTTCCCAATTGAGTCCCGTTAAGATATTATCTCCGTTGCTGCGGATCGTTGAAAGATCATAATACAATACGACTCTGGAAAGGTCAGCTGTACAATTGATAATGGCAGAGGCACCCGATGGATTGGAAGCATTCCACATCAATTTATAGCTGCCTTTTTCTTCACCTGTCGCAGAACCAATTACAATCGCATATTTACCTGCCGGGATATTAATGTATGCTTGACCTCCGTTTGCTTTAACACCCCATCCAGTAGAACTGCCTAACGAGCCGTTGGCATTGACATTGTACAGAATAGCCAACAGATTTGGATTGCTGGAATCCAGCTTTAGGAATGATAGCTGCTTTGCAGTGAGAGAAACCGCGTAGCTATCAAATGAATCACTGAGAGTGCCATCTCCTACAAATACAGGTTCAGAGATACCCCATGCGCTTTGCGGTTTAACGGTTATGCTCTGGGTTGAATCTGTGGAAATCTTTTTCGCTTCGTCCGGAGATATTTCATCTAGATTTTCAAATTTTTGAGTATCCATTGCAGAATACGGTATCGAGGACATGGATTGAATTTCTGCCTTCTTCGTCTCTTCCTTAGCCGCTTGCGACGTTGTTTCACTTGCCGCGAAAGAGGGAACTACTGAAACACTGTACATGAGCAGTATTGCCAAAATAAAACTAACACTTTTTCTGACAAATTTCATAATGTACTCCTTTCACGATTGAGATACTTATTTTCAAAAAATTAGTAAGCTTCGTTCTAGGAAGTCATCTACATGATCATCTCTAAGATGCATAACGTAAAAGTCTATATCACTCGCATTCTCCTTTCGTAGTTTTGAATATGAGTCAATCGTTTCTTCTGTTGTGTCTAGATTATTAAATAGTACAGAAGAAATTTCAATGGACTGGCGTAGATAGTATGTTGATGTCGTAAACAGCATGAAATACGAGTAAATTTCCGTCCGGACAACTAAAAGAGGGTGTCGCAAACCAGCTGTAAATTAGCTGTTTCGCGGCACCCTTCATTAATTTGGGCATGCCTTTCTGATGATAGGACTGATTACGCCAAGGGTATCAGTACGACGCTACATTTCGTTCAAAAGACTTCAAGGAAGCATACTGTATTTATAATATTCACTGCAATACATCATCTGAATATACCTCAAGCAGGTTAGTAATATAATTCCTGCTCACAGGGAGATTGGTAATCTCATGACCATTAAAAATATCGACGGAATATGGATAAGTTATTTTTACTCTGTAGATTTTAGATTTTGCAATTACATACGACCTATGTATCTGGATAAAATTTTCACAGCCTAATAACTGCATCACTTTGTTTAAGGTTCCTCTAAGATAGATTTCCTCTTTTGTTGTATGATAGATTATCGTATGATTATTCACTTCCACAAAAACTATATCACTTTGACGAACACTATTTATGGTGGACTCTGCTATGATAGTGAACACTCGCTCCGGTTTTTTTTGCTTCATTACTCTATCCAAAAATAGCGAAAGTCGCTTCTCGTCAATAGGTTTTTTCAAGAAGCCCATTGCTTCCACTAAATATCCGTCAATAGCACGAGCAGAATCAACGGTAACAAAAATGATAGGTACCCGATTGCCCATTTTTCGGATATGCTTTGCTGTAGTCATCCCATCAATATCTTCTTCACTACTTAGCGAAATATCGAGCAAAACTACGTCTATATCTATGTGAGCATTAAGATATTGAATTAATTTCTGGGACGAATAAAAATCAGCACATTGCAGCTCTATATTTTTATTTAAAGCCCACCGAGATATAGACGCTTTTAACGCATCGCGCCAATAACATTCGTCTTCACAAATTACGACCTTCACGGCATACCACTTCCTTCATTTGTACAGTTAAGATACAAGTGTTGAAAATTTATGGTCGGTGGCTACAGCCTGCCGGGCTTTACCGAATTGCTTGATATGTGATTCTATGACGGGGACGGGCAATTCATCTTCAGACGGGTTTCCTTCATAATACGGCGTAGCACGAGACGACTTATTTGGAATCTTTTTTCCCTCGACAACAACAACTTCTACATGGGCGACTCGAATTCCTTGCTTGTTTTTAAGGCGAAACTCTGACTTTTTAAGGGGTAACTAATCAGAACCTGGAAAACAATTTTTAACAAAAGCTTAACAGACCCAGAAGCTGGGGGCCAATGAAAAGGCAGCCCCACAGCGCTTGATGCTTTTTCTGCATCTTGTCACCTTCCTCCCCGGTCACAGCCCATCCCGTGCCTACTTGACCGCCTTGGATATGATCTGATTCAACTTTTCAATGGTTGCCGCAGCATCCTGCTTGCCCAGGAACATCAGGTCGATGGTTTCCGTGATATCCGAGTTCAACCCCGGCGCCTGAGCATCATAGGCCAGTGCAGATCCATGAGCATGCCCTATGTTACATCCCTCAGTCAAATAGCTTGAATGCTCAATTGTCGCCTTTTTCTTAATGCTCTCATCTGCCGCAGCAAGTGTACCCATGGCATTCCCGCCTTCAACCAGCCGCGCCTCCTGCCCCTTCACAGAGACGTAGAATGCTGCCAGCTTCATGGCCTCTTGCACATGCGGACTATTTTTGTTTACAGCTACATAGGCAACCGGAATGGCGACGGGCTCATTCTTACCGGTATTGGATGGCCAGTAGATATAATCGAAGTCGAGGCTTTTATTTTGACTAAACAAGGGCTCCAGCCATCTTCCCGCCGCCAGCATGCCGACTTGATTGGACATGAACATCGCGTCAGCCCCTTGCCCTTTGGGAAGCGAGCCGAGATATACCGCATTTCCCTTTTTCACCATATCGTACATAAAACTGAAGGCTTCCTTGCCCTTTTCATTGTGGTCCAGCACATATTTGCCTTGTTCATCAAAGATCTGACCGCCATTCGACCACACCCATGAATACCAGTGAGCCCACCAGTTTTCCGCAATATAACCCTGCTTTCCAGCTGCCTTCAGCTTGGATGTAACCTCCTCAAAAGCATCCCAGTTCCACTTGCCTTCGTCATAGTATTCTTGCGGCGTCTTCACGCCTGCTTCCTTAAATACCTTTTTGTTGTAATACATGACCATCGGGTTGGAGTCGGGAGTGACCCCATAGATTTCCCCGTCACGCTTTGCCGGTCCCCACAATCCTTCCGGAAAATCCTCAGCCTTCACATCACTCGCATCACTATTTAAAAACTCACCCAAAGGCTGCACCTGCTTCGCCCCGATCAAACGCGCAATCGTCGGTTCATACGCATAAAACACATCCGGTCCGCGACTTTCCTGAAGCTGTGTCAGCAGCTTTTGCTCATATTGGTCTCCCGGCACAGGCACCAGCTTAACCTCGATATATGGGTTTTCCTTTTCAAATGCATCCAGCGCCCGCTGATACACCTTCACCTCCGCAGGATTACCCCAAGCCAGCATCGTAAGCCGCACTTTTTGCCCGTCTGTGTTCTTTATTTTGGGAGAGGTACTGCATGCCGCTGCAAGCAAAAACAGAACGCTGAGGAAAAATCCAATC
This sequence comes from Paenibacillus sp. A3M_27_13, assembly GCF_024213315.1. Classification (NCBI taxonomy): domain Bacteria; kingdom Bacillati; phylum Bacillota; class Bacilli; order Caryophanales; family Paenibacillaceae; genus Paenibacillus; species Paenibacillus sp. A3M_27_13. Next base: position 92,340 of record NZ_JANAVE010000009.1, read on the forward strand.
TTTATCCAGCTCATGTAATTGTCCACCTTAACCGCCTCCTGTAGCTTCACTTGGTTGTATGTCTTCTTTTTTGAAACGCTTACAAAACTTTCCCTATCATCATATGTAGGAGGGCGAGACACGATATCCCCATTTTCATTTCTATATAAAATTTATTGTTCTCGACGAGATCTGCATATCAATGTTGCTGTAAAACGAACAAGGCAGCCTTTGAAGCAAGGCTGCCTTGAATATGCTAATAAGCTACAAAGCGGACAACGATCCCTCAGGTTGCTCCGCTCTGACAAGCAAAGCTGCTTGGGCAGCGGCAATGCGGGCAAATGGCACCCGGTACGGTGAGCAACTGACATAGTCCAGTCCGCTGCGGTGACAAAAGAGAATAGACTCACTATCCCCGCCATGCTCGCCGCAGATACCTGTCTCCAGAAAAGGCTTTTTTGCCCTGCCTTTGACAACAGCCCATTCGATCAGCTTGCCTACGCCATCCTGATCCAACACCTGAAAAGGGTTCGTTTCCAGTATGTTTTTTTCCATATAGGAGCCGAGGAATTTACCTTCAGCATCATCTCGACTGTAACCAAAGGTCATTTGCGTCAGATCATTGGTTCCAAAGGAGAAAAAGTCCGCGTACTGGGCCACGCTATCTGCCAGCAGGGCTGCTCTTGGAACCTCAATCATGGTGCCCACCCGATACTTGAACCACTTAAATTCCTCGCTAAGCACCTGAACGGCTACCTTATCAACCAGTTCCCTCATTTGCTTGAGTTCATTGGAGTGACCGACCAGCGGAATCATAATCCCCGGTCTCACATCCACGCCCCTGCGTAGTGCCGCTTCCGCGGCCTTAAAGATCGCTTCAATCTGCATGTCGTATATCTCTGGAAACAGAATGCCCAGCCGAACACCGCGCAGACCCAGCATAGGGTTAATTTCCCGTAGTTCATGAACCTTGGAGATAGTGCTTTTAAGACGTTGGAGCTCCTCCGCATGGCCGCCGGAAAGCACAAGCTCCCGATGTCGCTCCTGAAGCTGTTCCAGATTCGGCAGGAACTCATGTAACGGCGGGTCCAGCAGGCGAATCGTCATCGGTAAACCGTCCATCGCACTGAACATAGCCTCAAAGTCAAATTGTTGCATTTGGAGCAGACGATTCAAATGAAGAATCCGCTCCTCCTGATCATCGGCCAAAATCATCGCCTGAACGATAGGTAGACGATTGCCAGAGAAAAACATATGCTCCGTCCGACATAGCCCGATGCCTTCGGCTCCAAATTCACGGGCTTTGACTGCGTCGAGTGGCGTATCCGCATTAGTGTAGACCTTCAACGTCCGAATGCCGTCCGCAATCTCCAGCAGCTTCAGTAACTCCGGTGTAATAACCGGCTCATTGAGCGACAGACTGCCTTGGTACACCTGTCCGGTGGTCGAATCGAGTGAAATATCCTCCCCTTCCTGAAAGGTCAGGGTACCGATACTGACGCTCCGACTGCTCAGATCAATGCTCAGCGCGTCACAACCGCAAATGCAGGGTTTACCCATGCCCCTTGCAACCACAGCAGCATGGCTGGTCATCCCACCTCGACTCGTCAGCACCCCTTCGGCGGCAATGATTCCGTGAACATCATCGGGTGAGGTCTCCACACTGACCAGGATGACTTTTTGCCCATCCTTCGTCCAGTTCACTGCCGTATCCGCGTCGAATACAATACGCCCACTCGCTGCGCCAGGCGAGGCTGGCAAACCTTGGGTAATTGCCTCCAGCGGTGTGGAAGTATCAATGGAGCGATGCAGCAGCTGGTCCATGTGGGACGGTTCGATCCGCTGGATAGCCTCCTCTTTGCTGATAATCCCTTCCTCCACCAGATCCACAGCTATTTTTACAGCCGCCTGCCCCGTTCTTTTGCCGCTGCGCGTCTGTAGCAGATACAAATTGCCTTTTTCAATCGTAAATTCGATATCCTGCATATCCCGGTAATGACACTCCAGCAATGAGGCCAGCTCTTCCAGACGATCATAGACTAGCGGCAGCTCTTCCAAAAGTTGTGGAATAGGGTTAGGCGTTCTTATTCCTGCCACGACGTCCTCTCCCTGAGCATTTACCATATACTCACCGTACAGTTCCTTCACACCTGTGGAGGGATTGCGGGTGAAGAGCACTCCGGTTCCGCTATCGTTGCCGAGATTGCCAAACACCATGGCCTGAATGCTCACTGCTGTTCCTTGTTCATCTGGAATGCCGAAAGCCTTCCGGTAAACCTTGGCACGCATATTGTTCCAACTGCGGAATACAGCCTCCACCGCCAGTTGCAGTTGCTGATACACATCCTGTGGAAACGGCTGTCCACTCCGCTCTGCGACAAGATCTTTATAATTTGCGATCAGTTCCTTCCATTCTCCTGCGCTAACCTCTTGGTCACTGACACGCCCGTTGGTTTGCTTGCTCTGCTCCTGAAGCTGATTAAAATGGATGGAGTCTATCCCTAGCACGACCTCGCCGAACATTTGAATAAATCTGCGGTAACAGTCATAGGCGAAGGTTTCATTTCTCGACTGTTCTGCCAATCCACGCACGGTTTCATCATTCAGACCCAGATTCAGAATCGTATCCATCATACCGGGCATTGAGGTTACCGAGCCTGAACGGACAGATACCAGCAAAGGCCGCTCCGTATCTCCGAATATAGCCGACTGCGCTTCCTCAATGTCGTGCAGGGCGATTACGATCTCCCCCAATAAGCCCTCCGGAAGCTTGCCGCCTGAAGCAAAGTAGGCTCGGCACGCCTCGGTGGTCACCGTAAAGCCGGGAGGGATCGGGAGACCCAGTGTCGTCATTTCCGCGAGATTAGCGCCTTTTCCTCCTATTAGCGCTTTCATCCCCAACTTACCTTCGTTAAATGAGTACACTCTTTTCAGCATTAAATTCATTCCCTCCACTTATCGAGATACATGCCTGAATTAATCTATATGTCTATTTAAAGTTGTAACACAAATCAGGAGGAAACTTCAATATATATGACGTAATATATACCTATAACATTCATTTATGATGTTTTAATCAATGAATAAACTTATTTATAAAACACTTTAATTCGGAATTAGACGTATATCGGGATAGAATGACACGACTTAAAAAAACAAAAAGGACATCTGTTTAGACGTCCCTTTGCTCAGCTCAGATTTTATTTTTCTACATCTCTGTTAGCCTCTTTTCAAAAATATTATAGCCGTTCGTTTCGCCTATATACGTATAACCGCATTGTCTGTAAAACTCGCTAAGCTTGTCATTGCCCGCAATACAGTCTAAACGGATTCGATCCTTGCCTGTGAAGTGGATGCCTTGTCCAATCCATTGCATCAGCTCACGGCCTAGCCCTTTCCCAGTGCTATCGCGATCCACAACCAAACGATGCAGATATACTGAGGTTCCTCCTTCAGAATCCGTTTCGTCTAGTCCCCACAACTTACGGTCCCATGCACTGGGCTGCTGCTGCAAGATCACTGCGCCTGCCAGGCTATGATCCTCTGATGCTCGGAAAATAACCACTTCTCCGCGTGCAATAGCGCCGCCCAAGTTGTGATCATCTTTTCCTTTTAGTAAGCGTCCCCATTGTGTGGAGCCTTTGCTGTGCAGCCATCTGGCCGTCTTTAAAATTAACTCCTGAACCTCAGCCTGATCTTCAGTGCTTGCCTGAAAAGCCATTAATTCTGGTGTGACGGATGATTTGACAATAGTCATTGATGTCATGCTGCACCTCAACTCTCAAATTTTCCTTATGTATAAAATATAGCATAAAAAATGAGCGTCTGATGATCTGGCAGAGCACCTATGATAACAGTCCAGTAATCTGGGACAAGTTTTCTCGTTCAAAATCTACTGCTTTCAAGCAGGGAGCTTCTTTTTCCATTCTATCCATACCATAAAGATCAAAAAGGGTATGCCGATACAGGCCAGCACCGGGGTTACGGGAAACCCAACAGGCTCGTTGATTTTAGCGGAAATGACTTTGGCTAGCATCAACAGACCTCCCCCCCAAAAGACGGAGCCCAAAATGAGAAGCCGTGGACGGTTTCCGATCATACAACGCATGAAATAAGGCACAATAAGTCCTATATATCCGATGGTACCACATGCCCATACAGTAACGGCGGTCAACACAATCGCGAAGGGAATGTATAGCGGACTAAGCTGCTTGGGGAATGCAAAGACAGAGCACACAACGAGAATTGTAAGCAATGCAAGCCAAAACGTGAATGATCCTTCTCTTATTCCCCAACCTCCCTGAGAGATTGCCCACTCTTGCTGATATTCTCCATATTCTCCAAGTAACACAATAAATCCCGACGCTGAACGAAGGACAACATCAATAATGAAACCAATCATGAATAAATGAACTCCCGCAGACCTTCCTCGAATGAAACGGACTTTATTCAATGTAAATACAATGAATCCCCCAAATACCGCTCCTGCAATACAAAGAGCCATACTACCAAAAGAGTCTATGTCCATCCCAAGTAAAAGGACAACACATAGCCCTACCATTGCCCCAGGCATAAGTCCGGTTAAGGTTGGTGATGCAAATCGATTAGCTGTTCGTAATTGTAAAAGAGTTCCTGAAACGGCCAGACATCCCCCAAGCAACAACATATCCAATGCAAATGGCATACGAGTATGGTATACAACTTCCACAAGCATAGGATTGGGATTTGAAGAAAACAACACTTCCAATACCTCTGCATAGCTGATAGGAAATATACCTGTGATTAGCGACAGAAACAAACCAAGGATCAATAAAATAAATCCTGCAACCAAGGTCAAAACAATTCTTTGTGGACGTGATGGAGCTGCGTTCGGTTCAGCAGCAATCGTCCCACCTCCACGTTCACCCACATGTATTTCTTGTTCACTCATCAGATTTAAAAGATCCTCTTTCCTCATTTACCATAAAATATGAATATCACTATACTCTTATCGGTCATTTATGGTGAAAAATGTAACCTTTCTAATCATTTTAACCGATGATATCCGTATGAGAAAAGATGGAAAGGTTGTGAATGAGGTGCCAAGCCGTAATCCATATCTCCTCAAAAAGATATTTGGCATAAACAAAGAACGTATACTCATCTTCGCGCTGCTGCTGATCCCGGCTATCGCTGCCTTTATTGGAACACGGCCTATGCCTGCACAGTATATTTTGCAAGGAGAAATGCATCCGGTCAAAGATCTTGGCGTTCAGGGAAGCGTGTTTTTTGCGTCTGTTCAAACGGGTATTGCTAACAATCTCCTGGAGCGTTGGAATGTATATTCCAGTGAAAATGTATCCGGGGGAGCGATTACATTTGAACCCCTTGCCCCTGATGAAGTGGACTCTTATTTGAAGGACCTCACAGAGACGGACACGCTAAAATATTCTGCCATGCAAGCCGTACATGCAGCGACGGAATTAAGCGTAGACAGCGACACAGCTGAGGCTACGGCGACGTTCTCGAATCTTAGCAAATTGGAGGATGCTCGCTATGCGGAGCTATTGACTCATTTGCAGGATCTTTCGGGAAATTCCTTGGGTCTGATGACAGGCATCGGACTGTATGAGGAAGCCAATAACATCGACTTTTCAGATGGCGGACGTCACAAAATCGCAGGCTCTGGCACGATGGAAGAATACGGAGATGTCGGATCGGTCGGTGGACTGGAGCAAAAGCTGCTGGGAGCCGAGGCTGCAAAGGTTGATCTATTTTTCGTACCGGCAGATTATGAATGGTACGGTGAGGAAGGCAACGAAGCAGAAGCTGCCCGAGTCCAAAAGGAGCATGGACTCAAGCTACGCATTATCCCCGTAGAAACACTGGAGGATGCTATCGTGTATTTGAAGCAACTAGACTGGGAGGAAGTACATCTTGAATGATTCAGATTCCAAAGCATTCCCGTCCAAGACAGCTGGCAGTGTACATCAAGCCTTACTAGCAGTGGGCACTATGGGTGAATTTCTCATCCTTATTTTTACGTTAGTGTATATTTACGCAAATGATTTTTATTACGATCATCTATACGAGCTGGAGCAAAAATTTACAGTTTTTAGCTTTGTTTTATACTACATGTGTTTTGTAACCTATCTGATCTGGCTAGTTCAAGTACATAAAGCCATCCGGCAAAAGCATTCCGATTATCCGATTCGTACCGTGGGAGCCATTGCTCGCATGATTCCTTTTATTAACTTGTGGGGATTCTCCAATACATTCACCCATATTTATAGCTACTTTGCGCTCCACCCCGAATTGGAGCGCAAAGCGCGTTATATTCAAAAGATGATTGTTCCGCTATATTTTGTCTGGTTTGGTGAAGGGATTATTAACCGGATTCTTATCTTACATTTTTCCCATATGGAGTCGATGTCCATGTTGCTGGGAGCTATCATGCAAACCACCAGAATGGCCTTCTTTTACTGCATGACACGGGTCATTCACAATAGTCTGGTCATGCTGAATAAAAAAGATGAAGAAGGATTGCATTAAAAAAACGAGCTGGCCTTCACGGTCAGCTCGTTTCAATCTCTGGTGAAGTGTTTTACTCCATAAACAATATTTAATTCGTCTGTGAAGCAGGTACAATTCGGTATAATCCTGAAGTCTCGCCAGCCGCGGGACGTACTTCCTGGATGAACCATCCTAACGACAGCACTCTCTCCAGCCGATCATACTCAGCCTTCGTCAGTTCGGATGTAACAGCTTCGCTTCCTTCCTCCAGTGACAGCTCAGGCTCCCGCCCGAACGCAACGGCAATCCACGAACGAATGCCCCGGATCGTATTGTACTTGATCTGATATCCGTCCGTTACCGCGCTGACAAACACTTCCGGCTCTTTGGACGCCAGCCCGGTGACAAGCTCTGTATAATCAAAATCGGATGGTCCGTCCGTTGGCAGCTCATTTTGCTGCACCCGACGGATTAATTCGTCTTGGGACCAGCCTAAAGAGCGTAATGATTCCAGCAAGAGTGCGTCCCATTGGGAAATACGTACTCTTTTCGTCAATTCAGTCATCGTTTTTTACCTCCTTTGGGTCATGCACATCGTACAACCGCTCTTAACCCTAACGGTTAACCGGGTATGCTACATAATGGCCGGGACTGATTTCTCTCAGCTCGGTTGCATTGTTGTTATCCTTGTCCCATACTAATGAGCCGTCTGGTTGGGCCAAGCCCCCCTCCAGTCCCTCCCGCTCTCCGACTGCTCTCGGATCAGGCACAGGGATGGAGGACAGCAGCGCCTGCGTATAAGGGTGAGCGGGCTGCTCATACAACTCATCTGCATCAGCTACTTCTACCAGTCGCCCATGGTACATCACACCGATTCGGTCTGAAATATGCCGCACCATCGACAAGTCATGGGCGATGAACAGGTACGTCAGCCCGAACTCCTGCTGGAGATCCTCCAGCGTGTTAATGACCTGCGCCTGGATGGACACATCCAGTGCCGAAATCGGCTCGTCACAGACGATGAACTCGGGGTTCACGGAGAGAGCACGAGCGATGGAAATCCGCTGGCGCTGCCCGCCGCTGAACTCGTGCGAGTAGCGATACAGATGCTCCCGCTTCAGCCCTACCTTTTCAAGCAAAGCCACTACAGCATCCTTACGCTCACTCCCCTGATGCAATCTGTGAATATCCATCGGCTCACCGATCAGGTCAAGCACGTTCATACCCGGATTAAGAGAGGAATATGGGTCCTGAAAAATGCTCTGAATGCGCCGACGTAGCGGCTTGAGCTGTTTGTCGTTCAGCTTGGAAATATCTTGACCGTCAAAGCGTACCGTACCTTCTGTATAATCGTATAACCGTGTCAGACAGCGTCCAACTGTTGATTTCCCACTACCTGACTCACCGACCAGTCCGAACGTCTCACCACGCTTGATTTGAAAGCTCACGCCATCCACCGCCTTGAGCACCTCAGAGCTACGCCCTAACAAATCCTTTGCGGTCACAAAATGCTTCTTAAGCTGGTGTACCTCTACCAAGGGCTGATGCTCACCCAATACATCGTTTGCTTCACTCACCGTTATTCCCCCCTTCCGCTTGCCCCGCTTCGGGCGTCTCGTAGACTCCAGCAGGCACTGCGTCCGGCTCGTTCAACCAGCAGGCTGCTCGCTGATCCGGGCGCAGCTCCACCATCGGCGGCCGCTCCACACAGCGGGCAAACGCATGCGGGCACCGTTCCATGAACGGACAGCCCGATGGCGGGTTCAGCAGGTCTGGCGGCGTGCCCTCAATCGGCACCAGCCGCTCGCGGAAGCCGTTCGTGCGCTGGGGCACAGAACGCAGCAGGCCCTGCGTATACGGGTGGCCCGGACGATAAAAGATATCATCCACGCGCCCCTCCTCCATCACCATACCGCCGTACATGACGATGACACGGCTACACACCTGGGCGACGACGCCCAGATCATGGGTGATCAGAGCAATCGACATGTCGGATTGCTGCTTCAGCGTCTTGAGCAGCTCCAAGATTTGCGCCTGAATCGTCACGTCCAGCGCTGTAGTCGGCTCATCTGCAATCAGCAGCTCCGGGCTGCACGAGAGCGCCATGGCAATCATCACCCGCTGGCGCATCCCGCCACTGAATTGATGCGGGTATTGGTTCATTCGGCGCTCCGGCTCGGTAATGCCTACTTGTCGCAGCAGTTCTACAGCTGCTTGCGTAGCCGCTTCCTTGCTCAGTCTTCGATGTCTGCGGATCACCTCAACCAGGTGATAGCCAACCTTTTTGACCGGATTCAGTGAGGTCATCGGGTCCTGAAAGACCATCGCAATCTGGTTTCCGCGTATTTTGCGCCATTGCTTTTCCGTCAGAGCGGTCAGACTTTGTCCCCGATAACGGATATCGCCGCTCAGCCGCTTGCCCGGCGGGGCGATCATCGACATGATCGCTTTCGCTGTAACACTTTTGCCGCTGCCGGATTCTCCTACGATTCCTACCGTTTCTCCAGCATCAATATGAAAACTAACCCCTCGAACTGCCTGATTTTCCCCTTCACGAGTGAAAAAGGAGACCTCCAGCTGTTCGACGGACAGTAGATGTTCCGTCATTGTGTTTCGCTCCTTCCTGTCGCTCCTGGAGCCATTTGTAATGGATCTGTGCTATGAATCATCGTTTTACTAATTTGGGTTCAAAGCCTACACGCAACACATCTCCCAAAACATTAAAGCTCAACACAGTCAGTAAAATAAGTAGACCTGGGAATAATGCCATATATGGGGCCTGTGCAATATATCCTTGGGCATTATTCAGCATACTGCCCCACGTAGCGTTCGGTAGCTGAACACCAAAGCCGAGGAAGCTCAGTGACGATTCCATCATAATCGCTGAAGCGATATTGTTCGTCGCCCCTACGATAATTACCGGAATCAGATTCGGTACGATGTGCTTCATAATAATACCAAACGTACTTTGTCCCGAAGCTTTGGCGTATAGTACATACTCCCGTTCGCGCAACGTCATTGTCTCTGCACGAACCACCCGGGCAATGTTCATCCACATGAGCAGGGCGATAATGACAATGATATTGCCGACGCCCGGCTTCAAAAACACACTCAGCAGCAAAATAACCAAGAAAGACGGAATCGACATGATCAGCTCCAAAACCCGCATAAGCAGATTGTCGATCCATCCTCCAAAATATCCGCTCACAATACCTACCACTGCACCGATACTGGTCGCAATAATCATGGACGCGAAGCCTACCAGCAATGATACACGTCCACCGTACAGTGCTCTTGTAAAATAGTCCCGCCCATAATCATCCGTCCCAAACCAGTGTGCCGCTCCCGGCGGTTGGAGACGCTCTAGCACGTTCAACTTATTTGGGTCCTGCGGCGATAAAAATGCGAAAATCGCCCCCAGCGAGAATACGATCAATAGTATGAGGGCGACGGCGCCCATTTTGCTCGTCATCAGCTCGATCCCGATGTTGCGCCATTTGCTCCGATTCATGAATTCACCTCGTTGATTTAATTCTCGGGTCCGCAATGCTGTATAAGATATCTGCAAGCAGATTACCCAGGATCAGCAGCAGAGCGGAAAATAAAGTAATCCCCATGATGACGGGATAATCCATCCCTTTCACCGCCGTCATACCCAGCGAGCCAATGCCCGGCCAGGAAAATACCGTCTCCGTCACAATGGCTCCAGCCACCAGGTCCGCAACCGACATTCCGAGCAGTGTAATGATGGGCAATAGCACATGCTTGAGCACATGTCGAAACAAAACCAGTCTTTTTCCAGACCCGAACGCGTATTGAATCTGCACATACTCTTCCTTGAGCTGCGTAATCGTGCTGGAACGGATGTACCTCACATACACAGACAGAAAGCCGAAAGCCAGTACAAAACATGGTAAAATTCCATGCTTAATCACATCCAGCACCGAGTCCGTACCGATGGTACGCATCCCTGTACTCGGAAGCCAGTGCAGATAAATCGCAAACAAATAAATAAGTAAAATACCGAGCCAAAACAGCGGAACAGATATCCCGATGTACGACATCAGATTAATGAGCTTGTCGATCCAGCGATTCCGATTAGCCGCAGCCGTCAAACCGAGTGGAATTGCAATCAGCACAGCCAGTATGATAGATGCGCCCATTAACCCGGCTGTAGCCGGTAGACGATCGAGAATCTGATCCAGCACAGGCTGGTGATTAATTAGCGAGTAGCCGAGATCACCCGTTAGGCTCTTTTTAAGCCATAATATGTACTGCACATAAGCGGGCTGGTCCAGCCCCAAGCTATGCCTCATTCGTTCAATGTCTTCCAGATGCATATTCGGTGTAACAAAAGAGAGAACCGGATCACCTGGAGCCAGCTTGATCAAGCCGAAGCAGACGATGGACACAAAAAATAGCATCGGTATAACTTGCAGCAACCTTCTGGCGATGAGTTGTCTCATACGTTTCCCTTCCCCTTGCTGTTTTCGAAAAAAATAAGCTGGTTAGCCCAGCTTATTTTTGAAAACCCTGTCTTATTTGTGATAAATTTTGGACAAATCCTCGAAAATCACGACCGGCTTCAACACAGCCTGATCAATACCGCCATACTGCTTGTCGAAGGCTACAATAGTCTTGGTGTAAGCAATCGGGTAGATGACAGCATCCTCAGCCAGCAGCTCCTGTACCTTTTTATAAATTTCTCCACGTTTAGTCGTATCCGACTCACCCGCGCCCTCTTCCAGCAGCTTATCCACTTCTTTATTTGAATAATGCGAATAATTGGAGGACGATCCGGTGCTATACAAAATACGATACGCGTCAGGGTCATACCCCATGATATAGCCGCTGATCGCCAGATCGAAGTCCTTGGCATTCGTATCGACGAACTTTTGTGACCATGCTGAGGAATCCATGCTGTTCACGTCCAGCTGAACGCCTATGTCCTTTAACTTCTGCTGGATATAGAGCGCTTGTGCTTCCTGTACCTTGTTGCCGCCCGGAATGATAATGCGCAGCTTCAGTCCTTCAGCTCCAGCCGATTTCAGCAGCTCCTTCGCCTTGTTCACATCATTATTGAAAAATGCAACGTCGTTCGTGTGATACAGTACATCCTGTGTCAGAGCAGATTTCGCAGTATCTGCATAATCCTTGGAACCATAGGAGACTTGAATCAATTCATCCTGATTCAATGCATAAGAAAGCGCCTGACGCACTTCTTTTTTGTTCAACTGCTTCGTATCACTGTTTTCATTAAACATCAGATAAGCCAAGCGACCTTCGCTGTAAGGGAAAATGTCAAACTTATCTGTTGCTTTAATGGTCTCTACATTTTGCGGATCGAGATAGTTTACATTGATCTCACCATTTTGAAGGGCCAAATTCGCAGCATTCGAATCTTTAACAATCCGGTATGTTACTGAATCCAGATGCGGCTTGCCGCCAACATAGTTATCGAACCGTTCGAGTGTAACGTACTCACCAGTTTTGTACTCTTTAAATTTGAAAGGACCTGATCCAATCGGAGAGTTGTTTTTCGTGCTTTTCTCAATATCCGCTTCATTCTCGAAAATGTGCTTCGGAATCGGGGATACCTGTACCAGTGCTGCCTCAAAAGCAGGAGCTGGCTGAGGAAGCTTAAAATCGACCGTTGTATCATCAACCTTGCTCGCCTGTACCGGTTTGCCATTAACCATAAAATTACTTCTCAAAAAGCTGTGCTGCTTCTCGTCCAAAATTTTGTTAATGGTGAAAACGACATCGTCAGCTGTCAGCTTCTCGCCATCATGCCAAGTCAGATCTTTTTTCAGTTTTAGTGTATAAGTCAGCTTGTCTGCTGAAGGAGTCAGACTGTCTGCCAAATAAAATGTCTTTTTGCCATTGTTCACTTGAAACAATGGTGCGAATATCGCCTGGTCTATCGTCAGACTTACCCGATCACCCGCATAGTTTGGATTCAGCACCACCGGATCAGCTTGTACGCCAATGATCAGGCTGCCGCCATCTTTAGGCTGTCCGTTATCAGCTGTTGTGGTAGCTGTACCAGGCGTATTCCCATTCGTCTCAGACGTAGATCCAGAATTCCCGCCGGAGCATGCACTTACAACCAACATTAATACAATTAATACCAATACACCAGTCAAATTACGACGCATCGCTCTAGCCCCCGTGTCCTCTTAGTATGTAATAAATTTATTATAAATCGGAATAGTCGGATTTACAATCGATCAAAAACTGTTTATTCCCCTTGTCATTAGCATTCCAGACATTATGTGATCGAATCTAGAAAAAAACACCCGGTAAGGGTGTCTTCAGAGTATCCACAAACTGATCAGTGCCAGGATGGCAGGCAGGCCTTGCTTTAATAAAATAGACTTATTAGCAGTTAATGCACCATACAACGCAGCCACTACCACACAAATGACAAAGAATAATTGGATTTCCCGCCCGATCACAGTATCCGGATAGAACAAGCCCCACACCAATCCGGCTGCCAAAAAGCCGTTGTACAGCCCCTGATTTGCAGCCAAGGATTTGCTTGCTTCCGCCAGCTCCTTCGAGGTGCCGAACGTACGCATCGCCCGCGGAGTCGTCCACAGAAACATTTCCAATATTAGAATGTACACATGCTCCAGAGCTACAATTCCGACCAATATTGAACTAAGTAAGCTCAAGTATATTCCTCTTTTCCACATAAAGTTACTATGAGGTGATTTTTAGATCTATTCTCGAAAAGTATAGTTCATCTTCCAAAAACAGTAAAGAGACCGAGCCTAAGGCCCGGCCTCTTTTCTACATGAAGCCTTACATCGTTCTCGCAAAATCCAACAAAGCTTTGGACATGCTGTTGATCTCGTCTGTAGATGCATTCACTTGCTGCGTTAGCGCGGCTTGTGTTTGTGTCAGCGTAGACATGTTACCGATATTGTGCAAAATCCGCTCGATGAGTGTCTTCATTTCGTCCAGACTAGTCTCGATATTTCCGGTCGCATCAGCACTGTGAATGGCAAGTTTTCTCACTTCATCTGCGACTACCGCAAAACCCCGCCCCTGCTCGCCCGCACGCGATGCTTCAATGGCAGCATTCAGACCCAGCAGATTTGTTTGATTCGCAATCTCTTTAATGAAGTTGGAAATGTTTTGGGTTTCTTCTGCACTGACTTTGGCTTGATTCGCTGCCTCTGTCGATTGCTCCTGAGCCGTTGCCAGCTCCTGCGCCTGGTTACTAACCGAGTTAACGCCGTTCACCATTTCCGTAATGGAATCGGAGAGATGCTGGATTTTGAGCGTAAGCTCATCCGCGACAGCCTGCTTTTCCTTTTCCACTGTGATATCACGAATGGTCCCGGCAATACGAATAGGCACTCCCTTGCTATTGCGTATGCTTCTTCCACTGTTTTGATACCAGCGATATTCGCCATTTTTACTTTGCAAGCGACACACCATGTCATATGGCGTACGATCTGAATAGTCATTTAAATGATCAACTACAGCCTTAAACGCATGCTCGGCATCGTCAGGATGTATACGCGAACTCCAACTGCTTAGTACACTCGGGAAGTCCTGCTCATCCTTAAAGCCCAAGGTGTGGCGGAATTGCTGGGACCACCAAAATATATTATCCGGGTTCTCAATGTCTCCATCAGCCAGAATGACATCATATGGAGCCTCCACCAAAACACGATTGATGAGATCATATCTTGTAACTAGAGCCTGCAACTCCTCGGACTTAATCTTCTGGTCGTGCACATCCAATAGAGCACCCGCAATTCGAAGCGGCACTCCCTGCTGATCGCGGATCGTCGTTCCGGTAGCCCGGAACCAGCGGTATTCTCCATGCTTCAGCTTCAAACGATACTGTACGTCATAAGGAGTCTTTCCCGTAAAATCCAGCAAATGATCTGACAAAGCCGCCAATGACCTGTCATGATCTTCGGGGTGCAACCGGGATGCCCAGCTGTTTAATACATTGGGGAAGTCCTTTTCGCTCTGATACCCCAGCATAGCACGAAATTCTTCTGACCATGTGAACGTATTACTTGGATTGACGGGATCACCCGCAACCACCTCCATGTCCCATAAGCCAATCTCTATAGCCTTGGTAACAAGCTTCAGACGGATGTCAACATGTTGAGCATCCTTTTTCATGGACTCAAGCGCTTGGTTGACATTGTTTGCGATTTCTTGAACCTCGGAAGATTTGGTTGAAACTTGTATTGCGGCGGAATAATCCTTCTGCTGTATTCTTTGTGAAAGTTTGCGGCTTTCTTCTACTAAAGGAGCAAGTGAGTCGGTCTCATTTTTTTTAAAAAACATATATGCTCTTCCCTTCTAAGCCAATATATAAAACGATATAGTTTAATATCGGAATTTTATTAAGAATCATTATAAATAAATCTAAAATTGCATAGGTAATAAGAATCATTTTTATGTCCATATACCTATATATTCATACAAAAAACATCGAAAAATGTCGAAAAAGGAAAGGTCTTAATAAGTCTGGAAACGAAAAGAGCACCTTCGCAATACTTCACAAAGGTGCTCTTTCTGTCAACTATTCAGTTCGTCGCATCTTATTTAATTGAAGCAACGTATTCTTCGCCCTTTTCTTTATCATATTGGCCTTCCCATTTGGACATGACCACAGCGGCAAGCGAGTTGCCTAATACATTGACTACCGTACGCGCCATATCCAGAATGCGATCAATACCAGCGATAAAAGCCAAACCTTCCAGCGGGAGATTCACTGCTCCAAGTGTAGCAAGCAAAACGACAAAGGAAGCACCCGGCACCCCTGCAATACCTTTGGATGAAATAATCAAAACTAGCACCAGCGTGATTTGTGTCGTGATTGGCAGGTCAATACCATACATTTGGGCAATAAAAATCGCAGCCAGTGCCTGATACAGGGTGGAACCGTCCAGATTAAAAGAATACCCTATCGGAATGACAAAGGAAGTAATTCCTTTAGGACATCCGAACTTCTCCATCTTCTCCATGATCTTAGGCAGAACACTTTCCGAACTGGCCGTCGAATATGCAAGCAACAGCTCACTTTTCAAAATTTTAATCATGGTCCAGAGTCGGGTACCGCAAAGCTTGGCAATTATTCCAAAAACAATCACAATGAACAGCGCCATGGAGCCGTACACCGACAAAACAAGCTTCAATAATGGCCATAACGAGGCCAATCCAAACTTGGCCACTGTCGTTCCAATAAGTGCGAATACTCCGAACGGAGCCAGGCGCATGACCTGATTGGTTACCCAGAACATGGCGTCGGCTACGCCTTCAAAGAAATTCAGCACGGGCTTGCCCTTGTCACCAATCGCCGCTACCCCTAGTCCAAACAGTACGGAGAAGAATATAATAGCCAGCATATCTCCCTCGCCCAGAGCTTGAATAATATTGGTAGGAACAATATGCACAATCGTATCTATAAAGCTATGGCCTGACTTCTCTGCAGTCTCCACATAGGAATGAATATCACTCTTGGCCAGGTGGGACATATCCACGCCGTCACCCGGTCGAACCAAGTTGGCAACAAGCAGTCCGAAAAGGATGGCGATTGTCGTTACAATCTCAAAGTACAGAATAGACTTGCCGCCAAGTTTACCTAGTTTTTTCATGTCTCCCACGCCGGCAACGCCGATAATGAGCGTCGAGATCACAATAGGCACGACAATCATCTTGATCAAGCGGATGAAAATATCGCCGATTGGCTTTAAGTAGACTTCCACCCCTGAATTGCCGTAAAATAAGGCACCAATAATAATACCTAAAGCCAGACCGATAAAGATTTGCATCGTCAAATTAATCTTTTTCACTTCGTGTCCCCCCTGGCTGATTTGTATATTTTTGCAGTATGCTGTTCTTAATATTCAAATGATGTTATTTATACTACAATCTGATCTATAAAAAACGACAATTATCTACAGCCACATTTATTTTTTTCTATAAATTCACAAACTTTAACGGCGAGCCTGTGAATTTAGCTCACATTGCCTTTCTGATTGAATACCCAGGAGGTGAATATGGATGAAGTTGAATACGCTCCTTTTCCTGCTCATGCTTGTATTTGTACCGCTCGCAGGTGAGCTGAATATTCACCCGTTCGCTAATACATTCCGTCTCAGCTTTGGTACGCCTGTATTTTTTTTCTTTCTGTTATCTATTCGTCATATTCCGCCTGCATTATCAGGAGTGCTTGCAGGGATAGCTGTAGTGGCCTTTCGCATCTTACTCAATCATTACACTCAGCCCGGTCTTCCCTTCGAAGAGTTGTTGACACTACATGGCCCTACCTTTTTTTATTACATGGTCTACGGTCTGCTCTTCCAGGTCCTTAACATTAATGCTGAGCCTTACCGCGCACTCCGCGTGGGCATCCTCTCTGTAGGGATTGAGGTTGCCGCAAGTGTGTCGGAACTTAGCGTCCGGTGGAGCATGGACGGCGATTTCTGGGACATCATTAAGATCAGCAAAGTAGCTTTCATGGCTATGATCCGCAGCTTCTTCGTGCTTGGGTTTTATAATATGATTCGGTTAAATCAATCGGTTCAGCATGAAGAGGCACAAAGGCAGCAGACAGAGCGAATTTTACTCCTTGTATCGGACTTGTATGAGGAGTCGGTCCAGTTAGGCAAAACACTATCACATGCAGAACAAATCACTCGTGAAAGCTACGAGCTGTACCGTGAGCTACAGCAGGATGAATCTCTGAAGGATAGAGAACATTACGCCAGACAGGCACTTCGTATTTCCGGACAGGTTCACGAGATCAAAAAAGACAGCCAGCGGATTTTTGCTGGTTTGTCCAAGCTGATTGATGCCGAAAGCGGAGTCCATTACATGGCTTCTCAAGAGCTTGGGGAGCTAATCATCCGAACGAACAGCAAATATGCGCAATCGCTGGACAAGTCTATTCGTTTTACCCTAGATGTCGATCCTTTGTTACCCAAGCTGCATGTTTATACCGTTTTGACACTTATTAATAACCTGACAGCCAATGCGGTTGAAGCAATGAAGGACAACGGAAGGATCGACGTTTCCATTCGTTGTCTCCCGGGAAAAGAGGATATAGCTTCCTTTAGTGTTACCGACAACGGTCCGGGTATTCCTCAGCGGAAACGGGAAACGGTCTTCACACCGGGGTATACGACCAAGTATGA
Organism: Paenibacillus sp. A3M_27_13; assembly: GCF_024213315.1. NCBI lineage: Bacteria > Bacillati > Bacillota > Bacilli > Caryophanales > Paenibacillaceae > Paenibacillus > Paenibacillus sp. A3M_27_13. The sequence goes on from NZ_JANAVE010000009.1 coordinate 109,985, forward strand.
TGAGGAAGGACAGCCGTCGACCGGTATGGGATTGTTTTATGTGCGTGAGGTCGCGGAGAGCCTTGAAGGAACGATTGAACTGCAACAGGATGAAGAAGAGAATACAGATAGATTACAGACCACTTTTAGAATTACATTGCCTTTACGGAAACTGACGGAGAAAGGAAGATAGCCCGGATGCGTTTTTATATTGTGGATGACGATCAGGGAATTCGTTCTATGCTGGCAGATATTATTGAAGACGAAGGTCTAGGGGAAGTCATCGGGGAAGCAGAGGATGGTACCTACGTGAATAGCGGCCTCCTGGAGTTGAACCGGATTGATGTATTGCTGATTGACCTGCTGATGCCGCTTCGTGACGGCATTCAGACCGTGCGTGCACTCGGCGATCAATTCAGCGGCAAAATCATTATGATTTCTCGCATCGAATCCAAAAACATGATCGGCGAGGCGTACTCGCTCGGTATTGAATATTATGTGGCCAAGCCTTTGAATCGACTGGAGATTATTGCAGTTATTCATAAGGTGGCTGAGCGTCTGCGCATGCAGCAATCGATTACGGATATCCAGCGCACGCTTCAAGGGTTGTCGATGTTCACATCGAATAACCCAACGGCAACAATTGAACCGACCCGAAACATCGTAACTTCCGGGCAGTTTCTGCTCTCTGAAATGGGGATGATCGGGGAAGCCGGGAGTATGGATCTACTGGACATGCTGGAATTTCTGGACCAGTATGAGGAGGAAACAGGCAATCTATCTCCCTATCTGTTCCCGCCGTTGAAGGATATATTTGCCAATGTGGCGTCCAAACGGTTGGGGGCTTCAGCCTCAGCAGTAGAGCTGAGTAAGGAAATCAAAGCATCGGAGCAACGTGTCCGCCGCGCTATTTTCCAGACGCTAAGCCATATAGTATCGCTCGGATTGACCGACTATACGCATCCTAAATTTGAAAATTATGCATCCAAATTTTTTGATTTTACAGAAATCCGCAAAAAAATGCTGGAGCTGCAAAACAATGTGGAGCCTTCACTGTCCCAAGCCCGCATTAATACGAAAAAGTTCGTACAGGTGCTCTATATGGAAGCAAAACGGCTATTACACTAAGCATTTTGCATAAATCCCAAGAGTATTCACAAATCAGCAATATATAGATCGGAACGGGTTAGTCCGTCTAAATATTGTACCTTCGAGCGTTGGGAATCGAATTATGCAAACTGCTGACATTAAAAGAAAAGCACCTGCATCTCCCCATGTATCTATTACTCGGAGATAAAACAGGTGCCCATCGTTGATGATTCGATATCCCTTTAGTCCAGACTCTTGTCCTGCCACTCCATAGCTTCCAAGAGATCTACACCATCGGACAGCAGACGTTTCAAGACATTCAGTTCTTCCGAGCTATAACGATTTAAAAATTCAAATAACTGCTGCTGTACCTTAACATGCAGTCGTTCATGCACAAGAAAGAGTCTTTTCCCCAACGGGGTTAACCGAAAATAAATTTCTTTCTTGTTGTCGTTAAGCTGGGTTCTGCGAATCCAGCCTTCCTTGATCAGCTTGGTGCTGACTTTCGAAACTGTACCCTTGCTCAGCTCAATTCGATCCGCTAATGTCGTAACATTAATCGGCTCATGCCTCCCGATACAGTCAATGACGTGCACATCCGTCAGATTGAGCGAAGCAATTCCATCAAAATGCTCGTGGATTTCTTCGAGAATAGTCATGCTCTCTCTCTGCTGATGCTGCTCCAGCTGGTGATTCATCTTAATGAGCAAATCATAAACATGCTGAACTGATGTCGCTTTCTCCATACGAACAAATGGTCACTCCTTTGGCATACTCCTCCTTTCATTATAGCCCATTTTTGTTTCATAGAAAACAATATATGTATACGGAAAGCTCCCCTTTAACATTTCCGTATATATACAAAATATATCTAGTGTAGATACTTTATTTCCCTTGAAACAATTTTATTTTAGTGAAATTGAGAATGATTATCAACCCTTTTTTAAAAGTTATTTCTGTTTCACTCCAAACTAAGTAGGTATTTTCATTTTGAAAAATATAATTGTATAATCGTAAAATGAGAATAAGCTAGAAACAAGTTCTCCATAGAAGGGATGATGATACATGTCGGATGCAAACCAATTATTCGGTCAAGCACTGGTTAAATCACTGGTCGGGGAACGTGGACATATTCGAGTAGCTCGGGCTTTACCAGACATCGACGTCGAGCTGGCAGGGAAGAAAAATGCAGAAATGCCTTACAGCATTTACCAACTGCTGAAGCATATGATTTACTGGCAGCAATTTATGTTGGAGCATTTGGAAGGACGGAAGCCCCAGCTTCCGGGGAATGTCATGGAAAGCTGGCCCGAAGAGACTGGACCGCAAAGCGAAGAGGCATGGCAGGCTGTTATTAATGAATTTTTACAGGGCGTGGATCAGGCTGTGCAGATTGCCGAAACCGCGCAACTGGATGATTCACTAGCTCATTTCCCAGGTGAAACGAAAGCAGGACTTCTGCGGAATATCGCTTCCCACAATTCATATCATTTGGGTGAAATCGTACTGCTACGCCGGATTTATGGAGCTTGGCCACCACCAGGAGGCGGCTTTCCCGCTTAAGGCAACACCACGCTCTAATCAAGATTTCCCCCATCCGCTGCTTCATACCTCCATCATTGCATTGGGATTTAGGCACCACGAGGAACTCGCTTGCGTACCCTATATGGGGACCCGCTAACTCGACCTGAAGCCGTTTATCCGTAATCAGGTGCAATCCGAATAACGGTTCCCATGATGCAAGATCAAAGAGAGGTTTCGAGGTTATGGTGAGACACTTATATTTAAATCGTAATATCGCCTGTATGATCGTGATCAGCCTTATTGCTAACATGAGTGGGAGTATGATCCTTCCACTCTTTGCTATTTATGTAGAGCAATTCGGGATATCTACACTCGGCATGAGTATTTTATTTTCTCTGTTTTATGTGGGAAGATTTCTTGGTGGAGGCATGGCAGGACGAATTTATGAAAAGATTGGCGCAAAACGCTTGGGGTTGAGCCTACTCATTGCCGAAATCGCTTGTATGCTCCTGTTTCCGATTGCAACAAGCTTCATCATTCTATCCATACTGAGACTCCTCCAAGGCTTGGTAGCTATAGGGCTAACCGTCTTTGTAAGAGTCACGATCAACCATATGAGCACCGCAGAGAATCGAGGCACACTCAATGGATATATCAGCAGCAGTGAAGGTGCCGGTATGATTTTAGGGCCTCTTATGAGTGGAGCTATTGTTTCTTATTTTTCTTTATCCGTTCCATTCTATTTCGTTGCTTTTTTTTCCTGTATATCCTTCGTTGCCGTTTCAAGAATGACTTTCCTCAGTTCTCCCTTAAAACCACAAGAACAGCATTCGCTCCCTCTGAAACCCAAAGAAAAAACCATGTTAACGAAACAGTTACTTGTCTATTCTACCGTTCATTTTCTTGAAATGAGTGCTTTCGCTATATTTTTAACGTACTTCTCCATATATGCAACCTACAAGCTCCATTGGAGCCCCGCAGAAATTAGCTTAGCTTTTACAATTATCGGTATATCGACCTTCATATCAGCACCCTTTATTGGCAAATTATCTGATCTACTTAAGGATCGCTTGATGCTTTGTATCATCGGTCTATTGTTGATCATGGTGGAAATCATCTTATTTCTTTGGTTCACAGAACCGTGGATCGTATACTTAGCGATGTTCATCGGAGGTATAGGAGGAGCCAGCTATCTAGATTCCTTTTACTCGCAACTAGGGGATGTTATTCCTGAGGAAAATAGAAGCTCGTTTATCGGCAACGTCGTATCTTTGTCCGAATTGGGGGCCATTGTGTCTCCGATCATCGCAGGTGCACTCATGGAACGGTTTAGCATCAACACTCCCTTTTACTACAATTTGATTTTGGTGTTGATCGCTATAGTTATCCAATATGTCATTCGATTCAAGTCGAAATCTATAAGAAAAAGGCCAATTGCATAAGCAACTGGCCTCCTTTCTTTTCATCACAGCTCTAACTCAACTGCAACCCCAAAATGATCCGATACAACTGGTCCTGTCTTCCCGTTCAGTACAACGGTTGAGGATTGAACCTGTGCAGCCTTATTGGAGAAGATAAAGTCAATGCGGAGCGGCTCCGCGTTACTTTCCCAGCCAGCAATAGCTTTAATCACCGTGTGGCCTTCATCACGTACTGCTGCATTCGGATAGGTGTCCGACCAGCCGGATTGCAGTACATAGTCATATCCTTCTCCACGCACTTCGGCCGCGTTGTTGAAATCACCCATCATAAACACAGGAGTCGGAGCAAAAGAATTTAGCACTTTGGTTGTACGATCCCATAGTCCACGGAAGGATTCTTCATCATTCCACCAGTTATAATGTCCACTTACAAACCAGGCCTGTACTCCGTCCACCACAGTTTGAATGCCGACAATTTTACGCGAGCGGTAGTTGTCATAATCCTGTAGCGAGGAAACATATTCGTTCACCGTAGCTGTAATCGGTGTTTTGGACAGAATCGCCAAACCCTCGTCGTATTTGGCAAAACCAACATGCGCGGGAGCCCACGTCCAATGATAGGCGTTGGACAATAGCCCGTTCAGCACATAAGCATAGTTATCACGCTTAATGACAACTTCAGGATCTGCGCTATAGTAAGCGCCCAAATCGTCCGGCGACAAAGGAGTCTCTTCCATGGACTGGTTCACTTCCTGCAAAGCAATGACATCAAACTGCTGTTCATCAATAAAAGCAGCCAGTTGCTTTAGCTTATCGTGCTGGTTTTCTTCCATCCAAGCATGTGCATTTAAGGTTAACAACTTCAAAGTAATCACCTGTTGAGTATGTCTTGTATATCTGATTTAAGCACATCAGCCTTCGGTCCGTAAACTGCCTGCACCCCATTATCTACTTTTATCAAGCCCAAGGCACCCAGCGCTTTCCACGTCTTTTCGTCCCCAACGGCATCTGTATCCTTCACCGTCACACGCAGACGGGTCATGCAAGCGTCCACCTCGACAATGTTCTGCTCACCCCCAAGCGTCTTGATGATATCCGTAGCCAGTTGATTTTGAGTGGAAACAGCTGCCACACCATCTGTCTTCGTATTCCCCACCTCGGAAGTGCCCTGAGGCTCCTCATCCGTATAGTTCCCCAGTCTTCCCGGCGTAGCCATTTTGAATTTACCGATCATAAAATAAGCGATAAAGTAGGTTGCTACCGCAAACACCACACAAGTCAGCACGAAGTTAATAATATCCTGCACCAAACCCGCATTTATAGACAACGGTAATCGGGTCAGCAGTTCAATCATACCAAACGAATGTAAACGCAAATGTATGATGTCGGCCATTCCGAACGCAATACCGGTAAGAATAGCATAAACCACATACAGCACAGGTGCTACGAACATAAACATGAATTCCAGTGGCTCCGTTACCCCTGTTAAAAAGACAGCTGCGGCTGCCGAAAAGATCATCGACTTGTACTTGCTGCGTTTATCTTTGTCTACACGGCGATACATAGCCACCGCTAGTCCCATAAGGATTCCTGCTCCACCGATCATTTGTCCTACCTTGAAGCGGGCAGGCGTCACGCCTTCCAACAAGCTATTGTAGGCTGTCGGATCGGTACCACGAAGCGCACTCAGGTCACTTGCCCAAGCCAGCCACAGCGGGTCTTGCCCGGCAACGACGCTTCCTGCCCCGGAACCCGTAAGTGTCGTGTAAACGCCACCAAGTTGAGTATAGTTAATAGGAACAGTCAGCATATGGTGAAGTCCAAAAGGAATCAGTAGTCTTTCCAGTGTACCATAGACAAATGGCGCTACAAAAGGAGCCGACTCTCCCGAAGTCGCCAACCAAATACCGAACTGATTAATCCCCCCCTGAACAAATGGCCAGATGGCAGACATGATCAAACTTACGATGACAGACCATAAAATCACGACAAAAGGAACAAAACGTTTACCGTTAAAAAAGGCTAAAGCGTCTGGCAGCTTACGGTAATTGTAGTACTTGTTAAATACCACGGCCCCGACAAATCCGGAGATGATACCGACAAACACACCCATATTAAGTGCAGGCGCCCCTAAGACAGAGGTAAAATAGCCACTAACCGGAATGGATGCACCAAAAAGAGTGTGGGTGGTGGCACCTTCCTGGGTTAGCATTTTCGAGGACACACCCAAAATCGTTCCTGTTGAAATATTAATGAGAATAAAGGCAATTAAGGCAGCAAAAGCCCCGCCCGCCCGTTCCTTAGCCCAGGAACCACCAATCGCCACTGCAAATAGAATGTGTAAATTATTGATAATACCCCAACCCAAATTCTCCATGACCCCGCCGACAGTCAACCAGAAATGGATATCGCCAGCCAACATCGCCACTACTTTACCGAGCGAAATCATAATCCCTGCTGCCGGCATGACAGCAACAACCACTAGCAGTGCTTTCCCGAGCTTTTGCCAAAAATCAAATGATAGAAGTTTTTTCATGCTCCTTCAATCTCCATCCCTTATAGTATGTACAGCGTTGTTCGTACCCTATAAACATTATGCAATCGGTTGCACAATTATTATAATGATATCGCTTTCTATTGGCAATACCCTAATTGTAAATATCTTGGTTAATGATGATGTAAAAACTCGAAAAAGCCGCGAATTTGTTGATTTTCGAGCAATATCGTATGATAGAACATAATATTTCCTGCTTGAGATAGCAAAAGGAGACGAAGACGATGGCAGTAACCATCAAAGATGTCGCAAAACGTGCTAATGTTGCTACTTCCACCGTATCCCGTGTCATTCAAGACAGCCCCAAAATCAGCGAAGCCACCAAGGCACGTGTCCGTAAAGAAATGAAGGCGCTTGGCTATGAACCCAACTATTCAGCTCAGAGTCTAGCTAACCGTGTCACACAGTCGATTGGCATTATTATGCCTGAATCGGATGTGGCAATCTTTCAAAATCCCTTCTTTCCGGAAAGCCTTCGCGGGATCAGCGAATGGGTGAATGAGCACAACTATACACTGTCCATTGTCACAGGAAAAACGAGTGATGAATTGCTATCCCGCGTGAGGCTGATGAGCCGGACCGGACGTGTTGACGGCTATATTGTTCTGTACTCCAAGCAAAAAGATAGCATCGTGGAGTATCTTCATCAAGAAAAAATACCTTACACCGTAATCGGTAAGCCTCAGCAATTTGTCAGTGAAACTACCCATGTAGACAACGATAACTACCAGGCTGCTAAGGATGTGGTCACTTATTTGACTGGGCTGAATCATCAGCGCATTGCTTATGTTGGCGGTGATCATGAACAGATCGTGAATATTGAAAGACTCCGAGGCTACCAGGATGCGCTGCGAGAGGCGGGCTTGCCTCTACCCAAGGAATACGTGGTCAGGGAGCCATTTAATCTAGAGGACATGCACACATTATTGCAGGCTACCCCGCCGCCTACCGCGATGATCGTTAGCGACGACCTTGTAGCCATGGCAGTACAGAAAATGCTCTCTCAGCTCGGCGTGTCCATGCCAGAGCAGTTATCCATGGTGAGCTTCAATAATCTAATGCTGGCTGAGCTGATGAATCCCCCTCTCACTTCCGTGGATATTGATATCTTCACTCTAGGTTATCAGGCAGCCAAAAGCCTGATTGAAAAAATCGAAGACCCCAAAGAGTTGACCAAACACATCATTGTTCCCCACCGAATTGTGGAACGCGAGTCCAGCCAGGTACTATGATTCTCTGAGGAATGAACAAGAACTGATTTTGTGGAAACCCATAAAATCAGTTTTTTTGCGTTGACAGGGCAAACGGTTGCACTATATACTGAACTCGCTCATATACTGGTTTCGTTAAAACAACGATCTCATTTTCCGAGAGGGGTACACAATCATGGTTTACAACCGATTATTTGACGTAGATAGCTGGAAGCTGACAACACACACTCTACATAGCACACACATGCGATTACAGGAAAGCATAACGTCCATAGGCAACGGTTATATGGGCATGCGCGGCAATTTTGAAGAAGCTTATTCAGGTGATCATCATCAGGGAACTTATATCTCCGGTGTATGGTTCCCCGACAAAACAAAGGTCGGCTGGTGGAAAAACGGCTATCCTGAATATTTTGGCAAGGTCATCAATGCCATGAACTTCATCGGCATCAGTCTGATCGTAAACCAAGAAGAAGTAGACTTATTTACGGCACACATCAGCGATTTTGTGCAGGAGTTGGACATGAAACAGGGCATCCTGCGACGCACCTGCACCGTGAACGATCAGGTCCGTATCACTACGGAGCGTTTTCTGAGCCTCACCACTCGTGAGCTATGCCTGATTGATTACCAAGCTACGAATATAAGCGAGCAGCCTCTAACCATAGAGCTTGTCCCCTATCTGGACGGCAATACGAAGAATGAAGACACGAACTATGATGAGGTTTTTTGGTTGGAGGAGGCCCGAGAGGTTCAAGAACAATTCATCAGCCTGTCCACAACAACTATAGATAATCCCTTCGGTATTCCGCGCTTTACCGTAAACGCTACCATGGGTATTGTGACCGAGGGACAGGATCAGCAGACGACGGAAGAGAGCTTTTTGTATGCTGCACGCCACTATCAATACAGCGTCGCTCCGGGCGACAGTATCCAGCTGCAAAAGATTGTGGCGGTTACCACCTCACGTGATATGGAAAAGGATGCACTGATTCCACAAGCTGAACGCATCGCCGTGGAGGCTGTGAACAAAGGCTACACTTCGCTCAAGCAGGAGCATGTCGCAGCTTGGGCCAGACGTTGGGACAAAGCCGATGTAGAAATCGAGGGAGATACAGAGGCCCAGCAGGGAATACGCTTTAACATTTTTCAGCTGTTCTCTACGTACTACGGCGAAGATGCCCGTCTGAACATTGGTCCCAAAGGCTTTACAGGTGAAAAATATGGCGGTGCCACCTATTGGGACACAGAAGCATATGCCGTACCTATGTACCTGGCGCTCGCAGACCCGGATGTAACCCGAAATCTGCTGCTGTACCGCTACCAACAACTTGAGGGTGCCAAGCATAACGCAGCCCAGCAAGGGCTACGGGGTGCACTATACCCTATGGTCACTTTTACAGGTGTGGAGTGCCATAACGAATGGGAGATTACCTTCGAGGAGATTCACCGTAATGGAGCCATCGCGTATGCCATTTACAACTACACCAACTATACGGGCGACCTGAGCTATTTACGGGAATATGGAATAGATGTACTGGTCGAAATTAGCCGCTTCTGGGCCGACCGGGTTCACTTTTCCAAAAGCCAGCAGCAGTATATGATCCACGGGGTTACCGGGCCGAACGAATACGAAAATAACGTCAATAACAACTGGTATACCAACACGCTGGCTGCATGGGTTCTAAAATATACATTATCGGTCTTACCTCAAATTTCAGCAGAAAAATCGGAGCATCTAGCAGTTACGGCTGATGAGCTTGCACATTGGCAGGATATCATCACTCACATGTATTATCCCTATGATGAGGAGCGGGAAGTCTTCGTACAGCACGATACCTTTATGGATAAGGATTTGCAGCCTGTATCCTCCCTTGATCCCAGCAACCTTCCACTAAATCAGAAATGGTCATGGGATAAAATCCTTCGTTCCTGCTTCATTAAGCAGGCAGATGTGCTACAAGGGCTGTATTTCTTTGGAGACCAGTTCACGCTGGAAGAAAAAGCGCGCAATTTTGCATTTTACGAGCCAATGACTGTTCATGAATCCAGTCTGTCCCCGTCCATTCACGCCGTGCTGGCTGCCGAACTCAAAATGGAGGAAAAGGCAGTCGAGATGTATAAGCGGACGGCCCGTCTGGATCTGGATAACTACAATAACGATACCGAAGACGGACTTCATATCACTTCCATGACGGGAAGCTGGCTGGCGATTGTACAGGGTTTTGCCGGGATGAGAACGTATCGTGAAACATTAAGCTTCTCCCCCTTCCTGCCACAGGGCTGGAACAAATATACGTTTAAAATCAACTATCGCGGTCGCTTGTTAAGTATTCTCGTACAAGAAAATGAAGTGATCATTACCCTGTTGGACGGAGAACCGCTGACGCTGGAGCTGTATGGAGAGCCAACGCACATTACCAGTGGGCAGTCGTTAATGACGAACAGCGTTTCATAAATCGGGCAGACAGGGGGAAACCAAATGAAAGCAGTCATTTTTGATCTGGACGGAGTCATTACAGATACCGCAGAATATCATTTTCAAGCATGGGGCAGCTTGGCGGCAGCGCTGAGCATCCCTTTTGATCGGGAATTTAATGAACAGTTAAAAGGAATCAGCCGTACGGAATCGCTCGACAAAATACTGGCGCGCGGTAACCTGTCCGATAAGTTTTCAGAAGAAGGCAAGCAAGAACTGGCCACACGGAAAAATACGGAGTATCAGCGGCTCATTTCAGCTGTAACGCCCTCGGACATTCTTCCAGGCATTAAAGCGCTACTGACAGAACTTCGTGAAGCCCGAATCGGCATCGCGCTGGCCTCTGCAAGCAAAAATGCAACGTTTATCCTGGAGCGGCTGGAGCTAGCGTACTATTTTGACAGTGTGGTGGATGTTACCGCCATTCGGCATGGCAAGCCTGACCCGGAAATTTTCCTCACCGGAGCCGCAAATCTAGGCGTTCAGCCTGCCGAATGTATCGGTATAGAGGACGCACAGGCTGGCATACAGGCGATCAAGGGTGCCGGGATGTTTGCGGTCGGTGTAGGAACACCTTCGCAAATGCAAGGTGCGGATATCGTGGTAGCCACTACTGCCGAGCTTTCTCTGAGCATGTTGGAGTCACATTTTATCAGAGGATGAAAAAGCAAAAAAAGATTATAAGGATCATAAAGACCGACTCTTAATGAATCGGTCTTTTTTGTCTGCTCCAAAAACCAGATGAGATCCGCCGCTAGGTCACCGTCTATTTTCTGTCTGTAAAGGTATACTCTTTTTAACAAACAATTAATGGTTGCTTGGTGAAGTGAATAGCAAATATCATTTTCTTCAGTAGCATCACTATATTGGAGTTTAATTGACAAAAGTGTGTCAGTAGCTATTTGTATATTTCTTCAGAAATAATATCGCCTGTTAAAAATTGATTGGTAATGTTGTAATAGCCCGTCAGGCTAACTGCATCGGGATTAATTTGTAAATCAACTTGCCAGATTTCAACTCCATTTTTGATGGAATTTTGAACAGTTTGCATAACATAACCGCTGTGTTTCCCAGAATTCCCAACTTTGAATCCATTGTTTTCATAAACTAAACAAACAATCAAAATCGCACGTTCATTTATAGATAAACTTCCACTGAGTTCACCCATGTGCTTGATAAAACGTTCAAAAGAATTAAATTCAGCGTTTTTTTTGATTACAATATGATCGCCCATCTCGACATGTAAAGTGGTTAATGGCGTTTTGACCTCTACATAAGTTTGATCCACCAGAAAATCCAGTTTTGAATTACCAAGCTTCGTTTCCCGGATGACTGTCTGGAAATCGCCAATCATATCTTTAAATTGACCACTTGTGATGAAATGTTCGATATACCGATTGGCCGCATTTTGGTTAATCCCAATCCATGACTTCGATTCAACGGATGGTAGATCCAGTGAAATGGCTTCAATGGTGAACTGTGTTTTTCTTTTAGGGTCATTACTACGCGAAACAAGACATGGGATATCATGAAAGACAATGTTTCCTATACTGCCTGTAGCAGGACAATGGCAATCGTGTAGCTCCCCATCCAGTTCAACCATCATAACAAATCGATTTTTCTTTTTTCGAATTACACCCTCAAGAAGAGGAGAAGCAAAATGAAAATGACTGCTTATATTCTCCATTACAGTTAAGCTCCTTCATTTCAGCGATTTTGGATCGTCTACAGAAACCACATGGAACTGTGTACCCCTCATAAAACTATACTGCTCGTCTCCTGACAACAGTGTGTCAGGAGGGTGATGGTAGGACGTATTTTCCGGCGGTGAGGACTGCACTATTGTTACCTTTGATGTTCAATACCGTTTTAATTATCTTTCCGTTTAAAAAGCGCGGGGCAATAATAATCTAGGATGACAACCGGGAATCATTACTTTCTATAGACCAAATTCTGATGGAGAGAACACTACTGACATACAAGTGTCAGTAGTGTTTTTTTATAGTGATTAAAAACAATTAGGTTTATAAATACAACTGAAACACAGGAGGGATGGAAATTGAATAAAACCGAACGGCAATTAGCGATTTTATTGGAGCTACAGCGTAGGAAGGTTCTAAAGGGAGAAGAACTAGCGGAGAAGTTAGAAACCAGTGTACGTACGATTTATCGAGACATTCAGGCTCTTAGTGAATCTGGCGTTCCGATTATCGGTGCACCTGGACACGGCTACTCTTTAATTGAAGGGTATTTCCTACCCCCGATTAGCTTTACGGTGGAGGAAGCGGTCTCCCTTTTACTTGGAGCCGAATTCATTGAACAGCGATTTGATAATCAATATAGTCAAAGTGCTCAGTCCTCTCGGGGAAAAATTGAAGTGATCTTACCTGACCCCATTCGTCATGAAACTGATCGAATCCGCAGTGGTATCCGTTTTCGACTTCAATCTGAAGACCCTGAATTAGGTGAAAGGGAAAAATCCAATATAAAAACGATTCGTATTGCCATGATGGAGGGAAAGAAAATACATTTCAAATATACGAAGCGAATATCGGAATCGGAGAATAGTCGTGAAACGATACGAACAGCCGCACCTTTAGGATTAGTTCTTGTGCAAGGAGGGTGGCTGCTTGTGGCTCAGTGTGATCTCAGAGGAGAGCATCGACATTTTAAAATATCTCGCATGAGTGATGTGAGTACAATGATCGAAAGTTTCGAATTACCTCGGGACTTCAATTTGCATACGTATCGTCCGGCAGATGATCGACATGTAACCATTCGAACCGTATTTAAGCCCGAGGTTGCAGATAAAGTCGATGAATCAAAAATATATTTTATGGAACATGCTGAGCTTCTTCCGAGTGGCTATTATGTAGATTTCCGTGTTCGATATGCTGAGGAATTATTGCATTGGATTTTGAGCTGGGGATCTAATGTTAAAGTATTGGAACCTGAATCCTTTCGAAGTCGTGTCAAAAAAGAAGTGGAAAGTATGTTGAAGAACTACTGACAAACTGTTGTCAGTAGAAGGCTTGTATATTGTAATTATTCCAACTGAAAGCGAGGTATTCAACATGAATACAAATGAAAACAACAATGCACTGGTGATCGCAAAAGCTTATTTTGAAGCGATGGCAAATAAAGATATCGAAAAGCTGATGACGCTGGTTTCGGACAAAGTCACTACGACCTCTCCCTTAGGTAACCTTGAAGGTAGAGAATCATTCCAAAATTTTGCAGAAGGATTTGCCCGGATGATTAACAAGCTAACACTCATTACAGCATTTGGAGATAATAAGGAGGCTGTGATCGTATATCATTCCAACACTATTCCAGTTCCGGATGCAACGGTTGCCGAATACATCGTCGTAGAGGATAACAAGATTTCCTCCGTTCAAGTGATCTACGATGGAACACCTTTTGCTGCTTACGCTGCAATTCAATCCAAACACTAAACCATTGGATCTATATAAATAATAAGCTTTGATACTTGAAAGGAAGAACCTACTGTGAACCAAAATAATACATCTAATTTTGAGAACGCGGAAGAAGTTATTGAGAAAATATTGCGTGAACGACATGCTACCAAAGAGTATAAAACAAACATCCCAGAAGAAACGTTGAATGAAATTTTTGAACTTGCCGCGACAGCTCCTTCAGCCTGGAATCTTCAACACTGGCGCTTTCTGGTTATCCAGAATCAAGAACAAAAAGATCGAATCAAACCGATCGCCTATGGACAGCAACAGATTTCAGATGCTTCTGCTGTTGTTGTCATTCTCGGTGATCTTGAGGCAAACCGAACTGGCAGAGAAATGTATAACCGTCTTTATGAGTCAGAATTCATCTCGAAAGCAGTGCGAGACATCTTGTTCTCCCAAATCGAAGGAGGCTATCAAAGCCCTCAATTCGCTAGGGATGAAGCAAACAAAAATGCAGCTCTCGCAGCTATGCAACTCATGTTAGCTGCCAAGTCGAAAGGCTACGATAGTGGTCCAATAGGTGGATTTAATCCTGCAGGACTGCTTGAAGCTCTGAATATTCCTGGGCGGTTTATCCCTGTCATGATTGTCACCCTTGGTGTAGCCGCAACCCCTGCACGTCCAACAACACGTTTCTCCCTTAATGAATTAGTTATTCATGAATCCTTTTAAGTATTCGCGACAAAGAACCATCTGTCTCAAGATGGTTCTTTTTAGTTCATTCTGCAAGAAGGTTGGAGAAAAAGTGATCTAGTGGCGCGAAGACAATGAAGGCAACCAGCCTAATATCCTATTACAACAAAAAAATGAATACCAAGGCTGGTTACATCTTCGAGCTTATCCCCGCATCCTCACGCAGCCACTGAAGCACATCTCGCTGGTTATCTGGTGAGACACCGTGATCCGTCGGGTATGTTTTGAATGTGGAGTGAGAAGTCCTGGTCTGGAAATATGCCGCCGTCTCATGGCCGATGCTCACTGGAAATACAGAATCGTATTCGCCGTGGGAAATAAATACGGACACGTCCTCTGTGCTTTGCAGCGCGTATTCCGTTTTCACAAAGTCAGGCACATAGCCGTTCAACGCTACAATCCCCTTCAACTGATTGCCAAGGGTAAGCGCAAGTGACATCGACAAAATCGCTCCCTGACTGAAGCCGAGGAAATACCGTTTGCTAGGATCAACCGGATATTTATCTGTGGCATACTGTACGAACGCCTGAAGCTGTTTAATAGACCGATCAAACTGCTCACGCAGCGGATTACCCAGACTTTTCAGCTCATAATATTGGAATCCTCCACTCATGGGAAGGTCTCCACGAATGCCGATGATAATAAATTCCTCTGACAACGGCCCTACAACTCCGAACATATCCTGCTCATTGGACCCTTTCCCATGCAGTGTAAAAATGGTTGGATACGTGCAGTCGGGATCAAGCTGGCTGGGCAGGTGAATATCATAGCTATATAAAGACGACATATTATTTCCCCCTCTTAACAATAAGTTTATTGCATACCTCCACGGATACAGTTCACTACAAACCATTCCTATACAAAATCATCAACACTAAAATATTAGTAATATTTATTTTATATTTATAATAGAAATGTACTCTTCAAAAGGAAACATGTCAACCCGTATGAAAACTTTCCAACTGCTCCCTCCACTCAATTTATATTCGTGAACTGATATAATGGAAGAGTTAAGCTACTACCCGATCAACTATTCTCTCTTAGGAGACTAATGCATATGAAACCAACTTATCTTATGGATGATATACAGTGGCAACAGCTTATTGAAAACGTGGCTGACCATTTTAATGACGTGACGATCAAACGAGGTTTCCAGTATTTTAAGCAAGGAAAGGTAAAAGAATTTGCAATGCCTGATGCCGACCATATCGCAGCTGTCGTGGATGGAAGCGAGCTATACGAGGTGGATCTTCACTTGAGTGCTTTTGCTGCCAGCAGATGCACATGCCCTGTCCACACCAACTGCAAGCATATGATCGCCGTACTACTGAATTACGCGAATGAACAGGAACGTTCTGTACATGCTTTAGTGAACGCTCATTCGGCGGGATTCACCCGATTGGCGGCAAAAGCTGACACGCGTACCACACCTCCTTCCCGGTCGAATCTTTCACCGGATCACAGGGAAGCAACAAGAAACGCTCTCAGTAAAACAGCAAGCAAGATACCAGACATGCCCATTTCAGAGTGGCATGATCTGTTCGATCAGTGTATCGCACTTAACCATGTGAACACACAAAATTCCCAATATGTCCAAAGCGCTCTAGCCTCGATCTATGCTGTGAAGCCGCCACTTTCACCCGGCATGCAACAGCTATACGGACTGCATGCTCATCTGCGTGTGCTGGAAAAGCTGGTACCTCAGTCTCCCATGCCGGGCTATCCCTCTCATACCTATATGGGGTATTACACGCAAATCGCTGCCGATGAGCTTAAAGAAGCTATCGAGCGTGATTTTGAGAGTCCACTGGAGCTGACCGATGAACCGATGCAAGAAGCCCGTATGGCAGAAACCTTAGCCTATTTACGCCAAAAAATGCTGACAGAATCGCGTAACGGTACTTATTTTTCAGACGCGTATTATCAGTTTTGGCTGCACTGGGGGCACAGGGGGCATCACGAAAGGCAGGACTCCAGCATATATACGGAGGAATTACAGCATTTACAGGCGGCTGAGGAGCTCGGCACAACTTTAGCACGGCTTCCGTGGATGTTGGCTCGCAGCTGGATGCATATTTTCCAATCGCACGATAATGAAGCCTGGGCACTGCTTCAGGAGGCGGAACGAGCTTTTCCACTAAAAATTTCTTCCAGTCAATTGCTTTTGTTCTTACAGGCGTTGCGTAAAGCCGAGGATTGGGCACGTCTCAAGGACGGACTGCGACATATCGGCCCCCTGCTTCACAGTCATCGGGATGACCATTTACAAGATTATATACATGATTGGGATCTGGTTTTACAGCACCTTCCAGAAGCGGAGCAGGACATGTGGGACACGCTGGTGGGTATGCTTCCATTTGCCGGGGGAATGTATGAAGAGGCGCTGCTTGCTCACGAAAAATGGCGGTCATGGATCGACTATCAGCTAAGCATACGCAGTGAGCCTTTGAGTTTTCGGGTGAGTGTGTTGCAGCCCATTGAAAAGAACGCGCCTGAGTTACTACTCCCCTTTTACCATCAGGCGGTAGAACGTTATGTGCTAGAAAAAAACAGGGCCAGCTATAAAGCAGCAGTCAAGCTGTTAAAGCGACTGTTCAAGCTGTACAAGAAAATGAAGCAGGAATCACGCTGGGAGCTGTTCTTTACGACCTTCACCAGCCGTCATAGCCGCCTGCGGGCGCTACAGGAAGAATTACGGAAAGGGAAATTGTTATCATGAATCAATATACCGAAACGATTACCGTCCATATCCAATTAACTACCTATGGAGACGCGCTGATCTATGGCGATTCCTCCATGAACTATAGCATTTCCGGCCAAACTCTGAAGCAGCGTTTGTTTGCTTGGCATGAGGCCTCGTTTTATGGCACCGAGCTGGAGATTCAACATGTTCAAGACACGGATATTATCCTGCTGCCCTCGGAGCAGGTGATCCCTTTTCTGGCAGAGCGCGAGCTTCTGAAGCATATCGAATGGGTCTGGGACGAGGCCCATGCCCCGTGGCTCCGGCTGATCCCTTTACTTGCTCACTGTATTGAGGCAAAAGCATATGTGCCCAGCTTCACAGCGTTCCAGGCGGGGAAGCTGCAATGGAAGTGGGATGCGGAAGCACTGGAAAACATCCAACCGGCAGAGCTTGCTTTGCTCGACCGCTTGGAGAAGGACGAGCAGGAAGGGCTGATAGCGGCGTTCTCGGCTGCCGTATTTCAGCGCTGGTACGGCACCGAAGCGGAAGCCGCCGATTTGCGAAGAGAATATCCGATTCTCTTCGCCCCCAATCGCCCGGCGGCGGGTCTGGACGCGCGGGCCTGGCTCATCGCCATCGGCTGGAAAGCCGATACCGCGCCATTTCGGCCACTTCTGCAACTGCTAGAGCCAGAGCTGGAGGACGACGAGCCGTCCTGGCAGCTCAAGCTTGTGTTGCAGGACAAGCAAGACCCGGCGTTGCTGGTGTCTGTACAGCTCGCCGATGATGGGTACGCATCCGGCTCATGGCCCGATGCCTGGACAGCACATGTCCGTGAGCGCTCTGCCGGGTGGCTAGAACGTTTGACCTCGATTTTGCCCGCCGGGCAGCGTGCCGGAAGCCGCGATGACGTGCTGAATCGCCCGCTCTCCGACGAAGCGGCGTGGCAATTCCTGACGACCGACAGCCAGCGTCTGCTGGAAAGCGGTTGGCAGGTGCTGCTGCCAGCTTGGTGGGAGGCAGCTACCCGCAAGAAGCCAAAGCTGCGGGCCAAGGTACGCCCGGGCGAAGGGGCGGGAGAGCGCACGAAGGGTAGCTCGCTGTTCGGACTGGACTCGATTGTCCAGTTCGATTGGCGTGTTGCCATCGGTGATGCCGATCTCAGCGAGTCGGAATTCGCCGAGCTGGTCGCTCGCAACGAGCGCTTGGTGCGCTTCCGCGGGCAATGGATCGCGCTCGACCCCGCGTTGCTGGTGCAGATCCGCCGGGCCATGGCCGGGATCGACAGTGCTCATGGATTGTCCTTTCAGGACATCCTGCAGCTACACCTGCTCGGCAACGCCGACGAGCCTGAAGGCGACGCCTCGGGCGAGCAGCCGGAGGATGCGGCACGCTTCCGACTGGAAGTCGAGCTGAATGCCCATCTGCTGAAGCTGATCAGCCAGCTCGGACGGCAGTCGGAATGGCCTGCATTGGACGTGCCGGACGGGCTGCAAGCCGAGCTGCGGACGTATCAGCGGGACGGGTATGCATGGCTTGCTTTTTTACGTCGCTTTGGACTGGGTGCCTGTCTGGCCGATGATATGGGACTCGGTAAAACAGTGCAGTTTATTACTTATTTACTGCACCTACAGGATATTGCCGCCGAGACGGGCGTCCGCTCCAGTTCGCTGCTGATTTGCCCGACTTCGGTGCTGGGCAACTGGCAGAAGGAACTCAGCCGCTTCGCCCCTTCATTGAAGGTGATGCTGCACTATGGAAGCAAGCGGGAGCAGGGAGACCTGTTCCGCGAAGAAGTGGAGCAGGCCGATGTCATCCTGACCTCCTTCGCTACGGCAACCCTGGATCAAGAGCTGCTACAAAGCATGACCTGGGATTCAGTCTGCCTGGATGAAGCGCAGAACATTAAAAATGCGCAAACCAAGCAATCCACAGCCGTGCGCAGCTTTCCTGCACGTCATCGGATTGCGTTGACTGGGACACCTATTGAAAATCGCTTGTCAGAGCTATGGTCCATTTATGATTTTATCAATCCAGGTTATCTGGGCAGCTCACGCGCCTTTAGCAATCGCTTCATTAATGCTATTGAGAAGGAACATAACGAGCAGCGCACGTTAGATTTGCAAAAGCTGGTTCAGCCCTTCATGCTGCGGCGCAAGAAGAAGGACCCTGCTATACAGCTTGATTTGCCTGACAAGAATGAGATGAAAACCTACATTCATCTGACCTCTGAGCAGGGCGCGCTCTATGACCAGATTGTCAAAGAGTTGATGGAACGGATGCAGAAGCTGGAAGGGATTGAGCGGAAAGGAGCCATTTTATCCGCCCTTACCCAGTTGAAGCAGCTTTGTGACCATCCTGCCCTCTTAACCAAGGAGGCGCTCCCAGATACCGCGGCTTCCGGTTATAGTCAGGCCGATCTTGAAGCGGTCATTAGCCGTTCATCCAAGCTGGAGCGCATTCTGGCTATGGTCAAGGAACTGCGGGAAGAGGGCGAGCGCTGCCTTATTTTTACACAGTATATTGGTATGGGGCAGATGCTCCAACGGGTACTCGCTCAGGAGCTGCAAGAGCCCGTGCTCTATCTGAACGGCAGCACATCCAAAACTGCGCGTGACCGAATGATTGATCAATTCCAATCTCACACGCTACCCCCTGCCGAGCAGCCATCCGTGTTTATTTTATCGCTCAAAGCCGGGGGGGTGGGCCTGAATCTGACAGCCGCCAACCACGTCTTTCACTTTGATCGCTGGTGGAACCCAGCTGTTGAAAATCAGGCCACAGACCGCGCCTACCGGATGGGGCAAACGAAGGATGTACAGGTGCACAAATTTATCTCGCTGGGCACGCTGGAGGAACGCATTGATGAAATGCTGGAGAGCAAGCAGCAGCTTAGCGACCAAATCATAACCAGTACCGAGGGCTGGATTACTGAGCTGTCTACAGACGCGTTAAAAGACCTCTTTACGCTACGACGCGATTGGGCATAAGGAGGTCCCAAATCGAACTATAATGTACATGGAATGCCATTTTGAGTTCGATATATACCTATTTTTAAGAAGTCGTAGTTTATAACACAGTCCAAAACTCCTTTGTTTGCATTTACTATCTCATCACAACAAAGGAGTTGATTTGAAGTGGCCATTCGTCCTCCACAAACATTGAAATCTACGGGCAGGAAGGTTCCTGTTACGAGATATCGCAATGTGAGTCCAACACAAACCCTGCGCCGATTTACGGTCATCTGGGCTAACACAAACGGTGTTCCTTTTAACACAACTGGATTTTTTGCTATACTCCGGCGTCTAGATGGAAGCTTTGTGCAAGCTGCAGGCTTCGATGGTTTTGGTACTGCCCGATTCAGCAGAGTCCGTACACCTACGAACCAGGCTTTTATTCTGCGTACCTTTAGAGACGATGGAACGCTATTCCGGGTTAGAACCGTACCTGCTGGCGTGTCCTCGTTTGTCGTTATTGGTTAAGTTCGTACCGAACGCAGCCTTAACGTAGGTAACCAAAAAAGCAGCCAGAAACAGAGCATATCTGTCCTGGCTGCTTTTTTATATGGCCTACCTATTCGGAATCTTCTTCCACTATTGCATTTTTCGTAACGGACGTATTGTACACCGTTTTGAGCCAGCTTTCACTCGACCAGTTCAGCTTGCCTGCACCCGCTCCATCCTTGGCCTGCAATTGAGCAACCAGGTTAGCAGGGTCTTCGGCAGTATAGCTGTATGGCAACGTTGTGAATCCATTCCACGAGAAGCTCTTGGCCTTCGCAGGATAAGGGGCTAATGGGCTATTCGCTTCTTCGCTGCCTCCTCTGAATACGGTACCGTTGTCGGAGAAGATGACGTCTTCAGCCTTGATTTTTCCTGTGTAGTCATCTTTTTTAGGATCTTTTTGATTATTACGCACTGGAGAAAACACATCAATTAAATAAGACTTTTCTAGCAACACCGCACCGTTTTCTGTTGAAATCGCACCGTTACCCACGACGTCAAAATGGTATCCTTTTGCGGCAATTGCTTTAGCCATGTCAGAAGTGATTCTTTTTTTGGCTCTGGCCAATCCAGCATCGTCCATAACGATGTTATATGCATGAGCATTACCAGCACGCAGACGAGGCATACGATCCTGAATATCCAGGTAGTAATTATGATGCAGCGTTACCTCTAGGTCTGCATTGTCGGAAGCCATTTCCGTAGCACCAATCAGATGAGCCTTCTTTTGTCCTGCTGCAATATCAATGATATCTTCTTTACTCATGCCTACTGCACTGCTTCTCAGATAAGCGTACATAGGATAGGAAGACTTGTCTGCTTCCATCGCGTTGACTTGTTGAGTTACCCAGCTGTTGGAGCTGCGGTCATCTCCTTTGAACAAAGACCAAGAAATCGTAACTCCGTTACTACCTTTTTTCACATCTACCAGACCATCATAGGCTTTGTTAAATGTGCAATGGTCAATCCATACCTTGGAACTTGTACCTTCGATGGTAACATAATCCCAGTCATTCTTATCATAGTTCCCTTTGGTTGCTTCATCCCACTCCCAAAGCTCATCAAATTCGAGGTTACGGAAAATCAAATTGGAGCTTCTTTTGATAACAAAGCCGGCATGTTTGATTTTCGCACCATTGGCAGAGAAAATCGTAACCCCATTCATATTTTCGATATAGACTTTGCTCACACCTGTCTTTTTCAGAACAGGATGCGTCTGTACAGGGTTGTTGGCACTAAAAGGCATTACTTTGGCAGCACTAGGAATTTCATTCCAACCGAGATCAAGATCGTTCATAATCTCAATCACTTTGACTTTGCTGCCTTTCTTCAGTGCTTCGTTGAGATCTACAGCGTTATAAACTTTTTTGTAGTTGGCATCTGTATCCGCAATATTGCCACCACCTGTATTACCATACGAAAAGCCAGTCAAATTATAGTTATTTTTGGAGGTTGCGTTATGATCCACTCCAGGAGTCGGTTTCTCTGTACCTGGTGTCGGATTCACAGGCGGTGTTCCTGGTTCTCCCTCAGAAGAAGCACCGGATACAATCACATTATCGAATTGGGCAGCTGTTTTAGAAGTTACCAAACCAATGGCTCCAGCAGTGAGGCTGGTGTCTGTTGCGGACAGCTCCAGTTGATCATTGACATACATTTTGATTTCCGAACCGGATAGTTCCAGCTTGACTCTGTACCATGTATTCGTGTCCAGTTTGTATTTTTTATTGGTAGCCAGTGTCTTCATAGAGCCTTTGACTTTTTTTCGAATCTCAAGAGCTCCGTCTTTCTTGTTGTACAACGATGCTGCATAGAAGTTGTTGGAATCTGTGTATCTACCTGCAACGTAGACTCGATTGGAGCCATTAAAATCATTTACATATACATCTGCTTGCACGCTATAGTTCGTCCATGAGGCATTACCTTTGACGGAATGGCTTTCGCTTCGACTAGATTGTTGGTATGTAGAACCATTCCCATCCTTGACCACAGACCAGTTCCCCGAACCTACGGTCCAGCCTTGAGCTTCTCCTTGCTCAAAATCGTCACTTATCTGTAAATTTCCATCTGCATGTGCATGACCTAGCAACGGTAATGATAAAGACAGTACCAACGTACTGCTTAACATTACACTTGCACATTTTTTTAACAAACTCGACTTCATATAACAATCCCCTTCTTGATTAGATTCATGAATACTAAAGCAAAGGTTGCACCGTTCATCGGACATGACATGCCCCAACGGTATATAACGTACTGATGAAGGGAATAATATCCCAACACCAATGAGGGCCCCAAGCGCTATACTCCAATAATTATAGGCTTTTAAATAAATATTAAAATATGTCTAATTACTTATCTTTTGTCTTAATTTTTCTATTAATTTTGCATCCTGTTTCGTGAACACGTCAAATGATGTTTCATAAAATCACAAAAAACGATATTTTTTTATTTTTGAATAAGACATACAGTTGTCATGTTGAGAATGGTACATATAAAGGAGTGAGTATCATCCATATCATTTAAAGGAGCGATTAGATGTCCAGCTACGACTACGCTTCCAAATTGGAGTTAAAAGAAGCCATTCATGCCTCCTACTTACGATTTGACGGTGAGTTCCAGGAGATCGACGAGAGCCAAAAGGATATTCGTATCCCCGAAGTAGATAAAACACCCGCAGAAATGATCGCCTACCAGCTCGGATGGCTTCATCTTGTCATGACATGGGACAGGGACGAACGGGAAGGAAAAACCGTCATCATGCCCGCTCCCAATTATAAATGGAATAGACTAGGCGAACTATATCAATCATTTTACAAGACCTATTCCCACCAATCTTTACGTGAATTACGCGATATGTTCAAGTTGACTGAGCAAAAGTGGCTGGATTGGATCGACACACTTAGCCATGAAGAGCTCTTCACTCAAGGCGTTCACAACTGGACGGGTACTAATCCGAACTGGCCCATGGCAAGATGGATTCACATCAACTCGGTGGCACCGTTTAAAACATTCAGAGCCAAGATACGGAAATGGAAGAAATACAAAGTTCAACAGTGATGAAAAAAAGTGTGCATTGTGCTACAATACTTGAGTTGTATCGGGATACATTTAGGGAAGGGTAAGTGAAACGCCATGCTTATTATTGGTATTGCCGGCGGTACAGGTTCCGGTAAATCGACGGTAGCACGCGCCGTCGTTGAGCGTCTGGGATCTAATAAAGTGACTTTCATATCTCAGGATAACTATTATAAAGACCATTCACATCTGAGTTATGATGAACGTGCTTTGGTCAATTATGATCATCCGTTTGCCTTTGACAACGAATTGCTTATTGAGCATCTCCAATGTCTGAAAAAAGGACAAGCGACACAAGCGCCAGTGTATGACTTTACGGTTCATGCACGCTCCACGGACGAGACGGTAGAGCTTCTGCCAAATCACATCGTTATGTTGGAGGGTCTGCATGTGCTGTCAGACGAAAAGCTCCGCAGCCTGCTTGACATCAAAGTATTTGTGGATACTGACCCTGATGTGCGCATTCTCCGTCGGGTTCTTCGCGATATTGAGGAACGCGGCCGCACCATCCATTCGATTCACGATCACTATTTGACTACGGTTAAGCCGATGCATGAGGCATTTATTGAGCCTTCCAAGAAATACGCTGACCTGATCCTTCCTGAGGGAGGACACAATGAGGTTGGTATTCAACTGCTGTCTATTTTGACTGAAAAATATTTGGCAGGAGATCGGACATGGGGTACTGTATAAGGTAATCCCGGTCGTTTAGGCTGTCGAGATTTTCTCGGCTGCCTTTTTTGTTGTTTTATATGCCATTTGGACTAAATTATTTTGGAATCCCCGTGTGGTTTATGTTAGCATGTAAAGATTAAATGCTTTAGATTTAAGCCAAGTTGGAAGCGTTGTCAATTATGTGCCTCAGATGATATGACGTCCACGTGATGGGGGTCTTTTTTGAATCAGGATTTTTGCAAAATCGTCGAATAGGTATAATTACGGAGAGTGCTGCCATGAATGAGCTATGCAACATTTTGATTGTCGATGATGAGATATTGGTACGGCAAGGGATTAAACACCATTTATCGTGGGAACAGTATGGATTTCGAATTGTAGGTGAGGCTTCTAACGGGAAAGAAGCATTGGAGCTGATTGAAACCTTGCGCCCTCATATTGTCATTACAGATATCGTAATGCCGATCATGGATGGCGAGGAGCTGACGCGCATAGTCAGACAGAACTATCCAGATATCGAAGTCATCGTGCTTAGCAGTTACGGTGAATTTAATTACGTGCGATCCACCTTTCAGCAAGGGGTTGC
This sequence comes from Paenibacillus sp. A3M_27_13, assembly GCF_024213315.1. NCBI lineage: Bacteria > Bacillati > Bacillota > Bacilli > Caryophanales > Paenibacillaceae > Paenibacillus > Paenibacillus sp. A3M_27_13. The sequence goes on from NZ_JANAVE010000009.1 coordinate 134,945, forward strand.
TGACTATATTTTAAAGCCCAAGCTGGACACGGATGAGTTGCTCCAAGTACTCCAGAGAACCGCTCGCAAAATTCCATCCATTCAATATCAGGCAGATGCTAATAATAGTCAAATTACAATAGATCATGTGATCGAAAAGCTGATCTCCGGGTATAGCATGGACTATGACGCTGAGTTGCTGAAGCAAGCATTTCCTTATAGCCGTTTTGCGCTCATAGGCGTGGAACAGTCAGCACCGCAGAATAAAGGACGCTCTATCTCTGCCTCGGACCTATTTTCCAAGCTATCAGATCAAGTGTCCTCTGCCTGTGAGCACATCGTACTGCGACAACTGCCGTCCGATGTCTATGCGGCTGTGTTTTTAGCCAATCTTGATCCTCGTGAAGTAGACGCCTGGATGGCTGCGGTTAGGGAAGTTGCTCAGGAGACAAAGCGGGTCGATCCACAGACAGGCTGGGCAGTTAGCCATTTATTTGATGACTTCAATCAGATTAGTGACGTCTATCAGGATGAACTGCCAAAACTGCTGAGTTACCGCTTTTATTTCCCAGGAACAGCGCTGCTAATAGAAGACGAACTCCCTCCGCCTGTACAGGTGAACAGCTCGTTCAACTTAAAACAGTTTACAGAAGAGATGAAGCGTGAGCATTTTGATACAGCTTTTCAGGATTTGAGATCCTATGTAGCCGCCATGTCCGGCAACTATACCTCTACCGCTTTTGAATTCAAATCGCTTCTCGGAAATATCGTGTTCAACATTACGATTTTGCTTGGGAATCAGGGGTATGATATGAAAGAGCTGGATGCGGCGAAATATTCCTATTTCAAAACAATTAATGATGCGCCTCATGTACATGAAGCCGTGCGCCTTCTGGAGACTTTTTTGGAGGAAGCGAACAGACAGATCATGGCTAAAACGCAGCAAGGAAGTAGCGCAAGCATGAAAAAACTGCTGGAGTATATTGAGGAGCATCATGCTGAAACACTCAATTTGACGACACTTGGGCAATATTTTCATTTTAACCCTTCCTACTTGTCCAGTTATTTTACAGCACACCATACAGAGGGTTTTAGCGAGTATCTAAACAAAATTCGGGTCGAAAAAGCCGCGGAGTTACTACGGTCGGGGACGATGTCCATTTCGGATATTAGCAGCACGGTAGGCTATTCGGACCCCAGCTATTTTACCAAAGTGTTCAAAAAAGTGAAGGGCTACTCGCCCAGTCAGTACCGCCGGGAGCATCTCTATTAGGGAGTAAGCCACATCTGCCAGCAGAAAAGAGATTGATTATGAAAAGGTATATCCATAAGATCAAATATCAAGGTCTGTTCTTCAAAATCTTTATTGTTATGGTGGTCAGCATCACTGCGGTGTCCTTGCTGACCTCTTTGGTGACGATTCGGATGTCTGAACGACTTTTTGCTGAGACATTCAGTATTACAAATGCCAAGGTACTCAGCCAGATTCAATCCAGCTTTGAATCCTTCAATGATTCTATCGTGAATGCCGTAACCCATGCTTCGGAAAATGGAACGGTCAAAAACTATCTGACTGGCGGTCAATCTGACTCGATTAACTCGGCAAGAATTTACTTCGGAATGGCACAGCAAATGAAGCAAATTAAATCGAACGTCGATGCCTATGATGTCGGTGTCGCTGTAACAGGTCTGAACGGCCGGAGCTTTTACTCCGACTCGTCCTATTGGCCTGTAACTGCGGAAGAACTTAAAAGCAATGCTATTACAGCCCGAAGTGTAGCACGACCGGCACAGCTTATGTATCAATTGGATACTGAATTATTTCAGCAACAAATGAATAATACCGCGCAAAAGCCAACACCCTATATTATCGCCTCCAAACCATTTATGGAGCGGACCAGCGGCACCCTGTACGGCATGATCTACATCGCTATCCGGGAACCTGAATTTCGCCGTTTCTACAACAATTTCACAAGCAACGGTAATGATGTGCTTATTTTGGACAAGTCGGGACTGATTGTATCGAGCAACCGCCAGGACCTGATCGGACAACGCTCCAGTGAGCTGCTAGGCTATGCCACAAAAATCAATGAACAGGGGCTTAACTACATTAATGCGGATGTGATGAATAAGGAAAGTATCCTCCTTTCCAACTATATCCCTTCATTTGATTTTTATCTGGTGAACATGATCGACAGACAAGCTGCGATTGGACAAATTATTGACGTTAAATCTGTTGTATGGATCTGCATTGCCATCGTACTGATTGCTTTGGTGATCGTTTTTCTGATATCCCGTCGACTGATTCGTTCCCTGACTCGACTGGTGAAGCAAATGTCGACCATACGCGAGAAAAATTTTGATAATTATATCCCGGTAACGGGCAGCTATGAGGTTAGACAATTAAGTCATGCTTACAACTACATGCTGGATGAACTAAATGACTATATCCGTAAGCTTTTAGAGACGCAAAAGGGTCAACGGAACGCAGAGCTTGCTGCACTACAACGGCAGATCAATCCGCATTTTCTGTACAATACACTGGCTTCGATCAAAATGCTGGTGCTCAAAGGAAATAAGGAAACAGCCGCCGAGACGATCAATGCACTCATTTCCTTACTGCAAAATACAATCAGCAATGTGAGTGAAACGATCACCATTGAGCAGGAAATGGCCAACATGCAAAATTATGTGTTCATTAACCATGTGCGCTATGGGCAGCGGGTACAAGTGAATTATTTTGTATCACCCGATTGTCTGGAGTACCATGTGCCCAAGCTCATCATTCAGCCTTTTATCGAAAACTCTTTTTTCCATGCGTTTAATGAAAAAAACGTAGGGCACATCTATATATTGGTGTCCAAAACGGAGGATACATTGATCTGTGAGGTGGTCGATGATGGAGACGGTATGGATTTGGACGGGCATACGGCGCAAGACGGACTTCCGAATCCCAAGAGCAAGCGCCAACTGTTCACAGGCATCGGCATCCAGAATGTGCACAACCGCATTACCCTTTTATATGGAGAAGAATACGGCGTGACCATCTCCAGTAAAAAGGGCGAGGGCACCAAAGTAAGAATGACCCTGCCATTGATTTTGAAATCAAACGACAACGACTCCACTAAATAAATCTATACACTGAGCTTCAACCTAAAAAAAGTACCTAAACCAAAACAAAATACAAATGTAAGCGGTACCTTTTTTGATAAATCATAATAATAAGACCAATCCATATAAAGATATTCCTAACACCGACAAAGTATGGATGGTACACTAGATTTATAAATAAGGTAACCGCTTTCATTCAAGAGGTTTAGAACTAGCAAGCAACATATAAAAAAAGAGTAGGGGTTGAACAAAATGAAAAAAATGACTTTCCTTCTGCTGATTGCAAGCTTGATCTTGCTATCCGCATGCTCCAGCAATTCCGAGAAAGCAGCGACTACCACAGATTCAGGCAAAAAAGAAATCACCGTCTGGGCTTGGGACCCGAACTTTAATATCGCAGCCCTGAAGCTGGCAAAAGATCGCTACGTTGCCAAACATCCAGATGTAACCGTAAACATTGTTGAATATGCTCAAAACGATATCGTACAAAAAATGAATGCCGGTCTTAACTCCGGTTCTACCAAAGGACTGCCGAACGTGGTTCTGATCGAGGATTATCGGGCACAGAACTTCCTGCAAGCCTATCCCGATTCTTTCCATGATATGAGCAGCACGATCAAAGCAACCGACTTCGCTGATTATAAAATCGGACCAACTAGCTACAACGGCAAGCAGTATGGTGTTCCATTCGACTCCGGTGTTATGGGACTGTATGTAAGAACGGATTATCTGGAACAAGCCGGCTACAAAGTATCGGACCTGACTAATATTGATTGGGACAAATTTATTGAAATTGGTAAAGCCGTAAAACAAAAAACAGGCAAAGAAATGCTGACTCAAGATCCAAATGACCTCGGTCTGATCCGTGGTATGATCCAAACTGCAGGTTCATGGTACCTGAAAGAAGACGGTAAAACACCAAACCTGGCTGGTAATCCAGCTCTGAAAGAAGCGCTCTTGACGTACAAATCCTTGTTCGACGCTAACATTGTCAAAATGAATGCCGACTGGAGTCAGTTCCTGGCCGCATTCAACAGCGGTGCAGTTGCTTCCGTACCTACAGGTAACTGGATTACACCTTCGATTAAAGCAGAAGCTTCGCAATCGGGTAAATGGGCCGTTGTTCCTTTCCCTAAGCTGAAAAATATACCTGAATCCGTGAATGCTTCCAGCCTCGGCGGCAGCTCCTGGTATGTCCTTAACTCGGACGGTCAAGATACCGCTGCTGATTTCCTGAAAGAGACATTCGGAACAGATCAAGAGCTGTATCAAGATATGCTGAGCAAAATTGGAATTGTCGGTTCATTGAACGCAGCTTCCAGCGGTAAAGCTTATGACGTGGAAGATCCGTACTTCGGAGGCGACAAAGTATATAAGAAATTTGCAGAATGGACTAAGCAAGTTCCAAAAGTCAATTATGGCCTGCACACGTATGCCATTGAGGATATCATGACCGTTGAAATTCAAAACTATCTGAACGGAAAAGATGTAGACGCAGTTCTGAAAGATGCTCAAGGACAGGCGGAAGCACAGCTTAAATAAGACAGTCCATCTAGCCAAGGCTAAACAATAAAACGATAAGCACTTAAAACCTTGGGCTTGCGAGTTCAAGGTTTTATTGCTGCACAGGGAGTTGACATGGTATGAAGACAGCCGCGCCCAAAATAACTACAACACGTCTCAAAGCAGGTATGACAGGATGGTTGTTCATATCCATCGCAGTGATCATGATCGCCGCTTTTTATTTCTATCCGATGATTCAGGCGCTTATCTTGTCCTTTAAGACAGGTACAGGGTCTAATCTGAGCTTTAACGGCATTGATAACTACAAGCGACTCTTCACCGATAAAATGTTTATAACCGCCGTGAAGAATACGTTTATCTATTTAATTTTCCAGGTACCTTTGATGGTCATTCTGGCTCTGTTCATTTCGGTATTGTTGAATGATAAAAACCTGAAATTCAAGGGCTTTTTCCGCACAGCTATCTTCTTGCCGTGTATCACATCCCTTGTAGCATATTCGGTTGTCTTCAAGTACTTGTTCTCGTCTGACGGTCTGGTAAACTCCTTATTGCTGAATCTGCACGTGATTGGCACGCCCATCCAATGGATTACAGATCCTTTCTGGGCCAAGGTTACGATTATTATCGCGATCACATGGCGCTGGACTGGTTATAATATGATCTTTTACCTATCCGGTCTTCAGAACATTGACAGTTCCATCTACGAAGCGGCCCGTATTGACGGAGCTTCCCCTATCCGACAGTTTTTCAGCATTACAGTTCCACTGCTTAAGCCGATTATCCTGTTCACTTCGATTACATCAACGATTGGTACACTCCAACTCTTCGATGAAATTATGAATATTACCAAGGGTGGGCCAGGGAACGCGACATCTTCAATTTCGCAATATATTTACAATCTGTCCTTCAAATATTCATCCGACTTTGGTTATGCGGCGACCGTATCTTATTCCATCGTCATTATGATCATTATCTTGTCGATTATCCAGTTCAAAGTGGCAGGTGAGAAAAAATGATGAAAACAAAAAGAGCATTTACGTACGCCTTTCTGATCCTTGTGTCGTTCGTTTCGATTTTCCCGTTCCTCTGGATGCTATCCAGCTCCACGAACCTGTCGGTCGATGTGACCAAAGGCAAGCTTCTGCCTGGCTCCCATTTGATGGATAACATGCACAATTTGCTTGAAAAAGTAGACATCGTTACCGCACTAAGTAACTCTGCAAAAGTCTCCATCTCAACTACGCTGCTGGCTATGCTAATCGCATCACTGGCCGGTTATGGCTTTGAAATTTACAGAAGTAAAGCGAAAGACGTTGTCTTCAATATCCTGCTGATGTCTATGATGATTCCGTTTGCGGCGATCATGATCCCGCTCTACCGGATGTTCGGCGGTATTTCTAATGTCATACCGTGGATCGGTATTGATACACTCTCTTCTGTCGTCATTCCGACCGTAACTACGGCGTTCCTGATCTTCTTTTTCCGTCAAAGCACCAAGATGTTTCCAAAGGATCTACTGGAAGCAGGTCGTATGGATGGATTATCCGAGCTGGGTCTGTTCTTCCGGGTGTATATGCCTACGATGAAAACAACCTATGCCGCTGCCGCAATCATCACATTCATGTCCAGCTGGAACAACTACCTCTGGCCTCTGATTGTGCTGCAAACGCCGGAGAATCAAACGATTCCGCTGTTGATCTCGAACCTTGGCTCCAGCTATGCACCGGATTACGGTGTCATCATGATCGCCATTGTCCTGTCCACACTGCCGACTGCACTGGTATTCTTCCTGATGCAGAAACACTTTGTAGCGGGCATGGTGGGTTCGGTTAAATAACAGACTTCTGTGTACGATCTTCAGTTCATTTTAAAAATAAGGAGTGTTCGCCTTGACCATCCATACCCCTAGTCTGGACTGGCTGACCGACGTAACCAAATTTGCTGTACATCGGCTGCCCGCCTATTCCGATCACAAATATTACGCTACGCTTCAGGAAGCGGAGCAGCAAGCTGATATGGCTTGGCGTCATAGCCTGAATGGGAGCTGGAAGTTTAACTATGCAACGAATCCAGCCAGCCGTCCGGTAGAGTTCTATGCCCCTGGCTTTGAGTATGGCGGCTGGAGCGATATTCAGGTACCGGGTCACATTCAGACGCAAGGCTTTGGCCAAATGCAGTACGTGAATACGATGTATCCATGGGACGGACATTCGGACGTTCGTCCACCCCATATTCCGGAGGACCACAACCCGGTCGGGAGCTATATCAAAAGCTTTGTTTTGCCGGAAAATATGGCTTCGGGCGCGCAGCCTGTGTTCATTTCCTTCCAAGGCGTCGAGTCGGCTTTCTATGTATGGCTGAACGGACAATTTGTCGGTTACAGCGAGGACAGCTTTACACCGTCTGATTTTGAACTGACACCGTTCCTGCAAGCAGGCGAAAACAAGCTGGCAGTAGAGGTATATCAAAGAAGTACGGGAGCGTGGCTGGAGGATCAGGACTTTTGGCGTTTTTCCGGTATTTTCAGAGACGTATATCTCTATACCATCCCTACTCTTCACGTACGTGACCTACATGCCAAAGCGGATCTGGATGCTTCCTACACGCAGGGCCTTCTGGAGCTGAAATTGACCTTGGAAAAGCCGGCAACGGCCTATGCAACTGTCGATGTGAAAGATGCTGCCGGCCATGTTGTAGCTTCTTTGAAAGCTGACTTTACTGATGGCACAGCTTCGCTGTCAGCAGCCTTGGAGCAAGTGCAGCGCTGGAGCGCGGAGAAACCTTATTTGTACACGTTGTTCATTCAAATTTATGATGCCAGTGGATCGCTCGTGGAAGTCATTCCACAAAAAATTGGCTTCCGTAAATTTGAGCTGATAAACAAGGTCATGCATTTGAACGGCAAACGCATCGTCTTTAAAGGTGTGAACCGCCATGAATTTAACGCTCGCACCGGACGTGCGATTTCCCGTGAAGATATGCTGTGGGATATCCGGACGCTCAAGCAGAACAATATGAACGCTGTTCGTACCTCTCATTATCCAAATCAGACTCTGTGGTATGAGCTATGCGATGAGTACGGGGTCTATGTAATTGATGAAATGAACTTGGAAACACACGGTTCCTGGCAAAAACTCGGCGCCGTCGAGCCATCGTGGAATATTCCCGCCAATCTGCCTGAGTGGCAGGATATCGTCATGGATCGCGCCATTTCCATGCTGGAACGGGACAAAAACCATGCGTCCATTCTGATTTGGTCCTGCGGCAATGAGTCATATGCAGGTGAAGTGCTGCGCAATGTAGCCAACTATTTCCGAGCCACCGACCCGAGCCGTTTGGTACACTACGAAGGCGTGTTTCACAACCGTACGTACGATGATACCAGCGATATGGAGAGCCGGATGTACGCCAAACCCGCAGATATCGAGCAATATCTAAACGACAATCCGCAAAAGCCGTATATCAGTTGCGAATACATGCATGCGATGGGCAATTCCGTAGGCGGCATGCACAAGTATACAGAGCTGGAGAACAAATATGAGCTGTATCAGGGCGGTTTTATATGGGATTATATTGATCAGGCTGTTATGAAAAAAGATCGCTACGGACGCGAGTACCTCGCGATCGGCGGCGACTTTGACGACCGTGCCACAGACTATGGCTTCTGTACGGACGGAATTGTCTATGCGGACCGGAAGGTTTCGCCGAAGATGCAGGAGGTCAAATTCCTGTATCAAAATCTGAAGCTCACCCCGGATACCAAAGGTGTAACCATTCGCAATGAAAGCCTGTTCGAGGGAACGGGCGACTATGAGCTAGTATACAGTCTACTGCATGAAGGCCAAGAAATCGCACGTAATGCCATTCATGTAGATGTGGCGGCTCAGACCGAAGCGTATATTCCATTGACGTTCCCAAGCACAGACAAGAAGCCTGGGGAATATGTCATTCACACGGCGCTCGTATTGAAGGAAGCGACGCTCTGGGCTGAGGCTGGGCATGAAGTAGCCTTCGGACAACATATTTTCATTGTGGAAGATCCAAATCCGCTGAGAGCTCCTACAGGTGGAGCCCTACGAGTGGTGCATGGCGATGTTAACATTGGCGTTCACGGTGCAGATTTCAGTATCATGTTCTCCAAAGGAGCAGGCAGCCTGACTTCACTTCGCTACGCCGGACGTGAGATGATCGCCATGCCTCCTGCCCCATTGTTCTGGCGGGCGTCCACAGACAATGATCGGGGAACTGCTCTGGGCTTTGAAGCCGGTGGCTGGTTCGCTGCAAGTCTGACACGTAAATGCGTGGACATTCAGGTCACGGAAGAGCAGACAGACCGTGTAACCGTTACATTCCGCTACACGCTGAGCATCCATGCAGACGTACAGATAACGGTAACCTACACCGTCTTTGCCGATGGCAGTCTGAACGTAAAATCAACTTATGAAGGCGTCTCAGGACTGCCTAACCTGCCGATCTTTGCTCTTTCGTTCAAGGTTCCGGCGGACTACCGCCATCTGGACTGGTACGCGATGGGACCGGAAGAGAATTACATCGACCGTGCCTTTGGCGCGAGACTAGGCGTATTCCACAACGAAGCTGCGGATAACGTATCCGGGTATGTCGTACCGCAGGAATCCGGCAACCGTACAGGCGTGCGCCGTGTCGATATTACCGACGATTCTCAGCGTGGTATTCGCATTACTGCTCCTGCCACCGCACCTGTGGAATGCAATATTTCACCGTACACAGCGTTCGAGCTGGAAAGCGCCTACCATCTGTATGAGCTGCCAAACGTCTACTACACCGTTGTTACCGTAGCCGGCAAGCAAATGGGCGTAGGCGGCGACGATAGCTGGGGAGCTCCGGTACATGAAGAATACCAAATTACAGCCGATCAAAAGCTGGAATTCGAATTTACCGTGCAACGAGTATAAATAAGCACGCTCACTGTATAGACAAGTAGGTATAACAAAAGCCCTTCCGCTGCTTCCCTCATGAGAAGCTAAAGCTGGAAGGGCTTTTGTATTTACGTATCTGCAGAATAGGCAGCGATGGCCATATCTATTTCAAAAAAACTTCAATATCACGTCCAGGATCGCTGTACTTGTAGATGCCAGGATTTAGTTCCAATTTTCCGTCTAATTCAATGTTTTTGTAACGGTCAACATTAACTCCTGTGGATACCATGCCCTTCGCAATGATCTCAGGCACTACTTCTTTGCCGTTAATTCGCATCGTTGTTTGGTTGACGCCTTTGAAGCCAGGGGAACCGGATTTCGATTCGACAATCAAGTCTTTTCCCTCTGTATAGTATGTGAAATCAATTTGATAACCGTCCGCATTAAGCTCAGCGAACTGTTTTTCTTCCTTAGGTTTATGAAGAGTGATCCAATTCTTAGACGTATCACGTTTCTCGATGACAGCATCTTTCAATATAAGTTTCATTGGAACATCAGACCAGTCCTTATACCACTCTGGAGATTCAAATTGATATAAGTGTTGATAATTTTCAGGACCAGCTCCTTTAATATTCCACCCTCCGTTAATTTTTTTATCACCTATAACCAGCTGAGCTGTTTTATAATGAACAATTCCTTTTTTAAGTGAATCACGCTCTGTTACTAGAATTTCAATATCCAAGGGGGTAACAATCAGTTGGTCTAAGGTAGTGCCTGTATTTTCTTGGAATTCAGCGCTGCTATGCAGCTTCTTGGAATAAATCGCTTCACTTGCTTTTTTTCCATCCGCTTCAAATTCGAACTTCCAAGTACCTTCAATTCTTTTTGCTTCCTCAATGTAACAAAAATGAAGGTTTGCCTTTTTCCAATCTTGTGCAGTCATGTTGAATACCTGCTCAATATGCAAGTCTGGGCTGTCGCTAGGTAGAATGGTTGGGATGGCGTCTATCTCTTTGTCGCCCACTTTCATTACCAAATGCGGGTTCCCACGTCCTAAATCGGATGGAGCTGCAGCAACTCTAAAGCGGACAACAGTCTTGTTGTTGGTTTGTCGAACGGATTCTATATAAATGTTAGGATACTGCTTGGTCCCGGTAACGAGGGTATCCCCGGCTTGATGATCCGTCTTTAAAGGAATATCCTGATTACGATAAAAAATTAGATTCTGTGCCTCAAGTGTGTAATCTTTTTTACGATCCTTTAAAGTATCGATAGTTTCATAAATGCCAAGGAGTTTCTGGCTTTTAGGATCGTAATTTAAATATCCGTGTGCTTGTTCCTTGGTATCAGAATTGCTAGTTACCATAGTTTTCTCTATAGCAAACCCAATATAACTGGTTGGATCGGTTCCTGGATCCAGAGAGATAAGCATTTTCATTTTTTCGCCATCCGTTACAACACCGTTCAAATTCATCGTAATGCCTGCACTGGATGCTTTTAGATCATACCGCTGGCCAATATCGTTATTTAGCGCATTGGTTACACTACGTCCGCCTATTCTATCCCAATTGATAGTCACACTAGCGAATACAGGGATGGCGACGAGCAGAAAACATGAGAATACGATACTCGCTGGAACAACTTTTGCTCTATGCATAGGTGCTTCCTGTGACTGTTGCAAAGTTGCTTTTCGTTTGGTTGCTTCCTGTTCTATATTTACCCACATTGCATCATATTCAGGTTGAGGAATGTTCTGTTCATTTTCAAAATACCGACTCACTGCTACTCATCTCCTTTACTTGGGATATCACCATTTTTTTTAGCAGTTTAAGCCCCCGATTTAATCTAGATTTAGCTGTTCCTTCGGGTATATTTATAACTCTAGAGATCTCCGGCACAGTCAATTCGTTTACATAACGAAGGACCACGACCATTCGAATTTTATCTGGAAGCTTGTTATATAGCTTGTGTAGCTCTGTCTTAGTTTCTTGATGATATAAGCTCTCTTCCACCGGATTAAATGAATGAGGGCGTGACAATAAAAAAGTTCGTATTTCCTTCATCAGTCCAGTTTTCCGCCTTCTAAGCACATTGCTGCACTCATTAGAAGCAATTCGTAAAATCCATGATTTGAGATCTTGTACTCTGGACCTGTCGGCCAAAAGTGCTTTGACAAACACTTCCTGGCAAACATCTTCTGCATCTGCTTGATTTTGCATCAAATAATAACAAAAATAATATATCTGCTCCTTATATAGTTCAAACAGCTCTCGATCAGTCATATACGTGCACCTCCCTTGTTGTGGTCTCATCTATTAAGACTAATAACGGAGTACAATCGTTCATTTACATCGAAAAAAGGCGGCCCTATATAGGACCACCTACAAACCTACTGTGCCATATGCTCAATTCACTGCTTTTATCAATCAAAAAACCACCCTGCTCTAACCGCCATCATTTGCCCTAAATCAGCATGAGTCTGCCGCACCGGGCTAGCTCGTAGCAAGATTGACATATGTGTTCGAGAAATCAAGGTTCTTCAAGTCTCTTTGATCGATCAAAAATTCCAAATACCCTGCGTCCCACCAGCACATACCAACCTCGTCCAAAGAAGAGACCGAGAGCAGAACATGCCAATTTTCCGAAGCCTGATCGTGCTTTTCCCGATTCGTCTGATATTCTTGCAGCTGAGGCAACACCTCGGATCGTAAATGCTCCGCATAATCCGTACTTCCCCTATGCATAGCTTGCTCGATTTCCTTATGGATCTGACTCTCACTCTTATGCCAGTTAAACAGAAGACCCTCCAGCCCGTTTCGGCGTAGATAAGCATCCCGCCGGGTGTTCCCTGCAAAAGATTGATGCTGACCCCACACCGTGTCACTTTGTTCACAAACAAGCTCATACAGCTCTTCATACTGATCTACAAGAACATCTCCTAGCTCACCCTCCGACCGCAGGGTAACAATCGGCTGAAAAGAAATTGCACAAGATGTGAAATCCCTGTCCTCGGCACATATTTCAACCTTCCCAGTCGGTGGCAAGGTTTTCTTCAAAGCGCTGCTGTCACCGTTATAGTAAAAGATTTTATGGTCAATATCATAGGCGGGCTCATCCAGCCCAAGAAAAAAGTAAAGTATGCCCTGATGAGGCAATCCCTCAAATGGTGAAAAAGGTAGCTCGCCCAAATTAATTTGAGCAATAAACGTATAATATTCTCCGTCTGAATCACACGGCCACTCCATCGTGGGTGGCAGATCTGGATAGCCGGCGATCCGACTATTTCCAATGTGTTCGTAATTTTCCTCATGCTCCACATGAAATTGTATAGCAGCTTGAGCTTCCTGATGAATCTCTTCTTTTAAATCTTCATCCAGTGAATGCCCTTCCAGTATTCGAGTCAGTTCATCCTTTAATAGTGGTTGTAGCATCTCGCTCGCCCCTTTTCATGAAGTAATAATATAGCCTGCAACCATTTAAACCCTTACCCCAGATTACCAAATAAAAGCCTGACAATCTATTTTTCTAGCAGATATAAGTTGAATTAAAAAGTATATGTTTATATACCCTGAAACCATGTATAATTGTTATAACAGTTGAATAGTATAATAAGGAGGATAAAGAGATGGGTAAGGTGATTGGAATGGAACGTAAAATTACTAAATTCGGAAATAGCTTAGGGATTACTATGACAGAAGCCATTAAGCAGCTCGGACTGGGCCAAGGAGATACAGTTCAGGTTGAAGTAGATCACAAGAGCGGACAAATCATTATACAAAAATCGAACAAAATAACTCTGCCCTCAGGGTTAAGTGATGATTTTCTTGAAAATCTTTCTCAAGTAATGGATTCATATGACGAAACCCTTAAAGGACTTAAGGATAGATGAGCAGCATTCGTTTCTTAACCATTCAAGAAGTTATAGCTATTAATGTCGCTATGATTGAAAGATACAGCAAAGGCGAACAAATCGGCGTCAAAGATACCAGTCTACTTGAGTCTGCTGTTCTACGTCCTCAATCATCAGCTTTTAGTGAAGATGCGTACCCCACAATATTCAGCAAAGCCGCTGCATTATTCGAATCCCTAGGGCAAAACCATCCTTTTCACAATGCAAACAAGCGAACAGCTTTTACTGCATTACTCATTTTTTTGCGCTACAATGGCTTTCAATTTAAAATGGATCAGAAAGCAGCCGAAGACTTTACTGTAGATATGGTTAATCATAAATTTTCGTTGAATCAGCTGGCTTTATTAATCGAGCTCCACTCTTCCAAACTACATGTGTGAACCTAAAAAAGAGATCACGAATGATCTCTTTTTTAGGTTCAATGGTAATCATTGCTCTTGACTGCAAGCACCTGACGGGCGATTAGCATAAAGGCATCAAAGGAATGGCAATGCTTTAATCGTTCCAGCGTCTCTTCCTGGCGGATCAGTTCTACAAACAAATCATAAATCCCCATGGCCTGTTCGTAGTCCTCTTTGCAGATTGAAAGCAGGAATACCACATGAACCTCATGGTTGGCATCCCAAGGAATCGGATTTTCCAGCAAGCACACGCTTACGACCGTTCGGTTAGAGCTTAGCTCCAGGGGATGGGGGATGGCCATCCCTCGATCTAGGGCAGTAGAGCCCAGCTTCTCTCTTTCTTTGACTGCTGGCAAAAACTTGTCGGTCACCACTCCTTTTTGCTTTAAAATACCACTCATTTCTTCAATCAGGGCATCTTTGCTCGGCTGATCGGATCGGGTCATAAACCATTGCTTGTCAAAATACCGTAGCAGTGAAGTTTCCTGTTCCTCATCGCTGGCCCGTACCATCCGCGTCATTGTCTCCATATCCCGTTCCGAAGGAATCGGGCTAATCACCGCGGACGGTTTATCCTTACGCTGCTGTAAGTGAATGGTCGAAACGACGAGGTCCTCATCGACGGTGGACATCTCCTCGTATTCCCGAAGTGAAACCACTCGGGATACATCCAGCTCAGCGAACAGCGAACGCAGCCTGGATTCTAGAATCCGGGCGGTTCCGTAGCCGGAGCCGCACACCAGCAACACGGTTTTGCGACGCCGATGAGGGATATTGTATTTGCGTTCCAATGCAGCCCCGATATGAAGTGCCAAATAACCGATTTCGTTATCGTTGATGTCGTACGGAAACGATTTTTGTAGTTCTTTTACCGCACCAACTGTGATTTCATAGGCAAGCGGATAATACTTGCGAATATGTCCAAGCAGTGGATTACGCATGTTCATACCATGCTCCAGCCGGGTCAGCATTGGCTTCAAATGTACAAATAAATCCTTGGACAGCCGTTCATCGTCACGCAAGTCATAGGTAAAGCGTTCGTAGACGAATGCCAACATCCCGCGCACTGCCAAAAAGAGACGGTCAGATTGGAGGCGCTCCCACTCGGTTTCGGCCATCTTTTTGCTGACGACATGCAGCAGAACATAATCGAACTCTCCTTCTGGACAGGTGATGCCAAAGGCCTCTTCCATCTCCCTCAGCATGGCGCTAGCCAATTCAATATCCCGCGGACTGCCCACCACCGCCTCAAAGCGTTCTAAACCATGTCCTTCCTTCACTCGCAGCACCATGACCGCCAAATGAGTGATGAGATCTTTCAGCGCCAAATCAGCCATTTTGGTCCCAACGCTCCGCAAATGCTTTAGAATAATTGTCCGGATCTGCGGTAGATCCAATCCTTGAAACAGCTGTTGTTGTTCCAAGGGCATGTCGCTGCGTTGTCCCTCTTCATCGCGGACGTCAGCATATTCAGCCAGGCAGTAACGAATACTCTTTTCTTCCCCAATCACCTTTACACCATGTCCCGGCTTGGTGCGCAGAGTAAGGCTATAATCCTCCAGAATCCGACGGATGATTTTAGAATCATTATTCATCGTGGCCCGGCTAATATACAGCTCATCGGCGAGATCCTCCATCTTCACGTATTCCCTCGCATTCAGCAGCTTGAACAGCTCATACCGTATGCGCTCTTCTGGAGCCCCCGGTAGCTGCTGACTTACTTCTGTTTCTTCCTGACTTTCATCCGCAAAAAAATGGTATTTCTCACGGTCATCAACCCTAATCGTATAGCCGCTACCCCTCTTGGATTCCAGATATGCTCCATATTCATTCAGCATACTGTCCAGCTTCTTAAGATCATCGCGGATGGTCCGCTCTGTTACCTCCAGCCGCTCAGCGAGCGCTTTGGTGGTCCAAGACCAGCCTTGATCATTTCCACTGACGAGCTGGTACAGCTTTTTCAAGCGTTTGTAGGGAAAAATCATGTAGATATAAGACCTCCTTTCCGATAAACCGTATTTTACTTCCACGTTAGTTCAATTCCGGGGTTACCAGTACCGTTAACAGCTTGCAATGCTGCAATTCCGGCAATTGTGCACCTTCCGTATCGGACGAAACCAATGTTTCTCCCTTCGAACGCTCATCCAGCGAAACCAACTCGTAATGGGCCGATTCGCTGTATGTGATATGTGCAGTCGCATTTTTCTCTAAATAAGGATTAAATACACGGACGATATAACCATCACTATGCTCTGCTTTCTTGAATGCACTCAAGATTACATTGGAATCCTTGCTAAAAGATAACAGGCTATAGTTTTGCTCAAATATTCTTTCTTCGTCTCGGAAGGCAAAAATTAAACGGCCGTTCAGAAAATCAGACAACTGGTAGCTGGACAATGGTGTTAAATATTCCTTGGCCGCTTGAGCAATGCCCGCCTCATCAAACCCGGACTCGTGGACATGTAGAGCAAACGTAAATGTAAGCTCACCGAGCAGCTGTGCATCTGGCGTTTCTACGATCTTTTCTCCTGAGGCACGACCCGGGCGGTATAGCAGATTCTCCTTGCCCATATAACCAAAAGTGCGGAATAACGTCAGCGCTATTGTATCATGTTCATGCCCAATGACTTCATATTCCCTTACTCCTTCAGTCATCACGGCTACCCCATGGGAACCATCGTTTAATGCAACATAGCTTTGCATAGCTTCAATGGTGATCGGCTTTTCCGTCCACTGCTCCCGTTCCCATACCTTTACTTCCTCCAGCGTAGTTGGACGGGCAATGACTCCGAACGGCTGATCTGCAATAGATAGCTTAGAGGCAATCCCAGTATCAAATAGCACCCGCAGACGGTGACTCAGCACTCGGTTGTCCACATCCACCGAGAAGCGTATCAGGCGTTCACCTTTCCGCAAGGACACCGATGCCTGGAGTGGCAACTCAGCTGAAGTCCCAGCAGCGGAACGCTCATTTAAATCATACGGAACCTTCAGTTTCATCCGAAGGGACAATTCTTCGGATACCGTACTTTTGGATGTTATTGTCTCCACATCAGCACCCAGCGAAGAAACTGTAAGATCACGTTCCGGTGGAGAATAGTTGTAGGAATCTCCGTCATCTCCGTTTTCCTCGAACACCATCTGATCTGAGTACACACGTCCCGAAATTTTATCCGTGATGCTTAATGCCCCGTTCTCCTGTACGGCTATGCTATAGAATTCATTTTCAATATGTTTTCCGTTGCTACGTTCTACTGTTGTATCCCCTGTTGCACTAAAATCAAATATAATTTGTGTGTACCCCATAGCAGGTACTTCCTGAAGCTCCACCAACAGCTTGGCACGGAATACACGCTCAGGCAGGTACACCTTTTTGCTCGGATTCAGATCAATATGCTGACCGAGCACGTAGTCTGTTTGTTCCACTTTCTCGGTAATCGTATACAAAAGCTGCTGACCGTTCGTATCCCGAATGACAAAGCTTCCTTCCGGCAAGTAAGCATCAATTTCTGTCACTCCCTTGCGCGGGTAAGGCAACGTATTAAAGATGGTGAAGGCAAAAGTCTCCTCCTGCTTAATCTTCGACGCGATCAGTCGCTTGTGCAGCTCCAATACATTCTCCGCGATATCCCGCGCCTGCTTATAACGAAAAGCCACATCCCGATTCGTCGTATCACTATTGCATCCACCAATGCTGTCGTGGGCTGCATTTTCAAACAAGAGCTTCCATATATCCTTCACGATATAATGTGGATATTCATGCCCAAGTGCATGGCTGATCGACAGTACAGGCTCCAGCGTGTTCACGATTAAATGTTCAATCTCGTTATTTTGCTGCTTAAGGTCAGCTCGTGTGGAAAAAATCGACTTATGAATACGCATATGCTTGGCTTCCATAAGCTCTCCTTCCAGTACAGGAAGGTCGTTGCTGTCCTTTTCAATCTCTTCAAGGAAACGTTCCGGCTCATTCATCACATATTCCCGTTCCGGGTCCAGCTCGTTGAATGTGCGAATCAATTCTGGCAAGTTCAGGCGGATAGGTGCTTGGTCGAAGCCGTTGGGAAAATAAACATGGCGGGTAGACGCTTTTTCTTCCAGCGCACCGATCTGGCTGTCGAGATACGCCTCAAGTTCTCCCGCTTCCTCTGGAATATTCCCACCATAGTAGTAGCCAAACGGCATCTGTACCGCAAACACCTGACTGCCATCCGACCCCTTCCACAAAAACTCGGTTTTAGGATTCGTATTATCGGCTACCCCGCGCCAGAATAGAAAATGCCGAATACCGAACTCCTGATAAATCTGCGGCATCTGCGCCGACTGGCCGAAGGCATCCGGCACATAACCGACCTTCATGGCATGACCATATTTCTGCGCCGTTTCCATACCGTAATACAGATTACGGACCATCGATTCACCGGAAATCACCAATTGATCCGTCTGCGTATACCACGGCCCGGTCATCAGGCGTTTATCGCTTACCAGACGGCGAATGCGCTCTTCATCCTCCGGGCACCAGCGGGTATAATCGTCAAGCAAGGACCCTTGGGCATCCAAAAGATAGTATTTAAAACCGTCCCCATTCTCCAACGCATCCAATACTTCTTTCACATGCTTCACCAAGTAGACTTTGGATCTGGAAGTGGTAAAATACCATTCTCGATCCCAGTGAGTATGTGGTATGACATGCACTTTCGTACGGCTCATATCTCGTTCTCCCTCCATGCTGTCTATTCTTTATCTAGTGATATTTAGTCAAATACAAGCTCAATGTCTTCTCCATTTTTCTTAACAGAGGCCTCTTTCGTTTCAGCCTGCTGCTGTTCTTCCTCACGGAAATTGACGAGCAAGGTTCCTGCCACAATGATTAATGCGCCTGTAACCCCTCCAGCCAGATATGCAAACGGAGTACCTACGGAGATGGCGCCATACAAACCGCCAATTGGAGGCATGATGACATGTGCGCCCAGCAAAGCCGTCAATGCTGCACCTGCTGCGCAGGCAATCATATTCAATGGAATCAGCTTGGCAGGGTTACGCAGTGTAAACGGGATAGCCCCTTCCGTAATTCCGATAATGCCCATGATCACGGAGCCTTTTCCAGCTTCCCGATATGTTTTGGAAAAGCGATGTTTCAGAATTAGGGTTGCAATTCCATAGCCTAGCGGTGGAATACAGATGGCAATGTTTACGAAAATATTGGGTAAATACACACCCGACAGGAATAACGCATTTCCCGCCATCCAGGCAGCTTTATTGACGGGACCCCCAAGATCGAACCCAATCATGGCTCCCAAAATTAAGGCTAGCGCCAAGGTGCTGGTTCCGCTCTCACTCATATGCTTAATCCAGTTGACCAGTCCTTCATTAATCGCGCTCAACGGCCCACCCAGGATGACGGACATGAGAATCCCGGTTAAGCCTACCGTAATGAGCGGCAAAATAATTAGCGGAACAGAACCTGCGGCCGGACCTGTGATTTTCACTTTGTTTTTCACCCAGAGGGTGACATACCCCGCGAAAAAACCTGCAACAAGAGCGCCCAAGAATCCCGCATTCGTCTCCTGTGCCAGCACGCCGCCAATCAGCCCTGCAGCAAGTGCAGGCTTGTCGGCAATTGAATAGGCGATATACCCAGCCAGAACCATGTTTAGCAGTCCAATTCCGCGCCAGCCTACATTTTCGACTAAGTATAAAATATGAAGAAATCCACTTTTGTCAGCATATGGACCAAAGTCAGTGACACCCATTGTCAGACCGATAATTTTACACACGGCAACAATCAAGGAGCCTGCAATAATAACCGGAAGCAGGTAAGAAATACCTGTCATCAGATGCTTTTTAGCTTCACTCAGCCATTTTTTCATCATGTTCTCCCCCATCATGAATACTACTGTTATTCAAAGGCTCATCGGATATCATTCAGATCATCTACGCTGCTGATTGTCCGTGTTGCCTCCCTAATCTTATTTTTGAGCAGAGATGGCCTCCACCGCTTTGGTAAGAACCGCTTCCGCATTGTTGACCGCATGACCGATTTTAACGCGAACGATTCTTTTATCTTCAAAACGCTCTGCATCCTTCACTGTCTGATCCGAGGCAATCAGTACAAAATCCGCCGCTGCAATGTCTTCCTCCGTAAGTTTGTTCACTTGGCCTAGTGCGCCTTGCTGCTCCACTTTAATATGGTGACCGAGCTGTGCCGCTGCTTTTTCCAGTGCTTTTGCCGCCATTGGAGTATGAGCCAACCCTGCGATACAGGATGTAACGCTTACAATTTTCATTATGACACCAACCCTTCTGTATACTGTTCCAGCAAATGATACACGTCGCCGCTGCTATTGGCACCCGCTACCGCCTCTTTAAAGGAATCCTCTAAGAGCAGGGTTGCGAGCGAGGAAATAATTTGTAAATGGGATACATCCACGGACCCTTTAGGCACCAAAATACTAAAAATATACTGGACAGGCTTGCCATCATGAGAGGCCCAGTCAATGCTATGTTCCAATCGGATCACGAGGACTGCTGGTCTGGTGACCACTTCGCTCTGCGTATGAGGTATGGCAAACTGATCCTGAAGCCCTGTCGAATATACTTTTTCCCTCTCCCACAAATCCTGCACCAGTTGCTCCCTATGGACGGTGACACCCAGCTTTTCAGCCTCTTGAGCAATAAACTCAAACACAGCCGATTTGGTCTCCAGCTTCTCATCCAAATAAATCTGTTCTCTAGTAATCATGGTGGATGTCTCTCCTCCCTTCTATCTATAGGTGAAACGCTTACAAGTTTATTTTAGCCGACTCTTCCTCCATGTTTTATCTATAAAATTTCCCTATCCAAGCGGAAATGCACTAGACATTGTTCATAAATGTTTTGTGATAGGCATTCCGGTATTGGGAAGGAGTCATGTGGGCTCTCTTTTTGAACAAACGCATAAAATACTTCTCATCGGTATATCCTGCCTCTTCGGCAACCTGCTTAATGCTCATATCTGTACGCGAAATCAACTCTTTGGCTTTGTTAATGCGAATACTATGAATGAACTCCAGGGGACGCATGCCTGTATTTTGCTTGAACAAACGAGAGATATAATCCTTGTTGTAATTGAATTTTCGGGCTAAATCCGTCACAGTCAACGGCTCTTCAGCATGAATTCGAGTCCACTCGATAATTTTGTTAAAACTCACATTCCCCTGTGAACTGACAGGATTGGAAAGCAAGCGGCTAAGCGCCAGTTCAGATATCTCGATCAGTAACGAGGTGAACAAATAATTTGCACTGTGATACGTAAGGTAATGTGAGTTGGCTACATGCAAAATCTGATTGACGATAATATGAATCCGATCTCCGTTGTCTGCCTGTACACATTGCGGTAAATAGATATCACGCATCACACCGTGACGCTGCAAAAGCTCATCCATAGCACTTGTTTCCTGCTTCATTTCTTCATTAGATAATACATTCGGGGTCGTGGGAACATCGAAATGAAACCAATAAAATTTCACGCCTGGCAATGACTCCCGATATCCTTTATGCGTACGACCGGGGTACAGCAATAGAATATCTCCCTCGCCTACTTCAAAATCTTCCCGTTCCTCCCGTATATATACCGTCTCTTGGACACCCAGGATCAGCTCAAAATTCTCAATGGAACGACTCATATGCTTCCAAGGTACCTCGTTAACAAACTCGCCTGCCGAGATCAGTTGAATCGGAGCATCTACATTTACTTTTAGATAGGTCATGTTATCGCCTCTTTAGATTCATGTTCGGATTTGTCCACCCATTGTATGGTTAAGCTACTGACATACCGCGATTGCAATGCTAATGTAGTGGAGAAATATACACTTTCATCTTAGCTAAGGAGCGATGATTTTGAAAGCTAAAGCTTTTGACTTGCATAAAGTAAGAATTGATTCCGGCCCACTTTTACATGCGATGGAACTGAATACGGCCTATCTGCTGAGTTTGGAACCCGACCGTTTATTATCGCGCTTTCGTGAATATGCGGGACTGGAGCCCAAAGCGGCTCACTATGAAGGCTGGGAAGCGCGTGGCATCAGCGGACATACACTCGGTCACTACCTGTCCGGCTGTGCACTGATGTTTGCCTCCACAGGCGACGAAAGACTGTTGGAACGTGTGAACTATGTGGTCGACGAACTGGAAATATGCCAAAACAGTCATGGAAACGGATACATTTCCGGCATTCCACGTGGGAAAGAGATTTTTGAGGAAGTAAAAGCCGGAGATATCCGCTCCCAGGGCTTTGATCTAAACGGCGGCTGGGTGCCGCTATATACCATGCACAAGCTTTTTGCGGGCTTGCGTGATGCACATCTGCTGGCGCATCATCCCAAGGCCCTGTCTATAGAAATCAAACTCGGCAACTGGCTGGAGGATGTACTTCAAGGGCTGGACGATGATCAGGTGCAGCAGGTGCTGCATTGCGAGTTTGGCGGTATGAACGAGGTGCTGACCGATCTGGCGGAGCATTCAGGAGAAGAACGCTTTTTGAGCCTGGCGGAACGCTTTTATCACGGAGAGGTGCTCAATGATCTCGCAGATAGCCAAGATACGCTGGTAGGGCGACATGCCAATACGCAAATTCCCAAAATCATTGGCGCTGCACGGCAATTTGAAATGACGGGCAAACCGCAATATGCGGACCTGTCTCGCTTTTTCTGGGATCGGGTTGTTCACAAGCATTCCTACGTGATCGGCGGCAATAGTTATAATGAACATTTTGGTGAACCCGGGAAGCTGAATGACCGCTTGGGCGAAGGTACCTGTGAAACCTGTAACACCTACAATATGCTGAAATTAACAAGACATATGTTCGAGTGGGACGCCTATGCAGCCTATGCCGACTACTATGAACGAGCCATGTTCAATCATATCCTGGCTTCACAGCAGCCTGTCGATGGACGTGTGTGCTATTTTGTATCACTGGAAATGGGTGGACACAAGTCCTTTAATTCTCAATATGAGGATTTCACATGCTGTGTGGGGTCCGGTATGGAAAGCCACTCCATGTACGGCACTGCGATTTATTTTCACACGCCAGAAACGATCTATGTCAATCAATATGTCCCTTCTACCGTGTCATGGGACGAGATGGGCGTACAGCTCAAACAAGACACTCTCTTTCCGCAAAATGGACGGGGAACGCTACGCGTCATCAGCAAGGAGCCCAAATCCTTCGCGATCAAGCTAAGATGCCCGCATTGGGCAGAGCAAGGGATGATGATTAAAATCAACGGGGAAGAGTACGTCACAGAGGCTTGTCCTACCAGCTACGTTGTAATTGAACGGGAATGGAACAATGGGGATACGATCGAGTATGACATTCCTATGACCGTGAGAGTCGAGGAAATGCCGGATAATCCACGCCGAATTGCTTTTATGTATGGGCCGCTAGTGCTGGCTGGGGACCTTGGTCCTGTTGAGCAGGAATCCAACGAAGAACGTCTGCTTGCGTCTGTTCTGATCGGAGCGACCGACTCATTGACAACGAAGCTGATTGCTGACGGGAACGAGCCTAATACATTCCATACGACCAACTTAGGCTATATCGGAGACTTGAAGCTTCGTCCGTTTTATCAAATGTATGATCGTTCATATACCGTCTATTGGGATCTCTTTTCCCAGGAGGAATGGGCAGCAACAGAGGCAGAATATCGTACCGCGTTAGCGTATCAGCTAGAGCTGGAACGACTTACAGTGGACGTTGTGCAGCCTGCCGAAATGCAGCCTGAACGGGATCATGCCTTTACTGGAGAGCATGTAGGTTTGGGGTCCATCTACAACCGCAAATATCGCGACACCTGGCCTGGGGGCTGGTTCTCTTTTGTCATGAAGGTGCTTTCGGATGAGCCTGTCCAATTGGCGGTCACTTATTTGAAGGACTTGAGCCGTCCTCATAGTGACTTTGACATCACTGCGGATGGTCAGATTTTAGGGGAAGGCAAGCTGGAGTCTGAGGAAATGAATAAATTCGAAACGTTCACCTATGAGCTTCCTCTAT
This sequence comes from Paenibacillus sp. A3M_27_13, assembly GCF_024213315.1. NCBI lineage: Bacteria > Bacillati > Bacillota > Bacilli > Caryophanales > Paenibacillaceae > Paenibacillus > Paenibacillus sp. A3M_27_13. The sequence goes on from NZ_JANAVE010000009.1 coordinate 158,795, forward strand.
CTGTGACGAGCCAGAAGAATGAAGTGACGATTCAATTCACAGCCCATCCACAAGGTAAAGTGGCGAAAGTAGCTGGATTACGAGTGATTAGACACTCTATTGTATGATCAAATTATCTATATAAATCTACTATTTCGCCTACTCCGTTTTGATGTTCGTTTTTTAAAGGAAGCTTATAAAACAACAAGCAGACGCTCCTATAAGCTGTCTGCTTGTTCTGCTTACTGCCTTATAACTTCGATTCATCGTTATTGCTCCATGTTCACTTCACAGCATGTTCATTTCACGGAAGCTGTCTCTAATCTTGCGTAGCTCTTGCTGTGCCCTGCTGTATCGGGAAGCGTAGGTCCAGGCAAGCACCTGATGATAATGTGAAGGCGTTTCAATCGTAGTCACGTTATACATGATCGGAGTCCCGTCTACTTCTCCTTTTAGGGTAAACTCAATGGCTGGGTATCCATTCACCACCAAGTCGGAGGCAATCCCCAATTCAGAGTCCGTAATTCCTGACACCAAATGTTCCTCAATGATTCCTTTATATTCTTGAAGAGTCATACTGCTGTCAAAGTCGCTTTTCGGTTCAGACAATACAATCAAATATCTTTCGGTCAATTCATTTTTAATGGAAATATCCGCTTCCTCATTAATCATATTATCTCGTGACCAATTCCACGGAGCCGTAACCGCAAACTGGCTATCCTTACTGGTAAATACCTCAGGCTTCACGATTTGAGTAATGAGCGTAGAAATTAAAAATACAGCAAAGACAATCGAAATGATCGTCATCAGGATGATTGCTCCTGCAAAAATCCCGGTTTTCTTTCTGCCGGCCTTTCCCAAATCCCTTACCTTAACCACATATGTACTCGCAGCCATATCCCCAATCCGTTGTTTCCGAGGTGTCACCAGCACACATAACCCCGCGGGCAGTCCCAGAAAAAATAGAGGATTCGTATCTACCAGCTGTATAAGGGTGCGGATCAACGATTTCACAATGCCCGGCGGCCTTCCTTCTCCATTCACGACCTGAATTCGAAGCACAAATTTGCCCAGCGTATAGCCCGTAAGTCCTTCCAGTAACAGATAATAGCAGAAGGAGCCAATCAGGAAAAGCATCACTACCAGGCCCATATTTGGGGTTTCCGCTTCAGATACTTTTTTCGCTGTAAAATAAACCAGCCCTCCATACCCAAAGACGATAAGAATGAAGTCAACCATCCAAGCCGCCCATCTTCTGAAAAAAATAGAGGCTCCGTATGTTTCTGATAATACTGCCATCCTATCCGGTTCTCGTCGATGATAGCCGCCATTCGTCGCATATGGTCCCGGAGCGACTGTAGATGGATTGTTCGTTACACCATGTTCCTCCAAATGATACACCTCTGTTGTCAATTTAATCCCGGTTAAGTATAGCATCCTTTTTCATCCAGTGAAGCAAGCCTGACAGTGCACTGGAGTAAACCGAATCCCGCCGATGAACAAACCACACCTCTAATTTGCGATATTTTTTGGGCAAACGATGAGAAACAATACTTCCCGCCCCCTCTGCCTTTGCAATCGACGATTGTGGCAACATGGACACCCCCAGACCAGAGGCTACACCACCCAAAATGACTTCCAATGTCCCAAACTCCATAACCTGATAAGCAGCCACACCTGCTTCGCTCAGAAAGCTTTCTGCTCTTGTACGATGCGTGCAGCCTACGTCGAAGAACAGCATAGGCTTGGCAAGCAGCTCGTCCATGTCCTTTTTCCCTGGTTCCGAGATGAGTACCAGTTCCTCTTCAAAAGCTGCAACATACTCTATATGCGGATCATCGACGGGGCCATAGACGAACGCTCCATCTAATTCGTAATTTAATACCTTTTGTACGAGATCATGGGTGCTGCCTGTCATAAGCGATAGATGGACATCAGGATATTGAGCGTGATATTCCGTCAATAAAGAAGTCAGATGCGTAACCGCCGCCGTCTCAATCGACCCCAGTCGCAAAGGTCCCTCAGGCTGGTCTGAATATTGAGTGGACTTTACTGCCTCGTCCAGCAAGGTCAGTATGGTATCCGCATATTCCAGCAGATTCTCTCCTGCTGGCGTTAGCGTCATTCCCCGGTTAGATCGGCGAAATAGCGGTACGTTCAATTGTGCCTCAAGCTGCTGAATCCGCGAGGTCACATTGGACTGTACATAGTTCAAGGCTTGCGCAGCCTTTGTGATACTGCCCTCGCGAGCAACGGCCCGAAAAATTTTCAAATCACTGCTTTCCATGTATACGTCACCTGCTTGGTATGATCATTTGTGATACTCACGTTCGATTTTGTTCATTTTACCGGATGCTTGCCGCTCTGTACAATTCAATATACATGCAATTGCATCTAAATTCGCACCACGGGAGGTTTTAAAATGAAAGCCGTGATACATGCCAGCAAAAATGGCCCTGAGGGTCTGATGTATACAGACGTTACGGACAGACAGCCAGGGCACGATGAGGTGAGAGTAAAACTCAAAGCCGCAGGCTTGAACCATCGGGACCTATTCCTCATGGCAGATCGAGCTGCCAACGATGCTCCACTCATTCTCGGATCGGATGGAGCAGGTGTGATTGAGGCTGTGGGTGCTAGTGTCCCAACCTCGCTGGTAGGCACCGATGTAATTATCAATCCCTGTATCGGATGGGAGAATACGCATCATGTTCCCTTGGTTCCAGCCATTCTGGGCGGACCTTCGGACGGGACATTCGCTGAATCGGTTATCATCCCCGTCCAAAATGCCGTCAGCAAGCCAGCATACCTTTCATGGGAAGAAGCAGGGGTACTGCCTTTGTCTGCTTTGACCGCTTATCGCGCGCTCTTCACAAGAGGCCAGTTACAGCAGGGTGAGCACGTCCTCATTCCCGGTATTGGCGGTGGTGTAGCCACGTATGCCATGCTTATGGCTTTAGCGGCAGGTGCACGGGTCACCGTCACATCACGCAGCGAAGCAAAGAGTCAGGCTGCCCTCGCCCATGGCGCTAATCATGCATTCGACAGCCATAGCGAATGGAAAGAAAGTATGAACGGAGACACTGTGGATCTGGTTCTTGACAGTATCGGTCCTGCTACATTCGATAAATATTTTGATATCCTCAAGCCGAACGGTCGGATCGTTACATTTGGCGCAAGCTCAGGAGATCGAGTAGAGATTCCGCTGCGGTCTATATTTTTCCCTCAAATCAGCATCATCGGCACCTCTATGGGCAGTGGCGAGGAATTCGCAGCTATGCTTCAGTTTATGGAGCGCCATGCACTCCATCCGATTATAGATAGCGTATTTCCTCTACAAGACACACCGCAAGCCTTCCACCGTATGCAGCAGGGAGCGCAGTTAGGCAATATAGGAATCAGGATGGAGTAAGGGGTCTGAACGAAGTATAGGAATAGAAAAAAATCCACTACCGTAAAATGCCTTCATCCAGAAGTCAATTTTATGGTAGTGGACCTATTCAGTCGATCAAACGATGCTGGACCCATTTGTTGCCGCGGAAGCGCCAAAGGAAAACGATCCCTCGCACGCCCCATTCAATATCCATAGCCAACCAGACACCAACAATCCCCAGATTGAAGACTATGCCCAAAATATATCCAAGCACCACCCGACATAACCACATGGACAGCATCGAGGTGAGGGACGTAAATTTCGAATCACCTGCTGCTCTAAGCGCAGAGGGTGTAATAAAGGCTATGGACCAGAGCGGAATCTGGGCCAACGTATTAATCAGAATGACAACAAAAATGTCATCTACGATTTCGGCAGGCGGATGAAATAGCCCCACCATCGGCTCAAACAAAGGCATCAGGATTAATCCCATTACAATAAATGAACAAGACGACAGCCAAATAAACGATTTGGTAAACTTCCGGGCATCCGCGACATTTCGACGCCCCATGCATTGACCGACCACAGTTACAATCGTAAGAGCCAAAGCATTTGCAGGGATTTGGAACACATTAGCTAGGGATGAGCAAATGGCATTCGTCGCCAACGCATTTGTCCCCAGGCTCACAATGAAAATTTGGGTTAAAATTTTGCCCCCATTAAAAAACATCTGTTCCGCTGCAAAGGGAAGCCCGATAAACAGAATCTTTTTAAGCATAGCCAGATTAAAATAAAGCATATCTCTAAGCTGAACACGCAAGTCATCATCTACCCTGACCAAATAGATCAGCGCGCATACTGCTCCTGCATATCTGGACACATTGACGGCAATCGTCATGCCCAGCACACCCATATCCAATACATTAATGAATACCACATTAAGAAGCACATACGAGAGGTTCATGATGAGCGAAAGAGCCAGCGATGCCCTCGTCTTCCCAATGCCCCTCAGCGCCCCACACACTGCCTCAACGATTGCAATCCCCACAAAAGACATACAGCTTCCCAGCAGATATACCTTACCGTTAGCTAATACATCAGGCGAGGCCGAACCAAACAGAACACTTAAAATCGGATTGTACAAAACCATCATAAACAAACTGATACATAAGGCCAGCAAGGAAACGGAGGAAATGGTGCCGGAAGCAGCTTTAGAGACCATGAGGTCGTTACCGCTCCCCTTATACTGTGCCACGACAACCGTTCCCCCGGTAGACACTGCAACAAACACATTAATCAGAAAAATATTCAAAGAATCGATCATATTTACAGCACTGACTGCCGCCATCCCCGACGAGCTAATCATTGCCGTGTTTACCAAATTAAGACCCACAATAAAAGCCTGATCAATCAGAAGCGGGATAAACAGCGCAATAATCTGTCGATAATCGATAGACTCTCCTGAAAAATGCTTATTCAGAAAGCCATGTGTTCTCATCCTTACACTCAGTTGACTCATATCATCACATTCTTTTTCTCAAATTGAAAAAAACCCTTCAACAGAAGAGCCTTCATGGCGAAAAAATGTATAAAGTTGCAAGGCTAGATGTGTCTAGTTCTTGATTCTGTACACTTTTCTCTACATAGAAGTATTGCTCCAAAAGAAAATCCTGTCAATGGCTTTACTCACATTTGAATAGAAAAAAACAAAAAAACCTGCTCAGCTCAGCGAACAGGTTTTGGAGCAGCATTATAATGTTTTAATATATCATTAAACCCTTGTTAAAAGAATGTCTATGATCTTCTCGCAATTAAATCTTGTTGAATAGAAGCTTCATTCTTTTCGAATTTTTTATAAAAAAACATAGGAATGATTCCGATCAAGAAGACGATAAATGGCAGCCAGATAAAGCTAAACTGAATGCCGGACAACGCCGTAGGGGTTTGAACTTTCCCAGCGATGTAACCAGTGCTGCCCATGATCCATGCTGGCAATAATCCGCCGATTCCGCTACCTGCTTTAATACAGAATGCGCTTCCAATGGAGGTCAGGAAACCACTTGCCCGAATACCATTTTTCCATTCCCCATAATCGACTGTATCTGACAACATCGCAAACGGCATAGAACATGCAAAGCCTGATCCTAACGCACCAATAATCCAGCCGATAATAATGAGGGTTAAGTCTGTACTGCCCATTAAAATCACGACTTGACCCAGCGCAGCTAATATCAATCCGATAATCATAATCGCATTTTTACTTAATTTTCTGGCGAAAAACGGAATCAGAACCATCGAGATCAACTGCAGGGAGGTCAGTCCATTGATTAAAGGTACTAAGTCCTTACTGTCCAGATTGTACTGCAGATAAAAGATTAGCGTTGCTGAACGAATATTCAAACCAATCCAGTAACACAAGTTGGCAGCTACAACGAGCATCCAGGGCCAGTTTCGTTTGATGGCTGTAAAGCTTTTAGCAATGGGAACGGATTTCGTTTTCACTGCTGCATTTTCTCGCAAATCGGCAAACGCTATGAAAAACATAATAATCGCCATGATTCCAAATAAAACGAGCGTTAAGGAAAATCCTTTTTGATCATTCCCCTGTCCAAAGAAAGCGACCAAAGGTAACGTAAACGTCGTGGCGATGAAGAAACCCACATTCCCCCCGACCATGCGGAAGGAGTTCAAGACTACGCGTTCATTAGAATTGGTGCTCAGATTAGGCAGAATAGACGTAATCGGCGTACTGATTCCGGTATAAAGGATACCTGCTATGATATACGTAATGGCGGCATATGCAATTTTGCCCGACTCACTCCAATTGGGTGTCGTAAACGTAAGGACCATGAACACAGCGAACGGAATAGCTAACCATAGAAAATAGGGTCTGCTCTGGCCGTATTTCGACTTGGTTCGGTCAATCAGGATGCCCCAAATCGGGGCATCAATGGCATCGATAAAACGGGTGATAAATAGTAATGTCCCGGCAATCCCGATAGAAAGACCGAATACATCTGTATAAAAATATAATAGATAACTGGAAATGACACAGTATAGTAGATTGCCTGCTGTATCCGTTAATGAATAGCTGATTTTACGATGAAAAGGAACGGTACTTGCTGCCTTTTCCGGTGATTCCGTACTCACAATTCTCGTACTCATGATCTTTCCTCTCCCCATGCGAATGAATTATGATTCATAAACCCATACACGCATTTCCCCTTTAGCCCGATTGCACCAGGCGTAGTAAGGAATGGCGGTAATTTGTTGAGGAACAAATTCAGGAGGCTCCGAGCTATATAATGCGTTCGAATTTTTTACCCGGTATCCCTCTATGGTCAGCTTTACAATGCCACCCAGCAGGTTTTCGCTGAATTCTTCCGTAATGAGGCTATCCTTCGTCAATCTTAATCCTGCCAAATTCGCTCCATTATCCACTTCTTCCAGACAGAACACGACTGGGCCGCGTTGGAGAGCAATTTGCTGCTGGTTCATGGAGACAAGTGGATTGCTCCGAATGCGCTCAACTGGCATAGCCAAATGCAGAGTTACCACATCTCCGTCCTTCCAAGTACGCTGAATCTCGATATAGCCATTTTCCAGATGGTCTAATGATATAACTTCCCCATTCACCTTCACCTCTGCCTGCTTGCACCAACCCGGAATCCGTAGTGCCCATTTGAAGGAAGTCGGCTCTGTTACGTGGATCGAAAAGGTTAGATCCGCATCCCATGGATAATGATGAGTTTGTGTAATTTCAACCTCATGACCAGATAAAGTCATGTTCACCTTGCTGGCAATATACAGATGCGTATACAACGTATCATCCGTTTGGGTGTACATATTGTCCTCAACCGATGCAATCATTCGTGCCAAATTGGGCGGACAGCAGGCGCAGAAGAACCATTTTTGCCGTTCTGTTTTTACATGCTCCTGATCTTTTCTGGATTTTTGAAAAGGATTAACCTCCAGCGGATTCACGTAGAAAAACCGTTTTCCATCCAGGTCCATCCCACTAATCGTTCCGTTGTATAGCGCACGCTCCAAAACATCGGCATATTTCCGGTCTGGCGCTAAGCGCAGCATACGATTGGCCCAAAAGGCCAGCCCTACAGAGGCACAGGTCTCACAGTACATGCTGTCATTGGGAAGATCGTGATGGCAAGTGAACGCTTCCGCGTTTACAGTAGAACCGATCCCTGCGGTGATGTACATTTTATGATTCGTTACATCATCCCACAGCGTTTCACAGGCTTGTAACAGGGAAGCATCCCCTGTTTTCGCAGCCAAGTCCGCCATCGCAATATACAGATACACCGCTCTCACCGCATGGCCGACTGCCTCTTTTTGTTCCCGCACAGGTTGGTGTGCTTGCTGGTATTCGAAGCCTAAGCCAAAATTAATGTTGTTATCATCATTCCAGGTAGGCTCTGTTTGAATATGTTTTCTCTTTTCTTGTTCCTCTGCAAAGTAAATAGGATGCTGTCCCCGCTGTTCAATAAAATATTGCGCTAATTTGAGATATTGATCCTTTGCAGTTACGTCGTATAATTTGATCAAGGCCAACTCAATTTCTTCATGTCCCGGGTAGCCTTTCCGTTTCCCTTCTTCCGTACCAAAAATCTGCTGAATCAGGTCTACGTATTTCTCCATAATGTGAAGAAACTTCGTTTTGCCCGTCGTTTCATAATAAGCAACAGCCGCTTCTATAAAATGCCCTGCACAATACAGCTCATGATTATCTCTTAGGTTCGTCCAGCGATTATTGGGTTCCTTCAGCAGATAGTACGTATTCAGATACCCATCCTCAGCTTGAGCTCTTCCCAACAATTCAATCACTTCATCAGCCCGCTCTTCAAGCGCAGGATTCGGATGATCCCTTAAGCTAAAGGCAACTGTCTCCAGCCATTTGGCAATATCACTGTCCTGGAAAACGGTTCCATAATACTCCCCACTGGATTCCCCGGCTGCAATCCTAAAGTTTTCAATCGCATGACTGGGTTCTGTATCTGGTAATTCATCATTTAATGCTTTCCACTGATAAGGAATAACCTCTTCCGCCACAACCTGCTTATACTTTTTCCAAAATAAATCATCAACGATGACATGCTTAACTGGCTTTGCCGTTTTCATTGGATAAACATCCCTTCCTGGAAATAGAACGCTTTCATTTTTGAAAAAATAAGAATAAAGTAATGATAATATCGTACAAGCTAACCTGAGCTCCCCTTGCTACGTCCTTATTTTATCAACCTGAATTTATAAAAAAAATCGCGATCTTTAACTAAAACTTATACGATTTCACACACAAAGGAGCTGGCTTCCATGAGCAAAACAGACTTTCTATCATTCCTTGTCCCTCCGCTGCCTTATTTCATTGAGGGGAATTTTACTACATATCAAAAAGGGGATTGGCACCCGAATAGGTATAATCTGGGTTATTTTGACGTAATAATCATTAAAGAAGGATTGCTGCACATTGGCGAAGAGGACGAAGTGTGGAAGGTAACTGAAAATTACGCTCTCATTCTTGAACCGGATAAACATCATTTTCCCATTGAGGCATGTACAGAACAAACCTCCTTTTACTGGTTCCATTTTCAAACCAATAGCATGTGGTGCGCACAATCCTCGCCCAATCCTATTATACCCAGCACCCCCATTCCCGAGCTGCATTTTCATTCAGAACATACGACCATTCATTTGCCCAAAATTCAAAAAGTGGTGAATCCGCATGAGCTATTTTCGAAATTAGACTATTTACTAGCCTCTACTTTAAAACCTAGAAAGCTGGCACTATGGGAGGCCCAACAGACGTTTGTGAATGTTTTTCAGAGTTTGGAGTATGATCAGAATAATAAAGACAGCTCCTCTAAGTTGGCGGAACAGATCGAAATATACCTAAAACAGAATTACAAAAATACAATCACCAATAAGGATTTGGAGACCCATTTTCACGTACATCAGAACTATCTCGCCAGATGCATGAAGGTCGCCTTCCAGCGCACACCACTTGAGTATTTAATGGATTATCGCCTGGATCAAGGACGCAGTCTTTTGCTGCAAACTGACTGGTCTGTCCAACAAATTACCGAGGAAACAGGATTCTCCCAAGCAAGCTATTTCTCCAAATGCTTTAAAGAAAAGTTCGGAATGTCTCCAAAGAATTACAGACAACAATACTGGAAGCCAGTCCATTGAATGCTTACATCTCCTTTACATTCCTTTTACATTTTCATTGTATCCTTTTGATATTCTCGCTTTATACTGAGTCGGTTATATCATTTTCACTTCAGAAAAGGGGCATACATATGAAGTCAACTAAACTCGCATTATTAGCCATTTTAACGGGGGTTCTGGTATCACCAGAACTGACCCATGCGGCAGACATTCAGCCATCCGGGTATGCACCAATACGGACACAGGCAGATAAAATGGGGGCGACAATTACATGGGACAGTGATGACCACTCTGTTTTGGTCAAACTGAAAAATGGCATTGTCGGGACCTTTACAGTGGGTGAAAAGCAATATCGTCTAGCTGGACTAAGCGGAAAAGCGGACCGGGAAATTAAAATAGTGAATGGAAATGTATATCTTCCTACAAAACTTCTTACAGCGCTTGAAGCAGAGAACAACAAATATGCAGATCCAAAGGATGCAGTCCCCACCTATAAAGTAATCCCCTCTGCCGAAACAGAAGCTGTGGAGGATGGAGAAGACGCAGCCGACGACCCTGCAATCTGGCTCAACCCGGTCGATCCGGAGAAAAGTAGAATTTTAGCAACCAATAAAGGCGGCGGGATTTTAGTCTATGATCTGGAAGGCAAGCAACTGCAAAACATGAAGGTCGGAAAAATGAATAACGTGGACCTTCGTTACGGTTTCACGTTGGGCGGCAAAAAAATTGATATCGCAGGGGCAACCAATCGAACCAACAACACGATCGATATCTTTGCCATTGACGGTGCATCAGGAAAGCTGACCAACGTGGTTGGCAAACCCATTAAAGCATCTATGAAAGAAGTGTACGGATTCAGCTTATACCATAGCCTCAAGACAGATAAATTTTACGCGCTCGTGTTGGGCAAAGAGGGTGAATTTGAACAATATGAGCTGACTGATGACGGAAGTGGCAAAATTGCAGGTAAGCTTGTCCGCCAGTTCAAGCTGAATACGCAATCCGAAGGCATGGTTGCTGATGATGAATATGGTACGATCTACATCGCTGAAGAGGATTACGCCATTTGGAAGTATAGTGCCGAGCCAGACGGTCCATCCGAGCCGCTGCGACGTGTTGATATTGCAGATGGGCGTAGACTCCACGATGACATAGAAGGACTTACATTGTATTACGGTAAAGATGGCAAGGGGTATCTCATGGCCTCCAGTCAAGGAAACAGTAGCTATGCGATCTATGAACGACAAGGCGACAATGCATATATAAGCAACTTTACAATCAGCGCGAGCCCTACCGTTGACGGTACGTCTGTCACAGACGGTATTGATGTTCTTGGCTACGGATTAGGCAAGAATTTCCCTCATGGTATCTTCGTTGCACAAGATGACGAAAATCTTCAAAACGGCAAAAAGTTAAATCAGAACTTTAAAATGGTGCCTTGGGAGCGAATCGCTACGGGAGCCCCTACCCCGCTAACGATAGACGATGGCATCAACCCGCGTGAATTGGTAAACAGAAGCACGCAGTAATGCCCGTCGGGGAAATCAACTCAACATTCCGACTCTATTCATAGAAAAAAAGGGGTGTTCCAAAAGCCATAAAACGGCTGCTTGGGACACCCCTTTTTGTTTTTAAGCGGGAAAAGGTTTAAGATCCAGCACCAGTACATTTACCGAGTTGGCCGGTAAGTCTAAGAGGACAGAATCTGTATCAAGCGTGATCTGCTGTTCGGTAGGCACTACCTTCTCGTCATTCTTCTTGTTCACGTTAGGTACATGAACAAGCGAGGAATCGCCGGTTAGTGTAACCAGCTTAGCGATGGACTCAACATTCAAATCTTGTAGATTCAGCTGTATTACCTTATCTACGTTGTCAGCATTCACCAGCTTCACGTATACATGCTCAGCATCTTGGGTTACCGAGTTGAACACGTCTCTGTTGTAAGCCTCCAGCTTGTAGTCCAGCACTTTGCTGGTTGTCTCGCCGTCGGTGTATGAGCAAATCAGATTGCTGCCCGTTTCACCGCCGTAGTTCACTGTTATGGTGTAGTCCGTGTTGTCAGCCAACTCTTCATAGCTAGCTGCTCTCAAGTTACCTGCCGCTGTACTGGAAGAGTAGTCACCCAATGTGTAGCCTTCTATGCCTTGCTTGTAAACCTTCACGCCAGTAGCCTTGCCGCCATAACCGATCGCGTATTCGACAACGTCCTTTTTCTCCGCAGAAATATCCGTGAGACCCGCACCCACATAAAAACCGTCCGTGCCGGAAATACGGGAAGCGACCACCTCTACCTTGTAATTGCTCCAGCTGTCGTTCAAGATGTACAGACCATTCAAACCGCTATCCTGAGCTTTGAGGACAAGCCCCTTGCCTTCCTCCACTGTAGAGCCCCCGGAACCGGGAATGACCTGCCAGGCCGAATTCAATTCCTGGGTAAAGTCTTGATCCAGCAAAACACTGCCGTCCTGGTTGGAAGTAACAGTCACACGCTTAATCATAACTTCGGCGTTGCCTGTCGCGATTTCAATTCCACCCTGAGGAATGAGATCCGTTGGCTTGCCGTTTTTGTAAGTAGAGAAAGAAGTGCTCAATACTTTATTCCCCAAATATTTAGCATACATTTGCTGTACATAGTAGTTCGGCGTAAACCACACCGTTTCGTCATCGAACCAGATGCAGTCTGGTGTCCATCTGTAGGTTCCATCTGTCAGCACCTTGTTAAACAGCGGTGCATAGGCAGCCAACCGAACGACATCGGCATTATTTTCGAAGCCCGTCATCACCGCTGCCTCTGCTACAGCGCCTGCTAATGTATTTTTATCCGTTGAGGCGTACTCTCCGACAAAAACCTTTGATGTTGCTTTCCAATTTATACTGCCGTCCACGTTATAAGCTCTGTAGTAGTAGTTATAGCGGTCCACGTTATTCAGCAGGTACTCGTTAGAACGATAATAATGCTCGTCTGCAATAGTGTCCATATAGTCTTTTTGCTTCTCATACCAGGTTACAGTTTCTTCCGTCACCTGGTTACCATCTGCAAAAGCAACCTTAGCCGAGCCCTTCATATTACCGCTCAGGAACTTCCAGCCCTGCTGATAGGCATCGTCGTCTGCTTGAGCGCCAACCGTGGAGATGATATGCAGCTCATAACCCGGATAGTTTTTCTCCATATACTCATCAATCGACGTTTTGAACACTTCAAAGTTGGCAAAGAATTCTGTGCCCCAGTTCTCGTTACCCACACCCAAATAACGCAGATCGAACGGAGCTTCATGGCCCATTTTTTTACGCATAGCAGCCCATTCATTATGTTCAAAATCCACACTGATCGCAAAGTCGATCAGATCTGTAAAGTTCTTAATATAGTATTCTCTTAATGCGCCTCCAGCCGGATGAGCGTAATCGGAACGGGCTTGGCAGAGAACGCCACAGGCCATAACCGGAAGCGGAGCTGCATTCAGGTCTTCTGCCAACTGGAAATACTCCATATAACCAAGGCCCATGGTCATCATATAGCCCCATACATTAAAGTTTTCCTTGCGCAGCTCGATATCCCCAATCGATTCCTTCCAATCGTATACGTTTTCCCATATAAACGAACCCTCGGAAATACAACCACCTGGAAACCGCAAAAACTTCGGATGCATGCCAACCAGTGCGTTCACCAAATCTTTTCTCAGTCGGTAGTTAGGATTTCCCTGGAAGTTAGCATGTGCCGATGGGGATTGCGCTTCCTCTCCTGCGCCCCATACATCTTGTGGGAATAAAGAAACCATATCAACCGAAATGTCCCCTTCAAATGTAAGCGCCAGCTGCCCGAGAACCGTAGCTGAGCCTGTCAGCACAAGTTTGGAATCGATGCCGTACTTCTTCCACCTGTTGCCACCTTCCACCTGTATCGTAACCGAATCACTAATAGCCTTTTCATTCGAGTCTTGCAGTTGCAGTGTGATTGCGCCAGCTGAATCGGCCTTCGCCCAGATGGTAAACTCATACTTGGCACCCTCTTGGATGGACATGGCACAATTCTGGTTAGAATCGGAAAAGCCCTTGTTCCGAATCGTTGCACCATCCGCTACCGTCACATAATAAGAGTTCACTTCTTTGTCTTTTGCGCCTAAAAACTCATTTAATCCACCGCTATGTTGTGGAGTCATCTTGTCCGTATCACCAGACCAGGCAAACAACGGGTTGCGGTTCCGTCCTGTAGAGCAGCCGCATTCACCGGAAGCATGGGAATACGTATCAAACTCGAAAGATTCAAAGGAGCGATTCTGAACGAGTTCTGCATAAATCCCGCCATCTGCCGCGTTATTGATATCTTCATAGAACAAGCCGTACATCACTTCGCTGACATCCAGTACTTCCTTATTTCCATGAATGGTCAGCGTGTACGGAGGCAGCTGTTCAGGAAGAACGGATACTTCAAAGCTTTCTTCAATCTGGCTTAAGCCCTTCGTTAATAAAGCTGTGACGGTAACCCCTTGTGCGGAGGTAATCGCCTGCACCTGCCCATTGTCAGAGAGTATACTAGGTTGGCTGGATTTCCAGGTCACTTCTACTCTACCGCCCATCAGAACGGTTGGCAGAGATAAGTCCTTGGTCACAATCGTCGTTGGAAAGGACAAATATTTATCTCTAGCAAGCTTCACGATCTCTTCATCTGTCAACGAATCGCACATGACCTCAATGACTTCATCTGCCGACAAGCCTGCTTTATAAATTCTAAAGTCTGAAACGGAGCCGGCAAAGTCTACATCCGCCGCATGCTGGGAGCGACCGATAAAATTGTTGCTGTAGTTGGACGAGTCTGTAAACGTTTCGAACCATTTACGCAGCTTGGCATAGTTACCGCTGGAAGTTTGGCTGATGGAACCATCCGCTACCACTTCACCATTGACATATATCACCGGACCGGCACTGCTTAATGTGCCGCCTTCCGTGCCGATCACAGACAGGGCTATGTGCATCCACTCATCCCTGACAAAGCCTCTTCCCGGGTCTACGGACAAATCCACCTCGGTGAAAAGGGTTCCGCGCAGATTCCGTGTCATGAACATATAGGGTCCTGTATGGGCTTTACCAAAGTCAAAGACACGTTCCCACATATCTGTGAATCTGCCGAAGTTGACCCAAGCAGTAACCGTCACACCGGTGTTATCGCTTACATCTTTGAATAGATCGGAAGGAAGCTGGATATACGATGTACCGTTGGGGCCTCCCTCAAGCGTCAAAGCTGCTCTACCGGTAGCATGGGAAATCGTAGGTGTTACTGTGCCTGAAGCAACCCCATCGTTACCTTGCCCTGAGCTATCTTTGCCGACGTTCTTTGCATCATCAAACTTGTAACGCGCAATGATTTGATCTTGGAATTTGGTCATCTTCGTTGCTCCTATACCCATAGTTTATTAATGTAATAACTAATTAGTTAATATAAATACATACTATATAGCTATAGTACCTTATCCTGAGTACCTTTTTCAATCCAATAAATCGGATTTATGAAGAAAATACTTGAACGAACTACATAAAAAAGCAGCCATCACAGAAGATACTCTGCGATAACTGCCTTTTGGCTTACAGGATTACTTGACCCAGTCGGAACTTTTCTGAAATAAAGAAGTTTGACCGTAGCTATGTTATCCGTTCAATTTTTGTCCACAATTCGGACAGAAGTTAGCTCCTTCGTTTTTTGTACCGCAATTCGGACAAAAATTGGGCTTATTACCGTCTCCAGATGGAGAGGGGGCAGCAGGTGTAGGCTGAGTCTCAGCCGAAGGCTTTGGGTTCGGGTTCAAATTTTTCATCATTTCATTTGCTATATTCATCCCCATCATCATACTCGCCATATCTGAAGCAGCACCGCCGCCTTTTACATTACCCGATGCAATCCCGTCCGTCATCGTCACTTGTTGGTACTTTTGCAGATTACCGATCATTTCATGAGAGGCTGTCTTCGTGATCATATCTTGGATTTCTTGAGGATAATTGAAGCTCATCACATGAAAGCCAGTAATCGTCATACCGTTGTCCATCACTTGCATATCCAGATCTTCTTGAATACCTTTTGAAATGTCAGAAGCATTCGCCTGCAGATTGAACATGTCCTTTCCTTCTCTGCTGATCCACTTCATCAATAACTGATCCAACACCGAAGTAATCCTTATTTTCACATCCTCAACTAGATAACTGTCCTTCACTCCGGCAATCTTATCGATGAGCGTAACATAATCGTTCACTTTAAAATTAAATGTGCCATTGGCACGAATCGGCATACCGCCCGGCAGCTGGGGGGTCGGGATCAGCACTGGATTCTGCGTCCCCCATTTGACCGTAAACTCCTTCGTATTAACGAATAAGACTTCTACCCTCATACCACTGTTAAAACCAAATTTAAACCCTTTTAATGTGGATAGAAATGGAATAATGTCAGAGTCCATGTTATACGACCCTTCATTCTCGAAAATACCCTCTATTTTGCCGTTATTTACAAAAATCGCATCTTGACCGGAGCGGATGATTAATTTACTGCCTTTTTTAATTTCACGGTTGCTCCACTTCCAGAAAATCATATCATCTCTAAATTCTACCCATTCTACAACATTTGCAAATTGATTTCTGAAGAACCCCATACTGTATCCATCCTTTCAGTTTAGGATTTTGCAAAATTCGATTCCAGTCGCTCCAAAGTGCAATATATAGACGAACTAGACCATTTCGATCTATATATTGTTCATTGAAAGTCGCTTATTGGATTTTTACAAAATCCTCAGTTAAAATGATCCTCTGCTGCCGCTATGCGAATGACCGCCGCTGGTAGTTCCGCCACCACCGCCTGAGCTGCTGCTACTGCTGCTCTTTTCAATCTTCCGTTTCGTTGTCGTTGTGTGAAGATACTGATCTCGATACTCCAGAACTCCTGAAGCGTTCGAATCCTCGTAGGTCTGCCGATTTACCGTAACCCGACCGCCAGAATTGGAAACCATCTTGCCCACGATCATCGCCGCCAATCCCAGGGCAACCGCCAAATGAAGCCAGCCTTTAAAAAATATACTGTCTGGATTCACCCCTGGACGGATGGCCAAATATTTGTGCGCACTCAGAATATACTTTTGAAATGCAAGCCCATAGTTGCCGTTCGTCAGGTCCGGGCTAATCTCATGGCGTATTTTAGTAAGCCTGTCGTCATCCAGATACCGTTCTGCCTTATAAAATCCGGCCAAGTACACCTCTCTATTTCTCATATCCATCGTTAAAATGACCGCGTTCCCATGAGATCTGTCATACCCAGGGCCATGGTCATCATAAAAGTCCTGCGTCATTTTCATAACATCCATATTGTCGGGATTGAGAGTAGTATAAATAATAATGTCCGTTTCTCTTTCCGCTCCGTATTGATTAGCCATAGCGTTCAACACATCATACTCTTCCTGATTGAGCAGACCCGCTTCATCATAAATCAATGGCTTCATTTCTGTCGTTGCTGGTTCGCCCTTCATTTCCATAGGAACTGCCAGAAAAGCAGCAAAGAACAACAAGACGGCTATAATCGCTCTATGCTTTTTCAATAAAATCCCCCTCCCATCATCAACCAAGTGATTAACCTCAATGAAAAGAGAGTAATGCCGAAAATGCCTGCAAACCAAGCCGTCACTTTGAACTTGCTAATCGGAGGCTTACCGACTACCTTGCCCGTCTGTCCGTTCATAGCAAACGTATGCTCCAATTGATTATAGTCATAGTGTATGACCCACACCGGGAGCAGGACATAATCCGCTTGTTTTAATGTAGTATCAATTTGCTTTTCCGTATAACTCACGGCCGTATACTCTGACACCGTAGAATGAATATAAGCATCAATATATTCCTTCACTTTTTCTTTAACTCGCGGGAAAAGCTCTTCTTCGTTATAACTGTACTTCTCTGCAATATAACCTGCTAGATATGGCGTTTTAAAGGGTTTTAGCTGATCGTATGGAAAAGGCTCCAATTTATCCATCAGCTCATCGTTCATTTTCTCCGCAGCATCAATTGGAACCTTTACATAATTCAAACGAATTTTCCGATATACATCGAAATGCTTCGTTTCCGTATATTCGTAGTCTCCGCTCGTATAGGTTCTCACTTGGGTACCTTCACCTTGAACCTCAATTTTATTATGTAATTCATATAACCAGAAGGGCACATACATCCCGGTTATTCCCTTGATTCGGTCTGCTATCATGAACCGATTCGGCGTAAGACGGCCATTCTTGCACCATTTTTTGAAAGCAGCTATGGCTTCTTCCTTACTGATTGAAAAAGGAATAACCTGCGCTGGAGCCAGCTTGCCAGTCAGTCGATCCCCGAGAACCACGGCAGAACCACAAAAGCTGCACACCGTTGCACTCGTCTCCACTTCGGTCATAATCACTGCTCCGCAGTTATTACAATGATACTCATGGGCCTCATCTTCTGAAAAAATACGATTTATCAGAGGATCAGGAATAGATTCGATATTGTCCTCTCTTCCGCAACTATGACAGGATAACATCCCTGTCTCACCGTCAAAGACCATGCCGCTGCCGCAGTTTGGGCATTTGTATTCGATAACCGGCATCTGCTCACCTCTTCATGTAGATACTGTTATGATTCCTTATGGTTGATTTTTTCTTTGATCGCAGCCAGTTCATCCTCTGCATTCGTACTCTTCTCGTATTGTGCAAATAAAGCATCCAGGTCGTCCTTCGTTCCTGCCCGAAGCTCGGCTATAGCCATCGCTTCATCATACGCTCTGTTCACCTGTTCTTCCATAACTTCGAAAGCAGAATTCTTGCTGCCCATAGAGTTCAAGGTTTGCTGTGCTTTGGCAACCGCCATCTTCCCTTTAAGTTCAGCGCGCCGCGCTTCTAGTTGTCCCATATCGGACACCAACTTCTCCTGCATTTGTTTCATATTTACGGCGTTTGTCGAAGCTAAATCATAGGACGTTTGTAATTGTTCCAATTTCTCCGCCTGCAAACCTTTTCTCTCCAGAAACTTTCGAGCTTCCTCTTCATTACCAGCTTCCACAGACTTACTGGCATAATGCTGGAGCTTTTTGATTTCGGCTTTGCATTCATCCAGTGCTCTTTTTGCCCTTCTCTCATCAGCCAACACTGAGGCCGTCTCCGCTTTCACCTTGCCTAGATCACTGTTTAAATTCCGCATATAATCGTCAATGGTTCTCTCCGGGTCTCCCACCTTATCCACTAAGGCGTTAACATTCATTTTCATAATATCCCTAAACCTCGACAAAATTCCCATGATGACCTCCTTCGAAAGGACTACATTCCACCATATCATACATCAAATCCGGTAAAAAATGTTCATCATAGCTCTATATACTGGCCCACTGATCACTTTCGGATGTGTGTTCGTTTTATTATAAAAGCAAAGGGTCCAAAAACCCGCGACAGATTTTTGAACCCTTCTATTTATTGTTCCTGATTATAGTTCTTCATAGGACTTGGGGTCCTGACCCCATATCCGCCCATCCTCACTGCTAAATGCCGAAATCACGTTCATTTCCTCTGGAGACAACTCAAAATCAAAAATATCCAAATTCTCCGTTTGGTGTTTTAAAGAAGAGGCCTTAGGGATCGGGATCGCTCCAAGTTGGATATGCCAACGTAAAATCGCTTGTGTAGTCGTTTTACCATGAGCAGCAGCAATTTCCCCAATCTTTTCATTCTCCAGTATGCTGTGACCACGCCCCAAGGGGCTCCACGATTCGGTCACGATGCCCTGTTCAGCATCTTTTGCACGCTGGTGCTCCTGATTAAACAATGGATGCAATTCAACTTGATTGATGCTCGGGGCGACACCTGTTTCCCGAATTAAACGTTCATTATGCTCGGGCAGAAAATTGCAGACCCCGATGGAACGAATATAGCCCCTTTTCTTCGCCTCAATCAACGCCTGCCAGGCTTCAACATATCGATCAATTTGGGGATTCGGCCAATGGATCAGATAAAGATCATAATAGTCCAGACCTCCTCTATATAATGACTCTTCGATCGTTACAATGGCTTCTTGGTAAGCATGTCGGCGACCCGGTAGTTTGGAGCAAATCAACAATTCTTCTCTGGGCACAGAGCTCTGCCGGACCGCTTTCCCGACAGCCCCCTCATTTTCATAGTTGAACGCTGTGTCGATCAGACGGTAACCTGCATCAACTGCGCCGGTAATCGCCTGTACTCCATCTGCACCCTTAAATCCAACAGTCCCAAATCCAATGACGGGCACTTTAGTGCCATCATTCAATACCTTCTCCGGAATTTGATGGTTCATATTAACAGCCTCCTTTACTATTCTCATATACCATAACACCTCTTTAATCGTCAGGCAAAATATAGAAATTCATTTCGTTCCCTATATATGTATATACCCACTAGCTTGTAACTTCTCTACCAAGTTCTCTGTGTGCTAAATCAAAAAGCGCCTGATCCCCATTGAAATCATACTTGAAGTCAAAGGGGTCAGGCACTTGTATACCACTACCAGATCATATATTCCACTTCATGCTTGATGGCTTGGTTGTCCAACATAAAGTTGAAGTGTCTGTGTTTTTATTTCAAGCCTTTCCATACCCAGTTCTCTACCTCTGGTAAATCAATACCCTCTTCGCGAATGAATTGATGATGTTTCTTAACCGTAGCATCCATTTCATCCACAATGTTGGTATACTTCTCAGCGTCAGGTAAGCTTAGAACAGCTTCCTTCACTAGATCGAAGCGATCCATCTGATTCAATACGCGCATATCAAATGGTGTCGTAATATCGCCATTCTCACGGTAACCATGTACATGCAAGTTATGGTTGTGACGATCAAAGAACAGATCTTTGATCAGACCTTCGTAACCATGGAAAGCGAAAACAACTGGCTTGTCTTTTGTGAAAAAATGATCAAACTCGGCGTCGGATAATCCACGCGGGTCTAGTTTTTGACTTCTCAGTTTCAGCAAATCTACCACGTTGATGTACCGAATCTTCAAGTCAGGCAGTTTTTCATGCAAAATGGAAATCGCAGCTAAACTTTCAATAGTTGGCTCTGTACCAGCAGAAGCAATGACAAGGTCAGGTTCCCCACCTTGATCTGTACTTGCCCAATCAATAATCTTCAACCCTTTGTCCACCAATTCTTTCGCTTCATCAGCACTAAACCATTGTGGACGTGGGTGTTTAGACGAAACAATCAAATTGATCTTTTGACGGTCATTTAAAATGGTGTCGAAAACAGCCAACAATGAATTGGCATCCGCTGGCAGATACTCCCGAATAAATTCTGGTTTTTTATCAGCCAAATGACCTAACAAGCCTGGATCTTGGTGTGTATACCCATTATGATCCTGTTGGAACACTGTTGAGGTTGCTACGACATTCAATGATGGGATATCTGCACGCCATCCTTGATCCGTTGCTTTACGCAGCCACTTAAAGTGTTGGGTGATCATCGAGTCAACCACACGCAGGAAGGCTTCGTAACTTGCAAAGAAACCATGACGACCTGTTAATACATAACCTTCCAGCAATCCTTCAGCTTGGTGTTCGGATAATTGAGAATCAATTACGCGGCCATAGGATGATAAGAATTCATCATTAGGTTCAATAATTTGGTCCATCCATTGGCGTTTGGTTACTTCAAAAACAGGAGCCAAGCGGTTAGACATCGTTTCATCCGGTCCGAAGATTCTGAAATTACGATTTTCTTCATTTAAAAGAACCACATCTTTAACGTATTTCCCTAAAACCGACATATCTTGCGCAATCACTTTACCAGGTACGGAATTATCCAGCGCATAGTTACGGAAATCCGGTAATTTCAAGTCTTTAATGAGGTTACCCGCATTCGCAACAGGGTTCATTCCCATACGTTTATCGCCTGTAGGCAGAATTTCAGCAAGCTCAGAGTTTAAACGACCGTTTTCGTCGAACAATTCCTCTGGTCTATAGCTATTCAGCCATTCTAACAAAGCAGGTGCGTGTTGCATATTCTTTTGATCAACCGGAATTGGAACCTGATGGGCACGGAATGAATTTTCATTCGGCACGTTGTCCCATTCCTTTGGACCCGTCCAGCCTTTAGGTGAACGGAAGACAATCATCGGCCACGCCGGACGAGTAAGGTCATTATTTTCACGCGCATTCTTTTGAATAGCTTCAATCTTCTCGATGGCCGTATCCAATACTTTCGCCATTTCTGGATGCATGTGATCCGGATTTTCACCTTCAACAAAGAACGGTTCCCAACCCAAACCTTTAAAGTATGAGGTCAATTCTTCTTTCGATTGACGAGACATAATCGTTGGGTTACTAATCTTAAAGCCATTCAAGTGCAAGATTGGTAGCACTGCACCATCTGTGATGGGATTGATAAATCTGTTAGAGAACCACGAAGCGGCTAATGGACCCGTTTCAGCTTCGCCATCACCAATAACAACAGCCGAAATTAGATCAGGATTATCCAAAATGGCACCTACACCATGAGAAAGGGAGTAGCCTAATTCTCCACCTTCATGGATAGATCCAGGTGTTTCAGGAGCAGCGTGTGAAGCAATACCGCCAGGGAAAGAGAATTGTTTGAACAATTTCTTCATACCTGGGATATCTTGCGTAATTTGTGGATAGATTTCAGTGTAACTACCATCCAGATAAGAATTTGAAACCATAACCTGGCCGCCGTGACCAGGACCTTCAATGTAAAGCATGCTCAAATCATATTTATTAATAACACGATTTAGATGTGCATAAATAAAGTTTTGACCCGGAATTGTGCCCCAGTGTCCAATAGGCTTAACTTTCACATCTGAATCTTTTAAAGGTTCTCTCAACAAAGGATTATCTTTTAAATAAAGCTGACCTACCGAAATGTAGTTCGTTGCACGCCAATATGCATCAAGTTTTTCCAAATATGTTTTAGATGAATAATCTGCTAACACGGGTGATAATGACATTGTGTCCACTCCCTAAGTAGTTTTGTTTGTAATTTATTTCCGGAAATTTCATCTACATGTCCATCATAACGCTACGCCAATTTAATTCAACCTTTTTCACAAGTGATACGGTCCAATTTTGTGAAATTTTGAACATACTATGAAATATAAATTAAAAAGACAGTAAAAAAGCTCTTACATTAAAATATATAGAAGTATAAACCAATAAAATTTGTAATAAACGAGGTAATTGCAGGCTTCAATCCTTTTTTCAAAACCATAAAAAAAAGACCGGAGAATTCTCCAGTCTTATCATTAGTGAACCGATACAAAGGTATTAAATTTCAAATATTTGTAATGAAATCGCATATGAGAAAACTCAAATGGCGTACCGTTATCTAAAAAGAACACACCTTCCATAATACCTACAGGCTCATTTTCATTTAAATGTAGCAGCTTTTGATCATTCTCTTGAGACGGTTCTGCAAAAATGGATAAAAAAGATTTGGTGACGGCCAAGTTCCGGGAGTCTTCCAAATAATTAAAAATGGACCCCTCGATAATTGTCTGATTTAAATTCTGGACAATTTTAATGGGGATATAGCCCGTTTCAATCATAAAAGGATCATCATCAAACAGACGTAAGCGAACAATTTTGTAAACAAAATCATGAGTCTCCAAGAACAAATCGCGCTGTAATTCTTCTGTTGGCGGAATGACCTCAAAACTCAATACTTTGATCTTAGGCTTTTTACCATGCATTTGAAAATTATCAGTGACCCCTAGATTAGAGCCTTCGTAGTTAAAGATAGATTCATTTCTTATGTATAATGGATTAATAAATGTCCCGGAACCTTGTTTTTTGAAAATAATTCCGACATTCTCCATTTTAGTCAGAGCACGTTTAATTGAACTACGACTAACCTGGTAAGTCTCACTAAGACTACGTTCATCTGGCAATCTCATATCTGCAAACTTTCCCGCAAAGATTTTCATCTTGAGATCGTCAATAATTTGCTTATAGACAAATTGTGTCATATAGTACTCCTCTTTCAGGTCTTCTATAACTCTATATAGTTTACCATAACTTGCCCATTTCATCTCATGTTTGTTTCTGTTTGCTGAGCGGGCTTTCAGCGGATAGGAAGCGCCGTCGCTTTTACTTTACATCTCTATGCATAATACCATGATTACACATATATAACACCACTGAACGCACCTGCAAAACAGCAGAAAATACAGAACCCCCACCTTAGCATCAGTAATAAGACCAAGCCTGTTTCGAACCTTGAGGGATGTTTGACTAGACCAGGCTAAAATCCTTGAATACATTGTTATTATTCATCTTGTTCAAACGTTTTCTAATAAGAATGGTGGGGGGGAGATCATATTGGCTATCCGCTACAGCGTCATCATTCCAACCTATAATCGAGCCCAGCAATTGTTGCTCACACTCGCTTCATTTGAGACACAAACCTATCCAAAGCAACTATTTGAAGTCATTGTAGCTGATGACGGTTCTACAGACGGAACGAAAGAAATGGTCGAAGGCTTCAAAGCATCCTATCCTCTTATCTATGTGTCACATCAGGAACAACGCGGTCGATCTGCCGTTCGAAATTTGGGACTGCGCCGTGCAAAAGGGCTATACATCATCTTCTGCGACGCTGACTTTGTAGTATTACCGGAATTCATTAGGATCGTGAGCCGTTATCACCGTAAATATCCCAAGTCTGTGCTCTCAGGCATTCCTCACTCATGGGACGATGCTTTTACCCATTATTACCCTGACTTTTCTCCTGAAGAAAAAGAACAATGTCGCAACATACTTACGCAGTCCAACTTATGGAATGCTGACTATGAAGCAGCGAACGAAATTACTCCAATCATAACCCCTGAAGATATCCTTCACCAAACGGGTGCACTGTCTAAAGTAGTTAGTCCCACAAGAGTCCCCCCCAATACGCAGAAACAATTTGCCACAACGGATGTCGCCCCCTGGATGCTGCTGGTTACTCGTTGTGTAGCCATCAGACGCAGTCACTTGATTCGTATTGGAGGTTTTAATGAACGGTTTGTGCTGTATGGACTCGAAGACTGGGACCTTGGCTATAGACTGCATCGCTTGAAGATCCCTTTTTATTGCATCAAAGAGGTGGTCGGATATCATCAGGAACATCCAACCTATCTCAGAGGTAACGTTTTAAATACAGAAAATCTGAGAATCATGTATGAAACCTACGGATTCAATGACTCCTCGTTAAATTTATTTGCCCTTATCCCTCCATCCGAGGATTTTGAGACCTACAAAAATACGTTGCGGGTATTGCGCAGGGGATTCCGCTCTAGGTTAACACGCTCATCAGCACTGTTATTAAGAAGAACATTACGCATTGCAGCCAAACAGTTCTACGATCAAAGCCATACTCATGCATACAAAAAATCATTACACTTGATAAAAAAGAAAGCAGAGAACCGGAAAAGTCGAGTCGCTCACGTGTTACGAGACATGCTGGTGAAGTCTGAAAAGCTGGTGGAATAATAGTTACTCATTTACAGCGTACAAAATCGTGTGTATTGCATCCTCCTTACGGGATAAAAAAACTCCTCCATAAAGGTGCGAGCCCAACTTGGCAAGCAGCTTTATGAAGGAGGAGTCGCCATGTCCGGAGATAACGACAAGAATTGTCGTTACTAGTTTACTATTCCTCTGATAGTCCAGCATGCTTTCTGATTATTCATTACATATGAATTTTACCAACTGCTAAGAACTCAATATTTTAATGCTATCATCGCACCAGCTAATTAAACTGCTAAACTGACTTTTACCATAGCTCATTGTGATCATCCAATATTTGTGATTATGGTCTTTATGCTCTACGTTGATAAGCCAACGTTCAAGTTCTTCAAAAATATGCAAGCTTTCCACTAGCTTTTCTTTATACTCCTGTATGTGCTTTATAATCGTTTCAGGCGAAGAATTCCCGCCAAAAAACACCCTCAACAGCAGCTCATTTTTTTTAAGCATCACCACATGCTCCATGGGCTGAGAAAGCCAGTCTGACAACGTCTGCCTTCCCTGATCGGTAATGCTGTAGAGTTTCTTGTCAGGCTTTCCTTTCTGTCGAATAACCTCGACTGCAATATCTTTTCGATCCAGTAGCTCTGCCAGGCTGGGATAGATCTGACCATAGTTCTCATTCCAAAAGTAACTAGTGCTTTGCTCCATATGTTGCTTTATATCATAACCGGTATGAGGACCCAGACTCAGAATGCCTAATACCGCAAACATTGTATTGGTTTTTCCTGACTGTCTCGCCATTATATATTGTGCCTCCTGTTACCTCTAGCAAATCTCCGTAGTATGTCATGCTTTCATTAGACTAGACATAATTATAGCCCATTTAAACTAGCTTCACATCTCTCTATATATTATTTAAATATATATTATTATAATAATTAGTGTTGACAGGGGTTTATCATCGTTTTATATTAACGATATCAACAAAATACCAATGAGCTTGCCAAGCTGAAGCCTTGGATACAGATATCATAAAGAATTCCAAGACATCGCTTGGTTAAATCTTAATAAGGAGATATCAGACCATGACCATGATCAGTGTAAATTATCCCGCAGGCCGCATAACGCTTGAACAGCGCCGTCTTTTGGCAGAAGGTTTGACGGATGCAGTTCTCGTTCCAGAGGTAGGTCAATATTGTCCGCCAGCAAGAGAAGGGTTTCAGGTCCATTTCAACGAACGTCCAATAGATTACATGGCAATTGGTGGGCAATTGCTGTCGGATCAGCCAGAACGTGATGTAATTACTGTCAATGTTCTGGTGATGGATGGTGACTGGCCTAACGACGTTCGCAAAAAAGTGCTTGAGAATATTCTTGGCAGTTTGACTAAAGTACTTGGTGTACCGGAACCATCCCCAACTTGGTGGGTATCCTTCCAGGTCATTGAAGAAGGCAGCTGGGGTTCTCGCGGCAGCGTGCTCTCCATTCTAGACCTGCTGGATTCAGGAGTCTTTACTGAGGAGAAAATTAAGGCTATCAAGCAAAATATTACACGGTAATGCGTGGAATTTGGCATTTCTAAAGATTGGAGGAGCATTCATATCTTGTCGGCTAGAGGATACGGGAAACACCGGGAAATCTCCTGACGTGGTGGCTAAGGCAAGTTACAAACCGGCAACTGACGTCTTAAACCTTCTGCGGTATCCAGTAGGAGAACCATCCAAAAGGTTATATCTTTAGCAGTAACAAGCTTATAACTTAGCACAGTGTAATATGTCCATATGTCCAAACGAAAGAACACCCATAAGGGTGTTCTTCATTTTTCCAAAGAAACATCCTGCAGTTTACGTAATCTTAATGGCTAGCCAAATCATGCTCCAAAGCTTGAAGAGAAAGGCTATCCCTCGTACTGCCTCCCTCTCCCGGTCTCATATCAAAAATACGATCGACAAATCGATTGACATCCAGCAGCATTGCTTTTCGTTCCTCCAAGGTTACACGCGGCACCGAGTAAAGAAGCTTAATCTCGGCATCCGAAAACTTGGCGAACCCAAACAAATTATCGTTAGCCGCGTAGAGCATATCTTTCTGACGTGATATGCGAATATAATCTTCTGAAGATCCTGTTGTAAAAATCGAGTAGGCTCTCTTGCCCTCAAGCCCATATACACCATCAGAAGAGCGTATGAGTCCTGTTGTGAACACTCTATCTATATATCCTTTAATAACAGCGGGAAATCCGCCCCACCATACCGGTGAAATAATAATCAAGGCATCTGCCCACAATAAATCCTCCTGTTCTTTTACTATCTCCTCTGGCAATACGTTAGTGACCTTAGCCTCTAAATCCTTTAAGCCTGCCGTCGGATTAAATGACATTTGAATTAAGTCTTTTACCTTAACATTCGCCCCTCGTACGTTTAAATGAGCGATCACCTGCTCCAAAATCGCTTTGTTAAAGCTCTTAGCATAAGGGTGACCGTATAAAATATTAATGTTCATCTTCTTCGCCCCCAGAATATTTTCAGATGGCTTGTCAAAGCTTTAATGCTAATGTAATGTTAAGCCAATGGTATCGAAACAACAAGTAGGCATATTTATAGTATATACTATCAAAAATCATACTAATTGATTTCATAGGACTTTCTGGAATACAAACGATGAGGAGATGGCACAAATGAGTGAAAATCTGAATTATTTTACAGATTGCCCCTTAACAAAGGTTCAGAAAATCATTGGCGGCAAATGGAAAATAGTGATTTTATGGTTTCTGTCCCGTGGTACCCGAAGATTCGGTGAAATTAAACGCGCCTTTCCTGATATCACACAAGCGATGTTAACCAAGCAGCTAAGAGAATTAGAAGAAGACGGGTTTGTGCATCGCGAAATATTCAGAGAAATCCCTCCCCGGGTTGAATACTCGCTAACAGCTCACGGAGCAAATTTCGTCCCCATATTGCGCAGTATGTATGATTGGGGGGAGGTTCATCTGGAGCACTCGAAAATTAGATGCGTTGAAAAATAGCGATTAAATATACATCCCTTCCTGCCTAGCGTGATCAGACTTTCATCCCTATGTTATAAGTCCATACCAAGTGCATAATGAAAACCCACTATGACCAATTTTGTCAAAGTGGGTTTAATCCTGTTGATATTCATCTTGTCATGTTTATATTCAGTCATGTACCGTTTTTCTAAACCTGGCAGTTCCCATCAACGTGGCTTCACCTTTTCCTCTGGAGGTAAAACAGCTGCCGTTTCGTTTACTGTTGTTTTCCAGTTAATGTTCTCACTTCAATAGGATGCAGATTCGCCTCAATTTGAGCCCGCTGCGGTTCATACCACTCTGGCAGCATTAATTTCTGCCCCAAAGATTCAGCAGGTTCATTATTAGCAAATCCCGGTGGATCTGTAGCAATTTCAAATAGGATGCCGCCCGCTTCTCTGAAATATATCGCATTAAAATATTGGCGGTCTATGATTGGAGTCGGCTGATAGCCATAATGCTGGACTGCGCTTCTCCATTCTTCATGTTGTTCGAAATCTTTTGCACGCCATGCAATGTGATGTACCGTGCCTGCTCCACCAAAGCCTAGACCCATTTTGGCGAGCGGAACATCTACGATGTTGCCGATTTCTCCTACGGACTGATAACGGGCATATTCGGCGTCTTCAGCGATTTTCGTAAATCCGAGTATGCTCTCCAATGCATCCATCGTTCTCTGTGGATTGACGCTAAATAGCACAGCACCTCCAAACCCCTTAATTGCTTTATCAGCCGAAATGCCACCGTAAGACCAAGTACTATTCGCTCCCGCTTCACGTTCAACAAGCTCAAGTCGTAAGCCCTCATTATCCTCGAATTGAAGATATTGTTCAGAAAAACGGCTCGTTTTCGTAACTTGGATATCAAAGCTTTCCAAACGATGTTGCCAAAAATCAAGTGAACCTGGGGGTACCACATACGAGGTTATGCCCACCTGGCCTCCTCCGATTCGTCCTTTGGGAGTTCCTGGTGCAGGGAAAAATGTAATGATCGTTCCAGGACCTCCTGCCTCGTTACCAAAGTACAAGTGGTAAACCTCAGGAGCATCGAAGTTGATTGTTTTCTTCACTAACCGAAGTCCCAGGACGCCGGCATAGAAGTCGACATTTTCCTGCGGATTACCGGCAAAAGCTGTAATATGATGGATACCTGTAGTTTGCAGTGACATATGAAACCCTCCTTTAATCGTAAGAACCTTTATTTTTTGTTGTTGATGACTTTAATGACCTAAACATCATGTTTTATCTAAGTAATGCGTCGATAGAATATGAACCTGCTCCTGTCAACGCAATACCAATTGCGACTGCAATAAGAACTAGTGGATATTCATAGCCGTTAGCCGTTGCCCAGATCCCGTTTGGGCCATGTACTTTGAAAATCGCTCCGAGCATAGTCACCGTAATCAACAATGCAGCCAGTGGAGTGAGCAGTCCTAAAGCAAATAGAGCTCCTCCCAACAATTCCATCAACCCAGCAGACACTGCCATGAACACTCCGGGCTTAATGCCAATCGATTCCATCCAACCGCCCGTACCCTTTGGACCATAGCCACCAAACCAACCAAAAAGCTTCTGAGCTCCGTGCCCCACCAATAACAATCCAACCACCAAACGTATCAGTAACAATCCACTTGCCAACATAAAAATCATCCTCCATATTATACTTATTTAAAGATTATTAAATTAGAGATATTAGATAAAATTAAATTCATTGTTTAGCGATTTGAGCCTGTTCTTTTTTTAGTTTTTCAGGCGTAACATCGTCTCCATTCGGATCATAAATCGTAGCGTTCAAGAGAATGCTTTGTACAGAACCCCGAAAGATTTGAAGGTATTCTTTGCGAAGATCCGTTTGTTCCGTTTTTTCGATTTCAGTCAACCCAACTTCTTTTGTTTTTTTTGCAAGCTGATTAATTCTTTCTAAAATGGTGATCACGTGTATACCTCCCTATTCAAAATTTTCTGGTTGTTTTATCTTTAATTTATTTATCTTGATATAAAGATATAATATTTTTTTATCCATGTCAATACTTTTTCGAAAAGAAAATCAATGCTTGGGTTGCTTACGGAGAAAAAGCAGCAGGAACACTTAGAGATACCTTTAAGCTACAAGTTGTGTAAAACCTCTTCAAGTCAATTACTAGAGCCATAATAAAAAGCCACCAACCAGAATCACTGGCTGATGGCTTTCTTGTCTTACTTAAATGGAGGCGAGGGGAGTCGAACCCCTGTCCGAAGATAACGACACATAAGCTTCTACGGGTGTAGTGACAGTTTTGATGTCACCCTAGAAACTCCCTGTCACCGGATTCCCTTCGGGTCAGCCTGATTATCTTCTTCAGCTCACCCCAGGCGGAGATGAGACAGCGTATTCCACTATTTGTTAGCCCCTATCCCAGTCACATGGACGATGCTGGGTAGAAGCACGCACACAGTTTCTTAGGCTGCGAAAGCGTAGTTGTTTTGTTGTTTGCCGTTTAATAGGCTTTAGCGTTGATGAAGCGGACGCGTCCCCACTACCCGCTACCCATGCTCGAACTATCCCCGTCGAATCCATAAACGCCCCCTTATTATAAAAGGGCTCCACGGATAAATCCGGAAATACCGGAGCATAAGCATGCATAATATCAAAAGCTGAATTCTAAGATTCAACACTCGAACAAAGTTAAAAGCTTTAAAACTGACTACTTCGTTAGTATAGCATATTACAGGTCATTACGAAACGAAATGAAGCCATTTAAGCCTTATAAAATAGCACCATTACAGGAACAAGTAACTTCTCCACGTAATTTGTACCATACAATAATACAGCAACTTATCTCGCAATTTTCTGTTTCTCACGCAAAGCGCGCTGGATATCACGCTGTGCATCACGTTTAGCGGCAGCATCACGTTTATCATACTGCTTTTTACCTCTACCCAGTCCGAGCAAAAGCTTGGCATAACCATTGCGAACATAAATCTTTAACGGAACAATCGTGTAGCCTTCCTGTTTGGACAATCCGATAAGTTTGCGAATCTGCTCTTTATGCAACAGCAGCTTACGCGTACGGGTCGGATCAGTAGGATTATTACGATTGCCTTGCTCAAAGGGACTGATATGCATATTGTGAATATGAATTTCGCCGTTACGGATCGTAGCAAATGCGTCACTTATATTAGAGCGACCATTCCGTAGAGACTTAATTTCTGTTCCCGTTAGCACCATGCCCGCCTCGTAAGTGTCCTCAATAAAATAGTCATGGGAAGCTTTTTTGTTCTGGGCGAGCACTTTCCCGTCTGCCTTCTTACCCATGAATACCACTCCTTATGAATAACGTAATTCACTCTTGAAATCCAGGCATCAAAATCCGGCTACAAAGAGCCACCTAGAAATATATTGTAACAAATTTCAGATGGTAAAAGCAAGAAAGGTCAAGCCTTCTACATTTCTAACTGCACTTATATCACACTTAAAACCAAGCGGCTTCCATCCAATACAGCAGACAGAAACCGCACGTATACCTATGCTTCAAATCAGCTTCATACACTGCAATGAAAGCTCCAGCCTTCAAAGTAAGTAAGCTCTAGCTACCTACTTCTTCTTTTTCCGCACAAAGCCCGCGGTGCTATTGCCGCCACTTCCGCCCTTATTCTTCCGCTTGCGACGTGCTGCGCCTTCACCGTTTGGTCTGGCATCACTACCTGGTGTAGCTGCTCCGCCGATGAAAATACCGCTGGCAGACGTCTTCTTCCGTCGCTTGCTTGCCCCGGATGCTGGCGAGTTATACCCGCCCTTGCCACTGCCAAAGCCGAAGCTGCTAGCTGAGCCGGCTCCAGCTCCGTTTCCACCGCCGCGCCCTGAACGACCTGCGGTGCTAATACCTCCACCTACGCCTGAACCGGCTTCTTTAGGCTTCCCGGCAGCATCACGACCGCCTTTACGCTCCCTGCCAGCCTTGTCTTTACCACCCTTACGTTCGCGCCCTTCATGGGGTTTGCCTTTACCTCGGCCCTCACCGCCACGCGCAAAACCTCCGCCCTGTCCTGAACCGCCCGTCCGTTCACGGCGTTGCCGTTGCTTCATATCGACAAGTTCAAAGTCAATTGTGTAATCTTCCATGTTCACACGCGCGACGCGAACCTTAACCTCATCCCCAATGCGGAACACCTTGGAGGTGCGTTCGCCAATCAAAGCCATATGCTGCTCGTCAAAGTGGTAATAGTCGTCCGTAAGCGCACTCAGACGCGTCAGACCCTCCACTGTATTGTCCAGCTCAATGAACATCCCAAAGCTGGTTACACTGCTGATGATCCCCTCGAATTCCTCGCCGACCTTGTCCAGCATGTATTCAGCCTTTTTCATCTGCTCTGTATCACGTTCTGCATCCACAGCCACACGTTCACGCTCAGAAGATTGCTGCGCAATATCAGGCATACGTGCAGTCAAATATTCCTGACGCTCGGCTGTTAAAGCCCCGCCGTTCTCCAATACCTCACGAATGACACGGTGAATCACCAAGTCAGGGTAACGACGAATCGGCGATGTAAAATGAGAGTAATACTCCGCTGCTAGCCCAAAATGTCCTGTCGTTTCCGCATCATACTTTGCCTGCTTCATCGAACGCAGCATCATCGTGCTAAGCACGGTTTGCTCCTTCGTACCCTGAATATCTTCCAGCAACGTTTGCAGTGCACGCGGATGAATGGAATTTCCTCTACCTTTGATCTGATGCCCAAAATTAGCCGCGAAAGCCATAAAGTTTTGCAGCTTCTCCGGATCTGGGTCCTCATGAATCCGGTACAAGAAAGGTACTTTGAGCCAATGGAAATGTTCGGCTACCGTTTCATTGGCCGCCAACATAAACTCTTCAATAATTTGTTCAGCTATCGTACGTTCTCTCTTCACAATATCTACAGCTTTTCCTTCATTATCCACAATCACTTTAGCTTCATCAAAGTCAAAATCAACCGCACCTCGGCGCATTCGATTAGCACGCAGCTTCAATGCCAATTCCTTCATCGTGCCGAATACATCAACGAGATCCTTGTACCGTTCCATCAGTTCAGCATCTTCCTCTTCGAGGATTTTGCGAACGTTAGTGTACGTCATCCGTTCCTTCGTTTTAATCACACTGGTGAAAATATCATGCTTTACAACCTTCATATGCTCATTGAATTCCATCTCACAGGATAAAGTCAGTCGATCCACCTGTGGATTCAAAGAACATATTCCGTTCGAAAGTCGATGTGGAAGCATAGGAATGACACGGTCAACCAAATACACGCTACAACCGCGGTTATATGCCTCCTGATCCAGCTTAGAGTTCTCACGCACATAATACCCTACGTCGGCAATATGAACGCCCAGACGGTAGTTCCCGTTCGGCAAGCGCTCTACATTTACAGCATCATCCAGGTCTTTAGCATCCTCACCATCAATGGTAACAATGATCTTATCACGCAAATCGCGCCGTCCCTGACGTACAATCTCTTCTTCCGTAATCGCGTCGGGAGCATTCTCCGCTTCCTCTGTAACTTCATCTGGAAAAGCTTCCGGAAGCTGATGCTTGCGAATAACTGACAAAATGTCGACGCCCGGATCATCCTTATGACCCAAAACTTCCAACACTTCGCCTTCCGCCGCTGCTCGTCCTTCTGGATAGCTCACAATACGCACAACGACCTTTTGACCGTTTACGGCTCCATTGAAGCTTGTTTTTGGAATGAAAATATCCCGGTTAATACGCTTATCATCCGGCAGAACGAAACCATATGCTTCGTGGCTCTGAAACACGCCTACTACTTGAAGCACTGCACGCTTCACGATCCGTACAACTTCACCTTCTAATCGACCGCCCGCAGGTCCCTTCGAGGACACTCTTACCAGTACCGTATCTCCATTCATCGCACTTTTTAAGTCGTTCGCATGAATATATACATCCGGGTGCTCCCGGTCCTCTGGAATCAGAAAGGCAAATCCCTTGGCATGAGCCTGCAAACGCCCACGCTGCAAATCCATCCGTTCCGGCACGCCATAACGGTTTGTGCTGGTCAGCAGGATTTTCCCCTCTTCCTCCAAGGAATTCAAGAGCTTAAGAAATTCACGGAAATCCTCCGCATCCTTAATATCAAAGTGCTGCTCCAGCTCCTGGTAAGTCATGGGTTTGTATGCAGTCTCGCGCATAAAATCGAGTAGTTGTTGCTCTGTTATCATAATATTGTCCACCTCGGGTGACCTTTAATTTTCAGTAATAAATCCGCATGTCCTTGTTCCTGATACAAGGCTCTTAATATACTCATACCCTAGTATACACGAATTTAATCGACGGCATCCCTGCCTGTCCAAAATCTAAAAAAAGCCCCCGTTTCCCGCGAAACGAAGGCTTAAGGTACATATTTATCTTATTTTGCAAAAAATGCAACTAAAACAGAAACGATCATAAAACCCGCACCCAAAACAGCAGTTGCACGTTGTAAAATCAAATCCATACCGCGAGCTTTTGTTTTGCCGAACAGATGCTCAGCACCGCCAGAGATGGCACCGGACAAACCTGCGCTTTTCCCCTTTTGCAGTAAAACAACCGCAATAACAGCAATCGAGAACACAACGAGCAGCACTTTCAAAAAGATTTCCATGAAAAATCCCACCTCCTGAGCTTATACATCTGTTTTGCAAAACAACACAGCCTCTTTTATGAAAACATGTACATATCATGTTATAAATAGCCGGAAATTAACGCAAAACACTATTTTTATTCTACCACAGCTTCCAGTAGATAACAACAGTTATACAAGTCACTCAGCCATTAAGCCTTTGCAAAGTTATGTATTCTCATACACATCCATAATAACAAAAAAACAGACCTGCCCGCGGTGGCGAGTAGGTCTGTTTTTTAATGCGTAAAAGCTTTGAGCGTTGAGACTTCGTGATCATGAACCATGAGTCAGAGGCGCCATCAGCATTTTTGCGCAATATTATTTTTTCAGGTTGTAGAAAGATTTCAGGCCGTGGTATTGAGCCAGTTCACCCAGTTGATCCTCAATGCGGAGCAATTGGTTGTACTTCGCAATACGGTCAGTACGGGAAGGAGCACCTGTTTTAATTTGGCCTGCATTTGTTGCAACAGCGATATCAGCGATTGTGCTGTCTTCGGATTCACCGGAACGGTGAGAGATGACAGCTGTGTATCCTGCGCGTTTAGCCAATTCGATAGCATCGAAAGTTTCAGTCAGCGTACCGATTTGGTTTACTTTGATCAGGATGGAGTTACCGATGTTTTCATCGATACCTTTAGCCAGACGCTCTGTGTTTGTTACGAACAGGTCGTCACCAACCAATTGGATTTTGTTGCCCAATTTTTCAGTGAGCAATTTCCAACCTTCCCAGTCATCTTCGGAGCAACCATCTTCAATAGTGATGATTGGGTATTTATCAACCCAAGAAGCAAGCAGGTCAACGAACTCAGCAGAAGTGAAGGATTTGCCTTCGCCTTCCAAAGTGTATTTTCCATCTTTGAAGAACTCAGTGGAGGCAACGTCCATACCGAGGAATACGTCAACACCTGGTTTGTAACCAGCTTTTTCGATCGCTTCGATAATAGTGGACAGAGCTTCTTCGTTAGATTTGAAGTTAGGAGCAAAACCACCTTCATCACCAACAGCTGTGTTCAAACCTTTGGAGTTCAGTACGGATTTCAGGTTGTGGAAGATTTCTGCGCCTACACGCAGAGCTTCTTTGAATGTAGGAGCGCCTACAGGCAGAACCATGAACTCTTGTACGTCAACGTTATTGTCGGCATGAGCGCCACCGTTAACGATGTTCATCATTGGCACTGGCAATTGTTTAGCATTGAATCCGCCCAGGTAAGTGTACAGTGGCAAGCCCAGAGCTTCAGCAGCAGCGCGAGCTACAGCCATGGATACAGCCAGAATTGCGTTTGCACCCAATTTACCTTTGTTATGTGTACCATCCAATTTGATCATCAGCGTGTCGATTTCTACTTGGTTCACAGCATCCAAGCCGATTACTTCAGGAGCAATAATTTCGTTCACGTTTTTAACAGCTTGCAGAACGCCTTTACCCAGGTAACGGGATTTATCGTTATCACGAAGCTCTACAGCTTCGTGAGCGCCTGTGGAGGCACCGGAAGGAACGATAGCACTACCGATAGCACCGGATTCCAGATATACTTCAACTTCAACCGTTGGGTTACCACGGGAGTCGAGGACTTCGCGAGCGTACACGTCAGAAATAATAGTCATTTGTACTTAATCTCCTTTGTGAATCATGATTTATTGGTCAAGCCTATACTTATTAAATCAAGCTTACTTGCGGGATGCAATCATAGATTTTCCTGTCATTTCCGCAGGTTGCGGAAGTTGCATCAAATCCAGAAGCGTTGGAG
Organism: Paenibacillus sp. A3M_27_13; assembly: GCF_024213315.1. Taxonomy (NCBI): domain Bacteria; kingdom Bacillati; phylum Bacillota; class Bacilli; order Caryophanales; family Paenibacillaceae; genus Paenibacillus; species Paenibacillus sp. A3M_27_13. The sequence continues at coordinate 195,236 of NZ_JANAVE010000009.1, forward strand.
CTACGTCAGCCAGTATTCCATGCTCACGCAAAACGATATTTTCGTCAGTCAAAATGAACGGAACCGGATTAGTTGTGTGAGCTGTGAACGGACGTCCCTGCTCATCAATTTCCATATCCGCGTTACCATGGTCAGCAATGATAATAACCACGCCGCCTTTGGCTTTAACCGCATCTACAACACGTCCAACACATTCATCCGTCGTCTCTACCGCCTTAATCGTTGGCTCCAGCATACCGGAGTGTCCAACCATATCCGGATTGGCAAAGTTCAGGATAATCGCATCATGCTTGTCGGCTTCGATTTCCTTAACAGCAGCATCCGCTACTTCATACGCACTCATTTCCGGCTGCAAGTCATATGTAGCCACTTTAGGCGAGTTGATCAAAATACGAGTTTCGCCAGGAAGCTCCACATCACGTCCGCCACTGAAAAAGAAAGTAACGTGCGGATATTTTTCAGTCTCAGCAATACGCAATTGCTTTTTGTTGTTTTGAACCAACACTTCACCAAACGTGTTATCCAGGTTTTTCGGTTCGTAAGCTACAAAGCCTTCAACCGTTTCGCTGAACAACGTCAGGCAAACAAAGTGCAAATCTTTAGGCAATTTCGGGCCACGGTCAAAACCACGGAAGTCCGCGTTTGTAAATACCTGAGACAGTTGAATCGCACGGTCAGGACGGAAATTGAGGAAGATAACAGAGTCATTGCTTTCGACCAGCCCTACAGGACTTCCGTCAGCCTTCACAATAACCGTTGGCTCCACAAATTCGTCGAACACTGATTTTTCATACGATTCTTTCAATGCTTCCATTGGATCTGTGTATTGAGGGCCTTCTCCGTAGACGATTGCACGGTAAGATTTCTCTACACGTTCCCAACGTTTGTCGCGGTCCATAGCATAATAGCGTCCTTGTACAGTCGCAATTTTGCCTACGCCCACTTCTTGAATTTTGGCGATCAGTTGCTGCATGAAGCCTACGCCGCTGTCAGGCATAACGTCGCGTCCATCCATGAAAGCATGAATGTACACTTCAGTTAAGCCTTCTTTTTTCGCCAAGTCCAGCATAGCGAACAGATGGCTGATATGGCTATGCACGCCGCCGTCAGACAACAGTCCGTACAGGTGAAGTTTCGTGTTGTTCTTCTTAGCATGTTGCACTGCTTTAACCAGTGTTTCATTGTCGTAGAACTCACCGTCACGAATGGACTTCGAAATACGAGTCAAGTCTTGATATACAATTCGGCCTGCGCCGATGTTCAAGTGACCTACTTCGGAGTTACCCATTTGTCCTTCAGGCAGACCCACTGCTTCGCCAGAAGCCGTCAGCGTTGTATGAGGATACTGTTGTAAATACCGGTCGTAATTCGGTTTGTTGGCCTGCGCAACCGCATTACCTTCTACGGTGTCACGCAATCCGAACCCGTCCATAATAATTAAAGCTACCGGTTTTGGTGCTGTCATCTTACTTCGCCCCCTCAACAAGCGCGATGTACGACGCCGGTTGAAGACTGGCACCGCCCACAAGCGCGCCGTCGATATCGCTTTGACCCAGGTACTCAGTAACATTTTCAGGTTTTACACTGCCACCATACTGAATACGTACAGCATTTGCTGTATTTTCATCATACAGCTCTTTAATCAGACTACGGATATAGGAAATCACTTCATTCGCATCCTGCGAAGTGGAGGATTTGCCTGTTCCGATGGCCCAGATTGGCTCATAAGCAACAACTACTTGTGCAGCCTGATCCTTAGCCAAACCAGCAAAAGCTGCTACAGTTTGCACTTTTACAACCTCTTTGGTTTGTCCAGCTTCACGATCTTCCAGCTTTTCGCCTACACATACGATTGGAGTCAGGTCATGACGGAATGCTGCATGAACCTTTTTGTTCACCGTTTCGTCTGTTTCATTAAAATATTCACGACGCTCGGAGTGTCCGATCACAACGTAGTCTACGCCCAGATCTTTCAGCATTCCACCGCTAATTTCACCTGTAAATGCGCCATCTTCTGCAAAGTGCAGGTTTTGTGCTCCAATTTTAATAGACGTGCCTTTTACTGCTTCAACCAGAGCAGGAAGATTCGTAAATGGTGCGCAAATCACGCTTTCCACTCCTGCAACCTCTGCTTTGCCTTTGATCTCTTCGATGAAAGTTTTAGCTTCTGGTACGGTTTTAAACATCTTCCAGTTACCCGCGATAATCGGTGTTCTCAATGGTTTCAACTCCTAACTATTAGGTGCCCTAAAGCTTTATTCACGCATATTGTGTTTGATTATTTATCGTTCAGTGCAACGACACCCGGAAGTGCTTTGCCTTCCATAAATTCCAGAGATGCGCCGCCGCCAGTGGAGATATGATCCATTTTGTCAGCCAAGTGGAATTTTTCAGCCGCAGCCGCAGAATCACCGCCACCAATGATGGTGTATGCTTCTGTTGTTGCGCAAGCTTCCGCTACTTCACGAGTACCACCAGCGAAAGGTTCGATTTCAAATACACCCATTGGTCCATTCCAAACAACCAATTTGGAGTTTTTGATAACATCTGCATAGATTTTACGTGTTTTCGGTCCGATGTCCACGCCTTCCCAATCTGAAGGAATGCCGTCGATATCCACAATGTTTGTGTTCGCCGTAGCGCTGAAATCGTCAGATACAACAATATCAACCGGAAGGTAGAAGTTTTTGCCGAGCTTCTTCGCTTTTTCGATAAATCCAAGAGCTACGTCCAGTTTGGATTCATCCAGTAGGGATTGACCCACTTCATGACCTTGAGCTTTGAAGAATGTATAAGCCAAACCGCCGCCAATGATTACGTTATCTGCAATGTTCAGCAGGTTGTCAATCACGTCGATTTTGTCTTTTACTTTGGAACCGCCGATAATGGCTGTAAAAGGACGATCTGGGTTTGAAAGAGCTTTACCGATTACAGACAATTCTTTCTCCATCAGCAGGCCGGAAACAGCCGGAAGAAGATGCGCGATACCTTCTGTGGAAGCATGAGCACGGTGTGCTGCACCAAATGCGTCATTCACGAAAACGTCTGCCAATTCAGCAAATTGCTTCGCCAATTCAGGATCATTCTTTTCTTCTCCTGCATAGAAACGTACATTTTCAAGCAACAGCACGTCGCCGTTTTGCAGTTCAGCCACTTTCGCTTTAACAGCTTCGCCTACCGATTCGTCCACTTTAACTACTGGTTTTTTCAGCAACTCAGACAAACGTACGCCAACAGGAGTCAGACGCATGGATTCAACAACCTGACCTTTTGGACGTCCAAAGTGACTCGCCAAAATAACTTTTGCACCTTTTTCAATCAGGTAGTTAATGGTTGGCAAGGTTTCACGAATACGCTTGTCATCCGTAATTTTACCGTCCTCAACCGGAACGTTAAAATCTACACGAACAAACACCCGTTTTCCATTCAGTTCTATATCACGTACGCTCTTTTTGTTCATCTCCATATTCCTCCGCACCCTTATAATTTTACGAATCAGGAATTCAAGGCACATTTGATATATAAAGAGCGGAAACAATAACCTGTTTCCGCTCTATGATGTTGCTCAATAAGACTGTTCTTATTTAGCCAGTTTTGCGAAGTATTCCAACGTGCGGATCAATTGTGCAGTGTAAGACATTTCATTGTCATACCAAGCTACAGTTTTCACCAGTTGTTTGTCGCCAACAGTCAGAACTTTAGTTTGAGTTGCATCAAACAAAGAACCGAAAGTAAGACCTTTGATGTCGGAAGAAACGATTTGATCTTCAGTGTATCCATAAGTTTCAGGATCGGATGCTTCTTTCATCGCAGCGTTGATTTCTTCAGCAGTTACGTTTTTCTCCAGAACTGTTACCAGCTCAGTCAGGGAACCTGTAGGTACTGGAACACGTTGAGCCGCGCCATCCAATTTACCTTTCAACTCAGGGATAACCAAACCGATTGCTTTAGCAGCACCAGTTGTGTTAGGAATGATGTTTTCAGCTGCTGCACGAGCACGACGGAAGTCACCTTTAGCATGTGGAGCATCCAAAGTGTTTTGGTCGCCAGTGTAAGCATGAATTGTAGTCATCAAACCTTCAACGATACCAAATTTATCTTGCAGTGTTTTAGCCATAGGAGCCAGGCAGTTTGTTGTGCAAGAAGCACCGGAGATTACAGTTTCAGTTCCGTCCAGAATTTCATGGTTTACGTTGTAAACGACAGTTTTCATGTCGCCAGTAGCTGGAGCGGAGATAACAACTTTTTTAGCGCCGCCTTTCAAATGTTTCTCAGCAGCTTCTTTAGTTGTGAAGAAACCTGTACATTCCAGAACGATGTCTACACCCAGGTCTCCCCAAGGCAGTTCTTCAGGGTTGCGGTTAGCCAAAACTTTAACTTCTTTACCGTTTACTTTGAAGAAGCCGTCATGTACTTCTACTTGTCCTTGGAAATTACCTTGTGTTGTATCATATTTCAACAAATGTGCCAACATTTTGGAATCTGTCAAGTCATTGATTGCTACTACTTCAATACCTTCCACATTTTGAATCCGGCGGAAAGCAAGGCGTCCAATACGTCCGAAACCGTTAATACCAACTTTAACTGTCATGAGTGAGTTCCTCCCAAAGTTCGTTTAGTTTAGTTTTATATATTCAAGACAGACCCGAAAGCCCGTCAAGACAACACTATTCATAAATCCTATATTAATCATTTAAATAACGACTTACAATCTCAACAGCAGCGCCTTCGTCAGTGACTAGAATGTCCTCTTGCCCGAAACGCAGTACCGCATGAATAGCGGCCGCCTTGTTTTTGCCTCCAGCTACACCTAGAACCGTATCGGTACGCCTAATGTCCTCCAATCGGAGTCCAAGCGTCAGCATTCTGTGAACAACGACGCCATCTTCGTTAAAGTAATAACCAAACGATTCGGCTACCGCTCCTTCACTGCTGATCTGGGCAAAGGTTTCGGGATCAAGTTTACGTCTATGTGCCATCGCTATGGCGTTGCCTATCCCGTGAATGATGATACGACTCTCGCGAATCAGGTTCAATATATCCTGAATGTTCGTATCTTCAAGCAAGGAGTTGTAAGCATGATTGCTGAGCAAATCCGGTACATGGAGCAGACGGTATTGAGCGCCTACCTTGCGAGCCATTGTGGAAGCAATTGTGTTGGCCTGCATTTCCATGCTTTCTCCCAAACCTCCGCGTGCCGGTACAAACCACCCACCCTTAAGTGGGCCATTAGAAGGTAGTGCCAGTTGTTCCGCCACGTCGGCAATCGTCGTGCCACCTGTTACAGCGACCACATCCTCGTCGTCCATAACACTCAGCAACGCTTTTGCTCCAGCGCGCCCCAGCTCCTGCTTTGTTAACGGAGAAGCATCCGAATCCCCTGGAACGACAACCACCTTCCTCAAACCATAGGCTTGACGAATCTGGTCCTCCAATTGGGACAGGCCGAACAAGTTGTTCGCAATCGGCTCCAGCTGTTCCAGCAGATCCAGTCCTGCTTTGCTCACCTTCATGCCTACACTCTCAATCTCAATTAGCCCCTGAGCTTTAAGAAGATCGGTTTCGGCGCGCAACACGCGCTCAGTCATGTTCAGTGAAGCTGCCAGTGTTCTGCGTCCAACAACATCGGACAGCATAATCTGATGCAGGATCGTGTACCTTTTTTTCAAAACATCCATGAGGTCGGGCAGAAGCTGCTTCTGTATTTCTAATATCTTTCGCATGCTTTCCACTCCCGCACACTTCTAAGTTCTGTCTCTAATGCTCTATCTCTAACTGGTCTCAAAACGTCCCGGGATAACTTTTTAAGTCCCACGTATATCTTAACCAATATTTGCTCCATATGCAAGTCTATCTGAACCTATATTTCTCAACCATTTATCTGAATATGCGCATTTAATAAAAGCTTGCAATTCACTGCTGTATATCATATAATCATCTTTGTTTCCAATTAGCTGTTTAATTAGTTAGTTGTTTGCATTGAATCAACTATGCGCCCGTGGTCCAACGGATATGACGTAGGCCTCCGGAGCCTGAGATCGAGGTTCGATTCCTCGCGGGCGCGCCATTTTAAATGAACGCTTAGATGCTTCTATATAATGTTTTAACCAATAAGAGCGCTGAGGGCTCTTTTTTTTAATCATTAGTTTGACTTTCTTTGACTTTTTGTTTGAAATTGTTTATCATGTGGTTATTACGGTAACAGTTTATAAATAAGGGACGTGTAATCGGCATGTCCACCAAATCCACTAACGATATTTAAGGGAGGTTTTTTGACGTGAGCTATGTTCCTATGGTAGTAGAACAAAGTAACCGCGGCGAACGCGCCTATGACATTTATTCCAGACTGTTAAAGGATCGCATTATTTTGTTAGGCTCGGACGTCAATGACGTTGTAGCCAACTCTATAATTGCGCAAATGCTGTTTTTGGCTGCCGAAGATCCTGAAAAAGATATTCACTTGTATATTAACAGCCCTGGCGGTTCCATTACAGCTGGTATGGCCATTTTCGATACGATGCAATACATTAAACCTGACGTATCTACGATTTGCGTAGGTATGGCGGCTTCCATGGGCGCGTTTTTGCTGAATGCAGGCGCCAAAGGTAAACGTTTCGCTTTGCCAAACAGTGAAATTATGATTCACCAACCCCTGGGTGGTGCACAAGGCCAGGCAACGGATATCGAAATCCGCGCACGCCGCATTCTGAAAATGCGTGATAAACTGAACCGCATTCTCGCAGATCGCACAGGCCAACCACTGGAGCGCATTGAAAAAGATACAGACCGTGACTACTTCATGTCTGCTGATGATGCCAAGGAATACGGTATTATTGATAAAGTGCTAACTAGCTCCTCTCCAGAAGGTGTATAAGAGAAGAAATTTACCTCTTTCGATAACTGGTAAATGAAAAAGCTGCTCCGGACTTTCTTATCCGGTAGGCAGCTTTTTTGCTTTATTGTTTTTTAGGTTATAGACAATTGGACTTATTTATTTCTACTATTCATTCTGTCCCGCAAAAGGCTTTCCGCCTTGAGGCAGCAATTGACCGAACGAGTAGGTAAACTCCGGAATTCCATACGCGTATGGCGCATAATCATACAAATCAAACACGATTGTTACTCCACTGTTCGTCACATAAAAATTCTGATCTGCCGCCAGCTCTTTAAATTTGCCGAATCCTTCGCCAGCCTGAAGTGCATCGATTTTTTTCTTCAAATCAGCATTGAGGAACTTTTTGTAGTTCGGATTTGCCTTCAATACGTCAGACAATTGCAGCAGTTTACCATCAGCGAGCGAGAACGTATATCCTTTACGTGCCGTCATGCCATGCGCGCCACCCGTATACGAGTAGTCCTGCATAATCACACTCAGAATACCATCTTTGTTATAGGCAATCACAAAATCATTTCCGAACTCATACGGTCTTTCTGTTGTAGCCTCTCCCTCAGCCATCATCTTTTTGCCTGCTGCCAATATACCTTCTGCATGCTTTTTAAGCACATTGTTAATGGCCTGTTGAGCCTCAGAATTCAGCTGGCTACCGCTGATTTGCGGGTACTTAATCTTGTAGGACACCTTCGCACTACTCGAAGCTGGAAGTGTTTGAGACGCAATTGTAATCGGATTTAGCTGGCTTTTACTCAGCGTTACTGTTTTCTGAGCTGCATTCCATTGAGCATCTATGCCCAGATAGTCTTTCAGCAAACTCATAGGAATGTATAGCTTCCCAGCGATCTGTTTGGCATCCATACTACGTGTATTGATTCCATTGACGTTGACGTAGGCATCCGAGGAAGAAGCCATAATGTAAAGTTTATTGTACCCGCTACCTACGGTATATGTCGCTGTTTTCGCATCATAGCTTACTGGAATCCCCAAGCTGTCGCGCAGTGCGGCCACCGGAATCATTGTACTCCCGTTCACTTGGACACCTTTAGCGGGCAACGTTTTACCATTCCATTGGATGGTGATTCCTGGTTGCTGTGTTGTCGCTTGCTGCTGTTTCGTCGATGCTGCCTGGATATAGGAAACGGGAACAGCTGTGACTCCTGCGAAAATCCCTGCCGCCAGCAGTGCTGAACCCCATTTTTTTGCATGCTTACTCATATTAAATATTCCTCCTGTTAATGATCTGTATTGTCTATGTGTGATAACTACTTTTATTATTATATCTATACCCTATTGTATGTAGTTTACAATCTGTACACTCTCCGATTTCAATATGTACACCTAATAACCCTTAGCTATGACAGACTCATTACAAAAAGGTTTCGGTATACAAAAAAAGCCAGCAAGCCAGCCTGCACATGATGCTGGCCGCTTGTGGCTTCGTTTGATGATCTATATTAGTTCATTTCGTATTGAGCCGACACCTGAACTTTCACTGTTACTTGCCCCGATTGTATCTCTGTCCCGCCACCTGCTACGTCCAAGAGCGATTTTGACATGGCATTTTCACGTTGTGTAAAGATTTGTGCTTCTCCGCCATCTACCGTCACACTCACAAGAGCACCTAACCCGCGTTTGGCTGCCTTAGCTACAGCACTGGCTTTAGATTGTGCGCTTCCCAATGCCTTAGTAATGGCTTCTTCTTCATAAGTCGAAGGATTTTCCACGGAAAAACGTACATTATCTACGTTATTGGCTCCGGACTTGGTCGCCTCATCCAACAACTGACCGATTTTATCCAAATCGCGGTATTTGACGGAAAGTGTATGGTTGGCAGTGTAGCCTTTGAGCTTCTGCCCTTCTTTTTCGTTATAGGTGTAGTTAGGCTGTACATAAAACTGGCTGGTCTGAATGTCATCTGCACTAATGCTCCACTTTTCTTTCAGCAGTTGTGTAACCTTGTTCAATTTTGTAGCATTGGCTTTTTGAGCAGCGGCTGCCGTATTCCCTTCCGATTGTACACCGATAGAGAGATAAGCAATATCGGGCTTCGCCAATACTTCCCCGCTTCCAGTCACATTAATTACACCGTTTACCGTCGAAGCTGTTGACGCAGCATAAGCACGATCTGCCCCCGTCCATAATCCTCCTGCTACTCCCCCTGCCATTAATGCTCCTGCGAGAACTGCCGTGGCTACTGTTTTTGTCCAAAGTCTCATTGAATTCAACCTCTTTCTTGAAAATGTTTGTACCTTCCAGACGGAAAAGACGGAAAAAGGTTGCAGCCAAGCGTACAAATTTCCGAAACAGAGCATGACCACGGGGATTTTAATTATTTATAGTTTGAACTTAATACGGTATCTATATTCAACAAATCCATCCATAAAACAGTTAACGGAGAAGTTTTCGAAGACTTTTTTCTGGATACAAAAAAAGCCCCAAAAGGGGCTTTTCACTAAGAGTATATACCATATTACAAAGCAAATCTTTGTTTATTGATTTTCCAGCTCTACCTTACTAACCAGACTTACTAAAGCGTTTACAGCCTGTTCGGCGTCCGCACCTTCAGCACTAATATTGATTTCAGTACCTGTACTGATGGCAAGACTCATAATACCCATGATGCTCTTGGCATTAACCTTTTTGTCTTCTTTTTCCACAAAAATCTCAGATGAATATTTATTCGCTTCCTGTACGAACAACGCAGCAGGTCTGGCGTGCAGTCCTGTTTTCAAGCGTACGACTACCGGATGTTTTGACATGTCAGCTTACCCCCTCATCAAATAAATCTGGACACTACTTACTCCATTTTATTTATCACATTATAACATTAACCCGGGACAGACACTAGAAAAAAAACTAAAAAAACCGGGGCTGAAAGCCCCACGGACATTCTTTTTACGGAATCAGGCCATTTTCGCCCCTGATTTTGTCAGCCATCTCATCAATTTTGCGAAGCCGATGATTTACACCCGATTTACTCACGACCCCTTTGAGCATTTCCCCGACTTCTTTTAAATTCAAATCGGGATGAGCGAGACGAATTTCTGCCACTTCACGCAGTTTATCCGGCAAGGTCTCCAAACCAACTTCCCTCTCCAGCAACTTAATATTCTCAATTTGCCGGACAGCAGCTCCGATCGTCTTGTTCAAATTAGCCGTTTCACAATTGACAATGCGATTTACGGAATTGCGCATATCGCGCATAATGCGTACATCTTCAAATTTGAACAAGGCTTGATGCGCCCCAATGATGCTAAGCAGCTCAATGATCTTCTCGCCTTCCTTGATGTAGAGAATAAAACCTTTTTTTCGCTCAATACAGCGAGCATTTAGGTGAAACTCATTCGCAAGATCAACGAGTGCCTGACAATGTTCCTCATACATCGAAGAAATTTCAAGGTGGTAAGACGATCCTTCAGGATTGTTGACAGAGCCACCTGCCATAAAGGCGCCCCGCAAATAAGCCCTCTTACAACAGTTTTTCCGAACGATATCCCGATTAATCCCGTCAGTGAACAAGAAACCTTCTGAGACGATATAAAGATCCTTTAACAGCTGTTGCACACCATTGGGAATACGGACAATGTACACATTATTTTTTTTCAAGCGCATTTTTTTCCGTACAAGCAGTTCGATATGAAGTTGAAAATGCTTCTTGATCAAGGAGTAAATCCGCCTTGCAATCGCGGCATTTTCTGTGGACACGTCCAATATCACCCTTTTATTCGACAGTTGTACGGATCCGAGCATACGTATGAGCGCAGATAGTTCCGCTTTCTCACAGCAGGACTGGCTTTCAATCATCGTAAGCTCTTTTTTCGTTTGTGCCGCAAAGGACAAGGGACTCACCTCCTTCTTAATATCCAGTTTTGTACCAATTGGTAAATATGCTGGCTTAATTTGTCGGCATCATGCCGTAGATACGTACGGAACAAAACTAAAGTATCTGCCACCACTTTATATCCCCGATCGGTCAGCTCGCCCATGTCTACTTGAACTGGCTTAGCGCCCTGCTCGGCATACATTTCCTGTACTTGGGGTGGAATTTCTCCGTTATTTACAATGACATAGTCGAAGAGATGATGCCCTACATGCTCAAAAATAGCTTGCAGGTGATCTCCTACCGTATAGCCATCGGTTTCTCCAGGCTGGGTCATAACGTTACAGACAAATATTTTGATAGCGTCTGATTTTACTACAGCTTCAGCGAGTTTAGGTACAAGCAGATTCGGTAATATGCTGGTATATAGACTGCCGGGGCCAATCAAAATCGCATCAGCCTCATTAATGGCCTCTACAGCCTCAGGCAACGGCTCCACGTGAGTCGGTTCAAGAAAGACGCGTTTGATTCGTCCGCCCGCTTCCGGGATCTTGGACTCTCCGGTAATCACCGTGCCATCCTCCATTTCGGCACTTAGCACAACGCCTTCCTCAGCTGCCGGCAGCACGCGTCCCCGGACAGCAAATACACGGCTAAGCTCACGCACCGCCGTTACAAAATCTCCCGATATATCGGTCATCGCTGCTAAAATCAGATTACCCAGGCTGTGGCCTGACAATCCTGATCCCGCACCGAAACGGTATTTCAGCATATCTGACATCACTGGTTCCACGTCAGCCAAGGCAGTCAGCACATTGCGAATATCCCCTGGAGGGGGCATCTGCAGCTCACTGCGCAAAATCCCGGAGCTTCCGCCATCGTCAGCGACTGTAACAATAGCCGTAATATCTAGCGGCTTTTGCTTTAAGCCCCGCAGCATGACGGACAAGCCGGTTCCGCCGCCCATAACAACAATACGTGGGCGCTCCCGTTGTGATCCGGTCTCTTTCATGATTTCACCTCATTAATGCCGGTCCCGATCAGCATCCCGATGCGAAACAGAAACAGATTCTGTCTCGCTGGCACCCAGCATTTTTCCTAAATACTCCGATATTGCAACAGAACGATGCTTACCGCCAGTACAGCCAATGCCGATAATGACCTGGCTTTTGCCTTCTTTGCGATATTGCGGAATCAAAAAGTGTAACATATCCAGCAACTTGGTCAAGAATGCCTGAGTCTCGGGCCATTTCATGACATAATCATATACATCGCTATCCTGTCCCGTGTGGGGACGTAGTTGGTCCACATAGTGGGGATTAGGCAGGAAGCGCACATCGAATATAAGATCGGCATCAATGGGAATACCATACTTGAAGCCAAAAGAAGTAATGTTCACGGAAAGCATACTGCTCTCCAGATGAGAAAATCGTGAAATAATCCTCGCCTTTAAGGTTGCAGGCTTCATCACACTTGTATCAATAACCTGTGTAGCCGAGCTTTTTAATTCTTCCAACATCTTGCGCTCCAACCGAATCCCATCCAAAGGCATGCCGTCTGGAGCCAGCGGATGACGTCTACGGCTTTCCTTATACCGCTGTACGAGAACGCCATCATTCGCATTTAAGAATAAAATTTCACAATGAATCGTAAAATGATCTTTAATATAATTCAACGATTCAGACAAGGCGGTGAAAAATTCTCGTCCGCGTAAATCAATTACGAGTGCCACCTTGCCTATTTTACCGTTAGACTGCTCAATCAACTCGGCAAATTTGGGAATCAGTACAGGAGGCAAATTATCAACGCAGAAGAAGCCCAAGTCTTCCAGGCTCTGAACCGCAATGGTCTTCCCTGCGCCTGACATCCCCGTAATAATAATGAGCGTTGCCCACGGCGCAGCATTTTTTAGGTTATCTGTCATATGGACTTCCCTCTCCTTTTGCTTCTTCGCTCTATGCCAGTACCCGTATTATCAGTAACCTGTGGATCAGGATCAGGAACGTAGCAACAAACCAGCTGCCCCTACGATACCTGCGTCATTGCCCAGCACAGCTGGAACAATCGATACCCCTTTTTGAAGGGGCTCAGGTGCCAGTTTGGTGTACACGCGACGCATCTCTTCAAACAAAAAGTCGCCTGCTTTGGAAACACCGCCACCTATGATAAACAACTCTGGATTAAGCACAGCGGCAACTGCTGCCATAGATTTCCCCAAATAGAAAGCAGCACGGTTCACGATACGCAGAGCGACTTCATCCCCGGCTTTAGCAGCATCAAATACTTCCTTGGCAGCAATTTGATCTTCCAGCGCCAGAGAGGTCCGGTCGCCACGTTCCACAGCGTCCTTGGCCATACGAATGATGCCTGTTGCGGAAGATACAGTTTCCAAGCAACCCATTTTGCCGCATCCACACTGAATAGCCTCCAGATCAGGTACGACACTGATATGGCCAATTTCTCCGGCCATGCCCGAAGAACCTTGGTATATTTTACCGTTTATAATAATGCCGCCACCTACTCCTGTTCCCAGGGTATAGCATACGCAGTTTTCTATGCCTTTGCCTGCACCAGCCCAAGCCTCACCCAGCGCAGCAACATTCGCATCGTTGTCTATTTTCACAGGCTTGCCAATCCGGTTCTCTAGGAGCGCACGGATCGGTACGTCACGAAAGCCAATATTAGGAGCGAGGACAATAATACCATCACGAACATTCGTAAAACCTGCAACGCCTGCACCGACACCCTTTAGTTGATCCCACTCATAAGGAGATTGCTCAACAATATGCCGCACATATTTTTCGATATTACCGATGACAACGTCTACACCTTTATCGGTTTCGGTTGGTCCCTCATATGTGTGCAAAAGCTGTCCGTTTTCATTACAAATGCCGACTTTAATCGCGGTACCGCCCAAATCGACACCTACATAGATACTTTCAGACATGTTCCAAGCCACCTTTATGTTTACTTAAAAACCTGGTATGAAATATATGCTTACAATTCCTACTTCATAATAGTAATCCTACGTTCCAACTATAATTGAAGCCCCCGTTACGGTCAAGGACACTTCCTTGTTGAAAAGTGTACGATTAGCGGAATTTTTAACCTCATGCACCCATAAGAAAAACGTCTATTGACGTACTTTCAAGGAAGCCAGACCACGCTTAACGGAAATTTTTCTTGCGATTATAGATTGTTCAGCTCCGCTGAAAACTTATAAATTCTATAATCATAAAAAGGAGAAAGCCTGTGCAAACGCAGCAGGCTTTCTCTTCCTGAACAAAAGATGCGGCATAACAGAGGTTTCCTTCGCTCTCCCGTTAGCCTTTTTGTATACCATAGACACGCTTTTATTGATCCAGTGTTTCGCTCCAGTCGTGAACAGCACTGCCTTCGAGATACTTCTCGCAGTCCATAGCCGCCATACAGCCCGTTCCCGCAGCCGTAATAGCTTGACGGTAACGGTTATCCTGTACGTCCCCACAGGCAAAAACTCCGGGGATGTTCGTTTCCGTTGTGCCTGGCTTTACTACAATATAGCCGTGTTCATCGGTATGAATTTGTCCGTTCAGGAAACCTGTGTTCGGTGTATGCCCGATGGCTACGAACACGCCATCTACCTCAATCAGCTCATCCTGATTGGTCTCATTATTGTGTACCTTCAAACCTTTTAAGCCAGCTTCTCCCGTCACAACTTCCAGAGGAGTCCGGTTTAATGCCCAATGTACTTTTTCGTTCTCACGCGCACGATCTTGCATAATTTTGGATGCCCGCAACTCATCGCGACGATGGACCAAGGTTACACTGGAAGCAAAACGGGTCAAGAAGCTCGCTTCCTCCATGGCTGAATCGCCACCGCCAACCACGACAATCTTTTTCCCGCGGAAAAAGAATCCATCGCAAGTTGCGCACGTGCTGACTCCGCGACCTACATTGTCCTGCTCACCCGGAATGCCTAGATATTTGGCGGACGCACCTGTAGCAATAATGACCGACTCCGCCTCAATGATACCTTTACCCTCTACCTTCACTTTAAAAGGGCGTTTGCTGAAATCTACTTCCTCTACCCATCCGGAAGTAAATTCAGCGCCAAAACGTTCAGCCTGCTTGCGCATATTATCCATCAGTTCAGGCCCGAGGATACCTTGCTCAAAACCCGGGAAATTTTCAATTTCGGTCGTTGTAGTAAGCTGCCCACCGGGCTGCATCCCTTCAATGATCAGCGGATTCATGTTAGCGCGTGCCAAATAAATAGCGGCTGTGTAGCCTGCAGGACCTGTACCAATAATTATGGATTTATACATACGTTTGTTGCCTCCTTTAAGTGATGTTTGGAGCAGGTCTCAGACCTGCTTTTTAAACGTGGAGAGCGGTTGCTTCAACTTCTGTTTGATACCACACACGCTGTCAATCTGGCGTGCATAGCGGCTTACGGTCGATACGGAAATACCATAACGATCGGCTACTTCCTGATAGGTGACTGAATGATGATGCATTTTAGCTGTCAAATATTCCAGCGCCGCTGCCCATCCCTCAGTATGCTGAACCATCGGAACTTCCGGGGCAAGCCGATCCAAATACTCCAGCCAAAGCGATCTCAAATCGTGCTGCATGGCCGGATCTGATGGCTTGCTCATGACGGTCAGTACCTTATCCAGCACTGCCTGCCATTGTGGATCGACCGGGGAAGCAGATACATCACCTTCAATTGTATGCGGATCGTTCTCAACCTCCAACTGATCAGAATGTTCCGTTTCCGGGTACGTTTTCTGCTCACCCTGCTCCGCCAGCTCTTGCAATACTTGCAAGGCACGGCGTTTCAGTTCATCCTCCTGGTCCGGGTCTTCTACGAAGGACTCCAGTGCCTGACGCACCTCATCATCACCGATTAGGCTTAACGCCTGAATGACCTGAAGCTGAGTCGCCCGGTCCCCGTGGCGCAAGGCCCAGAAGAAGGATGACCGGATTAGCGGGTCCTTCTTCATACTGTCAGGCACCTGGTCAGCACCAAACTTCTCCCACATGCGGAATTGCTCCTCAAACGGGAGATGATAATGATAGCTGAGCACTTGCAGCGGTGTACCCTCCTGCTGGAGTTCCTCCAATCGGGACAGGAAAAACCGCGGAACTTCCGAGGAAGCATCCTGCTTTTGCAAATGACTCCACAACCGCCGAGCTTCCGCATATCTTCCCGTATTGCTGGCAGCTACCGCCGTGTAATGGTACAAAGAAGCGTCCGCATTGTTCTCTCCATCGCCATGAAGCAACCTGCGGAAATGTCTGTAGGCCTCCTCATGGCGTCCGAGAATCCCCATAGTGGTCGCCAGCTTGAATACCTGCTCCTCCTGAAACGGTATAGTAACCGCCAAAGTCTGCACCAGACGATCCAATTCCGGGCCGCCGCCCTCGTGCTGATAAAAGATCGCCAAGTTGCACAATGCGTGTAAATTACCCGGCTCATCTTCCAGCACTTGAATAATGGTAGCCTTAGCATTTTGGAACAATCCCATGTAGTAATACGCCAGCGCCAGATTATTCCGCGCAGCGAACATATCCGGTTGTTCCTCTGAAATTTGCTTGAGCAACTGGGCTGCCTGAGCAAATTTCCCCTCCTCCAGCAGGACACGAGCCTGATCATGCTCTACTACTCCCTGCCGGGCCTTAATGCGGTTCAGCTTCGTTGGACGGTCCAGCTCATAATAGAGCAGCTCCATCATTTCCTCCGCTTCATCAAGAAACTGGCCTTCTTCGTCCTCCTCCAGGTACGTGACCAATGCTTTCTCCGCTTCTTCAAACTGCTCCATATTAGCGTAATTATTCGCCATATAGAAATAACACTCTGTCATCGACGAGTCTACGTCACTCAGAACAGAGGACAGGATCTCATTCGAACCTGCATAATCCCCCATCTCTGATAATATACCCGCCATATTGCAATGATTCACCGGATTATCCGGTTCATATTCAACGGCTTTGCGAAAATATTTCAATGCCTTGTCATAATGATTGCGATCAAGCGAGCGCACAGCTTTCTCAAAAAAGAAAGATGCGTCGAAACGCAAAGCAATAATTTTAGGGCTAGGTTCCGATACTCGCAGATGTTTCCCTTTCATAAATAACCAAGGCACCTCCTTTAAAAGTAACTGGCATGTTCATACCCTTCAGTATACCACAACTTCAAAACGACTTGACAGTCGATCCTACCTCATTCCAAAAAACGGATACATGCTCGTATACCGATAGATATATATACAAGAATACGCTAAATAGCCGAGCGCTTTTTCCCTGTATAAATAGGGAGCGTTCGGCTAGCCACTGGATATGATACTTAGACCCAATAAACGTAATAATTAAAGCGTCAGCGGCACCAGCGAGCGCTCGCGATGCTGAAATACGGCAAGCTCGCGATAACCGACTTCATATAGAAGCGCGCGTGCCTTCTCCAAGTGCTCGGACAGCTTCGCCGGATCATGAGCATCCGATCCTACGGTCAGCGGGATGCCTAGCGAAAAAGCTTCTTCCAGCATGCGGCGGCTCGGGAACATCTCGGCACAGGGCTTCGAAAGCCCTGATGCATTCAGTTCCATCACCCGACCGCTACGGGCAACAACTGAGAGTGCGGAGCGCTCCAGTTCACGCAGCTCCTCCATTTCCTCCGACTTCGGATGATAGCCGAAGCGCTTAATGACATCCAGATGACCCATGATGTCATACAAACCGGTAGCTGCCGCCTTGGAAACTGCATCATAATACGTGCGGTACACCTCAAGCACATTTTTGCCTTCCCAATGGTGTACCTGACGGAAGTCCGTGACATCCCATTCACCGAGAAAGTGGACGGAACCAATCACATAATCCCAGGGATACGCGGTGATGATGTCCTCGATTTCTCGTTCCCAGCCCTCGATGTAGTCGCCTTCCAAGCCAACACGAATATCAATTTGCCCTTTAAAACGTTCCTTCAGTTCCAAACATTCTTCCACGTATCGGGGAAGCTCCTCCATAGGCATCGCCATTTCCGGATAATAGTCAGCCGGTTTTACATGCAGTAGTGGCATGTGATCGGACAAGCCGAGCTGATCCAGACCCAGCCGAATTCCCTGCTGTACATACTCTTCCAGACTCCCTATGGCATGCCCGCAGCGGGCGTGATGCGTATGATAGTCGATTTTCATGCGACCCTCCCCCTTTCAACACTACAACAAACCGTACTAATCACGACGAGGACGTTCATGACGGCGATTCAGCTCAGCCAGCACGTCATCGAGCGGTAGCTTGCGCTCCTGCAACAGCACCAGCAGGTGATAAATCAAATCGCTGACCTCCAGGCGCAGTTCGTCATTATCTTTATTTTTGGCGGCAATGATTGTCTCGGATGCTTCCTCGCCAACCTTTTTCAAGATTTTGTCTACACCTTTATCAAAAAGATAAGTCGTATAGGCCCCTTCAGGACGTGTCTCTTCGCGCTCCTTAATAATCGCCTCCAGCTGGGCAAGCACCTCAAAGCGGTCTGCTGAAGCATTGGAAACATCATTTACCAGCGTGTGGTCTCCTGCATTTCCTGCAACAGGTGCTACAGCCGTTCCTGGCGCGGAAATATCACGAAAAAAGCAGCTCGTTGCTCCTGTATGACAGGCAGGACCACTCGGAATGACACGTACCAACAGGGCATCACCGTCACAATCCAGCTGGATGGAGGTGATTTTTTGCGTATTCCCCGAAGTAGCCCCCTTATGCCACAGCTCCTGTCTGGAACGAGACCAGAACCAGGTCTCTCCCGACTCCAAAGATAGTTTCAGCGACTCGCGGTTCATATAGGCCAGCGTCAGCACCTGAAGCGTAGCATCATCCTGCACAATCGCCGAGACAAGACCTGCCTCATTCCAGCGGACATTATCCAATATCTGCTCCAGAGATAGCTGTTGGTTCAATTCGTTGCTCATCGTATCTCCACTCCTCTGCGCTTCAAATCCCGTTTTAGCTCAGGGATTCCTATTTCTTTATAGTGAAAAATCGTTGCTGCTAATCCAGCATCCGCTTTGCCCGCCGTAAACACGTCATAGAAATGCTCCTGTTTGCCTGCTCCGCCAGAAGCGATAACTGGAATCCCGACGGTATCCGACACCGCGGAAGTCAGTGGCAGGTCAAAGCCGTCCTTGGTTCCGTCCGCATTCATGCTGGTCAGCAGAATCTCACCGGCTCCCAACTGCTCAGCTTCCTTGGCCCAGGCCAAGGCGCGGATACCAGATGGCGTGCGGCCTCCGTGCGTATACACTTCCCACTCGTCCCACGCCTTGTTGTACTTGGCATCAATGGCAACAACGATACATTGTGAGCCAAAGCTGCGCGCACCCTCCGCAATCAGCTGAGGGTTACGGACAGCTGCCGTATTTACGCCGATTTTATCAGCTCCGGCACGCAAAATGCGTTTCATATCATCGACATGAGATATCCCGCCACCTACGGTGAAAGGAATGGCAATTTCCCCGGCTGTCTGACGAACTACTTCTTCCATGGTGGCACGCCCTTCAACTGAAGCAGAAATATCCAGAAATACGATTTCGTCTGCCCCTTCCCGGTCATAAAGCGCCGCCAATTCCACCGGATCGCCTGCATCGCGTAAGTTCACAAAATTAACGCCCTTAACCACCCTGCCATCCTTTACATCCAAGCAGGGAATAATACGTTTAGCCAGCATGCCTACTCCCCCTATGCCTTTGCTACAGCTTGTACGGCGACCTGTAAATCAATGCTGCCTGTATACAATGCCTTACCCACAATAGCACCGCCCACACCCTCTTTCGCATAGGTGCTCAGCGTGATTAGATCGTCCATCTTGCTGACACCGCCGGAAGCGATCACGGTTCGTCCACTGCTTTTCGCAAGGGCTACGATAGCCTCAACATTCGGGCCTTGCATCATTCCGTCGCGGGAAATGTCTGTGAAAATGAACGTTTCCGCTCCCTTGGAGGCCAACTCAGCAGCCAATTCGTCCGCTCGAACCTCCGAGGTTTCAAGCCATCCGCGCGTGGCCACATAGCCATTCCGTGCATCCAGACCAATGGCGATCCGATCACCGTAGGTACCCAATACCGCTTCCGTAAAAGCACGATCCTCAATCGCCGCCGTACCCAAGATCACACGGCTCACGCCCAGCGACAACAGCCGCTCGACATGTTCACGTGTACGCAGGCCGCCACCCACTTGTACAGGCACTTGCACCGCAGAAGCGATGCGCCCAATGAGCTCATCGTTCACCGGTTGACCTGCTTTAGCACCATCCAAATCAACCAAGTGAATGTAGGAGCCGCCCAAACGCTCCCATTCTTGGGCAACCTCCACCGGGTTTTCGTTGTATATCGTCTCCTGGTTATAATCTCCTTGTACCAGTCGTACACATTTGCCATCGCGAATATCAATCGCCGGGTATATCGTGAACAAAGTATGACCCCCTTGTGAGCTATTCAACATCTATATGCCTTTACATCAATCAACGACCAAAGTTGGCGTACCTCCAACTGCAGACTCACGAATCGTTACGCTCGCTTTTCCGCTTCCGCTAGTTCCAAAAACTGACGAAGCAGTTGCATCCCCATTTCCCCGCTTTTCTCTGGGTGGAACTGCATGCCATATACATGGCCTCTGCCCACGATAGCCGTTACGGGCCCACCGTAGTCGGTCACCGCCAGCAGGTCACTTTCGACCTCCGGCTTCGCATGATAGGAATGCACAAAATACACATGTCCTTCCTCCAAGCCCTGTAACATCGGGTGATCCGGCTGAGTCATACGCAGACGATTCCAGCCCATATGCGGCACTTTAACCCCCAGATCAGGAGCAAACCGAATAACCTCGCCTGGTAAAATATTAAGCCCTTCGTGACTGCCGTATTCTTCACCACGAGTGAATAACAGTTGCATTCCTAGACAAACACCGAGCAGCGGTTGTCCAGCGCTTGCAACCTCCTGAATCACCCGATCCAATCCGCTGGAACGCAAATGCTCCATAGCGTCCCCGAATGCCCCTACACCCGGCAAAATCACACCGCTGGAGGAACGAATCACTTGGGCATCTCCCGTTACTACAGCCTCATAGCCAAGACGCTCAACCGCCTTGCTCACACTATGCAGATTGCCTCTGCCGTAATCCACAATGGCAATGGACATGGACTACAGCACTCCCTTCGTTGAAGGCACTCCCGTCACTCGCGGATCAATGGAGGTCGCTTCATCCAGTGCACGTCCCAGTGCTTTGAACACCGCCTCAATCATATGGTGGGTATTTTGCCCGTAGTGAACGATGACGTGTAGCGTCATGCGAGCCTCCAACGCAAATTTCCACAGAAATTCATGCACCAGCTCTGTCGAAAAGCTCCCTACCTGCTGTGATGGATACTCCGCACGATACTCAAAATGGGGTCGGTTACTCAGATCAATGACAACTTGCGCGAGCGCCTCATCCATCGGTACAAAGACGCTGGCATAGCGCTTAATTCCTTTTTTATCACCCAACGCTTCCAGCAAGGTTTGCCCCAAACAAATACCAATGTCCTCCACGGTATGATGATCGTCGATATCAACATCCCCTCTGGCCTGTACATTAAGATCAAATTGTCCGTGCTTGGTGAACAAATCCAGCATGTGATTCAGAAAAGGAACATCCGTTTCAATCTCAGCTTGCCCTGTGCCGTCTACTGCAAAAGATAGCTGAATATCCGTTTCGTTCGTCTTTCGGCTGACGCTGCCTGTACGTCCTGTTACGTTATTTTCGTTCCCCATCGCCATCCACCGCCTTCTTTTCATTGTCCAATCGAACTTGTATCGCCCGTGCGTGACCTTCCAGTCCTTCATGGCGGGCAAGCTGCATAATCGTCTCTCCATTGCGCAGCAGTGCTTCCTTGCTGTAATAGATCATACTCGACTTCTTGATAAAATCATCAATATCCACTGGCGAAGAAAACCGCGCCGTTCCATTCGTCGGGATAATGTGGTTAGGTCCAGCAAAATAATCGCCTACCGGCTCCGAGCTGTACGCTCCCAGGAAAATAGCTCCCGCGTTTTCGATCAGACCCACATGCTCCATCGGCTGCTCTGTCATAATTTCCAAATGTTCTGGTGCCAGTTGGTTTACAATATGGATACCCTCTTCCAAAGTGTCGACGACAATGATAGCCCCGTATGCCTCCACCGATGCAGCAGCAATATCTCTACGCGGCAACTCTGCCAATTGGCGCTGTACTTCAGCTGATACTTCTTTGGCCAAGCGTTGCGAGGGCGTAACCAGTATGGCTGAGGCCATTTCGTCATGTTCCGCCTGTGAAAGCAGGTCAGCCGCTACATAAGAGGCATTCGCCGTGTCGTCAGCCAACACGACAATTTCACTTGGTCCCGCTATACTGTCGATATCCACCGCGCCGTACACCTCGCGCTTCGCCAGCGCTACATAAATGTTGCCAGGACCGCAAATTTTATCGACTGGTTCAATGCTATGTGTTCCGTAAGCGAGAGAGGCAATCGCCTGCGCTCCGCCAACCCTATATATTTCCGTTACACCAGCCTCTGCCGCAGCTACCAGTGTATATGGATCTATCCCTGGCTTGCCGCCTGTCGCCGGGGGTGTCACCATGACAATCTCCGGTACACCAGCCACCTGAGCGGGAATGACATTCATCAGCACCGAGGATGGATAGGCTGCTTTACCGCCCGGAACATACACGCCTACACGTTTCAACGGTCGGATAATTTGGCCGAGCAAGCTACCATCCGGCTGTAAATCCATCCACGAATTACGTTTTTGCTTCATGTGAAAAGCACGGATATTATCCGCCGCCTCTCGAATCGCCTGTAAAAAAGAAGGCTCTACCTTGTCATATGCCGCCTTCAATTCTTCCTCCGTCACACGAAGTTGCTCTGCTACCAGCGATACACCATCAAACGATTGCGTATACCGCAGGACAGCCTCATCCCCCTCTTGGCGTACCGAATGAATAATGGTACGCACAGCCTCATTTTGCTCAGGTGTGCCGTAATCCACCTCCCGTTGGAGGCTGAAATCACGGGCTGATACGATCTTCATTTGTCCATTCCCCCTTACTTGCAGCTTGCAGAATGCCCTGTAACCATTGGCTTATTCCTTTAGTTCATTTATTCACGGGGTGCCACCGCATTTGGAATCACCTGATGCAATCGGTCACACAACGCCTGAATCGGGCCGTTTTTCATCCGGTAGCTGACCCGATTGGCAATCAGACGACTGGTAATATCCAGTATGCTGATCTGCTCGACTAATCCGTTCTCCCGCAAGGTTTGCCCCGTTTCCACCATATCAACAATACGGTCTGCCAGACCAATTAACGGCGCCAGTTCAATGGAGCCATTCAGCTTAATAACCTCCACCTGTTGACCTTGCTCCCGAAAATACTGGGAAGCCACGTTCGGATATTTTGTAGCGACCCGCTGACGAATACCTGGCTGCCAATCTGGTAAAGCAATCACCGACATCCGACAACGGGCAATCCCCAGATCCAGCAGTTCATACACATCCTTGTTTTCTTCCAGCAAAACATCCTTGCCCACGATGCCGATGTCCGCCGCCCCGTACTCTACGTACGTAGGAACATCGACGGGCTTCGCCATAATAAATTCCATGCCTAGCTCAGGCAGTGGAATGACCAGTTTACGCGTTTCGTCCACATCCAGTGGAATCGGAACCCCCGCTTGGCGAAACAGCTCGGAAGCCTGCTTATAAATCCGTCCCTTTGGCATGGCTACCTTCAACGTTTCCGTCATGGCAATTCTCTCCTTTGTACTGGCTGTCTTCCTTCGGCTGTATAGCTGTATACCTCTGCGTACAGGCCATGCTGTTCACGACGTCGATCTTCCGTTCCGCCCGTGAGCCCTGTCACTACCGTAAGGCCTATTGCGCGTAGCTGTGCCGCTGCGGATAACGCCTCTTGGCGTCCCTGTGCGTCATAACGGATAAGTACAGGAAGCTTCGTCTCCATTTGGATACCATCCACACCATCGACGATCCGGTTCGTCTTCAATGCAAATCCCGTTGCAGGTACGGATCGACCAAACTGCTGAAGCAGATTGTCATAGCGGCCTCCGTTGCATACCGGGAACCCAATCTCCGCTGCATAGCCCTCAAAAGTCATTCCTGTATAATATGAGAAATCCCCGATCATGGTAAGGTCGATTAACACATGCTCAGATACGCCGTAAGCCTCCAGCACTTCCCACACCTCGCACAAATGTGCAATGG
Organism: Paenibacillus sp. A3M_27_13; assembly: GCF_024213315.1. Taxonomy (NCBI): domain Bacteria; kingdom Bacillati; phylum Bacillota; class Bacilli; order Caryophanales; family Paenibacillaceae; genus Paenibacillus; species Paenibacillus sp. A3M_27_13. The sequence continues at coordinate 219,217 of NZ_JANAVE010000009.1, forward strand.
ATTGAATCGTCTGCTGCTCCACACTAAGACGGGTAGCCTGGTCACAAATTTCTTTTCCACCGCGCAACCGAAGAATAGCTTCCAGCTTATCCCGATGTTCGGGAGCCAAGCCCAAAGCTTCAATCGCTGTTCGGTAGCCCACTACATCACGACTGAGCAACAGTTCCTTTAGCGCTTGTTGTTCAGCCTGACGGCCGGGAATGATTTCCTCAAATAAGCCGTTCAGGAATCCCACATGCCCCATGGCAATTTTAAAAGAGGTCACCCCTGCTGCCTGTAATGATGCAATTGCCAATGCTACAACTTCTGCATCAGCCTCAGGCGAATCATCACCCACCAGCTCCACACCCGTCTGAAAAAACTCCGCTTCTCTTCCTGCTTCTTCCTCAATCGCCCGAAATACATTTGCGTGATAGGAAAGTCGGAGTGGTACTTCCTCTTCCTTTAGCAACGAAGATACCACCCGTGCAATCGGAGCGGTCATATCCGATCGCAGCACCAACGTGGTTCCCCGGTTATTGAGCAATTTAAACAGCTTCCGATCGGAAGTAGAACTAGCCACTCCCACCGTATCGTAGTATTCCATCGTAGGCGTCATAATCTGGCGGTAACCCCAACGCTCCATGCATTCGAGTACATTCAGTTCAATGGCCCGCAGCTTCGACACTGCACGCGGAAGATAATCTCGAACCCCTACAGGGATCTCAAATCCTTTTGGCTTAGACATCTCTATCACCTCATGATTTCACAATATCTTTATCATGGTAAAGTGCTAACAAACTAAAGTATATTCGATATATTATCATGTCCTACTTGTGAACGTCAACCGAACAGCGCAGCCCTTTTTTTTACGGATTCGCCAAGTGGCTGCCCCTCTCTATATTTTATCCAATGCAAAATACATGAATCCTATATGAAAAACATCTATCAACGTATTCTCCGGAGCAAGACCGCGCTTACGGTAATTTTTGTGCATATAGAGTTGTTCAGCTCCACTGAAAACTTATAAATTCTGTACTCTAAAAAAAGACTGCCAGCTTTAAGCTAACAGTCCAAATCAAAATATTTAGCTATTTATCTGTTCTCTTTACTCCGGGAAGGAAACTTTGGAACCGTGCCCAAACCGATCCATGCAAATGGTACATATCGAAAACACAACGTCACAATCAGCCATGAGCCAAACAGCGCCAACAACCATCCACCCGCAACAGAGAAGATATATTCTACCGGCGTTCCTTGGAAATCTAACTTGCGATACACCCGCAATAACGCTGGGTGAAGTAAATAAATGCCGAATGAGCATGCCCCCAGCCAACTGATTAACATTCGCAACCTATCGTTAGTATGACGATATAATAAGACCGAGAACTGAAACAGCACCAGCGCAGAGACGAGGGCATATGCATTATGGAGCAGTTCATAGATCAGCGAGTCTGCATAGATGGCTTTGCGGTATGCTACAAACCATATTTGCACATAAGCTATACCCAGGAGTAGCCAAGCCACCCACAAGCCCCACCAACTGATCAACTGACTGCGACTAATTGCCGTACCTGACACCGGTAAAAGCCACTTTTTAAACCCTTCATATCCAATTGCTACAGCTGCACCCAAGGCAAAATAACTGATATACGTAATCGCAAGACTTCCTCTTTCCTCTTGCCAAACGTATTTGTTCAGCAATACAAACCCCCATTGAATGACTAACCCTACTATCAAAATGACAAAGGCTGCTCTCCGTGGACTCGATATCGAATGGCATAAACGCTGCACTCCCCACAGCAACAGCGGAAAGACCAAATAAAATTGGATGATGATGATGACATAATACAAATGCGTGTATGCCTTTCCCGTTAACAGCACGAGCGGAAGATCACTGAGCGGCATCAACCCACGTGTTACCAAGGTCAAATAATACACAAGAGAAAACAAAACGTACGGTAACACAATAAACATCAGTCTTTTTCGGAAAAATATAAGCATATTCTTACCACGAAGCGGCCTATCAACATAATTGTAAAATAAAACAAACCCGCTCACAAAAATAAATACGGGCACTGCAAAGCTACTAAACACATTTAAAAATAAAAAAGGATAAAACAATAGAGAATGACGCGCATCAATTAAAGCCATTGAAGTCGCATGAATGGTAACAACGGCTGCAATTAATATTCCCCGGTAAATATCAAGCTCTGGTATACGTTCTTTTTTGACCAAATCAACACGCTCCCATATCGCCTTGCAAATATGTCTGTTATCAATTTTTAAACATAATTAACATGCATTACCCCACTTATTATACAGAAAAACAATGCAAGAAAGACCCCTTAATACATAAGGGGCCTTTCTATTGTGCTATTTACTGCTCATTCACACCAGAGCGTCTTAAATCACGTAACGGATTGCCACCCACAAATGCACCTGCGGGCACGTCTTTATGCACGACCGCTCCGGCCGCTACGATAGCTCCGTCACCGATGGTCACACCCGGCAAAATGGTTGTGTTGGCGCCGATCAACACATGATCACCAATCACCACTTTACCGATACGATACTCCTCTATGAGGTATTCGTGAGCCAGTATCGTCGTGTTATATCCAATGACCGAATTGTTCCCTATCGTAATATGCTCCGGAAAAAAAACATCTACCATCACCATCAGGCCGAAGGCCGCATGTTGCCCCACCTTCATCCCCAGCATTCTGCGGTAAATGACGTTTTTCAGAGAAAGCACAGGACAATACCGGGCAATCTGTATAAAAATAAAGTTCTTAATGCCTTTCCAGCGGCTCACCGTCCGATAAATCTGCCACAACGCATTGGGACCTTCTACAGGATAGCGGTTCACCTTTCTCACGATACATTGACACCTTGAAGCTCCAGCTTCAGCAAATCCCGCATATCATGCAACATGTAGTCTGGCCCATATCCGCGCAGAGTTTCCTCACCCTTGAGCGACCAAGCTACACCAGCCGATTTCACACCTGCTGCCTGAGCTGACAAAATATCAAAAGAACTGTCTCCGACCATCAATGTATGCTCTGCTTCAGCATTCAAACCTGCCAATGCCTTGAGCACTGGCTCAGCGTGTGGCTTTGGATGCTCCACATCGTCTACCGTCACAATATAGTCCATAGAGGAGGTCAGATTGAACAGGTTAAGTACACGTAACGTGGATGGTCGTATTTTGGTTGTCACAACCCCCAGCTTAATTCCTCGCGCACGCAACTCCTGAATAACCTCAATGACATATGGAAATGGCTTCACCATTTGATCATGATGAATCTGATTATAAGCACGGTAGTCCTTAACTAACCCAGATACATCCGTTAATCCCGAAAAAGTACGGAGTTGATCGTCCAGCGTTCCACCCATATGAGGAATAATATGCTCCCGCGTCAGCGGATCAGCATCCGGATGATTCAAAATGTGTAGAAATGTGCTGATAATCAACTCATTCGTATCCATGATGGTGCCGTCTAAATCAAACAAAATCGTATTTATCATAGATGCTCCTTCTTGTCCTCGTCCGTGTCTTCCTTAGGTAGCTTATCCGTCGTAGCTGTTGGAGGAACCGCGCCCTGTCCTGGACGGGATACCTGTTCTGGCGTCACGTCAGGTACCTGATCAATCCCCGCTTTGCTGGAGATAATCGGATCGCTATACCGAGCAACAGATGTGCCCTTCCGGCGACGAACCAAAATGAAAATCACAGCGGCTACCACAATGAAAATAGGCAGCAATTGCGAGATCCGTACATTACCGTAACTCGGGTCCAGATGCCCTGGTTCAAACCCTAACCACACCATAGGAGACCACAAAGCATTCACAAAGGAAGCCAGCCAATCTGGTCCCTGAAAAGCCAAACTATCCGTCCGTACACGCTCGATGAAAAAGCGGCCAATCGAGTACCAAATGAAGTAAAACGCAAACATTTCGCCTGCACGTACAAATTTCATACGACGAATGACGAGCAGCAAAATCACACCGACAATACTCCACAGTGATTCATATAAAAATGTAGGGTGATGGAAAACCCCGTTAACGTTCATCTGATTCACAATGAAATCCGGCAGATGGAGCTGATTTCGCAAAAATGTTTCTTCCGTCGGTCCACCGTAGGCTTCCTGATTGACAAAATTACCCCAGCGTCCAATCGCTTGACCGATCAGTAGGCCTGGTGCACAAATATCAGCGATACGCCAGAAGTTATACCCTTTATACCGGAAATAAATGACCGCACATATAATGGCCCCGATCAAGGCACCGTATATCGCAATACCGCCGTTCCAAATTTTGAAAACATCCCATAGATTATCTCGGTAGTCTTCCCATTTGAAGGCTACATAATAAATACGCGCTCCAATAATAGCTGATGGAACACCCAGAAGCAGCATATCCATAAAAAAGTCCTGCGGAATACCGAATCTTTTTCCTTCACGGATGGCGAGATATAAACCCACAAGCGCCGCCAGCCCCAAAATAAGCCCATACCAGTGGACCTTGATTGCCCCGATTGAAAAAGCGATCGGATTCAGCAGTAATGTTGCCGTTGACATATGTTTCTCTCACTCCTCGTTCTTCCTTGCAAACGAACAAACCTTAATCCATCTCTTCCATATCTTCAGAAATCGTAGCAGTCAGCTTGTTTGTAAATTGCAGGGCTGCATTAACGCCCATTTGTTTCAAACGATAGTTCATCGCCGCCACCTCGATAATAACAGCCAAGTTTCGGCCCGGACGAACTGGGATTGTAACCAGTGGAACATCTGTATCAATAATGCGTGTCGTTTCCTCATCGAGACCAAGACGGTCATACTGCTTGTCCTGCTGCCATGCCTCCAGACGAACAACCAATGTAATCCGCTTGTTATTACGAACTGCGCCAGCACCAAACAGCGTCATCACATTAATAATGCCCACGCCACGAATTTCCAAGAGGTGACGGATCAGCTCAGGTGCCGTACCATGCAGCTGAAAATCGGACGTTTGCCGAATTTCTACCGCATCATCTGCTACCAAGCGATGTCCACGTTTAACCAGTTCCAGTGCCGTTTCACTTTTACCAATTCCGCTACTTCCTGTGATAAGCATTCCCACGCCATACACGTCACACAGTACACCATGAATAGTCGCCGTAGGAGCCAGCTTTCTTTCGAGAAAGCCTGTGATGCGGCTTGATAAAATCGTCGTCGCCATATTAGTGCGCAGTACAGGAATATCTCGCTCTGCGCTCGCCTCCACTAGCTCAGCCGGTACCTCCAGACCACGTGTGATAATAATGCATGGAGTCAGCTCTGTACACAGACGCTCCATCCGATCCCGACGCTCCTCAGGAGGAAGCATCCCCAGAAAAGCCAACTCAGACCTTCCCAGAAGCTGTACCCGCTCCTGTGTATGATATTCAAAATACCCGGCCATCTCCAGACCTGGGCGATTCAAATCATCCACTGTGATCAGTCTTCGCAGACCTTTTTCACCAGAAATAACTTCCATTTGAAACTGCTGTACAAGCTCGGATACCTTTACCTGTTTAGCCATTGTATTCTCCCCTTCATCTGCAACACCGGATTCTATACGTCATTTGATTTATGTAGCTTTACCCTATTAACCATACAGCCCAACGCCAGTCTATGCTGCACTGCATCAATCCACACTCCATTTGATTTAACACTATGGTTCCAGGCTAACTCTATTCCGACAGCTGGATTGATCCCATCTAGGACCCTTGCCAACGAACCTTGCCTGCATCTAGACCTGTACCATTGTACCCATCGTATCGGAATTTTCCAATGAATGCAATGCCGAAGCTAGTAGCCGTATGCGATATACAAAAAGAGTCGCAGTTCTCCGCTTGGGGAAAACTGCGACTCTCTTCCAGAGGCAAATTTTATTCGCCAACCAGAATACTCAATTCCGATTCCTTATCAAAAATATGAACCTTGTTCATATCAACAGCCAACTTCGCTTTGACACCATCACGAGTATTGGAGCGTCCGTCTACACGGGCAATAATCGTATCATTTCCGGCACCGCTCAGGTACAACAGCATTTCATGACCGAGATTTTCTGTTACATCCACAGTGGATGTAAAGATTGTATTCGGAGAAGCCTCCAAGAATACAGGCTCTTCATGAATATCCTCAGGACGGATACCCAAGATCACATCTTTGCCGATATAGCCCTTCGCTTTTAAAATCTGTCCTTTACCTTCTGGTACGAACAGATCCAGACCCGGCGCAGTAAAATGCAATGCACCTTCTTTTTCAACCAGCTGACCTGTGATAAAGTTCATCGTAGGAGAGCCGATAAAACCAGCAACGAACAGATTCACTGGACGGTTGTACAGTTCATCCGGGGATGCAGCTTGTTGAATGATACCATCCTTCATAACGACAATCCGATCACCCATCGTCATGGCTTCAATTTGGTCATGTGTTACATAGATACAAGTGGTTTCAAGGCGTTTAACCAGTTTAGTGATTTCAGCACGCATTTGACCACGAAGTTTAGCATCCAAGTTGGAGAGCGGCTCATCCATCAGGAAGACTTGAGGATCGCGGACAATCGCACGGCCCAGAGCGACACGTTGGCGTTGACCACCGGACAGCGCCTTAGGTTTACGTTCCAGCAAGTGCTCGATATCGAGTATTTTGGCAGCTTCGCGTACTTTCTTGTCGATTTCTTCTTTCTTAACTTTGCGCAGTTTCAGACCGAACGCCATGTTCTGGTACACGCTCATGTGCGGATACAGGGCGTAGGATTGGAATACCATCGCGATATCGCGGTCCTTTGGAGCCACGTCGTTCACAACACGATCCCCAATGTACAATTTACCATCTGAAATTTCCTCCAGACCAGCAATCATACGAAGTGTAGTAGACTTCCCGCAACCGGAGGGACCAACCAATACGAGGAATTCTTTATCTCGAATGTCCAAATTGACATCAACAACCGTAGCTTTATCTGCACCCGGATATTGCTTGAAAATATGCTCTAAACGTACACCAGCCATAGCTTTTGCCTCCTAAGATCGAGTTATGAAATCGAATACATTTCTTACTTGTATCTTACCCTAGTCCTTGTAGCGTGGCTATTCGCAAACTGCACAAAGATGCTATTTCCTTTTTGTCACTTTGTACAATAGGAGATAGAGCTTGACCAAAACCGCATCATTAAACGTCCGCACGTCCAATCCGGTCTCCTGTTTGATCTTGTCCAAACGGTAAATCAACGTATTTCGATGCACATACAGACGCTTAGCTGTCTCACTCACATTACAATCCAACTGAAAAAAGATATCTAATGTAGCCATCGTTTCTGAGTCTTCCAGTATGACAGATGATTTCATTACCTGCTCTAAAAATAGTACGCGTTGTTCCTTGGGAATGCGGTTTAACAGCCTTTCTAAATGAAGCTCCCATGAAAAGTGGATGTGCTCTGTTACATGAAAAATCTTGCCCAGATGTATCGTCTCCCATAACAAATTCAGCTCTTGGGGAAGACTTTGCAAAGGGATCGAAGGCTTAGAAACCGCCAAATGGAATACACCCACCCACTCATTCGCAATAAGCTCATATAGGCCCAAGCTAAAAGCCGTAAGAACCTCCTCCAGCGATTCCGTAAAATCTGCATCCCTGGACTCAGTGTCTTTATCCCGTTCATCGTCCGCACCTAATAAAAGCTCCTTTTTAGCCATAATCAGCCAAGACTGTTCGTCCAATGGTGTAAGCAGCACATCCCCTCCAAAATAGCTTGCGAACAATCGATGAAGCTGCGTATAAGTAATAGCCCCCTCCTGTGTTCCCTCGCCATTCAGTAAAATCGGAACCATACACGCTGATAGCGAATCACGAAGCTGCAATTCATCAGGAACCTCTTCTTCCCTGTTTAAATTGGCAGCCTGCTGTATGAGCCATTGTCCAAAACGATTCATCCGCTCTTCCTCGCTATAAATCGGGTTGTCCGACAATTGTGGACCGTTCTGCCAGACCTGCTCCATGTTCCCCAATAGCGCTTCTACCAGTTTCCGTTCTCGATCCGTCAAATATCTGGCCTCTACCACAAAGGCAGCCAGTTCACCTGCCGACGCACGAAACGGAAAATATAACTTGTTGTCACGGACAAACGATCTATCCGGAATAACTGAATCGGCTGTCTCTCCCTCTGCCATCATTTCCGGGCACCAAGGCACTATGGTAAAAGGCGCTTGAATAATATTCTGAAGCTGTTGCTGAATCCATTCTGTATCCAGAGTCACGCGATCACCACTTCACTTTTTTTAGAATATAGAATAAGCACTGAGCGAACATAATGAACTCATTATAACCTGTCGATACCGTAAAATAAAAAAGCTATATAAAAACATAACTTAAAACAATACAAAAAAAGCCATCAACCTATAGTTGATGACTTCTGATGAGCCATGAAGGACTCGAACCTTCGACACCCTGATTAAAAGTCAGGTGCTCTACCAACTGAGCTAATGGCTCGTAAAACTGGTGGAGGATGATGGATTCGAACCACCGAACCCGTAAGGGAGCAGATTTACAGTCTGATGCGTTTGGCCACTTCGCTAATCCTCCATATAAAGGTGGCTCGGGACGGAATCGAACCGCCGACACGAGGATTTTCAGTCCTCTGCTCTACCGACTGAGCTACCGAGCCATACCCATTAACAAAAAAATAAAGTGCGGAGGGATACCCCTTCCCACTTTAGTACGGAAAAACTATTGAATTGAAAAATGGCGGAACTGACGGGATTCGAACCCGCGATCTCCTGCGTGACAGGCAGGCATGTTAGGCCTCTACACCACAGTTCCCTAGATTTTTCAAAATTCAAAAATGGTGCCGGCGAGAGGACTTGAACCCCCAACCTACTGATTACAAGTCAGTTGCTCTACCAGTTGAGCTACACCGGCACAATGGTGGAGGCTGAGGGGATCGAACCCCCGACCCTCTGCTTGTAAGGCAGATGCTCTCCCAGCTGAGCTAAGCCTCCTGGGTATGTATGGTAGCGGCGGAGGGGATCGAACCCCCGACCTCACGGGTATGAACCGTACGCTCTAGCCAGCTGAGCTACACCGCCATAACATAATATTTCGCTAGCTTGTCCTAAATGGCGGAGAGAGAGGGATTCGAACCCTCGCACCACTTTCGCAGTCTAACCCCTTAGCAGAGGGTCCCCTTATAGCCACTTGGGTATCTCTCCATATAAATGGACTCGCTTAGCAAAATTCCGCAAGTTATTCTTTAAATCAACAAAGTGATTTGGAATATCAAGCGCAATTTCAAGGTTACACCCTGAAAACTGGATCCGAAACTCATTTGCGTTTTATTTAGGATAAGCCCTCGACCGATTAGTATTGGTCAGCTCCATGCATTACTGCACTTCCACCCCCA